>CAVWUK010000009.1:0-139811 GCA_963758145.1 uncultured Gammaproteobacteria bacterium
GGCCGTGTCCTAGGCCTCTAGACGAAGGGAGCGTCGTATTGGATCTCAGGCCGCCTGAACCCAAGAGGGCTGGTAGTATACGGGCCAATTTTTTGGACTCAAGCGGAACTCCTTTTTTTGAACCTACCTTCGACGCAATTCCCTCACGTGGTTATCCCTCGGTCCGAGCATTCGATATCGCGTGCCGCGATTTCGCCCAATGCCTTGAAGGTGCTGTATCGACTCAAGGAAGCGGGCTATGAGGCGTTTCTGGTGGGCGGTGCGGTGCGCGATTTGCTGCTCGGGATCACACCGAAGGATTTCGACGTGGCCACCAACGCCTTGCCGGACGAAGTGCGCCGGCTGTTTCGAAACTGCCGGCTCATTGGCCGGCGTTTCCGCCTGGCTCACGTGCATTTCGGCAGCGAAATCATCGAGGTGGCAACATTTCGCGCCGCAGCCGCCCCGGAGCGCGAGGATGCGGAGGATTCCGAGGGGGATGCCGAAGCCGGCATGATCGATGCCTCCGAGCATCGCGCGTTCGACACCACGGGCCGTATTTTGCGCGACAACATCTACGGCACGATCGAGGAGGACGTATGGCGGCGGGATTTCACCGCCAATGGTCTTTATTACAACATCGAGGATTTTTCGATCTGGGATTTCGTCGGCGGTGCCGGTGATGTAGGGGCGAGGCGCTTGAAGTTGATCGGCGATGCGGAAACCCGCTATCGCGAAGATCCCGTGCGTATGCTGCGGGCGGTGCGCTTCGCGGCCAAACTCGACTTCTCGATCGAACCCGGTACCGAGCAGCCGATTCGCGAGCTGGCTTGCTTGCTCGATGGAGTGCCGCCGGCGCGACTGTTTGATGAGGTTTTGAAATTGTTCTTGTCCGGGTTCGGCGCCAAGTCGTTTGACTTGCTGCAAAGATACGGTCTTTTCGAACATCTGTTTCCGATGTCGGCCGCGGCCTTCGATCTGCCGCCCTACGCGTATGCGCGGGAAATGCTCGAGTTGGGCCTCGCAAACACCGACGAGCGCGTCCTCGCCGACAAGCCCGTGACCCCCACGTTCCTGTTCGCGGTTCTGCTTTGGAGTGCCGTGCTGCGCGTGCTCAATGAGCGGCAAGCGGGTCCCGCGCCGGATCTGGCGCACCTCATGCAGGCCTGCGACGCGGTCTTGAGAGCGCAGCAATCGCGCGTCGCCATCCCGCGGCGCTTCGCCGTGCCCATGCGCGAATTACTGATGCTGCAGCCTCGCTTCAATCGACGCAGCGGCCTCAAATCGTTGAGCCTGCTGCAGCATCCGCGATTCCGGGCCGCTTATGATTTCCTGTTGTTGCGCGCGCAAGTCGGCGTGGCGGATCCCGAATTGGCGGCTTGGTGGACCGATATCCAATTGCTCCCGCAGGAGGAGCGTGTTGCCTTGGTGCAGGCGCGGCCGACAGAGCCGTCGGCCGATGGGGGAGCGGTGCCGGGTCGGCGCCGTCGGCGCCGTCGGCGAGGCGGAGCGTCGCGAAGCGAATGAACGCGATATGGCGCCCAGCCTATGTCGCGATCGGCAGTAATTTGAATCAACCGCGCGAGCGGGTGATAGAGGCATGCGGGCGAATCCGGGCACTGCCCGAAACCCGGCTCATCTTGCGATCGCGCCTGTATCGTACCCACCCGATGGGACCCCAGGATCAACCGGATTTCATCAATGCCGCCGTTGGTCTGTTAACTCAACTTACCGCGCGCGCGTTGCTCGATGCGCTGCTCGACATCGAGCGAGGAATGGGGCGCGAGCGGCAGGAGCGATGGGGGCCACGTCTGATAGATTTGGACCTGGTGTGGATGATCGATGCGCTGCGGGAGGAATCGGGGCCGACGCTGCCGCATCCCGGGCTGTCGATGCGCAATTTCGTCCTGTATCCTTTGAACGATATTGCCCCAGAACTCGATATTCCGGGACTCGGTCGCGTCGCGGATCTGAAGCGGGGTTCGGGTGCGGACGGAATTTGTGTTTTGGAGCGCGAAGAGCCAACCATATGAGCGCAACGCCGCACCGATTCATCGTCGTCGAAGGGCCGATCGGCGTGGGCAAGACCAGCCTCGCGCGGCGCCTCGCAGAGTCCCTTGCCGGCCAGGCGGTGCTGGAACAGGCGGATCAAAACCCCTTTTTGGAGCGTTTCTACAAGAATCCGCGCGCGGCCGCGTTTCAGACGCAGTTGTTCTTTTTGTTCCAGCGGGCGCGCCAGCTCGAGGAGGTTCGCCAGCAGGACCTTTTCGGCGCGGTGCGGGTGGCGGACTACCTTCTCGAGAAGGACCGCTTGTTCGCGCGGGTGACGCTCGATGATGCGGAATATGCCCTGTATGAGCGTGTGTACGAGCGCGTGGTGGTGGACGCGCCGAAGCCGGATCTGGTGGTGTATCTGCAGGCGCCCGCCGACGCTTTGATGGATCGCATCGCCAAACGCGGGATTCGCTATGAGCAGCACATCGAGCGCGGCTATCTCGAAAAACTCGCCCAGGCGTACGCTCGGTTCTTTCACAGCTACGACGCGTCGCCGCTGCTGATTGTGAATTCCACGTCGATCGATCCGGTGAGCAACGACGCCGACTTTCAGCTGCTGTTCTCCGAGATCTGCAAAACTCGGCGCGGCCGGCATTTCTTCAATCCGGCCGGCCGCACGCTGCTGCCGAGCACGTAGGAGCCTGTCTGAGTGTTCCGCGCGCGCGGAACACTCGGACAGGCTCCTATCGGGACGCATTCGCCCGGTCGGCCGTCGCGGATGCGTCGGCCGGCATGGACGTGTGCTGCGCGAGGGCCCAACGCACGTGCTCGCGGACCAGGGGCGAGGCATCGTGCTCGCGCCGGCGCAGGGCGGCGAGCACCGCCGCCGAGCCCGGCGCGTTGCCGAGCGCGACGGCTACATTGCGCAGCCAGCGCTCCCAGCCGATTCGCCGGATGGCGCTGCCGCGCGTTTTTTCCCGAAATTCCGCTTCGCTCCAATCAAAGAGCGCAACCAGCTGCGCGCAGTCGAGGCCGTGGCGCACCCGGAAGTCAGGTTCCGCCGTCGGGCGCGCAAACTTGTTCCAGGGACACACCAGTTGGCAGTCGTCGCAACCGTAGATCCGATTGCCGATGGCGCGGCGCCATTCGATCGGAATTGATCCGGTCAATTCGATCGTCAAGTATGAAATGCAGCGGCGCGCGTCGAGGCGGTAGGGAGCGACGATCGCCCCGGTGGGGCAGGCCGGCAGACAGGCGCTGCAGGAGCCGCAATGCGCGCTGCTCGATTCATCGGCGGGCAAGGCGATGTTCAAATAGATCTCGCCGAGAAAGAAATACGAGCCCGTGTCGCGATCGATCAGATTCGTGTGTTTGCCGATCCACCCCAAGCCGGCGTTGCGTGCCAGAGCCTTTTCCAATACCGGCGCGCTATCGGCGAAGGCGCGGTAACCGAACGGTCCGACGAGCACGCCGATGCGATCGCAAAGTCGCTGAAGGCGCTGCCGCATGAGTTTGTGGTAGTCGCGGCCGAGCGCATAGCGCGATACGTACGCGCTCGCGCCGTCGGCGAGCGCCGCTTGGGCATCGCTCGCATCCGCGGGCCAGTAGTTCAAACGCGCACTGATGCAGCTGACCGTTCCCGGTACGAGTTCCGCCGGCCGCGATCGTTTGCGCCCATGGCGCGACATGTAGCCCATTTCGCCCTCGAAGCCGGCGCGCAGCCAATCGAGAAAATGCGCTTCGTCCGCCGCCAGGTCGATAGTGGCGACTCCGATCCGCGCAAATCCCAGCTCCCGCCCCCAGCGCTTGATGTCAGCGGCCAGCGTCGCAGGATCGAATGCGACCGACCGGTCCTGGGTGCCGCGCCCTGCGGCGGGGTGGTCTGGAGTGAGGTCTTTGCTCATGCGGCAAGGCTACGCGCAGCACCCGTATAATGGCCAATCACGTCTATTCCGTGCGCCAATGGACGACGGCATGTCGGCATCCGAAATCGAACTCAATCTGGCGGATGCCGAGGCGACCAATGTCCTGGGCGAGGCGCTCGCTCAAGCCCTTCCGGGCGCCGCGGGTGGCTGCACGGTCCTGTACCTGCGCGGGGAACTTGGCGCGGGAAAAACCACCTGCGCACGCAGCTTATTGCGCGCCCTTGGAGTCGGGGGTTTGATCCGCAGCCCGACTTTCACTCTGTTGGAATCATACCGGCTCGGAACAGCGACCTGCATCCATCTGGACCTCTACCGGCTGCATTCCCCCGCTGAAGTGGAGGAACTGGGCTTGCGCGACCACCTGAATCCGGGTTGCCTGATGATGATCGAGTGGCCGGAGAAAGGTGGGGATGCGGTGCCTGCCGCCGATCTGGATTTAACCCTCGCGTATGCGCAGAGCGGACGGCGGGCGACGCTCTGTGCGCGCACGGGGCTTGGAACCAAGTGGCTCGATATCCTTCGGCAGAACACTAGGTTAGTTTCCTATGTATCTAATTTAACTTGAAAAATGTAATGGGTACGAGTTAACTTATGTTGCATGAAATCCTCGCCGACCGTCCTCACGATCTTGTTACTGCTCGGGACCGCGATCGGGACCCCGGTGCGCGCCGTCGAAGTTCGTGCGGTTCGGCTGTGGGCGGAACCGGAAAGCACCCGGATCGTGCTGGACCTGTCGGGCAGCGCCCAGCACAGCCTGTCGGTGCTTTCGAATCCGGACCGGATCGTCCTCGACTTGACCGGAGCGCGCCTCGCGAGCGGCGCTCGTGCCCCGCCGGCTGGGGGTGTGGTCAAGCAGGTTCGCATGGGGCGCCGCTCATCCGGTGATTTGCGAATCGTCTTCGATCTGTCGCGATCAATACGCGCCAAGAGCTTCGTGGCACCCCCAAATCATCAGTACGGCTATCGATTGGTCATCGAATTGGGGGGTGCGGCGAGCGCTGAAACCCCGGTCAAGGCGGCGCACGCCCGCCCGGAAGCCCGCGACCTCATCATCGCCATCGATGCCGGTCACGGGGGCGAGGATCCCGGCGCCATAGGCAAAAACGGCACACGCGAGAAGGACGTGGTGCTCGCCATCGCGCGCGCCCTGGCGCAGCGCGTGAATGCGGAGCCGGGAATGAAATCTTACCTGACCCGCAACGGAGACTACTTCGTGCCGCTGCGGGATCGCATGCGCCGCGCTCGGGCGCAGCAGGCCGATCTGTTCGTGTCGATCCATGCCGATTCGATCCGGGATCGCAGCATCGACGGTTCCTCCGTATACATCCTGTCGCAGCGCGGCGCGACCGACGAGGCCGCGCGTTGGCTCGCGGAGCGCGAAAACGCCTCCGACCTGATCGGCGGCGTCTCGCTGGAGGACAAGGGCGACGTGCTTGCCTCGGTATTGCTGGATTTGTCGCAGTCCGCTTCGTTGAGCGCGAGCCAAGCGGCTGCCGAGCACGTACTGCATCAGCTGAACCTGGTCGGGGAGATCCGCAAACCGGTGGTTCAGCAGGCACGTTTCGTCGTATTGAAGTCCCCCGACATTCCCTCGATGCTGGTCGAGACGGCCTATATCTCGAATCCGTCGGAGGAGCAGCGCCTGCGCGGTATCGCCCATCAGGCCATGATTGCCGGTGCCATCCATCAGGGATTGCGCGCGTACTTCTATTCAGATCCGCCCGCAGGCACTCGGATTGCGCAGCTCGCCGCGGGGGCGCGTCCGGTGTTGGCGACCTCGGCGGGCGACGCCGGCGGCTGATTCGGAAACCCTTCTCGGTTCGCTACCCTCGGCCGCGCTGTGCGAAAATGCGCAATTCGCGAGGTGGCCCTTGCCCATTCAGATTCTTCCCGATGAGCTGATCAACCAAATCGCGGCCGGCGAGGTGGTCGAGCGGCCGGCGTCCGTGGTCAAGGAGCTGGTGGAAAATGCCCTCGATGCCGGCGCGCGGCGCATCGAGATCGAACTCGAGCGGGGCGGGTGCGCCCTGATCCGGGTGCGCGACGACGGCATCGGGATTGAAGCCAGGGAGATGGCCCTTGCGCTCGCGCGGCACGCCACCAGCAAGATCGCCTCGCTGCGGGATCTCGAGCACGTGGACACGCTCGGGTTTCGCGGCGAAGCATTGCCGAGCATCGCCTCCGTATCGCGTCTGTCGTTGATATCCCGATCGGGAAGCACTGGTCACGCGTGGACCGTGGAGGCGCGGGACGGCGAACTCGGATCGCCGGCGCCCGCCGCGCATCCCCCGGGCACGAGCGTGGAGGTCCGCGATTTATTCTTCAATGTGCCGGCGCGCCGCAAGTTCCTGCGCAGCGAGGCGACCGAGTATCAATACGTGTTGCGGATGCTGGAGCGTCTGGCGCTGTCGCGCTTCGAAACCGGATTCACCCTGGTGCACAACGGCAAGACCGTTTGGAGTCTGCCGCCGGCGGAGGCGCATGCGGAGCGTCTGGCGAGAGTGGCGAGACTGTGCGGCGAGGAGTTTGCCGCACATGTGCTCGAGCTGCGGCACGATACGGAGACCCTGCGCTTGTCGGGCTGGATCGCGATGCCGACCTTTTCGCGCAGTCAGTCCGATCTGCAATTTGCCTTCCTCAACGGGCGCTACGTGCGCGATAAGCTCATAGCCGGCGCCGCGCGCCTCGCGTATCAAGATGTGCTGTTCGGCGGCCGCTTTCCGGCCTATGTGCTCTACTTGGAAATGGATCCGGCAATGGTCGACGTCAATGCGCATCCGCAAAAGCTCGAGGTACGGTTTCGCGATTCGCGCCGCGTGCACGAGTTCGTGTTTCGCACATTGGAGCGTGCGCTCGCCGACACCCGTCCCACCGCGGAGTCCTCCGGCAGCGCGCCGCTCGACTGGCTGACGGGGAGCGCCCGGCATGCGCACAACGGGCCGGATCAGGCGCGCTTCGTGCTGCCGCAAGCGCACGCCAGCCGCCCCGCGGACGCCTATCGCGGCTTCGTCGGCGAGGCGCAATCGCAGCCGGCGCTGCACGAGGCGCCGCTCGGCTTTGCCGTGGCGCAGCTGCACGGGGCCTACATATTGTCTCAAACCGCGGACGGCATGGTCTTGGTGGATATGCACGCGGCGCATGAGCGTGTGATGTACGAGGACATGAAGAATTTGCTGGGCGGACAGACCGCACAGCAGCAGCTCTTGATGCCCGAGATCCTCCACGTCACGCCGGCGCAGGCCGAAGCCGCCGAGCTGCACGCGGCGGAATTCGCCGCGCTTGGCTTCAGCATAACCCGGTTGGCGCCGGAACAGCTGGCCTTGCGGGCGATTCCGAGCCTGCTGGCGGGGCGGGACCCGGCCGGCATGGTGCGCGACGTGCTGTCCGATCTGTTGGAGACGGGGCACTCGCGGCGTGTCGAGGAGTCCATCAATCATCTGCTCGGCACTGCGGCCTGCCACGCGGCGGTGCGGGCCAAGCGGAATTTGACGGTTCCGGAAATGAACGCGTTGCTGCGGCAAATGGAGCGCACCGAGCGCGCCGATCAATGCAATCACGGCCGCCCGACCTGGGTGCGCCTTTCGCTCTCGGATCTCGACCGGCTCTTTCTGCGCGGGCGCTGATGGGCGCGGCGCCTATACAGCCGCCGCCGAAACGGCGCGCGCTCTTGTTGATGGGACCGACCGGAGCCGGCAAATCGGATCTGGCGATTCGGCTGGCGAGCAGTTTGCCGTTCGAAATCGTCAGCGTCGACTCGGCTCAGGTCTACCGGGGCATGGACATCGGGACCGCCAAGCCCGATCTGCAAACGCGCAGGGCGATTGCGCACCACTTGATCGATATACGCGACCCGGTGGCGGGCTATTCCGCGGGCGAGTTCGTGCACGACGCGAATCAAGCCATGCAGGATATTTGGCGGCGCGGTCGGCAGCCGCTGCTGATCGGCGGCACCATGCTGTATTTCCATGCGCTCACACTCGGCCTGGCGGAATTGCCGGAGGCGGACCTGCGCGTGCGCGAACAAATCGATGCGCAGGCGGCCGCGGGGGGGTGGGCGGCCGTGCATGAGGAACTCGCACGGGTGGATCCGGCAGCGGCGGCGCGCATTCATGTCAACGATCCGCAGCGCATACAGCGCGCGCTCGAGGTGTATCGGGTAACTGGCGAGCCGATCACACGTCTGCAGCAATGCCGCAGATCGGCGTTCGCCGGGGTGGACGTCGTGGAGATTGCCGTGGCGCCGCTCGAGCGAGCCGTCCTGCACCGACGAATCGAATCGCGGTTTATGGCGATGCTGGCGGCGGGCCTGTTGGACGAGGTGAGCGCACTGCGTGCGAGAGGCGACCTGAATGCGGAACATCCGTCGATGCGCGCGGTCGGATATCGGCAGGCATGGAATTATTTGGCAGGGCAGTGCGGTTTGGAGGAAGCCAAGCAACAAGCGGTTGCGGCAACGCGACAACTGGCCAAACGACAGTTGACCTGGCTGAAGCGGCGCGAAAAGCTGCAATGGTTCGATTCCATGCATTCTGATGTTGCAGCGAACGTCAAGAACGCACTGTCGAGGAGCGGGTTTGCCGGATGACCAACCATGTAACGCCGCTGGGCGCTGCTGTGCTAGCATTCAACCGGTATCTGCCTGACGCAAGGAAGTGAAAAGCGGCGTCAATGACACAAAGAACAAGGAGCTCTCCCATGGCCCGTGGCCAGTCTCTTCAGGACCCATTCTTGAATGCCCTTCGCAAGGAGCGTGTGCCGGTCTCGATTTATCTTGTGAACGGCATCAAACTCCAAGGACAGATCGATTCGTTCGATCAGTTCGTCGTCTTGCTAAAGAACAGCGTCAGTCAGATGGTCTATAAGCATGCGATTTCCACCGTCGTGCCGGCCCGCAATGTGCGGTTGCCGACGGGCGAGGACGGCGAAGTGACGGAACCGGCCATTGTCGAGTGAGCCACTGGCGAGTGAGTGAACTGCGAGTGAACGGTAGGGACGCCCCCATTGTTTGAGCGGCCTCGGGGGGGCGCACGGGCCATCGTGGTCAGCGTCGGCATTGGGCACGCGGTGGACCCGCACGACACCGCGGAATTCGAGGCCTTGGCCGCCTCCGCGGGCGCCACGACGGTGGGCCTGATATTGGCGTCCCGGGCTCGTCCTGACCCGAAGTATTTCGTGGGCTCGGGCAAGGCGGAGGAGATCCGTGCCTGCGCCGATCAGCACGATGCGGATATCGTGCTGGTAGACCAAACCTTGAGCCCCAGCCAGGAGCGCAATCTCGAAAAGCTTACGAGCCGTCGAGTTTTAGATCGTAATGGATTGATTTTAGATATTTTTTCTCAGAGAGCGAGAAGCTTCGAAGGTAAGCTACAGGTCGAGTTGGCGCAGCTGTCGCATCTGTCGACCCGTCTGGTCCGGGGTTGGACGCATCTCGAGCGCCAAAAGGGCGGCATCGGTTTGCGAGGCCCAGGCGAGACGCAGCTGGAAACCGACCGGCGCCTGATCGCCAAACGCATTCGAACGCTGCGCACGCGGCTCGAAAAGCTGGCCTTGCAGCGGGAGACGGGACGACACGTCAGACGTGAGGTTCCGGTTCCCACGGTCGCCTTGGTCGGCTACACCAATGCCGGCAAGTCGACGCTGTTCAACGCCTTGACGGGCTCCTCGACTTACGTGGCGAATCAGCTGTTCGCGACCTTGGATCCCACGGTACGGCAAATCAAATTGGCGGGAGTCGGCGAGGTGGTGCTGGCGGATACGGTCGGCTTCGTCAGATCGCTGCCTCACGAGCTGATCGCGGCCTTTCGCTCGACCCTGCAGGAGGCGCGTGACGCGGATTTGCTGCTGCACGTGGTCGACGCGAGCGATCCGCTGCGGGACGAGCGCACCCAGCAGGTGCGCGAGGTGCTGCGCGGCATCGGCGCAGGCGACATCCGCGAACTTCTGGTGTTCAATAAAATCGATTTGTTCGAGGGGGCGGGACGTGCGGAAACCGCGCGGATCGCGGCCGGCGCCGACGGCATACCCGCGCGGGCATGGGTCTCGGCGGTGACGGGCGCGGGGCTCGACGGCCTGCGCGGGGCGATCGCGCAAGCCGTGCGGCCGAATCAAGTCAGGCGCACGCTGCATCTTGCGATGCCGGCTGCGGCGGTCAGGTCCGACCTGTACCGGCGCAATGCGGTGCGTGCCGAACGGCAATTGGACGACGGAAGCTGGGAAATCGAGGTCGAACTCGATAGCACTGAGATCGCCAAATTGCTGGGGGCGGAAGGAGTGGGTCTCGTGGATGTCGGCGGCGTGCGACGCGAACAGCGCGTGGCATAGCCTCAGCATGCGGTGGATCGAGAAGGGCTGCTAGAATAGGCGGTTCTTCTGGTAACTTAACTTAGGCATACGCATGGCTTGGAACGAACCCGGCGGCGAGAAACGCAATCCCTGGAATCGCCCTCAACAGTCGCAAAACGACCTGGACGAGGTGCTGCGCAATCTGCAGCGGCGCCTCGCGGCTCTGTTCGGGCGCGGCGGCTCGGGAGGCGGTGCCGGCCAGGGTTCGCCCGGCTTCGGCGGGGGTTTGAGCGCGGTCGTAGTCCTGATCGTCGCGGTCTGGATCGCGAGCGGCGTCTATCGGGTCGATGCGCAGGAGCGCGCCGTCATCCTGCGATTTGGGAAGTACGTGCAGACCATGGGCCCCGGCTACAACTGGCATCTGCCGTGGCCAATCGAACGCAGGATCATCGTCAACGTGTCGCAGCAGTACAGCGTGCGGGACGATGCGCGCATGCTGACCGCCGACACCAACCTGGTGGAGGTCACCTCCGCGGTTCAGTACACGCAGCCGGACCCGCTCAAGTATTTGTTCAAGGTCAAGGGCGTGGAGGAAACCCTGACACAGGTGAGCGAGAGCGCCATGCGCGAAGCGGTGGGGCAGGCCTCGCTCGACCGGGCGCTGGCATTCGATCCTTCGATTACCGATCGGGCCCGAGTGCTGTTGCAGCGAACCCTCGACAACTACGATATCGGCATTCACATCGTCAGCGTCACGCTCGGCGAAGTCATCGTCCCCGAACCGGTCCAGGATGCGCAGCGCGATGCGATCAAGGCCGACAAGGATCGTCAGCGATTCCAGCAGGATGCCGAGACGTACCGCAACGACGTCGTGCCGCGAGCGCGCGGCGAGGCGGCAAAGGTTATTCTCGATGCCGAGGCCTATCGCCTGCAGGTGTTGGCGCTGGCGCGCGGCGAGACCTCGCGCTTCGATCAGGTGCTGGCGCAATACGAACATGCGCCGGCCGTCACGCGCGAACGCATGTATCTCGACACCATGGGGAACGTGTACAAGAATTCACGCAAGGTCATCGTCGATACCAAGAACGGCGGCAACATGTTGTATTTGCCGCTCGATAAATTGCTTTCGACCGGGCCGCAATCGATCGCCATGCCCAACGACACTCTCACGGTTCCCGCACGGTCACCGGAAGCGCAAGCGTCGCCGCCCGCCGAGGATCCGTCGCGAGCGCGGGGGGTGCGCTGATGCAATCCAGAGTTCTGTATCTGATGCTCGCGCTGGTCGCGACCATTTTGCTGGTGCGCGCCAGCGTGTTCACCGTCAACGAAGGGCAGCTCGCGATCAAATCGACCGGCGGTGAAATCGTCGAATCGAATTTATCGCCCGGCCTGCATTTTCGTATTCCGCTGGTCAACGAGGTAAACCGATTCGATGGGCGCATTTTGACCCAGCTGTATCTCTCGGAGCATTTCCTGACGCGCGAGCAGGAGCAGCTCAACATCGATTTCTACGTGAAATGGCGCATCAGCAATCTGCGCCGCTACTACGAATCGACCGGCGGCAGCGAGGATGTCGCCAACGCGCGCCTCGGCGAGACCATCAGGGACAGCATCAAGACGGTGGTGACGCAGCGTACTTTGCAGCAGGTGGTCACCGCCGAACGCACCGAATTCACCGATGCGATGATGAAGACCGCTCGTCCCTTCGCGCAGCAGCTCGGGGTCGAATTGGTGGATGTGCGCATCACCAAGATCGATTTGCCGCAGCAGGTCCAGGATTCGGTGTTCGAGCGCATGCGCGCGACCTTCAAGGCGCAGGCGGCGAAGCTGCGGGCCGAGGGCGTGGAGGCGGCGGACCGCATCCGCGCCGAAGCGAACAAGGAGCAAACGGAGATCCTGGCCGACGCGTCGCGGCGGGCTAGCGAAACCCGCGGTCAGGGCGATGCCGCGGCGAGCGAGGTGTACGCGAAGTCGTATTCGAAAAATGCAGAGTTCTATAGCTTCTACCGCAGCATGCAATCGTATCGCGAAGCGGTGGGCACAGCGGGGGATATGTTGGTGATTCCGCCGGAGAACTCCTACTTCAAGTATTTCAACAAACCGCAGCCGCAGCCGCAGCCGCAGCGCTAGCAGCTCTGGATGGCGATGGAGATCGGTTGGGGCGAATTGGGGCGTTATCTGGGCGGTGCCTTTGCTTTGTACCTGGTGCTCGAGGGCGTATTTCCGTTTCTGAATCCCGCCGGCACCAAGCGGCTCATGGCGAGACTGGCGCAGATCGAACCGAATCATTTGCGCTGGGGTGGACTGGTCAGCATGGTGGTGGGGCTTGCATTGCTTTGGATGGCGCGTAATGGGTAAGAATCTGGTCGTTATCGGCTTGCAATGGGGCGATGAAGGCAAGGGCAAGCTGGTCGATTTGCTCACCGATCAGGCGCAAGCCGTGGTGCGGTTTCAGGGCGGCCACAACGCCGGTCACACCTTGGTCATCGGCGGCAAGAAGACGGTATTGTCCTTGATACCCTCGGGGATTCTGCACGCTCACGTGCAGTGTCTGATCGGCAACGGCGTGGTGCTGTCCCTGGAGGCGCTGTTCAAAGAGGCGGAAATGCTGATCGGACAGGGCGTGCCGGTGTTCGAGCGGCTTCGAGTGAGTCCCTCGTGTCCGCTGATCTTGTCCTCGCATGTGGCGCTCGACCGCGCGCGCGAGAAGGCTCAAGGGGCAAACGCCATTGGCACCACGGGGCGCGGCATCGGACCCGCGTACGAGGACAAAGTGGCGCGGCGTGCGCTGCGCGTTGCCGATCTGTTCCATCGCGAACGCTTCGCGGCCAAACTGGGCGAGATCCTCGACTACCACAACTTCATTTTGCAGCGCTACTACAACTCACCGCCGATCGATTTCCAGCAGGTGCTCGAATCCAATCTCGCGCTCGGCGAACGTGTAATGCCGTTGGTGGCGGACGTCACGGGCATCCTCGAGCAGTTGAGCCTCGAGGGCCGCAATGTGCTGTTCGAGGGCGCGCAGGGGGCGATGTTGGACGTCGATCTGGGCACCTATCCTTATGTCACCTCCTCGACCACGACCGCCGGCGGTGCGGCTGCCGGAACCGGGCTGGGTCCGCGGCGATTGCACGAGGTTCTAGGCATCGTCAAGGCCTATACCACGCGAGTGGGCGCCGGGCCGTTCCCCACGGAGCTGTTCGACGAATTCGGCGAGCATTTGTCGCGGGTGGGCCATGAATTCGGCTCGATCACCGGGCGGCAGCGTCGGTGCGGCTGGTTCGACGCGGTGGCGCTGCGGCGCTCGATCGTGCACAGCAGCTGCTCCTCGTTGTGCGTTACCAAGCTCGATGTCCTGGACGGGCTCGATGCCATTCGCGTGTGCGTGGGCTACAAGATCGGCGGTGAGGTCAGGATCACGCCGCCGCTGCTGTCCGAGCATTTCGGTGATTGTGAGGCCGTGTACGAGGATCTGCCCGGATGGAAGGAAAGCAGCGTCGGTGTCACTCGATACGATGACTTGCCGGTCAACGCCCGCAGCTATCTCGAACGTCTGCAAGCCTTGGTGGGAGTGCCGATCCACATCATCTCGACCGGTCCCGATCGAGATCAGACGATCTTCCTCAAACACCCATTTGGCTAGCCGGCGGACCTCGGTTGCACCCATGCTAAAATACCCGCCATGCCTGACCGACTAACGCCTCTGCTGGCCGAGCGGCCGTGGCTCCTCGCCGACGGCGCGACGGGCAGCAATTTGTTCGAACGCGGCCTGCAATCCGGAGACGCCCCCGAGTTGTGGAACGCCGATCATCCGCGGCGCATCGCCGATTTGCAGCGCGCCTTCATCGACGCCGGGGCGGACATCATCCTGACGAACACATTCGGCGGCACCCGCCACCGCTTGAAGCTCCACAAGGCCGACTCGCGCGTCGGGGAGCTCAATGAGAGGGCGGCGGCCATTTCCCGCAGCGAAGCGGACCGCGCCGGACGCCCGGTGCTGGTCGGCGGGAGCATGGGGCCGACCGGGGAGATTCTCGAACCGCTGGGGCCGCTCAGCCCTGCCGCGGCCCGCGACGCGTTTGCCGAGCAGGCGGCGGCGCTCGAGCGCGGCGGCGCCGATGTTCTGTGGATCGAAACCATGTCCTCCGTCGAGGAGACCGAAGCGGCGATTGCAGGAGCGCGCGCCGCTGGCTTGCCCGTGGTGGCGACGTTGAGCTTCGATACCAACGGGCGCACGATGATGGGCATCACGCCGCACGATCTTGCCGGGCTGCATCGGCGCAATCACCTCGCCGCATGCGGCAGCAATTGCGGGGTCGGTCCCTCGGAACTCATCGCGTCCATCGTCAATCTCGCGTCCGCATCGGAGCCCGCGGCAATCCTGGTGGCCAAGGCGAACTGCGGCATTCCGCAATTCGTGGACGGCGCCATCCGATTCAACGGAACGCCGGAATTGATGGCGCAATACGCCTGCCTTGCCTTGGATGCCGGCGCCCGGATCATCGGCGGCTGCTGCGGCACCACACCCGATCACCTGCGCGTCATGCGTCGCGCGCTCGAAGCCCATGTGCGCGGACCGGTGCCTGATCTGGCGGCCATCGAGGCGAAATTGGGGGCCATATCGAGCGGCGCATCGGCGCAGTTGCGCGGCGAAATGGATCGCCAGGCGGGCGCCGCCGCCGGCGCCACCGGCCGGCGCAGCACCGGGCGGCGCGGTCCGCGCGCCTAGCCCGGGATCAGCGGAAAAGCTTCAGAGCGTTCTCCAGTGTTTTCAAGACGCCCCATGTCAAGGGCACTGCGACCGCGAGCCACAAAAAGATCAACCGCATCTTCATGATGCACTCCTCGAGGATGCCGGGTCCTCGGCAGCGGAGGTCGGCGCGGCCGCACGAAAATGGTGCTTTTGTTCAACCGGACGCATGACGAAATCGCAGATCAGACCGACGAGCAGCAGCGAGCACATGATGTACATGGTGACCGAATACGCTTGAGCCTTCGGCACGCCGCTGTCGATCTGGTACTGGCGAATGTAATTCACCAGCACCGGACCCAACACGCCCGCCACCGACCAAGCGGTCAAGAGCCGACCGTGGATGGCGCCGACATGCATGGTGCCGAAAATGTCGCGCAGGTACGCCGGGATGGTCGCGAAACCGCCGCCGTACATGGACAAAATGACGGCGAACGCAGCGACGAACAATGCAACCGAGCCGAAATGCCCGAGCGTCGGGACGGTCGAGTAAAGCAGAATGCCGAGTGCGAAGAATACGAAGTAGGTGTTGCGCCTGCCGATATAGTCGGATACCGCCGCCCATACGAAGCGGCCGCCCATGTTGAACAGGCTGAGCAGGCCGACGAAGCCAGCGGCGGCCGCCGGAGTGACTCGTCCGGCGAATATCTCCTGAATCATCGGCGAAGCCTGGCCCAACACGCCGATGCCGGCCGTCACATTCATACACAAGATGCCCCACAGGAGCCAGAACTGCGGGGTGGCCCATGCCACATGGACCGCCACATGGCCTTCGATCACCAGCGACTTCGGTTTGGCGGGCGGGATCCATCCATCCGGCTTCCAATGGACTGCGGGCACCCGCACCGAGTACACCCCGATCAGCATGAACATGAAGTAGATGACGCCCATGGTGACGAAAGACTCGAGCACCCCATTGGAGGTCGCGGTCTTGAAGTGTTCCATCAGCATGAGCGAGAGTGGCGCCGCGATGAGCGCACCGCCGCCAAAACCCATGATGGCCATGCCGGTTGCCATGCCCGGCCGGTCGGGGAACCATTTGATCAGCGTGGACACCGGCGAGATGTAGCCGATGCCGAGTCCGCAGCCGCCGAGCACCCCGTACCCCAGGTACAGCAGCCAGAGTTGATGAAGGCGAATGCCGAACGCGGAAACGACGAATCCGCCGCCAAAGCACACGGCGGCCGTCAACATCGATTTGCGCGGACCCGCCCGTTCGACCCATCGTCCGAACACGGCGGCCGACAGTCCGAGAATGGCAATTGCGATGGAGAAGGTCCAGCCCACCTCGGTGAGCTTCCAATCGGCGGGTGCCGAATGGCTCAAACCGATGAGCTTGGTCAGCGGCAAATTAAAGGTCGAGAACGCGTACACCTGACCGATCGACAGGTGTACCGCGAGGGCCGCGGGCGGCACCAGGAAGCGGTTGTAGCCGGCGGGCGCGATGGTGCTTTCTCGGTCCAAAAAGGATGCAGGCATTCTGATTCCCCGGATATTCTTTGGCATCGACCCGTGCTGACTATGCCCCAGCGACGGGCAGTTTGCCACTGCGACGCGGGTCACACTTCGGCCAAGGCCGGGGCGCATCCGGTTTGCGCCCCGGCGAGCCCTGCCGCAAAGGTTCAAAAAGCGTGACATCCGGGGTCGATTGAGCGCCGTGAACAACGTACGGTTGATTCGATGACGAAAGCAATCACGCGCGACGTGCAGTACTCCCCGAGATCGGTGCGGTCCCGCCGGCGGCTGCCGCTGCTTCCCGTGCTCGTGCTGCTCGGTTGGGCGTGGATCGCGCCGCAGGCGCGGGCGAGTTGCCTCGACAGCCTCGACCCGGATATTCATCATTTGCAGGAGTTGATCAACCAGGATGCCACAAAGGCGCTCAATCAGGCGCAGGCTTTGATGAGCGACCTGAAGCGCGAACCGCTGTCGGACGCGACCCGCAACACGGCGCGCACCGCCGCCTTGTACGCGATCGAGGCGGAGGCCTCCGGCATTCTCGAATTGGACGCGGATGCGCGCGCCAGCGCCGCCAAGGGGCTTGCGCTTGTGCCGAGCGAGCGCGATCCTGTTCACGTCGAATTGCTGCTGTCGTTCGCGGACAGCGTTTACGACAGCGTCGGCATTGCCACCACCATACAAGCGATCGAGGCGGCGCGAAAAGTCCAGCCGCCGGGCTCGCCGGCCGACACTTGCCTGCTCCTGAACCGCGGTCTGATGGAGCATCGGCAGAACCGCGAGGATCTGGCGATCGTGACCCTAACCCAGGCATATCGCGCCAGCAGCGGCCCGGAGGTGACGGAGCGGCACATCATGGCGGCGGATTACCTATCGCTCGTCATGCGCAGCATGGGCGACTACACCCAGGCGTTGGCGCTGAACCAGGAGAAGATCGATTGGGACACCTCGCACGAGGCCGCCATGGCCCTCTCCGTCTCGCGATTCATGCGCGGCCAGATATTGAAACTGATGGGCAACTACGGCGCCGCGATCGGCGAATTTACCAAGGCCCGGATGCTCAGCTCCGCCCTCGCCGACCAGCAGGGGATCGCTTTCGCCGATCAGCGGACCTGCGAATCGCACATCGAACTTGGCCAGCTCGCGTCCGCGAAACGCGAGTGCGCCAACGCGCTGCGGCTTTTCAGCAGTGCCGACGCGGCCGATTCGGTGAAGGAAACGCAAGTGCTGCTGGCGCGCATCGATTTGGGGTCCGGGCACGCCGAGCGCGCGCTGGGGACCTTGGACAAGGTGTTGGACCAAGACGGCCGCGATATGCCGCCGCGCGACGTGGGTTCGATATACCAATGGCGGGCCCGGGCGAACGCCGCGGTTCATGAATATCGGGATGCCTACAACGACCTTCAGGAGTACGCGAAGCGTTACACGGCGGCGAACGACGCGGAGCGTATTCGCCAGGCCGGTGCGTTGCGTGCGCGCTTCGAGACGGATCGCCAGATCGAGCGCAACGACTCGTTGACGCGCGACCTTCAGACGTCCCAGGAGCAGTCCAACCGTCAGGCGCAGCGGCTTCGCTGGAATGCCGTGGTGGTAACGGCGGGTGTTTGTGTCATCGCATTGCTCATTTATTTCCTCTTGGCGAATCGCCGCTACCGCCAGCAACTGGTGAAGCTCGCCAGCCTCGACGCCTTGACCGGATTGCCGAATCGGCGGCGTACCGTGGAGTTGGCCGAGGCGGCCCTGCATTCGGCAAGTCTCACGAGAATGCCGGTGACGATCGCGCTCATCGACATGGATCACTTCAAGTCCATCAACGATCGTTGGGGGCACGCCACCGGGGATCATGTGTTGAGGGAGTTTGCCCGGGCCGGCCGCGAGACGCTGCGCGAATCGGACGTCCTGGGCAGGTGGGGCGGAGAGGAATTCTTGCTGGTAATGCCGGAGACGCCGCTGGAATACGCGCTTTCGAGCCTGGAGCGGCTGCGTGCGCTGGTGTTTGCGATTCGATTGCCGTCCTCCGGCAGCGGTCTGCGCGTGAGCTTGAGTGCGGGACTCGCGACCAGCGACGCGGATACCAGATCGCTCGATGAACTCGTTGCCCGTGCCGACGCGGCGCTTTATGTGGCAAAGAACGAAGGGCGCGATCTCGTGCGCGTGGCCAGAGACGACTACATGACCTCGAGCACCGGCTCGCGACGGGCGCTGCGCATAACCATTTGAACCGCGCCGCTCCGTGCGGCACAGCTGCGCGGGGGACCGGAGTTTCCCGTATTGACCATCTACGGCCAACTCCGTAATTTGCCCTACCTTGGATGCCTGAGGGCGGATAGCGAGGGCGCCGGGTGCGGCGCGAACACCGGCAATGAGCACACAGGGGCGGGTTTCGGCCGTACACGGTTCCGTGATAGATATCCGGTTCAGCGCGGGCTCGCTGCCCTCGATTCTGGATGCCGTCGCCATTGATTGGGATCTCGGGCCTTCGCTCATAGCCGAAATCCA
This sequence comes from uncultured Gammaproteobacteria bacterium, assembly GCA_963758145.1. Taxonomy (GTDB): domain Bacteria; phylum Pseudomonadota; class Gammaproteobacteria; order Steroidobacterales; family Steroidobacteraceae; genus Bog-1198. Next base: position 18,886 of record CAVWUK010000009.1, read on the forward strand.
CCAACACCTGGACCGGTACACCGTTCGCGCGGTGGCGCTGGCCGGCACCTCGGGCCTGCGGCGCGGCACCGCCGTGAGACCCCTTTCAGGGCCCGTCAGCGTTCCCGTCGGCGAGGCGGTGCTCGGCAGGCTGCTCAACGTCGTCGGGACTCCGGTGGACCGCGGTCCGGCGCTGCCCGCGGATATCCAGCGCAGGCCCATTCATGCGAGTGCGCCCGCCATCGGCGCGCAGTCGGCGGCTGTCGAGATGTTTCACACCGGAATAAAGGTCATTGATTTGCTGGCGCCGCTTGTCAATGGGGGCAAGGCTGCCATGTTCGGCGGAGCCGGCGTGGGCAAGACGGTACTCATCATGGAGCTCATTCGCACGACGGTGGAGAGCGGTTCGGGCATATCGGTCTTCGCGGGCGTCGGCGAGCGTTCACGCGAAGGTCACGAGCTGATGCTCGAATTGACCCAGTCGGATGTTCTAAAGCGAACCGCGCTCGTATTCGGACAGATGAATGAGGCGCCCGGCGCCCGCTGGCGCACCGGGCTGGCGGCATTGGCAATCGCCGAGCATTTTCGCAGTTCGGCGCATCAAAACGTGTTGCTGCTGATCGATAACGTCTATCGGTTGGTTCAGGCGGGCAGCGAAGTGTCGGGCCTGCTGGGCAGGCTTCCCTCGCGCGTCGGCTATCAGCCGACGCTTGCCAGTGAGATTGCAGAATTGGAGGGGCGCATTGCCTCCGTTGCCGGATCCGCCATCACGTCGATCCAAGCGGTGTACGTGCCGGCGGACGACTTCACGGATCCTGCGGTGGCGGAAATTTTCAGCCATATGGACTCCTCGATCGTGCTGTCGCGCGAAATGGCGAGCGAAGGAATGTATCCTGCCGTGGATCCACTGGCTTCAACCTCGAGCCTGTTGGATCCCCGACTCGTGGGAGAAGCACACTACCGGACCGCCCAGGAGGTGCGCAAAACCATCGCGCATTACCGCGAATTACAAGAGATCATCGCGCTGTTGGGCGTCGAGGAACTGAGCGCCCAGGATCGGTTGGTGGTCACGCGCGCGCGGCGCCTCATGCGTTTTTTGACGCAGCCATTCATGGTAACCGTTGCGTTTACCGGCAAGCAGGGAAGGGCGGTTCCGCTCGATGCCACGCTGCAGGGCTGCCGGGCCATTCTCGAGGGTGCAACGGACCGCTGGGCCGAATCCTCACTCTATATGGCGGGGGATCTGCAAGAGGCGCGGCAGCGGGAAGCCGGCGCCAAGACGGGTGCGGCCGCGTGAAGCTCACGGTTGCAACGCCGCTTGCGATCGTGCTTGAGACCGAGGGTGTCGTGCACGTGCGCGCCGAGGATGCAACCGGGGCTTTCGGCATCCTGCCCGGTCACGCGGAATTCATCACGGTGCTCGCGACCACCGTGGTCAGCTGGCGAGACCGGCAGGGGCAGGATCATCACATTGCCGTACGCGGCGGCGTACTCAAAGTGCAACACGGCAGCGCCGTCGCCATCGACACGCGCGAAGCGGTCCAGGGCGATGATCTTGGGCAGCTGCAGACCGATGTGCTGGTCGTCTTCAGGCAGCGTGCTGCCGAGGAGCAGGCGGCGCGTGCCGATGAGCGCAGGCTTTATCTCACCGCCATCGGACAGATCATCCGCTATTTGCGGCCCGGCAGCCTGCCGGGAGCCGGCGAGTCGGCGGGCGGCGAATTCCACGAAGGATTCGGTCCGTGAAGCGCGTGGAGCAGCCCACCGCCGGCATGGAAGAGGCGGTCAAAGCGCGCCGCGAGCGCGATGCGCGCTGGAAACGCGAGGGTGAGCGCTCGCTCGGCCAGAATCTGGCGATGATCGGCGTTTTGGGCTGGACTGTCGTGGTGCCCACTTTGCTCGGCGTGCTTGCGGGCCGCTGGCTCGACCGGCGCTTTCATTCTGGGATCTTTTGGACGGGGGCATTGCTCGTTTTAGGATTGACGCTCGGATGCGTGTTGGCGTGGAAAAGGATGCAAAGAGCGTGACACGAGGATCATTTGATTTCGCCCTGCCAATCCTCGCGGGCGCCGCGCTGGTCGGGTTTGCTCTCGGCACAGGCTATTTCGCTTGTCTGCGCTTCACGGTGCGCGCCCACGTCGCAGGCACGGGCCGGGGCGCCGCGGTGGCGCTTACCTGCGCGCGGCTTATCGGCGCCGTGCTCGTGTTCACCATTGCGGCTCGTGTTGGCGCGGGCGCGCTGCTCGGCGCCTTCGCGGGTTTTCTGGTTGCACGGACTATTGCGGTGCGCCGAAAGTGGCGGCTCCCATGATGCAGGCTTCACCGCTTTCAAGCGCGGTGCTTTTTCACCTCGGACCGATACCGATTGCCCGTCCGGTCGTGACCACGTGGGCGATCATGCTCGCCCTCGCGGCCGGTTCCCGAATCGCGACGCGGCGTCTCGTGCTGCACCCGGGACTGCGTCAGGCGGCGGTCGAGAGTCTCATCGAGACCCTGAGATCGGAAATCCAATCCATTGTCCGCCGCGACCCCGGACCCTTCATGCCCCTTCTCGGGACGCTGTTCGTATTCCTCGCGGTCAGCAATCTTTCGGGCGTCGTGCCGGGCGTTCAGGCACCCACGGGCCGGATTGAAACCCCCGCGGCGCTCGCAGCGATCGTGTTCATGTCGGTGCATTACTTCGGTGTGCGCTCCCAGGGCGTGCGGCGCTATCTTGCGAGCTTCGCCAAACCAAAACTCATCATGCTGCCGCTCAACGTGGTGTCGGAAATCACGCGCACTTTTTCCTTGATGGTGCGGTTGTTCGGCAACGTGATGAGCGGCGAGTTCGTGCTGGCGCTGGTCGTGACCCTGGCGGGTCTGTTCGTGCCGATACCGTTCATGGTGTTGGAGATCCTCGTCGGTCTCATACAGGCATACATATTCACAGTGCTCGCCACGGTCTTTATCGGAGCCGCCCTGGGCGGCGAACCAAGGTGAAGGAGGTTCGATGGACGTGAAGGTCATAAGCATCATCGCCGCGGCGGTGTGCGTGTCGATAGGATCGATCGGGCCGGCGCTGGCCGAAGGCCGCTCGGTGGCCGCGGCAATGGATGCGATCGCCCGGCAACCCGAGGCGGCGGGTACGCTGTCGCGCACGCTATTCGTCGGCTTGGCCATGATCGAGACCATGGCCATCTATTGCCTGGTGGTGGCGCTGCTGCTCTTGTTCGCCAACCCCTACACCGGCTGAAAATGCGCTTCGACTGGTGGACATTCGCGCTGCAGACGGTGAACTTCGCCGCTCTGGTGTGGCTGCTGCATCGATTCCTCTTTCAGCCCGTGAAGAAATTGACGGCGGCGCGGCGTGCCGAGATCGAGAAGCAATTCGAGCAGGCCCGTGCGGCCGGTGAGCAGGCAGATGCGGCGCTCGCGAGCGTTAAAGCGGAGCGGGCAGGCATGGCCGCGGAGCGCGATCGAGTCATCAAGGAGGCTGGCGCACAGGCCGATGCGGGTGCGGCCGCACAGCGCCAGCGCGCCGCGGCCGAGGCCGCCGAGCTGCTCGAGAACGCGCGCAAGACCATGGCGACGGAACGTGCCGCCGCTCTGGCGGAGGCGCGTACCGTGGCGGCGGATCTGGGGTGCGACATCGCGCGCCGCTTGCTCGGCGAAATACCGATGAACCTTCGAGCCGAGGCATGGCTCGAGCGCGTGGAGCAGCATCTGCTCTCCCTGGCCCCGCAGGAGCGTGAGCGGCTCGCGCACGATCTGTCGGCCGGCGTTCCGCTCAAGATCGTGAGCGCTTCGGCGCTGCCCGAGGACTCGGTCTCGTCCTGGCGAAGCCGTTTGCAGCGCGTGGTGGGAAATAACATTGTCGTCGAATTTGCGACGGACCCGGGCCTGATTGGCGGAGTGGAGCTGCATTTCCCGAGCGGCATCCTGCGCTTCTCCTGGCATTCGGCCTTGGCGGCCATACGTTCGGAGCTCGACGCCGATGGCGCCGCTCGCTGAGGAACTGCGCAGTTGGCAGCGGCGTGCAAGCATGCACATCGGCGCATTGCCGCTGGTGCCGAGGCTCGAGCAGATCGGCCGGGTGCTGCGGGTGGGCGATGGTATCGCCACGGTCGCGGGCCTGCCTGATACGCGCCTGGATGAGCTGCTGCAGTTCGAACGCGGGATGCGCGGAATTGCTGTCGAGCTCGGGGAGGACAGCATGGGCTGCGTGCTGCTCGGCGGGGCGGAGATCGGCGCCGGCAGCGTCGTTTACGGCACCGATGAGGTGGCGAGCGTCCCCGTGGGGGAGGCGATGCTCGGCCGCGTAGTCAACGCGCTTGGCGAGCCGCTCGATGACCAAGGGCCCATCCGGGCCGATGCGCTCAGTCCCATGGAGCGGCCGCCGCCCTCGATCGTGGATCGCGCTCTGGTCACCGAACCGCTTTGCACCGGGATTTTGGCCGTGGATGCGATGATCCCGATCGGGCGCGGTCAGCGGGAGCTGATCATCGGCAATCGGCGCACCGGCAAGACCGCGCTCGCGCTCGACACGATGATCAATCAGCGTACGAGCGAGGTCATTTGCGTGTATGCCTCCGTGGGGCAGACGACCTCTTCTTCGGCTCGGGTGATCGAAGCGGTCAGACGGTACGGGGCCTTTGACCGATGCATCTTTGTGATCGGTGAGGCGAGCGCCGCGCCCGGTCTGCAATGGTTGACGCCCTACGCCGCCTGCAGTATCGGCGAATACTTCATGGAGCGCGGCCGCGACGTACTGTTGATCATAGACGATCTGACGAAGCACGCCGCGGTGTACCGGCAGCTGTCGCTGCTCTTGCGGCGGCCGCCGGGCCGGGAAGCCTATCCCGGGGATATCTTTTATATTCACTCCAGGCTGCTGGAGCGGGCCGCCAAGCTCTCGCCGGAGCGCGGCGGGGGCTCCCTCACCGCGTTGCCGATCGCGGAGACGCAGGCGGGCAATATCAGCGCCTATATTCCGACCAATCTGATTTCGATCACCGACGGACAGGTATACCTCGATTCGCGCCTCTTTGACGAGGATCAGAAACCGGCGGTCGATGTGGGCAAGAGCGTATCGCGGGTGGGCGGCAAGACACAGGCCCCGGTGCTCAAATTGTTGTCCGAGAGTCTGCGCCTCGAATATGCGCAATTTTTGGAACTCGAGCTGTTCACCCGCTTCGGCACGATGGTGGACGAGCGCACCCGCAGGACGATCGAGCACGGCCGGCGCATCCGGGCGGTGCTCGGCCAGGGACAATTCGCGCCCCTGTCATTGGGTGAAGAAGTGGCGCTGCTGCTCGCGGTGAGCGAGCGGCTCCTGGACGGTATGGCGCTGGAACTGCTCGGGCAATACCGCTCGCAACTGCACCCCTGGCTTGCCGAGCGGTGTCCCGAAGTGCTGCAGCTCGACGCCCGCGCCGGGGTGCTGACCGATGTCCAGCGTGATCGCCTGATCGCCGCGCTCACGGATCTGGCGCGGTCCGTCCAATCCGCCGGTGGCTGAGCGAAAGGAGGGGGGTTGCCGCGATACGCAGAAGTCCAGGCTCACGTCGCGAGTATGACGGGACTGCTGGACGTCGTTGGAGCCATGCGGTCGCTGGCGGGGATGCGCTTACAGCAGGCGCAGCGCTCGCTGAGGGCCGCCCGGCAGTACGCCGATGACTTATCGGCCGCGATCGCGGCGGCGGTGGGCATGGTTCCCGAGGTGCCGCCGGCGAAACCACGCGGCAAGACCGGCCGCATCCTGTTGCTGTTCGCAGCCGAGCACGGCTTTGTCGGCGGTTTCAACGAACATCTGCTCGAGGCGGCTGAAAAGACACTATCGGAGGGAGACGATCTGTTCATTCTGGGCGCTCGAGGCGCTGCGACGGCGGCCGAGCGTGGGGCGCGCGCGGCATGGATCGAGCCGATGCCGACGCGACCGGAAAATGCACCCGACACGATCCAGCGCCTTGCAGCCGAGCTGTACCGGCGGCTCGCCTCGGGACAGATTGCGCGGGTCGAGACCATACACGCCCGCTACCGGCCGGCGCAGTCGCCGTCCATCGAGCACGATACCGTGGTGCCACTTGATCTGGGGTCTTATGCGGGTCGCTCCAAGGGCGGGGGGGCGCCGCTGCGAAACCTCGAGGCGCAGGTGTTGCTCGAACAGCTGACCGCTGAATACGTATTTGCGCTGCTGACCGCATTCGCCGTCGAATCGCTGGCGAGCGAGAATGCCGCGCGCTTCTCCACCATGGACGCGGCGCATGAGAACATCGGGCGAAAGCTCGATGAGCTGCGCGAAATGGCGCGCCGCGTGCGTCAATCGGAAATCACCACCGAGTTGTTGGACGTTGTGACCGGCGCCGAGGCGCTGGGCGATAATCGCGCAGATCGGCGCGAGTGACGTCCGGATTCCTTAAGCTTTCAGCTTAGATATACATTGTAATTTATTGATTTTAATGGTGCCCAGGAGAGGACTCGAACCTCCACGAATTGCTCCACTGGTACCTGAAACCAGCGCGTCTACCAGTTCCGCCACCTGGGCAAGATAGGTCGGCCGAAAGCGAGGCGCAGGAATCTACGCACCCGCTTGATCCTTGTCAATCCACAGGGTGGCGTAGCCGGCGGCGATCGCCGCCGCGGCGGTGGGTAGCGCCCGTGCGCTTGTCGGGCCTTCGGCAACGTGCATACTTGAACAACCTCACGATTGGAGTGCCGAACGCATGTCGGTAAGGATGCCCGCCCCCGATCCTCGCACCCTTGCGAGCCGTGCCGGCATCGTCGCCGCCATGCGCGAGATTGTGCAGGGCGAGGGTGTCATCGATCAAGCCGACGAATTGGCGCCCTACGAATCGGATGCGTTGACCGCTTATGCCCAAAGGCCCTTGCTGGTGGTGCTGCCGGAGACCACCGGGCAAATCTGCGCGATCCTGCGCTGGTGCAACGAACATGGGGTGCGGGTCGTGCCGCGCGGCGCGGGCACATCGCTGTCGGGCGGTGCGCTGCCGTCGGAGGACGGCATCGTGCTCGCCTTGAGCCGATTGCGCCAAATTCTGGAAATCGACTACGACAATCGAATCGCGGTGGTGCAGCCCGGCGTCACCAATCTTGCAGTCTCGCAGGCGGTCGCCGCACGCGGTTTTTATTACGCACCGGATCCTTCGAGTCAAATCGCGTGCACCATCGGCGGCAACGTCGCGGAGAATTCGGGCGGGGTGCATTGCCTGAAATACGGCATGACCGCGCACAACGTGCTTGGATTGAAGATCGTGTTGATGAGCGGCGAAGTGATCGAACTCGGCGGCAAGGCGCTCGATTCGCCGGGGTACGACTTGCTCGGCCTCGCCGTGGGCTCCGAGGGGTTGCTTGGGGTGGTGTCGGAGATCACGCTGCGGCTGCTGGTCAAGCCGCAGGCGGCGCAGGCGGTCCTGATCGGCTTCTCCGAGGTCGAGCAGGCCGCGCGCTGCGTTGCCGAGGTCATCGCGCACGGCATCATTCCCGCGGGCATGGAAATGATGGACCGGCCCGCGATTCATGCCGCCGAGGACTTTCTGGATATCGGGTATCCGCGAGATGTCGACGCCTTGCTCATCGTGGAAGTCGATGGACCAGAGCAGGAGTGCCGGCACCTGATGCAGATGGTGACCGGGATTGCCGCGCGCAACGGCGCTGCCACCGTTCGAGTATCGGGGGGCGAAGAGGAACGGCTTCGGTTCTGGGCGGGACGCAAGGCGGCATTTCCAGCGATCGGCAGAATCTCGCCCGACTACTATTGCATCGACGGCACCATTCCGCGACGCTGTCTGCCTGAGATGCTCAAGCGGATGTCGGGCATGGCCGTGCATCACCGGCTGCGGGTGGCCAATGTGTTTCACGCCGGAGATGGCAACTTGCACCCGCTCATTCTCTACGACGCCAATGTACCGGGTGAACTCGACCGGGCGGAGGCGTTCGCCGCGGATATATTGCGCACCTGTGTGGCGATGGGCGGCGTCCTGACCGGGGAGCACGGGGTGGGCGTCGAGAAGCGCGATCTGATGGGCGAAATGTTCAACGACGTGGACCTTCAGCATCAGGAGCGCATCAAGAACGTCTTCGATCCCGCCATGCTGCTCAATCCCGGCAAGGTGTTTCCGAACCTGCACCGCTGCGCCGAGTTGGGGCGCATGCACGTGCATCAGGGACAGCTTCGGTTCCCGGACATTCCGCGCTTCTGACCCATGGCGCAACAGCAGTGCCATGCGCCCGCGACGGCGGCCGAGGTCGAAGATGCGGTTGCCGCGGCGGTTGTCGCGAGGCGCGGCCTGGAAATACGCGGCGGCGGATCAAAGCGCCTGGTGCGCATGCCGATCGAGTCGGACGCGCTGCTAGACATGCGCGGCGTTGCGGGCATCACCGATTACGATCCGGATGAACTGGTGCTGACCGCTCGCGCCGGAACGCCGCTGGTCGAGATCGAAGCCGCACTCGGCGAGCGGCAGCAGATGCTGGCATTCGAGCCTTTCGATCACGGACCGTTGTTCGGCGCCGCGCCCGGGCGTGCGACGCTCGGCGGCGTCATCGCCGGCAACGTGTCGGGTTCCCGGCGCCTGTCGATGGGCGCGGCGCGCGATCACATCCTCGGTTTCACGGCGGTCTCGGGGCGCGGCGAGGCGCTGAAGGGCGGCGGCGCCGTCGTCAAGAACGTCACCGGATTCGACTTGCCCAAGCTGATGGCGGGATCCTGGGGCACGCTCGCGGTGCTCATCACGATCACCATGCGCGTGCTGCCGCGGCCGCGCACCGAGACGACGGTGCTGTTTCGCGGGCTGTCCGATCAAGCGGCCAACCGGCTGATGAGCGCGGCGCTGGCATTGCCCGCGGCTGTATCGGCGGCCGCGCACCTGCCGTCTTCGGGATCGACGGCGCCGTCATGCGCCACGACGGCATTGCGGCTCGAAGGTTTCGGTCCGTCGGTCGAGGCTCGGTGCCGCGAACTTCTGAGCGCCCTCGCGCCGGTGGCCGCCGGTGAGGAGGTGGCGGGAGAGGAGAGCCGCGCGTTCTGGCAGGGCGTGCGTGCGCTCGATGCACTGCCTCGCGAGGGGCACGTGCTGTGGAGAATATCGGTGCCGCCCGCGCTCGGTTGGCGGGTCGGCGAAATGCTGGCACCGATCGGCGCGCGCTGTGTGTACGACTGGGCGGGCGCACTGGTGTGGGCGGCGGTTTCCGAGAATGCGCTGCACGGCGGCGCTGCCGGCGAGCGTGGCGGCGCGTACGCGGAGTGCGGGAGAATCGGCTCGACCGCCCGCGCCCTCGGTGGTCACGCGGTTTTGGTCCGTGCGCCGTCGGCGATGCGCGAGGCCTTGCGGGCGGCCGCACCGGAGGCCGCGGATACCGATCAAGGGCTGGCCGATCAGGGGCTAAAAATGCTGCACCGGCGGCTGAAAGCGGCGTTCGATCCGCACGGGATTCTCAATCCCGGCATTGATCTTGCGGGAGAACTGTAGATGCAGACCAAATTCAACGCCGCACAGCTCGACGATCCGGGGACGGCGGCGGCGGCCGGTGCCATCAGAGGTTGTGTGCACTGCGGATTCTGCACCGCGACCTGCCCGACCTACGTGCTGCTCGGCAATGAACTCGACAGTCCCCGCGGGCGTATTTATCTGATCAAGGAAATGCTGGAGAACGCAGCCCTACCGTCGGCGCCGGTGGTGAGGCATTTGGATCGCTGCCTGTCGTGCCTTGCCTGTGAAACGCATTGTCCGTCCGGAGTGAGCTACCGGCGGATCATCGACAAGGGCCGCGTGTACGTGGAGGAGCACTATCGGCGGCCGTTTGCCGATCGCGCCTTGCGCGCCATGCTCGCGCGGATCCTGCCGCATCGCCGCCGCTTTGGCGCCGTCCTCATGTTGGCCGCGCTGGCTCAGCCGCTCGCGGGCTGTTTCGAACGCATTCCGCGCATGCGCCCGCTTGCAACCTTGTTAAGGCTCAAGCGGGCGGCGAAATCACTTCGGCGGGGGGCCTCGAGCCGGCGGGAAAAAGATTGCATGCCGATGCGGCGGGCGGCCGCGCCGCGCGTGGGCCTGGCCGCGGGTTGCGTCGAGCCGGTACTCGATCCCGAGATTCAGCGGGCGTGTGCGCGCCTGTTGCTGCGCGCCGGATGCGAGATCATCACGGCGACGGGCGAGGGCTGTTGCGGGGCGTTATCGCATCACATGGGCCGGGATACCGAGGCCCTCGACCTGGCGCGCGCCAATGTGGATGCCTGGCACCGGCAGCTCGAGGCCGGGCCGCTCGACGCGATCGTGGTGACGGCCTCTGGATGCGGGCCGGTGATCCGCGATTACGGCCACATGCTGCGCGGCGATCCGCAGTATGCGGAAAAGGCCGCCCGGGTCTCCACGCTCGCCTGTGACCTCAGCGAATTGCTGGTCCGGATTGGTTTGCCGCCGACGGTCGGCGTGCCGCCCACCGTCGTCGGCTACCATGCCGCCTGCTCGCTGCAGCATGGCCAGCGGGTCGACTCCGCGCCGACCCGCGTGCTTGCCGATGCGGGCTTCGAGGTGCGCGAACCGAAAGAGTCGCACCTGTGCTGCGGCTCGGCGGGCGTCTATAACATTTTGCAACCCGACATCGCCGCACAGCTCGGCGCTCGCAAGGCGCAGTCGCTGGGTGCGCTCGAAGCCGACGTGATCGTGAGCGGCAACATCGGCTGCATGGTGCAGATCGGCACCGCGAGCCGCCTGCCCGTGGTGCATATCGCGCAGCTTCTCGACTGGGCGACAGGCGGACCGAAGCCGGGCGTCATGGACCGGCGGTAGCACATCAACCGGATCGGCGATCTCTTTTGGCGCAAAGGAAAAAAAGTCGCGCCACCGAATGACAATTGGCACCGGGTGGCGCGACGAGGGGGTCCGGCCCTGCCGAAGAGAGCGCGCACTCCCGACTCAGGCTGTTACGTAGCGATTGCGCTCCGAACCGGCGACCTTTGATGCCTTGGTAAGGCCCTTTTGGAACCCGCTGGCATACGCGGCGCGCAGCACCAGGGCGGTCACGAGAGCGATCACCACGGTTCCGAGGCCGTACACCATCAATTCGCCCCGCTCCGTGCCTTCAGGCAATTGCGAAACCGCAAAAATCAAAAGCATCGGCGCCGCGATCGCTACCGCGGAGAGAGCGCGGTAAAAGAAGGCGCTGACCATATTGGTGGTTGCAGTCATATCAATCTCCTTGAACTTTGATTTGAATCGACGGGGGAAATTTTGCCGCCGGCAGGCGTAAAGCGCCGTCAGCAAGATGTAAAGGTATGAAAAGCCCTTTTCGCCGATGAACCCCGCTTCTGCCGTTTCCGATCCGGCACTTACATGGATTTACATTTCCAACCATGTTTGTCGGCCGCTCGCGACATTGGAGATCATCGGGCCGCTGCCCCAATCTGGGCAGTGTCTAAGTCCACAGAGGTATCTTGCTAAACTAAATGTCTTATATACGGTCTGTTTCACAAGTGAATATGCTGCCTGACCCTGCGCCGGCCACCTCCTCGGTCCTCCTCGTCGATGACGATGAGGACCTTGCCGATATGCTCAAGAAGTATCTGGAGCGCGAGGGTTACTCGGTGGGCTGGGCGGCGGACGGGGAGGCGGGCGTGCGCGAGGCGCTCTCGGGTCGTTACGCCATCGCAGTCGTCGATGTCATGATGCCGCGGATGAATGGAATCGACACATTGATGGCGATTCGAGCCCGAAGCAAAATGCCCGTGATCATGTTGACGGCCAAAGGCGACGACACGGATAGGATCGTGGGCCTGGAAATAGGGGCTGACGATTACATACCGAAACCATGCACGCCGCGCGAACTGGTCGCCCGCATCCGCGCAATCCTGCGCCGGACGGTTTCGACAAAGGACGCGGTCGATTCACCGACCGTGATTCATGCGGGGGCATTGATGATGGACCCGCAGCGACGGGCGGTGGAGTGGACCGGTCTGCCCGTGGAGCTCACCAGCACCGAATTCAATGTCCTGGAGGTGCTGGCGCGCAATGTGGGCAGCCCGGTGGGCAAAAAAATGCTCTCTGAACAGGGGCTGGGCCGGCCGCTGGCACGCTTTGATCGCAGCATCGACGTGCACGTGAGCAGCATTCGGCAAAAGCTTGGGCAGCTTGCCGATGGCCGCTCGCCCATCGCAACCGTCTATCGCTTGGGCTACCAGCTAATTCCGGAATGACGACGCGGCGGGCAACTCCTAGAAAGGAGCGCGTGGGCCGGTTGTTCTGGAAGTTCTTCGTGTTCATCACGGTGTTCCAGGTCGGCTCGGATCTATTGGTGCGCGCGTGGACCGTTGAGAGGCCGAGAATTGCCAGGGCTTATCACGAGGTTGCCGCGCGTATCGCCGGCGCCGCGGACCAGTCGACCAACCAGCGGCCGCTTGCGCGCACACCGACCCCCCGATTCGAGATCGAGGACATCCTGGCGGACATCGTGGCGAGCCTTTGCAGCGCATCTCTGCTCGCGTGGCTGTTTTCCAAGCCAATCCGCAGCCTGCAGTCGGCGCTCACCGATGCTGCCAACGGGAATCTCAATGTGCGCATCGCCGACCGGATGGGGCCGGGTAATGACGAGCTGAAGGATTTGGGAGTCGAATTCGATCGCATGATTTCGCGCTTGCGCACGCTCATTGTCGCGCAGCGTCAGCTGCTCAAAGACGTCTCACATGAAATGCGCTCGCCGATCGCGCGGGTTCAGGCGGCCATCGGCTTGGCGATCCAGCAACCCGACCAGGCGCAGACTCTGATGGAACGCATTCAGCGCGAGTCGGCGCGCATGGACAAGTTGATCGGAGAACTGCTGGCGCTTTCGCGGCTGCAGGCGGATGTCGACAATCAGTTGGACGAGGAGATTGAGCTTCGCGAACTGCTCTCCGACATCGTCGATGATGCGCAATTCGAGGCGGGCGCCAACGGCCGGCTCATTCACGTGGAATCTCAGATCGACGGCACGGTGCGCGGGAATGTCGCGCTGCTGCGCCGCGCGGTCGAAAACGTGGTGCGTAACGCCATCAAATACAGCGATCCCGGCAGCACGGTGGAAGTGGGAATGACGCTGGGTGCCGGCAGGCGTGCCGCGGTCATATCGGTGCGGGACTCCGGTACGGGTGTTCCGGAATCCGATATCGAGCACATTTTCGATCCGTTCTTCCGCAGTTCAATGCATGCGCGCAAGGAAGGGACCGGTTTGGGGCTGGCGATCGCGAAACGCGTGATCGAAAGCCATGGGGGCTCGATCGGCGCGTCGAATGTGTCCGGAGGCGGTTTACACGTGAACATCGAGTTGCCGCTGCTGCACGGCTAGATGGGACCGGTGGCGCGCACCGTGGGCCCAAAGCTGCTAACCTCGTGCGCCAAATCATCGAGCTCGAGGCATACAGATCTTATGACACGACGTGGTCCGAAAGGTCCGCGCCGGCCGAAAAAGCCGGACGGGGAATCCGCCAAGGCGCATGACTGGCGCGCCCAGGACCCCAACCTGGAGCTCGAGAAGCTGCGCTATGCGGATCCGATCGCGAGCCGCGAGCTGTTGCTCAAACACTTGTCGGAGGCGCCGGAACCGCTGACCGCGGCGCGCCTCGCGAAGCGGCTGGGTCTGCACAACGACGCGCAACGCGCCGCGCTGTCGAAGCGCCTGGCCGCGATGGTGCGCGACGGCCAGGCGATCGAGGGGCCCAATGGGTTTGCGACCGCCGGCGACGGCGAACGGGTGGCCGGCCGCCTGCGCGGCCGCTCGAGCGGCGAGGTGCTGGTGCTGCCCGATGACGGTTCGGCCCCGTTGGTGCTGGCGCGCGCCGACACCGCGATCTTGATGCACAACGACCGGGTCGAAGTGCTTGCGGTCGGAGTGAATGAACGGGGACGCCGCACCGCGCGCTTGATACGCCGCACCGCCGATGCGCCGAATCAAATCGGCGGAGTCTGGCACGCCGCCCACGGAAAAGGCCGCTTCGAACCGGAGGACCCGGGCCATTGGTACGCCATCGAGGTGGCGGCGCGTCTTTCGAACGGCGCGAAGGACGGCGACAACGTCATCGTCGAGATCATCACGCGGCCGCAGGGCGAGGCGGCGGCGCAGGGCCGCGTCGTCGAAGTGCTCGGGGATGTGCGGCCGTCCGACATCGCGGCGCGCTTCGCCATTCTGCGCCACGATTTGCCGCAGGAATTTCCGCCGGCGGTGCTGCGTGAGGCGAACCGGTTCGATCCGGAGCTGCGTCCCGAGGACCACGCCGGCCGTGAGGATCTGCGCGATTTGCCGCTGGTCACCATCGACGGGGAGGATGCCAAGGATTTCGACGATGCGGTGTACGCGGAAGCCGTGCGCGGCGGCGGCTGGAGACTGGTCGTCGCGATCGCCGATGTGAGCCACTACGTGCGCGTCGGCAGCGCGCTCGACGTCGAAGCGCGCGCGCGCGCCACCTCGGTGTATTTTCCGGACCGGGTGCTTGCGATGCTGCCGGAGCATTTGTCCAATCACCTGTGTTCGCTGATGCCCCGGGTCGAGCGGTTGGCCTTCGTGTGCGACATGCGGGTGAGCAAAGCCGGCATACCGGGCCGGACGCGTTTCTATGAAGCCGTGATTCGCTCCCATGAGCGGCTCACCTACGACCGGGCCTGGCAGTTTCTCGAGAATCCGCAAAGTGCGGGCGGCAAGGCCATGTCGGCCGAGGTGCGCGCCTCGCTCGAGACACTGTACGCGGTGTACGGCGCCTTGAAGTCGGCGCGCGAGGCGCGCGGAGCGCTCGATTTTCGGGGCGGCGAAGTCAAGGCGCGGATCGGCGAGGACGGCAGGATCGAGGGATTTTATGCGGTGATGCGCAACGACGCGCACCGCTTGATCGAGGAGTGCATGATTGCCGCCAATGTCGAGGCGGCGGTGGCGCTGCGGCTCGCGAAAGTCGGAAGCCTGTATCGGGTGCACGGGCAGCCCGAAGAGAAACGGGTGACCGAACTGCAGAAGGTCATGAATGCGCTGCAGGTGGGCGCGACGTTTTCCGAAAAGCCCAGCCCGCGAGAATTCCGCCAATTGGTCGAGCGGCTGTCCGCACGGCCTGACGGGGCCCTGTTGGAGGGGCTGGTCATTCGCGCGCTCGCTCAGGCCGTGTATCAGCAAACGAACATCGGCCATTTCGGTCTCGCGCTCGAGGAGTACGCGCACTTTACGTCGCCGATCCGCCGCTACCCGGATCTGCTCGTGCATCGCGCGATCAAGGCGGCGGTTGTTCCCGGTTCAGCTTCGGGGCACAAATACGGCAATGCGGAACTGCAGACGCTCGGCGCGGAAAGCTCGCAGCGTGAGCGGCGCGCGGACGATGCGGCACGCGATGTCATGGGATATCTCAAATGCCTTTACCTTCAGCCGCGCGTGGGTGAAGAATTCGAGGCCACCATATCGAGCGCCCTCGAGTTCGGGCTGTTCGTGCAGCTGAAAGCAATGCCGATCGACGGACTGGTGCATATCTCGGCGATACCCGGCGATTATTGGGAGCTCGAGCACGGCGGCATGGGGCTCGTGGGTCAGCGGACCGGCAGGCGCTGGCAGATGGGAGATTCGGTGCGCGTGCGCTTGAGCCGCGTCGATCTCGCGCAGCGCCAAATCGACTTCGAACTGCTCGATGCGGATGCGGCCGTCGCTCACGGCACCGTGCGCGCGCCGCGGCGCGGCCGCGAACAACACGCGCGGCGTGCAGCAGGCGGCGCCTGGCGGCGTCGCGGACGCGGCTGATCGCATCGGCCGTGAGTGCACGCGCACGCAATTGGGTGTACGGGCTGCACGCCATCGCTGCGGTCCTCGAGCGCGCGCCGGAGCGCGTTCTGGAGCTGTGGATTTCGGCGCCGCGGGATGATGCACGCGCCCGCAACCTAAGGGAGCGCGCGCTGGCAGCGGGCGTGCGTGTGCAAAGCGCCGGTAATGAGTCGCTCGCCAAATTGGTGGGCGATGTCGCGCATCAGGGAGCGGTGGCGGCGGTTCGGCCCCTCAAACCCTGGGATGAGCAGGACTTGACCGCTGCGTTAAGCAATCTTCACGACCCCCTGCTGCTGGTGCTGGATAGTCTCACCGATCCACATAACCTGGGCGCCTGCCTGCGCACCGCCGATGCGGCCGGCGTCCAGGCCGTGATCATTCCGAAGGATCGAGCCGCGGCCGTGGACGGCACGGTGCGCAAGGTGGCGGCGGGCGCCGCCGAATTCGTTCCGGTGGCCACCGTCACCAATCTGTCCCGCACCCTCGATTTGCTGAAGGAGCGGGGCATCTGGGTGGTGGGGACCGACGGGGAGGCCGAACAGGGGCTGTACGGTGCTGATCTGACCGGACCGCTGGCCTTGGTCATGGGGGCGGAGGGCGCCGGCATGCGGCGGTTGACCCGCGAGCGCTGCGATTTTCTGGTGCGGATTCCCATGGCGGGCCAGGTTGAATCCCTCAATGTATCGGTCGCGGCCGGAGTCGCCCTGTTCGAGGCGCGGCGCCAGCGTACCACCGAGCGAGCCGGCCGGCCGCGGGCCGGCCGGCCGGTTCCGGGCGGGTTGACACGGACCCGGGCCGGTTGACCGGCACCGCCCGGAGCGCGTATTCTTCGCGCTCTTTTTCGCCGGCTGACCGGCATTACTCCTTGCCTCACCGCTCGCAACGGGAGGCTAAAACCGTAGGGAGCCTACAATGCGGCATTATGAAATCGTTCTTCTGGTCCATCCGGACCAGAGCGAGCAAGTTCCTGCGATGGTCGATCGCTACAAAGGCATGATCAGTGCCGGCGGCGGCCAGGTGCATCGCTTCGAGGATTGGGGCCGGCGGCAGCTGGCATTCCCCATTTCCAAGGTGCATAAGGCGCACTACATCCTGGTGAACGTCGAATGCGATCAGAAAACCCTCACCGAACTCACCGGCTCGTTCCGCTTCAGCGATGCGGTGCTGCGCAGTTTGGTGGTTAAAATGGACGAGGCGGTCACCGAAGCTTCGCCGATGGCGCGCGCGCCGGACGAGAACGCCCGCCGCCACGACGATTTCGGCGACGATGGCGACGACGACGATCTGCAGATGGGCATGCGGTAACAGGAGCACGACATGGCACGTTTTTTCCGTCGCAAGAAGTTTTGCCGGTTCACCGCCGATGACGTCAAACAGATCGATTACAAGGATCTCGGGACTCTCAAGAGCTATATCACCGAAACCGGCAAGATCGTTCCGAGCCGCATCACCGGCACCCGCGCGCATTATCAGCGGCAGTTGCAGCTCGCGATACGCCGCGCACGCTTTCTGGCCTTGCTGCCGTATACCGACCAGCATTAAAACCAAGAGCAAGAATCATGGAAATCATACTGTTGCAGAAGGTTGCGAACCTCGGCCTTATCGGCGATCGCGTGAAGGTAAAGTCCGGCTATGCGCGCAACTACCTGGTCCCGACCGGCAGGGCGACCATGGCGACGCCGGCCAATATCGCCAAGTTCGAAGCCCAGCGCCACGAACTCGAGGCCAAGGCCCACGAAGAGCTCGCGGCGGCGCAGGCTCGCGCGGCCAAATTCGAGAACTTCAAGCTCGAGATCAAAGCCAAGGCGGGCGCGGAAGGGAAGCTGTTCGGCTCGATCGGCACGGCCGACATCGCCGAGGCGGCGGTCCAAGCGGGCCAGCCGATTGCACGCAGCGAGGTGCGTATGCCGACCGGACCGATCCGCTCCACCGGCGAGCATCAGGTCCAGCTGCACCTGCACACGGACGTTGATGTGACCTTGACGGTCACAGTCATCGCCGAAGAGTAGCGGCCGGCAAAGCCGCGGCGCGCAGGCTTTGCACGTGGCCACCCGCTTCAACAATCAATCGTTGGGCCCGCACGCGGCAGCGGGCGAGGAGTTGCGGCTGCCGCCGCATTCCATCGAGGCCGAGCAGGCGGTGCTCGGCGGACTGATGCTCGATTCCGCGGCTTGGGATCAAGTCGCCGACCGGGTGCTCGCCGAGGATTTTTACCGCAACGACCACCGGCTCATTTTTGCCGCCGTCGCCGGCCTGATCGAACGCAACCAGCCCTGCGATGCGGTCACGCTGTCGGGGCACCTGGATGGGCAGGGATTGCTCGATCAGGTGGGCGGCCTCTCATATCTCGGATCGTTGGCGCGCGACACACCCACCGCCGCGAACATTCGCGCCTATGCGGATATCGTCCGCGAGCGGTCCGTGTTGAGGCAGCTGATCACGGCTGGAAATCGCATCGTCGGCAGCGCACTCGAGCCCGAAGGCCGGGAGGCGAGAGAAATCGTCGACGATGCGGAACGCGCGGTGTTCGAGATCGCCGAGCGAGGCTCGCGCGGCCGGGTCGGATTCAGGAGCGTCAAATCCATCCTGCCCGATGTGGTCAACCGGATCGACGAGCTCTATCATTCCGACGGAAAACTCACCGGCATCTCCACCGGGTTCAAAAAGCTCGATGAAATGACGAGCGGCCTGCAGCCGGGGGACTTGATCGTGGTGGCCGGCCGCCCGTCCATGGGCAAGACCGCGCTCGCGGTCAACATCGCGGAGAACGCGGCGCTCGGATCGAATAAATCGGCCGCGATCTTCAGCATGGAAATGTCGGCAGAATCGCTCACCTTGCGCATGATTTCGTCGCTGGGAAGAATCAACCAGAGCCACCTGCGCTCCGGCCGTCTGCACGAGGACGATTGGCCGCGGATCGATTCGGCGATGACGCAGCTCGGCAGCGCCAATATCCACGTGGACGAGACGCCCGCGCTGACCCCGACCGAAGTGCGCGCGCGGGCGCGGCGATTGAAGCGCGAGCGCGGCCTCGACCTGATCGTCGTCGATTATCTGCAGCTGATGCAGGTCTCGGGCACGAAGGAGAATCGTGCCACGGAGATTTCGGAGATTTCGCGCTCGCTCAAGGCCCTGGCGAAAGAATTGAGGGTGCCGGTGATCGCTTTGTCGCAGTTGAATCGAGGCGTCGAACAGCGCGTCGAAAAGAAGCCGGTGATGTCGGATTTGAGAGAGTCCGGAGCCATTGAACAAGATGCGGATTTGATCCTGCTCATCTACCGCGAAGAGGTGTACGACCCCAACACCACGCGCAAGGGAATTGCCGACATCATCATCGCCAAGCAGCGCAACGGCCCGACGGGCGATGTGCAGCTCACGTTCCTCGGGCAGTACACCAAGTTCGAGAACTATGCGCCGGAGTCGTACGCCGAGGGTGTGTTTTGATGGGACTGCGGTGAGGGTCCGGTGACCCCGATGGTGAGCGCGACCGTCGATACCGGCGCGCTCGAGCACAATCTGCATGCGGTGCGGCGCTTTGCGCCGAAATCTCGCGTCATGGCGGTGATCAAGGCGAATGCCTACGGGCACGGGCTGGTCGCGGTGGCAAGCGCGCTGCAAGCGGCGGATTCGTTCGCGGTGGCGCGGGTCGATGAGGGACTCACGCTGCGAAACTCCGGCATTGGCAAGCGCATCGTGCTCCTGGAAGGAGTCTTCGACCGCGAACAACTGGACGCCGCGGCGGCGGCCGGCTTTGAGCTGGTGGTGCATACCATCGAGCAGATCGATTTGCTGCGCGCGGCGCGGCCTGGAGCGAATTTCAACATTTGGCTGAAGCTCGACAGCGGCATGAACCGCCTCGGCTTCAAGGGCGCGGACTTCGATGCGGCGCTGTCGGCCTTGAACGCCCTGCCCGGGATCAGGTCCCCCGTCAATTTGTTCACGCACTTGGCTTGTGCCGACTCACCGGAGCTGTCCGCGACCGCGGATCAACTCGAGCGCTTCGAGCGCGCCACGAACTCCCTTCAAGGCGAGCGCAGCATCGCCAATTCCGCAGGCTTGCTGAATTTTCCTCAGGCGCAGGCCGATTGGGTGCGGCCCGGTTTGCTGTTGTACGGCGTGTCCCCGTTCGCCGGCTCGATCGGCGCGGACCACGGGCTGCGGCCGGTGATGACGCTGCATTCGCACGTGATCGCCCTCAAGGACCTCGCCACCGGCGAGCACGTGGGATACGGCGGCGATTGGACGACCCGCCGGCCCACGCATCTGGCCGTGGCCGCAGTCGGCTATGGTGACGGCTACCCGCGCGGCCTGGCCGGAGGGTCGCCGGTGCTGGTCAACGGCGAACGAGCGCCGCTCGCGGGACGCGTCTCGATGGACATGATCGGCATCGATGTCACCGATCTCAAACGATTGCCGCGGTTGGGCGATCCGGTGATTCTGTGGGGCGGCGGGTTGCCGGTGGAGGAGATTGCGGTCTGGGCGGACACGATACCGTACGAGTTGCTGTGCGGTATCAGCCAGCGTGTGGCGGTGACGTTGCGCTGATGCGCGGCGTGACCGGGAGCGGGCTTGGCGTGATCTCGATATAAATTTAAAAACGAATTATAAGACATTGAATTAGATAATATTATAAGGGTATAATTTCCAGTGAATCCTGTTTCCTTGGCGCCGGGCATTACCGGGACATCCAACCATGCAAGAAAAAATTAACTGCGTTCGGGGTCGCTCGGGCCGGGGCGCATCGCGGGGCGCATCGCTGTTCGGGCTGCTGCTCGTGTGCGGCGCAGCGTCAGCTGCGGCGGTTGACCCGGCATCATCCGACTACGACGTGATCATCGAGCATGGCCGCGTCATCGACGGCACCGGTGCGCCCTGGTACGCGGCCGACGTCGGCATTCGCGCGGGGCGCATCGCGGCCATCGGCCGTCTCGATCAGGCGCGAGCGAAGCAGCGCATCGACGCGGCCGGGCGAGTCGTGGCGCCGGGATTCATCGACATGCTGGGCCAGTCGGATCTCACGATGCTCGTGAATCCGCACGTGCCCTCGAAGATCTTCCAGGGCATCACCACCGAAATCACCGGCGAGGGCAACTCGGTCGCGCCGGTGAACGAGGCGATCGCGAAGCAGGACGCGGCGACATTCGCACACTATCAAATCAAGCAGGACTGGGTGGATTTCACCGGTTACTTTGCGCGCCTCGAACGCGCGGGGTTGGGCATCAACCTGGCCTCGTACGTGGGCGCCACCACGGTGCGCGAGATGGTGGTGGGCTACCAGGATCGGGCGGCGACGCCCGGTGAGCTCAAGCGCATGCAGGACCTCGTCGCCGATGCGATGCGCCAAGGCGCCGTCGGGGTCTCGAGTGCACTCGAGTACGCGCCGGCGCCGTATGCGAGCACCGAGGAGTTGATCGCGCTCGCGCACGCGGCGGCCGAATTTGGCGGTATCTACGCGACGCACATGCGCTCCGAGCAGGAGGCGATCCTGGCTGCGCTCGAGGAGACCATCCGCATCGGCCGCGAGGCGCATGTTTCGGTCGAAATCTGGCACCTGAAGGCGGGCGGGGTCAAGAACTTTGGATTGATGCCCGAAATCGTCGCGCGCATCGAGCGCGCCCGCGCCGCCGGCGTCGACATCGCTGCGGATACCTATGCCTATCCGGCGTGGTACAACGATCTATCGGCGTTCATTCCGCCCTGGGCGCACGACGGCGGCGATGCCAAGCTCATCGAGCGGTTGAAGGACCCGGCAATTCGTGCGCGTTTGAAACAAGAGCTTGCCACGGTATCGACCGATTGGGACAACGAATGGCAATCGGTACCGGGCCCGGAGGCGATCCAGATCTCGACCGTGCTCAATCCGAAGCTGCGCGAGATCCAGGGCCACACGCTCGCCGATGTCGCCAAGGCGCGCGGTACCGAACCGATGGATACGCTATTCGACATCTTGGTGGAGGATGGGGCTCATACCTACGTGGCGGTGTTCGCCATGAGCGAGCCGGACATTGCCTTGGCTGCGGTGCAGCCATGGGTGTCGTTCTGCAACGATAGCGAGGGTACGGCGCCGGACGGACTGCTCGGCAAGGAATTCCCGCATCCGCGGGCCTACGGAACATTTCCCAGGGTGCTGCGAAAATACGTCCGCGAGGAGCGGCGCATGCGGTTGGAGGAGGCCATCCGCAAGTTCACCAGCCTGCCGGCGTCGCGAATGCGCCTCGACGATCGGGGCGTGCTCAAGGCCGGCATGTGGGCGGACGTGGTCGTGTTCGATCCCGAGACGATTACCGACCGCTCGACCTTCTCCGCGCCGAATCAGCTCTCGGTCGGCATGCAATGGGTGCTGGTGAACGGGGTGCCCGTGGTCGCCGACGGCATCGCGACCAATGCGCTGCCCGGGCGAGTGCTGCGCGGGCGCGGCTTCAAAAATTGACGCACCGGGGAACGGGCAGGGCATTTATGTGCGCTAACGCACCCACGCTCAGGCGCCGGGCGCCTATAATTTACAGGGCGTACGGAGGGCGATTTTAAATGAGGACACATGGAACCGACCGATACCGGGCACGCTGATTATTTCCATAAAGTGGTTGACTGCCAATGGGCCTGTCCGGCGCACACCGATGTCCCCGAATACATTCGGCTGATCGCCCAAGGCCGGTTCACCGACGCCTATATGGTGAACCGCGCTTCCAACGTGTTTCCCGGCATTTTGGGGAGGGTCTGCGACCGCCCGTGCGAACCCGCCTGCCGGCGCCGGCGGATCGAGAGCAAACCCGTGGCGATTTGCCGGCTGAAGCGGGTGGCGGCCGATCATCGAGACGACATCAGCTCGCTGCTGCCACGCGCGCCGGACGTCAAAAACGGCAAGCACGTCGCCTGCATCGGCGCGGGGCCGGCATCGCTCACCGTGGCGAACGATCTGATACCCCTGGGTTACCGGGTGACCATTTTCGAGCAATTCGCCATCGCCGGCGGCTTGATGCGCACCAATATTCCGGCCTTTCGCCTGCCGGCCCGGGTGCTCGACGAGGAAATCGGCTACATCATCGGCATGGGCGCCGACCTGCGGCTGAACTCACCCGTCGGCAGCATGAAACAGCTTCTCGATTCCAAGGAGTTCGACGCGGTGTTCGTAGGCACCGGCGCGCCGAAGGGCAAGGAACTCGAGCTGCCCGGCAGGCGTGACAGCAATCGCATCCACATCGGCATCGCCTGGCTGGAATCGGTCGCCTTCAAACACGTCGAGACCATCGGCGCGCGGGTGCTCATCATCGGTGTGGGCAACACGGCCATGGACTGCTGCCGCACCTCGCTGCGCCTCGGCGCCAGGGACGTCAAAGTCATGGCTCGCAAGCCGCGCCAGTTCTTCAAGGCCTCGGCATGGGAACTCGAGGACGCCGAACAGGAAGCCGTGGAGATCGTGGTCAACCGGGCGCCGAAGTGCTTCATGGTCGAGAACGGCGAGCTCAAGGGGATGCTGTTCGAGCACCTCGAGTACCAGCTGCGGGACGGCGAGATCACCGGGACCCGGGTGCTCGGCGATGAGTTCTACCCCTGCGACGATGTCATCCTCGCCATCGGTCAGGAAAACGCCTTCCCGTGGATCGAGCGCGGCATCGGGATAGATTTCGGGCGTTGGGACCTTCCGGCGGTGGACAAGGTCACCTTTCAATCGACGCATCCCCAAGTCTTCTTCGGGGGCGATGCGGCGTTCGGTCCCAAAAACATCATCTGGTCGGTGGAGCACGGCCACCAGGCCGCCATTTCGATGCACAAGCACTGTTTGGGTGAACCCGTTTTCGATCGCATGCCGCGCGGCGTAACGCTGGAAAGCCGCAAAATGGGCATGCACGAATGGTCCTACAAGAATGAATACAACGCCGCCGAGCGGCGCTTGGTGCCGCACGTCGGATTGATCGAGAGATTCAAGAAGATCGACGTGGAAGTTGAATTGGGATTTACGGCCGAACAGGCCGCACTCGAGGTGCAGCGCTGCCTGAACTGCGACGTGCAAACGGTCTTCGCGGCGAAGCTGTGCATCGAGTGCGACGCCTGCATCGACATCTGTCCGGTCGACTGTCTCACGATTGCGCCGAACGGCACCGAGGCGGAACTGCGCTCGAGACTCAAGGCGCCGGCGCTGAACCTCGCGCAGGCTCTGTACGTATCGAGCCCGCTGCCGCACACGGGGAGGGTGATGGTCAAGGACGAGGATGTCTGCGTGCATTGCGGCCTGTGCGCCGAGCGTTGTCCCACCGCCGCCTGGGACATGCAGAAATCCACAATCAAAATTCCGCTGGCCGAAGATGAGGGCAAGACATGCCGAAACTAGCCGCCGCACGGAAGCGGGTGAATGATTTCGTCGTCAAGTTCGCGAACGTCAACGGCACCGGCTCCGCGAGCGCGAATTCGCTGATCATGAAGACCATTTTCCGCATGGGCGTACCGGTGACCGGAAAGAACTACTTTCCCTCGAACATTCAGGGTTTGCCGACCTGGTACGAGATTCGCGTGACCCGCGAGGCCTATGCCGCGCGCGCCGGCCGCGTCGATATCATGGTGGCGATGAACGCCGAAACCTATGCGAAGGACGTGCGGGAGGTCGTTTCGGGCGGCTATTTGATTTACGACGCGACCTGGCCGCGCAGTGCGCTATTGCAGCGGGGCGACATCACGGTCATCGGCGTGCCGCTTGCTAAAATGGTGAACGAGAACTTCGACGGCGTGCGCAACCGCATCCTTCTCAAGAACATCGCCTATGCCGGCTTGCTGGCCGCGTTGCTCGATCTGGATCTGGAAATCATCGACGGCTTGATGCGGCAAAACTACGGCAAGAAGCCGAAGCTGCTCGATGCCAACACCAAGGCGCTGCGTCTGGGCTACGACTACGCCAAGGAGCACCTCGCGTGCCCGCTGCCGCTGCGCGTGGAGCACATGGACAAGACGAGCGGGCACATCATGATCGACGGCAACACCGCCGCGGCCTTGGGCTGCGTGTACGCGGGTGCGACGGTGGGCGCCTGGTATCCGATCACCCCGTCCACCTCCTTGATGGACGCGTTCAAGGGTTTCTGCGAGCGCTATCGGATGGATCCGGCCACCGGGGCGCGCAACTTCGCGGTGATCCAGGCGGAGGATGAATTGGCGGCGATCGGCATCGTGCTGGGAGCCGCCTGGAACGGCGCGCGAGCCTTCACGCCGACCAGCGGACCGGGAATCTCGCTGATGAACGAATTCGTGGGACTTGCGTACTATGCGGAAGTCCCCTGCGTCATTTTCGACGTGCAGCGGGTGGGGCCATCGACCGGAATGCCGACGCGCACCCAGCAATCGGACATCATGCTGTGCGCCTACGCATCGCACGGCGACACCCGGCACGTGCTGTTGTTTCCGGCCAATCCGGAGGAATGCTTCTACATGGCCGTGCAAGCGTTCGATCTGGCCGAACGATTGCAGACCCCCGTGTTCGTCCTCTCCGATCTCGATATCGGCATGAACGATTGGATGTGCCGCGATTTGAAATGGGACGATGCCTATCGCCCCGACCGCGGCAAGATGCTGTCGGCGGAGGAGTTGGCGGATCTGGACAAATTCTATCGCTACGTGGATCGGGACGACGACGCGATTCCCTACCGCACACTGCCCGGGGTGAATCCAAAGGGCGCCTACTTTACACGCGGTTCGGGCCATAACCAATACGGCGGGTACACCGAGGATTCGACCGAATACCAAGTCGTGCTCGATCGCCTGAAGCGCAAGTTCGCCAATGCCGCAAAATACGTTCCCAAGCCCGAATCAACGGGCGCGGGCGACAACGAGATCGGGATCGTGAGCATCGGAAGCTGCGACGGCGCCGTGTGCGAAGCGATCGATGTGCTCGATCGCCAGAAGATTCACATCGATTACCTGCGCGTGCGCGCATTTCCCTTCGGCAGCGAAGTGGAGAAGTTCCTGAGCTCTCACCGCACGATTTTCGTGGTCGAGCAGAACCGCGACGCGCAATTGCGATCGCTTCTGACCCTGGAGACCGCGGTTGTGAAATCCAAGCTCAAATCCATATTGAGCTACAGCGGGTTTCCCATGTCGTGCGAACCCATTGTCGACGGCATTCGCAGGGCGCTTGCCGAGGAGCCGCGGTTATCCGCGGTCAGGACCAAGAGAACCTGACAAGCACAATTGCGGGAACATCATGTCATTCATCAATAAGCCGAAAGTCGCACACCCGTCATTGCCGACCAATGCACTGGGGCTGACGCGTCGCCAGTACGAAGGCGCCATGTCCACCCTGTGCGCGGGCTGCGGACACGACTCGATCACCGCCGCGATCATCGAAGCGTGCTGGGGACTCGACATGCGCCCCGAACAATTGGTCAAACTCTCTGGGATCGGCTGCTCCTCCAAGACCACCGCTTATTTCGTGAGCGGTGCGCACGGCTTCAATGCCGTGCACGGACGCATGCCCTCGATCGCGAGCGGCGCGAACGCCGCCAATCGGGAGCTGACCTACCTCGGCATATCCGGAGACGGGGACTCCCTGTCGATCGGCTTGGGACAGCTGGTGCACGTGATTCGCCGCAATGTGAACATGCTCTATTTGATCGAGAACAACGGCGTATACGGCCTCACCAAGGGCCAGTTCTCGGCCTCGGCGGATATCGGAACCCAGGCGAAAAAAGGCGACATCAACCAGACTCCACCGATCGATCCGGTGCTGCTGGCGCTGTCGCTCGGCGCCACTTTCGTGGCGCGCGGTTTTTCCGGAGACAAGGCGCAACTCGTGCCCTTGATTCAAGCGGGATTGCGCCACAACGGTTTCGCGCTCATCGACGTGCTTTCGCCCTGCGTCACCTTCAACGATCACGAGGGATCCACCAAGAGCTACACCTTCACGCGCGAGCACTATCACGCGGTGATCGAGGCGGACTTCGTGGCTCCGGCGGAGCAAATCGCGGTCGACTATCCGGTCGGAGAATCGACACCGGTGCAGCTCCATGACGGCAGTCGCGTAGTTCTGCGCAAGCTCGATGCGGGTTACGACCCGACCGATCGGCGCGCAGCCTATGCCTTCATCGAGGGCAAGCTCAAGCAGAAGGAATACGTGACCGGGTTGATCCATATCAATGAAGCGAGCACCACCGAGTTTCACACGCTCAACAAGTCGAGCGCGGTGCCGCTGAATCGAATCCCGTACGAAACGCTGTCCCCCGGCGGCGCGGAGCTCGAGAAACTGATGGGACGCTATCGCTGATGCAATAAAGCGCCGCGTCCCGATCAGCGGACGAGTTCCTTGATATCGTGGGCGAAGTCATCGATGCTGGTGGCCGGCGAGCCGATCAGGCCGCGGCCGCCCGGGACATCGAGCACGAACGTCTCCGAAGAATGCTCGAGGGTGTAGTCGTTGCCGAGAGGAACCTTGGCGTATTGGATATTGAAGCTCGCCGCCGCTTTGCCGATCTGGGCCGCGGTGCCGGTCAATCCGATGAAATCCGGATCGAATGCCCTCACATAGCCCTTTAGCACTTGAGGCGTGTCGCGCTCCGGATCGAGCGTGATGAAAAGCACCTGCACCCGCTTGCTCACCGGCCCCAGCCGTTTCATCACTTGGGCGAGCTTGAACAGCTCGGCGGGACACGTGTCCGGGCAGTGTACGTAGCCGAAGTAGATCACGAGCACCTGGGCCCGATAGTCGGCGAGCGAACGCGGCCGGCCGTCGTAGTCGACGAGGCGCAAGTCGGACAAATCCGGTCCCGGCGGCACCGTGATCAGGCGAAAGTCCGGCGGACGCGGCCAGAAAAACACGATCAATGCGCCCGCGGCCAATGCGGCGGCCCCGAGCGCAAGGAGAAATCCCTTTGGGCGCAACCGCCTTTGCAGGGTGGTCATCGTCCGCGTCCTGTCAATCCGGGGGCGTCATCGTGCCGAGATCCTGAACGATCGCCTGGGTATGCACCGGGTCCGCGTGCTGGAACACGAGAGTCAGCGGAAAGCGCTCGCCTTTTTTGAGCGGCCGTACCAGGTCGATCAACATCACGTGCAGACCCCCGGGCTCGAACCGCACGCGGCCGTGTGCGGGCACCTCCACGGCCTCGAGTTCGCGCATCTGCATGACGCCACCAACGGTCGCCATGGAATGCATTTGCGCACGGGCCGCGACCGGCGCTTCGACGCGAACCAATGCGTCCTGCGCTCCGGAATTTATGATCTCGAAGTAGGCGACGCCGACGGTCGCACCCGGTGCGGTCGCGCGGGACCAGGCTTTCACCACCTGCAGGGAGCCGGCCGGCTGCGCGCCGTTCATCACAGACGGCAAGAACATGAGCATGGAAAGCCACGCTATTCGAGCGGGATTGCTTCGGGTGCCGATAATTGGGCGGACCATCAGTTCCCCAGCATACGGCGTCGCCGCGGAGTTTGCGCGGCGCGTCATGATGCCGCGATTAGCTCTCGAAGAACCCCATTTTCACGCCCGCGAGCTGCACCACGTCGTTGTCGTTGAGTCGACGGGCCTGCGGACCAATGGGCACGCCGTTGACGAGCGGATAGTCGCCTTCCTTTTCACTGTCGACGTGCACGATGAAGTAGCCTTCGGCGCGCCGCGTGATGGCGGCCACCTGCACGCCGGGTCTGCCGAGCGTGGTGAGCGCCTTGGTCAAATCGAGCTCGCGGCCCGCAAAAGCGCCGCTTAGCACCTGTAGTTTCGCCTTCGGCAATGCCGTGGCGTTCTCCGGCACGCCGGCCGCCGCCGCGGGGCGTTTGGCCGCAATCGCCTTGGCCGCCTGGTCCACGGCGGCGCCCACGCGGCGAATCCGCTCCTCGCCCTGCGAACTCGGCGTGATGACCATCGTTTTTTCGAACTCGTCCTGCTCGGCCTCGCCATCCTGGCTGTCGACGAAGCGCAGCTGGTGGTGTCCCACCGTGATGACATCGCCGTGCTGCATCGCGTGCTTCTTGATCAGCTTGCCATTGACATAGGTGCCATTGGTGCTGTTCAGGTCCTCCAAGAAGGAGTCGTTGAGGATATTGATGATGAGCGAGTGATGGCCGCTCACCGCCGGATTATCGATACGAATATCGTTGTCCGGCAGGCGCCCTATCGTGTAGCGCTCTTTGTTCATGTTGTATTCTGCGAGGACTTGACCATCCAAGCTGAGCATCAGGCGTGCCATTCAGACTCCAATTTGCTAGCCGAACCATCCCAATATTTTGTCAAATATACGCCGGTGCGCGGGGAACGGCTCAGCTACGTGTGCCATGATGACCGACACGTTGTCCCGCCCGCCATTGTCGTTCGACAGCTGAATCAATTGCTTAGCAACCGTATCAAGATTAGCACTAAAGGTGCTGATTGTTAAGTGAATATCCTCATCTTCAATCATGTCCGAGAGACCGTCGGAGCAAAGCACGTAATAGTCGCTCTTCTGGACCGGCTGCTCGTGGATCTCCACCTCGACATTTTGCTCGACTCCGAGCGCCCGTGTAACATAATTCTTGTTGGTGGCGCGCTGCGCCTCCTGCTGGGAATAGAAACCCCGATCGACCAATTCCTGCAGCAGGGAATGATCCAAAGTCATCTGTTCGAATCGGTTGTCGCGCAGACGATACAAGCGCGAATCTCCGACGTGAGCGATCGACATCTTGTTGTCGTGGAATAGGCAGGCCACCACGGTCGTCCCCATGCCTTCGCATTGCGGTTGGGTCTTCGAGGTGTGGTAGATGATCTTGTTGGCCCTGTGAATCGCATCGCGCAAGATGATGCTGGGGCGGGTCAAGCCGGTCTCCGGGTCGCGTACCGAGAGGTCCTCGCGGCTCAGCGCGTCACGCACCAGATTGATGATGGTTTTGACCGCAATCCCGCTCGCGACTTCGCCCGCATTGTAGCCGCCCATGCCGTCGGCCAGCACGAACAAGCCGATATCGGCTTCCGCGCCGATCATGTCCTCGTTGTGCTCGCGGACCTTGCCGGTGTCGGTGAGCGCCACGCTGTTGATTTTTCCCCGCAAGCTCATGAGCGCATCTTCGCTTCCACAGTCCTATCGTGATACCCGATCATCGCGGCCCGCTCGGCAAGCTCGCCCGACACTCATCCAAAGCGGCCGCCATTTGGCCGCCTGACTCGAACCGCGCTTCGGGATTCTTGGCCAACGCACGATCGACGATGCTTTCCACGCACGCCGGCAGATCCGGCCGGAAGGCACGCAACGGAGGATGAGGCGATTCGGCGATCTGCTGCATCAATCCGGTCATCGAATCCGCCGTAAACGGCAGTTGGCCGGTCAGCAGTTGAAACAGGCTAACACCCAGGGAAAACAAGTCCGAGTGACCGGTCACAGTTCGCCCTTCGAGCTGCTCCGGCGACATGAACGAGGGCGTGCCGAGCACAATGCCGGTGCGCGTGCTGCCGGTGCCCGTCAAACGCGCGATGCCGAAGTCGGTGATCTTGAGCACATCGGCGTTCGGGTCGTACATGATGTTTGCGGGCTTGATGTCCCGGTGCACCACCTGCTGCTTGTGCGCAAATCCCAAGGCCTGCGCCGTCCGCCCGATCAGATCGAGCACCGTGCGCGGCTCCAGAAGCGTATTGGACGTTGCAAAATCGCTCAAATGACGACCCTTCAGGTACTCCATGGCAATGTACGCGAGACCATTTTCCTCGCCCACATCATAAATCGTGACGATATTCGGATGATTGAGGCGCCCCGCAGTTTCCGCCTCACGGAAGAACCGTGTTCTCGCTTCGGCGAGTTCGGTATCGCTGAATTCGCTGGCGAGCGGAATGGCCTTGATTGCGACCTGCCGGTTGATCGCGGTATCGCGGCCCAAATAGACGATGCCCATGGCGCCGCGGCCGATTTCGCGATCCAGTTGGTAGCGGCCCAAGCGCCGGACTTCTTCGCCGGCGCCGGCGGGCTCCCGCGTCCGTTGATCGCCCGCTGCAGGGCCGCCCGCCCGCGATGCGGTCCCAAAAGCCCTGGCGCCCGAAGCCGCGGCGGTTGCGGCCGGCTCGCTTACCCGGGCCGGGGACGGCGCGCGAGCGGCGCCCGCGGCCGGCGCTCCTGCCGTCGCCGATTTGCTCCGTTCGGCGTCCATCAGGCGCCTCAATCTTGCGGCCACATCGCGGTAGGTATTGTCGATGCGCGCCAAATGCCGGTACACCGCGGTTGCCTGCATGGAGCGTCCGCGCCTCTCCAGCTGCGTGCCGAGCGCGTACAGGTCGCCGGCCACGGTATCGCTGGCCTTGCGGCCCTTAAGTTCGGCGAAGCGCTGTTCGAAATTGTCCAGTATCCGCGCGGTGTCGGATCCCATGGGGTCGGGTGCCCTCGGGGCGGGAATCACTGGAGCCGAGGAGGACCCGCGCCCCCAGAGGTACAGACCGCTGCCGCCGCAGAGCAGCGCGGTGCCGGGCAGCCACAGCCAGGAACTCGCGTGCGCCAGCACTCGGAGCAGTAGGTCCAGCCCAAGAATGCCAAAGCCCACAATGGCCGCGATCAACCCGAGTTTGCGCATGCAATAGACATAATCCGCCCACAGAAGTATCGCAGTATAGGTGATCGGGACGCGAAGACAGCAATGCTAAGCTCACAAATTCGGCCCGCAAGGTAGGCAAATGCCCAAATTAAAAGAGGTTTTCGTTTGTCAAAACTGTGGACTGGCTTCGCCGAAATGGCAGGGTCAATGCAGCGGTTGCGGTGCCTGGAACACGCTGTTGGCCGAAGCGCAGGCGCCCGGTCCGCGCGGCGCCGCGGCGGGGCGGGCAAGAACGGTTCGATCCGATCCTTCGTCACTGGCGGCGGAGGCGACGGCTGAACAGCCGCGCCTGACGACCGGTTCGGCCGAGCTGGATCGAGTGCTCGGCGGGGGTTTGGTTCCCGGGTCGGTGACCTTGATCGGCGGCGATCCCGGGATCGGCAAATCCACGCTGATGCTGCAGGCGGCCGCGGCGCTCAATCAATCCGGCCCGGTGCTCTATGCGAGCGGCGAGGAATCCCTCAAACAGATCGCGTTGCGCGGACGGCGGCTGGGCCTTCAGGCCGCGAACGCGGGGCTCCTGGCCGAAACCCAAGTGGAGCAGATCGTCAGCGCCGCCACGAACCTCAAGGCATGTGTGCTGGTGGTCGATTCGATCCAAACGATGTACTCGGAGCGTATCGAGGCGGCGCCCGGCGCGGTTTCCCAGCTGCGCGAATGCACCGCCGAATTGGTCCGCTTCGCCAAACACAGCGGCACCGCCGTGCTGCTGGTCGGCCACGTCACCAAGGAAGGGCAGATCGCCGGGCCCCGCGTGCTCGAACACATGGTCGATACCGTGCTGTATTTCGAAAGCGATACCGGCAGCCGGTTTCGCGTGCTGCGATCGGTCAAGAATCGCTTCGGTGCCGCCAACGAGATCGGCGTGTTCGCCATGGCCGAGCAGGGGCTGCGCGAGGTCGCCAATCCATCCGCGATTTTTCTGTCGCGACATCCCGAGCCGGTTCCGGGCAGCGTAATCACGGTGATGCGCGAGGGCACGCGTTCGTTGCTGATCGAGGTACAGGTGCTCGCCGATGCCAGTCTCGGCGCCAATCCGCGCCGCGTCGCCGTCGGCATCGACGGTAACCGTCTCACCATGCTGCTGGCCGTCGCACACCGCCACGCCGGGCTGTTGCTGCATGGCCAAGATGTGTTTGCCAACGTGGTCGGCGGCGTTCGGCTCGCTGAAACGGCCGGGGATCTGGCGATCGTGCTGGCTGCACGATCGAGCTTGCGCGATCTGCCGGTGCCGAATTCGCTGGTTGCGTTCGGCGAATTGGGGCTCGCAGGGGAGATTCGGCCCGTGCCGTTCGGCGAGGAACGCCTGCGCGAGGCGGCCAAACACGGATTCAAGCTCGCGCTGGTGCCGCACGCGAATGTCCCGAAGCGCGCGCCCGAAGGCATGACGGTGCGTGGGGTGACTCGGCTCAACGAGGCGCTTGAGATATCCTTGCCTGAGCTCGTCGAGCGTTCGAGGGGCGATCCCCCCTAACTTGAGGCGGACCCCGAATGTTGAGAGGAGTGGCGACGGTGATGAAATACTCGAGGATCGGCTGTGCGCTGGCGCTGCTCATGGCGCCGGCCGCACCGTCCTCATCGGCCGATTCGGCCAGCCACCCGGTGGTCCTGCATGCAGCGCACTTGTTGGAGGTCGATACCGGGCGACTGGTCACGCCGGCCGAAGTCCTGATCGATGGTGAACGCATCGTGGCGGTAGGGGTATCCGTGCCGCATCCGGCCGGCGCCGAGATCATCGATCTCGGCGCGGCCACGTTGCTGCCGGGTCTCATCGATGCGCACGTGCATCTTTTTCTGCATCCGGGTGCCGAAGACCTGCAGACCGTCGAAGAGTCTGTGCCGCGGCGAACCATCCAGGCGGTTCTCGCCGCGCGGGCCGACCTCATGGCCGGCTTCACGGCGGAACGGGACATGGGCACCGAAGGCGCGGGTTCCGCCGACACGGCGGTCCGCGATGCCATCGATCGGGGCCTGATTCCCGGACCGCGGCTGCGCATTTCCGGCAATGCGATCGACATTCTCGGCGGGCACGAGGATGCCATTGGATTTAATCCCGAGCAGCACGTGTTGTCGAACGCCACTTATGCAAACAGCGCGGATGAGCTCATTGCGGCGATCCGCGAGCAGCACAAGCAAGGCGCGGATTTCGTGAAGATCTATGAGACGGGTCCCGATCAGATGCGGGGCGGCGAGTTGCATACCCCCTACCAATACACCGCGGCTCAGCTGCGAGCCGCGGTCGAGGAGGCCGGCCGCCTGGGCAGCCGCGTCGCGGTGCATGCCGTGGGCGAGCCCGGCACGCTGTACGCGGCCCAGGCGGGCGTCGCGTCCATCGATCACGCCAACCAGCTGAGCGAGGAGACCATGAGGATCATGAAGGCGAAGCACATTCCGGCGGTGCCGACCTTTGCGGTCCTGGAGGCCTTCGCCAACCACGCGCCCTCCGCGGCCGCAGCTGCGGACGCCGCGATGCTCGATTACAAGGTCAGGGAATTCAAGAAGCAGATTGCCGCCGGCATTCCGTTTGCCGTCGGTTCGGATGTGGGTCCGTTCGCTCACGGAACCCAGGCGCGCGAATTCGTACTGATGGTGAAGTACGGAATGCAGCCCCTCGCCGTGCTTCAGGCGGATCTGCTGAACGGCGCCAAGCTGCTCGGATGGGACGGGCAGATCGGCGCGCTGAAGCCGGGCTATTACGCCGACATCGTCGCGGTTCCCGGCTCACCGCTCGACGACATCGGCGTCCTCGAGCACGTCGAGTTCGTCATGAAAGGCGGTGTGGTCGAGAAGCCGCGCGCCGAAGGGCCGTAGCCGGACCCGGGTGGGAGGATAGAGGACTATGGTGAGGGAAGATTCGCTGCTATCCGCGGCGGCTCTGCGCTGCTGTGTTTGGTCGGAGCGCTGGTTCCCCGACGCCTTTGCGTTTGCGGTGCTCGCCGTGGCGGTGGTGGCGATCGGCGCGGTCGGCATAGGGGCCGCGCCCCTCGCGGTGGCGCAGAACTTCGGATCGGGGTTCTGGAGTTTGATTCCCTTCACCATGCAGATGAGCTTCATCATCATCGGCGGCTACGTCACCGCCGACTCGCCCCCTGTCGCCAAACTCGTGCACCGTCTCGCCGCCATACCCCGAAGCGGCCGCGCGGCGGTGACGCTGGTGGCGCTGTCGAGTGTCCTGTTGTCCCTCGTTCATTGGGGGTTGAGCCTGGTGTTCGCCAGCCTGCTCGCCCGCGCCGTCGCGCGGCGCCCGGATTTGCGCGTGGATTATCGGGCCGCGGGCGCGGCGGCGTGCATAGGGGTGGGTTCGGTGTGGGCGCTCGGCCTGTCCTCCTCCGCGGCGCAGCTGCAAGCGAACGCCGGCAGCATGCCGGCGGCGCTGCTCGCGGAAACCGGTGTGATTCCCTTCAGCGAGACCATTTTTTTATGGCAGTCGATGCTGTGCGCGGCGATCCTGGCCGCGACGAGCACCGTGATCGCATGGAAATCGGCGCCCGAGGGTGCGCAGGCGCAAACGGCGCAGCAGCTGGGGATCGATTTGGCGCAGAATCCGCACGCGTTGCCGGAGCGCACCCGGCCGGGCGAGTGGCTGGACTACAGTCCCCTGCCGACGCTGTTCATCGCGGCGCTGGGACTGGGCTGGCTCGGGCGCGAGTTTTCGGCCAAAGGCGCCGTGGCGGCGATCTCCAGCCTCAACACCTACAACTTGATTTTCATCCTGGCGGGCCTGTTGCTGCAGTGGCGGCCGCGGCGCTTCATCGAATCGGTGGCGCGCAGCGTGCCGAGCGTTGCCGGCGTATTGATTCAATTTCCGTTTCTCGGGGCGATCGCGGCCATTCTCACCGGCGCCAGGAATTCCGCGGGACAATCCCTCTCCAGCATGCTCGGGCATGCGTTCACCCATGTCGCGAGCCACGCCACCTTTGCTCCCATCGTCGGCGTGTACTCGGCGCTGCTCGGCCTGTTCATGCCTTCCGGAGGGGGTAAATGGATCGTGGAAGCGCCCTATGTGATGCATGCCGCCAATGCTCTGCACTATCATCTCGGCTGGGTGGTGCAGATCTACAATGCCGCCGAAGCGCTGCCCAATCTGATCAATCCGTTCTGGATGCTGCCGATACTCGGCATCTTGGGATTGCGGGCGCGGGACTTGATTGGTTTCACCTTCATCCAATTCGCGATCAATTTCCCGCTGGTGCTGGGGCTTTTATGGCTGCTTGGCATGACGCTCACCTATCACGCGCCGGTGCCGGCCCCGTGACGGACGGGATCCCATGATCGGCGGATCGGCCGAAGCGAGGAGCGCGGTCTCTCAACCTCTTGGCTTGCTCATTTGATGAGTAAGATGCGCCTTCACCGCCGGCCACTCTCGATCGATGATGCTGTATACGCAGGTGTCGCGCAGTGTCCCGTTATCGGTGATCTGATGCTGCCTTAAAATCCCATCCAATTTCGCGCCCAGCCTCTCGATGCCGGCGCGGCTTTGCTGATTGAAAAAATGAGTGCGAAACTCCACCGCGATGCAGCTCATCCGCTCGAAGGCTTGGGTCAAGAGCAAGAATTTGCACTCGGTGTTCAAGGCGCTGCGCTGCACGCGCTTGCGGTACCAGGTCGACCCAATCTCGACGCGCCGGTTGCCGGCGTCGATGTTCATATACGTCGTCATGCCGACCGCTTGACCGCTGGATTTTTCAACCACGGCGAAGGGCAGCATCGAACCTTGTTTTTGCAACCCGAGCCGCCGGTCGATTTCCGCGGCCATGCGATCGGGAGCCGGTATGGAGGTGTACCACAGGGTCCACAGTTCGCCGTCCTTCACGGCGTCGATGAGCTCGGTGCAGTGGGCCTGCGAAAGCGGCACCAGCGACACATGTTTTCCGGCCAAGGTTACGGAAGGTGCGAAATCCATATGTGATCCTCCGATGCATCGCTCCGCGGGCCGGCTAGAGCGGTGCGGGGGGGCGAATGCGCACCGTCTTGATGGCGTTATCGCCGGTCTGCAACACCTCCAGCATGTAATCCGCGAGTTTCAGCGTGGTGCCCGGTTCCGGAATGGTCTCGAGAAATTCGACGATCAGGCCGTTCAAGGTTTTCGGGCCGTCGGTGGGCAGGTTCCAGCGCATGGAGCGATTCAAGGCGCGGATGGTGGTGGAGGCGTTCGCGATAAAGCTGCCGTCGGCGTCGCGACGCACGTCCTTGTGCATCATGGTGGCGGGATCGGTGGTAAATTCGCCGACAATCTCCTCGAGGATATCCTCGAGCGTGACGAGACCCTGGATGTCGCCGTACTCGTCGACGACGAACGCCATGCGGCGCTTGTCGCGCTGAAAATTCAGCAACTGCGTGTTCAGGGTGGTTCCGGAGGGGACGAAGTAGGCGTCGCGCACGCTCGCCGCCTCGATCACGCCCTCCCGGTCCAGATGACCCCGGGCGAGCTCGTGCACGACGCGCTTCATGTGCAGGACGCCGATGATGCGGTCGATGTCGCCCCGGAATACCGGGAGACGCGTATGCTGGCTCTGGCGCAGTTGCTCGACGATCTGGTCCCATGCGTCGTCGATGTCGATGCCGGCGATCTCGGTTCGCGGCACCATGATGTCCTCGACGGTGGCCTTCTCCAGATCGAGAATGCTCACCAACATCTGCTGGTGGCGGTGAGGAATCATGGCGCCGGCTTCCGCGACCACGGTGCGCAACTCTTCGCTGCTCAGGGAATGCGAGGCCTGCTGTTGCGAGACCCCGAGCAAGCGCAGTACACCGTTCGCCAGCAGATTCGTGGCCCACACGAACGGATACAGCGCCCATAACAACGGCGCGTAGACATAGGCGGCCGGCAGCGCGAGGCGCTCCGGGCGCAGGGCGCCGAATGTCTTGGGAGCGACTTCGCAGAAGATCAGCAGAACCAGCGTGAGCATCACCGCGCCGAAGGCCACCAGGAATTCGCCGCCGAGCCGCAGCGCAATGAAACCGACCAGCATCGGTGCCGCCACATTGACGACGGTGCTCAACAACAGGATGAGCCCGATCAATCGGTCCGGCTTGGCAAGCAGGGTCTCCGCCAGTTTCGCGGCCCGATTGCCGGCCTTGGCTCGATGCCGGAGCCGGTATCGATTCAGGCTCATGAGGGCGGTCTCGCTGCCCGCGAAGAACGCGGCCAAGATCAGCAGCACGCCCAGCGCAGCGAACAACGCACCGGTAGGGATATGTGCCATTCGCCTAGGCGGTCAGCCCCAATGTCGCCCGAGCAGGTATTCGAGAACGAACTTAGAGCCGAAATACGACAGAACCAGAAAGCCGAATCCCCACAAGGTCCAATGCACCGCGGCACGCCCGCGCCAGCCGTAGCGGACGCGGCCCAACAGCAGCACGGCGAATATCACCCAGGCGATGAGCGAGAGGATCGTCTTGTGCTGCAGGTGCTGCGCCCAAAGATTGGTGACGAAGATGAAGCCGGTCAACAGCGCGAGGCTGAGCAGGATGAACCCGGCGCCGATCAGCCGGAACATGACCTTCTCGAGCAGATCGAGAGGCGGAAGCTCGGTCGGCAGATCGGCGATCCGCCGCGCGTGCAGCCGTCGATCCAGGAACACCAGCAGCAGGGCGGTGACGGCGGCGGCGAACAGCAATGCCGCGGCGGCCATGGAGAGCAAAATGTGCGCGGTGAACTCCCATCCGGACGCGGCCTCCTCGGCATACATGTGTCCGGCGCCGGTCGCGGCGGCACCGAATGCCGCGGCGCCGAACGCCGCGCTCGCCAGCAAGATGGCCCCCAGCACCCGATTCTGCCTTTCGATGGCAATGAGGCACGCCAGCACGCTCAAGGTCCAGGCGAGCATCGAGATCGCCTCGAGCAGATTGATCGAAAACTGTCCCTGCGAGCGCATCACATGCACGATGGCGTCGCTGTGAGCGAAGATCGCGGTGAGGGTGACCGCCCAAGCGAGCGGATCCAGGCGCGGATTACTCACCGTTCGCAGCATGAGCCAAGCGCCGGCGATGTAGAGCGCAAACAAGGTGATGGCAAGGGTCACGGCCGGGAAATGATGACACAACGACGCTAGTGCGCCTAGGAGCCTGCCGGAGATTCCGGCCGCGAACCCTACTATAATGCCGCCGATGTTCGATCGACTAACTTCCGGCCTTTCGAGCGCGCTGAACGCGTTGTCGGGCCGCGGCTATCTGAGCGAGGACAATATCGCCGACGCCGTGCGCCAGGTCCGGCTCGCGCTGCTCGATGCCGATGTTGCGCTTCCCGTGGTGAAACGCTTCACCGATGCGATCAAGGCTCGGGCGATCGGCATCGAAGTCACCAAGAGCCTGACGCCCGGGCAGGCCTTCATCAAGGTGGTGCACGAGGAATTGGTGCGCCTCATGGGCGAGCCCAGTGCGGGCCTAAACCTGCGCGCGCAGCGGCCGGTCACTGTCATGCTCGCCGGTCTGCAAGGAGCCGGCAAGACCACGACAGCCGGCAAGCTCGCGCGCTGGCTCATCGAGAAGCAGAATAAAAAAGTGCTGCTGGCCAGCACCGACGTGTACCGGCCGGCGGCCATGCTTCAGCTGCAAACTCTCGCCTCGCAAGTCGGGGCCGGATTTGCCGGTGGCGACACCCGGGAAGCGCCGGTGGAGATTGCAAGGCGCGCCTTGAACGAGGCGACGCTGCAGGCGTACGACGTGCTGTTGCTCGACACGGCCGGCCGCCTGCACATCGATGCCGAAATGATGGAGGAAGTCAGAGTCCTGGAGGCGGCGATCAGGCCCCACGAACGGCTGTTCGTGGTCGACAGCATGGCCGGACAGGATGCCGTCAACGCAGCCAAGGCGTTCAATGAAGCGCTGAGTCTGACCGGGGTCATACTCACCAAGGCCGACGGCGATGCGCGCGGCGGGGCGGCTCTGTCGGTGAGGGAAGTGACCGGCAAACCGATACTCTTCGTGGGTACCGGCGAGAAGTCCGAGGCTCTGGAGTTGTTCCTGCCGGAGCGGATCGCGTCCCGAATCCTCGGCATGGGCGACGTGTTGACGCTGGTCGAGCAGGTGCGTGAGCAGGTCGACCAGGAAAAAGCCGAGAAGCTCGCCAAGAAGATCAGCAAAGGCAAATCCTTCGATTTGGCGGATCTGCGCGACCAGTTGAGTCAGTTGCAGAAGATGGGCGGCATGAGCGCGCTGCTCGACAAATTGCCGGCGCAAATGCAAGCGAACGCCGCCGCCGCGGCCGGCGCCGTGAATCCGAAGATGATCAAGCGGCAGATGGGGATCATCGATTCGATGACCCCGCGCGAGCGCCGGCGGCCCGAAATGATCGATGGGTCGCGAAAGCGACGCATTGCAGCAGGCGCCGGGGTCCAATTGCCCGAGGTCAACCGGCTGTTGAAGCAATTTGACCAGATGCAAAAGACCATGAAAAAGCTCGCCAAGGGCGGAATGTTCAAGAACATGATGCGCGGCATGGGGGGTCGATTGCCCCCGGGATTTGGTCCCAAGGCGTAATTCTCGCCCCCGGCATCCTTTTTGTTGCCCTTATGCCCTCGAATTCATTACAATTCGCGGCTCGGCATTGCAAGGTGACTAAAAGATGGTGACGATCCGTTTGACTCGACGCGGCGGCAAGAAGACGCCGTTCTATCACGTTGTGGTGACCGACAGCCGCAAACGCCAGGGCGGCACCAGCCTGGAGAGTGTTGGGCTCTTCAATCCGGTCGCGCGCGGCGCGGAAGTCAAACTGCGCCTGAATGTGGCTCGCATCGAGCACTGGCTTAAGGAAGGCGCGCACATGTCTGACCGGGTCAAGCATCTGCTGACCGTGTTTCGCAAACAGGCTGCATAAGGAATCCCGAAGAGGACGCCCGGTGCGGCAATGAGCGACGAACCCTCTTCGCTCATCGAGTCGGGGGCGCTCATCGAGCTTGGGGTCGTCAGCGCCCCATTTGGAGTGCGTGGTTGGGTCAAGCTCCGGTCGTACACAGAACCACCTGAGCGCCTGCTGGAGCATCGCAGCCTGCGGCTGCGCCTGGGCGGCGCGTGGCGGCCGTACCGAATCGAATCGAGCGGCCGCAGCGGCGGGCAGTTGACCGTCAAACTGGCCGGTGTGGAGGATCGCGACGGAGCCGAGGCGCTCAAGGGGGCGATGATCGGTGTGCCGCGCAGCGAGTTGCCGCCGCGAGAGGATAAGGATTTTTACCGGGCCGATCTGATCGGCTGCGAAGTGTTGAATCTCCAGGGCGAGCGGCTCGGGGTGGTGCGGCATTTCGTGGAGATACCGGCGCATACACTGATGGTGGTGCGCGGGGAGAAGGAATATTGGGTGCCGGCCGTTCCGCGGCACTTGCGCCGGGTGGATTTGCAGGCACGGCGGATCATCGTGGACTGGGACGCGGCGACCCGCTGACAGCGGTGGGCTTTGAAGCGCATGCGTATTGCGGTGGTGACTTTGTT
This sequence comes from uncultured Gammaproteobacteria bacterium, assembly GCA_963758145.1. Taxonomy (GTDB): domain Bacteria; phylum Pseudomonadota; class Gammaproteobacteria; order Steroidobacterales; family Steroidobacteraceae; genus Bog-1198. The sequence continues at coordinate 59,563 of CAVWUK010000009.1, forward strand.
TCCGCTCATGATTCGCGATGCGTTGGCGCATGGCGTATTGGGGCGGGCCCTCGAGCGGGGCGTGGCGCAGGTCGAATGTTTCGATCCGCGCGACTATACGACCGACCTGCACCGTACTGTGGACGATCGTCCGTATGGCGGCGGACCCGGCATGGTGCTCAAGGTCGAGCCGTTGCGGGCCGCGTTGCGTGCCGCTCAGGCGGCGCTCCCGGCGGGGAGCCGGCGCGTGTATTTGGGGGCGGACGGATCGAAGTTCGAGCAGAGCAGGGCGCGACAGGCGCACGATTGGCCGGGATTGATCTTGGTGGCGGGCCGTTATGAGGGCGTTGACGAGCGGTTCATCGAGTTTGAGATCGACGAGCAGTGGTCAATCGGCGATTATGTGCTGACCGGCGGCGAGCTACCGGCCCTGGTGGTCATCGACGCGATCGTAAGGTTGCTGCCCGGAGCGCTCGGCAGCGCGGAGTCGGCGGCGCAGGAGTCGTTCACCGACGGGCTGGTGGATTGGCCGCACTATACCCGGCCGGCCTCGTTGGACGGGCACGCGGTGCCCGACGTGCTGGCATCCGGCGATCATGCGGCGATCCGGCGCTGGCGATTGCAGCAGGCGCTCGGCAGGACATGGCTGCGCCGGCCGGAGCTGCTCGAGCGGCGCGGCATGAACAGTGAGGAGCGGGCGCTCTTGGAGGAATTCAAGTGCGCGCGCGGCGAGTAACGGATACAGGTGAGGACGATAGCTATGAACAAGATCATTCAAGAATTGAACGGCGAGCGTGCGACGCGCCAGCTTCCGGATTTCAACCCGGGTGATACGGTGGTGGTGCAGGTCAAAGTGACCGAAGGCGACCGGGAACGCGTTCAAGCCTACGAAGGCGTGGTGATCGCCAAGAAGAATCGGGGCCTGAATTCCTCCTTTACCGTACGCAAGATTTCGCACGGCGAGGGTGTGGAGCGAGTGTTCCAGACCTTCAGCCCCTCGATCAGCGAGGTCAGCGTCAAGCGCCGCGGCGCCGTGCGGCGCGCGAAGCTGTATTACCTGCGCGACCTGTCCGGCAAGGCGGCGCGGATCGACGAAAAGATCTGACGCGCGGCGGCCGGTTTGCGCGTCGGCCGCGATCGACATGTCGGGAAGCATTGAATGGGGGTCGGGGCGGCTCTGATGGGGTTTTTCGGACTCGTTTGGCGAATTCTGGAGGGCGTCCGCAAGACCCTTCACCTCATCCTGTTGCTGGTCATATTCGGCTTCCTCCTCGCCGCGCTGCATACCTCGGTTCCGCTCGTTCCGCACAGCGCCGCGCTGCTGATAGCACCCGAGGGCGAACTGGTCGAGCAGCTATCGAGCGATCCGCTGCGCCGGGCGATCGGCCAAGCCTCCGGGGGGCCGGCGCCCGAGACTCTGGTCAAGGACGTGATCGATGCCATCGAGGCGGCCAAGAACGACTCGCGCATCAAATTGATCGTGCTGGATCTCGGCAATCTGGATGTCTCGGGCCTGTCGAAGTTGCAGGAGATCGGCGCATCCCTGCGTGATTTTCGCTCCGCCGGCAAGCGTGTGGTGGTGGGCGCCGACTCCCTCGATCAGACCCAGTACTATCTCGCCGCCCAGGCCGGCGAGGTGTACCTCGATCCACTGGGGTTCGTCTACATCGACGGCTTCAGCTATTACCGCATGTTCTTGAAGGACGCGATCGAAAAACTCGGCGTCGACGTCAATATTTTCAAGGCCGGCACCTTCAAGAGTTTCACCGATCAGTTCTCGCGCAGCGATATGGCGCCGAGCGAGCGCGAGGAGAGTTCCGCGTGGCTTTCAGCGCTGTGGAACTCCTACACCCAGGACGTCACTCGGGCGCGCTCGCTGCCCGCCAACGCCCTCACCGAGTACGTCACGGAGGCGCCGTCGGCCCTGGCGGCCGTGAACGGCGATGCCGCGAAGCTGGCGCTGCAGCGCGGTTTGGTAACGGCACTGAAGAGCCGCCGCCAGCTCGCCGACGAATTGAAAAGCCTGGTGGGCGAGGACGAGGACAGTCATTCGTTCAACTCCATTGCGATGAGCCAGTACCTCGCCGCAGTCCGCGCCAAGCGCGTGCTCAAATCAAAATCCGACGCCAAGGTCGGCATCGTGGTCGCCTCGGGGGAGATTTTGGACGGCCGGCAACCGCCGGGCAGAATCGGCGGCGAAAGCACCGGCGACCTGCTGCGCCAGGCACGCTATGACCGCACGGTCAAGGCGGTGGTGCTGCGGGTCGACAGCCCGGGCGGCAGCATGTTTGCCTCGGAACAGATATTTCGCGAGGTGCAGGCGCTGCGCAAGGCCGGCAAGCCCGTGGTGGTATCGATGAGCACTTATGCGGCCTCGGGCGGATACTATATTTCCGCGGCCGCCAATCAAATATTCGCGAGCCCCACCACGTTGACCGGCTCCATCGGGGTGTTTTCGGTGGTACCGACATTCCAGCGCACGCTTGAGAAATTCGGCGTCAAGGTCGACGGAATCGGCACCACGCCGATGGCGGGGGAATTGCGGTTGGATCGCGCCTTGGATGCCCCGGCGCGGCAGATTCTGCAAAGTTCTGTGGATCATGCCTACGCGGAATTCCTGCGCCGCGTCGGTGAAGGGCGCAAAAAGAGCGTGGAGGATGTGGACAAAATCGCGCAAGGCCGCGTATGGGCGGGCGTCGATGCGCAACGCATCGGGCTGGTCGACCATCTCGGCGGACTCAAGGATGCAACCGACGCGGCGGCGAAGCTCGCCGAACTCGGCGCGGACTACGACGTGGACTACATCGAATCGGAACTCTCGCTGCGCGAGCAACTCATGATGCAGCTGCGCGCCGACACGCTGAGCCTCGGCGAGATGGCCGGATTCGCCGCGCCCGGCAGGGACATCGAGCGGGCGATCGACCCCCTGCTGGAACAGGCCCGCGCGATTGCGAGGCTGAACGATCCGCGCGGGCTATACGCGTATTGCTGGTGCAAGGCGCCGCCCGCCGTGCGCCGAGTGCTCGCTCCGCGCTAGGAGCCTACGCCGGGCGGCGCGGCGCCATGCGGCCGCACAGGTACGTCCATACCAGCGTCGCGGCCGCGTTGCTGCTCAATTCGGCGTGATCGTAGGGCGGCGCGACCTCGCAGAGGTCCATCCCGATCCAGGCGAGATCGTGCAATTCCTCCAGCAATGTCATCACCTGGGCGGTAGCGAGCCCGCCCGGCTCGGGCGTGCCGGTTCCGGGCGCATAAGCCGGATCCAGGCAATCGATATCGAGCGACAGATAGACCGGCATATCGGGCACCGAAGCAAGGCGTGCGCGCGCCTCGGTGCAGATGTCGCGCAGCTGCGCCGGACTCGTCCGGCCGCGCAGGTCGCGCCCGGTGTAAATCAACCCGCCCTGAGTGCGCACGTACTCGCCGATCTCGGGCTGCGCCGAGGAGCGAATGCCAAACTGCACCGTGAGCCGCGGATCCACCAGACCCTCGATGATCGCTTCGCGGACCCAGGTGCCGTGCCCGGACGGCTCGCCGCAGTGATCCGGCCAGGTGTCGCAGTGCGCATCGAAGTGCACCAGCGCGAGCGGCCGGCCGTGCCGCGCACGGTAGGCTCGCAGCAACGGCAAGGTGATCGAGTGATCGCCGCCCAGCCATACCATGTGATGGCGCGCAATCAGCGCCGCTGCGAGCGGCTCGAGCACGGCGCGCATGGCGGACAACGAAGTGTTGGGCAGGGCGAGGTCGCCCACATCGGCAAGGGCATCGACCGGCGAGACCTTGAACAGCGGATGGTAGCCATCGCACAGCATGTGGCTCGCGCGGCGGATGGCAAAGGGGCCGAAGCGGCTGCCGGGGCGATTGGTGGTCGAGCCGTCCCAGGCGATACCCGCCACGACGACTTGCGCGTCGGGCCGCCCGGCGAGCGGCGGCGCATTCAAAAAGCCCGGATGGGTGGTCGAGGTCAAGAACGCGAATTGATGATCGGCCATCTTATCTGCCACTCGTGAGGGGATGCGGACGACATTATCGCCCAAATTTTCCGAGCCGGGCACCGCGCAGCGCGGAACGGCGCAATGCCGTCATCGCCGGCGTCGCGCATTACAGCGCCGACCAGTCGAGGATGATCTTGCCGGATTTTCCCGAATTCATGATCTCGAATCCTTCGAGATAATCGTTCACGCCCAAGCGGTGCGTGATGACGGGCCGCACGTTCAGCCCGCTTTGCAGCATGGCCGCCATCTTGTACCAGGTTTCGAACATCTCCCGCCCGTAGATACCCTTGATCACCAGGCCCTTGAAAATGACCAGATTCCAATCGATGGCGGTTTCCCCGGGCGGAATGCCGAGCATCGATATGCTGCCGCCGTGATTCATGGTGCGCAGCATGTCGCGCAGCGCCTTGGCGTTACCCGACATTTCGAATCCCACATCGAAGCCCTCTTCCATGCCCAAGTCGCGCATCGCCTCGTCCAGGGACTCGCGCGCGACGTTGAGCGTGCGCGAGGCGCCCATGGCCGCGGCAAGATTCAGCCGGTAATCGTTCAAATCGGTGATGACGATGTGGCGCGCTCCGCAATGGCGCGCGACGGCGACCGCCATGATGCCGATGGGCCCGGCGCCGGTGATCAGCACGTCCTCGCCCACGACGTTGAACGCGAGTGCGGTGTGGGTGGCGTTGCCGAACGGATCGAGAATGGACGCTATCTCATCGTCGATGACGGGGGACAGCTTGAAGACGTTGGTTGCGGGAATGGTCAAGAACTGAGCAAAGGCGCCCGCTCGATTCACCCCGACCCCGAGGGTGTTGCGGCACAGATGGCGGCGTCCGGCGCGGCAGTTGCGGCAGTGTCCGCAGGTGATGTGCCCTTCGCCGGAAACCCGATCGCCAATTTTGAAACCGCGCACCTCGCTGCCCATTTCGATGATCTCGCCGGAGTACTCATGGCCCACGGCCATGTTCACCGGCACCGTCTTTTGCGCCCACGCGTCCCAATTGAAAATGTGCATGTCGGTGCCGCAAATGGCCGAGCGATGCACCTTGATCAGCACGTCATTGTGTCCCACCGAAGGCTCCGGAACGTCCTGCATCCAGATCCCCGGTTCCGCACGGGCTTTAACCAGCGCCTTCATGGCTTATCCTCAGTGAATGATGCCGAGCTCGCGACCGGCGCGTGAAAATGCCTGAATCACCTGATCGAGCTGCGCCTGCGAATGCGCAGCGCTCATCTGCGTGCGAATCCGCGCGCGGCCGTGCGGCACGACCGGAAAGGCGAATGCGACGACGTAGATCCCCTCGGCCTGCATGCGCTGCGCCAGACGCACCGCGAGCGGCGCCTCCCCGAGCATCACCGGAACGATCGGATGCTCCCCGGGAAGCAGTTGGTAGCCCAAGGCGAGCATCCGCTCCCGGAAATAACGCGCATTCGAGTGCAGGCGTTCGCGCAGCTCCGCCGAGCCCTCCAGCAAATCGAGCACGCGCAAGGTCGCCGCCGCGACGGGCGGCGCAATGCTGTTCGAGAACAGATAAGGCCTCGAGCGCTGGCGCAGCCAACCGACTATTTCCCTGCGCGCCGCCACATAGCCGCCGCTCGCACCGCCCAACGCCTTGCCGAGCGTGCCCGTCAGGATGTCGACCCGATCCATGACGCCGCGCAGCTCGTGCGAGCCGCGGCCGCGCGCGCCGATGAAGCCGGTGGCGTGCGAGTCATCGACCATCACCAGGGCGCGGTGCCGTTCGGCAAGATCGCAAATCTCCGCGAGCCTGGCGATCGAGCCGTCCATCGAAAAAACCCCGTCGGTGGCGATCAGTCGCACGCGGGCGTCCTGCGAATCCTTCAGGGCCTGTTCAAGTTCGTTCAAATCGTTGTTCGCGTAGCGCAGCCGCCGGGCCTTGCACAGGCGTATGCCGTCGATGATGCTGGCGTGATTCAGCGCGTCGCTGATGACGGCATCTTCGCCGTCGAGCAGCGTCTCGAACAGCCCCCCGTTCGCGTCGAAGCAGGACGAATACAGGATCGTATCCTCCATCCCGAGGTAGGCGCTCAAGCGCTCCTCGAGCTCGCGATGCACGCTCTGAGTGCCGCAAATGAAGCGCACCGAGGCGACGCCGTAGCCGAATCGGCTCAGCGCATCGTGCGCCGCTTGCACAACGGCCGGATGGTTCGCGAGGCCGAGGTAGTTGTTGGCGCACAGATTGATCATTTCGCGGCCATCGGCGAGTGTGACGACCGGACCCTGAGCGGAGCCGATGAGCAGCTCATGCTTCAGAAGCCCCGCGGCGTCGAGTGCTCGAGTCTCGCGCTCGAGTCGTTCACGAAATTCCTTGAGCACTGTATCCTTGAAATAATCGGAGTGGCCGCAAGGCGCTAGTATAGCGCCGTCGCCACCGGATATGAGATGCCCGCCCATGACACCGGATGCCCGGATCGACAGCCACCGTCTGGATAAATGGCTTTTTTATACCCGCTTCTACAAAACCCGCTCGTCGGCCACCGCGGCCATCGCCGGCGGCAAGGTGCATTTGAATTCCGAACGCGTGAAGCCGGCGCACCGCGTAAGCATCGGCGATCGGCTCGGTCTTTCCATCCAGGGGATGGCCGCGGAGTTCGAAATCCTGGGGCTGCCGCGGCGCAGGGGTTCCGCCGGGGAGGCCCAAGCGCATTATGTTGAGACTCCGCCAAGCGCGCTGCGCCGTGCGAAATTGCTCGAACAACAGCGACTGGCGCAGCTCTCGCGCCCGCGCCCGGATGCGCGGCCCGACAAGCGCGAGCGGCGCCGCCTGGTGAGGTTGCAGCGCGGGCAATCCTAAAGCGCGGGCCTCAATCCCATTGATCCGCATCGCCGTCGGGGTCATCCTCGTTGCAGCTATGCGCGGTCTCCGGCTGCAACGTGTGCCAATGGGCATTGTGCCAAACGGCCGTGACCAGCCCGGCGGTGGGCAGGGTGCGCCGCGTACGCGTCGGACCGAGACGACTTGCGATTTCGCTCAAGCCCGGATTGTGGCCGCAGATGAGGATGTGACCGATGCCCGCATCCTGCCGCGCGATCAAGCGCCACGTCGCTTCGGGGCCCGCCAGGTACAGTTCGCGCGCGCACCTGACCTGCGAGACATCAAGGTCGCAGGCGCCGGCGACGATCTCGGCTGTGCTCCACGCGCGCTCGGCCGGACTCACCAAGATCAAGTCCGGCGCGAGCCTGCGCGCGACGATGCGCGCGGCGATTTCCTGCGCCTCGATCGTACCGCGACGCGTCAACTCGCGCTCGAAGTCTTCGGTGCAAGAATCGATGGGCTGCGCCTCCCCATGCCGAAGCAGGGTCAGTCTGCGCGTACCCACAGGTGTCCGTCATCGATCTTGGTTGCGAACACGCGGACCGGCTCATACGCGGGAGGGGTCAGCGCCTCGCCGGTTCGCAGGCAAAATCGTGCGCCGTGGCGCGGGCAGATGATATCCGTGCCCTCGATCGTCCCGCCGGCGAGCTCGGCGCCATCGTGAGTGCACATATCTTCCACCGCGAAATACGCTCCGCCGCTGCGCGCCACGACAACCATATGCCGGCCCACGGCCACGGTCGCCATCTGCCCCTCGCCGAGGGCCGAGGCGGGTCCCGCATCGATCCAAGTGGCCGATTTCTTCACATCATCCCGGTTTGCAGGCGGGCCTCTTCCGACATCATGCTTTGATTCCAGGGCGGATCGAAAACGAGTTCGACATTGGCGCGGGCGACGGTCGGCACCATCTCGACCTTGTCGCGCACATCTTGCACCAGGATCTCGCCCATGCCGCATCCGGGAGCCGTCAGAGTCATCTTGATGGCGACCGTGCGGGTCGAATCCTCGTTCTTGGCGACATCGCATTCATAGACCAGCCCCAGATCGACAATATTGACCGGGATCTCCGGGTCATAGCAAGTCTTCAGCTGCTGCCAAACGACGTTCCGGATGTCCTCTTCGGAGGCGCCGGGGGGCACCTCGGGCGCCTTCGCGGCGGTTTTGCCGATGGCGTCCGCATCCTGGCCGGCGATGCGGAATAAATTGCCGTCGATATAGACCGTGAAGCTGCCGCCCAGCGCCTGCGTAATGTAGCCGACGGATCCGAGTTTCAGGTTGACCTCGACGCCGGCTGGAATGGCGACGGCCTTCACTTCCCGTTGCACCACGATGGGTTCGTTTTCGTGCGCGTACATGGCCTAAAATCTCATTCGGTCGACACCGCCGGCAGCACGCCGGCGGCGGGCGAGTGTAGGGCCGAGGCGAGGGTGTGCCAGCACAGGCTCGCGCATTTGACCCGCGCCGGAAATTCGCGAACTCCCGAGAGCGCCGCGAGTTTGCCGAGATCATCCGGGCTTGCCGCGTCGTCGGTGAGCAGACGGTGCACGCGATCGAACAGCTCGAGCGCCTGGTTCCGATTCAAGCCCTTGACCGCTTCGGTCATCAGCGAGGCCGAAGCGGTGGAAATCGCACAGCCCTGGCCATCGAAGCGGATATCCGCGATCTTGCCCCCATCCATCTTGAGCCTGAGCGTCAGACGGTCGCCGCACAGCGGGTTGAATCCCTCGACGCTGACGTCGGCCGGTTCCAGCGGACCGAAATTGCGCGGCCGCCGATTGTGGTCGAGGATCACGTCGCGGTAAAGATCGTTGAGTTCCATGGTCGGTTCTCAGGCAAATATTGCGCGGGCACGTGCGATCGCGGCCGCGAGCCGGTCGATTTCCTCGAACGTGTTGTAGAAGGCAAACGAGGCGCGTGCGGTGGCCGGCACCTTGAAGAATTCCATGACGGGCATGGCGCAATGATGGCCGGTGCGAATTGCGATGCCGTCCTGATCGAGAATGGTGCCGAGATCGTGGGGGTGCGCGCCCGCAACCGTAAAGGAAATCAAGCTCGCCTTGGCGTTCGCGGTGCCGATGATGCGCAGATAGTCGAGTTCGCTCAAGGCGCGGGTCGCGTACTGAAGCAGCGCACTCTCGTGGGCGTGCGCGCCCTGAAGATCGAGCGTCTGCAAGAAATCGACCGCTGCACCGAGGCCGATGGCGCCGGAGATGTTGGGCGTGCCGGCCTCGAATTTGTACGGCAGGGCGTTGTAGGTGGTTTTCTCGAAGCTCACCGTGAGAATCATGTCGCCGCCGCCCTGCCAGGGCGGCATGCGCTCGAGCAGCGCCTCTCGGCCGTAAAGCACCCCGATGCCGGTCGGCGCGAATAATTTGTGCCCGGAAAAGGCGTAAAAATCGCACCCCAGATCCTGGACGTCGACCATCGTGTGGGGTACCGCCTGCGCGCCGTCGACGAGCGTGGCGATACCGCGCGCCTTGGCCGCGGCAATCAAGCGCCGCACGGGAAGCACCGTGCCGAGCGCGTTGGAGACATGCGCGCACGCGAACAGACGGGTGCGCGGGCCGAGCAGCGCCTCGACCGATTCGACGTGCACCTCGCCGTTCGCGTCCATGGGCGCAACCCTGAGCCTCGCGCCGGTCTGTTCGCAGACGATTTGCCATGGAACGATGTTGGCATGATGCTCGAGGTGGGTGATGAGCACCTCGTCGCCGGGCACCAGCAGCGGCCTCGCATAGCTTTGCGCGACCAGATTGATCGCTTCGGTCGTGCCGCGCACGAAAATGACCTCGTGGCGCGAGCGCGCATTGATGAACCGCACCAGCCGGTCGCGCGCTCCCTCGTATAGAGCCGTCGCTTCCTGGCTCAAGGTGTGCACGCCGCGATGTATGTTGGCGTGATGATGGCGTTCGTAGTCGTCCACCGCCGCGATGACCGCATTCGGACGCTGGGCCGAGGCGCCGTTGTCCAGGTAGGCGAGCGGCTTGCCGTGCACCAAGCGCTGCAGAATGGGAAATTCCCTGCGCACCGACCGCACATCGAAGGGGGCGCGCCGATCGCGAACGGCCAGGCTGCTCATCGGAAACTCCGCAGCACTTGCGAATCCGGCAGCCGAGCGATCAGCGCGTCCTCGATGGCGGTGCGAGCCGAGTTCAAGGACATGCCGGTCAACACATCGGCAAGAAACGCATAGATGAGCAGACTTTGCGCCGTCCCGCGGTCCAAGCCGCGCGAAAGCATGTAAAAGAGCATATCGGGATCCAGCCTGCCGGTGGTGGCGCCATGAGCGCACTTGACCTCGTCGGCGCGGATTTCCAACTGCGGCCGCGAATCGATTTCGGCGGTGTCCGACAACAGCAGCCCGCGGCAGGATTGCATGGATTCGGCCTGTACCGCCCCGGCCTCGACCACGACCTTGCTGTTGAAGATCACGCGGCTGGCGCCGCTCGCAATCGACCGCGCCGTTTGCCCGCTTCGGGTATTCGCCGCGCGGTGCGTGGCGACGTTCACGCAGTCGACGTGGCGCTCCTCGTGACCCACCAGCAGCGAATAGCTGTCGAGGCAGGCGCCCGGCTCATTCAAGTACGCATCGAGCGAGGCGCGCACCAAACCGCCGCCCAACGCGATGGTGAACTGCTTGCATCGGCTTCCCCGCTGCTGACGCACGTCCAGCGAGTCGATGTGCGTGCAACCTGAGCCGGTCGCAAATATACGGTAGTGCTCGATTGCGGCGTCCTGGCCGAGCGCCAGCTGAGTGGCAGAATTGCAAAGCGGTGTCCATTCGCCGCGCTGAACATGGTGTTCGATGATGATGGCATTCGATCCGGGTGCCGCATCGACGATGACCCGGGGGTAGGCGATGGTGCCGGGGCGGTCCGCCGCTGCCGTGTGCACGATCACCAGCGGGGTAGAAAGATTACCGCTGACTTTCAGATACAGTCCGTCGGTGAACAAGGCGGTGTTGAGCAATCCGAAGCGCGCCCCATCGGCGTCCGACAGCGGCGAAAGATGGTGCGCCACTAGTTCTGGATCAATTCTAGATAAATCATGTAAATATTTGATATCAATAGCTTTAAGTATCGCTTCTGTGGGCGAGCCTGCGTCCGCGGGCGCGACCGGAATCGGAAAACCGTTCACCATGTGAAGGGTGGCGAGACCTTCCCCGAGGCGCCACGAGTCGAACGGGTCGGCGGCGTCGATGGAACCCGCGGGTGCGCGCGTCGCTTCCGCGAAACTTTGCGCGGCCAGGCGGCGCAGATTGGTGTAGCGCCAGCTTTCGTCGCGCGTGCTCGGCAGCCCCAAACGCAAAAAACGCCCCATGGCCTCCGCACGCAGCGCCGACAGGGGGTCGCGCGCCGACCACGGTTCGCGCCTCGGCCCACCAGATTGGCGCGCCAGCCATTGCGCTTCGAAGGATCTAAGCGCGGGTGAGGGTGCGGCGGAGAGCGGCTGCGGCGAACTCATGCGACCTTGCTCTCCTTGACCCAGTCGTAGCCGCGCCGTTCCAGTTCGAGCGCAAGCGAACGATCCCCCGATTTCAGAATGCGGCCCTCCGACAGCACATGCACCTTGTCCGGCACGATGTAGTCGAGCAACCGCTGGTAATGGGTCACCAAAACCACCGCGCGTCTGGAGTCCCGCAGGCTGTTGACGCCCGTCGACACCACCTTCAGCGCATCGATATCCAGACCCGAATCGGTCTCATCGAGGATCGCGAGCTTTGGCTCCAACACCAGCATCTGCAGCACCTCATTGCGCTTTTTCTCCCCGCCCGAGAAGCCTTCGTTCACGCCGCGAGTGAGGAAAGTCTCGCTCATTTGCATGAGCTTCATCTTTTGTTTGATGAGCCCCAGAAACTCGTACGCGTCGACCTCCGGTTCGCCGGCGGCCTTGCGTTTGGCATTGAGTGCCGCTTTCAGCAGGTAAACGTTGTTGACGCCCGGAATCTCCACCGGGTATTGAAAGCCCAGAAACAAACCGGCGCGCGCGCGCTCCTCCGGGGGCAAAGCGAGCAGGTCGCGTCCCTCGAACTCGACCGAGCCTGCGGTCACCTCATAATCCTCCCGGCCGGCCAAAATCTGGGCAAGGGTGCTCTTGCCGGAGCCGTTCGGGCCCATGATGGCGTGGACCTCCCCGGCATCCACCTCGAGGTTGATTCCCTTGAGGATCTCCTTGCCCGCCACCCGAGCGCTCAATTCAGAAATTTTCAGCAGCATTTTTTTCCTCGCACCCGCCTCAACCCACCGCGCCTTCCAAACTCACGCTCAACAGATTTTGCGCCTCCACGGCGAATTCCATCGGCAGCTCCTTGAACACCACCTTGCAAAAGCCGCTGACGATCATGTTGACCGCGTCCTCCGCGCCGATGCCGCGCTGCAGGCAGTAGAACAGCTGATCCTCGCCGATTTTCGAAGTGCTGGCCTCGTGCTCGACCGTCGCGGTCGGATTCTTGACTTCCATGTAAGGAAAGGTGTGCGCAGCGCATTTCGCGCCCATCAACAGCGAATCGCACTGGGTGAAATTGCGTGCGCCGGCGGCGCTCGGCAGTATTTTCACCAGGCCGCGATAGGTGTTTTCGGCATGGCCCGCCGAAATCCCCTTCGACACGATCGTGCTCCTGGTATTGCGGCCGATGTGGATCATCTTGGTGCCGGTGTCGGCCTGCTGATAGTTGTTCGCGACCGCGACGGAATAGAACTCGCCGACCGAATTCTCGCCCTTCAGCACGCAGCTCGGATATTTCCAGGTTATGGCGGAGCCGGTTTCCACCTGGGTCCACGAGATCTTCGAATTGCGGCCGCGGCACTCGCCGCGTTTGGTGACGAAATTGTAGATTCCGCCCAGCCCGTTCTCGTCCCCGGGATACCAGTTCTGCACGGTCGAGTACTTGATCTGCGCGTCGTCCAACGCAACAAGTTCCACCACCGCCGCATGCAGCTGATTCTCGTCGCGCATCGGCGCGGTGCAGCCTTCCAAGTAGCTCACCGACGCGCCCTCGGCCGCGACGATCAAGGTGCGTTCGAACTGACCGGTCTTGGCGGCATTGATTCGAAAATAAGTGGACAGCTCCATGGGGCAGCGAACGCCGGCTGGCACGTAGACGAAGGAGCCGTCCGAGAACACGGCGGAATTCAGCGCGGCGAAGAAATTGTCGCCCGGGGGCACGACGCTGCCCAGATAGCGCTCGATCAATTGCGGGTGATCGCGGACGGCGTCCGAGAACGAGCAAAAGATGACGCCGGCCTTGCCGAGCTTCTCCTTGAAGGTCGTGGCCACCGAAACGCTGTCGAATACGGCATCGACGGCGACTCCCGCAAGGCGCGCACGCTCATGCAGCGGTATGCCGAGCTTGGCATAGGTGGCGAGCAGTTTCGGGTCCACCTCATCGATGCTCTTCGGCGCATTCTTCGGCACGCGCGGCGCCGAGTAATAGGAAATGTCCTGGTAGTCGATCGGTTTGTAGTGCACGTGGGCCCATTTCGGCTCCTGCATGGTTTGCCAGTGTCGAAACGCCTTCAAACGCCATTCGAGCAGAAACGCGGGCTCCCTTTTCTTGAGCGATATCGCGCGCACGACGCCCTCGTCGAGCCCCGGGGGCAAACTGTCTGATTCAATCTCCGTGACGAAGCCATGCCGGTACTTTTGCCCGATGAGCGCTTCGACGTCCTGTGACTTGCCTGACACGATTTGATTCCGGTAGAGGTTGCGTGCGCGCTCAAGAGGCGTGGCGTCGGATTTCCCACGCGAGGCCCGAGACGCGCACCGTGGACGAATCGAGGCCGGCCAACTGGCGCAGCGTCACATCCTCCAAAGCGCGCCGGATCGCCGCATTGATCCGCTGCCATGCGCCGCCGACACGACATTGCCTCTCGATGCCGCATTGGCTCGAGGCGCCGCTGCACTCGGTTATGGCGATCGGCCCTTCGTACACGTCGAGGATTTGTGCGGCGGTAATCTGCTCCGGATCCCGGGCGAGGCGATATCCGCCCAGGGATCCGCGCGAGGAGATCACCAGGCCGGCGCGCTGCAAGCCCTTCAATACCTTGCTCACCGTGGGCCGGCTGAGGCGCGTGCGCTCCGCCAACTCCGCCGCGGCGCGATGCCGGAGCGGATCTTGCGCTAGACTTGCCAATACCACGGTTGCGTAGTCGGTCAGTTTGCCCATTCGCAGCATGTTCGATCGCCTTCGGTCAAGCGGCCCATATGTGGGACTAGTTTAGTCCTATTTAAGTTCGAGCACCAGCCCGGGCGCGCATCCATCATGATTTTGTTATCCTTGTAAGGGTTATCCCCCGATAGACAGCAGTGAGAACGTTAATCCATGAATACCGAAGAGCTAGCCGCCACAGCGCGTGCGTTGGTCGCCAAGCACCGGGGCATATTAGCCGCGGATGAGAGCAGCGGCACCATTGCCAAGCGCTTCGGGAGCATCAAGCTGGACTCGACCGAGGAAAACCGACGAGCCTATCGCGAGATGCTGTTCACTGCGCCGGGCGCGGGCGAATTCATCAGCGGCGTGATCCTGTACGACGAGACGCTTCGCCAGAAGACCACGGCGGGTGTGCCCTTTCCGACGTATTTGAGCCAGCATGGAATGATCCCCGGCATCAAGGTCGACACGGGTGCCAAGCCCTTGGCCGGCTTTCCCGGCGAGACCATCACCGAAGGGCTGGACGGTTTGCGCGAGCGTCTTGCGGAGTACCGCAGGCTGGGTGCGAGATTCGCGAAGTGGCGCGCGGTGATCGATATCGGTGCCGGCATTCCGAGTGCGTACGCGATCGATGCCAACGCGCAGGCGCTGGCGCGCTATGCGGCTCTATGCCAAGAGGCCGGCGTCGTGCCGATCGTGGAGCCCGAAGTGCTGATGGATGGCAGTCACTCGTTGCCGCGCTGCGAGGAGGTCACCAACGCCGTGCTCCAAAGGGTATTCGGGCATTTGCATGCTGCGCGCATACTCTTGGAGGGCATGTTGCTCAAGCCGAACATGGTGATAGCGGGTAAAAAATGCGCGGAAAAGGCCTCCGCCGAACAGGTTGCCGAGGCAACGCTTCGCACCCTGAGGCGGCACGTGCCCTCCGCGGTGCCCGGCATCGCCTTTTTGTCGGGAGGCCAGAGCCCGACCGAAGCGACGCTGAATCTGAGTCTGATGAATGCCGCGGGCCCGGCGCCGTGGGCGCTCACGTTCAGCTACGGGCGCGCCCTGCAGGAGACCGCCTTGCGGGCCTGGAGCGGCAACCCGGCGGCCTTCACGGCCGGCCAGAAAGCGCTGTTCACCCGAGCCAAGCTCAATGGCCTGGCGGCGGGCGGCGCCTATAAAGCCTCGATGGAAAGCGCGGCGGCTTAGTCTTCCGCGCTGCCGCCGCTAAATCCGCGCCTCGCTGCGCGGACATCAACGCCCAAGCACGTCCTTGAATCAAACCACCCCCATCGTCGAGATCCGCAACCTGGGTTATGCCGTGAGCTCCCGAGCGGTGTTCGCCGGCCTCGACATGGATATTGCGCGCGGGCGGGTCACCGCCATCATGGGGCCGAGCGGCACGGGTAAGACCACCTTGCTGCGCCTGATAACCGGCCAGGCGGTCGCCGACAGCGGCTCGATAAAGGTGGCCGGGACCGATATGCGCACCGTTCGGCGCGCCGAATTATATGTGCTGCGGCAGCGCATGGGGATGCTGTTCCAAAATGGCGCGCTTCTCACCGATTTGAGCGTGTTCGAGAACGTCGCCTTTCCGCTTCGCGAGCACACGAACCTGGCCGAACGCCTCATTCGCCAATTGGTGCTCACCAAGCTTCAGGCTGTGGGATTGCGCGGCGCCGCGCCGCTCATGCCGGCCGAGTTGTCCGGAGGCATGGCCCGGCGGGTGGCCCTGGCGCGCGCAATCGTGATGGATCCGGACATCTTGATTTACGACGAGCCGTTCGTCGGGCTGGATCCGATCTCCATGGGCGTCATATTGCGGCTGATTCGCAGGCTGAACGATGCACTCGGACTTACCAGCATCGTCGTGTCGCACAACGTGCAAGAGATTGCGACCGTGGCCGACACCATGTTCCTGTTGTCGAGCGGCAAGGTCGCGGCGCGTGGCACGCCGCAGGAGCTGCAATCCTATCCGTCGGACGTCGTGCGGCAGTTCGTCGGCGGTTTGCCCGATGGGCCGGTACCGTTTCACTATCCCGCTCTTGATTATTTCAGCGAGCTTTTGGCGCAGGGCGAGGACCATTGAACCTGATCGGAGAACTTTGGGAGAGCCTCGTCGAGTCGCTGCGGGGCCTGGGTGCGATCACCCGGTTCCTGCTGCGTCTGATCGGCCACTCGCCGCGCGCGCTGCTGCGATTCGAGTTGATCGTGCAGCAGGTTTTCAATTCGGGCGCGCTGTCGCTGGTCATCATCATGCTGTCCGGCCTGTTCGTCGGCATGGTTCTCGGACTGCAGGGCTTTCAGCTGCTGCAGCGTTTCGGCTCGGAGGAGGCCTTGGGCACCGCGGCGACCATCGGCCTGGTCAAAGAGCTCGGTCCGGTGGTCACGGCGCTGCTGTTCGCAGGCCGCGCCGGCACCGCATTGGCCTCGGAGCTCGGTTTGATGCGCGCCACCGACCAGTTGTCGGCAATGGAAATGATGGCGGTCGACCCGATACAAAGAGTGGTGGTACCCCGCTTCCTGGGCGGAGTCATCACCATGCCCCTGCTCGCGGCCATCTTCAGCCTGATCGGCATCTACGGCGCCCAGCTCGTGGGGGTGCAAATCATGGGCGTCGATTCGGGCAGTTTCTGGTCGCAGATGCGGGCCTCGGTCGACCTGCGCGACGTCAACGAGGGCATCGTCAAGAGCTGCATATTCGGCATCGCGTGCAGCCTGATCGCCGTGTACGAGGGTTACAACGCGATACCGACCGCGGAGGGGGTGGGGCGGGCGACCACGCGCACGGTGGTGACTTCGGCCGTGGTGGTGTTGTTCCTGGACTATTTGCTTACCGCAGCGTTTTTGTAAGAGGGCATCGTAATGAGCAAGTCGAGTACGTTGAATCTTGGGACGGGGGCCTTTGTGCTGCTCGGCTTCGCGGCGCTGGCATTTCTGACCACGCAGACGACCAGCCGCGGCTTGCACTTCGCCAGCCCGCCGCACTACGACGTGACGGCGAAATTCGACAATATCGGTGATTTGAAAGTGGGTGCGCCGGTTTCCATGTCGGGCGTGGAGATCGGGCGAGTGGCGCGCATCGACCTCGACATCAACGAATACAAGGCGGTCGTGCTGCTCCGGTTGAACGCCAAATTCAACCGGATCCCCACCGACAGCGATGCAAGCATCTACACTCAGGGCCTGCTCGGGGGTAAATTCATCGGCCTGACCGCCGGGGGTGCTGACACTTATTTGAAGGACAAGGGGCAGATAGATTTCACGCAGTCGGCGTTCGTGCTTGAAAACCTGATCGGCCAATTGGTCGCGAATTTCGCGAAAAGCTCGGGCGCATCGAGCTCCGCGCCGACAAAACAGGATAACCCGGCACCGCTGGAGAAAACCAAATGAGAAAGCCTGAATTGCGCACCTGGCCGAGCATTGCATGGCCCCTGTGCGTGATGGTCGCCGCGGCTGCACCGGGCATTCGGTCACACGCCGATGCCCAATCCCAGGCGCCCCCCGCGCCGGCAACGGCCACGACAGAGTCGGCGAATACGCTCGGGCCGCAGGAGCTGATCGAGGATTCGGCGAAGCGCATGCTCGCCGAATTGGATGCTCACCGTCCGATGTACGCCCAGGACCCGGCGAAACTCGATTCGCTGGTCGCCAACGTGCTGCTGCCTCATTTCGACAGCGACTACGCGGCCAGGTTGGTGTTGGGTCAGACCTGGCGCACGGCCACCCCCGAGCAGCGCAAGCGCTTCGTGGATGCGTTCTATCACTCGCTGCTGAGCAATTACGGGAACGCGTTGCTGAATTTCACCGCCGATCGGTTCGTGATCCTGCCCTACCATGGGGATCCGGCCGAGACGACGGCGACGGTGCGCACCGAGGTCAAGAAATCCACGGGCGAAAAGGTGCCGGTCAATTTCAGTCTGCGAAAAACCGATACCGGCTGGAAGGCGTGGGACGTCGTGATCGAGGGCATCTCTTACGTGAAGAGTTTCCGCACCGATTTTGCCGCGGAGATTCAGCAGAAGGGACTGGACGAAGTCATCGCGCGGCTGGAGAGGGAAAACCAGGCCCGCGCCGGCACAGGCAACGGCGGCAAGTGAACCACCGGGTTCAGGAGACCGCCGCTCTCGAGACGACCGCAGACGGGCGTGCCCGTATCGTGGGTTCGCTCGTGTTTACCACCGTGAATGCCCTGTTGCCCGCGGGCAGCGATGCGATCCGTCGCGGCCAGGCGAGCGTCATCGACCTGGCCGGGGTCGCCGAAAGCGATAGTGCGGGGCTCGCGTTGCTGATCGAATGGCTGAGCGTGGCGCACGGGGCCGGCCGAAGCTTGCGCTACGATAACATTCCCTCGCAGCTTCACCAGCTGGCCCGGTTGAGCGAAGTGGAAGAACTGATCGCGGTCGGGTGAGCCGTCAACCGAACCTCCCGTTGGGCGTTTGAATCAACAGGTTCAATCGAAGGGGTATCGTCGTGCGTAAGCTCGCTTTCATCGCGATTGTGGCCGCTTTAGGGTTGTGCGCCGCGGGCTTAAGCTCCCGCGCTGAAGCGGGGGTCGTTGTCGGCGTGGGTATTGGGCTGCCGGGGATTGCCGTCGTCGCACCTCCTGTGATTTATCCAGCCCCCTACTATTACCGCCATCCCCGTTACTATTACCCGGCCTTCGTTCCGTACGGTATCGGCTACCGGTACGGCTATGGTTTTCGGGGTTACGCCTATGGTCGGCGCTGGCGCTAGCAGCGGTTGACTTCGACTAATGCGGCTGCGAGCGGTCGGGGGCCGGGAAATCCGGTGCCGCGCTGTCAGCGGCCGGGTTGTCGGGCGCGGAGCGGTCGGGAGCCGGGAAGTCCGGTGCCGCGCTGTCAGCTGCCGGTTTGTCGGGCGCGGAGCGGTCGGAAGCCGGGAAGTCCGGCGCCGCGATCTGCGGTGACTCTTTGGAAGCGGGCGCGGGCGCGGGCACCGGCGCGGGCGCCGGGGCTTTGGGATTTGGCGGGGAGGAGCTGTCGGAGCCTTCCGCATCCGGATCAATCAACGGTTCCTCGGTGATCTTGCCGTCGGACACCAGATAGGCGCGGTGCGCCAGATAGGCGTCGCGAATGAACACGTATTTGTCGAAGACGTTCTTGAGCGTCTCGTCATACGGCAACAGCGCGGCACGCCGGTCGACCAACAGGGGAAGCAACAGCCCGTACTTCACGTCGGTATTGTGAATGTACTGACGCGGATTGGTATACGCGTCGACGACCGTGGCCGGCGCGTCGCGCAAATCCGATGGGCCAAGCAGCGGGAGTTCAAGGAACGGGCCGGCATGCACGCCCCAATGGCCGAGGGTCTGGCCGAAGTCCTCGTCGTTGCGGTCCAAGCCGGCGGACGTCGCCGGGTCGAGCAGCCCTCCTATTCCGACCGTGGTGTTGAGCAAGAAGCGCCCGAGATCGTTGGCGGCCGCCTTGAATTTCCCCTGCAGCGCGTCGTTGATCATCACCGTCGGCGTATTGAGATTCGAGAAGAAATTACTGATGCCCGTGCGGATGGGTTTGGGCACCGCGCGCACATAGGCGCGCGCGACCGGTTTGGCGATGCCCCGGTCGATGGCGTCGTTGAACTTGTAGACGCCGCGATTCCATGGTTCCCACGGGTCCTGCGGCGACCGCGGACTGTTCGGCGGCAGGGTAACGCAGGCGCTCAAGCCTGCCGCAACAACGATCGCGAGCGCGCGGCGCGCCCCCCGTCTGATCAGCATGATGATTATCGATCTCCCTTGAGTATTGCCGGCAGCACAGCGAGCCTTTTTGCGCGATTGCCGCCTGTGGTCCGCGTTCAGTGGCGCCCGTTTCCGCTCCCGCCGTCGTCTGCAACCGTGTTTTTTCGATTTTTTGGCATTGCCGCCCGCACTTCCTCGAGCATGGCGCTGATACGCGCGCGCTGGATCGGGTTCAAATTGGGAAGCCCCAAGGCGAGTTGCAATTGATTCGATGCCGTCGCGAGGTCGCCGTTCATCAGATAGTAATCGGCCATATAATAATACGAATCGGCAACGTTGCCGGCCGCATTCGCCGCCTTGGCAATGAGCCTGGCCTGATTGGGCGTCGGCTCCACTTGATTGAACAGATCGTCCAGAATCAGCTGCGCGCGCTGATTGTCGCCCGCGCGCATCAATGTTTCAGCCAGGCGAAGCGTGATCGGTACGTTGCGGGGAAACAGCAGCAGCGCCTTGTCGAGAACGGCCTGCGACTCCTTGAGCTGGCCGTCCGCGAGGTATGCCTGTCCCAGCGCGCCGTAGAACTGCGTCACTTTTGGATATTCGCGCAGCAGCGCCTGCAGATCGGGTATCGCAGCGGCCGGATCGCGCGCATAAATGTCGGCGACCGCCTTGCCGTAGCGGTCTTGGACACTGAGGCCCCCGCCATTTTTCAACAGATGGGCATAGTACTCGCGCGCAACCTGCGGGTCCTGCACCAAGGATCTCAGGCGCTCGCGCATCAGCGTGTAGCTGAGCGAATCGGTGTGATAAATGCGCCCGAGCTGCGCCGCGCGATTGCGCGCTTCGGCAACGCGTTCGGCCGATAGCGGGTGATCGAGCAAGAATTCGATCTGCTTGGTTCGGCTCGGCTCCGGCCCACTGCGCTCCAGAGCCTCGAAAAAACTCGCCATGGCCAACGGATCATAGCCCGCGCTCGCCATCGTGCCGATGCCGACGCGGTCGGCCTCGAATTCTTGGGAGCGGGTGTAATTGATTTGATGCTGAATGGCGGCGCTCTGGGTCGCCAGAATGGCGCCCTCCATGGCCCCCGGGTCGCCGCGTCCGGCCGTTGCGCCCACCAGAATCGCGGCCAGCATGGCCGCCATCGACACCAGGCCGGCATGCGTTTGGTCGATCATGCCGCGCACCAGATGCCTCTGGGTCACGTGCGCGGTCTCGTGGGCCATCACTCCGGCAAGTTCGTTTTCGTTGCGGGTGGCGATGATCAAGCCGCTATTGATGGCGATGAAGCCGCCAGGCATCGCAAAGGCGTTGATCGCGGGATCGCGCACCACGAAGTAGTTGAACTGGTGCTCGCCTTCCTCGGCATGGCTGGAAAGGCTGTGGCCGATTTCCTGGATGTAATCGCTGACTTCGGGATCTTCGATGACCAGCCCTTGCGCCCGCATTTGTCGGGCCCACATCCGGCCGACTTGATATTCCTCCTCGAGCGACACCGCGGCGGTGGCGGGACTGCCGAGATCCGGCAGTTCTTGGTCGGCAGCGCTCGGACCGGCGGCCCAACCGACGTTCATGCTTGCGCCGACCGTAAAAGCGGCCGCAAACACGCTCCAGGATCCTTTAACGATCCAGGATTTCAGGGTCGGTACCGATCTTACGGGCCTCATTTCGTCTCCGGCAAACCCCATTGGAGTGCCGCCGGTACCCCAAAGTTCGCGCATCCGTGCCGCGAAACCCCATGCTTGGGCTCCGAAATGGCCATTGCAAGGGTCGATTCAAAGAACTTCGGATGCATAGTCTGCCAGACGCGAGCGCTCGCCGCGCATCAGTGTGATGTGCCCCGAATAGACCCATCCGTGGAACCGGTTGACGACATAAGTCAGGCCGGTCGTGGTCTCGGTGAGATAGGGCGTGTCGATTTGCGCGATGTTGCCGAGGCAGACCATCTTGGTCCCCGGCCCGGCGCGCGTGACCAGCGCCTTCATCTGCTTCGGCGTCAGGTTTTGCGCCTCATCGATGATGATGAAGCGGTTCAAGAAGGTGCGGCCGCGCATGAAGTTCAGTGATCTGATCTTGATGCGATGGCGCAGCAAGTCGGTGGTTGCTCCCCGGCCCCAAGTGCCCCCGGATTGGCTCTGCGTCAACACCTCCAAATTGTCCATCAGGGCACCCATCCAAGGCTCCATTTTTTCCTCCTCGGTGCCGGGCAGGAATCCGATGTCCTCGCCGAGGGGAATGGTCACGCGCGTCATGATGATTTCGCTGTAGCGATTGTGATCCAATGTCTGCGCGAGGCCCGCGGCCAGCGTCAAAAGGGTCTTGCCGGTACCGGCAGGGCCCAGAACCGTGACGAAGTCGATCTCCGGGTCCATCAATAAATTCAGCGCCAGATTCTGCTCGCGGTTGCGCGAACTGACCCCCCACACGTTGTTGCGCTCGGTGCGGTAATCGATGGTAAGTTCGAGAATGGCCGATTCGCCGTCCCGCTTACGCACGATCGCCTCGACACCGTTCTCGCCCGGATCATAGACGAAGTGATTGGTCTGCCACTCGCGCACCAGGGGTCCTCGGACTCGATAGAAAGTGCGGCTCTGCTGCTGCCAGGACTCCATGCCTTTGCCGTGCTTTTCCCAGAAATTGGCCGGCAAGCGCTGTACGCCGCTGGTCAGCAGATCGGCATCCTCGATGGTTTTGTCGCTGGCGTAATCCTCGGCCTGCACGCCGACGATCGCAGCCTTGATACGCAGATTGATGTCCTTGGAAACCAGGGTCACCCGGGCCGGGGGGAATTTTTGTTGCAGCGCCAGAGTGTCCGCAAGAATGGCGTTGTCGGCTCCATGACCGGGCAGGCTCGCCGGCAGCACCGATTCGAGGAGCTGGGTCTGAAAAAAAAGCCGCCCCCCCGGCGGACGTTTGCCGTGGTTGATCGGCACTGCGGTCGGCAGCGCAAGACCGCGGTCGATCTGCTTCTTGGTCGCGTTGCGCATGAGCTCGTCGAGAAAGCGGCTGACCTGGCGCACGTTGCGGGCCGACTCGGACACACCCTTTTTGCCGGCATCGAGCTCCTCGAGCACCGTCATCGGTATGTAGATATCGTGCTCTTCGAAGCGAAAGATGGCGGTCGGATCGTGCATCAGCACATTGGTGTCGAGCACGAAAATGCGCCGCACCTGCTTCGGCAAACGTCCCTTCGTGACCGCGCCTTTGACGGGCCGCAATGCGGCCGTCACAGTGCCTTCACCGCCGCCAGCACCGACTCGGTATGGCCGTTGACCTTCACCTTGCGCCATTCCTGGCGAAGCACGCCCTTGGCGTCGATGAGAAAGGTGCTGCGCTCCACACCCAGGTATTTCTTCCCGTACATGCTTTTCTCCTGAATCACGTCGTAGAGCCTGCACACGGCTTGATCGGGATCGCTCAGGAGTTCGAACGGGAAACCCATCTTTTTCTTGAACTTGACATGCGAGTCGACGCCATCCGGGGAGATCCCGCGGATCAGCGTCTTCAATTTCTTGAATTGAGCGTATGCGGCGGCGAAGCTCTCGCCTTCCCGGGTACAGCCCGGGGTGTTGTCTCGCGGATAGAAATAAACGACCAAGTTGCTCCCGCCGGCATCCTTGAGCGACCAGGGGCCGCCGGTGCCTTCGAGTGTGAAGGACGGGGCTTTTCGGCCGACTTCGATCTTGCTCATTTCCCAGGGCTCCGTGCGGCGCTCAATTCTTCACCGGCTCGAAAATGGCATCCAAATTCAAATGGTCGCAAAAATCCATGAATTCCTCCCGCAATACGCCGATGTGCAAGCGGCTCGGCACGTTCACGATAAGCTGCACCGAAAACATCGGCGCTCCGGTGTGAGCGGCCGCATACGAACGCGTGGACAACTCGGCGATGTCCACTCCGCGTTGCGAGAAAAAACCGGACAGTCCCGCAACGATGCCGGTCTGGTCGAGGCACACCACGTCGATGGAGTAGGGCAGCATGTCGCTGCGTGCGGCCCGCTCCTCGGTGCGCCGCAATTGAATGTTCATGCCGGTCGCATCGGCCAGTTTTTTGAACTCGCCCTCCAGTTTGGCAAGGGTGTGCCAGTTGCCGTTCACCAAGAGCAGCATGGCGAACTCGTTGCCGAGCGAGGTCATGCGGCTTTCGCTGATGCTTCCGCCGCAATCGGCCACGGCCTTGGAAAGTTCGTGCACCATCCCGACGCGGTCGCCGCCGACCGCGCAAATCACGATATGTTGTTTCATTGGCGCAAATTCTACCGGATGGGCGCTTGCCACGGTGCATGTCCAGCACTTAAGGTAGCGATTATTTCCTGTTGGAGTTGCCGGAATGTTTCGCGGATGCCTGGTCGCCATTGTGACGCCCATGACCGCCGACGGCGGTCTGGATTGGCCGGCGTGGGACCGGCTGCTCGATTTTCACATGCGCGAGGGCACGGACGGCATCGTTGTCGGCGGCACCACCGGCGAGTCGCCGACGCTTGCGCTCGATGAAATCGAAGATCTGAGCCGCAGGGCCGTGGCGCGCTGCAGCGGAAAGCTCAAGGTGATCGTCGGCGCCGGGACACACTCGACCACGAGCACCGTGGCCCGCACGCGCGATTTGTCGAGACTGGGTGTCGACGCGGTCATGCTGGTGACTCCCTACTACAACAAGCCGCCGCAGGAAGGCCTCTACCGGCACTTCATGTCGGCCGCCGACGCCTCGGCGGTGCCGATCATGCTTTACAACGTGCCGAATCGCACGGCGGTTGACATGTTGCCGGCCACCACGGCGCGATTGGCGCGCCATCCGCTGATTCAGGCGGTCAAGGATGCGAGCGCATCGATGGACCGCGTGCGTGAGTTGTTGGCGGCATGTCCGGAGCCGTTTGCGGTGTTGTCCGGCGACGATGCAACCGCCATCGACTGGATTGGCGCGGGAGCGCGCGGTGTCGTGTCGGTGTCGGCCAATGTTGCGCCCCGCCGCATGCGCGAGGCGTGCATGGCTGCGCTCGGCGGGGACATGGCGGCCGCCCGGGCCCTGGACGCCGCTTTGCAGCCGTTACACAGGGACTTGTTTGTCGAAGCGAACCCGATTGCGGTAAAATGGGCGGTTGCGAAAATGGGGCTCATCGGGAACGGCATGCGCTTGCCGCTGGTCGAATTGTCGCCCGCGCACCATGAGACTGTGCTGCGCGCGATGGCGGCGGCGGGAATCATAAAGGAAAGAGCAGCATGAGCCTTGAGCGGATCACATTGATCATCGCCGCCGCGACGATGGCGAGCGGCTGCCACATGTTCAGCAAGAGCGTTCCGGATTGCCATCGGCCTCAGGAGTATCAAAGTGCCGTGCAGGTGGCGCCGCTGAAGGTTCCCGCGGGACTCGATACGCCGAATACCCAAGGTGCGCTGGTGATCCCCGCGTTGGATGTCACCCCGCCGCCGCCGGCACGGAACGCCGCCTGTCTGGATGCGCCGCCTCGCTACATCCCAGCCCCGGCCAACAAGGCGGCCAGCGGCTAGATTTGATCGCCCAAGCGGCCTCCGGTACCCTTGCGAACCCGCTTAGGTTCGGTTTTAGGTTTCCGAGTGGAGAGGTGGCCGAGTGGTCGAAGGCGCTCGCCTGGAAAGTGAGTAACATCCCAAAAGATGTTCGAGGGTTCGAATCCCTCCCTCTCCGCCAATGGGCCCGAAAAAGCTCAGATTTGGTTCTGTGCTTGAATGGCAATGGTATCGTGTCGGTGGAGGAGGGATGACGCCGGAGCATTAGCGACGGCGGTCCCGAGCGAAAGCGAAGGGACGAGCGGCCGGCAGGCCGCGAGCAGTCCCTCCCTCTCCGCCAGCCACCAATGAGTCTATGGCGGCTCGCGTTGGCATCTTCGCGACGACTGGCCACGAACCCCGTCAGGCCCGGAAGGGAGCAGCGGTAGAGGCATCAAGTCGGGCGCCGAAGCCCAAGCTGGCGCGGGCCGCCTCCTTGTCGCGCGCTTGCCGCGCGCGCACGCCACCTGTAACGGCTAAACTGGCTGCATGAGCTATATCGTATTAGCGCGCAAATGGCGCCCCAAACGCTTCGCGGAAATGGTGGGGCAGGAGCACGTGGTGCGTGCCTTGAGCAATGCGCTCGACAGCGGCAAGGTCCATCATGCCTTCCTGTTCACGGGTACTCGGGGCGTGGGCAAGACGACGGTCGCGCGCATCCTGGCCAAATCGCTCAACTGCGAAACCGGTGTCGGCTCGAACCCATGCGGGGTGTGCGCGGCCTGCAGGGAAATCGACGAGGGCCGATTCGTCGATCTCATCGAGGTCGACGCGGCATCGCGCACCAAGGTCGACGACACCCGTGAGTTGCTGGACAACGTGCAGTACGCGCCGACCCGGGGCCGCTACAAGGTCTACCTGGTCGATGAAGTGCATATGCTGTCGAATCACTCGTTCAACGCGTTGCTGAAGACACTCGAAGAGCCTCCGCCCCACGTCAAGTTCCTGCTCGCGACCACCGACCCGCAGAAGCTGCCCGTCACAGTGTTGTCGCGCTGCCTGCAGTTCAGCCTCAAACGCCTTTCGGCGGTCCTCATCGGCGAGCGTCTCAAGTTCATTGCGGCGGCGGAGAGCTTGAGCTACGAAGCCCCCGCGCTTGCGCTGCTGGCGCGGGCCGCCGACGGCAGCATGCGCGATGCCTTGAGCCTGCTGGACCAGCTGATCGCCTTCGGCGGCGGCGTGTTGAACGAGGCGAATGCGCGGGCGATGCTCGGCACCATCGATCGCGGCCATGTGTCGCGGATCGTCGATGCGTTGTCGCGCGGGGACGGACCCGGCTTGCTGGCGCAGGCACGCGAACTCGACCGCGATGCGCCCGATTATGATCGCGCGCTGGTCGATCTGGCGGCGTTGCTGCAGCGCATTTCGATCGCGCAGGTTGTCCCCGAGGCTGCCGACCAGGACGAGGAGTTCGATGCGCCGACCCTGTCGCGATTGGGCGCGGCCATGCCGCCCGAGGACCTGCAGCTCTATTATCAGATTGCCCTGGCCGGCCGGCGCGATTTGCCCATGGCGCCTGAGCCGCGACTTGGTTTCGAGATGACCTTGCTCAGGATGCTGGCATTTCGCCCCGATTCGGCGGCGGCGGCCGGCACGGCGAGCGCGCCGGTTGCCTTGGGAATCGACACGGGCAATTGGCCCGCCGTGGTCGACGCGGCGGGCTTGAGCGGGATGACGCGTCTGTTCGCCCTGAACTGCCTGGCGGCCTCGTTTGACGGCGATGTGCTCACGCTGAGGCTCGACCAATCGGCTGCGGAACGGCGCACGCGGCCCGTCGAGGAAAAGCTTGTGCAAGGATTGAGCAGATATCTCGGCCGCGACATTCGCATCCTGTTCGATGTTGCGGAGGGAACCGTTGCCACACCGGCGCGGCAGCGGGTCGCGGCGGAGCAGGACCGGGCGGCGCGCGCCGCGGCCGAGTTCGAGCAGGACCCTGCGGTCAAGGGCTTGCGGGAGCGATTCGGTGCCGAGGTGGATGCCGCTTCGGTCAAGCCGGTGAACTAGAACTTCAGGAGAACTCACTCATGATGAAAGGTGGATTGGGCAATCTGATGCGCCAAGCTCAGCAGATGCAGGAAACCATGCAAAAGGCGCAGGCGGAACTCGCGGACATCGAGGTGACGGGGGAATCGGGCGCGGGCATGGTGAAAATCGTGATGAACGGTCGGCATGAGGCGAAACGCGCGACCATCGATCCCAAACTGGCCGGCGAGGATCCGGGGCTGCTCGAGGACCTGCTGGTCGCCGCGGTCAACGATGCGGTGCGAAAGATCGCGGCGCGCAGCCAAGAGAAATATGCGGGGCTCATGTCCGGATTGAATCTTCCGCCCGGCATGAAGCTGCCGTTTTGAACATGTCGCGCCGATGAAATACACGCCCACCCTCGCGCGCCTGATCGAATCGCTGCGCTGCCTGCCCGGAGTCGGCCCGAAGTCGGCGCAGCGCATGGCGTTTTATTTGCTGGAGCGCGACCGCGACGGGGGCCGGGTGCTGAGTCGGGCGTTGGCGGAGGCGCTCGAGCAGGTCGGACGCTGCAAGCGCTGCCGCATGCTCACCGAGAGCGAACTTTGCACGATATGCGCCTCGGATCGCCGCGATGTCGCGCAGCTGTGCGTGGTCGAATCTCCCGCCGACGTGGTCGCCATCGAGCAATCCGGCGGATTTCGTGGCCGCTACTTCGTTCTCATGGGGCACTTGTCGCCGCTTGACGGAATCGGGCCGGCGCAGCTCGGTTTGGACGAGTTCGAGCGGCTGCTCGGCGGCGGCGAGGTGCGCGAGGTGATTCTTGCCACCAATCCGACCGTTGAAGGCGAGGCGACGGCGCATTACCTGGGCGAGCTGGTCCTGCGTTTGGGCCTGAAGGCCTCGCGCATCGCTCACGGGGTACCGGTCGGCGGCGAGCTGGAATACGTCGATGGCGGCACGCTCGCCCATGCGCTGGCGGGCCGCACCAGCCTTTCGTGAGGGCCCCTGTTTTACGAGGGCGCCAGCCTTTCGTAGAGGCGGTATAGCCGGCGGTAGCTTTCGTAGCGGCGTGCCGCGATGCGTTCGTCGGACACCGCGGCGCGCACCGCGCAGCCCGGCTCCTGCAAATGACGGCAATCGTTGAATCGGCAATCGAGGCCGAACCTGTGGATCTCGATAAAACCGCGCTCCGCGGCGCGCGCGATGCTCGCCGGGGGGGCGAAGTCGCGCACACCCGGCGCATCGACGATGGCCGAGGCGGCGCCCGGCTGCAACCGGTACCAGCGGGCGGTGGTCGTGGTATGCCGGCCCTCGGCGTCGCGGGTCAGCTCGGCGATTTGCGCGGCCGCATCCGGCGCCAACGCATTGACGATCGAGGACTTGCCGACGCCGGACTGGCCGACCAACAAGGTCACCCGATCGGCGAGTGCCCGGCGAAGGTCCGGGATTCCGGCGCCCGTCAGCGTGGACACTTCGCGGCATTCGAGGTCCAAGGCGCGAAAGTTGGCGAGCTCGGATTGGATCGATTCCCTTGCCAGATCGGATTTGTTGACGATCAGCATCGCCGCGATCTCCTTCAGATGCGCACCCGCCCAGTACCGGTCGACCAGGAACCAGTCCGGGTCGGGCTGCGGCGCCACCACGATCGCCAGCCGGTCGATATTGGCGGCGACGGGCTCGGGGCGGCCCCGCGCATCGATGCGTTCGACCAGGTTGCGGCGCGGCTCGATCGATTCAACGGACGCGCCGTCGGCCGCCGGTCCATGGACCCACGCGACCCGATCGCCGCACACGGCGCGCTGTTTCCGTCCCGCAAGGGAGCAGTGCATCGCGCCTTGTTCGGACTGCACCAAAACGCCGCGGCCGTAGCAGGCGAGGACGATCCCGCGGCCGCGCGTGCCTGTCAATTCAATCGCTCTGTTAACATGCGGGTTTTACGCTCAGAGACACGATGAAATCTCCAGAAAATCTTGTTTGGATCGATCTTGAGATGACCGGTCTGCAGCCGGACACCGACCTCATCATCGAGATTGCCACGATCGTAACCGACAAACATCTCACCGTGCTCGCCGAAGGCCCGGTGCTCGCCGTGCACCAAAGCGAGGAAACGCTCGCCCGCATGGACGACTGGAACCGAAAACAGCACGGCGGCTCCGGCTTGAGCGCCCGAGTGCTGGCGAGCGGCATCGATACGGGCGCCGCGGAGCGCGAGACGCTCGCATTTCTGGAATCCTGGGCGGAGCGGGGGCGTTCACCCATGTGCGGCAACGGCATTTGCCAGGACCGGCGCTTTCTGGCCCGCCATATGCCCGCTCTCGAGCGCTTCTTCCATTACCGAAATCTCGACGTGAGCACGCTCAAGGAACTGGCGCAGCGCTGGGCGCCGCAAATGGCGCAGGAATTCCAGAAGAGTTCGACGCATCGCGCCCTGGACGATGTGCGCGATTCGATTCGCGAGCTGCAATTCTATCGCGAGCGGTTTCTGCGCACGGCCTGACCCGGCGGCGTCAACCCGGCCGGTCGGCCGCGAGATACATCCACGTTTCGACCACGGTGTCCGGATTCAAGGACAGGCTGTCGATGCCCTGATCAACCAGCCAGCGGGCGAGTTCGGGGTGATCGGACGGGCCCTGGCCGCAGATGCCCACGTATTTGCCGGCCGCCTTGCAGCTCTTGATGGTCATGGACATGAGCGCCTTGACGGCATCGTCGCGTTCGTCGAATAGTTTCGCCACGACGCCGGAATCGCGGTCGAGACCGAGCGCCAGCTGCGTCATGTCGTTCGAGCCGATCGACATGCCGTCGAAATACTCGAGATAGCGGTCCGCCAGCAGCGCGTTGGTCGGCAGTTCGCACATCATGATGTGCTTCAGCCCGTTCTCGCCGCGTTTGAGCCCGTTGTCGGCCAGCAGCTGCGTCACCGTCTTTGCTTCGAGCAAGGTACGGACGAACGGAACCATGACCTCGATGTTGGTCAGACCGAACTCATCGCGCACGCGCTTCAGTGCGCGACATTCGAGCTCAAAGCAGGGTCTGAACACCTTGTCGATGTAACGCGACGCGCCGCGAAAGCCGAGCATCGGATTTTCCTCGTGAGGCTCGTAGTTCTTGCCGCCGATCAAGTTCGCATATTCGTTCGACTTGAAGTCCGAAAGCCGCACGATCACCGGCTCGGGGGCGAACGCGGCGGCAATTTGCGCGATGCCTTCGGCCAGCTTGTCGACATAAAAGCTCACCGGATCCGCATAGCCGGCAATCTGCTGGCCGATGGTCTCCTTCAATTCCGGGCTCTGCTTGTCGAATTCCAAGAGCGCCCGCGGGTGCACGCCGATCATTCGGTTGATGATGAACTCGAGCCGCGCAAGACCGACGCCCTTGTGCGGAATGCCGGCGAAATCGAAGGCGCGGTCGGGATTGCCGATGTTCATCATGATTTTCACCGGAATCGGCGGCAGCGAATCCAATTCGATGCTGCGCTGATCGTACTCCAGCATGCCCTCATACACGTGCCCGGTATCCCCCTCGGCGCAGGAGACGGTCACCGCCTGATTTTCCCTGATCGCGCTGGTCGCGGCGACGCATCCGACCACGGCAGGGATGCCGAGTTCGCGCGCGATGATGGCGGCATGGCAGGTGCGGCCTCCCCGATTGGTGACGATGGCCGCGGCGCGCTTCATCACCGGCTCCCAATCCGGGTCGGTCATGTCGGCGACCAGCACATCGCCGGCCCGTACGCGGGACATTTCCTTCACGTCCCTGACGATGCGCGCATGTCCGGCGCCGATGCGCTGGCCGATGCTGCGCCCGCTCACCAGCACGGTCGAACGAGCCTTCAGGGTGTAGCGCTGGATCGAGCGCCCGGCGCGGCTCTGCACCGTCTCCGGTCGCGCCTGCAATATATAGATCTTGCCGGTCACGCCGTCCTTTCCCCATTCGATATCCATCGGTGCGCCGTAGTGCTCTTCGATGATCAGGGCTTGCGCGGCCAACGCGCAGACGTCGGAGTCATCGAGCGAAAAGCGCTGCCGCTGCTCGGGCGCGACGTCGACGGTGCGAACGGGATCGTCGGCGCCCGGCTCGCCGTAAATCATCTTGACGGCCTTCTGGCCGAGATTCTTGCGCAGTATCGACCGGCGCCCGGCTCGCAGCGCCGGCTTGTAGACGTAGAACTCGTCCGGATTGACGGCGCCCTGGACCACGGTTTCGCCGAGTCCGTACGCCGAAGTGAGGAACACCACGTCGCGAAATCCCGAATCCGTGTCCAGCGTGAACATGACGCCGGCAGCGCCCAGATCGCTGCGCACCATGTGCTGGACGCCGACCGACAGCGCCACCGCGTTGTGATCGTAATTGCTGTGAACGCGATAGGCGATCGCCCGGTCGTTGAAGAGCGAGGCAAATACTTCGTGCATGCTGGCCAGCAGCCGCTCCTCGCCGCGCACGTTGAGGAAAGTCTCCTGCTGCCCGGCGAAGGAAGCATCGGGCAGATCCTCGGCGGTCGCCGATGAGCGCACCGCGACGGCAAACTCCTCGCTCCGGGGGAAACCTCGTCCCATCTTGCGCCACGCCGCGAGAACTTCGTTCTGCAGCCTGTGCGGAAAAGGGGTGGCCAGCATCCAGCCGCGGATTTGCCTGCCGATGACGGCGAGCCTCTCCACATCGTCCACGTCGAGCGAGCCGAGGGCCTCGCGGATGCGCTGATCGAGGCCGGCCTGCGCCAGGAAGTCGCGGTAGGCGTGCGAGGTGGTCGCAAATCCGTCCGGAACCGATACGCCCAGGCCGGAGAGCCGCGAAATCATCTCGCCGATCGAGGCGTTTTTGCCGCCCACCAGGTCGACATCCTGGTTCCTTAACTTCTCAAACGGAATGATGTAGGGCTTCATAACTCATTGCTTGTCCGAGGATTGGTTAAGTGAAACACTTCGCTGGCCAAGACGCGTCGACATAATGGGACTACCGTGATCAAACGAACCGTATTTTTTGTTTCCGACCAGACCGGCATCACCGCAGAGACGATGGGCCACAGCCTTATGGCGCAATTCGACGGCATAGAATTTCGGCAGGTGACTGTGCCATTTATCTCCACCGTTGACAAGGCGATGGAGGCGGTGCGCAAGATAGATCTGGTCGGCAAACAGGAGGGAGTCAGACCGATCATATTCAGCACCCTGGTGCAAGAGGACGTGCGCAACGTGGTTCGCGGCAGCAACGGATACTTTCTCGATTTTTTCGATCCGTTCCTCGCGCCTCTCGAGAACGAGCTGAAAACGCAGTCCTTGCACGTCATGAGCAGGACTCATCGAATGGCCGACACCCACGCTTACGCCACGCGCATCGATGCCACGAATTTCGCGCTGGCGAATGACGACGGGTCGGTGGTGCGCGATTACGAGCGCGCGGATGTCATACTGATTGGCGTATCCCGCTCCGGAAAAACGCCGACCTGCCTGTATTTGGCCATGCAATATGGAATCTTCGCGGCCAATTACCCCTTGACCGAAGACGATTTGGAATCGCGCAAATTGCCGAGAGGACTCGAGCAGCACTCGCGCAAGCTGTTCGGATTGACGATCAAGCCGGACCGTCTGCAGCAAATCCGCAACGAACGGCGCCCCGACAGCCGATACTCCTCGCCGCGCCAGGTCGCCTTCGAAGTGCGTGCCGCGGAGTCCTTGTACGAACGGCACGGCATCCCGGTCATCGACACCACGGAATGCTCGATAGAGGAAATATCGAGCAGAATACTCGATCGCACCGGCATCGAGCGGCGCTTGCGGCCGTGACGAGCCGTGCGCGGCCGCTTGCGATGCGCCTAAGCGGCCGCAGTTCGCATGGACGGCCGCGACTGCATGGTATAGTCGGCTCATGATCGCGGATCAATGGTGTGCGACATCGTGGCGGGCGCGGCCCGGCGGCTTCGTCGGCTTGATGACGCTGTACGAGAGCAATTTCATCCGCCTGGGGTGGCTGGTGGAGGATCTGCGGGCGGTCGATGCGCACCGCATATCGAGGGTCGGCGCGGACTGTGATCTCCATCTCACTCCGTTGGAGCTTTCCCGGTACACGGGTGTGTTCCGCCTCACATACGAATTCCAAACGGGAGCTTTGCGGGTGCGCGATCCCGATCTGGAAGTGTGCGTCTATCACGATGCGCGCCTGGCCGAGGTTCGCAGCTTTCGCGGATTCCAGCGGCATCCGCAGCTCGCCAAAATGCAGTCTGAACTCAAGCGTGAACTGGATCAGCGCTGGACCCGAAACATGATGCTAAATAAATGGCTGGAATATTGTGCCGAGCGTGGGCATCGGTTCTAGCGGGCGGACCGCCATTGGGATCCCGCCGGTAAACTTCGAGTTCGAGGCGGGACTTTGATCGATAAGCTGAGTTTTCTCAAAAACGGATTGGAAATCGGCGGCGCAAAGCCGGACGAAGAGCGTCTGATGCAGCTCTTCCAGAATCGCGCGGGCCTGAAAAAGGCATACGCCGACCTCAAGGACGAATTTCACCTGCTGCGCGACCGCCTAAAGCAGCAGGAAGGCGCCACCATCCGCGTGCAGGAGCAATTGGACGGGCTGGGCGACCTGCTTGCCGATTTGCGCAGCGGGTTTGGCGCACTGGTGTTCTTTCAACTGCGGGGATTGTGGAAGACCTGCCACCAGCAGCTGTCCGGTTTCGCCGCCGATCTCACGCGCCAGGCCGAGATCCGCGAATCGGCCAAGTTCCAGGCGGAGTGCGAGGCGGCCAAGAACGCCCGACTCGCGGATGTCGACGGGCGGCTGCAGGCGGCGCAGGACGAAGCCGATTCGCAGCGCGAGCGATTGGCCGCGGCGCAAGCCGAACTGCAGCGATTGACCGCATTCTGGCATTACTTCAAGCGCCGCCGACGGCAGAAGGCGCTCGAGATCCTGCGCCAAGGCGTGGTGAGCGCCGACGCGGCGGTCGGGGACCTGCACGCCGAGCGCAGCGCCATCAACAGCGAAGCGCTGAACGAATTCCCCGGCATATCCCTGGGTGCGCGCCGCAACATCAATTTGGCGATCATCAGCTATGCGGAGTCGCTGTGCGAGCACGTGGATGCGTTCGGTCTGGCGGCTCGCGCCAAAGAGGCGGTCGCGCGCCGCGTCCATGAAATGAATTTCGGCGCGCGAGCCGACTGCGAAAGCTACATGCAGCGGGTGCAAAAGGCGCAAGCCGCCGTCGCCAACCACAAACTGATCTACGCCGGCGTCAGAGCCAAGCTGGAGCGGCTACGCGCCACGTGCGAATATCGCAGTACCGACGACACGGTGCCGACCGCGGACTCGCTCGCCGCTCCGACATCGGCGACCCCGCCCAGCTGGAACGTGTTGGCCGAAGACTATTGGGATCTTTACACCCTGCTGCTGCGCTGAGCGCCGTCGGCCGCCTCAATGTGCATCGGTGCGCCGCGCTTGCGTGGGACCGACCTTGTGCGCGGAAGCCACCACGAGATCGGCCGCGATCTGCGAAGTTTCGTCGAGGATGATTCCGGCGGCGGCATCCTCCTTGATATCCTCCAACGACTTGACCGGGGGCACGTCGTGGGCGGCGCGCCAGGTGTTTTCGCGGGCAAGGCGCTCGGCTTCCTGCCGTTTGCGCTCGGCCTCGCGCGTCTTCAGGTTCAAGGACAGCGTCTTCTGATTGCGCATCGCCTCGAGCGCGGCAATGTCGTCGTGCAGGTAGCGGAAGTCGGCGCTGTCGGCAGTGCGCTCGTCGTGCAGCTTTTGCAGCGAAGAAGTCAGCGGCTTCAGGTCGCCTTCGAGCTTGAAACTCGCCGGCTCGATGTGATCCCAGGGCAAGGCGCGGTCGCGAGTGCTTTCGCCGACTTCGTCGGCATCGATTAGGGAAGGCAGCAGGATATCCGGAGTGACGCCCCGATCCTGGGTGCTCTCGCCGGTGATCCGATAGTACTTGCCGATGGTCACATTGAGCTGGCCGAGCTCGGGCTTGCGGCCGAAAATCGTGTAGTTGAGGGGGTGCGCGTTCTGCACCGTGCCCTTGCCGTAGGTCTGCTGGCCGACGATGAGGCCGCGGCCGTAATCCTGGATCGCGCCCGCGAATATCTCGGATGCCGAGGCGCTGAACCTGTCCACCAGCACGATCAAAGGGCCGCTGTAGAAGATCGCGGGATCCGGATCGTCGTCCACCTCTATGCGCCCGGTGGTGTCGCGCAGTTGCACCACCGGCCCGCGGTCGATGAACAGACCGGTCAGGGACTCCGCCTCCGGCAGATACCCCCCGCCGTTGGCGCGTAAGTCCATGATCAACACTTCTGCGCCTTCTTTGCGCAGCTCGCCGATCAGGCGCTGCACATCGCGGGTCGTGCTGCGAAAATCCTTGGCGCCGGCGCGGCTCGCGTCATAATCCTGATAGAAGCTCGGCACGGTGATGATGCCGATCTTCACGTCGCGCCCGTTTCGCTGGACGGTGCGAATCGCCTTGTGCGCCGCCTGCGCCTCGAGCGACACCCGGTTGCGGGTGAATTCGACGACCTTCTGCACCGAGCCCGGCGCTGCGCCCGCGGGGAGCAGCTGCAGGCGCACCAGCGTGCCGCCGGGACCGCGTATTTTCTGCACGACGTCGTCCAGACGCCAGCCGATCACATCGACCAGCTCCCCGGTTTTTCCTTCGCCCACGGCGGTGATGCGGTCGTTGGCCGCGAGCTTGCCGCTGACGGCGGCGGGTCCGCCCGCAATCACGTCGATCACCGTCACATAGTCATCGGTCAATTGCAGCGAGGCGCCGATGCCCTCGTAGCTCAAGCTCATTTGAATGTTGTATTCCTCCGAGTTGCGTGCGGAGAAATAATTCGAATGCGGATCCAACGACAGAACGAAAGCGTTCATGAACGCTTCGAATACGTCATCGGGCTTGCTCTGGTCCATGCGCTTCGCAACGTGCTCGTAGCGCTTGCGCAGGACCTCCGCCGCCTCGGACCAGCTCTTGCCGGCCGTAATGAGCGACAAGGCGTCGTTCTTGACGCGCTTGCGCCACAACTCGTTCATCTCGACCGTGTTCGCCGGCCAGGGTTCCTTCTCGCGGTCGAAATTGAAGGATTCGTCGATGTCGAAATCCGGCTTCTTGGCAAGCAATTCGATGGCGTAGTTCATGCGCTCGCGGCTGCGTTGCTGGAAGCGCCGGAAAATCACGAACGCCGGCTCGACGTCGCCCGCCTTGATGGCGTCGTCGAGCTCGTACCGGTAGCGCTCGAATTCCGCGATGTCGCTCGCGTAAAAATAGCTTCTGCCGCCGTCGATGGCGTCGAGATAGCGGTCGAGTATCAGGCTCGACAGCCGGTCATCGAGGGGCGCCCGCCGGTAGTGCTCCCGGGCCACGATGTCGCTCACGCGGCGCGCCACATAGTTCTCTTGATCCGTGGGCGCGAGCACGGCGCCCGCCGCCGGAGCGGTGGCCGGCGGTGTCATCGCGGCGCCGAGCAACGCCGCCAGTCCAACCGCACCTGCGCAGACGCCGAGCGCCTTAATCCAGCGCGAGCCCTTGGCCCAAGGCCTATTAGTCATCACCGTACCAGATCTCCTGTAAACTGCATGCTGCGTAAAGGTCGCCCAAGGCTAGACGAGCCTATGCCGCAAGCCAAGTGTATACGAGCCTGAAGATATGCGTCCGTTCACGGTTTTGACCCGCTGTTACCCCGCCGCCGGCCCGGGGCGGGGCCCGCAGCGCGAAATTTGGCGCGTGATGCGCTGCGCGCGACGTTGAGGAGCATCCGATCATAATGGGAACTTGGGCGGGGCGCGGGCTGCAGGCCGGGTGTCTCGCGACATTACTCGCTGCCTGCGCGGCGCAGCACAAGGGGCCGCCGCCGTCCACGGACATCGATGAGACCGGTTTCAGGGACGACGTGCGCACGTTGGCCTCGGATGAGTTTGAGGGCCGCAAGCCGGGCACGCCGGGCGAGGAGCAAACCGTCGCCTTTCTGATCGCGCAATACCGTAAATTGCACCTGGAGCCCGGCAACGGCGACAGCTACGTACAGCGTGTGCCGCTGGTGGAAATTCTCGCCGGCGAGGACGCGACGCTGTCGGCGGCCGGCCGCGGCAGCACGCGGCAACTGCGCTACGGCAAGGACATGGTGATCTGGACCAGGCGGCCCGTTCCGGCGGTGCAGCTGGCGCAGAGCGAGCTGGTATTCGCGGGCTACGGCATCGTGGCGCCGGAGTACCAGTGGAACGACTACGCCCAGCTCGACGTTCGCGGCAAGACGGTGCTCGTGATGGTCGGGGATCCGGGGAATGCCGGCAAAGATCAGGTGCTGTTCAAGGGCAGCACCATGACCCACTACGGCACTGTGGCCTACAAGTTCGAGGAGGCCGCCCGGCAGGGCGCCGCCGGGGTTCTGCTGATCCACGACCCTCTGGCGACCGGCTACGGATGGAACGCCGTGGCGAGCGGCTGGACCGGGCCGCAGCTCGATCGAGCGAGGACGGGCGAGGAGGAGGGCGGTGCGGCGATCGAGGGTTGGCTCGCCAACGAAACCGCCAGGGGACTGTTCGATCAGGCGGGACTCGACTATGAGGCGCAGGCGCGAGCCGCCTCCCGCCGCGGGTTCAAAGCGATGGCCATGGGGCTCAAGATCGAAGGCGAGATTCACAACACCATCCGCCGATTCAGCTCCTCGAACGTCATTGGGCTGCTGCGGGGGGGGCAGCACCGCCATGAATACGTCGTCTATGCGGCCCATTGGGATCACCTGGGGCGCGATTCGCGCGGCGCCATTCACAACGGCGCGGTCGAAAATGCCACCGGAGTGGCCGGGCTGCTGATGCTGGCGCAATCCTTCCATCGCACTCGGCCGCCTCCCGATAGATCGATCGTGTTCATCGCATTCACGGCAGAGGAATCCGGACTCCTCGGCTCCGCGTACTACGTCGAGAACCCCGTGTTCCCGCTGCGGCAAACCGCCGGAATGCTCAATCTCGATGGGCTGCACATCGGCGGGCGGACTCGCGACGTCCTGGTGTTCGGTGCGGGAAATTCGGATCTGGAGGAATATGTGCGCACGGCGGCGCTGCTGCAGGGCCGAGAAGTGCGTCCCGAGCTGCATCCGGAGCAGGGCCTTTACTTCCGCTCCGATCAGTACAACTTCGCCCGGCATGGGGTGCCGGCGTTGTATTTTGGGGCCGGGATTGACGATTCGGCGCGCGGACCTGCATCGGGCCGAGCGCAGCTCGAGGACTACATGGCCCATCGCTACCGCCAGCCGAGCGATAAATACACCGAAGATTGGGACGTGCGCGGCGCGCTCGACGACTTGACGCTCTACTACGAAGTCGGCGACCGGCTGGCACGCACGCGGCGCTTCCCGCGGTGGTACCCGAACAGCGAGTTCAGCGAGGACTAGGGGCGCCTAGCGTTTGCCGACTCGCTCCCAGTGCTTCTTGCGGTCGAAGCTGCCCGAGGTGTTGTACGGATCGCCTCCGCGTTCCTCGACCACCGCCTTGGACGGCGCGACAGCCACTGTGAGCTTGTTCGCAGGCCGCTCGCTCGCTGGCAATCGCAGATTCGGGTCTCGATCGTTCTCCGGCCTTTCCTTGTTCGCCATCGTGCTTCCCTCGTACAAAAATCGGCAATTCATAAATCTAGAGCGGCAACGCACGGCTGTGGCCCTGGGTTGACGCAACGCACGCGA
The DNA here is from genome assembly GCA_963758145.1 of uncultured Gammaproteobacteria bacterium. Taxonomy (GTDB): domain Bacteria; phylum Pseudomonadota; class Gammaproteobacteria; order Steroidobacterales; family Steroidobacteraceae; genus Bog-1198. The sequence continues at coordinate 98,363 of CAVWUK010000009.1, forward strand.
CTCACGTCGCACGCGCAGCCCTGCATTATTTTTTCAATACGGCTTGGGCCGAATATACGCATGTTGCCCCGCTCACGGCCGAGGGAACATGCGGAAGTGTGACGGCCGTCAAATGATGGGTGACTTAATTCCGGCGCGCCAACATGCAGAGAGGCCCTTGAAGAGCAAATACAGCCCGTAAGGGCCAAAAAGCACGATCCAGGAGGCCACCGAGCCTTGCGCCAGGCCCCCATAAACGCTTTGGTAGATGCGCAGAGCGGTCGCGTCCTCGTAGCGTCCCAACACGGCGGCGCCGATGAAAAAAATGAGTCCGGGCAACAGGGCGAATCCGGTGACGAGCGCGATACCCGACAGCCAAAGCTCCCGAGACCATCTGCCGGTTCTGCCCATTTGTCCTGGTTCTTTTGGAGGATGCATGACCCGCCATTGTAACGAAACGCATCGCGCCTCGCCCATGGCTGTAGAATAAACCGATGCTCTGCTGCAACCCGCAATCCCGGTACCTCGCGATGCCTGCGGGCTCGTGGCTCGCGGCATGCTCGGCGTGATGCGCACCGCCGTCATCGGTGTCGGGTATCTGGGACGGTTCCACGCGCAGAAGTACCATGGTTTGCCCAACTCAAGCCTGATAGGCATCGCCGATCCGTCGGCCTCCGCGCGTGCGGCGGTGGCGGCCGAACTGGGAGTTGCGGCGTACGCCGATCACCGTGAACTGCTCGGCCGCGTTGACGCCGTCAGCGTGGTGACGCCGACGCCTTCGCACTTCTCGATTGCCAAGGAGTTTCTCGAGGCCGGAGCACATGTCCTGCTCGAAAAGCCCATGACCACGACCGTGGCGGAAGGCGAAGCCCTCATCGAGGCGGCACGCCGAGCGAAGCGCATCCTGCAGATCGGCCACCTGGAACGCTTCAACGCGGCGGTTCAAGCGGTACAGCCAATGCTCAGCATGCCGAGGTTTGTCGAGTCCGCACGGCTTGCGCCGTTCAAGCACCGCGGTACCGACGTCGATGTGGTGCTCGATCTGATGATTCACGACATCGACTTGATCTTGAGCATCGTGCGCTCTCCGGTGGTGGCCGTCGATGCCATCGGCAGCAGCGTCTTTTCCGGCGAGATCGACATTGCCAACGCCCGGCTGCGTTTTGCAAACGGCTGCGTGGCCAATGCCACGGCGAGCCGCGTCAGCCTCAAGACCGAGCGCCGCTTGCGCCTGTTTCAAGACGACGCTTATGTGTCGATGGACTTGCAGCAGAAGCTGCTGACCGTGATTCGCAAGACGGACGGCATGTCGGCCGACGGGTTGCCCAAGGTCAACATCGAGGAAACCGCCTACGAGCAGGGAGACGCCCTCAAGATGGAAATCGAAGCCTTCCTGCAGGCCGCCGCGAGCGGTCAGCCGCCGCCGGTGACCGGCGAGGACGGACTGAAGGCGCTGCGCACGGCATTGCTGATCGGCGAACAGGTGGCGAATTCCCGGGCGGGTTTTTCCGCCGCACCTGCTTGACGGCGGGCCTCACGGATTGGGCGGCGCGCCGCTCGGCGGTGCTGGCGCGGCATCGGCAATCAACGTCACTCGATCGACGAAGTAACGGGTGTCGGCAAAGCACGAGGTCGGTACACCGGAGTGTTCCGTGTAGTGCAGCTGCACGTGCTGCCCGACCAGCTTGTCGAGCTGTGCTCCTAAGGAGGGGTCGCGCACGCTAAATTCCCATATCTGCGGCGAGACGCCGGCGACCACGTATTGAGCCAATTCGCCTTCCTCGGTCTTGCAAATCCAACCGCGGCGCGAAATTTTCTGCAGCACGCCCGCGCGTGTGCCGTCCGAATACGCCCACGAGAGCGCAAACCAGGTCCAAAGGCCGGTGCCTGCGATCGCCAGAAGCAAGACTACCGCGAGGAAGCGTCCGAACCGTCGCGGCGGGCGGGAATGGACACCGGACATGGGGCCCTCATCATGCGTCATGAATGCGACCTTTAAGCAGCGCAGCCCCACCGAGGGAGGTTTGACCGATCAGCGGGGCGTCAGTGGATGATTGATGCATCATGATCCATCGGCGCGCCGAGTTCCACAGACAAGAGCGACCTGCAACATGCGCTCGCCGGTACGGCGCGCAAATAGTGCGCCGGGGCCGAGGCGCGGTCCACCGCAATGGTCCTAAGCGAGCAAAGCGATTTCTCGCAAACCCCTGCTTTTGCAGGGGTTTGGCTGTTCCAACCCGAGTGGTGGAGCCGGGGGGAATCGAACCCCCGTCCATAAGTCCTACGTTTCAAGATCTACGTACGTAGCCGCGTCTATTGTTCTCGCCGCGCACTGACCCGACGGGCAGGGAAAGCGTGCAGCCAGCCCGGTAGCGATTCGCAAGATACACCCCGGACACGTGCATCCCACTAGCTGATGAGCGCTACCCCTGAGCCGTTCGCATCAGCACAGGCCGGTCAGGGTTCAGCTGCGATTAGGCAGCTAGAGCGTAGTTGTCTTCGTTGGCAACTATGAGTTTGCAAGTAGTTTTACGAGGTAACTCGCACCTCGGTACGCACCTGAAGTTTCGCAACCCATGTCGAAACCGGTCGGCCCCAAGTGAGCGCTTAGTGTACCTCTTTTTGGCTGCGAGCACCCAAATTCGCCCACGCCACCGCCGCGGCGCCCCTCAGCGGCGGCTGGCCTTCATGATGCGGCCCTTGTCGCGCTGCCAGTCGCGGTCCTTATCGGTGGCCCGCTTGTCGTGCTGCTTCTTGCCCTTGGCGAGACCGATCGCGAGCTTGGCGCGCCCCTTCTTCCAATACAGTTCGAGGGGTACCAGCGTGTAGCCGCGCCGTTCCACCGCGCCGACCAAGTGGTCGAGTTCGCGCCGGTTCAGCAGAAGCTTGCGGGTGCGCGTGGGGTCGGTGTCGACATGGGTCGACGCCGAATTCAAAGCGCTGATATGGGCGCCGAACAGGTACGCCTCGCCGTCCTTCAAATACACATACGATTCGGCGATCTGCGCCTTGCCGGCGCGCATGCTCTTGACCTCCCAGCCCATGAGCGAGACCCCCGCCTCGTAGCGATCCTCGATAAAATAATCAAAGCGCGCCTTGCGGTTGACGGCGATCGGCGGCAGTTTGTCCGTGGTTTTCACAAGGCTCTTGGCTCCCTAGGCGCCGGAGTCTACCGATTCGCCGATGGCGGCGCGCGCGCTTTTACCGGAGAATCGTCTGCCAGCGGCACCGTGCCGCCGGGGGGAGGGGAGAGCTTGCAGGTCGTCGAACGCAGCGCCATCGTGAGCTTCGCGCCCGCCCAAATGTTCGCCCTGGTGAACGATGTCGCCCGCTACCCGGAGTTCTTGCCCTGGTGCGTCGGCGCCCGGGTCGATTCCCGTTCGGCGACCGAGATGCTCGCCAGTGTAAAGATCGTTCGGGGCGTGCTGCGCACGGAGTTCACGACCCGCAACACCCTTCAGCCGGATGCGCAAATTCTCATGCGGCTGGTGCACGGGCCATTTCGCCGGCTGCTGGGGCAATGGCGCTTCGAAGCCATCGGTGAGCTCGGTTCTCAAGTTCACTTCCGGGTCGAGTTCGAATTCGAGAACCGATTGATCGCGGCGGCATGCAATCACGCCTTCGCCACCCTTTGCGGCACGATCGTCGATGCTTTCGCGCGGCGCGCGCAATCGATATACGGCGCGGGCAAAGGCTAGGATTCGGCGTTGGTGCAGCCCGAAAGTCCGATCGTCGAGGTCGAAGTGGTCTATGCCGGGCCGCAGCGAGTCATTGCCGGGCTGTTTCGTTTGGCATCTCCGGCGACGGTTGCCCATGCCCTCGAGGCGGCGGCGGCGAGCATTGATTTCTCCGGGCTCGATATCGCCCATGCCGCCGTGGGCGTTTACGGCAAGCTGGTCGGCCGGGAGAGGATTCTCGATGAGGGTGATCGTGTCGAAATCTATCGAGCGCTCGCCGCCGATCCGAAGGCCGCGCGCCGCGCCCGGGTCAAACAGGCGCGCCGGGTGCGGTCGCACCCGCAGCAATCCGCGCCGAAGCGATGAACGTCCGGGATTGCCGCCAGGCCCGTCAATAGACGCGGCCGTTCTTGATTTTGGCGGCCGATGCGTCCTGCGCGGCGGTCTGGGCGGCCGTCGGCTTGTCGAGCCTATCCACCTTGTCGCCGTCGAAATATACCGTGACGCGGCGCGAGTCGACGTGGTCGGTGCGCCCGTTCTTTAAATAGTAGATATAATCCCAGCGTTCCTTATTGAAGGAATCGGCCACCATGGGTGTACCGAGCAAGTAGCGCACCTGACTGCGGGTCATGCCCGCCTTGACCTGATCGACTGCTGCCTGATCCAGGAAATTGCCCTGCTGAATGTTAATGTGATAGACGCAGGCGGATGCTGCGAGACTCAAACCCACGAGCAAAAGCCGAAATATTTTCGTCAAAATGGTGCGCAGCCCTAAAAATGATTGATAATCAACTCTGTATCATACCGGATGCCACCGCATGCCGCAGCGCTTGAAACCGCCCACGACCGCCGAAAGCAACGACCTGCGCAACGCGGGACTCAAAGTCACGCTGCCGCGACTGAAGATTCTGGACATTCTCGCCGACGGCTCCGCCCGCCACATGAGCGCGGAGGACATCTACAAGAAGCTGCTGGTCGCCAATCAGGACATTGGACTGGCGACGGTGTATCGCGTCCTCACCCAGTTCGAAGCGGCCGGATTGGTCACGCGCCATCACTTCGAGGGCGGTATGGCGGTGTTCGAGCTCAATCAGGGCGCGCATCACGACCACATCGTCTGCGTCGACTGCGGCCGCGTGGAGGAGTTCGTGGACGGCGGCATCGAGGAGCGTCAGCAGGCGGTCGCGCAACGGCTGGGATTTGAGATCAGCGATCACGCGCTCATCTTGTACGGCCACTGCCGCAAGCAGAATTGCCCGAGTCAAAAGCGACCGAAGTAGCTGCGCGCTAGTTGCGCAGCGCGGGTGAGCGCCTTTTCTTCGCCGGTTCCGCGACCGCGGAGCGCGACAGCATCTCGCGTGCATGGGCGCGCGCCTGGCTCGTGACATCGATGCCCCCCAGCATGCGCGCGATCTCGTCGACGCGCTCGTCGGCGGACAAGGGCTTGACCGCCGTGCGGGTGGCTTGCCCGTCGCTCTGCTTGGTCACGCGGAACTGGCTGTGGGCCTGCGAGGCGACCTGGGCAAGATGCGTGACGCACAGTACCTGTGTGCGCTCGCCGAGCGTGCGCAGTTGCCGGCCCACGATCTCGGCAACCGCGCCGCCGATTCCGGCATCAACCTCGTCGAACACCATGCAAAGAGTCCCGCTCTTGGCCGCGGCGGCGACTTGCACAGCGAGACTGATCCGCGACAATTCGCCTCCGGAGGCCACCTTCGCCAGACTTTTGAGCGGCAGCCCCGGGTTGGCACTCACCAGGAACTCGATCTCATCGCGTCCGTTCGGACCGAATTGATCCTCGGCCGGACCCACGTTCACGGCAAACCGGCCGCCAGCCATGCCGAGCGCCTGCATGAGATCGGTGATTTGCGTGCCCAAGGCGCCGGCCGCACGCCGCCGCGCCTCGCTCAAGCGATCTGCCGCGGCGCCGTAGTCGCGCTCCAACTCATTGAGCTGCCGCTCTATATTCGCCAAGCTGAGTTCGGCGTTCGCGAGCGTCTCGAGTTCCCGCTCGATGCGCGCCATTTGCTCGGGCAGTTCGAGCACGCCGCGGCGATGCTTGCGGGCAAGCCCCTCGAGCGCAGCGGCATGCCGTTCGATCTCCTCTTGGCGCTCCGGGTCCATATCGAGCGCATCGAGATAGCGGCGCAAGGTGTCGGCGGCTTCGCGCGCGTTAATGGTCGCTTCCGACAGCAGCTGCGCCGCCTGTCCGAGCTCGGGGTCGGTTTCGGCCGCGGTTCGGAGCGCCGATGAGGCCTTCGCCAGCAGATCGTGCGCGCCGGCCCTATCCTCGTCATTGACGCAGGTCAAGGCGGTGCGGGCGGCGGTGGCCAGCCGGTCCCGGCCGGCGATGCGTTTGCGGTCCACGAACAGTTCTTCGATCGCGGCCGCCGTAGTCACCTCAACCTTGAGTTCCGCCAGCTGATGACGCAAGAGGTCGAGCCGCTCCTCGCGGTTCGCTGCAGCCGAGCTGAGCGCCTCGTAATCGCGCCGGCAGGCCCGATGGCGCCGGTAAATATCGGACAACGCCGTGATCAGACCCGCGTCGCTCAAATGCTCATCGAGCATCTCGCGTTGCGCGCTGCGCTTGACCAGATGTTGAAATTCCTGTTGACCGTGGATTTCGAGGAGGAATTCAGCGAACTCGCGCAGCGCCTGGATCGACACCAGTTGACCGTTGATATAGGCGCGCGAGCGGCCGTCCGCACCCGTCACCCGTCGCACCGTGACCTCACCGTTGTGCTCGATGGCCTGCTCCTCGAGCCAGTGCGACGCGGCGGTGGACAAATGACCAAAGATCGCCGCGACTTCGGCGCGCTCGGCGCCGTGGCGCACCACATCGCCCGCACCGCGGCCTCCGGCAAGCAGCAGCAGGGCGTCCACCACGATGGATTTGCCGGCGCCGGTTTCCCCGGTCAGGGCGGTAAGGCCCGGTCCGATTTCGAGCTCCGCTTGATCGACGATGACCAGATCGCGCATTTGAAGACGGGTGAGCATGATCGATCAATCGCCGTTGGCGCCGCCGTGGCCGCCGCGGCCCCAATGCAGTTTCGAGCGCAACAGACGGTAATAGTCATATCCCGGCGGATGCAACAGGGTGATCTGGACATCGGCGCCTTCCACATATAGATCATCGCCCTGTTCGAGATCGCCGAGCGCGGTTCCGTCGCAGGTGACCTGAGCGCGTGATTCGGGGCGGTCCGCCAGGCGGACCTGGATCTTGCTGCCGGCGTGCACGACGATCGGCCGGTCGCTCAAGGTGTGCGGGCTTATCGGCGCCAGCACCCAGACCTCGAGGTTGGGTTCCACAATCGGACCACCGCATGACAATGCGTAGGCGGTCGATCCGGTGGCGGTGGCAATCACGATGCCGTCGCCGCCGTGGGAGTTGACGTAACGGCCGTTGATCAAGGTCTCGAAATCCATGGTGCGGCCGGTTTCGCGCTTGTTGATCACCACATCGTTGAGGGCGAGCGCCCTCGCGGCGGGCCGTCCGCGCCGCTCAAGCCGCGCCGCCAGGAGCGAGCGCCGGTCCTCGGCATATTGGCCCGCGAGTACCGCGTCGATGTCTTCCAGCATCGAATCGGGGCTGACGTCGGTCAAGAATCCCAGCCGCCCGCGATTGATGCCGAGCAGTGGAACCGCGTGGCCGGCCACCAGGCGCGCGGCGTAGAGCAGCGTGCCGTCCCCGCCGATCACGACCACGAGATCGGCGCGGGTGGCGAACGCGGCCTCCGGGCAGGGCCAGATGCTGCCCTGCGGGAACTCGAGATCGACCCCCGGATCAACGAGGGTGTGCCGGCCGCGAGCGTGAAAGTGGTTCACCAGGCTCAACATGCAATCGGCAACCCGCGAATCCTTGGCATTGCCGATGAGCGCGATGGACTTAAAGGACTGCGGCATGGTCGGTGAGTCCTTGTAGCACGATCTCACGGAACAGGTCACTTGCCGAATCTCGGCAAATGCGATCTATACGACGGACTTGACTTCGTTTGGACACGCTAGGTAGCTTCAAACATGTTATATGGACCGTACTATGACAGAAGGTGCCGAAGAGTCCCTCAGCGGGCGAGCGCAACTGCTGCTAAAGGCCCTGATCGAGAATTATATTCGCGACGGGCAGCCGGTCGGGTCGCGCACGCTGTCGCGCGATTCGGGGTTGAGCCTGTCCTCGGCGACCATACGCAATGTCATGGCGGACCTGGAGGATTTGGGGTTTGTCGCCTCGCCCCACACCTCGGCGGGCCGCGTGCCCACCGATAAAGGCTACCGGTTCTTCGTCGACACCCTGCTCAAGCTCAAACCGCTCAATCAGGACGAGATCGGGGAGATCGAACGCCGCCTGGTCAGCGAGGTCTCCAACGGCCGCTCGCTGGTGCAGACCGTGTCCCAAATGCTCTCGAACGTAACGCATATGGCCGGGTTGGTGACGCTGCCGAACCCCCACTACGTCGCACTGTCGCAGATCGAGTTCGTGGTGCTTTCGGAGAATCGCGCGCTCGCCATCATGGTCATGAACAACCGGGAGGTGCAGAACCGGGTGGTGCAGCTCGACCGCTATTACTCGGCGGAGGAGCTGCGAAGGGCGGCGAACTACCTGAACGAGGCGTTTGCCGGCCAGTCTCTGCCGGATGTCCGGGCGAAGCTCCTCGGACAGCTGCAGGAGACCCGCCAGCACATGAATCAACTCATGCAGGACGCGATCCAGGTCGCACAGAAGGTCTTCGACGCGAGCACCGAAGAGCAGGTGGAATATGTCATCGCCGGAGAAACCAACCTGATGGGCTTCGCCGAATTGTCGAACGTCGAGCGGTTGCGCCGGCTGTTCGAGGCGTTCAACGAAAAGCACGATATTTTGCGGCTCCTCGATAGCTGCCTGCGGGCCGAAGGCATTCAAATCTTCATCGGCCATGAGTCCGGATACCAGATCCTGGACGACATCAGCGTGGTGGCGGCACCCTATTCGATCGATAACCAGGTGGTGGGCGTACTGGGCATCATCGGTCCGACCCGCATGGCCTACGAGCGCGTGATTCCGATCGTCGACGTCACGGCAAAACTGCTCGGCTCGGCCTTGAACGCCCGCAAATAGCCCCCAAATCAGCGCTAAAGCCGGGATATAGCCCGCTGTTTCTCCGAGGGTGTTGCAAGAGTGAGTGAATCCAACCAGCCGGTGGGCGAGACCGCCGAGCCAATCGAGCCGGCGCCGGGCATCGAGGCGAGTGCCGATGCCTTGTCGGCGGCGGAGGCCAGAGCGGTCGAGAACCGCAACAACTATTTGCGGGCGGTCGCGGAGATGGAGAATTTTCGCAAACGCACCGACCGCGAGATCGACAACGCCCGCAAATTCGCCATCGAGCGATTTGCGCAGGAACTGGTGCCGGTGAGCGACGCGCTCGAGGCCGGCATCGAGGCCGGCGCCGCGAATCCCGCGGGGACCGCTCTGCTGGAAGGCGCGAAGGCCACCTTGCGGGAACTGCGTCGTGCCTTCGACAAAGCGGGCATCAAGGTCATCGATCCCGCAGGACAACCCTTCGATCCGGCCTGGCATGAGGCCATGGTGGCGCAGGAGAGCACCGAGCATCCCGCCAATACGGTGGTGTCGGTCATCCAGAAGGGGTATTCCCTGAACGGCCGATTGCTGCGTCCTGCCCGAGTGGTCGTCAGCAAGGCGGCGGCCAATTGAAATTGGGCGAGCACCCCCCAAAATAACAGTCACATTCGAATTTTTTAGAGGAATTTAAACATGGGTAAGATGATTGGCATCGATCTGGGCACCACCAATTCCTGTGTCGCGATCATGGAGGGCGGCAAGCCGAAGGTTATCGAGAACAGCGAAGGTGACCGCACGACGCCCTCGATCGTTGCCTTCACCAAGGACGGCGAGGTATTGGTGGGGCAGTCCGCGAAACGCCAGGCCGTCACGAATCCCCAGAACACCGTTGCGGCGGCCAAGCGTCTGATCGGACGCAAGTTCAGCGACGATGTGGTCAAGAAAGACGTGAGCATGGTCTCCTACAAGATCGTGAAGGCCGACAACGGCGACGCCTGGGTGGAAGTCCAGGGCAAAAAGATGGCCCCGCCGGAGATATCCGCGCGAGTGCTCATGAAAATGAAAAAGACCGCCGAGGATTATCTGGGCGAGCCGGTCAGCGAGGCGGTGATCACGGTACCGGCATATTTCAACGATTCGCAGCGCCAAGCCACCAAGGACGCGGGACGCATCGCCGGCCTGAACGTCAAGCGCATCATCAACGAACCGACGGCGGCGGCGCTCGCCTACGGGCTCGACAAGGACGGCGGCGACCGCAAGATCGCGGTCTACGACCTGGGGGGCGGCACCTTCGACATCTCGGTGATCGAAATCGCGGAGGTGGACGGTGAGCGCCAATTCGAGGTGCTGTCGACCAACGGCGATACGTTTCTGGGCGGCGAGGACTTTGACCTGCGCGTCATCAATTACCTTGCCGACGAATTCAAGAAGGAGAGCGGCATCGACGTGCGCAAGGATCCGCTCGCGATGCAGCGGCTGAAGGAGGCGTCGGAGAAGGCGAAGATCGAGCTTTCCTCGAGCCAGCAGACCGAAATCAACCTGCCGTACATAACGGCCGACGCGGCCGGCCCGAAGCATCTCAACATGAAGCTCACGCGGGCGAAATTGGAGTCGCTGGTCGAGGACTTGGTGCAGAAGACGATCGAGCCGTGCCGCATCGCATTGAAGGACGCCGGTTTGTCGATGAAGGACGTGGGCGAGGTCATTCTGGTCGGCGGCCAAACCCGCATGCCGCTGGTGCAAAAGGCGGTCAAGGACCTGTTCGGCCGCGAGCCGCGCAAGGACGTGAATCCCGACGAGGCAGTGGCGGTCGGCGCCGCCATTCAAGGCGGCGTGCTCTCCGGCGACGTGAAGGACGTGTTGCTGCTCGACGTGACGCCATTGTCGCTCGGCATAGAGACTTTGGGTGGAATCATGACCAAGGTGATCGAAAAGAACACCACGATTCCGACCAAGGCGGCGCAGACGTTCTCGACCGCGGACGACAATCAGACCGCGGTGACGATCCACGTGCTGCAGGGCGAGCGCGATCGTGCCAGCGACAACAAGTCTCTGGGCAGATTCGATCTGACGGACATCCCGTCCGCGCCGCGCGGCATGCCGCAGATCGAAGTGACGTTCGACATCGATGCCAACGGCATCTTGAACGTCTCGGCCAAGGACGTGAAGACGGGCAAGGAGCAGCGCATCGTGATCAAGGCCTCGAGCGGCCTGTCCGAGTCGGAGATCAAGCGCATGGTCTCGGACGCCGAGGCGCATGCGGAGGAGGACAAGAAATTCCGCGAATTGGTCGGCGCGCGCAACAAGGCGGATGCGGCCGTGCATACGGTGGAAAAGGCGCTCGCGGATGCCGGCGACAAGGTGTCCGAGGACGTGAAGAAGGCCGCCGTGGAATCTATCGCCGCGGTGAAGGCGGCGATGAGCGGTGATGACCGGGAAGACATCGAGCGCAAGACGCAGGCGCTCGAGCAGGCATCGGCCGCCGTCATGCAGAAAATGTACGAGCAATCGGCCGGCAGCGCCGCCGGGGGATCTGGCGGATCCGCGGGCGGAGACAAGGAAGCGAAGAAAGAGGACGTGCTCGATGCCGAGTTCGAAGAGGTCAAGGAAAGCGATCGAAAGAAGGCCTGAGGCGCCGGCTGCGGCGGCAAAGATCGTGTGAATGAGCCGCCGGTGCGCTAAGGTACCGGCGGTTCGTTTTTGTGGGCGTTGATTTGGGTGGGCAATGGCGAAGCACGATTATTACAAGCTCCTCGAGCTGCCACGAAGCGCGACGGAGGCGGATATCAAAAAAGCCTATCGCCGGCTGGCCATGAAGTTTCATCCGGACAGGAATCCCGACGATCCCGAGGCCGAACACAAATTCAAGGAGGCGAAGGAAGCCTACGAAGTGCTCACCGACGCTCAAAAGCGTGCGGTGTACGATCAGTTCGGCCACGCCGGACTTGAAGGCGGCCGCGGCGGGGGTTTCAGCGCCGGCGATGCATTCGGCGACATTTTCGGCGAGATGTTCGGCGATATCTTCTCGGGCGGGCAACGCGGGCGTTCGCAGGTTTTTCGCGGAGCCGATCTGCGCTATGAGCTCGAGCTCGATCTGGAGCGCGCGGTGTTCGGCACCGAGACCGAAATCAAGATTCCCTCCCTGGCCGAATGCCAGATCTGCAAGGGCACGGGCGCGGCCAAGGGCTCGACGCCGAAGACCTGCGACACCTGCCATGGGCAGGGGCAGGTGCGCATGCAGCAGTCGATTTTCACCATTCAGCAGCCTTGCCCGCGCTGTAAGGGCCGCGGCAAGATCATCGGCAATCCCTGCGACGCGTGCTACGGCCAGGGCCGCGTACGCCAGGAGAAGACGATTCCGGTGAGCGTGCCGGCCGGGGTCGATACGGGCGATCGAATCCGTTTGAACGGCGAAGGCGAAGCGGGGCGCAACGGCGGCCCCCCGGGTGATCTTTACGTCGAGATCCACGTGCGCGAACACGCCATTTTCGAGCGCGACGGCAGCAACCTGTCCTGCGAGGTGCCGATCAGCTTCACCACCGCGGCCCTCGGCGGCTCGGTCGAGGTGCCGACGCTCGACGGCGAGGTGGTGATCAAAATTCCCGGGGAGACGCAGTCCGGCCGCGTGTTTCGCATCCGCGAGAAAGGAGTTCATCCGGTGCGCGGCGGAGCGCCCGGGGATCTATTTTGCCGGGTGGTGGTCGAAACGCCGGTGAATCTCGATGACGATCAAAAGGAGTTGCTGAGAGAATTCGAGGCCCAGCTGCAGCAGGGCGGCCACAAGCCGCGCGAACAGTCGTTTTTCGCGGGCGTGAAGAAATTCTTTACCGGCGCGGTCGAGTAGGTTGCCGGTGCCCGGAGTCGCCGTATTCGGCATCACCGGACGCATGGGCCAGTCCGTGGTTCGGGCGCTGCGGGAGGAGGAGGCGGCGGCTCTCAAGGGAGCGGCGCGGCCGGAGGGTGCTCTACACCTCAGCGGCGCGGTCGCCTCAGCCGACAGCCGGCGGCTGGGCGAGGACGCAGCCCTGGAGGGACCCGCATCCGGCGTGACGGTGACCGCGGACCCCGAAGCGGCGCTGTCGGCGGCCGCGGTGGCGATCGACTTCAGCCTGCCAAGCTGCGTCGCGCAACATGCGCGGGCATGCGCGCTGGCGCGAGTACCGCTTCTGGTCGGCACCACCGGCTTCGATGCGGCCACCCGCGAGGTGCTCGAAGCGACCGCCAAGGCCGTTGCGGTGCTGATCGCTCCGAACACCAGCATCGGCGTGACCGTGATGGCGCGTTTGCTCGAGCTGGCGAGCGCGGCCCTCGGTGCGCACTACGACGTGGAGATCAGCGAGGCGCATCACCGCATGAAGCGCGACGCGCCTTCGGGTACGGCGCTCGCATTGGGCGAGGTGGTAGCCGGGGCGCGCGGCGAGACCTTGGATAACCTCGCCGTTTTCGACCGGCACGGTACGCTCACGCCGCGCAGGCGGGGCAGCATCGGCTTTTCGGTGGTGCGCGCCGGGGACATCGTCGGTGAGCATACGGTAACGTTCGCCGCGCCCGGGGAACGCATCGAATTGACCCATCGCGCCACCGACCGGATGATCTTCGCGCGCGGCGCGCTGCAGGCCGCCCTCTGGCTGATTGGACGGCCGGCGGGTCTTTATGGCATGCAGAATGTGCTCGGGCTTTGACAGGGGCATGGACAGTCACCGCGCTCATCGTTAATATTCGCGCCCGGAAACGATTCGCGATCTTAATTTTACAAGCGGGAGGACGTTCTTGAGCGGACGCCTCCCGCTTTGCGCATCTGCGGAACGCGCGTAGCGCAAAGCGAGGAACCGGAGTGTCGACACCTGCAGTGCTAGCTCTCGAAGATGGCACCGTGTTCCGTGGCGTCTCGGTAGGCGCAAAGGGCAACACGACGGGTGAGGTGGTTTTCAATACGGCCATGACCGGGTATCAGGAGATCCTCACCGATCCGTCCTACTGCCGGCAAATCGTCACTCTCACGTATCCTCACATCGGCAATACGGGCACCACGCCCGAGGATCTCGAATCCGGCGCGGTCTATGCGGCGGGACTCGTCATTCGGGATCTGCCGCGGCTGCATTCGAATTGGCGCGCCACCGAATCGCTCGATAATTTCCTTCAGCGCTGCAAGGTGGCCGCGATCGCGGACATCGACACCCGCAAGCTCACCCGCATGCTGCGCGAGAAAGGCGCGCAAGCGGGCTGCATCATGACCGGCGAGAGCATCGATGAGACCGCTGCGGTGCGCGCAGCCAAGAAGTTCCCCGGATTGAAGGGCATGGACCTCGCCAAGGCGGTGTCGACCAAAAAGATCTACCAATGGAACGACGGGCTCATTTGGAAATCATCCGCGAAGCCGCCGCGGCCGCAAAGCCGCCTCCACGTCGTCGCCTATGATTTCGGCATCAAGCGCAATATCTTGCGCATTCTCTCCGAGCACGGCTGTCGCATGACCGTGGTACCCGCGCAGACGCCGGCAGATCAAGTACTTACGATGCATCCTGATGGTATATTCTTAAGTAACGGACCCGGCGATCCGGAGCCCTGCGATTACGCGATCGCGGCGATCCAGCGCTTCCTGGAGACCGACATACCGATATTCGGTATTTGCCTCGGCCACCAGCTGCTCGGTCTCGCGAGCGGCGCGAAGACCGTGAAGATGAAGTTCGGGCATCACGGCGCCAACCACCCGGTCACCGAAATTGATTCCGGGCGGGTGCTGATCTCCTCGCAGAACCACGGCTTCGCGGTCGATGAAAGCACGCTTCCGGAGACCCTGCGCGCCACGCACCGCTCGCTGTTTGACGGTTCGCTGCAGGGGGTCGCGCGCACCGACAGGCCGGCGTTCAGCTTTCAGGGGCATCCCGAGGCCAGTCCCGGGCCGCATGATGTGCGCTTGCTGTTCGAGCACTTCATGTACCTCATGGTCAAGCGGATTCAGGCAAATTCGCGCGGCCGCAACTCGGTCAAGCAAAAGACCGCGGAAGGATAGTCCGCCCCCCATGCCGAAGCGAACCGACCTCGAGAGCATCCTGATCATCGGCGCGGGGCCGATCATCATCGGTCAAGCCTGTGAGTTCGATTATTCTGGAGCTCAAGCGTGTAAGGCATTGAAAGAGGAGGGTTACCGGGTCATCTTGGTGAACTCCAATCCGGCCACCATCATGACCGACCCGGAGAGCGCCGATTCGATCTATATCGAGCCGATCAACTGGCGCACCATCGCCCGCATCATCGAGAAGGAGCGGCCCAGCGCCCTGCTGCCGACCATGGGCGGCCAGACGGCGCTCAACACGGCGCTCGATCTGGTGCGCGAGGGGGTGCTCGAGAGATTCAATGTCGAGATGATCGGCGCCTCGCGGCGCGCGATCGACATGGCGGAAGACCGTGAATTGTTCCGGCGCGCGATGGCGGACATCGGTCTCGAGACCGCGCGTGCGCGCATCGCGCACAGCATGGAAGAGGCCCTTGCAGTGCAGTCGGAGATCGGTTTCCCGACGGTCATAAGGCCTTCCTTCACCCTCGGGGGCAGCGGCGGTGGGATCGCCTATAACCGCGAGGAGTTCGAGGCCGTCGTGGCGCGCGGACTCGACGCCTCGCCCACCAACGAGGTGCTGCTCGAGGAATCCGTAGTCGGATGGAAAGAGTATGAGATGGAGGTGGTCAGGGACCGAAACGACAACTGCATCATCATTTGCTCGATAGAGAATCTGGACCCGATGGGCGTGCACACGGGCGATTCGATCACGGTCGCGCCCGCACAGACGCTCACCGATCGCGAGTATCAGCGCCTGCGGGATGCCTCCATTGCGGTGCTGCGCAAAATCGGGGTCGACACCGGCGGTTCGAACGTGCAGTTCGCGGTCAACCCCGACGACGGCCGCGTGTTGGTGATCGAAATGAATCCGCGGGTGTCGCGCTCATCGGCGCTCGCGTCCAAGGCCACCGGATTTCCGATCGCGAAGATCGCCGCGAAACTGGCGATCGGCTACACGCTGGACGAGCTCAAGAATGAAATCACCGGCGGCGCGACCCCGGCGTCGTTCGAACCCACGATCGATTACGTGGTCACCAAGATCCCGCGCTTCACCTTTGAGAAATTCCCGGGATCGAATACGCGGCTGACGACGCAGATGAAATCGGTCGGTGAGGCGATGGCGATCGGGCGCACGTTTCAAGAGTCGCTCCACAAGGCTCTGCGAAGCCTCGAACTCGGCTACGACGGTTTCGACGAGCAGCTCACGCTGCCCTTGACCGAGGAGGCTGCGGACAAACTCTCGTACGAACTGCGCTGGCCCGGGCCGAACCGTATACTCTACGTGGCGGACGCGTTTCGCGCCGGCTGGACGCTGCAGCAGATCTTCGAAGCGACCAAGATCGACCCCTGGTTCCTGTGGCAGATCGAAGACTTGCTGCGCGAGGAGAAGCTGCTGCGCGAACAGGGCTTCGACAGCCTGGATCATGCGCGCATGCGATCGCTCAAGCGCAAGGGATTTTCCGACGCGCGCATCGCCCGGCTGGTGGCGCGCGACGAGCCGACGGTGCGCAGCCGCCGGCGCAAGCTCGGTCTCCATCCGGTTTACAAGCGCGTCGACACCTGCGCCGCCGAATTTTCGACCTCGACCGCGTATCTGTACTCGACCTACGAGGAGGAATGCGAAGCGAACCCCAGCGCGCGGCGCAAGATCATGATCCTCGGCGGCGGACCGAACCGCATCGGCCAGGGCATCGAGTTCGATTACTGCTGCGTGCACGCCGCCATGGCGCTGCGCGAGGATGGATATGAGACCATCATGGTGAACTGCAATCCCGAGACGGTTTCGACCGATTACGATACCTCGGACCGGCTGTATTTCGAGCCGCTCAGCTTCGAAGACGTCATGGAGATCATCGAGAAGGAGAAGCCCGAAGGCGTGATCGTCCAATACGGGGGTCAGACGCCGCTCAAGCTGTCGCGCGCGCTGGCCGCAGCTGGCGCACCCATCATAGGAACGACGCCCGACAGCATCGACATCGCCGAGGATAGGGAACGGTTTCAGAAACTGGTGATGAGTTTGAAGCTCAAGCAGCCCGCGAACGCCACCGCGCGCGCCGAGGAGCAGGGGGTGATCCTGGCGCGCGAAGTCGGCTTTCCTCTGGTCGTGCGGCCGAGCTATGTGCTCGGCGGGCGGGCCATGGAAGTGGTGTTCAACGAGGACGATCTGCGCCAATACATGACCGATGCGGTCAAGGTATCGAACGACAGTCCGGTGCTGCTGGATCGATTTCTCGATTTGGCGGTCGAGGTCGACGTGGATGCGGTGAGCGATGGCGAGGACGTGCTGATCGGCGGCATCATGGAGCACATCGAGCAAGCCGGGGTGCACTCGGGCGATTCGGGATGTTCATTGCCGCCAAATGCGTTGTCGCAGGAGATTCAGGACGAATTGCGCGCGCAAACCCGCAAGCTCGCCAAGGCGCTGAACGTCGTTGGCCTGATGAACGTCCAATTCGCCATCCAGAGCGGTGTGATTTATATTTTGGAGGTCAACCCGCGCGCCTCGCGAACCGTGCCGTTCGTATCCAAGGCGACCGGCATCCCGCTCGCCAAGGTCGCGGCGCGCGCGATGACCGGCAAGTCGCTCGCCAGCCAGGGGCAGACGGTGGAGCGAATCCCGGCGTATTTTTCGGTGAAGGAGGCGGTGTTCCCGTTCATCAAGTTTCCCGAGGCCGATCCCATCCTCGGTCCGGAAATGAAGTCGACGGGCGAAGTGATGGGCACCGGTCGCACCTTCGGCGAGGCGTACGCCAAGGCCCAGGCCGCTTCCGGGGTGATATTGCCCACCCGGGGACTGTGTTTCGTCAGCGTCCGCGACCGCGACAAGCCCGGTGCGGTGCAGCTCGCACAATTGCTGATCGCACGCGGCTTCGAGATCGCGGCCACCGGGGGCACCTCCTTGGCGCTGGAGCAGGCGGGCATCGGGTGCCGCCGTGTCAATAAAGTTCGCGAAGGTCGCCCGCACGTCGTCGATATGATAAAGAACGATGAAGTCGCGCTGATCGTCAATACCACGGAGGGCAAGCAGGCGGTGCGCGAGTCGCGATCGATTCGCCGCGAGGCGGTGGCAAGAAGGGTAACCTACTACACCACGGTGGCGGCCGCGGTCGCCACCTGCGATGCCCTCGATCATCTGGGGGACATCGAAGTCAATCGGCTTCAGGATTTGCACAAGGAACAACCGTTGCAGAAGGACTTGCCGACGTGAAACGACATCCCATGACCCTGCGCGGCGCGGAGAGGCTGCGCCAGGAGCTGAAACAGCTGAAGAGCGAGGCCCGGCCGCGCGTCATCAGGGCGATCGCCGAGGCGCGCGCCCATGGCGATCTGTCGGAGAACGCCGAATATCACGCCGCTCGCGAACAGCAAAGTTTCATCGAGGGCCGAATCAACGACATCGAGCATCGATTGTCGAACGCGGAAGTCATCGATGTCACCAGGCTGAATGCCAGCGGCCGCGTGGTGTTCGGCTCCACGCTGGAACTCGAGGATCAGGACGGGGGCAACAAGGTGCTGTATCAGCTGGTCGGAGACGACGAGGCGGACATCAAGCATGGGTTGTTGTCGGTCTCCTCGCCCATTGCGCGCGCGTTGATCGGCAAATCGGAGGGCGATGTGGTCGACGTCACGACCCCCGGGGGCACGCGGACCTACGAAATCGTATCCGTACGCTACGTGTGATGGGCGGGACGGCCAAGGCATTTCGCGTGCTGAGGACGCTGTGGGCGGGGAGCCTGTGGTCGCTGGCGATATGGGTCGCACCGACGATGTTCCAGGCGCAAAGCGACCGGCATGTGGCCGGGTTGCTGGTGACCCGGCTGTTCAGCATCGAAACCTATCTCGCCATCGCCGTGGGTGTGATCGCCCTGCTGCTACCGGGCAGGACCCGTTTCCTCAAGGGTTACCTCGCGGTCGCCTTGCTCGCGACCAACGAGTGGGTGATCAAGCGGTTCATGACCGACGCGCACGCGCGCGGCGCGGCCTTCGGCTTGACCTTCGGTGCATGGCACGGCGTCTCGATGGTGATCTACATCCTGGCCTGTCTGGCGGTGCTGCTACTGGTCTGGAACGAGGATTCTCGCTAGCCGTTCGCTGCGCCGGTAAAAGACCCCGACGTGGCCGACGCGCTGCACCAGCTGGGCGGAAGTGCGGCGCGCCAATTCCTCGAGCGAGGCATCGCGCTCCGCGCGAGCGCCGAGCCGCGCACTCACCTTGACCAGTTCATGATCGCTGAGCGCGCGATCCAATTCGGCGACCACTCCATCCGTGAGTCCGGCGTTTCCCAGCATCACGATGGGGTGCAGCGGATGCGCCAGCCGGCGCAGGTGCTTCTTTTGCTTTTCCGATAGGTTCATCGAGCCATTATGATGACATATGCCCAAGCGTTCCAAGAGCAGCGCCCGCTGGCTGTCCGAACATGCCAGCGATGAATACGTCAAACGCGCTCAGCGCGAGGGGTGGCGTTCGCGCGCGGTATTCAAGCTGGCCGAGATTCAGCAGGGCGAGCGGTTGTTGCGGCCCGGAATTCGCTGCGTCGATTTGGGCGCGGCGCCGGGAGGGTGGAGCCAATACGCGGCGCGCATCGTCGGCGGAACGGGTCGAATCGTCGCAACCGACATACTGCCCATGGACTCGATAGCCGGCGTGGATTTTGTGCAGGGCGATTTTCGCGAACCAGGCGTCCTGGAGCAGGTGATGTCGCACGTCGGTGCGGCGAAAGTCGACCTTGTTTTGTCGGATATGGCCCCCAACATGGCAGGCATAGACGCGGTCGATCAGCCGAGGTCGATATATCTGGCGGAATTGGCGTTGGAGTTTGCCGAACGTGTCCTGGCCCCGGGTGGGGATACGCTGGTGAAGGTGTTTCAAGGCGCCGGTTTCGACCAAATCATCAAGGATGCCCGGCGGCGCTATGGGCGGGTTGTGACGAAAAAGCCAAAGGCGTCACGATCTCGCAGTCCCGAGATCTATCTGTTGGCGCGGCAGTTTCGGATGGTGTAACGTCAATTGCCCGCTCGGGGGAGCGCCTCCGGTCACGGTGTCCTGCTATGATTGCGGCTGTGGGTGAAACTTGAACGATTTGACCAAACAAATTCTCCTTTGGGTCGCGCTGGCCGTCATATTGCTGGCGATTTTCAGCCAATTCGGGATGCATGCTGGCCAGCCTTCCACCATCGATTATTCGCAGTTTCTCACCGAAGTTAAGAGCGGCAACATCGACTCGGTGACCCTCAAGGGCGAGATCATCGAGGGCAAGCGCCGAGATGGCAATCAGTTCGTCACCTACAATCCCGAAACGAGCAACGGGGCGCTGATCGGCCTGCTGCAGCAGCAGGGCGTCAAATTCCGCGGTGAGCCGCCCAAACAGCAGTCGGTCATATTGCAGCTGTTGATTTCCGCCTTCCCGATACTGATTCTCATCGGGTTTTGGGCCTACTTCATGCGCCAGATGCAAGGTACTTCCGGCGGCCGCGGCGCGATGTCGTTCGGCAAGAGCCGGGCGCGCCTGCTCGGGGAGGATCAGGTCAACATTACCTTCGCGGACGTGGCGGGCGTCGAGGAGGCGAAGCAGGAAGTCGTCGAAATCGTCGATTTCTTGAAAGATCCCGGCAAGTTCCAGAAACTTGGCGGCAAGATTCCGAAAGGGGTGCTCATGGTCGGTTCCCCGGGCACGGGCAAGACATTGCTCGCCCGCGCGATCGCGGGCGAAGCCAAAGTGCCGTTTTTCACCATCTCGGGCTCGGATTTCGTGGAAATGTTCGTCGGCGTGGGTGCCTCACGCGTGCGCGACATGTTCGAGCAGGCGAAGAAGCACGCCCCGTGCATCATTTTCATCGACGAAATTGATGCTGTGGGCCGTCACCGGGGCGCCGGCTTGGGGGGCGGCCACGATGAGCGCGAGCAAACGCTAAACCAGCTGCTCGTGGAAATGGACGGCTTCGAAGGCAACGAAGGCATTATCGTCATTGCCGCCACCAATCGACCCGATGTGCTCGACCCGGCTTTGCTGCGGCCGGGACGTTTCGACCGCCAAGTCGTGGTGCCGCTGCCCGATGTGCGCGGCCGCGAACAGATCCTCAAAGTGCACATGCGCAAGGTGCCGCTTGCCGAAAACGTCAAGCCCTCGGTCATCGCGCGGGGTACCCCGGGATTTTCAGGGGCCGACCTCGCCAATCTGGTCAATGAGGCCGCCTTGTTTGCCGCGCGCAGCAACAAGCGCTCGGTGACCATGGAGGAGTTCGAGCGGGCCAAGGACAAGATCATGATGGGCGCCGAGCGCCGCTCCATGGTCATGACCGAGGAGGAGAAGCGCAATACGGCGATTCACGAGTCCGGCCACGCCATCGTGGGCCTCTCGGTCCCCGAACATGATCCGGTCTACAAGGTGACCATCATTCCTCGTGGCCGCGCGCTCGGTGTCACCATGTTCCTGCCGGAGCAGGACCGCTACAGCACCAGCAAGCGCCAGCTCGAGAGCCGAATTGCGACGCTGTTCGGCGGGCGCGTCGCCGAAGAGCTCATGTTCGGCCCCGACGCCGTGACCACGGGCGCATCGAACGATATCGAGCGCGCGACCGAACTGGCGCGCAACATGGTTACCCGATGGGGATTGTCGGACCGGTTGGGTCCGCAGACCTACAGTGAAGAATCGGGCGAAGTGTTCCTGGGGCGCAGCGTGACGCAGCACAAACAGGTGTCGGACGTAACCGCGCACGTCATCGACGAAGAAGTGCGCCGTGTGATCGACAGCAATTATCAGCGCGCCTACAAGATCATTCAGACCAACCTGGACAAGCTGAAGGCGATGTCCGAGGCATTGATCAAGTACGAGACGATCGATGAGGAGCAGATCAAGGACATTATGGAGGGCCGCGAGCCGCGCCCGCCGCGCGATTGGGACGACACACCGACTCCCACTCCGCGGGGTCCTTCGACCGAACAGCCCGCCGCTCCGCTCGTCAGCCCGGCGGGGCAGCATTAGCCCTTCTACGTTGGTCCTCGAGCAGTCTCGAATCATGGTTTTTGGCGAGCGACGGGCCGGTGCGCTGGCAATGCCGACATAGAACCATCGATCTGGCCCGGCCGGTCGTCATGGGCATATTGAATGTGACCCCGGATTCGTTTTCCGACGGCGGCCGCTTTGCCGGCCTGGATGCGGCGCTCGAGCGCGCCGCGCAGATGGTCGCCGAGGGAGCCGCCGTCATCGACGTCGGCGGAGAGTCGACGCGCCCGGGGTCGTCCGGGGTGGATGCGGCGACCGAGTGCGCACGCATCGTGCCCGTGATCGAACGAATTGCGGCCGAGCACGATGTGGCGATTTCGATCGACAGCAGCAAACTCGAAGTGATGATCGCGGCGGTGGACGCGGGGGCCAGCATCGTCAACGACGTGAGGGCCCTGCGCGCGCCCGGCGCACGCGATTGGGCGGCCTCCGCCGGGGTGGGGGTGTGCCTCATGCACATGCGAGGCGAGCCGCTCACCATGCAGGAGAGTCCCGAGTATCATGATGTGGTGGGGGAAGTGGGCGGCTTTCTCGTGCGCGAGCGCGCGGCGTGTCTTGAGGCCGGGATCGCGCACGAATCGATGGTGCTCGATCCGGGCGTGGGTTTTGGCAAACGACATGAGCACAACATCGCGCTGCTGAAGAATCTGCAGCACATTGCCGCATTGGGTTCGCCGCTGCTGGTGGGTCTGTCGCGAAAGAGTCTCATCGGCAAAGTGCTCGGCCGGCCGATTCTCGAGCGCCTGTACGGCGGACTGGCTCTGGCGGCATGGGCGGTGAGCATGGGTGCCCGCGTGGTGCGCACGCATGATGTCGGCGCGACGCGGGACGCGATACGCATGGTGAGTGCGGTTATGGAAGGAACGGCGAATTGACACAATACTTCGGCACTGACGGCGTGCGCGGCCGCGTCGGCGAGGAGCCCATGACGGTGGATTTCGCGCTGCGATTGGCGAGCGCCGCGGCGCGAGTGCTGGCGCCCGACGGCGGCCGGGTGCTGATCGGCAAGGACACGCGCGTATCGGGCTATATGTTCGAGTCGGCGCTGGAGGCCGGTTTCGTGGCCGGGGGTGTCGATGTGATGTTGATGGGTCCCCTGCCGACGCCCGGCATCGCCTACATGACGCAACGTTTGGGCTGCCGTTTCGGTGTGGTCATCAGTGCCTCGCACAACCGCTACGAGGACAACGGCATCAAATTCTTCGACGCCTCCGGCAGTAAGTTGTCCGACGAGGTGGAGCGCCAAATAGAGCGGCTGCTCGAGGGGCCGGTGGTGACCCAGGATTCCCGGCGTTTGGGCAAGGCGCAGCGCATCGATCGCAGCCGAACTCAATACCAGGAGTTCTGCGCCTCGACGATTCCGGCCGGGATGTCGCTGGCCGGGTTCAAGATCGTCGTCGATTGCGCGAACGGAGCCGGTTACAAGGTGGTGCCGCGCGTGCTGGCGGATCTGGGTGCGGAGATCGTGCCGATCGGCTGCTCGCCCAACGGGCGCAACATCAACGACGCCTGCGGTTCCACGGCGCCCGAACTGCTCCAGTTGACGGTGCCGGGAGTGCGTGCGCAGGTGGGTCTTGCCCTTGACGGCGACGGTGATCGAGTGATGATGGTGGATGAATTGGGACGCTGCGTCGACGGCGACCAGCTGCTGTACATATTGGCCAGCGCCCGGCGTGAGGCCGGGACGCTGAAGGGTCCGGTGGTCGGCACGGTCATGAGCAATTTGGGACTGGAACACGCGTTGAACAAACAGGGCATCGAATTTCGCCGTGCGCAGGTCGGGGACCGCTATGTGCTCGCGATGCTGCATCAGCTGGGCGGCAACCTAGGAGGGGAAACCTCGGGGCATATCCTCTGTCTGGACAAGACCACCACGGGCGACGGACTGGTGAGCGCGTTGCAGGTGCTCGCCGTGATGAAATCTACCGGTGCGGGCCTCGCGGAACTGTGTGCGCCCATGCAAAAGTACCCGCAGGTGTTGTTGAACGTACGTGTGACGCGCCGTTTCGACCCGATGAGCGTTCCCAGCGTCGTCGAGATGATCGGCAACTTGGAGCGAAAATTCGACGGCCGGGGACGCATCGTGCTGCGGGCGTCAGGAACCGAGCCGGTCATTCGCGTCATGGTGGAGGGCTACGATGCGGGGCTGGTCAAATCCGCCGCGCGCGACATCGCGGCCGAGGTCGAATCAGTGGCGGACAATACGGCGGGGGCCGCGGCCGCCACAGCCAACGGCCCTTAGGGCTTGCAGTTACCCCTCCACGCGGCTAATCTTCGCCGCCTTTCGAGACGGGGCAATGCCCCAAGGTGGTGCCTATGCGGCGTCCCATGGTCGCAGGAAATTGGAAAATGCACGGATCGCGGTCCGCTAATGGGGCTTTGCTGGCTGAATTGGAGCAGCGCTTGACGCCGGAATGGCAGGTCGACGTCGTGGTATTTCCGCCGTTTGTGTACCTCGCCGATGCCGTGCGCTCGCTGGAGGAGAGCGATATCGCGGTGGGCGCGCAGGATGTGTGTGCCGAACCTATGGGTGCGCTGACGGGTCAGGTCGCGGCGGTGATGCTCAAGGACGTGGGTTGCCGTTACGCGATCGTGGGGCACTCAGAACGACGCCGTCTGTTTCATGAAGATGACGTCTTGGTGGCGCGCAAATTCGGTGCGGCGCTGCAGGCCGGTCTCACACCGATATTGTGCGTGGGGGAAACGCTGGAGGAGCGGGAGGCCAACCGCACCGAGGCGGTGGTGGCCCGGCAACTCGATGCGGTGGTGGCGATGAACGGGACGCCGAGTTTCTCGCAGGCCCTCGTGGCCTATGAGCCTGTGTGGGCCATCGGAACGGGTCGTACCGCGTCACCGGCGCAGGCGCAGGCGGTTCATGCCTACCTGCGCAGCCGAATAGGCGCGCAAGATGTTAATATAGCCAACGATTTGCGCATTTTATATGGTGGCAGCGTCAAAGCTTCCAATGCGGCCGAGTTGTTCTCGATGCCCGATGTGGACGGCGGGCTGGTGGGCGGTGCTTCGTTGAGCGCCGATGAGTTCCTGGATATTTGCGCGGCTGCGGCCGTTCGTCATTGAGAGATTGATATGCTGCATAGTTTCATTCTGGCCGTGCATATTTTGCTCGCGTTGATGATCATCGGGCTCGTGCTCATGCAGCGCGGCAAGGGAGCGGAGGCGGGCGCCGGGTTCGGCTCGGGCGCCTCCGGAACGGTGTTCGGGGCCCGTGGCACGGCCACCTTGTTTTCCAAGCTGACGGCGGTATTCGCAGCGCTGTTTTTTGCGACCAGCTTGTGGCTCGCCTATTTGGGGACTCGCTCGGCGAGCGAAGCGAGCACGGTGCTCGAACGGGCGGCGCAGGCGGCCACTTCGCCGGCAGCACCGGTGAAAAAGTGACGCTGATGTTGAGTGAAAGAGCCGACGTGGCGAAATTGGTAGACGCGCTAGTTTGAGGGGCTAGTGGGGCAACCTGTGCCGGTTCGAGTCCGGCCGTCGGCACCATTCATTCAGGGGCCCAAGAGGCCACGCGACGCAACACGGCGCCGCCGCGCCTGATATAATTTCCAACGATGCTGCGACAGTATTTGCCGGTATTGATCTTCATGGGATTGGCCGCAGTGCTCGGCCTTGCACTGTTCACGATCGGCTGGATTGCGGGTCCGCGGCGCCCCAATGCGGAAAAACTCTCTCCTTATGAATGCGGTTTCGAGGCGTTCGAGGATTCCCGCATGCGGTTCGATGTGCGCTATTACCTGGTCGCAATCATATTCATCGTTTTCGATCTGGAAATCGCCTTCTTTTTTCCGTGGGCGGTGTCGTTGCGGCAGACCGGCACATTCGGCTTGCTGACGATGCTGATATTCGCTTTGGTTCTGGTGCTCGCCTTGGCATACGACTATCGCAAAGGGGCGCTCGAATGGGACTAGCGGCGGAGTCTGGCGATGCCGGCCTGGTACGCGGCTTCGAGGTGACCACCGTCGATAAGCTCATCAATTGGGCGCGCACCGGCTCATTGTGGCCCATGACGTTCGGGCTCGCGTGCTGCGCCGTGGAAATGATGCATGCGGGCGCCGCCCGCTACGATCTCGACCGCTTCGGTGTCGTATTCAGGCCGAGCCCGCGGCAATCGGACGTGATGATCGTGGCCGGAACGCTGGTGAACAAGATGGCGCCGGCGCTGCGCAAGGTGTACGACCAGATGGCCGAGCCGCGCTGGGTGATCTCGATGGGATCGTGCGCGAACGGCGGCGGCTATTATCATTATTCATATGCCGTGGTGCGCGGGTGCGATCGCATCGTGCCGGTCGATGTCTATGTTCCGGGCTGTCCGCCGACGGCCGAGGCGCTGATATACGGCATCATCCAGCTGCAGAACAAGATCAAGCGCAACAAGGCCATTATTCGATGACCAACGACGCCGGCTCCTCCGCGCAGCCTCCAAAGCGGCTGGCACAGCTCGGAGCGCTCATCGAGCGGGCGCTTTCGGGAAAATTAAGGAGCATCGCCAATCACACCGGGGAATTGACCTACGAGGTAGGGCCCGGGGATCTGCTCGCCGTCGCCGCCACGCTTCGCGACGGAGAGGGCCTCAAGTTCGAGATGTGCATGGATGTGTGCGGCGTCGACTATCTCGAGTATGGCCGCGCCGAATGGAAGACCGAGCACGCCACGGTGTCGGGGTTCAGCCGCGGGGTTGCCCGCGGTGCGCAGCCGCAGGACACCTGTCCTGCCGGGCGGCGCTTCGCGGTGGCATATCACCTGCTCTCGATCGCGCTCAATCAACGCGTGCGCCTCAAGGTGTTTTGCGCGGACGATACGCAGCCGATGGTGGATTCGGTCACCCCCATCTGGGCATCGGCCGATTGGTTCGAACGCGAGGCTTTCGATCTGTTCGGTATCCTGTTCAAAGGACATCCGGATTTGCGCCGCCTGCTCACCGACTACGGCTTCATCGGTCATCCGTTTCGCAAGGATTTTCCCTTGACCGGCAATGTCGAGGTGCGTTACGACCCCGAAAAGGGGCGGGTGGTGTACCAGCCGGTCAGCATCGAGCCGCGTGTGCTCGTGCCCAAGGTCATCCGCCACGACAACCGCTATGATCCGGCTCTATCCGGCAAACCCGATGGCTGAAATACGCAATTACACGATGAACTTCGGCCCGCAGCATCCGGCTGCGCACGGCGTATTGCGCTTGGTGCTCGAAATGGACGGCGAAGTCATTCAGAAGGCCGATCCTCACGTCGGGTTGTTGCACCGCGGAACCGAGAAGCTGGCGGAAAGCAAGCCCTTCAATCAGTCGATCGGTTATATGGACCGATTGGACTACGTTTCGATGATGTGCAACGAGCACGCCTACGTCCTGGCCATCGAAAGGCTGTTGGGCATCGAGCCGCCGCCGCGCGCGCAGTACATCCGCGTGATGTTCGACGAGATCACGCGCATTTTGAATCATCTGATGTGGCTGGGGGCGCACGGCATCGATATCGGCGCGATGACCGTGTTCCTGTACTGCTTTCGCGAGCGCGAAGATTTGATGGATTGCTACGAGGCGGTTTCCGGCACCCGCATGCACGCGACGTACTATCGCCCGGGAGGCGTGTACCGGGATTTGCCCGATGCCATGCCGAAGTACCAGTACTCGCAGTGGCGCAGCAAGAAGGACGTCGACCGGCTGAACGAGCGCCGCTCGGGCGGGATGTTGGATTTCATCGCCGACTTCGCCGCCCGGTTCCCCGCCTGCGTGGACGAATATGAAACGCTGCTCACGGACAACCGCATCTGGAAGCAGCGCACGGTGAATATCGGCGTGGTGACTCCGGAACGCGCGATGCAGCTTGGGTTTTCGGGCCCGATGCTGCGCGGCTCGGGAATCGAGTGGGACCTTCGCAAGAAGCAGCCCTACGAGACCTACGATCGCGTGGATTTCGACATTCCGGTCGGCTTGAACGGCGATTGCTACGACCGGTATCTGGTGCGCATCGAGGAACTGCGCCAGTCGGCCAGGATCATCGATCAATGCATCCGGTGGCTCAGGGAGAATCCCGGTCCGGTCATGATTGACGATCGCAAAGTCCGGCCGCCGCACCGCGAACACATGAAAGGCGACATGGAGTCCTTGATTCATCACTTCAAGCTCTTTACCGAGGGCTACTGTGTGCCGGAAGGCGAGACCTATGCGGCGGTCGAGGCGCCGAAGGGCGAACTCGGCGTGTACCTGGTATCGGACGGCGCGAACAAGCCGTACCGGATGAAGGTGCGCGCTCCGGGCTTTGCACACCTCGCGTCGCTCGACGAAATGGTCCGCGGGCACATGCTCGCCGACGTGGTGGCGGTGATCGGCACCCAGGATATCGTATTCGGCGAGATCGACCGATGAGCGTCGATCTGCCCCTGCACCTGCGCGAGGAAATCGATCGCTGGCTGGCGAAATTTCCCAAGGAACGCAAGCGCTCGGCGGTGATTTCCGCCCTGCACGCCGCCCAGCACGAGAACAACGGGTTTCTCACGCCGGCGCTCATGGATGCGGTGGCGGCGTATTTGGAGCTGCCGGCGATCCAGGTGTACGAGGTGGCGGCCTTTTATTCCATGTTCGAAACCAAGCCCGTGGGCCGGCACCACGTGTCGGTGTGCACCAACATTTCCTGCATGTTGCGTGGCGCGCAGTCGGTGGTCGACCGGGTAGAGAAGAAGCTCGGCATCAAGACCGGCGAAAGCACGCCGGACGGACGGATTTACCTGAAGCGCGAGGAGGAGTGCCTCGCGGCGTGCACGGGTGCTCCCATGATGATGGTCGATCACGTGTATTACGAAAACCTGACACCCGAGATGGTCGATCGGATCCTGGACGAGCTGAAATGAGCACGCTCCACCACGGCAAGAGGCGCTGATGGGTTACGAACAGAACCTGGTGTTGTTCGAGGCGCTCAAGCACGAGCGGCCGTGGACGCTCGAGGGCTACCGCGCATACGGCGGATACCAGGCGTGGGAGAAAATACTGCTCGAGAAGACCCCCCGTGAACAGATCATCGAGGAGGTAAAGATTTCCGGTCTGCGCGGCCGGGGTGGGGCGGCCTTTCCGACGGGCTTGAAGTGGAGCTTCATGCCGCGCTCCTCGCCGGCGCAGAAATACGTCGTGTGCAACTCCGACGAATCCGAACCCGGTACCTGCCATGACCGCGACATCCTGCGCTACAACCCTCATTCGGTGATCGAGGGCATGGCGATCGGCGGCTACGCGATGACGGCCACCGTGGGATACAACTACATCCGTGGCGAATTCCTGGGGGAGCCGATTCCGCGCTTCGAGGCCGCACTTCAGGAGGCGTACACGGCGGGGCTTCTGGGCCGCAATATTCTGGGCTCCGGAATCGATTTCGATCTGTACACGTTCGTCGGCGCCGGCGCCTACATTTGCGGCGAGGAAACCGCGCTGCTCGAGTCGTTGGAGGGCAAACCCGGCAAGCCGCGGTTCAAGCCGCCGTTTCCCGCCAACTTCGGCCTGTTCGGCAAACCGACCACGATCAACAATACGCAGAGCTTCGCGAGCGTACCCACGATCATGCGCAAGGGCGCCGCCTGGTTTGCCGGCCTCGGACCGCCGAACTCGGGCGGTACCGCGATTTTTTCGGTGTCGGGGCATGTGGAGAGGCCGGCAAATCTCGAACTGCCGCTCGGGATCCCGTTTGCCGAGTTGTTGGCGCTGGCCGGCGGCGTGTGGAAGGGCCGCAAGCTCAAGGCCGTGATACCCGGGGGTTCGTCCGTACCGGTAGTGCCCGGCGAGGTGATGATGGCAACGAACATGGATTACGACTCGGTCAAGAAGGCCGGATCGTCGGTCGGCACCGGGGCCGTGATCGTCATGGACGAAACGACGTGCATGGTGCGCGCGCTCGAGCGCTTGTCGCGCTTCTACTACTCGGAATCCTGCGGCCAGTGCACGCCCTGCCGCGAGGGTACCGGGTGGTTGGACCGCATGTTGAACCGCATCATCGCCGGCCAGGGCCGCAGCGAGGATCTCGGCCTGTTGCTCGATGTCGCCAATCGCATCGAAGGCCACACGATTTGCGCATTGGGTGACGCGGCCGCGTGGCCGGTGCAGAGTTTCCTGAAGCACTTTCGGCACGAGTTTCAATACATGATCGAGCATCAGGGTCGCTCGATCATCGAAGGCCAGGCGGCGGCGGCGTAAAGGCGAACGATGAGCGACGATTTGGTCAATATCGAAGTCAACGGCATGCCGCTGAAGGCCCGCAAGGGCCAGATGATCATGCAGGTCACGGACGCGGCCGACATTTACATCCCGCGGTTTTGCTATCACTCGAAACTCAGCGTCGCCGCCAACTGCCGCATGTGCCTGGTGGAAGTGGAGAAGGCGCCGAAGCCGATGCCGGCGTGCGCCACCCCGGTCATGGAAGGCATGAAGGTATTCACGAAATCGCCGAAGGCGGTCGCGGCGCAGCGCGCCATCATGGAATTTCTGCTGATCAATCATCCGCTCGATTGCCCGATATGCGATCAAGGCGGCGAATGCGAGCTGCAGGATCTGGCGATCGGATATGGGCGCGATATTTCCCGGTTCGCGGAGCGCAAGCGCGTCGTCAAGGACAAGAGCCTGGGGCCGCTGGTCTCGACCGACATGACCCGATGCATCCATTGCACTCGTTGCGTTCGTTTCGGCCAGGAAATCCAGGGCTATCCGCAGCTCGGCACCATCGGCCGCGGCGAGCACGTGCAGATCGAAACCTACGTCGAACAGAGCCTCGATCACGAGCTTTCGGCCAACATCGTCGATTTGTGCCCGGTGGGGGCGTTGAACAACAAGCCGTTTCGCTACCACGGGCGCGCGTGGGAGATGACGCAGCACGCGCTGGTTTCACCGCACGACGGCTTTGGGACGAACATCTACGCCCACGTGCTGCGCGGCAAGCTGATGCGCATCGTGCCGCGCGAGAACGAGCAGATCAACGAAACCTGGATCGCGGACCGCGACCGCTTCGGTTTCGAGGGAATGTACTCGACCGAGCGGGTCACGCAGCCGATGGTGCGCATCGACGGCGCGCTAAAGCCGGTGGATTGGGAGGTGGCGCTGACGGCGGCCGCGGAGGGATTGCAGAAGACGGCGGCGGGCCATGGCGCCGCGAGCCTGGGGTTTCTGACCTCGCCAATGGCCACCGTGGAGGAAATGTATCTATTCGCGCGGATCGCGCGCGGCCTCGGCAGCGGCAACATCGATCATCGCCTGCGACAGCTGGATTTCCGGGCGCCGGAAAAGGAGCCCGCTTTCCCGAGTCTCGGGCTCAAGATAGCGGAGTTCGCGGCGCTCGAGGGCGTCCTGGTCGTCGGATCGAATCTGCGCCACGAAATGCCGATGCTCGCGCATCGCATCCGTCAGGCTGCGGTCAAGGGGGGGGCGCACGTGGCGTTTCTCAATCCGCGCGCCTTCGAGTACCTGTTTCCCGTGGCGGCCTACGGTCTTTCGGAAGATCCGGTGGCCGGTCTGGCCGGCGTGGTGCGTGCGGCCGCCGCGGCTGCGGGCAAGGCCGTGCCGGGCGGCGTGCCTGCGGCGAGCGTGACCGATGAGCACCGCGCGTTGGCGGCCGCGCTGATGCACGGTACGCGCCGCGCGATCGTGCTCGGAACCCTCGCGCAGCGCCATCCCGCGTACGCGGATCTTAAATGGCTCGCCGCGCAGCTGGCGGCCCTGAGCAGCGCGACTCTCGGGTTCATCGCCGAAGGCGCCAACGCCGCAGGCGCGTACTTGGCGGGGGCGGTGCCGCACCGGGACTCGGGCGGCATGCCCGCGGCCGTCGCGGGCATGCCGGCGCGCGCGATGCTCGAAGTCTGGCTCAAGGCCTATGTGTTGTTCGGCGGCATCGATCCGGCCAACGACTTGGCGGCAGGGCCCGAGGCGCTGGCGGCAGCCGACCTGGTGGTCGCGGTCACGACGCATTTGCCCGAGAGCTTGCGCGCCGTGGCGCATGTGGTGCTGCCGATCGGCTCGTTCGCCGAAAGCGCGGGCACGTTCGTGAATGCCGAGGGACGCTGGCAGAGCTGGGCCGGCGCCGCGAAATTGGTGGGTGAAAGCCGGCCGGGCTGGAAAGTGCTGCGGGTACTGGCGAATTTATTGAACGTACCAGGCGTCGAATATGTCAGCGCGGAGGAAGTTCGCGAAGCCGTGCGCACGCTTTGCGGCGCCGGTGGCGAGCCGGCGACCGCAGGCGCAAATGAGGCGGCGCGCGGCACCGAAGCCGCGGGCGATTCGCTCGCGGGTGCGCCGCCGACCGCGGGGCCGTGGGTCGACATACCGCCGTATCAGATCGACGTGCTGGTGCGGGGGTCTGCGTCTCTCGGCAAGACAAGAGACGGGCTCATGGCCCGGGCCGTGATCTGATCATGTGGCAGTGGGACCCATTGCGCGTGTGGCTGTCGGGTCAAATCACGCCGTATTGGGCCAGCCCGCTGCTCACCGCGGTGCAGATTCTGATGGTGGTGGTGGGCCTGATTCTGATCATGGCCTTCTATACCTTGGCGGAGCGCAAAATCATCGGCTGGATCCAGCTGCGCAAGGGTCCGAATCGCGTCAATCTGCTGTGGCTGCCGGGCTTTGGTCAGCCGTTCGCGGACGTGGTCAAGCTGATGTTCAAGGAAATCCTGATCCCGGCGGACGCCAACGGATTTCTGTTCCGCCTGGCGCCGTTCCTGGCGCTGGTGCCCGCGCTGGCGGTTTGGGCGGTCATCCCGTTTTCACCGGAACACGCCTTCGCCGACATCGATGCGGGTCTGCTGTACGTCCTCGCGCTTACTTCGATGGGAGTGTATGGAATCATCCTTGCCGGCTGGGCGGCAAACTCGAAGTACGCCTTCTTGGGCGCGATGCGCTCGGCGGCGCAAATCGTCGCGTATGAAATCGCCATGGGCTTCGCCATGGTGGGCGTGCTGATGGCCGCGGGCAGCCTCAACATCGGCGAGATCATCAAGGCGCAGCACGGGGGACCGCTGAGCTGGAACTGGTTTTGGCTGTTCCCGATGTTCGTGGTGTACTTCATTTCGGGCGTGGCCGAGACCAACCGCGCGCCGTTTGATGTGGCGGAAGGGGAATCGGAAATCGTCGCCGGATTCCATGTCGACTACTCGGGCATGGCGTTCGCGCTGTTTTTCATCGCCGAATACGTCAACATGATTCTGATATCGGCGCTGACGGTCATTTTCTTCTTCGGCGGCTGGCTGTCGCCGTTCGACGGCTGGCTGCCGGATTCGACCTGGCTCGCCGCGCCGGGCTTCTTCTGGTTCGGCCTGAAGACACTCGTGCCGATGTTCGGCTTTCTCTGGCTGCGCGCGACGTTTCCGCGCTACCGTTACGATCAAATCATGCGCTTGGGCTGGAAGGTGCTGATTCCGGTGACCCTGGCCTGGCTGGCGGTGGAGGGTTTCATGGCATATGTCCACGTCGGCCCATGGAAGGAGCGCCTTTAAATGCGGGGCGCGCGCAGTATTTTGAAAACGTTCCTGCTCTGGGAATTGCTGCAGGGACTGTGGGTGACCTGGAAGACCATGTGGCGACCCAAGGTCACCGTCAACTACCCCGAGGAGAAGACCCCCCAGAGCTCGCGTTTTCGGGGCCTGCACGCCTTGCGCCGCTACCCGAACGGGGAGGAGCGCTGCATCGCCTGCAAGCTCTGCGAGGCGGTTTGCCCCGCGCTCGCCATCACCATCGAATCCGACGTGAGCAACGACGGCACGCGCCGCACGACGCGCTACGACATCGATCTGTTCAAGTGCATTTACTGCGGCTTCTGCGAGGAAGCGTGCCCGGTCGACGCCATCGTCGAGACCCGCCTGCTCGAGTACCACATGGAAAATCGCGGCGAAAACATCATGAACAAGGACAAGCTGCTCGGCATCGGCGAGCGATACGAAGCCATGATCGCGGCCGATCGCGCCGCCGATGCGCGGTATCGCTGATGTTTTCCACGATCTTATTTTTCATCTTCGGCGCCGTGCTGGTGTGCGCCGCCCTCGGGGTGATACTCGCGCGCAACCCGGTGCACAGCGCGCTGCTGCTGGTGCTGTGCTTTTTCAACAGCGCCGTCATATGGCTGATGCTGGACGCGGAGTTCCTGGGAATCGTGCTGGTGCTGGTGTATGTGGGGGCGGTGATGGTGCTGTTCCTGTTCGTCGTGATGATGCTCGACGTCGATGCGCGGCGGATCCGCAAGGAATTGGCGGGCTACTGGCCGCTGACGGTCGCGGTGGCGGGATTCCTCGTGTTCGCGATCGTCAACGTGATCGTGGTACGGCATCTCGGCGGGGCGACCTTCAAGACGGCGGCGGCGCTGCCTGAGAATTACTCGAACACGCGTG
Organism: uncultured Gammaproteobacteria bacterium; assembly: GCA_963758145.1. Classification (GTDB taxonomy): domain Bacteria; phylum Pseudomonadota; class Gammaproteobacteria; order Steroidobacterales; family Steroidobacteraceae; genus Bog-1198. The sequence continues at coordinate 132,493 of CAVWUK010000009.1, forward strand.
CCTTGGGCACGGCGCTGTTCACCCGCTACGCCTATCCGGCGCAGCTCGCCGCGGTCATCCTGCTGGTGGCCAGCGTCGCGGCCATCATTCTGACATTGCGCCGGCGCCGCGGGATCAGGCCGCAGGACGTCGCGCAGCAGGTGGCGGTGCGGGCGCGGGACCGGGTGCGGATCGTCAAGATGGCTTCCGAGAAGCGATCATGATCACCCTGACCCACGTGCTTACCCTGTCCGGCATTCTGTTCGCGATCGCGGTGGCCGGCGTATTCCTGAACCGCAAGAACGTCATCATCCTGTTGATGTGCATCGAGCTGATGCTGCTCGCGGTGAATTTCAATTTCGTGGCGTTCTCGCGCTTTGCCGGGGACATCGGCGGTCAAATATTCGTGTTCTTCATACTGACGGTGGCGGCGGCTGAAGCCGCCATCGGTCTGGCAATTCTGGTGGTGGTGTTCCGGGAGCGCCGCAGCATCGACGTCGAGGACCTGGACACGCTGCAAGGCTGAGGGTGGATTAGAAAAAATGCAGGGGATCTATCTTACGATTGCGCTGGCGCCTCTGGTCGCGGCGGTTGCCGCCGGCCTATTCGGACGCGTCATCGGGCGGGTGGGCGCGCACAGCATCGCCATCGCGGGCGTGGCGCTCTCGTGCGCGTTGTCGCTGTATGTGCTCAAGGGAATTGTCGCGGACGGCATGGGCACGTTCAACGGCGCGGTGTACACCTGGCTGATCAGCGACGGCGTGCGCATCGAGGTCGGGTTCCTGATCGACCGGCTTTCCGCCCTGATGATGGCGGTGGTGACCTTCGTGTCGCTGATGGTGCACATCTACACCATCGGCTACATGCAGGACGACGACGGGTATCAGAGATTCTTCAGCTACATCTCGCTGTTCACGTTCGCGATGCTGATGCTGGTGATGTCGAACAACTTCATGCAGTTGTTCTTCGGTTGGGAGGGGGTCGGGGTCGTGTCGTACCTGCTCATCGGCTTCTGGTACAAGCGGCCGACGGCCAATTTCGCCGCCCTCAAGGCGTTTCTTGTGAATCGCATCGGCGATTTCGGATTCATACTGGGCATCGCGGCGGTGCTGCGCTACACGGGGTCGCTCGACTATGCGACGGTGTTCGCACACGCGGGGCAGATCGCCGATGCGCAGATTCACGTGAGCGCCACGATCGTCTGGCCAGCGATCACCTTCACCTGCATTTGTCTGTTTGTGGGCGCGATGGGCAAATCCGCCCAGGTGCCCCTGCACGTATGGCTGCCGGATTCGATGGAAGGCCCGACGCCGATATCGGCGCTGATCCATGCCGCCACCATGGTGACGGCCGGCATATTCATGGTGGCCAGGATGTCGCCGCTGTTCGAACTGTCGGAGACGGCGCTCTCGATGGTGTTGATCGTCGGGGCGACGACGGCGTTCTTCATGGGCCTATTGGGCGTCGTGAACAACGACATCAAGCGGGTGATCGCCTATTCGACTTTGTCGCAGCTCGGCTATATGACGGCGGCGCTCGGCGCATCCGCATACGGCGCGGGGATTTTTCACTTGATGACGCATGCATTCTTCAAGGCGCTGCTGTTCCTTGCGGCCGGCTCCGTGATCATCGCCATGCATCACGAGCAGGACATGCGGCGCATGGGCGGCCTGAAGCGCTATCTTCCCATCACTTATTGGACTTTCCTGGTGGGTTCGCTCGCGTTGATCGGATTCCCCGGTTCATCGGGCTTTTTTTCCAAGGACCTGCTGATCGACGCGGTTCACGCATCGAGCCTTGCCGGATCGGGCTACGCATATGTCTGCCTGGTTGCGGGCATTTTCGTCACCGCGCTGTACACCTTCCGCATGTTCTTCATGACGTTCCACGGCGAGGAGCGCATGGATCGGCACACGCAGGAGCATCTGCATGAGAGCCCGTGGGTGGTGACGCTGCCGCTGATACTTCTGGCGATTCCGTCGGCGGTCATCGGCTGGCTCACGGTACAACCGGTGCTGTTCGGGAATTACTTCGACGGCGCCATCCGGGTGCTGCCGGCGCACGATGCGCTTGCCCGGGTCGGGGAGGAGTTCCACGGCTCGGCGGCCTTTGCCGCGTCTGCATTGTCCGCGCCGCCGTTGTGGCTCGCCTTGTCGGGTGCATTCGTGGCGTGGCTGTTCTTTTACAAGCAGCCGGCGCTTGCCGACGCCGCCCAGCGAAAATTCAAGTGGCTGCACGCGATTCTGGTCAACAAGTACGGGTTCGACTGGTTCAATGAGCATGTGATTTGCGCGGCCGCGAGGGCCTTGGGCAGGGGCTTGTGGCACGGCGGCGATGAGACATTGATCGACAATGGGCTGGTCAACGGCAGTGCGCGCATCGTCGGTTGGCTGGGTTCCGTGATGCGCTATGCGCAGTCCGGATACCTGTATCACTATGCGTTCGCCATGATCCTCGGATTGGCTTCGCTCCTTCTCTGGCTCATGTGGCGGCCCTGATGCCGAACGTACACCTGCTCGGAATCCTGATCTGGCTGCCCATCGCCGGCGGTTTGCTGGTGCTCGCCTTGGGCGAGCGTGCGGCGGCCGCCAGATGGCTGTCGCTGTGCGTGTCCGGGCTCGCACTGCTGTTCAGCGTGCCGCTGTTCACGGCCTTCAAGGGCGGCACCGCGCAAATGCAGTTCGTGGAGCGCACGCCGTGGATCGCGGCGATCCATGCGGATTACCACATCGGCGTCGACGGGATATCGATGCCCCTGATCCTGCTGACCACCTTCACGACGGTGCTGATCGTGATCGCGGGTTGGACCAACGTCGAGAAGCGGGTGTCACAATACTTTGCGGCTTTTTTGCTGTTGGAAGGACTGATGATCGGCGTGTTCTCTGCGCTCGACGCGGCGTTGTTCTACGTGTTTTGGGAAGCGATGCTGCTGCCGATGTTCATCATCATCGGCGTATGGGGCGGCCCGCGGCGCGTGTACGCGACCATCAAGTTCTTTCTGTATACGTTCGTCGGCTCGCTGTTGATGCTGGTCGCGCTGATTTACATGTATTTGAAGGCCGGCACCTATGAAATCGCGGTGTTGCAGGGCATGCCGCTGTCGATGAGCGAGCAAATCTTGATCTTCTTGGCCCTGCTTGCCGCATTTGCCGTGAAGGTGCCGATGTGGCCGGTGCATACCTGGCTGCCCGACGCGCACGTTGAGGCACCGACCGGCGGCTCCGTGGTGCTGGCGGCCATCATGCTCAAAATGGGCGGATACGGCTTTTTGCGCTTCTCGCTCACCATCGCGCCGGACGCCAGCCGCGAATTGGACTGGCTGATCATCGCCCTGTCGCTGATCGCGGTGGTGTATATCGGCTTCGTCGCCCTGGCGCAGCGGGACATGAAGAAGCTGATTGCCTACTCCTCGATCGCGCACATGGGTTTCGTCACCTTGGGCATGTTCATCGGTTTTCAAATCGTGTCCCACACCGGCAGGACCTCTGGCGTGGAATTGGGCTTGGACGGTGCCGTGGTGCAGATGCTGTCGCACGGCCTGGTATCGGGCGCGATGTTCCTCTGCGTCGGCGTCATGTATGACCGGGTGCACAGCCGCGAGATCAATGCATACGGCGGGGTCGTGAACACCATGCCGAAATTCGCGGCATTCATGGTGCTGTTCGCATTGGCGAACGCCGGCTTGCCCGGGACCTCGGGCTTCGTGGGCGAGTTTCTGGTCATCTTGGCCTCGTTCAGGGCGAATGTCTGGTACGCGGTCTTGGCCGGTTCGACGCTGGTCCTGGGAGCGGCATACACCCTGTGGCTGGTGAAGCGGGTGATCTTCGGGGAGGTCGCCAACGACAAGGTCGCCGCGCTCGAGGATCTCAATGGTCGCGAGTTTCTGGTTCTCGGATTGCTCGCGGCGGCGGTGCTGCTGGTCGGTTTGTGGCCGGCGCCGCTGCTCGATGTCATGCGCGCAACCACAGAGCATTTAGCCCAGCAGATGCTGGTCTCGAAGATCGCCCCTTAAGGTCCATACATGAACGGGTTCAACGTCGCGGATTACAATGCAGGCCTCATCTACGCCGCGCCGGAGATATTTCTGGCGCTGGCGGCCTGTGGAATCCTGACGCTGGACTTGTTTCTTTCGGATGCGCAGCGCCGCTGGACCGGGGTTCTCGCCGTCGTCAGCCTGTGCGTGACCGCCATGTTGGCGGCATGGCAGCCGGTGTCCGGCAAAATTACGGCGCTCGGCGGGCTCTATGAATTGGACCGGATGGCGCAGGTGCTTAAAGTCGTGACGCTGCTGACCGTGTCGGTGGTGTTCGTCTATTCGACCGATTACCTCAAGCGCCGCGCGATTCTCAAGGGCGAGTACTACGTGCTCGGTCTGTTCGCCACCCTGGGGGCGATGGTGCTGATTTCGGCAGGCAGCTTGATCACCCTGTTCTTGGGCCTCGAGCTCCTGTCCTTGTGCCTGTACGCAATGGTGGCCTTCGACCGGGATTCGGTCGTCGCCGCGGAGTCCGCCATCAAATATTTCGTACTTGGGTCGATGGCGTCGGGTACCTTGCTGTACGGCATGTCCATCGTGTACGGCGTCACCGGCAATCTGGAACTCGCGTCGATCGCGGCGGCGGTGCACGGCGGCTTGCCGGCCAACGTCGGGCTGGTGTTCGGCATCGCATTCCTCATCGTCGGCTTGGGATTCAAGTTGGGCGCGGTGCCGTTTCACATGTGGATTCCGGACGTTTATGAGGGCTCTCCCACCTGCGTGACCGTGTTCATCGGCACGGCCTCGAAGCTGGCCGCCTTTGCGCTCATCATGCGGGTGTTGCCCGAGGCGTTGGCGGCCTCGCAGCCGGATTGGAGCCAAATGCTGGTGGTGCTGGCGGTGCTTTCGATGGCGATCGGAAACATCGTCGCGATTGCCCAAACCAACATCAAACGCATGCTGGCCTATTCGACGATTTCGCACGTCGGATACGTGCTGCTCGGTATATTGTCGGGCACCGCGCAGGGCTACCAGGCGGCGATGTTCTACATGATCAGCTACGTCATCGTCGCGAGCGGCGCCTTCGGCATGATCCTGCTCCTGGCGCGCCAGGGCTTCGAGGCCGACAAGCTCGTGGACTACAAGGGCCTGAACGCGCGCAGCCCCTGGTTCGCCGGCATGATGGCGATTCTGATGTTCAGCCTTGCGGGCGTGCCGCCGTTCGTCGGGTTTTGGGCAAAGCTCGGCGTGGTGCAGGCGGTCTTGGGAGTGAACTACCTCTGGCTGGCCGTGGTCGCCGTCCTGTTTTCCGTGGTCGGCGCCTTCTTTTACCTGCGCATCGTCAAATTGATGTACTTCGACGAGCCGGTAGATCGCACCGAGATCGGCGGATCGACGCTGATGCGTACTGTGTTGAGTGCGAACGCGCTGCTGGCGTTCGCCTTGGGCGTGGTGCCCGGCGCGCTGATCGCGCTGTGCCAGAGAGCGTTGCCGTAAAACAAACCGAAGCGGCGCCTGGCGGGCGCTGGAAAGTGGGGGGGGCACCTATGAGAGAAATAATGACGGCGCTGTCAATGGCCGCATTGGCCGCATGTTTCTGCGCTCCCTTGAGCGCACAAGAACTCAGCGCAGCCGATCAGGCTTCCGCCAACGCAGCCATCAAGGCGATTCGTCCCGAGGCCATCGCCGCGCACATGAGATTTCTCTCGGACGATCTGCTCGAAGGCCGCCAGACCGGTTCTCGCGGTCACGAGCTCGCGGTGCAATACGTGGCCACCGAACTCGAAGCCATGGGACTTGCACCGGCGGGGGTGAACGGCACGTGGTTCCAGACCGTGCCGATTCGCAAAGTGGAACTCGTCCCCGAGCAGAGCTCCTTCGAACTGGTGCGCGATGGCAAAGCGCAGACCCTGATTTTCGGACAGGACTACATCATGGACGGCAATCCCCTGGCGTCCGATTCAGGTGTGGAAGCGGGCGCGGTTTTCGTGGGCTTCGGGGTGAGCGCACCGGAATTTCAATATGACGACTACACGGGCGTCGACGTGCGCGGAAAGGTGGTCGTGATGGTGCGGGGCGCGCCGCCGCGATTCCCTTCCACCGAGCGCGCGTATTTCTCCGATGGAGTCGTAAAGGCGCGCAATGCCGCGGCGCACGGCGCGGTCGGCATAATCACCGTCGTACCGCCGGAATTCTTCGAACGCTATAAATGGGACTGGATCGTGCCTCAGATACGAGCGGGGGGCATGTGGTGGCTCGACCCGCAGGGCGTGCCCGCGGACACGCATCCGGAAATTCGCGCATCCGCCCTGATGAACGAGAGCGGCGCGCGGGAGTTATTTGCGGGCGCCCCCAAGACACCGGCGGAAATCTTCGCCGCCTCGCGCGACAGCAAATCCGAATCGTTTGAGCTGCCATTGAAGGTGAAGATTCACCGCATGAGCCGCTACACAGCGCTCGAAAGCCGCAACGTGATCGCCAAGCTCACGGGTTCCGACCCGGCGCTGGCCAAGGAATACGTGGTATTCACCGCTCACATGGATCACCTCGGAATCTGCCGGCCGGGCGAACAGGACAGCGTTTGCCACGGGGCGTGGGACAACGCCTCGGGCACTTCGGCGGTTCTCGAAGTGGCGCGGGCGTTTTCGACTTTGCACCACGCGCCGCGCCGCTCGATTCTGTTCGTGTTCGTCACCGGCGAGGAGAAGGGGCTGCGTGGATCGGACTTTTTCGCGCATTATCCGACCGTTCCGATCGATAAAATAGTCGCCGATGTGAATATCGACGGTGCGCCCGGCATGATTTATCCCAACAAGGACATTGTGCCGCTTGGCGTCGAGCACTCGAGCCTGTCGAAAAATGTGCAGGCGGCCGCGCGGAAAATGGGCTACACGATCAGCCCCGACCCGCTCCCGGAGGAGGTGATTTTCATTCGCAGCGATCAATATTCGTTCGTGAAGCAGGGCGTGCCGGCGGTGTTCATAAATGCCGGAAGGCAGAGCGCGGACCCCAATTTGGACGGCAATGCGATCTTCTTAAAATGGATATCGAGCATCTATCACACCCCGAAAGACAACATGAGCCAGACGTTCTATTTCGATTCGGCTGCGAGGTCCACCGCGTTGTCGTTCCTGGTCGGCTACGAGGTGGCCCAGCAGGCCGAGCGCCCGACGTGGAACGCGGGAGATTTTTTCGGCACAAAGTTCTCAAAGCAGCAGCATTAGTGCGTTAAAGAGGGCAAATCATGCGGCCGCTTGCATTGGCGACCCTACCAGGTAGAATGGGCGGCTCTCCGGTGCGGGGTGGAGCAGTCTGGCAGCTCGTCGGGCTCATAACCCGAAGGTCGTAGGTTCAAATCCTACCC
>CAVWUK010000010.1:0-71568 GCA_963758145.1 uncultured Gammaproteobacteria bacterium
TTGATGAAGCTCTTCCTGGCACAATCGTCGTTCGACATGCGGCGGACGAAGAACTTGATGCCACGGGCATGCGATGTGGCGTTTGGCGAGTGTCTCCCCGCGTGAGCGACTGTAAGGTCGGTGACTTCCCTCATTTCTTATGGCCTTGAACGCACAAAACGCGATTCTGGATTTTGGCATTCGCGCGCAAGAAACCACGACCTGGCCGGCCTGTCAAAAACATCTTAGCGGCTCCTATGTCTATCCTCTGGGGGCAGCCGAGTCCCGCCTTTGGCGCGTGCGCCGAAACGACGAGCCCCGATATTGTCGGTCCACTGCACCATGGACGCCGCGCCGCTCTAGCAAAAGATCATCAGCACAGGATCCGAACAGCGACATCCAACCGAACTTACTCTGGCTCTGTCGGCTGTTAATCCCTGAGCTATATATCCACTATCCATCGTCTGAGGGTCACTGCAAAAAGATGACTGACTGAAAATAAAAAGTGAGTACGATATAACTAGTGAGCATAGCAAAAGAGGCGGATCCATGGCCGTAAGGACGACGAAACCGGACTGGCTGGCGAAAGCGGCTGGACGTGATCGATTCGGCGACTCATTAATTGATGCCTGGTGGCGCGGCGTCGACGGCGCGAAAGATATCGACCGCCTGTCGGCCTTAGGAGGCGACACAAACCGGAGGCTCGCTCAGGCGGCGGGAAAAAAGCCATTGAACTAGGTCGACTGCTGTTGTCGCTGGCATGAAGAAACTGGACGAGCGCGTGAAAGAAACAAAGAAGAGAAGGCGAACCAAAAAACTGGCTGCTGGCGCGACCCGACAGGAGGAGAGGAAAACAATGAGTAGCACTGCATGATTACGTCACTCGCAGACTCCATATCCTGATCCTACTCGTCGCGTGAGCTGATCGTGCGTGTAGCGCCTCTATAAAAGAAGAACACTAAGTATCCTAAACGGGCGCGGGTCCTGACGCCCTAGGAGATTGCCGAGATCGTCGGGCACGATGCCTCACACCGTAAAGCGTGGCCGTCTGGATAACGAACGTGAATACATGAAAACTGATGAAGAAGTTGTTGTTCATTTGAAAAAGGCATCGTTGCAGAACCGGCAAGAACCTCATTTGCAGGAGGAAGAAAAGCGGGCAGACACGAAGACTAAACAGGACGCGCCTGCAAAGATTTCTGAGAAGCCAGAGAGCACACTGGGATCAACGGCCATCAAAGGGAATCGAGGGCGACGCCAGCAAAGTAGTAGCGGGGCGCCTTCTGCTTACATGGGGCTGGGTGCAAGTACCATCCCGGCGTGCCTCCGGCTTCACGGAGGAGACGCTGTAGCGACACACTCACTGGCGGATGAAGACGCCTCAAGGCAAAGGAGACTGGAAAGAAGTCCCCAAAGAGGCGCGCTGCATGCAGCCGCTCCCTTGAGCCCGCTTCATCGGTGATTGGTGAGCCTGATTCGTAAAGGATCTGACAGATGGCAACAGACTCGGCACGGCGAAAGGCAGACTCCTGGGGAAGCGAAGGTTACCCTGCAGGCCTTGTCAACAGGGGGTTCAGAAAAAAGAGGGCGCAGCTCGACGGTCACCACGGAGGAGGTGATGTACATAATCGTCTGACGGAAAAGGGCTGAATATTCATAACGATCTTTCTGCTGAAACCGGTCGGGCAAGTCGAGGGCGCTGGGAGCGCAGCTTGCGACATGCCAGCGTTGGCGGTGATCCCGGGCCCTAGCAGCGGGCCAAGCAAAAAGCATCCAACGCGAACTCAAGTCAGCCAAGGTTAGATTCGCGAACAAGACCCGTGGTACCTAGCTCGATGTCAAAGCGTGGGCAAACTAGCAGAGGCGCAAGGAGATGGTCACCCGCACCCGATCCAACGACGAAATTTAGTACCCGATGCGAGAGGTTGTGAAACGTGCGACGGCGCGCAAGACATGGTTAAATTGGTGGGTAAACTCGATCGGCGGAGCGGAAAGTCAAAAAAGCGTCATCAATATGCCCGTGGTACAGGATGAAGATTGAGTCTCTGCAGCGGCGGCAATCAGCCACGTGGGAATCATCCTGTCGACTACGTCGGGGGTTGGACTGAGTCAGGCGATATCATCATGGAAAAACATGATGTCTCTTCCCCATATATGTCTGGCTGACTGACGAACCTACTGGTTCAAGCACTTCATGAGATAGCTGGAGCCTGTCGCGGTCCGTGCTCTTGCCATATGAGTCCGCTGTTCAAGAATCAACGTGCGCGATCTCAACAACAGCTTTAGCGCTGGGAGGCGTTAGTCGTCGGCCGGCGATTCCGGCGGTAGTCCGCGATTGCGCGCGCGGATCGACCGCATGATCATGGACGCTCGCGCCGCGGCCTATAGGTCGACGCATCTGGACGCGGGACGATTAACTCCTCGCCGTACTCCGCCGATCATGTCATGATTATCCGCAATGCCGCTATGCGTACCGTAAAGACCTGGCGCACCGGTCAATGATCGAGCGCTCTCGCCACGCCATCATCGCAGCGATCTCAGGAGGCGCTCGCGCACTACATATGACGGCAGCAGTTCGAGATGGGCGCGTGCGACGATCTGCAGCGCGCTGGAGGCCGGGCCTGCCCAGGCGGGGACAATGTGGCCATAAGCCGCACGCACAAGGCCCGATCTGCTGTGCCGGACGCCATGTTCCAGGTCGTGGCCAATGCGAGGTCGAAAAGCGGCGCCGTTCCGAACGAGCAGGAACGGACTCCGCGGAACGGCTGATCGTCCGCGAGCACCAGTAGTCCGCATGCCGAAGCTTCGTCAGGCGATGTCGCAGGAGTAATCTCGACACGAGTCCGATCCCGCTGGATCCGGTCCCGATCCGTGCCGTCGGGCCGATTGAGGCGCATCCCAGTCATCGCCGAGGTCGCCGCCCGCCGCATCCCCCCAGCGCGCATTGATCGCATAATCGCTGTCGAGAGGGGGATGAAATCGGCCGACGAGTCAGACCCAGGTGGAGCACAACCGGACAGACCGGCCATGCCGCCGAAGGCGGGGCAATGTACCGAGAGTACATCAGGAGCGGGGACGGAGGGAAACCCCGGCGGCTTTCTCTCTCCCCCTCGATACACAACTGCACGCCGCGAGATCACCCCGCGAATGGTCGCAGCGCGGACCTGGCACAATCGGAGGAATTATCGATGAGCAAGGCGATCAAATCCAGTTGAATAGCGGGTGCCCTGGTGATGACTGTCGAACCCTTGGATGGAGCAATATCATCTGCAATTGGCTTCGATGCGAAACACATTTCCAAGCAACTAAGTTTTTAGCTGTGACGCTGAAAAGTATGAAGAGGGAGACTTTGGGCTCCGATCGGAGGACCGCCTTAAAACGCGCGACGAGTGCTCGGCGTAGATAGTAACCCAGGAGAATGCCGGCCTTCCACAAGAACTCGAAGAATCGGCTGTGTGACATGCCATCTGTCGTGACGTGGCTGGTTGACTGACGAAAAATTTCAGTGGTTTGAATGTGCGCGCGGATCGTCACTAAATCCACTCGGTAACAGGTGCCTTTTCTGCAACAACGTCGAGACCTGATTCTGACCCTCCTGCCATGGTTCCAATGCAGCAAATGCCGCCACTACGACTGTGCTCATCAGGCTCCGGCGCCGACCTCAAAATGAAGAGCGGTGCCCCGACATCACTGCCCGTCCCTGGCGCGCGTCCCCTCGAACACCATGATACTGTTCGAAATTGCTTGAGACTGCGCTCGCAGACATCCTTTCCGGTGGACCCGAACATCTGTGATATTCGTGTCGCGGGTTCCGCCCATGTGCGCGCAGGCGTCACCGTGCGGTCGCCGACAAGGAATTCTCGCCAAGTCGTTCCGAGCGTTGAGACGTCAGCGCGCCAGCAGAGCGCTCCGGTCGAAATCAGGAAATTGCTTTCGATTATCGATACTGTTTTTATTCATCGGGGGAAGGACCACTCAAGCGCGTCATTTCTGAGACGGCGGGGAGTCCACAGCGGCCCTTCTCTCGTAGGTCATGGACGCAATTGCCTATACGTAGAAGACTCTGACGAATCCGGCTGGCGTCGGCCAAAATAATTCGCGCTCCACAGCCGCTGCATACAGTGTTTGGGGCTCCCCACCACGGGGTGGACGCGCTCCCCGGCCCGTCGCGACAATCGGCGGATGATGCCCGATTGCTGCGCTTTCCGCCGCTCATGGCACGAAAAATTCGTAAGAAACTGCGAGACCAACCCAGTCGGCACCGCGCTGATCACTATACCGCTGTTAAACGGCGAATCGAAAGGCGCCGGCCAGATGTCGCCACTCCCCGCGTTGAGGTTGTACGGGATGCTGATGATCTGGTTCGCAGCGCTGGCGTCGGCGAGGGTGGCGCAGCCGTTGAATGTCAACACCCCCGCGGTGCCGGGGGTCTGCACGATGTAACTTTTCAGCTTTGCCCGTGTGGAAACCGGAAACACCAGGGACGCGGCACTGATGTTGTAGGGGAAGCTTCAACCCAGGTGGACATTTCCAGCGACCTCTCATAGTTGACTCAACGGTGAAGCGATCGGGTGCGCCGCGGAAGCCCCTGGCCGAGGCCTCCGCGGCGCCGCCTTTCTCGAGTCTCGCCCGAGCCCGGCGACCCGCGCTGCGTGGAGTTGGATAGGGGAAAGACACCCGATAGCCGTAAACGCCCGCGGGCTGAGCCCGTTATTGCGCACGGTTTCCTTGCGCTCGCCCGCGAAAGATTTGACGGGCGAAAAGCGTGGCACCGTCGAGGACCCCACCGGCGGCCACAACATCAAACATCACGTCGCGAGATACCGGCTGACAAAATCGTCGGCACCGGCATCGATCCCCGCTGCACCTGCGCCCGTCTCGCGCCCTGTGCGACCGCGCAGGAAGTACTCCATCGCCACGACCGCGTCGTCCTCGTTGTCCGGCACCTCAAGGCCAAGCTTCTTCAACCGTACGCGGCGAGTTCCGGCAGCGTCATTTCAGCATAGCCGGCCACGGGGCCGACCACGCGCGACAGCCGGTCGTGCAGCGCTTCGTGCCGGGCGGCCTCTTTGCGGACCGCGCGGCCAATTTCGGCGGCGTCGAAGGTTCTCATTGCGGCCGTGCCCTGCCGTGAGCCTGCCTGTAAAGCCGATCCTCCTGAGACTCAGGCATGTGCTTCGGCGGCTTATATGCGCACACGGCGCGCACGAGGCGCTTCACGTAGGGCGCCATTGGACCGGACGCGGCGTTTGCGATGCGGCTGAGGTCGCCGATCAAGTTGCCCTTGATGAAATGCGCGTCGGAGAAGCACTCCGCGGCGGCGCCGACCACGGCGCCCATGGCGTCAAGGGCGTCGTCGAGTTGCCTGCGCGTGATGAACAACGGCTCCGCGCCCTCGGCAGCGGCCTGTGCCTGCTCCGCCGCGTGTGCCAGCTGCTCGCCGACCGCCTTCAGGGTGCTTAGCGCCTTGGGCAGGTTAAGCTCCCGGACCTCGGACAGCGCGGCGTCAAGTTCCGCGAGCGTTACGGGAGCGGCGCCGAACCTGACGCTGCCATCGTCGACGAGCGCATAGAGCTGTTGGAGTGTTTGCACCGTGGCACAGGCGGGGTCCAGCTCCGCGCAGCATGCCGCAATGGCGCTTTCGAGCGCGGCGGCGGTCACGTTTGCGCGCGCGCTTCGCAAGCGTCGGCGCTGCCGCGGACGGTGCGGGGGCGGCTGTCTTTCCGCGGACCCTCGCCAGAATTCTGATGGTGTCATTTTTACCCTCCGGTGTATTTGTCAACGAAATCGGCCTCGCCCGCATCGCGTGCCGAGCCGTGCCGGCGTTTGCGATTCTGTCGCGCGCGAACTGGCGGCCGCTATGGTGCGCATCAAGCAGCGCCTCCGGGTCGTTGTCACCCGGGTCGATGCCGAGTTCTTTTAATTCACGCATCGCCAATTCGCGAGAGGATGCCTGCCCGTATTCCTCCGCATCCATGGCGGCGAAGATGTACGGGGAGCGCGCGGCGATGCGCTGCTTGCGGGCGTTGTCGCGCCGGAAGCCTCGGGCCACCTGTTTCGCCAATTCTTCGAGATAGCCCGGACGGTAATCGTCATTCCTGCTCATGCGCTTTTCACTCCTGCTGCGCGACTCTGCGGCCTAATTAAAGCGCGGCGCGGCATGCGGCGCAGGCCTCATTCAGGCCTAGGCGGGAGGAGCAGGACGTGAAGGTCGCCGGACCGCGCCAGGGGGTGCTCCAGCGCCTCGGCCCGCAGTCGCCGCAGCGTCCGGGGGGACACCCCGAAGCGCCGATTCCATTCCTTCTCGGTGAAGAACTGGGCGAGGCGCATCTCGGCGAGCAGCTCGGCGCGGCGTTCGGCGGAGAGCTTCATGGCCATGTTCGCTGTATCCGCGCAAAGGCGCGTTGTATGTTTTGAATTTCCTGCGGGCTCGCGTCAAACCAGCTGCGGCTCGCCTTGGCGGGTGCCGCCAATCGCAACGCACCGGCGGCGGCGTTGGCGTGATCGTCGTGTGCGCCTCTCGGGTGGTCAACGGAATCGCGACCCCCCGCGCGCGTGCGCCGCTCCAGCAACAAAAGCTGCGTGCGCAGCACTGGGAGGTCGAGCAGTTCGACGCGGCCTTGCGAGAACATCGGGAGGCATTCCAAATAGATTTCGCTCCGGGAAAGCTCTGACGGTTTGTAGGTCACACCGTATTTTTGAAACATGCTGCTGACCCACTCGCCCGCGTACGGTCGCCGTGCACCTCGCGCACGCCGTAACTTTTGAGCGTCTCGGCCATGCCGCTCACGACCGATTCTGGATCAAACGGCGGCGCCACTGCCTGCAGCACATCGAGCACGACACGACCCGCTTGGTTGCCGGCCGGCGCTGCCTCCGTGTGCGCGATTGCCAGCGTGAAACTGTCGCCGCGGCCCCCGCTCGGGTCCGCGAACGCCACATGCTTGCACTTTTGACTGCGCGGCAGCATTCGGCGCCCCGGAACAATCGCAGCATCCACCGTCGCGTCGTCGAGAAAGCCCTCCAGGTCAGCGCGGAAAAAACCAAGGTACTCACTCTGCGCGGCGGCCGGGTCATCCTCCATGGCCTCGGCGATGTCCTGCTCGTCGATTCCCGGGTTTAGCTCGCGGCTGGTGGCCTGGATGTACAGGCCGCGATCTTGCTTATCGTTGCCGAAATACTTGCGGTGCGCGTCGTACAGGATGCCGAGCTTTCGATGCGGCGAGGAGATCACCAGCAGCAGGCCGTGCAGCGTCAGCAGCCCCGGGCGCAGCGCCCGGACGAGTTCTTTATCAGGCAGCGCCGAATCATCGGCCCGCAGGAACGCGGACTCATCGATGATGCCACCGGCGAGTGTCCTGCCGCGCACCGTCCGGTACGACGCGGTCGCCACTTCCAAGCGCGTGCGGTGGGCAAACTCTAGCCCGTCCGCAGTGTCGCCGATCAGCTCGGCGCTCAGCAGCTTGCTGTCCTTCACGATGCCGCGCGCATAGCTCAAGTCAATCTCGGCCTGGCGCTTGTCGGGGGCGATGTGGGCAACGATCGCAGTCTCGCCAGCGGCAAGTTGCGAATACTCGGCAGCGGCAAGCCAGGTCGCCACGACTGAACCGAAACGCGACTTACCCGATCGACGGCCGGCGCCGACATACACCTCACGCGGTGCCGTGGAAGGCAGGACCGTGCGCCCGGTAAGCCTGAGCGCGAGATCCTGATCCTTGCGGCTGAGCAGGTGTGCATCGCCATCGATCAGCCTTGCAACCATGCGCCAGGTCGCCCAGGTCGGACCGGAGAACTCGGCGCCGGCCAGCTTGCGATTGGTCATGAATGCGTGCAACTTCATTCCGGCTGCTCCGCCGAAGCGTCGCCCGGTATCGCCTCGTCAGGCTCGGATGCGGCAGCATCAGCGCCGTGCTCGGGCGCTGGCTCCGCACGCATGAGGTCGCGCAGCGTCTCGACGCGCCGCGAGACGCGCTCAAGGCCGAGCAACCGATAAGCACCGAGCATCGAATTGAAGGCCTGCGTGTAGCGGCCCACGTCCAACGGCTCGCCGGCACAGAAGCGCAGCTCTTCGGACTCGGCCAACAGCTCAAGGAACACCGCCCGGCGCATGACCGAGCGCTTTGCATGCGAGAGCATCTCGGCACCGCCGGCATCAGACTCAAGTTCGGTGATCCGATCGGTGATAGCGCGCCACAGCCGCGTACGCTTGTCCATGCGCTCGAGCCACTGACGGCTATACCGTTTCGGCAGCGTCGCGCTCAGGAACTTGCTTACGCCGCGCGCCATCCGCGCAGTTCCGTAGCAGTTCGAGTTTGCCTCAGGACGCTGAGAGCGTCCGGGTTGCGCCAATCGTGGGCGACGGCGCTCATTCAGACACCCGAAACGAGCGAGCGAGGCGTGCCGAGGTCGCCGATCGACCCATATAGCCGTGTACCCCACGGCTAAGGCGACCTGCGGCGTCCTCGACCGTCGTGCTGCACTGCGATAACGCCAGAACGACCAACGGATTGACGATCAGTTGGTCACGCGTAACTGATTGATCGAATAAGTGGAGAATTGGCCCCTGGGTAGATTTGGTATCACATTGCTGACGATACGCGTGCGATGTGGGGTGGAGTCTTCGCACTTCTGACGGAGCGTGCGCGACGCGACGAATGCAGATATACGCTACTCCTGCGGTCATGGCGCGGGGGGCCTGCTCCGGCGACCGTAGTCAGTTCGACGCGGTTCAGCTTCGGGTATCGAATATATGACGCGACCCAGCCCGCGGTCAGGAACAACACTCACCGCAGCTTATCGACGACAGCGGCGACGTCGAAGCGGACGTACTTTCCAACCTGGACGAAGGGGATCTCTCGCAGACGCGCCTTACGCAACACCCACGACCTCTCGACGCCGAGCGCCTGCGCGAGTCCGTCAGCGTCTACGAGTTCCGCCGCAGTGGTGGGGGAGGGCACCTCGACTGCGATCGGGCGCAAGCATCGCCGATAAATCTCTTCGGGCAATTCGAGCGTCCCGACACCCGGCAGAGGAACGATGTAGATCCGATCACTCACGCAGGCGTACTCTTCTTCGCTTGCTGCTCAGCGTCCCACTCACGAAGATCGAATCCTTGAGCGTGCCTCTCCATTCGGTCCAGATGGCGCTGATACGCCTCGCACGCTTCGTAGAGACAGGTCTGAAGCGATCGAGCGGCGTAATCGTTCAGCTGTCCCAGCTCTTCATCACCATCCGTGAAATAGGCGAAGCGTGACGGAATCGCGCCGCACGCGAGCAAAGCCTTCAGCTCTCTCGCATCGACTGGCGGCCCGCAGTCGGCGTACGGCGATAGATCTCCGACGAACCATCGGCAGATCAGCCAGCCAGGTTCGGGATCAGGCTCAGCCCCTTGCTGCCAACGATTCTTCAGCAGATCGCGAACTGCCTTCGGGATAAAGTCCTTCATCGTTCCTCCTGTTGATTCGAGAATTGATCGTATGACCGCGATACCTCGTGGAACGGCTAAATTGGGGACAAACGGGACAAAGGTGACAATGGGGACACGATCTGCGTCAGGTGCGTCGAGCGCCCAGCTACATATGGTCCCGTATATATATACGGGACATATGTGTAGCGCAGGACTTAGCGCGCTTAGCGCAGTACTTAGCGCAGTACTTAGCGCAGGCCTAAACGCCGTAAATTGCCGGCTCAGCGTTCGGAATGGCATTTCGAGCGCGCTAAGTGGTGCGCTAAGTGCTGCGCTAAGTAGATTTCCCTCACTTAGCGCAGTCGTTTTAGAAGTCATGCGACCCCCTCGGCGTTACGATTACCAGGCCTTTTCGCGCGTGGCGATTCGAACCGCGCACATCGTCAATTTTAATTCTCCCCGCTGATAGGAGCCGGTTCATAGCGGCTTCGAGGTCACCTTTTTCGCAGCCGTTGGTAAGCTGCATGTTCATCATTCGCCGCGGTAGGTAATACTGAGAGTTGTTCGCCTCGGTCGGCACAACGCCTGATTCGGTCAGACGCGCGATCGCAGTTAGGACGGCGTGCTCGGCGAGTTCAGCGCGCGCGGCCCTCGTTTGCAGATCGACCTCGCCGGGGACGAACACGCCATTGTCAAAGGCGAATCGAATGTAGTCCCGGTTCGTGTAATTCGCCTTGCGCCGACAGAGGTAGATAATGTCCTCATTGATCGCGGTCGTTGGGTCCTGGTCGGGCAGACGCGGGCCCATAAACCACCGCATGCGGCAGGCGTTTTCCCAGGCAGCCGACCCAGCGTACTCAGACCCCTGCGATCGCGCCGGGTGCGCTAGGAAAACTGGGCAAAACGGACGCTCAGTTAGGCCGCAAATGCCGTTGACGAACTTCGTCACCTGATGGCGGTCGTTCTCGTTGCACCCGAAGGTCTGTCCGGTGTTATCGAGCACCAATATGTCGATCTTTAAATCGTTGATCTGCTCGCGCAGGTAGTCCATCAGCGGCGTAAACGTCGGCTTGCCGAAGACTAAGTCCATAAGGACGTTCTCGCATCCGACGCAGGCACGATCAGGCTGCGCGCGAGATCGCCCATGTCGATGCCGAAGTGACGGTTGATCGCTGCCTGGTTGCGCCAGATCTCGTCGCGCGGGTCCTCGCAGCACCACATCAGGACGCGCAGGCCCCGGCTGATGAGGTGCCGAAGTAACGCTTATCGGCCGATAAGGACGCAGAGATGGCCTGCCAGAGTCGGGTCTTGCCGACGCCTCCCATCCCCGAAGTCAGAGTTGGCCACGGCCCAAGCCAGTCCTTAATCCACCACGTGCGAGGTGGCGGATCGATTCCTTCGAGCGACGACCAGATGATCGGGGACGGCTGAGCACCGAGCGGTTCTCGCTCCCCCTCAGTCAGGTAGCGGCCAACGCTGTTAGAGATCCTTACGAGGTCCTTATCGGGGAGGGGTGGATCGCAAATCTCGGCATTGCGCTCTCGCAACGCGGCGAGGATTTCCTTTGGGCTGCTCCCGGCTCGGCGCAACCTACCAGCGAAACTTGTCAGATAGTTGTCCCGCTTGCCTTTTTCGATCTTCCGCGGGGTAAAGTCCACGTCGATGAGCTTCGATTCGCGCTTTAGAGAGCGTAGGCGGTCGATCAGCGCTTGCGGCGCGTCTACGATCTCTCCACTTGGCGGGTAATCGCGCGACCAGTCGGCGACGAAGCCCCCATTGGCGCGGGTATCGACCTTAGCCGCAAGAGCGCCCGCTGTATTGCGCAGATCGAGTCCGGGTCGGATCCGGTAGCACAGGTGCACCCCGCGCTGTGTGGGCTGGGTCCGCGTATCCGGGCACAGCAGCTTATTTTCCTCGCGCCATTTCAGCGCTTCGGGCCCATCGAGGTCTACGACGAGGAGCCCCGATCGATCCCCGGTCGGGATCCCGGCGTGGGTCGCGTCCTTCGT
Source organism: uncultured Gammaproteobacteria bacterium (assembly GCA_963758145.1). GTDB lineage: Bacteria > Pseudomonadota > Gammaproteobacteria > Steroidobacterales > Steroidobacteraceae > Bog-1198. The sequence continues at coordinate 11,395 of CAVWUK010000010.1, forward strand.
GAATATGCGGTCGATTTCGTCGGCCGTCTCGACTGAGCCACCGTTCTGCCAACTTTTAACGAGCGGCTTCTTAGTGGACTTCTCTTTACCGTCCTCCCTTGATATCCGGATGGGAAATACCGGCGCGCCTGAACTCGCTCAGTAACCACTTAGCGTGGGACTTCAGCGTGCGCTTCGCGGCGGTCATTGCGGCTTGCCCCGATCTTCGAACTCGGCGATCAGTGCGAGCATCTCGACGTCGTCGGGGTCTGTAGCGAGCGTCGGCGGGTCTTCCCGATCGGGGACCTCTCCGTGGCGCCGCATTTCGGCGATGCCCCAATCGGTGGCACAATCGATGCCCTGGCCAAGATCGCGAGTGCGCCATTCGCGACCAGCGCAGGAGACCCAGAACTGCCCGTCGGGTTCGCGCAGGATATAGATTGTGAAGCTCACGGGGTCATTCCTCGTCACCCGTGCGCAGCGCGTACCCGCGAAAGTCATGCGTAATGTCGAGGCCAAGATCGCTGAGAAATAGTCGAAAATTGTGCATCTTCTTCAAGGTGCAGATACGCTCAATCCCTCGATCGATGTACGCGCGGCACATCTTCGCGCTCTCGGCCCCCGACGGCGGGAAGAGCGCCTGCATACGATCTAAGTCGCGCGAGACCTCGGCCATCTCTGCACGGATGTGTTCCATCGACGGATAGTCAGGATGCGAATACAGGCCATCGAGCCGGCCGCGAATGCGAGCGCACAGCGTGTCGAGGTCGGCGGGCCGCGAGCGCATTAACCTGCGTCTCGCTACCGGCGCGGTGGATATTATGCTGCTGTAAGCGCTCTGATCTCTTATATTGTCCATTGAAGTTCATTCCTCTAAATCCCCGGTACGCCTCGGCTAAAGGTCCCGGGGATTTTTTTGTCAGTCGGTTTTCCGCCTCCGCTGCTCACGTAGTTCGCGAACCTTCTCCACCACCTTCCCATCGAAAAGGCGATTTCCGTCAGAGTCGCGATAACAGCGTACGAGCCCGGTGTTGGTCCATTTGCGCAACGTCGGGGTCGGTACCTCCGTGACATCGAAAGAGCCGAGATAGTGAGTAGTTCCATAAAGAATCTCCGTAGCGAGAGCGAACTTTCCTGTTTTCTGTAATCGACGATCCACGATAAGACGTGCACCTGGTGTTCAACTACAAAATAACAATCGATTACGTATAATCGTTTAACTGCCAGATCCTGTTAAATCTTTTGGTGCGCATTTTTTATTCATGAAAAAAATCGCGAGCCCGATCAGCGAATCACTTCTAATCGGGTGCGCGGTCGCGTTCGCTAACATGAAGGACGTCACCGATTGGGCGCACGTGTGCCGCACTTTTCGTGTCCTGCCACCTGGCGCTCCGTATTGGATCAACCCGCGAGGCGATGTCTATCAAGCGCCGCGCCGCAAGCAGGATTTCTCGGTTGGAGTTGCGCAAGCACAGACAAAGATTCGATCGGTGCTTGACGCTGTAATCGCGGGCCGCAATCCGACGCCCTTTCGTCTGTCGGGAAAGGAGATCCGTGCTGCTAGTCCTTCAATGTATTGGTTCCGCGTCCAGGGCTTCGGTCCGCATCGCAAGGGGAAGGCGAAGAAGGTTCACTTAGTCGGCGAGGACCACGCGCTGATAGTGCCTACACTCGACGGACTCGTTGCCGCCGCCAGCGCGTTCATGCACAACAATCCGACACGCTTTAAAAAGTGCCCGGAATGCGACGTCTACTTCGTGCGGTGGGACGTCGAAGATCGGGGAGGACGCCGCATGCTGAGTCCGAAAGGACCGACGTGCGGGAAAGAGGAATGCATCGAGGATCGCCGATTGAAACTATTCGCGAAGAGGGAATTTTTGGATACGCAAAATTAGCGAGCCAAATAGTCAATCTTGACGTGACTGCTTAATCCCTTCTCCCTAAAATGGTTAACGCCCGACGCACCGCGCGGGTCATTTTGGTCGCCACATTTCTTCGATGTTCACTGCGGGAACCATCCGGATTCCGGGCGCGTTGTCTTAGGATCAAAGCGATAGATTATGTCTATTTAAATCGATTGATCCATAAACACAACGGAGATAACGAACATGGCTACTGCAAAGAAGAAGACGACCAAACCCGCGAAGAAAACGAGCGTGATCGCGGCCATCTGCGAAGAACTGAAGCTCGATGCGAAGGTGGCACGCCGCCGCCTACGCGCCGCAGGGATGAAAGCCCCCTATACCGATGTCGGCGCGTGCCGCAAGGCGCTGGTCGCCGCCGATAAGGAGTGATGCGATGGCGACCGTACGTAAACATCACAACAATTGGGTCGCCGAGTACCGCGACCCACGCACGCGCAAACTGAAACGCGAACGCCCGAAAGGGGCGTTCCCAAACAAGGCGCTGGAAAAGCGCGCGGCCGAAGAGCTGCTGGCGCGCCGTCGGGCCGAAATTTCGACGGGGTCTTTCGACCCCGATTCGGCGACGCGCACCTTCGACGAACTCTGCACCGAGTACTTCAAGCAGAAGGTGTGGCCGCGCGCGACCAGCGAGAAGAATATGCGCGGGCCGGTGGACTGCTACCTGCGCCCGTACTTCGGGTGGATGCCGCTCCAATCGATCAAGCGGGATAAGATCGATGCGTTTCGTAAGGAGATGACCTTGGATCCGCTCCCGCCCGCGGTCCTCGACGCGCTCAGGCAGAGGCGCTCAGATCAGCCCGTCCCCCGCATGTCGCGCGCCCGACGCCTGACCCTCAAGCCAGGGCCGCACACGATCAACCGCTCCCTGCGCATCCTTCGCGTGCTGCTCGAGTACGCCCACGCTCGCGAGTGGGTGCTCGCCAACGCGGCCCGCAGGATCGAAATGCTGCCCGCTGCGTCGCGCAAGGTAGTCCTATCGGACGAGGAACTGAGGCGCGTACTGGCGTCGACGGAAGGGCCGCCACGCGACGCGAGCGGGGTTCTGACCGCACCGTCCCCGAATTGGGCGCTCATTATTAAGGTGGCCGCGCTGACGGGCATGAGGCAGGGGGAAATCCTCGGCCTGCAGTGGCACGATCTCCACGCGAGCGCCGACGCCCTGTACGTCGAGAGGACGTGGAAGGACGGGCAGTACAACCCCCCGAAGACGGATAACAGCAAGCGGTGGGTCGAGGTCCCGCCATCGCTGATGGTCGAACTGCGAACGTGGCAGACCGAACTGCGCAACATCGGGGCATCCGTCGAGGGGCACGATCCGGTCTTTCCCACGCGGTCGGGGGCGCCGCACACGCCCGCTAACCTAATGCATCGTGGGTGGTACCCGACGCTGAAGCGGGCGGGGGTCTACGACGCAGCGACGAAGACAGGCAAGCACGTCAGGTTCCACGACCTGCGGCGCACGATCGTTACGAACCTCCACGCCGTTGGCGAGAGCGAGGCGCACATCGCTCAGCAGATGGGTCACGACCTCCCGACGATGCGCGCCGTCTACGTTCAGCCGATCGCGCGCGAGCGCCGTGGCGGGGTCGATCGATTCGCGAGTCGAATCGGTGAGACCGAAACTACACCGAGAAGCTCGAAACAGTTGAAGATAGTATCGTAACTCATTGAAAAGATGGCTCCCCGGGACGGGCTCGAACCGCCGACCAACGGATTAACAGTCCGTCGCTCTACCACTGAGCTACCGGGGAATGCGGAGAAGGCGCGGATTGTCGGGAAGCCGGGCCTCTAAGTCAAGAAATCGCCATGAGAACGCGATTATACGTGAGCCCCAACGGTATGAGCGGCCGACGCTGGGCGCCTTTTGGCGCCGCGCCCGGCCGCCCGAGATCAGGCCCGCTTTGCCACCGCGGTCGCGAGGACGCGTTCGATGCGCCGCAGGGCGTCTTTCAACGTTTCCAGGCTGCACGCGAACGAAATGCGCATATGACCCGGTGCCCCGAACCCCGATCCCGGCACCACCGCGACGCCAGCTTCGACCAGCAAGTATTCCGCGAACTCGTTGTCATCCTTGAGGCCGAGCGCGCGCATCGCGCCCTCGACGTTCGCAAACGCGTAGAAGGTACCGGCGCCGGAGCGGCAGGATATCCCGGGAATGGCGTTCAAGCCGGCGACCACGTGATCATGGCGCTCTTTGAAAGCCCTGTTCATTTCGAGCACACAGGCTTGGCTGGCATTCAAAGCGACGGTTGCCGCGCGCTGCGAAATGCTCGACGCATTTGAAGTGGATTGGCCTTGGATGGTGCTCATCGCGGCCACGATGTCCTTTGGGCCACCGCAATACCCGATGCGCCAACCTGTCATCGCGTAGGCCTTGGAAACGCCATTGATGGTGACCGTGCGCGGGTAGAGCTGCGGATTTGCCTGCGCAAAACTCAAATACGGTTCGGTTCCCCAGTAAATGTGTTCGTACATTTCGTCGGCGGCGATGAGCACATGCGGATGCCGGTCGAGAACCGTGCCTAGCGCCTTCAGTTCCGACCCGCTATAGGCGGCGCCGGTGGGGTTGCACGGACTATTGAGAAAGAACAGCTTGGTTCGTGGCGTGATGGCGGCGGACAATTGCGCCGGCGTGATCTTGTAGCCTTGCTCGGCGCCGCCATGGACGATCATGGGAACGCCGTCGGCCAGCAGGACCATGTCGGGGTACGAAACCCAATAGGGTGCCGGAATAACGCATTCGTCGCCAGGATCGAGGATCGCCGCGCAAAGATTGAAGCAAGTTTGCTTGGCGCCGGAGGAGACCAGAATTTGACTGCGATCGTAAGTCAGCCCATTCTCACGCTTGAACTTGCCGATGATGGCGTCTTTGAGTTCCGTAGTGCCGTCGACCGCGGTGTACCGCGTTAGCCCGGTGCGAATCGCCTCGACACCCGCATCCGCAATATGTGGCGGCGTATCGAAATCCGGTTCGCCGGCCCCCAAACCGATGATGTCCTTGCCTTCGGCTTTGAGTCTGGCGGCGCGGGCGGTGACCGCAAGGGTGGGTGAGGGCTTAACCTTCTGAACGCGCTTGGAAAGGGACACGGCCAAGGGGATGCTTCCTGTGCAATAAGGGCGGCCGAGTTTACGAAAAACCGGGGGTCTGCGCCAGATCGAGGGGCCGGAGCCGGGCCGAAAGCGTCCGGCGGGTGCCCCCGTCACCTGCAACGTGCGAGAATATAAAGATGCGCTTCGAGTTGCAGTCGGAATACCTGCCAGCGGGCGATCAGCCTCAAGCCATTGAAAAATTGGTCGAAGGCCTCACCAGCGGGCTCGCTCACCAGACCTTGCTGGGCGTCACCGGGTCCGGCAAGACGTTCACAATCGCCAATGTGGTGATGCAGCTGCAGCGGCCGACTCTGGTGCTTGCTCACAACAAGACGCTTGCCGCGCAACTGTACGGCGAGTTCAAAACCTTCTTTCCGCACAATGCGGTCGAGTACTTCGTGTCGTACTACGACTACTATCAGCCGGAAGCGTACGTGCCGGCGTCCGACACCTTCATCGAGAAGGATGCCTCGATCAACGAGCACATCGAGCAAATGCGCTTGTCGGCGACCAAGGCGCTGCTCGAGCGGCCCGACGCCATCATCGTTGCGACGGTATCGGCGATTTACGGCCTTGGTGATCCGCAGGCGTACCTGAGCATGGTGCTGCACATGTCGCGCGGCGACATCCTCGAGCAACGCAAGCTTCTGCGGCGGCTGGCCGACATGCAGTACACGCGCAATGAAATCGACTTGCAGCAGGGCACCTACCGCGTTCGCGGGGACGTCATCGATATCTTTCCGGCGGAGTCGGAGCGCGAGGCGGTGCGGGTCGAGCTTTTCGACGAGCGGATCGATGCACTCAGTTTTTTCGATCCGCTCACCGGCGAGGTGCTGCGCAGGGTGCCGCGGCTCACGGTATACCCGTCGACCCATTACGTGACACCGAAGGAGCGCGTACGCGAAGCGGTCGAGGAGATTCGCGGAGAGCTGCGTACGCGGCTGATGGAATTAAATTCGGCCGGCAAGCTCGTGGAGGCACAGCGTCTGCAGCAGCGCACCCTGTTCGATCTCGAAATGATGAATGAGGTGGGCTATTGCGCGGGAATCGAAAACTATTCGCGCTACTTATCCGGCCGCGAGCCGGGAGAACCGCCGCCATGTCTGTTCGATTATCTGCCGAAAAGCGCGCTGCTCGTGATCGACGAGAGCCACCAAACGGTTCCGCAACTCGGGGCGATGTACAAGGGCGATCGTTCGCGCAAGGAGACCCTGGTCGAGTACGGCTTCCGCTTGCCGTCGGCGCTCGACAACCGGCCTTTGAGATTCGAAGAATTCGAACGCTTGGCCCCGCAGACCATCTACGTGTCCGCGACTCCGGGACCTCATGAGAAGAGAATTTCCGGCCAGATCGTCGAACAGGTGGTGCGTCCCACCGGACTGATCGACCCGGTGGTGGAGGTGCGGCCGGTTCGAGCGCAGGTGGACGATTTGCTTTCGGAGATCCGACTGCGCGCTCAAGCGGGAGAGCGCGTGCTGGTCACCACGCTCACCAAGCGGATGGCGGAGGACCTGACCGAATATCTCAGCGAACACGCTGTGAAGGTGCGCTACCTGCATTCGGATATCGAGACCGTGGAGCGCTCGGAAATCATCCGCGATCTGCGCCTGGGAAAATTCGACGTCATCGTCGGCATCAATTTGCTGCGCGAGGGCCTCGATATGCCCGAGGTATCCCTGGTCGCCATCCTCGATGCCGACAAAGAGGGGTTCCTGCGATCCGAAGGCTCGTTGATCCAGACCATCGGCCGCGCGGCACGCAATGTGCGCGGCAAGGCCATTTTGTACGCGGATCTCAAGACCGGTTCGATCGATCGGGCGATCGCGGAAACGGATCGGCGGCGCAACAAGCAGATCGAATTCAATGCGCAGCACGGCATAACTCCGCGCACCATCGTCAAGGCGGTGAGCGATGTGATGGAGGGCGCGCGTGCCGTGCAGGCCGCCGAGGTACGCGAGTCGATCGGCGACTATTCGCTGCTGGCGCCCGAGCAGGCGCTGAAGCGGATCAAAAAACTGGAAGCCGAGATGCTGAAGCTGGCGCGAAATCTTGAGTTTGAGCAGGCAGCGCGTCTACGGGACGAGATTCACAGGTTGCGCCACTCGGCGTTCGGCATGCCGACGACGCTGGCCGGCTAGGTCTGGGAGAGCCGATGTCACCGAACCATAGGCAACCCGGGGAATCGGATCTCGATCGGACAGACAGGCTGCCGATCCTCGAGGGCGAGACCGCTGACCAGGATATGGAGGATGATGCGGTGCCGCTCGAGCAGGCGGCTCCGTCGACGGCCTCGGCAGTCGCCGCGAACCGGATCGCGCCCTCGGATTTTGCGCGCCCGCCGCGGGTCGATCTGCCAATGCTTGCCGAAAGCGTGCGTTCGATCGAAGATCGAATTGCGCGGCAGGGCGCCGAGTACGAGTTGCTCAGCCGAATGTACGAGAAGGCGCGCGACGCGGAGGCCGAAGCCGTTTCACGCGCGAATGCGCTCGGCGCCGAATTGGCGGCCGCGCAATCGGCTCTGGCGACCGAGCAGCGTCGAACGCGCGAGTTGGATGTCGCGCTCGCCGAGAGGAACGCGGCCGGGGAGGCTTCCCGCGCCCGCGTCGAGGAGATTCAGCGCGACGCGGAGCGCCAGCAAAACGAAGTGAGGATGCTGCGGGAATCGCTTGCGGCGCGCGACGCGACGATCGTGCAGCTGCTGCATTCGCTCGGTGAGCGCGACGCGCAGCTTTACGCGCTGCAGCGGGAGCACGCAAAAGTGGTTCCTGCGCTCGAGGCCCGTTCTCAGGCGAGCGCGCAGCTGGAAGCCGAAGTCCAGGCGCTGCGAAGCGAGATCGAGGCGGGTGCGCTTGAATTGCAGGAGGTCCGGCGATCTGAGACCTCGCTCGGGGAGAAGATAAAGCGAGGTGAAGCGGAACTTTCTGAGACGCGACAAGAATTGGGCGCGGCAACCGGGCAAGCGAGCGCATATCTGGAAATTCTGCGCACGCGCGAATGGCGCCGCGGCTTTGATCAAAATACGTTCCTGGAATGGGATGCAAAGATGAGTGCGGTGCGCGCCGGGCACGGATTGCTGCAAGCGGAGCGCGATCGGCTCAAGCAGACGGCCGCGGCGCTGAGCGGCAAACTCATCGAGCAGGAAGAGACAATCGCCAATCTGCGCGGCGCAGCCGCGGTAGATACGGCGGCGCTCGCCAGGGGCGTGCAAGACCTCAGGGAGAGCGCGCGCGCGCGCGAGGAGTTCGCGGCGCGCGTCGAGGCGCTCGAGGCGGAAAGCGAGCGTATGCGCGGCCAGATCGAGGCACGCGATCGGGAACTCGCCGAAGCGCGGGCCGCGACCTCGGCGGAGGCGAAACAGGTTGCGCAGCTGAAAGCCGAGGCGGCAACGCATGAGGAGGAATTGGCCGTGCTCATGGCGCATTTGAACGAGGCGCGCCGGCCGATCCAGTCGATTCAGGCGGACCTGAAGCGCGCGAACGACGATTTGGCGCTCAAAGCCTCGAGTGTGGAGCAACTCAGCGAAGAAAACCGCAATCTGCGTGCGACACTGGAACGAACTCGCGGCGCTTTGCAAGAGAGAGAATTCCTGATTCGCCGACTGGAGCGCAGCGAGAGCAACAATGCAAACGCCTTGGGGCGCATTCAGACCAGTATCGAAAGGCTTGGCGCCGCACCGGCGCCGGCGGCCGGTCCCGCGTTGGGCGCGGATTGGTCGGCCGAATTCATCCGCCTCGATGGCGAGCCGCAAATCTCCTATCCCTTGGGGCGCCGGACCCGCATCGGCCGAGCCGCGGAATGCGAATTGCACATCGATTCGCAATCGGTGAGCCGGAATCACGCCTTGCTCCTCAAGGGTACGCGTGAACTCATCATCGAGGATTTGAACAGCACCAACGGGGTCATCGTGAACGGTCGAAAGGTCTCCCGCCAAATCTTGAGCAACGGAGACGTCGTGACGATCGGGGAAACTCAATTTCGGTGCTCCTTGAATCCGGCAAATCGCCTGCCTGAGCCGCCGCTCGAGACGCCGTCCGCCGGTCCGCGGCCGGCCGAGTCCTAGATGAAATTGCGCAATTTCAGCGGCTTGCTCTTTATCGGCGACGCCGAATCCGGTATCTTTCGCGCCCTTCGAGCGCGCTTAGCTCAGCGGTAGAGCATCACCTTGACATGGTGGGGGTCAGTGGTTCGATCCCACTAGCGCGCACCACTTGCTCGAAGGGCGCGGGTCCAGGACGGCCTGCGTTTGCTAAGATGAATGTATGCCCGTAATCACACTTCCCGACGGCAGCCGCAGGGACTTCGATCACCCGGTCAGCGTGGCCGAGGTGGCGGCCGGTATTGGCCCGGGACTTGCCAAGGCGGCGCTCGCCGGCAAGCTCGACGGAGCCTTGGTGGATACCTCGACGCTGATCGAGCGCGATGCCAAGCTGAGCATCATCACCGACCGGGATCCCGAGGGCCTCGAAATCATCCGCCATTCGACGGCGCACCTCTTGGCGAACGCGGTTCAGGAGCTGTATCCGGAGGCGCAGGTCACCATTGGTCCGGTGATCGAGGACGGTTTTTACTACGATTTTGCCTATAAGAGGCCGTTTTCGAGCGACGATTTGGCCGCGATCGAGAAGCGCATGGTCGAGATCTCGGCGAAGGATCTGAAGGTGCATCGCCGGGTTCTGCCGCGCGATGCCGCCGTGGCGCACTTCAAGAGGCTCGGCGAACATTACAAGGCCGAAATCATCGCCGCCATCCCCTCGAATGAGCCCATCAGCCTCTATGGCCAGGGTGACTGGGAGGATCTGTGCCGCGGACCGCATGTGCCGAGCACCGGAAAGTTGAAGGCCTTCAAGCTCATGAAGGTGGCGGGGGCCTATTGGCGCGGCGATTCGCGCAACGAGATGTTGCAGCGAATTTATGGCACGGCATGGGCCAACGAAAAGCAGCTGAAGGATTACTTGACGCGTTTGGAGGAGGCGGAAAAGCGGGACCATCGCCGCATCGGCAAGGAATTGGACCTGTTCCATTTGCAGGATGAGGCTCCCGGCGCGGTATTTTGGCACCCCAAGGGCTGGGCGCTGTTTCAGCAGCTAATTGCCTATATGCGGGAGCGCCAGACCGAAGCAGGCTACCTGGAAGTCAACACGCCGGAAATCATGGATCGCGAACTATGGGTGCAGTCAGGCCATATCGCGAATTTCGGCGACAACATGTTCATGACCAAGACGCCCGATGAGCGCATCTTCGCGATCAAGCCCATGAATTGCCCCGGGCACATCCAAGTCTTCAAGCAGGGATTACGCAGCTATCGGGAATTACCGCTGCGCATCGCCGAATTCGGCAAAGTGCATCGCTACGAACCCTCCGGGGCCCTGCACGGGCTGATGCGGGTGCGTGCATTTACTCAAGACGATGCCCACATATTTTGCTCGGTCGCGCAAATTACCGAAGAATCGGTTCGGGTGACGCAGCTGATTTTGAGCATCTATCGGGATTTTGGCTTCGAGGACGTGCGCATCAAGTTCTCCGATCGACCGGCCAAACGGGTCGGATCGGATGAAACCTGGGATATCTACGAAGGAGCGCTCAAGCAGGCCGCCGCGGCCGCCGGCATTGAGACCACGCTCAACCCGGGCGAGGGCGCTTTTTACGGGCCGAAACTGGAGTTCGTGCTGCGGGATGCCATCGGCCGCGAGTGGCAATGCGGCACCCTCCAGGTCGATCCAAATCTGCCTTCCAGGCTCGGGGCGACTTACATCGGCGAGGACAGCCAGCGTCATACCCCGGTAATGCTGCATCGAGCCATGTTCGGGTCGCTGGAGCGCTTTATCGGCATTTTGATCGAACACCATGCCGGTAAATTGCCCACTTGGCTCTCGCCGGTGCAGGCCGTAATCATGGGAATTACCAACGCGCAAGACCAATATTGCCAAGAAGTTGCAGAAAACCTGAAAAATCAGGGGCTTCGGGTAGAAACGGACTTGAGGTATGAGAAGCTAGGCTTTAAAATCCGCGAGCACACACTAAAGCGTGTCCCTTTCCTCCTGGTCGCCGGCGACCGGGAGGTCGAGGGACATACCCTGGCCGTACGCACGCGCGGTGGCAAAGACTTAGGCAGTTTGGGGCTTAGCGAGCTCAGCGCCTTGCTTTGCGACGAAGTCGCGAGCCGCGGCCGTCTTGTTTTGGAGGATCGCGTATCGCAACGTCGAAGCGCGTAAGGCGCAATGAGGAGATCTCCGCACCATCGGTGCGTGTGATCGCAGCGGATGGAAGCCAAGCAGGGGTCATGACGCGCGCAGAAGCGCTACAAATGGCAGGCTCGCAAGCACTGGATCTCGTCGAGGTTTCGCCGATGGCGGAGCCCCCAGTCGTTCGAGTGATGGATTTCGGCAAATTCTTGTTCGAGCAAAACAAGAAGGCACACGCGGCGAAGCGAAAGCAGAAGCAGATTCAAGTAAAGGAAGTAAAGTTTCGTCCCGGGACGGAGGAGGCCGACTACCAGGTTAAGCTGCGTAGCATCGTCCGCTTCCTGACCGAGGGTGATAAGGCCAAGGTGACCTTGCGTTACCGCGGCCGTGAACTCGTGCACCAGGACATCGGCCGGCGGCTCTTGACGCGGATTTCTGAGGATCTCGCCCCCTATTCGGTGGTCGAGCAGAGTCCGCTGATGGAGGGCAAGCAGATGGTCATGGTGTTCGGGCCCAAAAAGAAGTGAGCGGCCGGCCTTAAACAAGCCAGCCACCCGCCTGCAGCGGTACACGAGGGAATCGTCAGGATTCTCATCGAGTGCCTGTGAACAGGGCTAAAAAATCAGGAGTCGAACGTGCCTAAATTGAAAACCAAGAAGGCCGCGTCGAAGCGTTTTCGCAAAACAGCGAATGGCTTCAAGCGCGGTCAGTCCCACCGTCGTCATATTCTTACCAAGAAACCGAGCAAGCGTAAGCGTCAGCTGCGTCGCGAGAGTGGCGTGCATGAGACGGACATGAACCGCGTGAAGCAAATGCTTCCGTTCGCTTGATCAAGGAGTTAAAAGAATATGGCACGAGTTAAACGCGGGGTCGTCGCAGGTCGGCGGCATAAGAAAATCCTCAAGAAGGCGAAGGGTTATTTCAATGCCCGGCGCAAGGTGTTCCGCACCGCCAAGCAAGCCGTCATCAAGGCGGGCCAGTACGCGTATCGCGGGCGGCGCGAGAAGAAACGCGAGTTCCGTGCGTTATGGATCACGCGCATCAATGCCGCCGCACGGCTGTGCGGTCTGACCTACAGCACGATGATCGACGGGTTGAACAAGGCGGGTCTGGCCATCGATCGCAAGGTGCTCGCGGACCTTGCCGTGCACGACATGCCGGCATTCACGGCAATCGCAGAGAAAGTCAAGGCGAGCCTCTAGGGCTGGAGACATTCGAGGACCCGGGCGGATTTGGCCGATCGAGGCCAATTTCCGCCCGGGCCTTGAGACATCGTCAATGGCCACTCAGGAAAATCTTTCCACACTCGTTGAGCAAGCGCTCGCCGATGCGGCCGCGGCTCGCGATATCTCAGCCTTGGAGGACGTGCGGGTACGGCTCCTCGGCAAAAAAGGCCTGCTCACGGAGCAGCTCAAGGGCTTGGGAAGGCTGCCCGCCGCCGAGCGCCCGGCCGCCGGGCAAAAAATCAACGATGCGAAGGCCGCGATTCACCAGACCTTGGAGGCGCGACGCGAAAGCCTGGAGCGGGAGGCACTGCGCGCCGAGCTCGCCGCGGGCGCCGTCGATGTGACCCTGCCGGGCCGCGGGCAGGAGCCGGGGAGCCTGCACCCCGTGACTCGCACGCGCCTGCGAATCGAGCGGATTTTCCTGCAGGCGGGATTCCAGATCGCCACCGGACCGGAAATCGAGGATGATTTTCACAATTTCGAGGCGCTCAATATTCCGCGGAATCATCCTGCGCGCGCCATGCACGATACGTTCTATTTTCCCGACGGCAGGCTCCTGCGCACGCATACATCGCCGGTGCAGATTCGCGCCATGCGCGCGCAAAAGCCGCCGCTGTCCCTCATTGCGCCGGGGCGGGTATATCGCTGCGACTCGGACATGACGCACACGCCCATGTTCCACCAGGTCGAGGGCATCGTCGTCGGTGAGAACGTGAGCTTCGCGAATTTGAAGGCGATGCTGCATACCTTTGTCGAGCGTTTCTTCGAGCAGCCCTTGGGGATGCGTCTGAGGCCATCCTATTTTCCGTTCACCGAACCGTCCGCCGAGGTGGACATCGAATGCGTGTTCTGCCGTGGCGCCGGCTGCCGGGTCTGCAAGCACACCGGATGGCTCGAGATTCTGGGTTGCGGAATGATTCATCCCAATGTGCTCGCGGCGGCGGGTATCGACGGCGAACTTTGGCAGGGATACGCGTTCGGCATGGGGATCGAGCGGCTCACTATGCTGCGTTATGGCGTGGATGATTTGCGCCTGTTCTTCGACAACGATTTGCAGTTCTTGAAGCAGTTCCCGTGAAGATCACCCATTCGTGGATCCGGGAATTCACACCGCTTGCGGCTACGGCATCGCAGTTCGCCACGCAGCTCACTCTCGCCGGATTGGAGGTGGAATCCGTGGCACCGGTGGCGCCGCCGTTCACCGGCGTCGTCGTGGGCGAGGTGCTCGAAGTGAGCCGTCACCCGGATGCCGAGAAACTGTCGGTATGTCTGGTGACCACCGATGGCATCAATCGACTGCAAATCATCTGCGGCGCCAAAAACGTGCGGGCGGGTCTCAAAGTTGCGGTGGCGATGGTCGGCGCGCATTTGCCGGGCAATATCAGCATCAAGCGCGCAAAGCTGCGCGGCCTGGACTCGATGGGCATGTTGTGTTCGGCGCGCGAGCTCGGTTTGGGCGATGAGTACGACGGAATCCTGGAATTGCCCTCAACGCTCGACGTCAATCGCGACGTGCGCGAGGCTTTGGATCTCGACGATGCGGTGATCGACATCAATGCCACGCCCAACCGCGGCGACTGCATGAGCGTATTCGGCGTTGCGCGCGACTACACCGCGGCGCGCGAGCGGCGCTATCTCAAGTACCACGCCACTCCGGTCGCCGCCGCCCATCAAGATGTGTTCCCGGTCGGGATCGCATCGGCGTCCGGCTGCCCGCTGTTCGCTTCGCGGGTGATTCGCGGCGTCATGCCGCAGGCTAAATCGCCCTTCTGGCTGAGCGAGCGTCTGCGCCGCGTCGGCATCAATTCGATTTCTCCGATCGTCGATGTCACCAACTACGTAATGATCGAGCTTGGACAACCCCTCCATGCCTACGATCTTGCGCGTCTGTCCGGGCCGATCACGGTTCGAGCGGCGAAGCAGGGCGAACGCATCACCCTGCTCGATGACGGCGAGTATGTGCTCGATCCTGATTTTATGGTGATCGCCGATGAGAGCGGCGCGATCGGCCTTGCAGGCATCATGGGTGGACGCACCACCGCCATAGGCGATGCGACCACCGAGGTGTTGCTCGAGTGCGCGCATTTCATGCCCGATGCGATCGCCGGCCGCGCCCGCCGGTTGGGCCTTTTCACCGATGCCGCGCAACGCTTCGAGCGCGGCGTCGATCCCTGCCTGCCTGCCGTCGCGCTTGAGCGGGCGACGGCGCTGCTGCTCGACATTGCCGGTGGTGAGGCTGGGCCGTTGCAGGTGACCAGGGCGCGCGATGCCGCCGAGCCGCGGCTGTGGGTTCGATTGCGTCGCGGCCGGTTGCAGCGACTGCTTGGCGCTACGGTGCCGGATGAAGAGGTGCGCTCGCTGATGAGAGCCATAGCCGAGCATGTCGAGCCCGATCCCGAAGGGTGGCGCGTGGAATGCCCGCCGCACCGCTTTGACATCAGAATCGAGGCGGATCTGATCGAAGAGGTGGCGCGGCTGCGCGGGTTCGACAGCATCGCCGAGAGTCATGCGATTGCCCCGCAGGTGGCGGGATACGCCAGTGAATTGCGCGTCGAGGAAAATCGGCTGCTGATCTCCATGGTCGACAGCGGATATAGGGAAGCGATCACCTACAGTTTCGTCGATCCGGCGGTGCAGCGTCTGCTGTTTCCGGACTCGCGGGGCCTATCGCTGGTGAATCCGATCTCCGCGGAATTGAGCGAGATGCGTGTATCGTTGTGGAGCGGTCTTGTTGTAGCGTGCCGAGAGAATTTGCGCCGGCAGCAGTCCCGCGTGCGCCTGTTCGAGATGGGCAAAAAATTTGACGTAAGCGGCGGCGGCTTGCGCGAAGTCGAAACGCTGTGCGCCGTGGCCACCGGCGCGCGTTGGCCAGAACAGTGGGCGAGTGCACGCGAGCCGCTGGATTTCTATGACGTAAAAGCGGATGTGCAGAATGTACTTGCGCTCACCGGTGATGGACCTACCGTGCGCTTCGAGCCAGATTCGCTGCCGTGTTTACGGCCCGGCCGCGCGGCAAGAATTTTTCGCGGCGAGACGCCGATCGGTTGGCTCGGCGAACTGCATCCGCAGCTCATCAAGACCCTGAATTTGACCAACACGCTCTTTTTATTTGAATTAGAAACACAATCAGCATTCGTATGTAAGAAATTGATATTTAATAATATTTCTAAGTTCCCCAGTGTGCGACGCGATCTCGCGGTGGTGGTGGATGAAACAGTGACGCTCGCAGTCCTTCGTGAAAATGTTAGTGTTAGCGCCTCGGATCTCTTGGTCGAACTGCGGGTGTTCGACGTCTACCGAGGCCCAGGCGTAGATTCTGGACGAAAAAGTATCGCTTTAGGCTTGATTTTACAGGATTCATCCCGCACTCTTACCGACGTTGACGCAGATTCCGTGGTGAACGCAGTAGTCGCCCGGTTACGGGATGTTTTGAGCGCCACAATAAGAGATCAATGAGCATGGCAGCCCTGACCAAGGCAGAGATGGCCGAGGCCCTATTCGATCAATTGGGTCTCAACAAGCGTGAAGCACGTGAACTCGTCGATCTTTTTTTCGAAGAGATCCGCGCGGCGCTGTCCTCCGGCGAGCAGGTGAAATTGTCCGGATTCGGAAATTTCGACTTGCGCGACAAGAATCGGCGCCCGGGGCGCAACCCGAAAACCGGCGAAGAGATTCCGATCAGCGCGCGCCGCGTTGTCACCTTCCGGCCCGGCCAGAAATTGAAGGCCCGCGTAGAGGCGTATGCTGGAACCAAGCAATAACAGCGAATTGCCGCCGATTCCGGGCAAGCGGTACTTCACGATCGGCGAAGTGAGCGATCTGTGCGGGGTCAAGCCGCACGTGCTTCGCTACTGGGAGCAGGAATTTCCGCAACTCAAGCCGGTCAAACGGCGCGGCAATCGCCGCTATTACCAGCGTCAGGACGTCTTGGTCATTCGGCAGATCCGCAGCCTCTTGTATGAGCAGGGCTTTACGATTGGCGGTGCCCGTAATCGCCTCACGGGCGGCGAGGCACAGGTCGATTTGAATCAGAGCCAGCAGCTCATCCATCAAATGCGTCTCGAGCTCGAAGAGCTGATCAAGATTCTTCGCCGCTAGCGGCACGGCACTTAAGTTCCCGCCGGCCTTTTCGGCTATCATTCGTTTCTCGGTCGGGGCGTGGCGCAGCCTGGTAGCGCACTTGCATGGGGTGCAAGGGGTCGCAAGTTCGAATCTTGTCGCCCCGACCAATTACTTACGCGTGTTGAGATTTCCGTCTAGGTACACTCTTGGGTACACCTTTGCCTTGGGGCTCTTTTCGACGGAGACCGTGCGACCTATCAAGCGTCTCCAGCCGATCAGCGACCGATTGGCTGCTCCAATCCGACCGTTCTGCTCGAAGCTACCGAATTTAACAGCGCTAATTTTGCGGGTGACCGCGATGGGGTAATCACGACCCGAGAATGCCCGTGGCGAACGTCTGGTATCGTGAAGGTCATCCGGCAAAAATCGGCCAACAGCAGGCATACGCGAGTTCATAATATTCGCCCGATAGCAGACGCTCCAACCAGGCTCAATGCTCGCAGGCGCTTAGCTACCCCACAGGAAAGCGGTGCCGCCAAATGTACTATCCGTTAATTGGTAAGCCGGCTTGTCCGTCAAGATTTGTGCCTGTGGAAACCCTGTCCCGCCGGAATTTTTTCTAACGCAAATTTCTAAATCCGAGACCAAGCGCCTCATGAGCATCGTCGCGGCGCTCGGCAGGGCGCGGAATAGCGGCAAGCCGGGCCTCGCGCCCGGCTTTCCGCGACGGTTCGCGGCATTCACCCGCATATTCCCGCGCTATTTCAGAAGAAGCTCCTGGCCCGTCCACGAGCCCAAAACTCTGCGAATCTTGCCGCGATCAACTGCGCCCTGGTTAGCCGCGGCCAATGAGCCTACCACCTGCTTCATGATCGCATCCGTCTTGGCGGTCGAGTCGTCCATGGCCGCCCAGTTCTTGTAGTTGACCACAAGGTAAAGGTCCGGATCGTTTTCACCGCGCGGCTCCACCGTGACCACGCGGTAGCTGATGACATAGCCGGCCTTCTTCGCCGCCTCCTGGGCCGCCTTCCATGTGGTGTCGAGGAACTCCATATACTCGTCGAACTTTCCGGGTTCGGTCCGAATCGCGGACACGTTGACGACCGGTCCTTCTTTGTAGGCATGCTCGTCCGCGTTCGCCGCGGCGCTTGCGAACGAAAGGACCACGAACGCCGCGCAGGCGGCGAGACTGTATTTAACTGTCATAAATTTCCCCCTGAGTGAATTGGAGTTGTTGTAAAGGCGGCGCCGTCATCGAACCGCATTCTTGTCAACGCCTGGCGCATCTAGCGCAAGGTATGCTAGGCGGAGTGACCCGCTCCGTCAATTCTCGCCCGAGTGCTGCAGCAATTGCGCGAGTGCCGCAGCCTGGCGGTTTTAGCCGCCAAGCTTATGGGATACCCGAATTTTAGAATCCACTTTATTGGAAGAACTTAGCAGAATATATCGCTTGATTAAGCTCCCCATCGGAACCGGGGTGGCGCGCCAAGGAATAGATCCCCTGAGGGTGACCGATAACATACACGGCGGTAATTTCGTTGGCCACGAACTGCCCAAAAATAGTTGTCGTGAGATCAGTTGCGATATTCATCGGACCAAAACCTTCGTGCGTTTGTCCCATGTCTTGCCGCGGTCGTTCGACGAAATGAAACCCGCGTACAGTTGGCAACCCGCACCCGAGGTGGGGTCACAGGTCGCGGCGTCAGGAGAGTAGTAGTAGTCGACCGCAAGCTCCGAAGACGTAGCTCCTTGCAAGACATCGAGAAATCCGGGAGCCGCAATGCCGGCTAAAAAATGGTCGACGCCACTTCCAACACAGTCAATCGGAATTCTCGTGATGGGGGTCCAATTGACGCCATCCTTGCTCGTCGTCATGACAATATCGTTCGTTGCGCAGTTCGGGCGAAACCGGCAGTCATAGGTCACCACATTGATAGTGCCATCCAAGGAGACGGAGGCCGAAGGAAACGGGTCCTGCCTCATGATGCCACCCTCGGTGGGATAGGCGAGTTGCTCCGCTGTTATGTCCACGGTTGGCTGCAGGGTTTCTCCCCCGTCATTTGATTTAATGGAGTACAGGTACACGTCGGGCTCAGTGCATCCGCCATCGGCGAAAAGCGGGCGGCGCTGGAAACACTATCCAAAGCCGAGCAGGAGCGCAGCCCGGACTTGCAGGTGATTAGAGTCGCCTGGGAGCTCGATCCCATTCGTAGCGAGCCCGAATTCAAGGCAATTGAGGCAAGACTGAACTTTCCGCCCTAGGTCTGCCGGTACTCTTCCCGAAAGCTGTCAATCCCGACCGGCGGTCGACACCGGTCCCTTACCGGTAGCTCTCACATTTTGGCCCTGACCGACCGGTTTCGGGAAAGGCATCCGGCTCAGATCGGCCAACACCCGCCGTTGGCATGACGGAAGTCACCGCCAGAAAGCGGTCACTTAGAACATCCGTTAGACTGGCGCACATATGCAGGCAACAGAGAATTTTCCAGTTACGCCAATGCATCGTTGGAGGCTATGGATCCCCGGTTACTTGATTGTTGTTGCAGCCGTTGGGAGCCTTGCACCAAATGCCATTGCATCGGTGACAGGGGTGCCTCCACTCGTAATTGAGAGCGCTGCCGCCTTAATTTTCGTGATTGTGCTTATCGCGATGATTTGCGCCGCGCGGTGTTTCCGTTGCAAGGAGAATCTTCTTATCCGATCGATGAGCAAAGAAAATGCGGGTAGTTGGCTGACGCGGTTTATGGAGATGAAGGCGTGCCCCAGTTGCGGATATCCGAAGGGTACGCACGAATAGTGGAATTTGGTCGTTGCCGAAAGGCGGTCGCTCGCCAGGGGCTACAACGGGTCGATGGCGGTCCCACCAGTTCCAATGCTCAGCCATCCCGTTTCGTCTCGTGCCGCACCATGGCGCCGCATCGTCGCTTGCCGCACTGTGAGCACCGCAGGCGCTTCTTCATATCGACCAGCAGCGCATCCCAGCTGCATGGCATTACAATCCTCTTTGGCCTCTCGCGGAGTCATGGCATGTCTACTGAAGGTATCGACCAGAAGATCACTCAATATCTTAATACCCCGTCGCCAACTTATGCGGTGGTGCTGCGCGGTGCATGGGGCGTGGGCAAGTCCTTTTTTTGGAATCAATTTAAGAACAGAGCGATGCCGGAAGGCAAGAAGGACATCACCTTTTCTGTGGCCGGCTTAATCACGCTGGAAGAGCTCGAGCGAGCTCTGTTCGTAGCGTCAATACAGGATTGGGGCCCCGGCTTACTTCAAGAAACCGGTACTGTTGTCGGACGAGCCCTTCTCCGTTGGGTGAAGGTCGAACCACAAGACATCAAACTCAAGGCTGACGTGAGGCCGGATCACACGGTGATATGCATTGACGACGTCGAACGCTTCGGCGGAGATTTTAAAGTTCTATTTGGTTTCATTGTGTCTCTGCTCGATGAGGCGCACCTGCATGTAGTCTTGATAGCAGACGAGGAGCGGGCACTAGCTTTGCCTGGCTATCGTGACTACAGGGAGCGGATCATCTCCCGCGCATTTGATGTCGCACCTGCCGTGGAAGACGTTTTCCAAGGCGTGGTGAACGGATATTCGAATGATAGGGTTCGAGCCGCCATTCTTGAAACTAAGGCATACGCACTCAGTCTATTCGAGCAGAAATGTCTAACGAATCTGCGAACGATTCGAGCAATTCTCGACGAGATAAACGCCATATTGTCAGGGATGCAATGGCCTCAGGGCAAAACCGCTTCCTTGATGAAGTTGTTTTCTGCCATTACCTTTCACGCTATGGCCGTGAGTAAGGACCCGTCAAACGCAGCCCTTGTGAACCGCACTTTTCTGCAGAGTGACTTAGGTATGGCCTTGGTCCTGCGGGAACGGAAGCGGGGAAAGGGCAAGGCGGATGGCAAAGAGGATGAGCCGCCGGGGATACATACTTTGATTCAGGGCCTTAAATTCGAGGCTGACGCCCACGAATGGCCCGTTTCCCCTAGCTTTGCTGCTTACGTTCGAGGCCAGACCTACGATGCGAATAGTTTGGCGACTGAATTCGGTATCTTTGGGACCGCGGCGGACGCAGACCAACCTCTCCGCGTGCAGCTCCGAAACTACAGGTCCATGAGTGAGGAACAGTTTCGCGACGCAGTGGAGAACTTGCGCATCACGATGGAGAAGCGACAATTTCATTCGGTACACGAGATTTGGGAGCTGTTCGAGATTTGGTATCACCTGTCCACGCGGAAACTGGTCAAGGATACGCCTAGAGAGTCTCGCGACTTGTTTCTGGAAGTGATTGGTAGTATCGACCCGGCAAGCGATATTCAGCCTAATCTCGAAATTTGGCCAGAGAGTCGTGACGCCGATCAGGTGGTAGTTATCGATGCCCTTCGTGGTCTTGAAACCCGAATTCGCGCCGAACGGCAGAAAGCGACCAATAAACAATTCCTAAACGCGATAATCGAAGGCGTGGGTGAGGAACCTCGCGAGATTCACCTCGCTCTATTTGTTGGGGAGGATCCAGCCGACATTTTCGAACGGATCGCAGCAGCGGGCCGGCCAGCAATCCACCGTATGTCGCAGTTTTTTCGGCGGCGATTTGGCATCTCAAACATTGCAGAGTTTACGGCGGCCGAAGCCCCGTTTGCATGCGCACTTGCAGAAATCATCGAGTCAAAGCAAGTGCAGGTAGGAGATCGGCTAACGTTGGATCAGGCTGCATTTCATGAGTTGGCGATCATGCTCCGACATTTTTCGCAGGCTGTAGGTCAGGCACCGTCATCTACGGTCGAAAATCCAGAAGCACCCCGAAGGCAAGGCTAACTCTCAAGATTAGAGCGAATCGAGCCAGTCCATTTTCTCGGCGTTGTCCGCGCCTGCCCCCCTGTCAATTTCCCGACGGTGTACATTGGACCACGGTGACGGTCGCAGGTGACTTAATCCTGGCAATCTTAAATGCTCGACCCAGTGGAACAGTCGCCTCCCGGCCACGACCCGACATTGCGGTACCTGATCTGCCCGCTCAAAAGCCGACGTTCGACCCGAAGGGCAGCGGATTTTCCCTAAACTTTGATAAACACCGGGCGCATCTGCCAACATGATGTAAATGTCGGAGGGGGTCGGCGTGGCTGAAGGCGACGGCGAAGAGCAGACTAATGGCGGGCATTCCGCCACACTCGACGTATTCATAAGCTACGCCTCGCCAAACAGCACCGTCGCGGAGAACGTCTGTGCGGCTCTGGAACGAGCCGGTGTGACCTGCTGGATTGCGCCCCGAGACGTTACACCGGGCACTTTCTACGCCGATGAAATCGTTCATGCCATCGACGCGGCCAAGGCGATTGTCCTCATCCTATCGCAGGATGCGGCAACTTCGCCGCATGTTGTTCGCGAGGTAGAGCGTGCGGCCTCGAAGCGCCACCCGGTGGTCTCGTTGCGCATCGATAAAGCCCCGTTACCTGCGGGTCTTGAGTACTTTCTGAACACATCACAGTGGTTGGATGCCAGCGGAGACAACGCCGCTCGCGCAATGCCGAAACTGATTGCTGCGGTACGGGTTGCCATACAAGCTCCGGCAGTGACGGCAGCCGCCGCTGCGATTTCGCCTACAGATAAACCTCGATTATCCACCCGTTCGGTGAACCGCACAGTCATCGTCGTGGCGTCTGTGGTTGGTTTGTCAGTTGCTGGGTTGGTAGCTGACCGTCTATGGCTGTCGAGCCGTCGTGCCGCCTCTACCCCAGGACCCACCGTCGCCGCGCAAACAACTCCGACTGCGGGTGCTGCCGTCCGAGTTGTTCCACCGGGGCCAACTGCATTTACCCCGCCCGAACATTCGGTCGCTGTACTGCCGTTCACAAACATGAGCGGCGATCCGAAGCAGGACTATTTCTCTGACGGACTTTCCGAGGAACTCCTCAACGCACTCGCGAGCATTCGCGGGCTGCAGGTTGCCGCACGCACCTCGTCGTTCAGTTTCAAAGACAAGGGCGCGGATGTTGCCACCATTGCTCACCAACTTAATGTCGGGGCGGTTTTAGAGGGAAGCGTGCGCAAGGACGGCGGTCAAATCCGGATTACCGCCCAGCTTATCAATGCCGTGACAGGATTTCACATCTGGTCGCACACGTACGACCGCGATCTTAAGAATGTGCTCGCGTTGCAGACCGAAATTGCAAATGCCGTGACGAAAGAGCTGCAATCAACTCTGCTTGTTGATGCGTCCACAGCCGTGGAACTCGGGGGAACACGTAACCCACTCGCTTTCGATGCCTACCTGAAGGCTCGAGGGACGAATGTGGTCAGCAAGGAAACGAACTTGGCTGAAATAGCAGCCTATGACGAGGCGATCCGCCTTGACCCTCGGTATGCGAAGGCCTATGCAGGCAAGGCGCT
The DNA here is from genome assembly GCA_963758145.1 of uncultured Gammaproteobacteria bacterium. GTDB lineage: Bacteria > Pseudomonadota > Gammaproteobacteria > Steroidobacterales > Steroidobacteraceae > Bog-1198. Next base: position 34,261 of record CAVWUK010000010.1, read on the forward strand.
TTCTCTCGCCAATTTTGCCGGTAGTTATGAGGCCGCCGCCACTGCTCGCAAAGTGGCCGAACAGGCGCGTGCAATTGCCGAAAGGGCGGTACAGCTCGCGCCGGACCTTGCGGATGCCCACCGTGCTTTGGCAGGAATATATGACCGCAGCCTCCTCGAGTTTAAGCACAGCATGACCGAGTACGATCGGGCGCAGACGCTATCGCCAGGCGACTTTCGTATACTTGGAGACTACGCAGATTTTCTTGCGCGGATGGGGCATGCAGATTCGGCGATCGCCATCGCCCAGCGTGCGGTGATATTAGATCCTGTCCATGCGGACTCTTATGACGGGCTGGGTTATGCGTTTTATTTTAGTCATCGATACCCTGAGGCAATCGCCGCATTTGATCGTGCGTTGAGCCTTGATCCGAATATCCACTGGACACACGCGATGCGTGGACTTTCTTATCTCGGGCTAGGGAATCTAGAGGCAGCGCACGAATCGTGCGCGACACCACCGCTTTCCTGGGTGGGCCAAATGTGTGTTGCTATTGTTAGTGAGAAGCGCGGAGATAAAGCCGAAGCGCAGGCGATGCTTGCGCAGATGAAAGCGGATTCAGGTGACGCTATGGCCTATCAGTATGCGTCTATCTACGCCCAAAAAGGCGAAATACCGAATGCCCTCAATTGGCTAGAAACCGCTTATCGGCTAAGAGACCCGGGGCTCGCTTGGTTGAAAATGGATTTTCTACTTGATCCGTTGCGTGGGGAACCGCGATTTCAGGAAATCGAACGCAAGCTCGACTTCCCCAACTGAATCAGTGCACCATCGCGCCGCGTGAGTGCCCGGATTCCGGCGAATGACCCTCCCTTCAATGTGTTTCGGCGCAAGATGAATTTGCCCAAGTCGTAAGAGGGTTACGTCCTGTCGCATGATTGGTGTCTCCAAACCTGCCGGTCACGAACGGCAGAAACGGGTCAACACCGGTCCCATGTCGGTAGCTCTCAAGTTTTGGCGCTGACCGACCGCTATTGGGACGGGTATGGGGCGGTTCCCGGCCAATACCGGAAGCTGGAGAGCTTGAAATAGCCGCACAGAAGCAGACGCCCGAGTCTTACGGTACGCTGTCGAGAAACCCAACCGAGACCCCGTGCATGGTCGATAGCGCTGCAGAAGAAACACCACAGGAATTTGCCAATATTCCGCAGGGTGCAGTGCTCTCCGATGCCGAAATCCATTCTAACCCGGAGATATCAGCGCCTATGCTCGATGTTCACGCTCCCTACGAGCCGATTCACACATGGAAAAGCTTTGTCATCCATATTGCGACCATCACCATAGGGTTATTGATTGCAATCGGCCTCGAGCAGTTGGTCGAATACTTTCATCATCGGCATCAAGCCGCCTCGATTGCAGAGAAACTGAAGGCGGAGAGTTACGAAAACATTGCAACGGTACGCAGGGACATTAGGAACTGCGATCTGACGCTGGCGACCATAAAATCTATCGTTGACATCCTCGACCAGAAACCGAGAGCCAGCCCTGTCGCGCCGTGGACGCCACCGGTACTTCCAGAAGGTCGGATCTTAAAGCCATCTAATGCAGAGTGGCTTATCGCGCGCGACAGCGCCCTTCTGCAAATTTTGCCGTCGGCGCTGGTTGCGAATTACTGGAAGATAGAAATCACGCGCGAGCATGCGGACGCTGTATACGTTGACGCACGTCGCAGCCGGCTCAAGCTGAATGCACTCCTCGATGTTTACGCGGGGCAGTCGACACTCAATCCAACCGAGGCGATGGCCATCCGCATGGCGCTTAGCGAGTACGCTCAATACCTCAATGAAGTTAAGCGTTTGCTGCAGATTGTCGCGGAGCTCAATCAGATTACGCTGGACAATAAGATTATTGTCGACGGAAAAGCATCAGACGACATACCGATGGCATAAGTGTCGCAAGGGAGCATGGGATGAAAATAGCATTGCCGAATGTTCTCCTGATTTTTGGTTGCCTGGGTGCATCACATGCATCTACCGGGGACACACCAACCTCGATCGTCAGAGCGCAGCGCGCGGAGTACAACGCAGCGATTGCAGCCCACGATGCCGTACGCCTGCGGACGTTCTTCGTTGATGATTATCATCTCATTCTGGGGTCATCGGGCGACGTCGACAGCGGTGCAGATGCCGCAACTCGCGGCTACGCTGCCGAGGAATTCAAGGATCCGACATTCGTTACCTACCGGCGTACCCCAACAACCATTGACATTGCCGCATCCGGGAAGCGGATTGCGGAGACAGGGCGTTTTGAGGGCATCTGGCGAAAGCCTGATGGAACCATGCGAAAGACAGGTATTTACCTCGCTATGTGGGTCCCTTCGGCAGGCACTTGGCGTCTAAAATCGGAGGCGTTTGTGACATTGGCGTGCACCGGTAGCGCCGCCTGCGAACAGGTGGGCTAGGCGCGAGATGTACGCGCCGGCAGCGGACATTCGCGGTCGGCAGCAGGGTCGACTTGGTACATTGCCGGCAACGAGCTAAATTTGCCCGTTAAATTCTCCGTTGAACGTCAGGTCCGGAGGACCAAATTCGGCAGCAGGCGGCCAAGAGTTGACACTGAGGCGCCCGGAATCGTGGGAAAATAGCTGCCGTTCATCCCACCTGGCGTTATGGACAACGGAGAGGGGCACTATGGCGCAGCCCACGCTTGCTCAGCGCATGGAACAAGTAATCAGAACGTATATCCAGGCATGCAACGAAGCCGATGCTAATGGGATTGCCGCGTGCTTCTGTCCGGATGCGGTCCATTATTTTCCTCGTCACCCAGGCCGCACGACATGGGTCGGTGCCGCCACGATCGGAAGCAATTTTGCAAAAGTAGTCCAGGAGCAGGGTGTTTGCTGGACGGTGGATCAAATGCTTACTGATGTCGATCGCTGCGCCGCTGTTCTGGAATGGACAAGGTTTAACCGGCATCGGGACAAACTTGTTCGGGGCGTGGATTGGTTCGTCTTTGAACCGAAGATGATTTCAATTCAGGAGATCCGTTGTTATACGGCGACCCCGATTCATCCCGACATGGCCCGGCAAGAATTGCTGGATTATGATTACGCGGGACGGGGATATCCGACAGCGTAGCTCGTATGACCCGGGGAATACGGCCGGGTCGAGTCGAATTTCAGAATGCCGACGGCGGCAGCTCCTTTAGCGTGGGATTGGGATTGACTTAAGTCCCTCGGGTCGCCGATGGCCGGCCCCCGACCGTTTCCACCCGGCCAATACCGGAAACTCAACCGCACAGAATCAGCGCCCGCAAACAGACGGTCGCCCGGCCCTTTCGTAGCCGCAAGCGCACATTGACTCGCTACAGCTACCCGCTGGCCCACTACTGCTGATTTGGCCTGGCCTGTGATATAGGCGCTGGCGCGGAGCAGCAGCCGACTGCTCGCTGCTCGGGTTCAGATCCGGCTCAAACGCCCGTTCCTTGTAAGTGATTCTTTGCAACCTCCGAAGTACGGGCCTAACATCCGACCATCAGCGGCAATTGCCGCAAAGCCAATCCCGAATATCCAAAATTAATTCAGGGAGGAATTCAGATGCCGCGGCACAATCTCCGCAAATTCGTTGCACTCGTAGGCATCCCGGCGCTCGCCGCATGCAGTGGCGGTAGTGACCTAGGAGGCGGCAGCCTAGTATGTGCCACCTGTGCTACTGCAGACAGTCTTGGCGGTACCTTAAGCGGTTTGGTCGGCTCCAGACTCACGCTTCAAAACAATTCGACGACCCTCAGCCAGCTCAATGGTCCGGCGGCGAACGGCACCAATCTCGTTTTCGGCACTGCGGATTTCAACACGACCTATAACATTACTGTTGCTACGCAGCCGACGAACCCGTCGCAAACCTGTGTGGTTGCGAATGGGACTGGGACCGCCACGGGGAGTGTTGGCTCAGCATTGAGTGTCACGAACATTACGGTGACCTGCACGACTAATCCGCCGCGCTTTATTTATGTTGCCAATCGCGGCTCGAACAATGTCTCGGCCTATACCGTCGATGCCACCAGCGGTATGTTGGCGGTAATTGCCGGCTCACCGTTTACTGCAGGAAATCTTCCCGTAGCGATAGGGGTTGATGCCACGGGCACCTACGCCTACGTCGCAAATCAGACAGATGCGACGATCTCTGCCTTTACAATCGATCGTACCAGCGGCGCATTAAAGGTGGTCAGCGGCTCGCCGTTTACGACGGGGCCCGCGCCAACCTCGGTAGCCATCGATCCGTCGAGCTCATTTGTCTACGTGACGAGTGGCAACGGGGGGACGGTGTCGACTTACTCGATCAGCGCCGGCGGGGCCTTGACGGCCGTGACCGGTTCTCCGTTCCCAACCGGCACAACACCCTCTTCGGTGACGGTGGGGTACTATCCTGACACCTTCTTTGTCTACGTGGCGAATCAAGCAGACGATACGCTCTCCGCGTTCACAGCCAACGGCTCCAATGGCAACGCCAGTGGCGCATTGACCGCCGTTAGCGGTTCGCCGTTCGCCGTCGGTACCGGTCCGCGTGCGGTGACCGTTGATCCTTCAGGTCAATATGTGTACGTGGCGAATGCCGCCTCGAATACCCTTTCCGGTTACAACTTTAACAACAACAATCTAGGGACGCCGGCGGTCCTCAGCGGTTCGCCCTATACGACGGGAACTAGCCCCAATGCGGTCGCCGTCGACCCCCTGGACAATTTTGTCTACGTCGCCAACGAAGGCTCAAACAATATTTCAGCCTATGCGCTCGGCGCTGGCGGCGCCTTGACCGCGATCGCCGGCTCGCCGTTCGTCGCCGCGAGCGGGCCCTCGGCCGTGGTCGTCGATCCCACTGGCAGCTTCCTTTACGTGGCGAACGCGTCATCAGGCAACGTTTCCGCCTTTGCCGTCAGTAGCGGCACCGGTGCGCTGTCAGTGGTGAGCGGTTCCCCGTACGCAGCTGGCAGTCAGCCATCGGCGATCGCTATAAGCGATTAATGATTTTGGAGCGTTAGAGCGATTGCCGGGAGCAGCCCGAAAGCTGACCTTGGCCACAGACCGCTCAGGGTGTGCGCCGTGAAAAGGCGGCGTTTTCCAGCGGGTGAGAGTCCCGCCCGGCCAGTGCTCCAGCCGGAAGCTACCGGAGATGGTATGGACGCCGCTCTACTTCACGTAAGCGAGGAGAGTGAAATGGAAGTGCTGCGGAAAGATAGAGATGCGCTGGAGCCCGGACGGCATCGCTGTGCCAGAGTGGAGATGTTCTGTAACCACTCAAGGGACAGGGGACCGCCATGAACATTACGACGTATGCCGTGGATTTGGCAAAGAAGGTATTTCAGGTGCATTGGGTAGAGACCTCGTCGGGAGAGATCAAGCGCAAGCCGTTAGCACGAGGCGAGGTCAGAGCGTTTTTTGCTGGCCGGGAGTCTGGGTTGGTCGTGATGGAGGCATGTGGTTCGGCCCATTACTGGGGCCGGGTGCTGCAGGGCTTGGGACACGAGGTCAAGCTGATCGCAGCGCAGTTTGTGCGCCCGTTTGTAAAGACCAACAAGACGGATGCAGCTGATGCGGAAGCCATCTGGACTGCAAGCGCTCAGCCCGGGATGCGTTTTGTGGCACTGAAGAGCGAGGAGCAGCAGGCGGTGCTCTCACTGCATCGGATGCGGGCTCAGCTGGTAAAGGTGCGCACGATGCAAGCGAACCAAGTACGAGGTTTGCTGTATGAATTTGGTGTCGCCGTGTCCAAGAGCTGGCGGACGCTGCTGGCGCAGGCCAGTCCGATACTGGCCGATGAGGCGCGGTGTCCGGTGCCGACACTGTTGCGCACCGAATTGCTTGAGCAGCTCGCCGGCCTGCGCGCACTCACGAACCGTATTGCTGAGTTGGAGCAGCAGATCGGGTCCTGGCTGCGGCGTGAAGTTGAGTGCCGGCGAATCGCCGCGGTCCCGGGTGTCGGACGCCTGAGCGCCACGGCAGTTATCGCGACTGTCGGAGATGCGCGAACCTTTAGATCGGGTCGGGAATTTGCGGCCTTTCTGGGCCTAGTACCACGTCAGTCGGGCACCGGCGGGCGGGTCGTTCGCCCGATCCTTGGCTCAAGGCACTGCTGATGCGACGACCCAAGAACGTCGCCATTGTGGCATTGGCAAACAAGATGGCACGAACGATCTGGGCGCTGATGGCCCATGGCCGTGCCTATGACAGGGGCTGGCGTCGGTCAGCGACGACCGCTATGGCAATGCTTTAGTACACAACCAGGAGGGACAGCCTAACGAGTTGAGCAGGTAGCGTACTCGTGATGACAGCCACGGTCGGACCGTGTGGGAAGCAAGCCTGAACAGTTGCCTGGACTTCGAGTCCTTACCGGAGATGAGGCCTTTCCCAGCGGATATCATCAGGGCCACGCAGAGCCAAGCTCTGCACATGTAGGCCGGATATAAGACTGCCGCCGCACCCCGCTGTCAACGTGAACACGATACTTGCCCATACGGGCGGCGTCCATATAAGCAACTGTGGAGGTAACGAAACGGTTGAAGCCTTCGGGATAAAGCATGTCACGAATTGGTGACAGCGCGAGTGTGCAGGCCGCAACGTGAGTGAACGCTGAGCAAGCCTCGAAAATGTCGATGCGCAGACCGACCCGGTAACCCTTTCGGGGAAGGTTGATACGGCCGGGGGATTGAGCAAGGTAGGAACCCAGCCGCTGCGCCGGGGTAGTGGCGGCAGCATGTACACAAAGGAAAACGCACGCAACACGGGAAGCCCCTCGGCGTGCTTGGGCAGCCAAGCAACTGGACACCCGCGAGGGATAGGCCGGGCGCCTTGGGGTGGCGGAGAGGTTCGTAGTACCGCCGAGACCGGGTAATGCCGGTGGAGGGAAGGGACCTCAGTTCAGGGCCGACGCAACACGTAGTGCGGGACCGGAGATTGGGTCACCTATTAAACTCCGAAGAATGTTCCGAATCTGCAGACGGCGTTACACGCGCAGGCGTGATGTCCTGTCCGAGAGCCGGATGCGGGAGATCTGCAAGTCCGGTTGCGCGTCCAGGAAAGGTGGACACATTCAGCAGGGCCGACCTGCCGAGGCAAGAATCAGAAGCCTCGTAGCTTGGATAGCAAAGTGGAGGGAGACTGAGACTTTGAAGCCTATCGACAACCCCATCGGAAGGATGGGTGCGAATCACCAGGCGGTAGCGCGAGCGAACGCGTACGTGGCCTCGACATTGATAGATCCGGAGGCCGAGCCCGCAACCGTGAGGGTAAAGGCCGCATGATCCATCGAAATCTGATTGACGCGATGAATCACTCCGGCGGGGTGGAAGCGACGGCATGGTGATGAGGATGTGTCATACAACTGGAGAAGCCCGTCTCGTCCCGTCGAGAAATCGGCGGAAGCTGGGTAGGTCGTATAACCGGCTCAACCGGGAAATCGACCGACGACGAGCGGGTGGCGGAAGGGTCAGTAGTAGCGAGGAGGCGGAGTAATGTCCGAGGAGCAAAGAGACCCTGCTGCCGGGAATGACTGCGTTGAAATGGGAGGCAGGGGCGAGATGATAAAGGCGCCCGTTGATCTGCAAGACCTGAGACGCAGGCTATACGTCAAGGCGAAGGCTGAACCGTCATGGCGGTTCTGGGGGATCTACGTTCACGTCTGCAAGATGGAAACACTGCGAAGAGCCTATGCGTTGGCGAAAGCCAATAACGGTGCGCCGGGTATTGACGGCGTGACGTTCGAGGCCATCGAAACGCAGGGCATCGAGTGCTTTCTCGAACAGATACGGGACGAACTGATCCAGCGTACTTATGTGCCGCTCAAAGCGCGGCAACGCGAGATACCCAAGGATGGGGGAAAGGTTCGCGTGCTGTCGATACCGGCTATCCGGGATCGGGTGGCTCAGGGTGCGCTGAAGCTAATTTTGGAGCCGATCTTCGAGGCGGACTTCCAACCGGGGTCGTATGGTTATCGTCCGAAGCGGACGGCCCATGATGCGATCAGGCGGGTCGCCAAGAGCATTGTGCGGGAGAAGACGCGCATCATCGACATCGACTTGAGAGCCTATTTTGACAACGTGCGGCATGATTTGCTGCTCGGCAAAGTAGCGCAGCGGGTGAACGATGCCGAGGTGTTGCATCTGCTCAAGCTGATGCTCAAAGCGACCGGCAAACGCGGTGTTCCACAAGGTGGGGTGATCTCACCGCTCCTCAGTAATCTTTACCTCAACGAGGTGGACAAGATGCTGGAGCGGGCGAAGGAAACCACACGGAACGGTCAGTATACCTATATCGAATATGCGCGATACGCTGACGATCTGGTGGTACTGATCGATGCGTTCCAGCGTCACGACTGGCTGCTGACGGCGGTGATGAAGCGGTTACGGGAAGAGTTTGCCAAGCTCAATGTCGAAATCAATGAAGACAAAAGCCGAGTCGTAGACCTTGGCCGGGACGAAAGCTTCGGCTTCCTGGGGTTCGACTTTCGCCGCACTCGCTCACAGCGGGGAGTCTGGCGGGCGCAATACACGCCGAAGCTCAAGAAGCGGACGGCATTACTGCGCAAGCTCAAGGAGACGTTCCGGTGCTTTCAATCGCAGCCGCTGGATCGGGTGGTCGAACTCATCAACCCGGTGTTGCGCGGATGGGTCAGGTACTTTGCGATCGGACACTCGAGCCGGTGTTTTACCTTCATCAAGGACTGGGTGGAAAAGAAGGCGCGGCGCCATTTGGGGCGATCCAGCAAACGACAGGGCTTCGGCTGGAACAGGTGGAGTAGGCGGTGGCTGTATGAGACTGTGGGGCTGTTCAATGGCTACCGCGTCAACCAAGCCGCTCGCTGAAAGTGCTGCCAGCATGATAGGTCCCATAACCTTTGACAGGAACCCGGCAGGAAAGCGTAGTGCGGGAAAACCGCCCGCTACGTTTGACGCGGCGGGGACTGGAGACGTGGCATGGTTGAGATACGGTGGCACTCGCAGACGAAAGGGCGAGTCAACAGTGAACACAAACATCAACCTACACCGGCGCGCCAGTCCTCGACCCTACCGATGAGCGGGATGTGGAAACGGAGTGAGGGCGAGGTTACTTGGGCACCGCCAGACGAACGGGGCGGCAACAGACAAACCGAACCTACTACCACCGCGCCACATCTCGACTCCACCAAGAGCGCCAATTGGGGCCGATCCCCTAAATTGGCACGGTCAAATTCGCCGGAACGGCAGCTTCGGAGCGGATATTAGGTCTCTGACCGGCCACGATCGGTCGGTCGACTGATTAATTTCCCTGCCCTAAAGGCGACGTTCGACCCGGAGGGCGACGGATTTTCCCTAAACTTTGATAAACACGGGGTGCATCTGCCAACATGACGCAAATGTCGGAGGGGGATCGACGTGGCTGAGGGCGACGGCGAAGTGCAGGCCACGGGCGCTAATACCGGCACGCCCGACGTATTTATAAGTTACGCCTCGCCGGATAGTGGGGTCGCCAATTCAATAGCCGATCACCTCGAGCAGCACGGGCTTAAGTGCTGGCTTGCGCCGCGGAACGTCAAGCCCGGCACGGTATACGCGGAAGCGATCGTCCGGGCAATTAATGACGCTAAAGCGATGGTGCTGGTGCTTTCGACAAATGCGATGGCATCAGCGCATGTGGGAAGGGAAGTGGAGCGGGCCGCTTCCAAACGCAAGCAGATAGTCGCTTTTCGTGTCGACGCCACGCCTTTGAGTGAGGCACTCGAGTATTTCCTGTCAAACTCGCAGTGGATCGATGTGCCGGCCCTGGGGATGGCGGCGGCATTGACGAAGCTCAAGGAGGCGGTGGGGCAGGGGTTGACACAGGCAAAGCCGACGGCCGGTCCAGGGGCTGCGGTTAAGCCAGCTGCAAAGACCGGGCGACTCGCAATCGCGGCAGTGATCCTCGTCGGAATAGGCGCTGCGGTTGCCCTGGCGGTGCACTTTTGGCCGGCCCGCCATGGTGGCACGCAAGAACAGGGGTCAGCGCCGATATCGGACAAGTCAATTGCGGTGCTGCCGTTTGTTGATTTGAGTGAGAAGAAGGATCAGGAATACTTCGCTGACGGGATTGCCGAAGAGGTACTTGATCGACTGACCAAGGTGCCGGGTCTGAAGGTGGTGGGCCGCGCCTCGTCCTTCCAGTTCAAGGGCAAAAGCACGGAACCTGCCAGCATCGGAGCCGCACTCGGCGTTGCCTATCTTTTGGAGGGTAGTGTTCGCAAAGAGGCTGGACGGGTGCGGGTGGCCGCACAGCTGGTGGAAACGCGAACGGGTGCGCAGCGCTGGTCAGATCATTTCGATTCCGACGTGGTCGACGTGCTCAACGTGCAAGACACCATGGCGGCCGAGATCGCTCGCGCCTTGCAGATTGCCGTCGCGGCCGACACCGTACCTCGTGCCTCGGTCAAGTCGCCGGAAGCGCTCGAGGCTTATTTGCGCGGGTTACATTCCAATGATGGCGCTACGCGGGAGGGCAGTGAAGCGGCCGTAGCTGATTTTCATAAGGCGTTAACCTTAGACCCGACGTTTGCGCCGGCAGCGATCGAACTCGCTAACGCCTACATTACAATCGGGGCCGACGGCTGGTTACCCACGCCGATAGCGTTCGAACGAGCCCGCGAGGCGGCGTTACTCGCGCAGCGACTTGACCCAAAGAGTCCGGCGCCTCACGTTTCGATGGCGACAATTCACATTAACTATGACTGGGACTGGGCCGGCGCGGATAGAGAGTTACAACAGGCGTTTGCCCTGGGAGCGCGCGAAACCGTTGGCGTGCAAGCCGCATCTCAGTTGGCGGCGGCGCGCGGCCAATGGGATGAGGCCCGGCAGCTGGGAATCGAGGCCGTCGAACTCGATCCGTTGAATCCGAATGCGCATATCATCCTCGGATGGAATATTTATCTGCATACGGGTCAACTCGCTGAAGCGGAACAGTCACTGCGTCGCGCGTTGCAGATCGCACCGGGATGGGGCTCTGGTCGGTATCTCCTGGGCCAGGCCCTGATGCTTCAAGGACGTTACGAGGCAGCGCTGGCCGAATTTCGCAAAGAGACTCTCGATGACGGTCAGCTGGAGGGCTCCGCGATGACTCATTTTGCAGCCGGCCGCAAAGCCGAATCAGATGCAGCGCTCGCCGAGGCGATTCGCCACAACGCGACCTCCTGGCCATCAGAGATCGCCCGCGTTTATGCCTTTCGCGGCGAAAAGGATCACGCTTTCCAATGGCTGGATAAGGCCTACGAGGCACGGGATGAGGATCTGTATGTCATCAAGGATGACCCGCTCTTCAAGAACCTTGAGGGCGATCCCCGCTACAAGGCGTTCCTGCACAAGATGAATCTGCCGGAGTAGCCGCGCCGCGACGCCCCGTCATTGGCGTGCCCGGAAGCAGATATTCGTGTCAGGCAGCTTCGGGTCAAACCCGGACGGATCGCCGCGGCGCACCATTTGACGAAAAATTCACGGCGCGCGGTCCGTTTGGGTCAACAAGCGACCAGGGCCATACTCCAAATTTGGCAATATCAATATATTGCGTTAACTCAGGGCAGTCCGGCGGCACCGACCCGGCCGCCGGCCCTGCCAAGCGGCTACACCTCGGTCTGTTCAGCCATCTCAAGCGCGTCGTCGACCTCAACGCCTAGGTACCGCACAGTGCTTTCCAATTTCGTGTGGCCGAGCAGCAGCTGTATTGCACGCAGGTTCTTGGTTCGCCGGTAGATCAGGGAAGGCTTGGTGCGACGCATTGAATGGGTCCCATAGGCGCCTACGTCCAATCCAATTTCGGCAACCCAGGTTTCGACGATTCGAGCATATTGCCGTGTCGACAGATGCGGAGACAACTGTATTCTGCTCGGAAACAGGTAATCCTCCGTTTTCAGTGCTGCATGTCGAATCCAAACGAAAAGCGATTTTCTGGTCGGGTCTGTGATTTCGAATTGAACCGGGCGCTGGGTTTTCTGTTGCATGACGATGGTTCGCGCGGCAATTCGATCGCCATGTGCGACATCACGGACGCGTAACTGCACGAGATCGCAGCCGCGCAGCTTGCTGTCAATCGCCAAATTGAACAACGCCAGCTCGCGCTTCCGATCGGCGAGCTCAAGCCGAACCCGTATCGCCCAAATTTCTTTGAGTTTGAGGGGTGATTTCTGCCCGACCAGTTTGCCTTTGTTCCACGGGTCGCGGCGGCTGGATTCAACGGTTGGTGCCAACATCTTGAACTCCTGCTGTATGAGGGGAAGTTCAAGCGTGAAATTCATGTGCTGGGAGGCATACCTACCGGTTGGCAAATTTCGATCCAGCGATTTAACAATGCTGATTTAGAGGGTGGCCACGAATGAGCGTGATTGACCCGTTTCTGCCTGTGACGACCGACAGCTTCGCGGCATCAGAAACCGCCGCAGATGACTGACTACCTCGCGCCCCCCCCGCGTGCGCCGTTATTTCGCCGCCACGATACCCGGCGGCTTCCACGTTCCGTCGCCCGGCGGCAAGATCGAAGGGGGCGTGTCCTTCGGCCAGTATAGGCGCAGCACCAAATAAATCGTGTCATTGGGGGCGGGCAACCAATTGGATTCCTTCGCCTTGCCCGGCGAGTCCTTCTGGATGTAGAGGGTGAGCGATCCGTCCGCATTCTTTTTCATACTCGACAACATCGGTGAGTTGATGAGATAGCGATTGATCGGGTTCTTGATCAGATACTGGCTCTTGCCGTCGTACATCGTCACCGACCAGAAGGCATTCACCGGCGGCAGCTGCCCGACGGGGAACGTGATCGTGTAGTTGTGCTTGCTACCGTCGAGCGTCTCGCCCGTCGCGTCCACGCGGGTATAGGGATACATGGCTTCCACTGCATCGTTCCCGTAGAGACCTCCCTTGGCCGCACCAGCACGCATCAGCCAATCGGCTTTGTAGAATGCTCGGTCGCCAAAGAACGCACCGACGTTCCAGCCATTGATGTCTTTCATCCCACTGGACAGAAACTTGTCCACTTTGTCGTCGCCCTCTTTCATGCCCAGCAGGACGGCGGCTTTGTGTTCCACCGAAAGATCCTTGAACTCAAAAGTCTTGCCCGGCCCGACGCCGATTCTGGCGAGTTTGGCGCGGATGTCCTGGTCCTCTGGCGAGGGAGGAACGAACTCAAGGGCAGCAGAGAGATACTCAAAGAAGTTCGCTTTGATTCCTTCGGTGGTGGCCGGGACAAAATCGATTTTTGGCGCGGCCGGTGGCGCAGGCTGTTTCAGGAAAGCGGATAACGGCTGTACCTTGTAGCCGGCCTGTACCTTCTCCACGTTCGCCATGTCTGAGCCGTCGAAGAGTTGAGTGCGAAATAAGATCAGCGCGAAGGGTGTCGTCGAGGAAAAAACTTTCTTGATCCCTGCAGGCGTCTCGCCTTTCCAGTCGGGTCCGACAATCAAGTAGTCGCCCGGCTCGGTCCCGGTCGCGCGGCTACCGATGTAGCCGAAGTTATAGGTATTTCCATCGATCAACTGCACCGAATAGTAGCGCTTCTTGGGCACCGCCGGCACTGAGACCACCAACGGCTCGGCACGCAAATCCGACCAAAGCATCGAGTACGGCGTATCGCTGTTCGGTGTGATGACCGCCGTGTCTTCATAGGTGGCGACACGGTGCTGATTATTGATCTCGTTGAAGGGTGCCTTGAACTGACTGGACTTCGTGTCCACCGCGAACTCGTTCATCACCGCGTAGTTCATCACCAGCGGCAGGCCGTAGATGAAGCCTTCCTCAGCGATGGCTTTGGTTTCGGCAATGCTCGGCGCGGGTACCCCCTGAGCTGCGTCTTTCTTCTCGGCCTGGCTGATCGCATCGTTCTTCTTGGCACAGCTTGCAATTAAAGCCACGGCCGTGACGGCAAGAACGGCCCATTTCAAAGTTTTAGCGACTGCGGCGACCATGTTTCCCATACTCCAAATCGGCGGGCGGATCGGGGGATTCAACTTGTGACCATGCCACGAACGCGACATGCCCGCCTATTGGCCAAAGGTGCCACGCTAAGGCGGTCACGGTTAGTCATCGGCCGCTTTGTGGCGGTCATTTCAAGGCCATGAATGACCGGGTTTGGCCGATCTGCGCCGGATGCCCCTCCCGATACCCGACGGTCACCTCTGAAAATCCTGGGTCCCCGGCATGGGTCGCATGTTGACCCTAACCCGCCGATGGCGAACGGCCGCTATCGGGAACCAAAAAAGATAGTCCCAGTATCAACAAAAGCAGTGGAAGCGACGCCACGCCGACGGAGCTGGGCAGAGTGACTGACTGTCGCCGCAATCAAGAGCGCTGCGCCCCATGAGATCGAGGCTAATAGTCCCAGCAGCCAGCGCCCCCGGCGGCCACCGCGCAACTGTTGGTGAAGTTCAGTGTCGTGCCGTTCACCAGTATCTCAACGGACTGCACCTGTAATGCGCCGGATGCGTTGACCGCGTAGTTGATCGTTTCGCTGATCGACTGCCCGTTGACCGTGCCAGTCGCGTAGGTGGTCAACAACAGAGCGTTGTAGCTATTATTCGATGTTACCGAGTACGTCTCGGTAAGCGACCCGACGGCATCGTTCGTGCCCGAGAGGTAAAAGGTGCCCGAGCCTAGCGGACCCGAACTGCCGACCGTGAGCGTCGAGGGGTAGGGATTGGTGCTCGTGAAAAGGAACGTATACGCAGTGCCGCCCACCGTGCCGGAGAGGCCCAGCGGCTCATAGGGGCTTTCGAGGTAGTAAGCGGTGCTGGCCTCTGTGCCGATGGTAGAGCCGTTTTCTGTGATAGCCAGTGAGACGGTGCTGCTATAAGCAGCGTGGCCGTCGAACATCGTAGTGCCATTGTTGGGCGTCTGGCTGTAGATCGCGGTGTAGCTGTTCCCGCCCGAGGTGGCCGTCAGCGTTGTCGATGAAATGTTGAAAGGTTCCGCTGGTGCGGGTGCCGATTCCAGGTACTGTGCCGGCGGGCTCGATTGCATGGCGCTGCCTCCGCCACCTCCTCCGCCTCCGTATCCGCCACCCCCACCGCAGGCGGCGAGCGCTGCTAACAGGAACCCAGGAAATACCAAATGATTCGACAAACGACATGTCGATTTGCTCATGATCGTCTCCCGATCAGGTCGCGTCATCGATTTAGGGTCGATGTTTTATTGCGCTGTAAGAAACGATGCGCCGATCTCTTGGAGTAGTCAATTAGTTCGGAAATATGTCATTGGGATTGGAATCCCGGTGAAGCGGCTCGTCAAACCTCCTGCGAATGGCCGCAATCCGGAGGGCATTCCAGCACGTCGAATGACCGAAAGTGCCCGTTTTTGCCGGATGATCTTTCCGAAACCGGACACTCAGCGCAATTATTAATGGCAAATCAATCGACAAAGCCGGTCGGGTTGTCCAGACTGAAGTCTTGCAGCCCGCAATGACCCGATTCTTGAGTACATCAATAATCGGCGACCGTTCGGGCCTGGCGACTAGGCACCCACCGTCACGGCACGGCCCGGGCCGACTTGGCTGGCCGCTAGAAGTATGGCCGGAATGTGCGGCGCGAGGTCAACAATGCGATTGGAGCGGGAACGCACTACCACGATCCCATACGGCAATACTTTTATGTTCTGCTGAAACTCTAGATTGCGGTCGAGGGTAACAAATACTTCGCATACACCATGAGCACGGCGCAGTAGCTCGCCATTTTTGACTCCCGCCCAGCCGTGACTATGCACGTTTGACGCCTCATGCCCGACCAGCAGTGCCGCGAAGTCAGCGGGAAAATTCTCGTCAAGCAATATTCGCATCGGCCGCAACAGTCTCGTACGCCGCGTCAAGCACTGCAATGGCAAATTCGCGCTTTACAGATGGAAACTGGTGCAGAAATTCGTCCAGGCTCTCGCCGCCTTCCAAGTAATCGAAAAGGGATCGGACTGGAACACGGGTACCCACAAACACCAAGCTGCCGCTGAGAATATCGGGGTCTCGGTGCGTAATATTGGCAAGTGTAGCCACGGCAGTTCTCCTTACTTCGCCACAAGTATAAGTCCGGTTGGCTCCAGCACCTAACCGCGAATTCGTCAACTTTGGCGCATCATGAGATTCTTTGTCACCACCACAATCTGCCGCGATATTTGAAGCAATCAGCAGTCATATCGCACGCCTTGCAGGATAGCCCGGCGGCAGCCGTTTGAAGCAAACCCACTATGGTCGCGCGCGCATTCAGCCTAGCAACTCTGGACCTCCATCTGGGCAGGGCGCTGGTTTTGGCGGTCTCCACGAGGCCGGCTAGTCGCTATAGCGGAGCGCCTGCAGGTGATCCGCCCATTGAGTCAATGCGTTGCGCTTCTCATCGAGGTATTGGTGGGTGTCATACGTGGCGATGATTCCGGGCTGCGCATGATTTAGGCAGCGCTCGGCGATGTCCGGGCGGATGCCGAGCTTGGCGAGACCAGTGCGTGCCGTACGCCGAAGGTCATGCAGTGTGAATGCGCCGATCTTGTGTTCGGCAAAAGTGCTGAGGTGACGTGCGACGCTTCGGGTTAGCAGCTTTGGGTCCGTCGGCCCGTCGCCATCCTCAACCGGGAATACCCATGGGCTTCGGCCGGCCATGCGCTTCAGGCGCTTGAATTGATCCACCGCTGGCGGGGTCAGCGGAACGGCAAAGGCAACGCCGGTCTTGGTCCGCGCAGCGGGAATGTCCCAGACCGGCGCCTGGGCCTCAAGATCCAACTCGGACCAGCGGGCTCCGGTGAGTTCCGATCGCCTGACCGCGGTCAGGAGAATCAGCCGAATCGCGATACCCGTGCGCGTCGCTCGCTTGGTGACCTCATCGACGTTGGCGAGCAGGGCGGCGAGTTCCTCGTCATCGAGGGCTCGCTGTCGCGGCCGTTCGGTGCCTCCCGGGCGAAAGAGCAGCTGCACCGGCGAGGATTCGACAACCTGCCGGTGGATGCCGTAGCGGAACAACTGCGAGAGCAATCCGGCCACACGATTGGCCATGACCGGAGCAGGGCGCTCGACAATCGAATCCAAGAGCTCGATCACTTCCCGAGGCTTGATCGTGCGCGCATCCCGGTGCCCCCAGTCGGCAAGCTCCTTCTGAAGAATTCGTTCCGCGTATTCCGGTTGCTTGCGGCGCTTGCGCAGGTGGCGCTCGGTGAAGTCCTTGATCAATGCCGCCACGTTGTGGGAATTCCCCGCGGCTGGCACCTCGACGGCAGCTCTCGGCGCCGGGCGGTTCATGGCGCTGCGCGGGTCGATCCCGTCCTGCAGCAGATCGCGAAACCGCTGTGCCCTGGCGCGGGCATCGGCGAGCGACAACCCTGGGAACTTGCCAAGTGAGATGACGCCGGTCCGGCGCTTGAACTTGTACCTGAACCGAAACTCGCGGACGATGCCGCGGGTGCCGGTTTTCCGGACCCGCAGCATGAGGCCGGCGACGGCCGGGTCGGTGAGCGTACCTACGCCGCGCTTTTCGACCGCAGCGCTGGTGAGCCTGGCAAGGGGTCGGGACATCATGCTGAAAGTCGCTGTTTTAGGTACACCTTAGGTACACTTTGAGGAGGATACGCGGCACGACGCCGTGAGACATCGCGCAACTCGATCGTCGCGTGAAAGTCTATAAAAACAGGAGTTTATTGAACATTCAGCCGATGCAAACCGTCACAACGTGTCGCACCGTGTTTCGCCTTGGAATCCATGGGGTGCAAGGGGTCGCAAGTTCGAATCTTGTCGCCCCGACCAATTTAATCAGTGGCTTACAGATCGCTGGCGTTCGGTAATCTGATGTTGGGGTACCCCCGCCACCGCTGCCTTGAACGTCATTGTTCCCGGCTGCGCTGGGATTTGAACAGACAATGCGTGACTTAGAATTCCGCGGCAGCTGCCTTCAATATCTCCTAACGCCTTGGCGCGCGCTGCGCTCGCAGTGGCACACAGACTTGCCGCGGTTGCCGGCGCAATTCCCGGCGTTCCGCAGCTTAATTTGCGTGCTCCGATGCTGACAGTCGGCTCAACGTGTCGGGTACGCGATTGCGGCGGCAGCTCGTATCATTGCAGCGCCGGATCTCCGATCACGAGGACAATCTTGCCGGAACCGCCTTTTTGTGCCAATGCATGCGCTTTGGCCGCATCTTGCAGCGGCAGGCGATGGCTGATCGGAAGCACAAATTTACCGTCGCGAATGTCATCGGCAAACTCTCGAACTTTCGAGGCATCGGGGCGCCCGAATACACGAGTGACCTTGACGGTTGGATTCGTTGCAGATACACCGTCAGGAAATACCGAGGCATAGCCAAAACTTCCCCCATTCTTCACTTTGGCGAAGAGCTTTGCCGCCGTCTCACCGCCTACTGTATCGATGATACCGTCCACCATCGCAAGCCTTACGATTTCACTCTCGTCATCCACGGCCACGGTACCGGAAACCCCGAGTGCCGTCGCTTCCGCCAATTGACGTGCACGGACGCCGGCAATCACGCGGACACCTAGCTTCATTGCGGTGTGCACGGCGGCGCGACCCACGCTTCCAAGTGCCCCCGAGACAACGAATGTCTGCCCATATTCCGCACGGGCGGCCTGCCTTACAAGCTGGTCGCCCGTCAAAACGACGAGTGGAATCGCGGCAGCATCGACCAAGTCCAGCCCCTCGGGTAAATGCGTGAGCAGGGAGCCTTCCACTACAACAAGTTCAGCATAGGTCGCTTCGGTTAACGCAATCACACGATCCCCCGGCTTGAATGTGCGAATATTGCCGCCGACCGCACGTACTATTCCGCTCACATCCCTGCCGAGGATCGCCGGCAGCATCAACGGAAAATCTTTTTGCCTTGCGCCCGACCTAATCTTCCAATCGATGGGGTTGACGCTCGCGGCCGCAGCCTCGATCAGCACAAAGTCGGCGCCAAGCGTAGGCTCAGGAACATCGATCTCAAATTTCAGGTTTTCAGGCCCGCCATATTCGTATAAGCGAACGGCTTTCAATGTTCCTCCATTGATTTGCGCTTGCGGCCGCTTTGCGTTGACGACTTCGATCGTATTCTAGCGTTAAATGTGACAGTTGGCTTACTTCCGCATCACTGCCGTGCGCCCTGAAATACATTAACTATTTTGACTTCCCGGGACCTAACTGTTGCCGCCGGGGGTCGACAGGCGACTCTTATCGATGCTGCTCGGCTTTTGGCGCGGAACCTCTGGTTTTTTGGCGGCGAATCAGGCAGTACGCCCTCGGCCAACTCCGGACGATCATGGGACCGAATTGGATGCCTGGAAGCAGCCGCTCGCGGCTTCCGGTACGCTGTACAAATGAGAAGTTTCTGGCTTTGTAGATCCGCCGAACGGCAGACGAGCGGTGTGTCAGGACTGCCCCTGTTTCGTGCTCTTTGCTCGATTATTCTGGGGTCATTGCTGCCCTCAATAGCGCCGGCTCAATCTTTAAGTCCCATAGTGACCGCGTCGGGCGTTGCATTCGATTCCAGACCATGGTTAGACGATCTCAATCAAACACGGCAGGCGCTCGCTACAAAATATGCCAACTTGGAATGGGTCGTACTCGATCGCGAACTGAATATGGCAGAGCTGTTCACTGAGACCAAACACCGAATTGAAACAGCGGCCAATGCCGCGGAGGCCCGCGCCGCCTTCGATCGGTTGGCAAGAAAACTGGGCGACCGTCACGTTGAGTTTCAGTGGCGAGTACAACACGATGCAATCCAACCGCGAACCGCCGATTGCACTGCGCTTGGATATGATGCGCGAATGTTCGGTGCGCCTGTTGCCTCGTTGGCGCCAAACTATGTACGCCTGCCGAGCCCCGTGGGAGCCGAGTTTCCCGCGGGAATCCTCAAGGTGGGTGCTCACAAAGTTGGCGTAATCAAGATCGGAATATTCACTCCACAGGGTGTGCCGGCACTGTGCAACGCAGCACTCGCGGCTTTGCATATTTCGCCTGATGCACCGTGTGACGAGGTCTGCTCGGACCGGATCGAAACTTGGGCCTCGGATCAAATGACGTCCGACCTCGCAATTCAGCTGCGCGCGCTTAAAGCGGCGGGCAGCGAGATCGTCCTCGTGGATGTGGCCAACAATGGGGGTGGGACAGAGTGGGCGGAAGCCGCTGCCCGCATGGTCACTGCGATCCACCTGAAGTCGGAGCGTGCCGGATTTGTGCGTGGCGCACATTGGTCGGGCGTGCTCGTCAAGAAAGAGGCTGAATTGCGGGCGGCCGTCGACAAGGCCAATGAGCAGGACCGGGCATACTTGGCCGCTCTCGCCGATGAAGTCGGGGCGCTCAGGCGCGAGGCGGAGACTCCCTGCGATTCGAGCCCGCTTTGGCGCGGCGAGCACCTCACCTGCCGATGGTTGGTATACGGTTTGTTCTCAACCGGCATCTTGGGATCAGATTCCGCGCGGATGCATGGCAAGCCGTGGGCAAGGTACGTTTTCACACCCGCGAAGTTCAATTATCTAGGGGCGGTTTGGCGCGGACCGCTTATCGTGCTGGTTAATGGTTCTACCGGTTCGGCCGCCGAGGAATTCAGCGCAGTCCTCCAAGACAATCATGCCGCCGTGGTGATGGGCGCGCCGACCGTCGGCGCCGGCTGTGGTCACACGGATGGCGGGACACCTACGACCTTGAATAATAGCGGTGGCGTTCTCGAGGTTCCGGATTGCGCCCGATTCCGCACTGACGGGTCCAATGAAGTGATGGGCATCGAACCCGATGTACTCGTTGGCTTGAGATCAGAGGATGCACCTCGCCGCCAGGCCCTCAGAGTCGCGGCAAAGCTACCCGAAGCCGTTGAGCGGGCATTGAAGTTGCATGGACTCGGTGCCTCCGGCGCACGCTGAGGGGTCTCGACTACATGGCGCACTCGGTAAGTGATTTTGTTCGCTCTTGAGCTGCCGTTGGCGATCGACGGGAGTCGACATGAGGCACTGCCGGCCACCCGATAAATTCGCGCTGTTCAATTGGGCGCAATGGCGGCTTTGGAGCGGACCATCTGGCTCTTTCCGGCCAACTCCGGCCGGTGGGCACTCTGAAATGATCGCCACTAAGCAGCCGTTCGTTCCCTGCGGTAAGCTGAAGCCGTCGTATTGACGAGCGCCCGTCATGAACATGCAACGTCACAGTCTCGTCGTGGTTCTCGCGTTCTCCGCTGTCTTCGTTGCGCCGCCTACTTATGCCGAAGATAGATGCTCCGGGGCCGCGGCGGTCACTGAGGTTCGGTCGCTTGAGGCGCTCCCGAATCATTTAAGGCACCTGTTCCCCAGCGCAACGAGCGGCGTGGACGGCATTGCCGATCGCGGTGGCCGATTCAATGTTACTGACGTTATCGATCATGACTGGCCGATGCGGAGGTTTGTTCTGGCCGCCGTAGGAGCCTCTTGCGCCGTCGTCGCCGTAGAGTACGGAGGGAGGGCGCATGGCTTTGAACTGACGGAATATCGCCTTACTGGTGGAGAATGGAAAGCAGTTGAGCGCCGCACATTATCTAGCGAGCCGAAATCAACAAAAGACCTGTTAGCTAACTGAGGCCGGCCGGATAGCTGCCACCCGCGGCCGGCTGCAGAGAGTCGGTTCGAGCGATCGCGGGCCGCAGCTTCGGTGAGCCCAGGAGGGAGTCGATGATTGGGATAAAGCAGCTTCGTTTGACGGCAACGCATCCCCGCGTTGCTCAACCGCACGACGTCATGCAGTCGCCGGTCGCAGTTATTGGCGCGTCGCTTATCCTCCTCCTTCACGGCACCTTGGTGATGGCCGATGCCACCACCCCGAAGAACTGTCGCGGTAACGCCGACGTCGTAGGTCCGTGCCACTGGGTGAGGGGGCGCATTAGCCTCCATCAGGGATCGCCTGACATGGTTATTTGGCCAATTGGCACAAAGCACCTGCTTGGCGTTCTTCCATCCGAGGATGAAATTGTGCCGGCGCAAGTTCGGGAACTCTGGTCAACACTGCCGGAGGGATCAGTTATCTTCGGTGAATTTGAAGTCTGCCCATTCACGAAAGCTATAGAAGGTGAGATGCAGTACGTTTGTATTGAGGCATCGAAATCGCTATCAGTCCGTCCCTATTCTTGGCGGAAGCGGTAACGTCTAACAGTTCCAGCGATATCGCGGTTCTGACGCCCCAATAGCCGCCGGTCGCGACCGTCAACAACGGGTCAAGTTCACCCGTTCGCGGGTACCCGCTGATTCGACATCGTTAAATTCGGCAATTTCGACCGGAACGGCAAGTCTGGAGCGGGACGTGGGGCAACAGGCGGCCATGACCGGACATTCCGGTGCCTAATCTGCCTGGACAACGGGTCGGTTGAGGAGCGGTCAGCACCGTCATGAGCCGCCGGCGATGGCCGAACAATCGCGTCGATGAAAAAGGGGTCCTCCTGTATGCAGGTTGGACTGCAGGAGGACCCGGGGCAACGGATCCTCCTGCGATTGAGCCGTCATCCTGCCGAGAGCGCGATGTTCCCGGGCATCTTTCTCTCAGAGGCCGGTTCCCGTCAGCTGCACCAGGCTGGAACCGGTTACCGTGTTGTCGAGCAGCGAAAATTGCGCCAGGCGCTTACCGGTCGTGGACGGCTTCAGAATGATTCCCACGAGGCATGTGTCCCCCGAGAACAACGTCGACCCGGCAGTGAGCGGACAGGTCGTGGTGGTGGGATCGATGCTGAAATCGCCGGCGTTCGCACCTGTGAAGACGGCATTGTTGATGGTGAGGGTGGAATTGCCGGTGTTGGACACCTTCAGGATATGAGCGGGGCTGGCGGTACCATGGGTAACTGACCCGAAGTTCAGGTATCCCATCGGTCCGACCTTGCGCAGGACCTGACCCGTGGTGGCGGAGCTGATGATGTACACCTGTCCCTGCGAGTCCACCGCCACACCCGTTGGACTGTTGAGTTCAGCCGTGGTCGCTGCAGCTCTATCGCCGGTATATCCGACTTTTCCGTTTCCGGCGATGGTATTGATGATCCCCGTCGTCGCGTCAATGCGGCGCACGCGCTGGTTGCTCGTGTCGCTGAAGTATAGATTACCTGCGAGGTCGAAGGCGATCTGGCCGACCGCCGAGCCGATCTCCGCGCCACGGGCCAGATGACCGTCTCCCGAGAAACCGCACTTGACGCCGCCAGCGACCCGCGTGAATGACGGGGAATATTCCGCGTTGTAGAGCGATTCCTGCACAATGAAGCACGTGTCGGTAGAATGATTGTAATACGTGTAGAGGTTGTCATTGGCGTCGACCGCAAAAGTAGCCGGGGAACCGGAGAGGTAGGCAAACTGGTCGCTCAAATGCCAAAGGTTGAGCGTCCCGCTGCCGCCAGAGACGCCGCCCACGGGCATCTCGAGAGCGCCCAGCGTTCGCTCGTCCATGAATAGGTTGTTGTAGGGATCGATGCTGATCGACCCTGCGTTGTTCATTCCGACTGCCGCAAAGTCGCAGGGACTGGCCGCGGTACACGTGCTCGAGGTGTAGGCATAGCCGTACGCGGTCTCGCTCGCCCAGGGATACCAGATACTGAAGTAGTACGTGGACCCCGGGGTGTTGAGAGTATAGATGATGCCGAAGTTGTCGACTGCCACGCTGGCCGGAGTGGCAATAGCTGGGTTGAGGGGCGAAGAGATGACACCGCTCGAGTCGATCTCCCTGATGATGTTGTTGCCGACATCGGCAATGTAAACGACATCGCCTCCGTCGACCGTCATGTTCTGCGCGTTGCTTAGCAGGCCGACACCCCCGGGGTAGGTCCCTGCAACGGTTGAGATCTGCGCCGGTATGAAGCTCACGGTCGGCGCAAAGCCGTAGCCGCCCAGACTGGCGGTGAACGGCGCCGCTGAAGCCGTGTGCGAAATCGTCAGTTTACCGAGCCGGGCACCCCCACCCTGCGGAGTGAATCGAACCTGCAGGGTGCAGCTCTCGCCGGCCGTGTAGAGCGTGTCCAGGACGCAACTGCCGCCCTCGTCCACCTGAAAATCCCTGGTCGAATCGATGTGCGTCAGTCGCGTAGCCGCGGAAAAACGCAGACTCAGCTGCTGGGCGGGCGTTTGCGCGCCGACGTCTGCGGAGGGAAAGCTGCGGAAGTTCGCTGGCGCATTGGCGAATGAGTCCTTCCCGAGCACCGGCGCTGTGCTCTCGACATTCGGCTCAAGCGAGATCGCCCCCCCATCGGACGCGCCGAGAGAAAACACGGCGGGAGAAGACCCCGCTATAGAGGTGGCGGTTCCAAGCAAGCCCGCGCACAAAAGAGCGCCAGCGGGAAGGTCGGTCCATCGGTTAGAGAATTTCATTGATCATCCCCCTTAAGCTCGTGGGGCTGTGCGATGCCACGTGGAGCGGGCTCAGGTCCGCGATGTCCGCGTCGCATTGCAGAGCAGCTCTATTGTTCAAAGGATGGAAATAGCTTGGGCTCTTCTTACCTCGCTACAAGGCGTGGCCCGGGTGCAGAAAAAGGCTACCACTATGGCAGCTGGCTTGTCGATACCTGCAACTGGTCTGAGTGGTTCTGCCGGTCGCGAAGGCCCGCAACGGGTCGTGAGCGCCAATTGGGGCTGATCCCCTAGGTTTGACAGTGTTAAATTCCGCGGAACGGCAGGTACGGAGCGGAGAATCGGTCTCTGACCGGCCAACGGCGGTCGTTACGGGCCTGCAACTCGACGCCATAAAACGATCATTCGCAATGTGTTCGGCGGGCTAGCTATGATTTGGGCTAGCTATGATTTGAGATGGTTGTACCCCGAAGTATTCAGGATTGGCTGTCCGTCGGAGGTTCCACTATCTTGGTTGCTTGGTCGCCGATTTGCGCGATCTGCCGCACTTGCAGCGACAATAGATTCCAGTCAAAAACGCAATCACTCACTTGTTTGACATAACACATGCGCGTTCTCAACCGAAACGGCAGGAATCCTTTCGCATGACCGCTGCAACAGTCTGATTACGGGTTATTGGACCGTAGAGCTCGAACTTTTGCCATCCGGGTTACGCAGGCGTATTGTCAGCGGAAATTCGCGGTGATGGGGCCGCGCGCCTGAAAATCAAAGAAAACTGAGGGGGATGCCATGCGTCGTTCAACTCTTCAGCCACCGGTATTAATTGTTGAAATCATGGTTTTTGCAGCGTGTACATCGGTCGTCGCTGCGCAGGACACAAACGCGGCGGTTGATCCGGAGGCGGCGGCGCAGCAGCAATGGCGCGCTGATATCACGCAAATCGACACGCCATCGGAGGGGTGCTTTCAGGCATCGTATCCCGACCTCGTATGGGAGCGCATGGATTGCATGACCACACAGATGCTCGTGCACCCAGTCCACGCCAGTCCTCCAGACGCTGGCGAAGAAGTGACTGGCAATGGTCATGATTTTGTCGCCAGCGCGACGGGGTTGATTACTCAGGCGAGTGGCGGTTTTACGACCAAGGGCGTGACGTCCGAGAAAGGGGTTGGCGTTTCTTCTTTCGGTGGAGGCGGCATACTTGGTCCGAACGAGTACTCGTTACAGATCAATACGAATGCCAATGAGACCACCTCCAGATGCGCGGGCCATAGCGGCTGTCGTGTCTGGCAGCAATCCATTTATGCACCGGACTACAACGTCAAGGGGACCGCCGCGGTATTCATTCAGTATTGGCTGATCGGATGGGGCACCGCCGCCTGTCCGAGTGGCTGGGGCCGGGCCGGTACATCATCCAATTGCTTCAAGAACAGCCCCTCGGTGGCAGCGCCAGATTTCAAAATTACCAATCTCAAAAACATGGGACTTCTGACCACCGCGCAAGCCGGTGGACACGACTCGGTCATGTTGACCAGCGGCACACACTCATATTCGATCACTGCCAAAGACAGCGTGCTGGATATTTCCTCCGTCTGGAAACAGGCGGAATTCAATGTCGTTGGCAATGCCGGTGGTTCACGGGCCATATTCAACACGGGTTCGTCAATCACAGTGACCCTTGTCGTGCTGGATGGATCTACATCGGCGCCGGGTTGTGTCTTGAACAAAGGGACAACCGGAGAGACCAACAATCTGAATCTGGGCACCTGTACGGCTTCCGGCGGGATTCCCAATATCAAGTTCACCGAATCGAACTGACGCGCTTCTCAGCATCCGGGCGCTGAATGAGCACCTTAGACTAACGCTACGCATCGATATCGATGCGGTTACGATGCCGGCGGATTGCGTGGGATCCGTAGCAATTCGAGCGGTTGTGCGATGCGCGGTGCGCCAGGAATCGCACTGCCGGCGGTTCCGCCGATGAAAGCCAGCGCCAGCGCGCTGTCCACCAGCGTGACGCCTTGAAATAGAGCTCGCCGGTCAGTCGCGGTGTCATTCCCCTCATCCAGTGGCCGAGTCGATGGCGCGCAGCAATAGGTTCTTGGCTCTGATCGACCGTGTTGAGTGGGCCGAGAAATGGCACCAGCGCAGCGTCTCGCCGATCAGCGGGATTAGGACCCCGGGAACCGGGAGCATTATCCAATCATGCGTAACCGTTCGGTCATGGCCGTGTGGATTTCGATTTCGCGATTGAGCAAAGCTGGCGTGCGGCGATTTTGCCGCGAGACGGAGATTGGCGGTGCTAACATCAGGGTCAATTGGATGCTCAATAATCTTTGCGATTGTTGTAGACGGAAGCTCTCATTCGCGACGGCCTGCTCCGGGTCGACAGGCGAACCATGCCGGGGACCCAAAAATTTTTTGGGCTGACCGGCGGGTTTCGGAAGGGGCATCAGTCTCTGACCGGCCAAAACTTGACGATCGCCGAACTGAAATGCGCGCCTCAAAGCCGACATTCGTACGAGCTGCAATAACTTTGTCCGCTCCGTACCCCGCATTTATCGTGTGTGGCATGGCCTTGTTTGGGACTGCGGGCACCAATGTATTGTTGACTTCTGATTTGCGCGCGCGTACACGGGGTAAAGGAGAACAATAATTTTCTGTGCCCTAGTTCTTAAATCCTTCTTGCGCCTGTCGAAGCTCTCCGACGTTAAGTCAAATCAATCAACGCTACGCGATTTTCGATAACGAGAAATAATCTAAGCGAGGGGATGACATGACTATTCGTAATCTTTGTGTGCCGTTGCGCGCAATGCTGGGTGTGGCGTCCTTAATCACGGTGGTTAGCGGTCCGGCGCAGGCGGCGGGTCTGCCGCTGGTCATCAGCGCCACTGTGAACTACACCAGCAACCAGCTAACGATTACCGGCCAGAACTTCGGTAGTTCTCCGACCGTCACGCTGGACTCGACGACGTTCCCAACGATGAGCTCTGCGAGCAATCAGATCGTGGCGGATTTCCCGAACAGCACACCGGCGTCGAGTTTTGCGCCGGGAACTTACTTTCTGACTATGACATTCAAGAATCAGTTGCCCGCAGTGTTTGCGGTGGACATCGGCGCCAACGGTCCGGCAGGACCAGCAGGACCGGCAGGACCGGCGGGGACGCCCGGGGCCGCGGGGCCCACTGGGCCTGCGGGAGCGGCGGGAGCAACCGGTGCTACGGGACCCGCGGGTCCGGCCGGACCTGCAGGGGCGACTGGTGGTGCGGGTCCGATCGGTCCCACCGGAATGACCGGCACCCAGGGCCCGCAAGGGCCTCAAGGTCCGGCGGGGCCTGCGGGCGCCAACGGAACGAACGGCACCGGCGTTCCGACCTGTACGGCGCCGGCCACGTATGTCGTGCTGTACCAGGGGGCGCTAGTCTGTCAGCCGCGCTTCAATGTCAACGGAGACGGGACGCTGACCGACAATCAGACCGGGCTGATGTGGGAACTGAAGACCGGGACCTTCTCCGGCGCGGCTTGTTCGGGCGGTGCCAGCGTGCACGATGTGAACAACTGTTATTCCTGGAGCGCGAACCCGACGGACACCACCCCGGACCTGGACACCAACCCGGACGGCACGCTGTACACGGTTTTTCTCCCGACGATCAATTTGGACACGAGCAGTACGGGCACGTCGACGTGTCTTGCGAGTCACTGCGACTGGCGGATTCCGAACATCGTGGAACTGGCGACGATCTTTGAGCCCAGCGGGCCGTGTGGTGTATTCTGTATCGACCCCGCCTTTGGGCCGAACATAGAGTCCGTCTATTGGTCGTCCAGTTCATATGCGCTCGATCCGACCTCCGCTTGGGGCGTCGCCTACGACGACAAAGGCGTCAATATCAGCAGCAAGGCGCTCAGCCTCTACGCGCGTGCGGTTCGTGGCGGCCGGTGAGTGCTGGATGATTAAATTATTTGTCTATTGGACACTCTGCGGGGTCTGGGGGGCGTGAGCCCCCAGACGTTTTGAGCCTCTTTGATGTCGTTGAGGGTCGTGAACTGGCCCGAGCCGAACATCTGCCGTTCTGCCTGGCGAGCTATGATCTGTGCCGGCACTTTGAAGAAGTCGCGCACCGGTTCTCGCGCTACCACACGTACACTCTCGGCACGAACCTGCGCGATGCAGCCACGCGCGCGCGCTCAAGCGCCAATTCGCGGCACTTGCAGCGCACGGAGGCGCGCCGCAGACTGCGTGCGCGATGGCATTTGACGCCGCGCACGCGGAGCCTTGATTGAACAATAAATCGGTGTGGTTCGCTTTGGTGGCTGCCCTCATCGCGGTTCTCGTCGCGGCAGGTTTCTGGCAGAACGAGCATGAATCGCTCGAGTCGACGCGCACCGCTCTCATGACGGGGGAACTGCAGCCGATCGCAATCTTGGTGAAAGAGAACCAAGCGCTCCTTCGTGAGCTGCAAGGTGAGCCGTTCACCGAGAAGGGCTCCGGGATTCTCGAATCGTATCTCGCTAAGATCCGGCGCGACGGGGTGGCCAAGCACGCGGACATGAAGCAAAAGCTCGATGCGCTGGCGGAGAAAAACACCGCGATCGTCACGCTGATCAAGGCGTATTCGCCTCAGGCCAAGACTGCAGCGTTCACGACGGAAGGCGACAAGTTCCGCAACTACGCTTCGGCCTGGCGCGACCGCTGGAATTCGGTAATGGAAATCTTCATGGCGGGCGGGAATTACGCTGCATCTGGCGTCCCATTCCCCGCAGAATTTCCGGCAGCGGTCGACGCCGAGATTGCGGCGGCGAAATAGATATCTCCGAAGCGGTCGGTCGCGACCGTCGCTTCAGGGTCGGTTTTGTTCATTGGAGGGCACCGGCTAATCCGGCACCGTTCAATTCGGCAGTTTCGAGCGGAATGACCGGTCTGGAGCAGTCAATCGGTCGCTGATCGGCCAAAAGCGGGCTGCGACAGTGGCGAAGTGGTTGCCTGGGAGCGGTCATTCCGCGAGACCCCAATCTGACATATTCTGGTCTAGAGCTTCCTCGAATAATTTTTTACTCATCGCTGAGAGTTTTCCCTCGTGCTTTGCGCATACTTAGCTCAGAAGGGGAATCTCGGTCGATGACGGATAACGCTCGGGATGCCGGGGCAACCGTGGGTGGACCACCGGCGATTTTAATTGACTGTCGATGGGCAAAATAAACAAATGGGGACTAACGCCATGACACATTTCAATATCAGATTTTTGATTGTGATCACCGCGCTATCGGCCATCGCCGAGGCGGCCTACGGGCAAATCTGCGTGACAAGCGATCCCACCATTTACAACACGGCCTGCGGGACCGGTGCGTTGAACTTGGACGAGGGGTGGTATAATTCCGCTTTCGGCTACCAGGCGCTTTATCACAACAACACGAACGGCTTTTCCAATAGCGCCTTCGGGTATCACGCGCTTATAGGCAACTCGGACGGTAGCTACAACACCGCCGCCGGGTATGAGGCACTCCAAAATAATGTGGGCGGCGGCAACAACACGGCCATCGGGTACCAGGCGCTTCTTAGCAATACCAGCAGCAACAACACGGCCACGGGATCTCAGGCGCTGATTGACAATATCAGCGGCAGCAACAACACGGCCAGCGGGTATCAGGCGCTTCTTAGCAATGCCAGCGGCAGCGACAACACGGCCATGGGTCACGATGCGCTCGAAAAAATGACCGTTGGCGACACGACCGCCATCGGTGCGTTTGCCCTGGCTGCCAATACGACCGGTACCTACAACACAGCGATCGGGAATAACTCTCTGCAGAGCAACTCGACCGGAGATGGCAACACTGCTAGCGGATATTGGGCGCTACAGGCCAACAACGGCGACTACAACACCGCGACCGGGTATCAGGCGCTTCTTAGCAATGTCAGCGGCAGCGACAACACGGCCATGGGCCATGACGCGCTCGCAAAAATGACCGTTGGCGACACGACCGCCGTTGGTGCGTTTGCCCTGGCTGCCAATGCGACCGGTGCCTACAACACAGCGCTTGGGAATAATACGCTGCAGACTAATTCGAGCGGCGCCAGCAACACCGCCGTCGGATATTGGGCGCTTCAGGCCAACACCGGCAACAATAACACCGCTACCGGGTATCAGGCGCTCCTGATCAACTCCACCGGCAGCAACAACATTGCCGTTGGGTATCAGGCCGGCTCTGAGGTGACAACCGGCAGCAACAACATCGAGATCGGCAGCAAGGGTGTGTCAACTGACGGTACGGCGACCGATAGCGGGGTCATACGCCTCGGGGCTGCCAGCAGCCAGAAGGAGGTATTCATCGCAGGCATCGAAAACTCCAAGATCACGGGCAGCGCCGTGTATGTAACGGCGGCTGGGCGACTGGGTGTGCTGGCATCGTCAGAGCGTTACAAGACTGCCGTCGAACCGATGGGTGCGAATACCGCCAAGCTGGGACAGTTGCGGCCCGTGACCTTCAAGCTCAAGACTGATGCCGAGGGTACGGTTCAGTACGGTCTGATCGCCGAGGAAGTTGACAAGGTGTATCCCGAACTGGTGATCCGCGACGAGGCAGGTAAGATCCAAGGCGTGCGATATGACGAACTTGCCCCGATGCTGCTCAACGAAGTGCAGAAGCAGGCTGCAGAAATTCGTGACCTTAAGCAGCAAGTCGCGAAGGTGAACGATTTGGAGCACGAACTGACTGAGATGCGGTCCGCGCTCACAGCTTTACAGTCCAAGGATCAGCTAGTCGCACAGCGATAATTCTGAACCAAAAGACCCCCGGCCTTGTGCCGGGGGACTTGGCACTGGCCTGCCCGTTAGCTGCCGTTCACCACCGACCGCAACGGGTCGATTTTGACCGTTCGACCGAGGGTCTCAATTGATTTGGCAATAATTTGCCGAACGGCGGGTTCCGGGAGGACCATCCGGCAAAAAATTGGCCAAATGCGGTCCTCGACTGGTTCAGAATGCACGTCCGTTAGCCGCCCTTCACCTCGTGGCGACTCATTCATCACGTAATCTCTACTGTAGACCGTCAGTCCACCCGCTCAAAATCCCCCGGTTTCCAAGTCTTGTCGAACCATGCGTCAAGCGGCGCGTAGAGGCGCAGGAGCGAATTCCACCCCTTACGGGGCACGGTCTGCACCCAATTGCTTTCATGTCCGGGAGGCGCTTTGGGAGCGAACCACACTGTTACGGAGCCGTCAGCATCCTTCTTGATATCTGGTTGGTTGCTGTCGAGGCCCGCGAGCTTCTGGTCGGTCTCCAACATCGAGCGCGTTTGTCCGTCATACACCATGAACGACCAGAACTGGCCCACCGGTATCGGTCCGGGCAGCTTTATCTTGTAGGTCTTTCCGCCGTCGAGATAGCGGCCCCGGGAATCGCGTGCAGCATAGGCATAGGCCGAGCCGGTCCCCGGCTTCGAAAAGGCCATCGCGGGCGTGATGCCGGTGGCGTAGTAGTGAAACAGCGTCCGCGCGTCGAGCATGCGTTCGCCGTTGTTCAAGAATTCGTAGCTACCACCCACGAAGGTAATACCCCATTGGCGGTCGGGATATAGCTTTACCCGCTCGTCGCGCGGCGCGAACACTATTGCACGCGCGGTTGCGTTAGCCACCGCGACGGCATCAGTGAGGATGCCCTTCATGCGCTCATTGGGCGCGAACGGCTTACCCTTCTTGATGCCGATAGAGGCGAATAGCCCGACGATCTCCGGGTCAAAGGCGTCAGCCGGCTCATGCTGAATCACAGCGTTGATCTCTTCGTAGAACTGGAAGGTGTTAGCGTGAACCGTGTTGAACTTCAGACCCGACGTGTTGACGAGCGTCGGCGACGGTGGACTGGCGGCCGCAGAGAATGGATAAACCTGCGCTTTGGCCTTGACAGCATTCACTGCGGCCCCGACATCACCGCCCTGAACGAATGCGCGATAAAACAGCAGATTCTCGTAGGTGCTCGACTTCGCGACGAAGTATCCAGTCGACGGCAATTGGCCGGTATACTCGCGCGGAACGAACAAATACTTGCCGCCCTTACCCTTGTCGGGACCGATCAATCCAACATCTGTCACGTAGCGGAAAAAAGCATCGTCGACGGGACCGAGAACGCCCGGTGGCACCTCTACGACGACCGGTCCGTCTTTGAGGTCAATGCACATCATCACATATACCGTGGTGGAGTTCGGTGTGAGGAACAGCGAGCGAGCGTCCATCAAGTCTTCAGTGATGCCGATGCCTCTGTTTGGCTTGATACCCGCCTCATTCATGCCCTTGCATAAGGCGTAAACCGACGCGGCCGGCACGCCGCTAAGAAACGCTTCGACGCCGCGCACGAAGTCGAGATTGTCATAAACCTTCTGCACCGTCTGCGAATCGGGCAGACCGTCAAAGAATTTCAGCGTACCGATCCGGGTCTGCACGGTGTCCGGCGTCGTAATGTCGGGGGGGACGTTGGCGGAATACTTCGGCGAGGACTGCCCTTGTCCCCTTGCCGGCAGGGCAGCCGCTATGGCAACCCATGCAAGTGCACTTGCATGAAATAAACGCATTGTTGATCTCCTGGTTTCATGGTTTGCTCCCTTCTATTTCGCCCCGATTACTCGCAAAGGCGGCGCAGTCCACTTGCCTTCCAAAGCCGCGGCTGGCGTAACGTCGGCGCCGCGCGCTTCCCGCGGCTGAAACCCAATCAATAAAAACAACCCGCAGTCGATAGCCATCACTCCTCCTAGACTGATTAGCATTCCATGTGCCGTTTCGTCCTAATTTATGAGTGTGTGGCGCCAAATGCCATTTTCTTGCCGAAGGATCGATGGAAATGGCTCATGGGAAGCCCAGGCCCCGATTGTATAATGCGTTTGGACGCCCCGGTATATAACCCGTCGCTGGGTCGCGGGCGGGAAGGCGCGGCGCGCAAACTTCCTATCCGGATGCGGTCGCGCTTGCTGGGGACCTGGCGGTTGCTTTTTGCCACAACGGGCTTTCCGGAAGCGGACGCCCGCGAACGTCGGCAAGGGGTCATCTTTGACCGTTGGCGGTCACCGGCTAATCCGCCACCGTAAAATTGGGCAATATCGACCGGAACGGCGGCTTACAGGCCGAGAATCGGTCGCTGATCGGCCACTAACGGTCACACGCGCTATTGAATTCCTCGTCCGAAAGCGGTCGTTGCCGGCTACGGTGTAAAAAGATCTAGAACAAAGTGAGCCCGCGCGGGAGCGCTATGCGGTGAACGTAAAACTGGTCCCCGTACCGCAGAGTACCAGCTTCTCCGGAATTTCCCGTTTAGCCAGATCAATGAAGTTCTGTCCACTACAATGCATCGGCATGACATGTGCGAGCTCAAACTTTTTGAGCTCCGTCATCACCTTTGCTAGATAGTCATCCGGCGCCGGTGCCAGGTGAAACCCGCCGACCAGCGCGTAGATCTTATCTATGCCAGTCACTTGCTGTGCACGCCTGAGGGTGTTAATGATGCCGGCGTGGCCACATGAGCTGATCACGACGAGCCCTCGATCCCCCAACCTGAAACAGGTGGCGTGCTCGTGCCAGTGCTGATCGGGCATCAGCTTTCCCGCGAGTTCCTCGGCAGTAAAATGGTGGTTCATGTAGGCGTTGGCGTCACAGCCGAGCCCGTCCCGGACACCGTACTGCACCCAACTATTTGGCAATACATGCTCGATGCTGGTTCGGGGGACTGCGCCGGTGGTAAAGGCGTGGCCTTCCATGATGATCGGCACTTCTGAGAGCACAGTCTCGATGTCGAGCGACTTCAGTTTGCGTCGGTCCAACGGCGTGCCGAAGTTCGCGAAGCTGCCATCCGAGTTACGATTGAAGCGATTGCAAAAGTCATCCTCCCCGCCCGTATACAGGGGCAAGGCTTTGCGCATTCGCGCTCGGTAGCCCTCGAGGAATCCCAGAAGGCCCCCGACATGATCAAAATGCCCATGGCTGATGATGAGTGCGTCCACTTGCGCAACGTCGATCTTCATAAGCTCGAGATTGTTCGCGTAGACGTCTGGCGTGAAACCAAAGTCGAGCAGATAGCGCCGCGACTCCTTGTTTCTATGTGACTCAAGGTACAACGCCAAACCCCACTCGCTCTCCAGGGTCTTGCCTTGTGGCGCCTCGGGAAATCCGGTGCGCCGGACCACCAGCCCAGGCAATTCCGCTCCTCGTAGGAAGATATCGTGCGTGTTGTCGGTGATCTCCCGGACTGTGAGCTCGTCAATCACCGGCGCGTCGATCCGGACGGGCGATGTACTGGCAGCCCGGTTTAGCGGAATTCCCCCTACGAGCAATGACCCGCCAAGGACGGCTGAATGTTGCAGGAAGCGGCGGCGGTCAAGCCTGGATGGCATGAGCACTAACCTTGCGTTGCTAGTTTATTCTATGCTGCCGCAAAGATCTCTGGCAAGCGCCCGGCGTACTCCATCGTTGTCCTAGTTGGTTTAATGATTGCTGCCGCTAAGCGGTGTCCGATTGCACGGATACGGGGTGGTCCACCAGGCAGGGTAGGAACGCGATGTGGACGCCAATTGAACTACCCTGGACCGAAACGTAATGCCCTATACCCGCCGCTCGCGTTTGGCAGGAAAGGGTCGAGAGCGCCAATTGGGGCCGATCCGCTAAATTGACGCTGTTAAATTGGGCGGACTGGCGGCTTCCGAGCAGACCATCCGGCTCTTCCCGGCCACGACCGGACCTTCCTCTGCCCAATCTGTCTGCTCTAAACCCGACATTCGACGCGGAGGGAGACGAATGCCCGGTAGACTTTGATAAAGGCGGGGAGCATCTGCCAACATAAGGTAGATAAGGGGGATCGGCGTGGCTAAAGGCGACGGCGAGGGGCAGGCTACTGGGGCTCATGGCGGCACTCCCGACGTATTCGTCAGCTACGCGTCACAGGACGCGGCGGTTGCCAATTCCGTTGTTGAGAGTCTAGAGCAGCATGGCTTCCGGTGTTGGATCGCACCGCGGGATGTAGTGCCTGGGTCCCTCTATGCCGACGAGATCGTGCAAGCGATCAACGTCGCCAAGGTCGTGGTACTTGTTCTCTCCGAACATGCCGTCGCATCCCCGCACGTCGGCAAAGAGATCGAGCGGGCTTCGTCGAAGCGCCGGCGGATCATCGCGTTTCATACTGACTCTGAGCCGCTGACGCGGGCCTTCGAGTACTTCCTGAGCGAGTCGCAATGGATCGATGTCGTGGCCGAGGGATCGGATGGGGCGACTGCCAAGCTGGTGGAGGCCGTTAGGCGTCACCTCGACCCTTCTTCGAGAGCCGAACCGCGTGTTCAATCCCATCTGCCGGTCGCCAGTAGCACGGCGGCAGCATCGCGCATGAAATGGATGGTGGTCGGCATCGTCGCCGTCCTCTTGCTCGCACTTGCCTACTTCGTCGTCGATAGGCTCCGACTATCAAAAGACGGTGCCGAGGAAAAACCTCCTGCCGCAGTGGCACCTGCAGCCGCTCCCGCTGCACACGCGATCCCGGAGAAGTCGGTTGCCGTGCTGCCGTTTGCTGATATGAGCGAAAAGAAAGATCAAGAGTACTTCGCGGATGGGATGGCGGAAGAGATACTTGATCTGCTTGCAAAGATTCCCGGGCTGCATGTCCCCGCGCGGACGTCCTCGTTCTACTTCAAAGGAAAATCAGAGGACATACCAACCATCGCTCGCAGGCTCATGGTCGCCAACGTTCTGGAGGGCAGCGTGCGCAAGACCGGAAATCGTGCGCGAATCACCGTCCAGCTGGTCAGGGCAGACAATGGGTATCACCTCTGGTCGGAGACCTACGATCGCACTCTCGACGACATATTCAAAGTGCAAGACGATATTGCAGGCGAGGTTGTCAAAGCGCTGAAGGTTTCTCTGGGCGAAAACGAAGCACCGCGCGTTGTCGCAACGAACAATTCAGATGCACACGCTCTGCTACTTCAGGCACGTTTTTTTACGGCGCGGGCGACTCAGGAGGACCTTGCGAGAGCAATCGACTATTACCAACAAGTCATTCAATTGGACTCGGAATCGGCCGTCGCGTGGGCAGAACTATCCATGGCACTAACCTTTGTGTGGAATAGTGGATTTCTGCCTCATGGGCAAACAGTCCAACAGCAACGAACGCTGGCGCTGCACGCCGCGGAGCGAGCCATTGCAATTAACCCAAACCTTGGGGAAGCTCATGAGGCACTGGTGGAGATTCGCTACTGGTTTGATTGGGATTGGCCGAGTGCGGAGGCCGAGGTTGACAAAGCCAGGGCATTGGACCCTTCCAGTACGACGGCCTTAACGCAGGCCGGCGGGTTAGCGATGCTGCGTAATAGACCGAACGATGCGTTGCGGCTTTGGGAACAGGCTGCGACTCTGGACCCACTGAACTCCGACGCGCAAATGTATCTCGCGATGGTTCATTATGTTTTAGGTCAGTTCACCGAGGCCGAAGTTGCCGCGCGAAAGGCTACAGACCTGAATCCAACGGAGCCTGGGTCTCACCTTCCGCTTATTCAGACGCTACTGGCGCTTGGGAAGGTGGATGCAGCACTCGCGGAGATTGAGAAGGAATCCGACTTGGGATATCGGAAATTTGCCCGAGCCCGTGCCTATATCGTCCTTGGGCGCAAAGCCGATGCAGATGCGGCTCTCAGCCAATTGGAGAAAACCTTTGGGGTAGAGCAACCGTACAGCATCGCGATGCTGCATGCCCTGCGGGGTGAAGATGATGATGGATTCTTGTGGTTGGATAGGGCATTTGCAAAGCGAGATCCGAACCTCATCGGCATGCCGACGATTACCGTTGAGCCCGATTTGCGAAGCCTCCGCGGTGATCCCCGATACAAAGCCTTCCTGCGAAAGATGAAGTTGCCGGAGTAGCCAGGACGACCGCCGTTATCGGTAATCTGCCTTCCCGGAAGCGGACCCTCGTCAACGGCAGAAACGGGTCGACATGACCCATTCGCGGGCTGCCGCTAATCCGCCCCGTTAAATTCGGTAGTTTCGAGTGCACCGACCGGTTTGGAGAGTGCCGAGCGGCAAAAATCGGCCAAAAGCAGG
>CAVWUK010000011.1:0-883512 GCA_963758145.1 uncultured Gammaproteobacteria bacterium
AAAGCGAAGACGGAAGCCGGGTTTCGCTTCTATGCGCTGTACGACAAGATTTACCGGGACGATATCCTGGCTCACGCCTATGCCCAGTGCCGCTCGAACAAAGGGGCGCCGGGTGTCGATGGTCAGGACTTCTCGGATGTCGAGGCGTACGGGCTGGAGCGATGGCTCGGTGAACTGGCGATTGCGCTCAAGGAGAAGACTTACCGACCAGAGCCGATCAGACGAGTGTTTATCCCCAAGCCCAACGGCAAACTCAGGCCGTTAGGGATCTCGACGGTGCGAGACCGGGTCTGCATGACAGCGGCGATGCTGGTGTTGGATCCGATCTTCGAGGCCGATCTTCCCAACGAGCAGTACGCCTATCGCGCGGGCCGCAATGCCCAGCAGGCGGTGATCGATGCGGAAGAGACGATGTACGAAGGCCATCTGGACGTCGTCGATGCCGACCTCGCGGACTACTTCGGCAGCATCCCACACGCAGAGCTCATGCGCTCGCTCGCGCGACGCATCGTGGACTCACGTGTACTGCATCTGATCAAGATGTGGCTGGAATGCGCCGTGGAAGAAACCGACGATCGAGGGCGGAAGATACGTACTACAGAAGCCAAGGACAGCGGTCGCGGCATCCCGCAGGGCTCTCCGATCTCCCCACTGCTGGCGAATCTGTATATGCGCCGGTTCGTGTTGGAGTGGAAGCGGCGCGGGTTGGAGAAGCGCCTCCGCTCGCGCATCGTGACCTACGCCGATGACCTGGTGATCCTGTGCCGGCGAGGCAAGGCCGAAGAGGCCGTGCAATGCCTGCGCGAGATCATGGCCAGACTGAAGCTGACGGTCAACGAGGAGAAGACACGGATCTGTAAGGTTCCGGAAGGCGAGTTCGACTTCTTGGGTTACACGTTCGGGCGGATGTACAAACGGACGACGGGGCAGGTCTATGTGGGCGTGCGGCCGTCGAAGAAAAGCATCCGGCGCATGGTCGAGAAGATCCATGCGATGACGACAATGTCCAGAACGGGTCAAGCGACCACAGAGCTGGTGGATCAGTTGAACCGCATGCTGCGCGGCTGGGCGAACTACTTCAATGTAGGAACGACCCGTGGCGCATATCGTGCGCTCGACCAGTACACTGCTGTGCGGTTACGTCGGTGGCTGCGGCGCAAGCACAAAATCAGGCGAAAACGCGGCGGGAGCTATCCACTCTCGCATCTGTACGGGCACTTCGGCCTTGTACGCCTGGCACAGCTTGGCCGTGGCCCGTCGTGGGTGAAGGCGTGATGTTCTGTCCGAGAGCCGGATGCGGGC
Organism: uncultured Gammaproteobacteria bacterium; assembly: GCA_963758145.1. Classification (GTDB taxonomy): domain Bacteria; phylum Pseudomonadota; class Gammaproteobacteria; order Steroidobacterales; family Steroidobacteraceae; genus Bog-1198. The sequence goes on from CAVWUK010000011.1 coordinate 1,303, forward strand.
GATCTGCAAGTCCGGTTCGATGAGCGGGATGTGGAAACGGAATTACGGCGAGGGTACTTGGGCACCGCCAGACGAAAGAGGCGGCAACAGACAACCCGGACCTACGATCACCGCGCCACATCTCGACTCCACCAATCAGTGACCCTGGCCGGTGCCTCTCAGTTTTTTGCGCGGAATGACGGCTTCCGCGGACGCCATGGGGCGCTTCCCGGCCAAACGCGGACAGTCATCGATCTGTTATGCGCGCCTCAAAGCCGACATTCATACGAGCCGCGATAACTTCGTCCCCTCCCTACCCGGCGTTCATCGTATTTTGCAGGAGCTTGCTTTGGACTGCGTGCACCAACGTATTTGACTTCTGATTCTCCCAAGCCTAAAAGGCGTAAAGAGCACAATAATTCTCTTTGGCCCTAGTTCTTCTTCCTTCTTGCGCCTGTCGAAGCACTCCGACGTTAAGTTAAATCGATAAACGCTACTCGATTTTCGATAACGACAAATAATCTAAGCGAGGGGATGACATGACTACTTGCAATCTTTGTGCGCCATTACGCGTGATTCTGGGTGCTGCGTTCTTAATCACAGCTGTTAGCCATACAGCGCAGGCGGCCGGGCTCCCGGTGGTCATTAGCACCACGGTGAATTACACCAACGGTACTCTCACGATAAACGGGCAGAACTTCGGCGGTAATCCAACGGTCACATTGGACTCGACGACGTTTCCGAAGGTGAGCTCGTCGAGCAGCCAGATTGTGGCGGATTTTCCGACCGGCTCACCGCCGTCGAGTTTTACTCCTGGCACGTACTTTCTGACGGTGACATTCAATAATCAGCTGCCGGTGATTTATACGGTGGACATCGGAGCGAACGGTCCGCAGGGATCTCAAGGTCCAATCGGCCCGAACGGTCCGGCGGGTCCGGCAGGCGCGCCGGGAGCACCGGGAGCGCCAGGCACACCGGGAGCGCCGGGATTGGCAGGACCTCCGGGGTCACCAGGTGCGCCGGGAACACCAGGTGCGCCTGGGACACCGGGTGCCGCAGGCGCCCAAGGACCGCAAGGACCACAGGGCCCCGCGGGCAGTTCCGCCAACGCAGGCTCCATCACCGGAACGATTAATATGTGCGTGTCGGGGGCGGCTTCACCCGCTAGTGCTCTTGTCTATGTGCCCGGACACGCATTTACCGGTTACTCGGATCCAACAACGGGCAATTTCAATTTGGATACCGTGGTGCCAGGGATGTACACGGTCAACCTTGAGCAGAAAGGGAACTCTGCGGTCGCGACATCCGTATCGCCTGTAACGGTAACGGCCAACACTGTTTCTAACCTTGGCGTCATCGAGTTTGGCACTCAGTCGGATACGTCCAATTGCGGTGCCTGCGGCGTGGTCTGTGCTTCCGGCGATACATGCGTCAGCGGGTCATGTCAAGCACCGTCTTGCTCATATGCGACTGTCGCCGCTTCGGGGGCGAACGCGCTCAACTTGGGCACTCTCAATCCCGGCAACAGTATCGTCGAGACGGGAGGACCGTTATCGACGACGGCAACGGCGTCGATGGCCTGGTACTTGGTTAGCGTGGTAGCCCCTGAACTCCAGTCGGGGGTGGTAGTCAACCCTACCGCCTATCCAAAGTTCCAGCTATCTGGAGACCTGACGGATTATGCTTTAGATGTCTGGGTGCATCCAAATACACAGCGGGCGACCGACTGCAATGGAGGAGGAATAGTGTCGGGTTCAGGGGACCCGTTTTTATTCTTGGGCACCGATTACTCGGGGAGCGGGACGCTGTTGAATTGCACGCAGCCGAATTCGCCCCAGATTTTGTACGTGCGCGTCTACGCGAGCGACACGAATTCGAGCTGCGGGCAATACACTCTGACCCTCAGCGACTAACGTCGAAGCGCTCGGGCTGGTTCTGCGTGCACCTGGGCGATGGATGCGCAGTACCATGGCGGCGCCGATATGCCGCCATGATGTCAGGGCACGTGGAATAAGTTCGCCGCGACGGCACGCGTACCGCGAAGCTGCCGGGCGTCGGACTTTCGTATTTAGCGGATTCAAGTCATGAAATTCTTAGTTGCACTGACTGCTGTCTGGCTCGCGGTGGCCCCATCCGCAATGGCGGAAGGCATCACCTCAGAGCAGGCGAAAGAAATTCTTGATGAATTACGCGCCATACGGCAGCTCCTTGAGCGGCAAAACGCTCCAACGAATGGACAGAGTGCGGTCGCACCGCAAGCTTCGTCGTATAAGCCAGCCAGCGTGTATTTGCTGCCGGACGCCGCTAGCCTTGGGTCCGTGAATGCGCCTTTGATCATGATCGAGTTCTCGGACTACCAGTGTCCCTTCTGCCGGCGTCATCACGAGACCGCCTTCGAAGAACTGCGAAAAAAATACGTTGCCACCGGCAAGTTGCGGTATGTCAGCATGGATTTTCCTCTGGACATGCATGAGAACGCGATGAAGGCATCCTTCGCGGCACGCTGCGCCGCTGAGCAGGGGAAATTTTGGGAAATGCGCGACGCTCTGATTGAGCACAACGACAATCTGAAACCAGAAAACTTGTCAGAATATTCGGTCAAGCTAGCACTCGATCCCGAGTCGTTAAATCGCTGTATCGATTCCGGGCGCTACAAGAGCATGGTTGAGCAGAATCAGAGCGACGGCAAGAGCGCTGGCGTCACTGGCACACCAAGCTTTGTGCTCGGCCGACTCAAGGATGGGCGCGTGGAAGGCATCCTAATTGTTGGCGCGCAGCCGTTTTCCACATTCGATTCCCAAATTGAGCGACTGCTGCAAGAGAAGTGACCGAGCAATAAAAGTGGAACACTATAGCGATGGGCCCGTTGCCGGTATAGTTGACATACGTTGAACAATAGAACCGTCACTATTCTCTCGGCTCTGGCAATAGTCGTGGCACTGGTTGCTATTGCCGCCTGGCATCACGCGAATGAAACTCTCCGCGAATCGCGCTCGCAACTCATCGCCAGTGAGCTGCAGCCAATCGCGACGATGCTGAAAGAAAATCAGGCATTCATCAGGGAGCTGCAATCGGACCCGTTCACGGACAAAGACTCCGGCATTCTGGAGTCATATCTTGCCAAGATTCGCCGAGATGGTGTTGCGAAGCACGCCGACATGAAGCAGCGACTTGATGGTCTCGCCGAAAACAACACCGCGATCGTTACGCTGATCAAGGCGTGCTTGCCTTACGCCAAGACGCCGGCATTCACAACGGAGGCGGACAAGTTCCGCAACTACGCCTCCGCATGGCGCGACCGGTGGGACTCGGTCATGGAATTGTTCATGGCGGGTGGAAATTATGCTGCGGCCGGCGTTCCGTTCCCGGTGGGGTTTCCCGCGGCGGTGGATGCGGAGATTGCGGCAGCGAAATAGGCTGCTCCGAAGCGGACCCTCGTCAACGGCAGAAACGGGTCGACATGACCCATTCGCGGGCTGCCGCTAATCCGCCCCGTTAAATTCGGTAGTTTCGAGTGCACCGACCGGTTTGGAGAGTGCCGAGCGGCAAAAATCGGCCAAAAGCAGGCCGTGACGGCATTGAAATGATCGCCTGTTACCGGACGGTCGCCCTTCACAGCGCCTGCTTCACGCTACCGCGCACGATAGCCCTTTGGTCCAGTAGGCGTGGCTGTTGACGGTGCTTAGAGTCAGCACAATCGCACGGCAGCCTAACTTGCCAGATCTCGTTCAACGCCATTACAACCAATGGGAGGCTTCGCAATGAACCCTGCAAGATACTCTTGGGATCGTCGAGTCTCAGCGCCGGTAATCGCCTTGGTATTCGCATTCATGACCGTCGCGTTTGCCGCGCCGGCGAATGCCGCCGAGAGCATGAACGGCCAGGTCCTGGGCGCGGGAGCCCCGATTGCCAACTCGACCGTAACGCTTTGGGCTGCGAGCGCAGGTGCGCCGAAGCAGCTCGCGCAGACGCGTACTGGTGCGGATGGTCGCTTCGCGATTAGCGCCGCCGAAGCACCCGGAAACGACTCTAGTCTCTATCTGATCGCTACTGGCGGCACACCCGCCGCGAACATGGCTGACGGAGACAATCCCGCCATCGCACTCATCGCGGTGCTTGGTAGCAAGTTTCCCGCTAATGTCACCGTCAACGAAATGACCACCGTTGCGTCAGTGTGGACCCACGCGCAATTTCTCACCGGCACTGCGATTCAGGGTCACGCGCTAGGTCTACGCATCGCTGCCGGTAATGTGCCCAACTTTGTCGATCTGGGCACGGGCGGCTGGGGCGAGGCGATCCAAAGCCCGCTCAACGGGGGTCAGACACCGACGATGGCCAACTTCGCTACACTAGCCGACGTGCTTGCCGGTTGCATAACGCGGGTGACAGCGGATGCGTGCAGCAACCTATTCTCCGCCTCGACAGGACCTAAGGGGGCCGCGCCGACCGATACGCTGACAGCGGCGCAGTCGATTGCTCGCGCCCCGTGGTACCAGCCGCAGAGAATCTACTCTTTGCTTCGCCGGTTTTATCAAGTATCGCCTGCAAATCACATGCTGGCGGTTCCGTATATGCCGTATCTCAACTGGGAACCGAGCGCCTGGGTGCTTCCCCTCAAGTTTGACGGGGGTGGCTATCGGGCAGGCGGAAAATCCATGTTCGACAGCGAAGGTAACCTATGGGTCGGTGACAACTTCAGCATAGGTTGGCAGGGGCAAGACTCCCTGTGGCAGGGCAACGCGACCAAGTTTGCGCCCAACGGTAAGCCTCTCTCGCCCATCACCACCGGCTTCACCGGCGGAGGAATGGAGGGAGGCACGTTCGGCGCCGCAGTCGATGCCAAAGACAATGCCTGGTTCACCACCTATGGCAGCAAATCCATCGCGGTGTTCGACAAGAATGGCAAGCCCCTGACGCCGCCTGAGGGTATCAATTTCGGCGGCCGGCTTGGTCTCATGCAGGGAATCATCGTGACGCCGAGCGGTGATGTGTGGGTATTGGGTATCGAGAAAAGTCAGCTCGTCCACTTCCCCAAGGGCGATATCACCAAAGGCCAGATCGTTTGCGAGGGCGACAGTGCTGAGCCCTGCAAATCGTTCAAGGCTCCTTTTCACCTCGGCATCGATCAAAAGGACCGGATTTGGGTAGCGAGTAGCGGCGTTGAACACGTCACGCGCTTTCCAGCCTCCGATCCGAGCAAGGTCGAGAACTTTAAGACCGGAATCAACAATAGCGGCCTAGGCATCGATAGCCAGGGTAACGTCTGGGTTACCAACCGATTCGGCACCGGCCTGCTGGGCATGGCTCATCTGATCGACATGGGAATACGCCTGAAGTTCGAGGGCGTTGCCTCGGCTTCTGATTATCTGACGAAGCAAATGTCCGAGCAGAAAGGCGGCACCATGAATGGTGGCAGCGTTACTCTTCTGCGGCAGGACGGGACACAATTTCCCGGCTCGCCCTTCAAAAGCGCCGGCCTCCCCGGCCCCTGGGCCGTGGCAGTGGATGGCAATGATAATATCTGGATCTCTAACTTTGCCGGTGCGCAAAGCCCGATTGTCGAACTGTGCGGTGCCCGGACACAGAACTGCCCTCCGGGCATGAAGACCGGTGACCAGATATCGCCGCCCGACGGCTATGTGGGAGGAGGCCTGCAGATGATCACCGATATCGCTGTCGATCCCGCAGGCAACGTCTGGGCGATGAATAACTGGCAGGATATCGACGCTTGTATTGGAACGCCGCCAGAGGGGCTCTCAACGCGCTGCGGTGGACAAGGGGTAGTGATCTTCTACGGCATGGCCAAGCCTGTGCGTGCCCCGCAGATCGGGCCGGCGCGTGGGTATTAACTTGACGGCTTCAAGGTGAGCAACATCTCTGGTGCCCTAGAGCAGACAGTGTGCGTCCAGCAAAGGCTGGCGCGTTCTGTGGGAGTTAGTCCCACCGGGGTAAGAGTCGGAGCCCCGTAGCTTGGGTAGCAGGATCAGTAGGGAAACCGTGATTCTGAAGCCTACCGACAACGTCATCAGAAGGATGGCGGCGAGTCACCAGGCCGTAGCGCAAGCGAACGAGAGGTGGCCTCGAAACTTTTAGCCCTGGAGGCCGAGCCGGCACTGTCTACGGCGAAGGCAACACGGACCATCGCGAACAGACTGATGCGGTGGAACACTCCGGCGGGGTGGTTATCGACGGCATGGTGACAAGGACGCGCTGAGCAACTGGAGAGACCCTCCTCGTCGCGGTCAGAAATGAGCGGAGCAAGGTAGGCCGTATAACCGGGGACACTGGGAACGCGGCCGAAGGCGAGAGGGAGTCGGATGGGTCCGAAGTAGCTGTGAGGCGGGGTAATGCCCGCGGAGCCAAGGGACCCTGCTGTTCGTAACTCTTCTGACAGTATGGGAGGCAAGGGCGAACTGATAAACGCGCCCGGTGATTTGCAAGACCAGAAATAGAAGATATGCGCCGTGGCGAAGGCTGAACTGCGCTGGTGATTTACCGGGATGCCCCGTCATCGCCAGAGTTTCGGTTGGGAGTGGTGGAGTACGCAGGCGCTCTTGATCTGCGGAAAGCCTTCCTGCTCGGATAGGTCCCATAAGCCGTGGCCCGAAGCAAACAGGTGAGCGTAGTGCGAGAAATTCGCACGCTACGTTCGATGCGGCGGGGGGCTGGAAACGTGATGATGGCAGCCGGACTGAGGGCCACTTCGAAAGTTGTGGAACACCCACCGGAGCCTAACGTCGGCGCGCCAGTCCTCGACCCGACCGAATCAGGCAGCTGAGGGTCGGAACCGGGCGTTGCCCAGTAGGCTAGGATTTGGATGAACAATACGCAGTACACTTTGCTAGTTCGCGAGGCCTACGAAGACGAAGTAGCAGGTGCCGCCTACTTTGATGCTCTGGCGCTGGCGTACCCTCAGCAGTCGAGCTTTTATCAGAAGTGCGCGGCGCTCGAACGGACAACCGCGGACCGGCTAATTGAGCTGTTGCGGAAATATCAGCTGTCGCCCTCGGCACAAACCACACTCGAGGAGCGCGGCGCACTTGACGCTCGCATTGATGCCGCTAGCGACTGGAGGACGCTGATGCAGCAGTCCATCAGGTCGTATGCCCGGTACGTGGCGGAATTCAAGGCGCTCGAAGCCATGGGACCCGCGGAGGATCAGCCTATTCTCGCGGCCTTGACTGCGCACGAAGTCCAGCTGATTGAATGGATGCGGGTAGAGACCGGGCTCTAGCCGGCATCAGGCGCAGCAGGCGGCGCGCCCGAAACCAGACGCTCGCGAGCGATCGCAACGGGTCGTTAGCACCAGGTGGACTGTTGCACGAATATGAGAGCCGGCTGACGGGACGCGAAAGTACAGCCGGGCGATCGTCGCCCTTCACAGTAATCGCGGGCTGCGAAATTGATCCCGCGAGCGGAATCATGCAACGTATCCTTTCCCATGTCTTGCCAGGTAGCGGTAAGGGGTAAGCTTGGGACCCGGCGTCAGGTGTGTAGGGAGCCCGATGAAGGTTAACCGCAGAACAATCATTTTTGGGGTTCTCGCTTCTGCAACCGGTGTGCGGGATGCTGTGGCAGGGACGCCCCTCAAGTCCGAAAGTGCGCCTTCGGACTCGGCAATCGTGGGGCGGGAGATTCCGGTAATCTGGGTTGCTCCCGAAAAGCTAGGACGCACGAACCCAGTTGTAATCTGGCTGGCGCCCGGCATCTCGGGAACGGAGGAGATGCTCCCGGAACTCAAGAGGTTTGCCGCCGAAGGATATCTTGCCGTGAGTTTCGATTCCTGGGCGCGCGGGAGCCGTGCCAAGGACTCGATCGAGGTACTGTTCCCGATCGCGATGTCGAACTGGCCGTTCTACGGATGGCCAATATTAGGCATTGGTGCGATGGAAACATTGCGCGTAATGGACTGGGCAATCAGGCAGTTCGGTTCCGAGCGGCCTTTCTCCGTGGGTGGCGTTTCGCTTGGAGGCGATATCGCCGTTGCAGCGGCGGGCCTGGACAAACGCATGACGTGTGTAGCCGTAGCCAATGCCACTCCCGATTGGCGCCGGCCGGGCATGCACGCGGATGGCCAATTGGTCGGGCCCGGCATGCCGGATGCCTACGCCCAACTTCTGTATGACCGCATCAATCCGCTCACGAATCTCTCCTCGTATAGGCATCGCCCCGCCATTAGTTTTGAGTGTGGTGCAGACGATGTTCATGTGCCGGCGGACGGTGCGCTGCGCTTCCGGACGGCACTGGCCGGACTATATGCCGGCGCGACGGAGCGGTTGCAGGTCAATCTGTATCCAACCGTCAAGCACGAGTTCACGCCGGCAATGCTCGAGAGCTGCATCGGATGGATGAATAAGTACGCCGGAAGTCGAAATGTTTAACCATTCGTCCATCAGAGCGTCCGCCGCGAAGCGGCCACTCGCGACGGTCAGCCTAAAGCTGAAATCGTCAAGCGTTTGGGTCGAGATATGCTTAGTCCGCGGGTGCACGTCCCGCACTTACTGGCAATGTCCTGCCAGCAGAATCCAGTATCACGAAAAGTGCCGCGGACTACCTATAGTGGGTCGAGAGCGCCAATTGGGGCCGATCCGCTAATTTGGCGCTGTTAAATTGGCCGGAATGACGGCTTCGGAGGGGACCATCCGGCGCTGATCGGCCATGACCCGCCATTGACCGTCCTGAAATGACTGCCGCGAAGCAGTTGCTCGCGGTTTGCGGTAGGCTACCTTAGATGAGATGCACTTTGGCGACGGAAACTTTCCCGCCACCCAAATCAAAACGGAAAGAACGAGTTCGTCGATGTCAGATGCGTTGCGCGATCTATTCGACCGATGGGAGCGGGTTTGGCATGATGGCCAATATGACCTCGTTCCGGAATGCGTCGGACCGTACTACATCCGGCACGACGAAGCGGGTGATCGGACGGTAACTCGGGAAGCGTACGCGGCAGAGATTGCCAGGATTCGGGTAGAGCGGCCCGATATACACGTGGTTGTCTACGATCACTCATTCATAGGCGACCGCGCGTGGTTTCGCTTTGCGTTCAGATGGATTGACCCCAAGACCGGCGAGACCCGCAGTCGGGCAGGCATGCAGTCCTACCGGATCGAGGCTCGGAAACTTGTCGAGACATGGGTTGTGCTGCAACCAGTGGGCTCGGCATGGCCCGACGCGATCGCGCAGGAGCATTGGACAAGCGCGCCACCAATTAGCTGACGGTGACGGAAGTCAGCTCAGTCGATACCGGCGGCTGGCCGCAACAGTTACTCTTTGCGCGATAGCGGATTCACCAAAAAGACTTTTCGCCTCTCAGCAAGAAGTGCTGCACGTATGTCAACCGATGCTTGGAATATCCGCGAAGACGATCTATCGAGCAGCGATACGCGCGCCCTGGTCCGTCTGCACCTCGAAGGCATGCATGCCCACTCTCCGCCAGGCGGAGTTTTCGCGCTCGACTTCACGGGGCTCACTGCGCCGAATGTGACGGTGTGGACAGTCTGGTGCGGTGGTGCAATTGCGGGGATTGGTGCGCTCAAGGATCTCGGCGATCGCAAGGGCGAACTCAAATCGATGCGTACGCATCCCGATTTCCTTCGCCGCGGATTGGCGTCAGCACTACTGGAGCACATTATCGGCGTGGCGCGTGCGAGGGGAATGGCACGACTCAGCCTGGAAACAGGGAGCGGTCCGTACTTCGAGCCCGCTATGTGGCTTTACCGCCGGCATGGTTTCGTCGACGGAGACGCCTTTGCAGACTACACGCGAAGTGAATTCAACCAGTTTTTGCATCTGACGTTGTGATCGTCCCTCCGACCGGCTCGGCACTAAAATACCACGCTCCGCGATCTGGGACCTGCCCGAATGCCGATTTTCGCGATCGTCGCAAAAGGGTTGTGACTGCCCGTCCATGGCGCCGACTCAGTGGGTATCATGACGATTGAATTCAACCCGGGCACATTGAACTACAATGATCCTTGAATCGGCAGCTTTGCAGATCAGAACTGGACAGTCCGCGGCATTTGAACTGGCGTTCCGTGAAGCGCAGGCCATTATCGCATCCATGCCGGGCTATATTTCGCATGAACTTCAGCGGTGCCTCGAGCGCGAAGACCATTATCTCCTTCTTGTCCGCTGGGAGAATGTCGCCGCGCACGAGGAGGGATTCCGGAAGTCCGAGCAATACCAGGATTGGAAGAAGCTGCTCCATCATTACTACGACCCATTCCCCACGGTCCTTCACTACGAATCTGTGCTCGGCATCGGCATTGGAAATTGATCACGAGGGCTGGGATTTTCGGTGCTTGATAGCTACCGTTCGTCGCCGGCGGCAGAGGGTCGACATGCGACCCTTGCCGGTGACCCCTGGTTTTTTTATGCTGACTGGGCGGTTTCGGGAGGGGAATCAGGCGCTGATCGGCCAACTGCGGTCACTTACAACCCTGGGATAGCCGCCCGGAAGCAGACGCTCAGGTCTTACGGCAGGGTATGGGGAACGCCAACCAAAAGCCCGTGCACGGCCGACCGCGCCGAACCTGATGAACCATTGGGAAGCGCTCAACCATGACGACGCATCAGCAACCTGAGCAGCTCAATCTGCATTCGCTGAAACACATCTTCCCAGTCTCCACGGCGTTGCTGTCGGAATAACCGGGCTGTTGGGTACCAAGGGCTGTCCTCTCGTTCGAGCAACCATCGCCACTCCGGCACCTGCTTCAGCGCGATCCAGGTGGGTCGGGCGAGCGCACCCGCTAGATGGGCAATCGATGTGTCCGATGTGATGACAAGGTCAAGGCTCTGCATTACGGCAGCGGTATCCACGAATGCATCCGGACCTCCATCGAACTCTTCCCCGAGTGGCTCGACCGCCATTCCGGCGGGCACATTAGCGAGCTGTTCCGATCCGGGACCCTTCTGAAGGCTGATGAGACGAACACCCGAAATTCGGGAGATCCCATGAAACAGACTGAGTGGAAACGACCGCCCAACATCGATCGGTAGCTTGCTTCCCTGCCAGGAGATGCCGATCTTGAAGCCTTCGCCGCCAAGCCTTTGCCGCCATCGCAGCACTCGCTCCACGTCCGGGACAAGGTATGGAACAGCGGACGGAGTGGTTTCGATCGTGGTGCCGAATGCGAGCGGCAGGCTAAGCATCGGACAGTGCAAGTCGAAGTTCGGTGGCGTATCCTTTTCGGTGATTACGTCGATCGTCGAACCGAGCCCCTTCAATACGGCGCGCAGTCGGCTCTGAACCGACAGAATGACCTTGGCACCGCGCGACTCGAGGAGGGTAGCGTAACGAGAGAACTGTATCGTGTCGCCCAGTCCCTGCTCCGACCAAACCAACAGCGTCTTGCCCACTAAGGGCTCATCACCGTGCCAACGAGGCTTGGGCCAAGTGCGACCGGCAACCGGTCCACCATGTTGATTACGCCAGTCGTACAGACTCCACCCGGGGTCAGCGCGGCCGAGCTGAAGGTAACTCATGCCGGCGTTCATGTGTGCGGGCGCAAAGTCGGGCCATTGCTCAATTGCGGTCTCGAACACCGAGAGAGCCTCTTCAAGCTGGTTCAGGTCTCGAAGCGCCGCGCCCAGCTTGTCCCAGGTCTCTGCCAGCTCGGGTTGTGTCGCAATGGCTTTGTCACAGCTCGCGAGGGCCTCTTCTGGGCGCTGCATGAATCGGAATATGAGTGCTCGGCAGATGTAGGCCAGTGCGACATCCGGGCGTAGTGCAATGGCTTGATCGCAACTCGCGAGGGCCTCGTCAAATCGCTCAAGGTACCTGAGTGCCGTGGCACGGCCGACGTACGCGTCCGCAAAACCAGGTCGTAAGGAAATTGCAGTGTCGTAGGACGAGAGGGCTTCTTCGAATCGTCCCAGATCCGTAAGGGCCTTGGCCAAGTGATTGTGGGCCGCCCCGACGGTCGGCTTCTGCGGCAACGCTCTTGTGATCAGTTCAACCGCCCGCGCCGGCCGCTGGGTTTGCAGCGCCACGACCCCCAGCATATGCAGCGCATCAAAATGGCTCGGGTGCCGCTGTAACACGCGCTCGTATGCACGCTCTGCGTCCCGTAACCGGCCTGCCCGTTGATGCGCCAATGCACGTTCGAGCAGATCTCGTTTGTCAGCCACGTCTCGGTCGCCGGTTTGCCTCGTAGGGTGTTTTATTTGCTTCATGTCCAGAGGCTAGACGTTAAGGTCCTGCATGATCGCGCTTGACGCTCGATACCGGCAACCACAGCGCTCCACTCCGGCAATAATTCAGCTTATGCGACGACCCGCCGAGTCGATCAGTGGTTCCCCGTCTTCTTTGGCAAAGGGACCTTTTTGTGGGAGCGGAAGTATGTCCAATACCGCCTCCGATGGTCTACACAGCTTCACGCCCCAGGGCGTTACCACTATCGGCCGATTGATCAGAATTGGGTGTGCGAGCATCTGGTCGACTAGCTGCGCATCGGTCCAGTGATCCGCCCCAAGTCCCAGCTCGTCGTATGGGGCGCCTTTCTGCCGAAGTAAATCGCGTGGCCGAATACCCATGCGCTGAATAAGTGATTCAAGCGTTGCGCGATCCGGCGGCGTCTTGAGGTATTCGATGATCGTCGGTTCCACGCCAGCATTTCGAATGAGCGCTAATACATTGCGAGAGGTTCCACAGGTCGGATTGTGGTAGATCGTCACGGGGACGCTCGACGGGGACATACTGGTGCTCATTGGCATCGGCTGCTACTGGACGAGTTGCGCCTTGACTTTGTCTTCCTCGCTGACATCAAACCAATTCAATTTCAGTCCGAGCACAGAGCCGTGGCCACCCAGCGCTGAACCTGTCACGCCCTTGTCGAATCGTGAACTCTGCAGCGCGAGGGCCGCGGCCGGTAGGGGCACGTAGCCAACTTTGGTCACGTACTCTGCGCTTCCGAGCTCCAGATAAAAGTGCACGAACTCCTTGACCTCCGGCCGCCCGGCTGCCGCCGTGTTGATGTAGAGAAACAGTGGCCGTCCCAAAGGCTCGTACGCGCCGGTCGCGACCGTCTGCGGGCTCGGTGCGATGCAGCCGTGACCATTGTCGATGGCCACCAGCTTCAGCTGATCTTTGTTTGCCTGATAGAACGCGTAGGGAAAGTAGCCAAGGGCATCGGCTTCGGTCGCGACGCCGCGTTCCACGACCGTGTAATCCTCGCTTTTCGTATAGTCGCCGCGGCTGCTAGCTTCCGTGCCGACGATGGCGAAGGTGAAGTAGTCGAAGGTTCCGGAATCGCGGCCCGGCCCAAAGAGGACCAGCGGCTGAGCCGGGAAACTCGCACGAACCTGCTGCCAGTTGGTCAGCTTACCGTCGGCGGAGGGCTCCCACATAGCTTTGAGCTCCTGGACGGTCACGCAATCGACGAAGCTGTTCTTGGGATTAACGACCACGGAGAGGCTGTCAAAGGCCACTGGCAGCTCGATGTAGTCGATGTGCTGGGCTTTGCACTGCTCGGCCTCGGTGGATTTGATCGGGCGAGACGCACCCTCAATATCAACTTGTCCGGCGCAGAACTTTCGAAATCCACCACCCGTACCTGAGAAGTTGATGGTAAATCGCACCTCCGGGTTCGCCGGGGCGAACCCCGCTGCCATAGCCTTGGAGAGTGGATAGACCGTGTCTGAGCCATCAATGGTGATCGTCCCCGACGGTTTGCCGGGAGTGCATGCCAAGAGCACGCTGGTCGACAGCAGCGCAACCACCATAATGCCGTCGTGAATTTTCATGTGGGCACTCCATACGTGAGCAGGTGATTGAGAAGTCAATGCCGATCAACCCGAGCCGGAGCCCTTTCCGGAACGCTGCGTCATTGGCTCCGCGGGCAGATTCGCGCCGGCGCGGACCATGGCCGATGGAAACAGAATGCGCGCGGTCCACAGCGCGCCAAGCGCACCCAGGAATTCCGCAGCGATAAAGCCTGGCGCATCCACCGGCCGGATGCCTGCAAACGTATTGGTCAGGGAGCGGGCGATCGTAATCGCCGGATTCGCGAAGGAGGTGGAGGCCGTGAACCAGTAGGCCGCACCGATCCAACAAGCCACCATCCAAGGCGCATCTTCGGAACGACGGTGACCCAGCACGACCAGCAGCAGGCCGAAGGTCGCCACGCCTTCCGCGAGCCACTGCGCTGGTCCGGTGCGCACGTGTGTCGCCGCCTGCCACACGGGTAACTCGAACATGACATGCGCAAGCAGCGCACCTGAACAGCAGCCACCGATTTGCATAACCGTGTACAGGCTGGTCTCTCTCCACGTCAGTCGGCCGCGCAAGGCCTCAATGACGGATACAGCGGGATTGAAGTGGGCACCACTCACCGGGCCGAGCAGTGCGATCAGCGCTGCGAGTACTGCGACCGTAGCGCCCGTGTTGGCCAGGAGCGCAACCGCGACGTTACCACCGCTGAGGCGTTCCGCCATGATCCCGGAGCCCACCACGGTCGCTGCCAACATCCCCGATCCGAGACCCTCGGCGAGCAGTCGCCTGGATAGTGGTTTAGTGTGCATCGTCGGTACTGGGATTGGGTGTGCGACCAATCGCGTCCAAACGCTCCTTGAGCCGCATCCGATCGATCGAAGCGAGCGGTAGACTCAAGAACAATTTGATCCGCGTTTCCATCAACCGAAACGCTTCGCGAAACGCGAAGCCTTTCTCAACATCCGTACCTTGGGCCGCCGCCGGATCTGGAATTCCCCAATGCGCTGTCATCGGTTGGCCTGCCCAGGCAGGGCACACCTCGCCGGCGGCGTTATCACATACCGTGAAAACGAAGTCGAGGTGCGGGGTATTGGGCGCTGCGAACTCATCCCAACTCTTGCTACGCAGGCCATCAGTCGGAAAATCCAATTGCCGCAATAGGGTGAGCGCGATTGGGTGCACTTGACCTTTGGGGTGACTACCGGCGCTGAATCCGCGGAACTTTCCCTTGCCGAGTTTGTTGATGATGGATTCAGCAAGAATGCTGCGCGCGGAGTTGCCCGTGCACAAAAATAGAACGTTGTAGAACTTATCCGCCATGATTAATCTCTAGCTCGAGCCGATGCGATTACTGCGCCGCTCAAACAGAAGCACATCGCGCCACTGCCCAGAAAACGGTCCATAGCTCATTTTGCCGATGCGTCGACGAAGCCCCACCAGTTCAAATCCCAAAGCTTGGTGCAGTGCCGCGCTCGCAGCATTTTCGGTAAAGATACCCGCTTGCAGCGTCCAGATGTCCCGCGCTTCCGATCGCTCGATCAAGGCGGTGAGCAATTCACGACCAACCCCTTGGCCTTGGAAGTGCGCTGCCACGTAGACACTCACTTCGGCGACGCCGGCGTAGACGCAGCGCTCCGATACGGGAGCGAGCGCTGCCCATCCGACGACAGTACCGTCCTTCAGTGCAACCACGCTCAGCTCATTCAAGTGATCTTGTTGCCAGGCGGCCCAGGTCGCCGGTGCCGATCTCGCGAAGGTGGCGTGGCCGGTGTCAATGCCAACCTGATAAATGACGCGCACCTCGGGCCAGTGGGCCTCAGTCATCGCATCCACGGTCACAACGGGTGATGGCGAATCTCGTTCAGGTTGCACAGCACTCCTTTTCGGCGGTGGTGACCGCGGGCTCACAGCACGCCTCGTCTTTCTTCGCCGTCGCTGCCAGGGGAACGCAGCACGCTCCGGTTGTCTTGGGTGCAATATCGGAATCTGAACCGTAAATCGGTATGGCCTCCAGGGTATGAAAGGTCTCCCACGCGAGGCCGGTGGGATCGGTGATCCAGTATTTGTCCGAATTCGCATAGCAACAGGCGGTGCTCGTCAGTTCGACCAGCGCATGGTCCGCCCGCGTTAACTGGGCACGCATCGCCGTCAATTCCTCGGCCGAGTCGACCTGGAATCCCACATGGTTGACTCCGACGGGGTAGCCGCGCTGCGAGATGGCAAAATTGATGCGCGGATCCTCAAGCATCCACTTGGCGTAGTCGTCCTTGAGCACCGTAGGTTCGACAGCAAATAATTCGCTATAGAAACGCACGCTTTCGGCAAGGTCCGCAACCGATACGTTGACATGGAATCGTTTCATGCGCGCTTCCTCTTCGAAGTGGATTCTTTTAAGGCGCCGGGTTTGCATTCCGCGCTGCTGCAGCTATCGTCGGCAAGTTCACAGCAGTGGTCTGTGAGGAAGCCGAGCAGATCGTTCATGTGCTGAAAATTCGGGCGGTAGTACAAAAAGCGCCCTTCGCGTCGGACATCAAGCAATCCGGCGTGATGCAGCGCTTTCAGATGAAATGAGAGCGTCGCCGCGGCAACGGGGAGTTTCTCGCTCAACTGTCCGGGCGTGAATCCCTCGGGTCCTCGCTTGACGAGCAGACGAAAGATCGCGAGACGCGATTCTTGTGCCAAAGCCGCGAGACTGGTAACCGCATCAACCGATTTCATCCATTTGTCCTCGAATTAAAGTGGGCGAACGGTGCCCGGGGGCCGGGACGTGGCTTGGCAGTAAGCCTAAATTGGCACTGCTGTGATAATTCTATATTTATCGAATCACAGAATCAAGTCGCCCCACGTAATTCCGCTTCTTCGGATACCTCCCTTCAGAATGGGCATGTTTCGCTACCCGAAAGCGGCCATTGGTATACGACCGGTTTGGGTTGACATGCGACCCTTGCCGGTGACCCCCATTGTTGGACGCTGACCGCCGACTTCCGGGCCGATAATCGGTCGCTGATCTGCCAAACCCTGTTCCCGACCCGATCCCGTGACGTTTGACGATACAATCGGCAAATGGTCTATCGAGGGTAAGCCGGTGCACGGAAAGAGCGATTGCTGGCACGCAATTTTGTCGCATTGATCATGACACACATCCGTTGTCTAATTAATTCCTGGGCGGTTCATGTTCTGCGGCAGCACCGTTTCGCACGAGAGTGAAATATACTCTGCGCTTACCGCGGTCTTACGGAGACTTCGAATGCGTTCCCGTCTTTCCCCGTCGACGATCTATACTTACCTAGCCTTCGTGGCGGGGTGTGCCACCTCACCACATGTTGCACCGCCTGAAGTACCTACGGTACTGCAGCCGCCAGCAGGCCAGATCTTGTATCTCGAAGCTCTTGCCACCGGTGTCCAAATTTATGAGTGCGCGCAGAAAACCGACTTAACCTACGAGTGGGCTTTCAAGGCCCCCGAAGCCTCGCTTGTGTCGCGCTCAGGCCACCCTCTTGGTAAGCACTACGCTGGTCCCACTTGGGAGTCCATCGACGGGAGTACCGTTGTAGGGGTAATCAAAGCACGGGACCCAGGACCAAAGAACTCTGCGATACCATGGCTACTGCTTGCTGCAAAGGCAACAACTGGCGCAGGCACGTTCGGTACAACCAAGAGCATTCAGCGGGTTGCGACGGTTGGCGGCATCGCGCCGGCCGAACCGTGTGCGAGCAGTAACCTCAAGCAGGTTGCCAAAGTGCCGTATAAAGCCACCTATTATTTCTACCGATAGGAATGAGTGTTGGTAAGCTAATATCTCCTTTACCGGCCGCCTCCTAACATCACTGAAGCGATCGCCGGCCGCATCTTTGGTGAGGCAAGTTGACCTCCATAAGGCTGGCGGTCACTAGAGGCGGCTTCGAGAGCGCCAATTGGGGCCGCCACGAAATGCCGGCCGCAAAGCGGCCGCCGGATGCCGGCGCCTGATCGTTGGGAAGGGAACGTCCCGGATATTCCAAATTGCAATAAATTCGATGTCCGAAAACGGCGAGAAATAAGGGCGTCACTAAGTAATTATACGCACCACCAATCTCATGTATGGTGCGTAGTGAACTCGTTTCAGTTAGTCGGCCTTCCGTTTGAAAAATTCGCGTCGCTGTTCGCGCTTTCAGATTCAGCACTTGCGGAACGCAACGTGCGCCGGGTTGTCGCCACGTCAAAACCGGGCTATCCATGCCGCGTCAGTCTCGCTGACGCCGAAATTGGTGAAGAACTTCTATTGCTTTCGTTTGAACATCAACCGGCGAGGTCACCGTACAGGTCGGCGGGTCCCATCTACGTGCGCAAGGCTGCGGTTCAAGTCAACGTCGAACCCGGGATGATTCCGGACTATATTCGTCTTCGTTTAATGTCTGCTAGGGCCTATGACTCGTCGCACCTCATGACTGATGCTATAGTTTGCGCTGGCCGCGATACGGCGTCCGCAATCCAAAAACTGTTCAGTTCCAATGAAGTCGCGTACATCCATTTGCACAACGCCAAGCGAGGATGTTTTTCGTGCGCAGTAAATCGCGTCTAGAAAGCAGGGATCGCCACTAAATCGCGATCCGAAAGCCGACATTCCGTCAGACCTAGCGGCGCGTTTGTTGCCCCTTCCGCGATCGCCCTCGCAACAGCTGCGGCGATTACAGGCGTCCCGCCAACTTCAACGCTGCGGCCGTCGCGGCATCGGCGCCGTGTACGCTGCCAACTGTGACGTCGAAAATGTTCGATGCCGTCCTGAACGTGATGTGAACCTCGAACAAGCCCGGACCCACCCCGGCACGAATCCAGCCAAACGACTCCGTGCCGACACGCGTGTCGATGGTTTGCACGCCAGGAGGGCGGGACTGGCTCCGGTAGACGGACTCTATGTCCGCGGCGAGCGGGGCGAGCACGACAAACTTGAAGAAAGGCGCGTACGGATCGGGGCTCGCCTCAGAGTAGCCGCATTCCAGGTAATCAATCCCGCCGGTTCCCTTGTAGTGTCCGACATACACATTTTCCTTCGCTTTGGCGACTCCCAGAACGTCCGCTGCGGTGGCCGCGCTGATCCGACGGTTGCAGTCGTCTGCCACGAGAGTGGACACAGGCGCGGTCGTCAGACTTGTAGCATCGCTGGCGTTGGAGTCTCCGCCAGATGACTTGTCGCCACTTTGCCCGCAGGCGGAGACCAGCAGAGCGAGAGCGGACGTGCCGATGGTGCGCGACTTTATGAACATGCTGTTGCCTCCTCCATCGACCCGGCACTATTGGTTGATTATATACTCCGAGGCAATACCTGCGCGACCAATAGCCATCTCGCCCGCAACGTCACGCCCCTCACTCTTGCGCCCGTCCGCCTACCAGCAGCTGCGTTACACACGTTGAGCGCACTCCGCATCGGGCCGCTCAACGTTGCGTCGCGTGGGTAAAAAAAGTGGTATCGACTCAGCGTATTGCCTCCCCGGAAGCAGCCGGTCACGACGGTCAGGTTGGCGAGCTGCCTCATATCCCCGAAGCGGTGCGTGACACGCCTAGTCTGAACTACATTGGTGCACCATAGGTCCTGTAGGAATCTGCGCAACGATGGTACAGGTGCGAAAAGCATTGTGAAATCAATGACGATGACTCGGATATATATCGACGCCGGTCATCCAAAGTGCTTGGCACGGCGCTTGCTGGAACTCTTGTGTGGACGGTAAATCGAGAATCGATAGATCCAACTTTCACGAGGATTTCGCTATGAGGTTGCACATCGAGTGGGGCAAGACCCTTCAAGCGATACTACCCTTCCAGATCAACCCCTCACCAGCGCGTTTCGCCAAGTCTGCGACGCGCCAACCTGGAATCCTCGCGCGGGGTCCCATGGCGAGGCATTCCGTGCGATTAGAGTTGTTATCGCAGAACGACGGGATTGCAGAAGATTCAGCGATGATCACTGCGGTGTACGAAGCCCACCTATCGATGGAGAAGATGCTGGCGGCTTTGGCTGAACTACGTGGGGACGATGCTGAATACGCCTCGGGAGAGCCGACGGCGTGCGTGCCTATTTAGGCTGCGGCAAGCGCGTCGAGTGTCGCCAGATTTGAGGTTCCCAAGAAGGGCCGGTCGCCGCCTGCCGGGTCTATAGCGACCACACGCTTGCTAGGTAAACCAGTCGCTCTGTTTCTGCACGCAACCGTCTGCAGCCCGGCATCGACCGCCCAGGAGAATTGCCCATTTAACTTACTGCTGCGTGCTGTGAGGCACCCATCGCAATGCCTACACATGCTTGTCTGTGATGACCGTCTGTCTGTGGCACTGTTCCTGTCGATGAGCATGCGCGACATCTGATGTCACGTACTCTAGCGAGGCACGAGATGAGCGACAGCAAAACTCCGACTCGATTTGCGAAGACGATCCTCCGTGCGCCACCCCCCGAAACGGGCGTATCAAAGAATGCGGGGAGGACCCGCGGCCGTCACGCTGCGATAACCAATATTTTCAATAATTGGCGCAGTTACAAGGAATGGGCGGAGAAGATGCGCGGCACCTGGAAAGAAGAAAAGTAGGTTTGTTCACCGTCAACACTGCCCGCTTAAGCGATTCGTCGAGCACGTTGCCGCGCCGGAGGCAGGCGGTAATCGACACCGTGGACGAAGCGCTCCGCCAGCTCCACACCCGGGCGAAGCCTTGAGACGATCTGCGCTGACCGTCTTGGAAGCTGCCATTGCTGACTGACGAGTGGGGGTCGATTGCGGTCGCTCCATTTCTGCGCGCTCACGCCAGATATTCGACTAACCGCGGGCCTCGGTTACATAACATTTCTTAACCTGCGACAGGCCGCGTGATTTCGCAGCAGCGCCATTGCCACGAATCGATGATCGCACGAGCATCGTTCAAGGAGCACTCCTCTAGGGTGCGTCGAGCTTAGGGTGCCGTATGCCATGTGACAGTAACGGTCAATCGGTCGGATGGACAATCGCGTCAATTCCATTTCATACGGCGCCTAGCATCGGGTGGCGGCTGCATATGGCTAAAATTGCAGCAGAGATCCGTACTGCATTGCCAATTCGCGGGCCGCGACGCTGATGCCATGGTTAAGAATCGTCAACGCGTTGACGACTTGATCGACGTGCTCGTGTGGATTCGGCGGCGGATGAAAGGGTCTGCGGTCAAACGCAAGCGGGCGAAGACTGGCGCCAGACCCAGCCGAGAGCGCCGCTTCTGAAGGCGGGATTTACGGCGGCACGCACAAAGAGGTGGTGACATGAGCGACAGCATGCTACAGCCTCCGGTAAATAATCGGCTCTACGCGGATGGCCGCGATGTCGGCGGTGGGGCAATGGCCGCGACCACGCCGGCAGTCCTCACGCGCGGCCAGACGCACTACCTCAAGTGCTTGAAGCGGCTGTGTCCAAGCGCCCGCGAGCACGAGGTCAAGGTGGTGGAGGTGACCGTATGAAGTCTATGCTGTTCATTCTGGTGGCTCAGCTACACGCGGGCGGGACACAGACCGTGGCCGCGTATCCTAGCCTGGAGCAGTGCAGGGATGCACTCAAGGTGGCAGCGACGAACGTCGCAGCAGACTACACGTGCGAGGCGACGCCAGTGGCGGGGACGTGGTCGCAAAAGGACTCGCACTACGTCATGGTGCGGGAATGAGCCGCGCCTAAAAGCTCGTGTTTCACTCGAGGACCGATCACTACGCGAGGATGTGCGCCGAGCACGACGCACATCAGCGCAGTGGCTGCAAAAGTCCCACAGTCGTTGCCGACAGCCGGTTATTGGCGCAGGCTCGTTATTCGCCTACGATGGAGCATGGCGAAAACCAATGAGCCCGTTGACGACCTACTCGACGCTCTCGTATGGATGCGGCGCAACGCGAAAAAGCATGAACCAATTGACGATCTCATCGATTCGCTCGTGAAAATGAGGCGGAAGGCGAAAAAGAAGGTCGCGAAGAGAGCGCGGACACCAAGAAAGCCAAAGTAATGCGGGGTACGGCGTGATCGCTCCGCGAAAGACAAGATCGTGGTCAATAAATAACCAATTCGACATAAGGGACTGAAGAGACGGTAAGCTTTGGTTTGAAATGGTGGTTATGCACAGGGTTATCCCCTGAGCTGGGGGATAGTGAAAAATGCAAGGGGAATATCCAATTGTTGGGCTGGAACCCGAGCGAGTTGTGTCAGCAAGATTGCAGTTAGTTGACGGATTTGTAACATGACGGCGTCACCAATCTCTCGACGCATCCAACGCAGTGACGCGGGGCCCTATAATTCGCTGACGGGGTTTCGCGGTTCACCGCGTGTTGTGCCGAGGCTGCGCACGAATAGTGGCGGTTTTCGCAAAATCTGAGCCGCATGTACATTATACGGACCGGGAGGCTTGAACCCGGACGCTACCGCCATATCGTTGCGCAAGCGATCAACAAGGCGCTTTTGTTCGCGGTACTCCTGATCACTAGTGCCTGTCTCAAAATCGTTCAGCTAGTATTGCAGTCATAGTGAGCTGCACAAATCGCAGAAAACTCGCTGCGTGGTATTCTCACCGGACCAGGAGCCGGCGTTGCCATTGCATCCACGCGAAGAATCGCTCAACGATCGAGCGCCGCTCAAGTTCTCTGGTTTCGTTTCGATCGTGAAGAACTCAAAGCTCAGCTGCACCAGCGTGATATTGCGGTGATTCGCGGCGTGTGTGCTGACCGCATGCGGCGGACCGTCGCGCTCGACAATAGCCATGGTTTTAACATCCTTTCCGCGTTTGGTCTTGCCTATCTCATCGCCGTCTCCCTTCGCCGAGGCAAATGTGGTGTCGATAGATCTCTCGCGTTCATCGATCGCACCCGTATCACGCAGTGCTTCGGCAGGGTCCGTCAAAACGTTGCGCAGTGCGTCGTTGCGGCACCACTGCTGGAAGCCTCCATGTGCCGTCTTGTGGTTCGGATAACAATGCGGCAGCATGTGCCATTGGGCGCCGGTATTCAGGATCCACAGAGCACCCTCGAGCATACGGAGCAGGGCAATAGGCTTGCGACCTGGACGATCGTTGGGAAGATTTTCGTCGGCAAAATGCTCCTGAATTCGTTCCCATTGCTGATCGCTCAACCGCTGCACGCATAGTATGTTATGCCTTTCGCTCAAATGCCGAATTGTGAGATAGGTTCTAGTAAAGCGAGAACCCAATGACCTTTCAGCGGCGGATGCAGCATGTCTAACCCAGTCACGAATCGAATATTCGCGGTGGGTGCGCGAAAAATCATTGATGATTATGATGCTGCGATGATGTCGCGCCAATCACGGTTCTCGGACATCTCAGAACTACCGTATCCAAAGCCCGTGATCAAAGCGGCCCTCCTTGCTTGCCTTTGCGTCACCAAAAACCCGAAAATGCGTGAGCAATTGAAGACGAACTTCGTATCGCTCGCTGATTGGCAGGAGGGCGTCGCCGCTTTGGGACCGGATCCGTTTTCGCAGGTGGCCCTGGATGAGGATATTAAGGCGAGCGCGAAGCGCATTTTCGAAAAGGGCCAGCCGTTCGTGGAACTCGGAGCAAAGGCGGTGTCGGAATGCACTGCGTTGCTCGAGGAACTGAAGGCGCGTGGTCTATGAGGCAACCATGTGCGGCCTTTTGTTTGAGTTCCGCGAAGTCAGCCATTTGTACGGGGTGGTAGCGTCCTTGCGAGCATCAATATCTACCCGCTTCATCTTTGATGTGATTTGCCATAATCATAGGCGTTGAATTGTGGGGGCGGCGTCGGACGCCAAAAAATGAAACGAATTCGTCACATACATGAGGTTTGATAACAGCCGCATAGGTCCACTTCAATACAATAAAACAATGAATCATAGATTTATTACGTCCTGGGAAAATTGTTCGTCGCCGAGTCAACGAGCTGGCAACCTGGACTCGGTCTCTGATGTATCCAAACAAGAAATGTTCGCTGCGGATCCGGGCACGGAATTTATACACGATACTGTAATCCCACGGTCGAGTTTAAATAGGGAACGCTGGTCCCTTCTCCTACAAGCGGTCGAAATGCCTGGAGTCTGCCTACTTAACTTCATAAATTATCTTAACTATCTTCAATTGCAACGCCGCCACCATCGCATTAAGTTTTACCGTGAGCTTCCAGGGTCGGTGGAAGAGGAGCTGTTGACCCGTCTGGATTGGGTTGTTTGTGACTGCATGTCAATAGTGGTCGCCACGCACGAATGGGTAGCGGAATTCCATGCGAGCGGATTGGCAGCGGTTTCGGGGCCTCAAGTATCTGGATATGCAAAGGGCGCCAATTGCAAAAAGCTTGAAAGAGTATTGCAACATTTGCTCCCACAATATGGCGCGACGGGGAAGCAGGTCGATCATTTCATTGCTCGCGTATCCGCCGGCAATTCTAATGTGTTTGGGGCCGTTGCAAGAGATGGTCATATAAATGAAGCGCTATTGAGTGCCGATCAGTTGGCCAATCGCGTTGACCTAATTGTGCAGTTGATCAAACACAGGATCCACAATAGGGATGATGGCACAGCAGACCCGCCTTACGGGATCAGCGGAGACTCCCCGCGGAGCGGCGGAGTTCCGATGGGTCTGATTGTCGAGATCGTACTACCGATAATGATAGGATTGTTGATAGGGGTGACCCTGGGATCCTTGCCTGATCCAATGTGTGCGCGGAAGCTCAACCGGCGGTCTCGAGGCGCTCGCTTGATGTACCGTGGACCGGACATATGCGGCGGCAAAGCAACGGTGTCATTCGGGAAATTAAACGCGCCTGTTGGTGCTTAATGTTTGTCGTAATGGCGCTCGCTGCGGGCGCAGTTGAAAGATTGAATGTGCACATGGTGCCAAGTGTGACAGATCCGCGTGACGTGGTGCTCCTGAGGAAGCGGAACCTGCCGGAGTAGCCGCATCGGTCTCTCGCCTCCGTCGTTGCCAGTGACAGAATCAAATGATGAGGCAGTAAGCAACCACTTTATTAACAAAGTCACGCGCCTCAACTAGGTCAGCGTCGTCTTTGAAGGGACGTTTGAGAACCTCCGCTACCCAGCGCGGGCCACGACCACCTGCGGCCCTGCAAAAGGACTCAACCTCGCCGATGGGCACAACAAATACTCCGCACATCTGAAGGTCTGCAAGCAGTTTTTCGGCGTGCACGGCCGATTCGCCGGAAAGCATCGTCTTTCCTTGCGTTTTTGCAATGCTCCAAGGGGAGGTCTCCTTCAGCATTTCCCTAATGGAATCCCGCTCCTTATCCGAGAGCGCAGCACCGTCACTGAGGGCCAGCATTTTGAAAATGCCCTTGGCGAATGCTGTTCGGGCCAACGTGGGAGCTCCGTTGTCAATCGCCGCGCGGAGCGGAGCAATCAACTTGCTGATTGCCTTCCACGCATCGGGTGAATCTCCCACAAGCTCTTGCAGAGGACTATCCTGTTGCAGTAAGTCAAAGTCCGCGATGACGGCCACCGGGACGCCTAAAGTCTTAAGTGCTCGCTGTACTTCCGGAAGATAGTCCTTGCCGGCCGTATAGGCGAAATAGAGATCAATCGGCATTCGCCCGTCGCCCGGAGCGATGGCCGTCGCGATTGCTTCATAAAAGCGGCAATCTGCGTCCCCCTCGCACAACACTGTGGCTTCGTGAAAAAGCCCGTCTAGAGCATTCGAGAACCGAAGTACGGGGTCGCTCCACAGTTTCTCGACGGCTGATGGCTCAAGCACTTTGGTCGTTTGACCGTCGGCACGAGAAAACCGAATGATCTTTGTATTCGGGCTGGCTACTGATAAGACTCCACGCAGCACGTCGGTGCTATGCGTTGCGACAATGACTTGACGCTGTTTGGTCCCCGCTTTCGCCAATATCTCACCGATGCGCCTTGCCTGCGGCCGGCGCAGAAACGCCTCCGGCTCATCGATCAGCAAGACCGACGACTGCATTGACTCAAGAGCGAACAGCAACGATGCGAAGCTGCGCATGTCGTCCCCCTGATCCGATAAAAGCGGAAGCTTCTTTACGGCTTCGCAGTATTCGTTCGAAACACGATCAGCGTCTGCTGTTCTGACCGGGCGCGGTCCAACATGGATCGGAATTGGTGTTCCACCGCGCCAGTTGATTACTAAGTCGGTGCCGAACGCCTCGTGAAAGGCCATCGAGAAGTTCTCTTCTAAATCTGCATCATCGTAGAGCCGATGCAGTGGATGACTCTTGGTTTCATGCGCGGGGATGGAGTTCGGTGCGCTGGATTCCATAATCCGCGATTCGCGGCGGCACGTGTATATGAACAGCGGTGTGAGTTCGTCAAGAACAGTATTGTCCCAACGAGCGGCAATTGTTTGGTCTGCATTCGCCAATCCGAAACCGTGAGAGGAACAATTAGGAAACTCGCCTTGCCTGGTGTAACGGCGTCGTAACCAATCGACCAGTTCATGACTAGTGCCCGACTTGCCGAGGTTAATTGACTGCACGACCGCCGAGCTGCACGCGCCCGTACTTGCAAGGGACAGAATGGACCCTAAAAGCTCCGAGTTTCCGCAATTGTGCGGACCAACGAACACAATCGTGTCGTCCTTCTGCAGCTCAAGAATTGTACCGTCACGAAATTGAATCGATGAAATCCAGGCGCGGCAAGGCGGTGCCAAATCCGACGCGTCAGATTGCGAATCAGTACCGGTGGTCACGTTTCGCCTCGTGTATTGGAAGATGTGCAAACTATGCCTGATCCGCCCACTTATCGCATAGGGCCGCAGATGCGCGCGCCAGTGGTCGACAATAGCGAACGTAATAGAACCGTCCTAGAGTAGTGATCGGCGGCCACTCCGCTACCCCATTATGTCGGATATCTCTAACTTTTAGCGATCGCGATGTTAGGCTCGTTCGCACGAAGCCGTGGAGATGAGTCTCATGTCAGAAGTACCGCTG
Organism: uncultured Gammaproteobacteria bacterium; assembly: GCA_963758145.1. GTDB lineage: Bacteria > Pseudomonadota > Gammaproteobacteria > Steroidobacterales > Steroidobacteraceae > Bog-1198. The sequence continues at coordinate 27,891 of CAVWUK010000011.1, forward strand.
CGAGAGCCTCGCATGACTGATATGTGCAATCTGATTCTTGAGCGCTATGGCTGGCCCAATGAACCTGGTCAACTACGCCGGCCCCCTATACATCGGGTCAAGGCACTGTGTTGGCAACTGGAGCGTTTCGCCGAATTGGTTCGTTTTGATTCGGGCCTGGCGGGCGCTGCGATGAATGGGCAAAAAGATTTCCACAGGGCAATGATGATCATGCGATTTAAAACCGGTCAGTATCGTGCCGAGCGGGGCGATGCCCTCCTTGCGGTCGATCAATTCATTAGACGGCAACTTGACCAAGCCGATGGGCCAAATCGGTAGAGCGCCGGAATCGGACAAGTGCCGTAATTCAACATGCTGGAATGCATTCCGGATTGCGGACATTCGTACTATGTCACGCTTCGATCGAATGCGGTCGATTTGTTACCGAAAAAGGTGCACCCCGAAGAATCACTCGCCGCGTAATTGGTAATGGTTCGAGATTCATCTATGGGTCACCCATAGAAAATGAATTGGATCGTTGCCGGAAAATGAAAAACTGTTGGGAAGTGACGCTCGGGCGGACTGATTTTTGTACCTGACACGCTGCCGCGTTATGCTTGAGCGTTGAGATCGAAAGAGGGGGCTGGATGACGAACGGTTATCACATTGCCACCGGTCTCGGCATCCTGGCATTAGTCGGCTGTGCCGATACAACAGGTCAAGTCGTGCCGACCAGCCACCATACCTACGTGGTTTCGAGTCACGGTGATATTGGTATTTCGCCTACCACTCCGGAGGAGGCAAACGCTTATAAGGAAGCAAGCGCGTTCTGCGAGAAGCAGAACAGGGAATTAAAGCTGGTTGGCGAGCGCGATATCTATGGGGACTTCGGCGCGTACCCGTCAGTAGAGTTAGAATTTCAATGCGTTCCCCGAAAATGAACTGGTGGCGGCGCCGCTCGGTGGAATTGGCGTCATGGCGGGTAAAAGAGAGATTCGATGTCGCCTGGTAAAAGCGCCTATTGTAATGCACAAGAGTTTCCGATCGATCTGCAGGATTCTCGCCATAGGTGTCATGATCTCCACGGCGTCGATGGCCCGTGAAATGTATCCGCGGAGTTTCGTCAACTTCCCATGCAAATGCGTCCTATATCGGTCTGTACGACAACTACGGCTACTACCACAACTACGGTTATTACATCAATTGCAACTCCAGTAGTGCGCAGGGCGGGGGCGGCGGCGCAGCCCTTCGCTTCGTCATTCCGGCAGGGTTCAGCTTTGATGCCTCTTACAACACGGATGAGGCAGACACCGGCCAGGGTGATGTGCGTATCAACAAACGAACCGCCGGCTTGGGCTACCGAGGACCCAACTGGTATGCGGAGGCTATGTCCACAACTGTCCAGCCGGGAGTTACGTCCAATTATCTATGTGGTGGACCCTGCGCGTCTGTCATCTATAACGGCGGTGGGGTTAAGGGCCCCTTCGCGTGGACGTTTGCCCGCCGATGGCATGCGACAGTTGATGCGGGGATTGCTGGCCTGAAAGGTCCAAGCGGAACGCATTCGATTGTGCAGTCGATATTGGGGGATCAATCGGGTACAAGTTCAATGCAAATTTTTTACTCTGTCTCGCCTTGCTGTTAAACGCTTGGGTCTTTGGCAATTCGAGCAACAGTAGCAGCAGCAACACGATTTCCGTGACCTCGAATCAAGCGGGCGCTTCCTTGCAATTTTAAGGCTGGGTGGGGGTTTCTCGGCGTCGTCAAAGAACGCTCACATGCGGGAGTTCTGGAGCAATCATGGATGATAATCGCCACGCAATTGAGGCCGTAGAAGCTGAGGTCCGCCGGTGGCCCATTGGGGTCGGCTTTGACAGTTGGCGGGCATCGGCTAAACCGTCACTGTCTAATTTGGCAGTTTCGCGTGGAATGACCGCTATTAAAACCGCCGATCGGCAAAAAATCGGCCAATTGCACTCAGCGGCAGTTCCGACATGATTGCCTAGTAACGGACATTTGAGAATTCCGGTGTGCTGGCCTCAAGTGCGACACACACCGTAGGAGTGCCGGTCTTTCAGTCGACTCCGATCATCACGTTGGAGGCTTTGACAATCGCATACGCTTTGGCACCCGGCTTAAGCGCCAGCTTTTCCGCGGATTTCTTGGTGATGATCGACACCACCTCGATGCCGGGTGCCAACTCGACCACCACTTCGGTATCGACCGCTCCCGGCGTCACCGCTTTGATGGTGGCAGGTAGGACATTGCGTGCACTCAATTTCACGGCGTCTTCCTCGCAAGATTCTGTGGTGCGGAGGCTATCGTATTCCTCCTATGCACCGAGCGCCTCCATTCTAGTTCAGAGGCGTAAACCCGTATTTCTTGAACGTGGCGTTCGCGACCGGTCCTCGCACGTAGTCGATAAATTTGTTTGCCTCTGCCCTGGCCACGGCTGTAAGCGCAATGGGATAGACAATGGGCATATGGGTGTCGTCCGGAAACACATCGACGACGCGCACTTTGGGATCGATCCGGGCATCGGTTTCGTACACGATCCCAAGCGACGCCTCGCCGCGATCGACGAAAGCCAGCGCCGAGCGCACGCTATCGGCCCGGACCAGGCGGCCCTCAACTTCGTTCCAAACGCCGAGATTTGTGAGCGCCTCGCGTGCGTAACGGCCCACCGGCACCGAATCCGGATCGCCCGTGGTCAACCGGCCGGTTCCCAAAGTTTTGGCGAGCGCAAAGTGCGGTCCAATTTTGAGGACAATCTTGCTGTCGGCCGGCGCAACCAACACCAAGTGATTGCCCAACATATCGTGTCGAGTCTCGACCTGAATCAGCCTCCGGGTTCGAAGATAATCCATCCATTCCAGATCCGCCGAGAAAAACACGTCCGCCGGCGCGCCGTTTTCGATTTGACGGGCCAGAGCAGAGCTAGCGGCAAAGGAGAATTTTACGGCAATCGAGGAATCCTTCGTAAAACCGTCGCCAACTTCCTGTAGTGCATTGGTCAAAGAGGCTGCGGCGAAAACAAGGAGGGGCGGGTTATGGGTCTGTGCGGCCAAGCTCGGCAGGCAGAAGAGCAATAGCCAAGGCGTCATTTTAGGTCCAAAGATTGTTTTCATGCTGGCTTTCCGCTGGATATTTGCTGCGTCACTCTCGCTTGCCGCGGAAACCGATCAGAAGGTGAAGCGCGCACCAATTGTCGGAGCGACGTTGCTGTTGTAGTTATAGGGGACACCGGGACCGTGAGGAATGGCTATGGCCAGACCGCCGCTGACGTTCGAGTACGCAATGCCGGCATAAGCGTCGAAACGCTTGGTGAAGTGATGATCCGTATACAGCGAAACCTCGTTGAGGAAACCCGAGCAGGAAGCGCGGAAACTGGCGGGAGGGCAGGCCGGCGGAACACGGAAGTCGTTCTGCCACTGATGATAGTAGGACAACGTAATGTCAGTTTGGCTGTCGTACGCGTATTTCACGCCCGTCCAGGCGATCTGTACGAGCTTAGGAGAATCAAGATTGTTGTCTTCGACGCCGCTCAAGAGATAACCGCCCTGGGCCGAGGCGCCAACGCCCAGCGGGTTCGTCGGATTGAACTGCTGGATGTGTTCGTAACCGACATAGAACTTGAACGGGTCCCAGAAATACTTGGCAGCGAACATTACGGCCGTGTTGTCGGTGACGATGCCATATTCGGTATTGTCCGTTCCAATCAGATTAACCCCGTTGATGGGGTTTGTATTGATGCTGTTGGTGGTCGACTGATACGGCGCCGCAAGACTCTGAGGCCCCAGCAAGGGGTTGAGGACGCTGATCGCCTGGTTGTAATGTTGGAAGACGAGGTCGGCGGAGAACTTGCCGTACTCTGCGCCGAGGTCGAATCCATAGGCGGAGTTATGCGCCTGTTCCGGGGTACACGTGGCGGCGCTCCAGGTTCCTGAGGCGGAGTAGCAGCCGCCAGAACCGTCGACGAATTTATACATCGCGCCGAAATGGACCGGACCATAGGCGACGCGATATTTGATGGCCTCGTCCCAGCGGGTGTCCTCGGTGTCGCCGCCGCCGGCCGTCGTGCCGTTATACCCGATGTACGAAAAGGAGTAGGCGCCGTTGGCCGGATCGTACGCGAGCACCACATCGGTACCGAGAGAGCGCTGACGGCCGAAGGTCAGCGTGCCGAGATACGTGGACGACGCGCCGCCATAGTATTCGTCATTGAAGGCTTGGCCCGCCCGCGCACCGTCGCCGGTTATCGAATAAGCGTACCGGGGTAGACCGTTGTTCGTGGTGTTGGTGGCTGCCATGTTGGCGAGCTGGCCGGACTGCGGATTGATGCCGGTCGAAGCGTTGAACACCGCGTACCAGTCGGCCATAAATTCGATCTTGCCCTTGATGCCCAGGCCCGATTGCGACAGGTTGTTCGGAGCAATGACGAATCGAGAGTTATTCCCGTTCCGGTTCACCAGCGATTCGCCTTCGTAGTTATAGCCGTTTTCCGGTAAGCCGTGGCTGACCCAGCCCAAACCGACGTCATACGCGCCGTAAATGGTGATGCCGTGCCATGTCAGCGGGCACGCGGTGGCGACGAACTCCTCGAAGCTCGCGCAGGCTTCGGGGGTGGATGGAGCAGCCGGAGCCGGTCCATCCGCCGCGCGCGCGACGCTTGCGATTGCGCTCATGAATACCAACGCCAGGACTGACTTGTTCATGGTTATGTCTCTCCCTGCCAACGGCCACCGCCATTAAATTGCGCTATATTTCACCATATATAACCAAAGTCGTAAAGTTCACACAGTCCCGATGCGGGCGAGCTAACAGATTGCCGTCATTTCAAAGGAGGCGCTTGCAGGATGATTACATGGGCTCGCCTTCGATATGATGTCGCGAGGAGGTATTATTATGGCTGCTCCCATTGTTCGGTTCCGAATCGATTTCTCGGGATATTGCAGCGTTGGGCCGGGGAAAATCTGCCTTCTCGAAGCTATTCGCGACTCGGGTTCTCTGTCACAAGGGGCGCGCAACATTGGGATGAGTTACCGTCGCGCCTGGCTCCTGGTGGAGAGCCTGAAACAATCGTTCCGGGAGCCCGTGACGATGGCAAGTACGGGAGGCAAGGACGGAGGAGGCATGCTAGTCACTGAATTTGGCGGCGCCTTGATTAAAAGCTATCGCGAACTGGAGCGAGACTTTGCAACGTTGGCAGCTCGGCGTCTTCACGCCATTATCCCAACGGTTATCCGACAATCCAATTCGGTCGCCAAGACATCCGTGCGCACAAAGATTGAGTGACCCAATATAGGGCGTTCTTTCTTCGGGCTAAACGGCAGTTTCCGGGCTGAGAATCGGTCATTGATCGGCCAACCGGAGATACTCAAAGTTCGGGATTACCCGTCAGTAAGCGGTCATTCCCAGACACTTCCATTTTGCAACGCTATCGGCCCTTGAGCCCACCCCGGCAGATGCGATCCAAGAGTTCTGGAAACTCGATCCCTGCCGCTTTAGCAGCCTGCGGCAATAGACTCGTCGCCGTCATTCCGGGCAAGGAGTTAGCTTCCAAACACCAGTAGCGACCATCGTTATCGCGGCGGAAGTCGATGCGGCTATAAGCGCCGAGTTTCAGAACGGCATGTGCGCGAAGCGCCAGCTGCTGCAGATGCTCCGACTCCGCGCGATCGATTTCCGCAGGAAATACCTCCCGCGCTCCGCCGACCTGGTATTTCGACTCATAGTCGAACACCTCGCCGGGGACGATGATCTCCCCGACAGGCAAGGCCTTTCCCTCCAGAGTGCCGACGGTGAATTCTCGCCCGGCGATGAATGCCTCCAGCATGACTTCTGAGTCGTAAGCGCCAGCGCGGTCAACGGCAGACTGCAATCGCGATGGCTCTCGCACGACTGTCAGCCCGACCGTGGAACCCTGCTTGTTCGGTTTGACGACTACGGGCCAGCCGAGCGCACGTTCAACAGCGTCCGCCGCTGAGGGGGACATCAACCAATTCGGTGTTGGCACGCCTATCGATCGGAACAGCCTCTTGCTAAGGTCTTTATCCATCGCAGCGGCGCTGGCGATGTGGTTGCTGCCGGTATAGGCCAGGCCCGCCAGATCTAGCATAGCCTGAATGCGACCGTCCTCCCCGGCGCCGCCATGCAGTGCCAAAAAGACGAGTTCCACCCCCCGCATATTGAACGCCGATGGCGATAGCGCGACGGCCCGCCCGCGGACGCTTGCGATCTGTGCGTCCGATGGCGGTTCTGGAGCGATACCCGTGGCAAGGAGACGGCGTTCAGCTGCGGAATCCAGTAGGCCGGTCGCGGTGTCGACTGCTGACACTTCGTGGCCGAGGCGACGCAGGGCCGGAATGATTTGTGCGGCACTCGCAATCGAGACCTCGCGCTCCTCGCTGGTTCCGCCAAACAGTACCGCAACCTTCACACCAACATACCTCACATCCGATAGTGAAGAATTCATGGCAGCAGCTGGGATTATGCCGTGACTTTGGTCCAATCAGGTATTGTTAAGGCTGCCGTTGGCCAGGGTCCGCTGGGGTCGATATGACCCCTTTGGCGGGCATCGGCTAATCCGGCACCCGTGCATGCAGCAGCGTGCGTAGCAATATCCCCCGCTGCAAATAAAAACGCCCGCATCGTCGCGGGCGTTCTTGATATCGGCACTGCGTCGCGCACCGCTCACGCGCCGACACTTTTCGAGTGCCTGTAACGCCTCCCTAGAATAAGAGCTCCCAGGTAGGGCGATCCTCGCGTCCATAACTCTGATCCGGAGGGTTACTTCCGTCGCTGGCAAATCCCAGGAAACTGCCGTCCACCGCGGGCGTATAGCTCCAATATTGCCCATCACCGTAGTTCACTGTGAACACGCAGAGTTCCGATGATTATCGGGGCGCTGCTGATGTTCTTCCCAGCGCACGGGTACGAGGGCAGGTTGCGCCTGTGGCAATTCGGCGGGTACGGCGTTTGGCTGTGCGTCGCCGGCGTGGGTATCGGAATTGGCGTCGCCTGGTGGGCACGAATCCATTCGGGACGCTTGTGGTCGGGACATATCACCCGCAAAACCGGTCATCGCGTCGTGGACACGGGACCTTACGCAGCCGTACGGCACCCGATCTACACCGGCCTGCTATTTTCTCTACTCGCCACTGCCGCGGCCAAGGGCACCATACTCGGCATTGGTGGCTTCCTGTTACTCCTGCTCGGCATTTGGATGAAAGCTCGGCTGGAAGAACAGTGGCTCGTCCAGGAGTTGGACGAGGGCGCCTACGCCGAATACCGCAGACGCGTGCCGATGCTGATACCGTTCGGACCGAAAAGTGACTGAGTGCGCGCGATCGTGTAGCCGTAGTGGCCGAAGATCGCGGCGCCGATGGGGTGCGCGGCGAAGCCCACGGCATAGATGGTGAACGCCTCGAGCGCCCCGACCAGGCGATCGAACTTGGGGAAGTAGAGCTTGGCGACCACGAACCCGGTGACGACGCTGTAGAGGAAGAGGTCATACCATTCGATGGTGGTGCCGACGGTGGCGGCGATGACGGCGCGCCGCGGATGCACGCCGTGCTCGCCATGCGAATACTTCGCGGCCGGTGTTGCCGTCACGCGTCAGTCTCCCGGGGATACCGCCTTCACCGCGCGCCGATAGTAGGCCGCGCCGAGGCATTGCAAGCCGCCCACCACAACCACGATCTTGGCCGTGAACAGCCACGGGCTCTGTACTTCGATAATCGGGAACACGGACAGCACAACATATAGCAGGGTCATCAGAAATCCCGAGAGGGCGGCGGCGCGGACGCCCCACGCTGGCTTCTCTCCGGGAGCCGCGAGCGGAATCGCGAACATCACCAGGTAGGTGAGCGCGTACAGGATGCCGCCAGTGTTGTCGACCAGCTGAAACGCCTCTTGGCTGCCGGTGCCGGCATTGGCGAGCACCGAGAAGAGGATGCCGACCGCGCCAGCGAACAAGATCGATCCCACCGGGGTCCGGTAGCGCGGATGCAAGCGGCTGAACCAAGCAGGGAGCAGGTGGTCCCAGCCGGCGACCATCGGCAGGCGAATCATCAGATTGAAGCTAAGCGCATAGCCGGCCACGGAGGCGAATATCAACAGCAGGGCGCAGGAGGCGACCAGATGGGGCGCGCCCAGGCTCATGACCTGCGTGATCGGCGAGACGAGATCGATCCCATCAGGGGTCGAATACGCGAGCACGCTCGCGGTCCCGGCGATGAACATCAGCGAGATCACGGGCGCGGCCAGACAGACCGAGCGCCGGATGGACTTTGCCACGTCCCGCGCTCGGCACTCGCCGGCGAACACTCCCACGCCGTCGAACCCGCCGAAGGCGCCGAATCCAATCTTGCCCAGCAGGTTCAAGTTGAGCAGTGACAACGCCGGCACCGCAAAGATGACCGGGGCGGTGACCGGCGCGATGCCGCCCGGCCCGTGAAACCACCGCGGCAGCGCGACCACGATGATCGCGAGGAACAGAGTCACGATGATGAATCCGCCCATGTTGTTGATCCACTTGCCGAGCGCCAGACCGCGCCAAGCGAGCACCATGAGTCCAGCCATCATCAGGATCTCGATGCCGATGATTGCCGGTCGGCTCGATGACAGCCAAGCGACGCTGGGACCCAACGCATAAGCCACATTGTCGGTCACCACGAGAGCCGCCTTGCAGATGGTCAGGAGGTTGAACAGCCAGAGATTCATCGCCACGAGGAATCCCAGCGCCGGGCTGAAGCGCAGCTTCGCCCACTGATACAGGCCGCCTTCCAGCGGCATTTCCTTGACCAGATGCGCGACCACGATGCCGGACGGCACGTAGAACAGCAGCACGGCCGGCACCCAGAACATGACGTGGATCGATCCCAGCTTGCCGGCCGTACCCACCCAGAACAAGCCGACGATGTTGAGGATCTGAATCCCGACCAGATCGATCAGGCGCAGCTCCTTGCGCAGCGCCTTGCTCTTGAGTTCGACCTCGTGCTCGGCCGCAAGAAACTGCGCTTCTGACAGGGCCGGCGGATCGACGCTCATGCCTCATCCTACCATCCGGCCGTCGATGTCAAGGGCTCAGAACGCGGCTTCCTCGAGCGCCATAATCGACTGCTTGCCGGCCTTGATGGCTGCGAGCAGCGCTCCCGGACATTTGCGCGATCCGAGTTCGCCTCGAAATTGGTGATCGAAAGCGCTGGCTCGCGTTTTTCAATCTCGCCCTCGACAGCAAACTGCACGGCTGCAATCTCGTGCAGCTGCGAATACGGATACGTTTATTAATGTTCGCAACTTCCTTGTTCCGAAGCGGCCGGTCGAATCCGGCAGGGTCGACATGACCCGTTCGCGTCGACCCATTGAGCCCGCCCCATTAAATTCGGTAGTTTCGAGATGCATGACCGCTCTCGAGAGGGCCGAGCGGCAAGAATCGGCCAGGAGCCGTGACTGACAGTCTTGGATTGGCTGCCACTTAGCCGCCGTTAGTCGGTCGCGGTAGAGACTTGGTAACTCCGACTTAGCGCCAGATCATGCCAGCCTACAGTGAGTGCCCATTAAGCCGGAAGAGTCAACGTTGATGTGTTTCCGAAGGATCGGGAGTTACAGACGTTCCATCTGACCAATGACCAACAGGTACCAGGAAGATTGTTTCTGGCTCCGGGCCTTGTGGGAAATCGTCATTCAGCAGGACGGGGGAACCAGGCAGATTTGCTCCCCAGCTCGCTCCATTCGCGTTTGCAATATGAAACATTAAATGAGGGTGCCAGTGCCCGACGGAATCTCCCAGGTATCCGTCCCTCGACATCATGTAGGACATTGCGCCCGGCTCCGGCATGGGAAGCTGGTTGCTATCGAGCGCGGCCTTCATGCTATCCGCCATTTGCGTCTTGGTCTGCCCTTTCAACACAAGCCTCGTCCTCTGAATCGTGTAAGGGAGAATGGTTCGCGAGGCCTGGGGGTTATAGCAAACTGGGCCGCGCATTTTAGGATTCCAAAACTCCGGGTTGCCCACTGGAGACATCCACGACCGCTCCACAAGACAAGTAAAGCCGTTTTTCCCCTCGATTGCAGTCCGGTAGCCATCCTTTCCCAGAACCAGGACCTCCGCGTCCCGCGATATCGCTGCCGGAGCTGCGCTTCTAGCCAGCGCGATTTCGGTATCTCGATTTGCCATCAGGTACCTGTCAACGGGGGCCATTGCCGGATAGGTTTCCACACGATCCTGAGCCCGAATGAGGCACGCAACCCCTTCCAGTAGAAAGAGGATCGCGGTTGCGATAGTTACCGGTATGTTTCTGTTCATACATGCCTCCTGAGGATGGGTCTCTTCGATGGTTCAGGAATGGTGTGGAAGCGCGCGCTAAACCTGCGAGCATGATGGGTGGCAACACGTGAATATTACGCTATCCCATAGCTGTCACTCGCGACGAAAGGGCTCTGATAGATCGGCCCCTGCCGGCCGGTTGATGACCATCCAGGTGACGGCGAAACGACGCCGTCCAGGACCTCGCTCGAGCATCGCGACGGCATTTGCGGTTCGGGTTTGCTTCAAGTGACGTGACGGTCATGCCATTGACGTCGAGATCGTCGATCATCACTAGGCAGGAATAGGGTTATGGCGGCGCGAAAGATCAAGCTTACTTACGAGCGGTGGCGCGAGCAGATGTAACTCCAGGACGCCCGTGGGATTTCCTGCTTCAGCGCCGACTATCACCAGCAGTATCTGGCGAAGAATCCCGGTGGCCATCGGGGAATCGGGGGCCGTGGAGTTCCCTTTAATCTCTCGGAGATACCGGTGCTCTTATCACAGGAAAGAAATCGAGTAAGGCCGGTCGTGCGGAGTGACGCGCCTTGGAGTTGCTGCGAGCATCTCTCTCGTTTCCATTAGCAAGCCCGGCATTGTCGGGGGTTTTGTCACACGGTACGAAGATCCGATGCACACGTGCCCAGGATTGGCGGTTGACCGGCGCCTCATGTTAGTGTTGTGCCGAATGCTTTCCCACTGTTCGGAGACGAAGGCATAGTGGATGCCGGAAATTAAAACGCCATGGAGAAACGTGCCATGTTAAGAGAAATTGCCCTGGTCGCTGCTGCATTTACGATCATGACTCCGGCGTTCGCGGACACTCCATCGACCGGTAAGATCAAGGACCCGGTGCTAACCCCGATGCTGCCTCCGACCGCACCATCGAAGCAGGTAATCAAGAAACCTCCGCCGCCTTGCAAGCCAACGCCAGGCCATACTGCGTGCCCGCGTCAATAAGCGGCACAGCCGCCATCGAGGTATGGTGTCCGAATCCCTAGGGGGAGGCGGCGGCAACCTCTGAATTCAAAGGGTCCGGCCAAACCAGGATGCGACGGTTTGAGTGTATGTCAGTACTCGGCGGCCAAAATTGATGCCGATGGATTCCGGCGACATGGCAATCGCAGATGCCCATATCTGAACGCATCCCATCATCACGACGACGAGTAACGCATAAATGCCCAAACGCCATTTTTGGCGAGCCTCACGGGCGGACAGCTTCACTTGGAAATCAGTCAGCGTTTGTTCAAATCGTCTTCGATCCTCTTCTAGCGCGGCAGCCTTTTGTTCAACCAAATGCCCGGGCGGATCCACCCCTGGCTCATATCTGATGAATTTTGAGCATTGGCGCGAGCGATTTATCACCTCTTGAGCGGGATCGACGGCGGAGATTCGCTTCGCCTCTCGTACGGCGCTGATTTCGACAGATAAGTTTGCCGCTTGCCGATAGCAGCTAATTTTCCCCTTGTCTGCCGTCTGCGTTTCACCCGGCTGAAAATCGAACGATTCGCTGGGATTTTTTCGAAAAACCGTGTCGGCCTCGAGAAAGCCTTCCTTCGAACGTCGGGATAGATATCCGCATTCTGCACATTGTACGGTGTCCACGGAACTGTTCTCCTTGGAGAGGGGAAATTGTCGCTAGCTTAACCAATTGCCAAACGACCGGCGGCGAGCCGCCGCTCGCCATTAGGCCATAACCTGGCCAGCCCAGTCAGGTGGCGATTGCTACGGGGGGAATCGCGCGAAATCGATGTGCAGGCTCAGCTTAACGAACAGCGGTTTGCGCACCATTACGGCGACTCCTAAAGGCTGGCGTGCGCAGTTGCGGAGACCTTTCTCCGCCGGTCGTTCCGGCGGTAAGTATATCGACATCGTCGCCGGCCGCCGGATCGCTCAGGAGCCGGGTTTTACCGCCGGCGCCCGCGTGAGGTCGTGATGCCCGCGAGCGCGCCGGCGAGTCCGAGGCGTGCGCGCTATTTCGGAGTGTAGGAGAATTTTTGACCCGCGACAGCGGCCTGATACATCAGGCCACCCTTGGCAATCGTGAACACCGCCACGCCCTTTTGGTATCCGCCCGCGGTGGTCGCGTCCTTCTTGCCGCCGCTCGCGCCGGCGGTGGTGCCACCGGTGCCGGCGCTTGCAGAGGCGCCCGCGGTGATGGCCACGGCGCTGACGTCTCCGCTGAAGGTGAAGCTTCCTGAGGTGAATTCATTGAAGGCCCGCTGGTCCTCAAAGAAAATGATCTCGCTGTAAGCCTGACCGCCCAGCTGAAAACCGACGCTCAGCTGTGTCATGGATGTGCTGCCGACGTACCGGCCCTTCTGGTAGACATGCCCCGTGCCGTGAGCAGCGCCGACTACCAGTCCCCCCTTGCCAATGGTAGGGAAAACCGCATAGCCGTAGCTGGAACCGAAGAACGTAGCGCTCGCGCCCGCATTCTTAAAAAGTGCAACGGTGTCGCCGTAGCTGTCGGCGAATGCCGGTAGAGACGGCAGCGCCAGTGAACCGATCAAAAGGCTCGTCAACCAGATCCTTTTCATAACGCCGCTCCAGTATTATCGTCAGGAATTTCCCAATTGTATGGTAATAGACGGCGAAAAATACATTGGTCCTTGGTCAGATGGTTTTCCCCGGGCAATTGAGCGCCAATTGCAACCAGGGTCTGTCGCAGCGCCATGCGCGACTCATCGGTGGGGTAGGATCTTGGCTGGTCCGCGCTCACGGGCAGTCGTATCATAGAATCCCCGGCTGATCTCCAGCATCCGGTGAACCTTACCTAACGGCGGAGAGGATGCTAGTCGGTCATCCTGTGTTCTGGATCCTGACGGCCGCCGTTCTGGCGCCCTTGCTGGCCGAGATCCCGATTGCTTTCAAGGTGCCGGTCGTGGTTCTCGAAGTGGTGCTGGGAATCGTGATTGGTCCGCAGATCCTCAACCTGGTCCAATTTGACGGGTTCGTGGTTACGATGTTTTCGTTTGGCATGACGATGACGCTGCTAATGGCGGGGATGGAGCTCGATTTTGCCGAAATCAAGGGTCGCCCGCTGGCTCTGGCGGTCGGCGGTTGGATTGTGTCGGTGCTTCTGGGCATCACCGTCGTGGGGCTGCTGCATGCCATTCCGCAAGTGCATGCACCGCTGATGGTCACTTTGGCGATGTGCACGACCGGGCTTGGCGTTCTGATTCCCGTCTTTCGCGACAGCAATCAACTCGGGACCGGGTTCGGCCGCTTCGTCCTGGCTTCCGGCACGCTTGGCGAACTGGGCCCTATTGTCGCGATGGCGCTGTTACTGTCACAGCACTACAGCACGTGGCAGGAGGCTGGACTTCTGCTGATGTTTACAGCCATTGTCGCCACCGCGATCGCGGTCGGCATGACCGCACGCACACCCAAGATACTGGCAATGCTCGGCCGGTACATGCACAACAGCACCCAGCTGCCGGTACGCATATCGCTGTTGATGTTGGGCGCGTTGATATTGCTGGCCGATCGATTCGGATTCGAGAGCATCTTCGGCGCCTTTGCGGGCGGAATGGTTCTGGGGCAGGTGACTCGCGGCGGGAACGGTAGGGCATTGCGTGAGAAAATGGAAACGATTTCGTTCGGCTGGTTTTATCCATTTTTTTTCGTCGGCGCCGGCATCAAGTTCAATGCCGCAGCGCTTGTACAGGATTTCACCACCATGTTGCTGGTGCCGACGTTCGCGGTGCTCTTCTTGGTCGTTCGCGGGGCACCGGTGTTGCTTTATCGCGGCCACATCGATCCGGCGCATCGCTTGCCGTTCGCGCTGTCTTCGGCAGTCCCGTCGCTCTCCATCATCGTGGTCATCACCGAGATTGGGGTGAGGGGAAGGTCGATGAATCCGGATGTCGCCGCGGCTATGATTGGCGCTGCCCTGCTGTCGGTTTTGCTGTTCCCGACCATTGCAGGCTCGCTTCTTTCCCGACACGCCGTGCGCAGATCGAGCGGCAACTGAGCGGCCGTTGGCAAGCGACAGTTCGTGGAGCCTACCGGTCGAAGTCCACATGCTTTGTTTCGGGTCCCGCGAGGGCGCCGAGACTGAGCATGAGTCCGCCCAAGGCGAGAAGCGCGATGGGACTGAATTCATAGGGCATGAATTTGGACAAGCCCAGCATGTAAAAGGAGTAAAACCCTGGCAGGATCGTCGCGAAACTATAGCTGATGCCGTAGCCGCTCGAACGGATTTCCGTTCTAAAGCTCTCCGTCAGGTAGGGGGTGATGACCGCCCATACGGGGATCGTGAGTACCAAAATGAGTGCGATCAATCCGACCAGCTTGGTCGAGTCGTGATAAGCGCCCGCAATCAAGACGTAATAGAGCGCACTCGCAGGCAGGAGGCCCAATAATCCGAGAATGATAATCATGGGTCGGCGCCCGAACTTCTGACTGAGAACACCGATCAGCGGAAAAATCGGTATTGATATCGCCGCCCCGATCATGATGCCCGTATTCACATCGGGCGACTTCACCCCGAGAACCGTATTGATCACGCCCGGAAGCGCCGCCACAGTCGCGTCGAGAGTCAGCCAGGCGCCGCTCATGACCACGATGAGCTGCGCCAACCGGCGCAAATCGGGACCTGCGAAAATCTCCTTGAGGGGAGCCGCGCATTTTTTTGACGAGCGCCAGACTTCGGATTCAGGAACGAGAAAATAGTAGTAGAGGAATAGTGCGCCGGCGAGCAGTGCGCCAAGCAAGAACGGGACGCGCCAGCCCCAAACCGCATACGCGGAGCCGGCACCACCGCCGGGCGCCACCTTCAGCATGTATGCGGTGAGCCAGGACACGCAGACCAGCGCGACAGGGTAGCCCACATGTATCAACGCCGCATTGAGACCGCGTCTTTCCTTGCGAGAATATTCCATGGCCAAAGGATTGGCCGCGGTATATTCGCCCCCGATGAAAATCCCGTCCGCCAGGCGCAAGGCGAGCAATGCGGCAATGGACGCTCCACCCCACGTCCGGTAACCGGGGAGCGCCGCGACCAAAAGCGTGGCGACGGCGAAACCGGCAACCGAAATCAATGTGATCCGGCGCCTGCCCAGTCGATCGCCAAAGTGGCCGAAGACCAGCGAGCCAATGGGCCGCCCCATCAGGGAAATCGCGAATACAACGGAGAAGATCGTCGCCTTGGTGGGGGGGCTCAGTCCGGCAGGAATGAAATATTCGAGCGCCGGAGCAAGCACCGCGATGGGCAGATAGACCTCGAACATGTCGACAAAGAAACCAAAGTAGGCCGCGCGCACCGCTCTGCGGGCGATGAGTTGCTGATTCGCCGTTGATTCTGCGAGACTAGGGTCGAGGTACTGCGTCGACATAGCCGTATTCCTTGTTGTTGTCTGATCAAATGCCTGCTAATTGGCGGCCCCCGACGGTGCATCACCAACGGGAGGCCAGGCGTCTCCCGCAATACCTTCCCGCGAGCCTTCTTCATCACGAATCAGGGCAATTGGCCGGGCAGGTCGCTGGTCGACCGTCAAGCGGAAAATATCGAACCGATTGTAGGATCCCACGATGTCATGGATCTGCTTCTGCTCGATCGAGAGCGAGATGTCTATCTCGGCCACAACCATGCCTTCGCCACCCACGTGCGGTTCGGCGAGCAGCTCGCCCTGCGGACCGAGGATCATCGATGTCGCCGGTGGGGCGGATGCGAGAATCCGCCTCACATCGCCGCCGCCCCGGGAGACCTCGCTGATTGCTTGCTCGTCCAGCGCACATGAGGCCACGACGTTGAATACCTTGCCTTCGAACGCATGCGCGGCGGAGCGGATGCGGATGGCATCGGTCAGATTGTAATTCCCGCTCGCTCCGGGGCGCCGAACCGGCCACGCCGGAGGATAGGATGCGATGTGCACCTGTTCTCCCTGGGCAAGCAGCGCGAAGCGCGCCAGCGTGTTGGTGTTCTCGCCGCAGATCAACATGCCGAGTTTGGCGAGTTCCGTCGGCTCGACCCGCAGGTTCGATGCGTCCCCGTTCGCCCAGGTCAACTTCTCCGCCCACGTCGGTACGAGCTTGCGATGACGGTTCAACAGCGTGCCATCCGTGCCGAACAGCAAATTGGTGTTCCACATCGACCCCATGCTCACCGTCCCCTTCTCCGTTACGCCAACCGAAAGGACGACTCGGTGGCGGCGGGCAATGTCCGCAAGCTGATCAACCTGTGGGCTTGGCACCTCGATGGCGTTGTCATATAGGCGCCGATGGAAGGCATGCTGATCGATTGGTGCATACAGCATGTTCCAAAGCGGGAAGGCCGGAATATAAGACTCCCCGAACACGATGAGGTCGGCGCCGGCCGCCTTGGCTTTGGCGACCCATTAGTTCTAGTCTCGAGATCGAAGCATCGCGGTCCAGGAATACGGGCGCCGCCTGAACCGCAGCTGCGTAAAAGCGTCGATAAGTGTCGCCCCCCATAGCGGCCCCCTTGCGCGATGAGCGCCGGCAATGATACGACGGATCGGTCTTTGCTCACATCCCGAAGGCCTTTGCCTCGATGGCGCCGGGTCCGCGCAGCAGCAGGGCGACGCCACCGGGGGTGATCGGATCCGGACGCAGATATACGCCGAGCGCCTTGGCCGTCACCAATGCCGCCTGCGGAGCGGGACTTGCCAGGAACTTGTGGACAATGCCGGGATCGCCCTCCCGGATGATCGAGATGCCATTGTTCAATCCACCCGCGGACCTTCCCTTGAGCATATCCTCCAGTTCATGCGTTCCCAGAGGTTGGATGACGGCCCTTATCATGTCAACATGACAGCATGGTGTCAGTCCCCGTCATTTCATGGTGGTCGTTGCTTTGCGCAGTGGGCGTATTGAACATCTTGGCCTGGTGCCTTTCAGCCATGGCGCTCAATCGCCGTCAGGCTGTCATGTCCACCGAGGCCTACAGCGCCCGCCGCCTGCAGCTTCTGCTATCCGCCGTCTACGTATTCGGCTGCGCCTTCCGTTC
Organism: uncultured Gammaproteobacteria bacterium; assembly: GCA_963758145.1. Lineage (GTDB taxonomy): Bacteria > Pseudomonadota > Gammaproteobacteria > Steroidobacterales > Steroidobacteraceae > Bog-1198. The sequence continues at coordinate 45,152 of CAVWUK010000011.1, forward strand.
TGCGTTTCCGGTCTTCGACGTTCCTCGCATCTGCCTGCATGACTCGTGGCTGTCCAGCGTCATTGTCGGCCGGTCGGTCGCCACCGTCGCCGAGCTGTGCTTTGTCGGTCAGTGGGCGCTGATGCTGCGCGAGGTTTCGCGGGCGTCAGGTAGCGCGGTCGGCAAATTCGCGTCGCTGGCGGTGGTACCCCTTATCGCGCTGGCGGAAGCATGCTCTTGGTATTCGGTGCTGACCACCTCGAACCTTGGTCACATCGCCGAAGAGTCGATCTGGAGCCTGTCTGCAGCGTTGATGGTAGCGAGCATGGCGATGAGCTGGCCGCGATGCACGGCGGGCCGCCATCCCTTACTCGTCGCCTGCTGCGTCGCGGGGGTGGCCTATGTCGCGTTCATGCTCTTCGTCGATGTACCGATGTACTGGATGCGGTGGGTCGCGGACGAATCCGTTGGACGCCACTACATGAGCATTGCGCAAGGCTTTCACGATGTCGCCGGCCGGTGGGTAGTCTCCCACCGCTGGGAAGATTGGAAGGACGAAGTGGCCTGGATGTCGCTCTATTTCAGCGTCGCCGTGTGGCTCAGCATCTCGCTCATCCATGCACCGGTGCTCGAGGCATACCGCGCGCGACCGGAGTCTTGATCGACCTCAAAATTGAACGACGCGCCATCCTCTTCGAGGCCGGCGCCCGGCCGGCGCTACCGGTGGAATAGCCCCTGCAGTTTATTCTTGAGCGTGTCCTCGAGCTTCTGCTTCACGTTCGACTTCAAGATCCCGGCAAGATCCGGCCGTACTTTCGGATCAGTCATCGTGCCGCTGATCTCAACGGGGATCCCCGCGAGCGTCAGTTGCGACAGATCCGCGGCATTCGAGGACGGCGGCGCCTTGAGGATGGTCGCGAGGATGTGGTAGTCGATTCCCTCGGTGAGCAAATTCGCGGTTCCGGTACCGCTCATGCGCAGGTATTGCGAGGCGATCATCAGATCCTTGGTGGTCGCGACGCCACCGGCGATATCGGCCGACATTTTGAAACTGTCGAACTTGGTGCGCCGGTCGTTGCTTGCCGAGGGAATCGCCTGCTGCTTCAGGAGCGCTTGCGCGCGGCTGATTTCATACCACAGATCGATGCCGGCAACGGAGCCGTCGGCGAGATCCACCTGAACCCTTCCGCTCAAACTCCTGATCAGCGCCTCGGTGGTGCGCCCGAGTCCGGCGAGTTTGGCGTGGGCGTTGCCGCGCCCCGACAGCCGGTCGCTCTTGATGCTGTCCTTGAGCAGAGCCGCCATGTCGACCCCGCTGACCTCTTGTTCGAGCGCGAGGCTGGGCGTGGCCTGTTGCACGTCGTAGGTGATATCGCCCGACAGACGGCCTCCGTACAGGCTCGCCTGGATCGGCGTTAGATGCACGATGCCTGCGCCGGCGTTGACCCCCATTTTCAAGTTCGACAAGGACATGCCGGAAACCATGGCGCTGCCGATACTGAAGCTGCCCTTTGTGTTGAGCGCTTTGACGGCAGAGGTTGGCAAATTGGTCGGTTTCATAGCGGTATTGGGCGGGGGTTGAGCGCTCGTCGCGTTGGCAGATTTCGGCGGGCGATAGCGGTCCAGATCGATGCGATCCACGTTCAAATCGAACTCGCTCGCCGGCGTATCCGGATTGGTGAACGCGAAGCTGCCGCGAAACCGCGATTCGTCGAGCTGCGCATCGAGCTGGCTGAGCCGCAAAGTCTTGAGGTCAAAGGAGAAGTTTGCCGACAACGCGAGCTTCGACAAGGCGTGCTCATCGCGCGTCGCGGGCACATCGACGCCGATTCGTGCCAGGAATTCGCGCAGCACCAATGGCTCTAGTTTGAACGACCCGCTGATTGTGGGTGCGTCCAGGATCTTCTCGCCGCTCATCGAACCGGACAGCTGAGCCGGCCCGGCCTGTGCCGTGAATGCGGGCGCCTTTACGGTCTGCCCCGCCATATCGAGGTCAACGGAATTCGCGACGAATTCCCAGGGCAGGTCGCGACTGTCGTGCTTCAATTTGAGGTTGCCGCTGAGCGTGACGCCGGCAAGTCCATAATGCTTCGCAGGCATGTCGGATCCAACGGTGAACGCGGATGCAAAGGTCATGCTGTTGCCGCCGGGTCCGGTATCGAGGTCAAAGCTGGCCTTCACCGGGACCGCTTGATGCTGCGAAAGGTTGCCGATATTCACGTTCAGTTTGGAAACCGTGATCGCCTCAAAGCTGATGCGGCCGTGCTTGATTAGGACACCACCCAGCTCATCGAGGGTTCCGGAAGCCTGGCCGGTTTTCCGCAGGGGTTGGGATGTCGCCTGTATTTGGCCGAACCCCTCCCAATTGCCCCTGCCGGCCGCATTCCTTTTCAGACGAAGGTCCAATCCGTCGATCTCGACCCGGTCGACCTGCAATTCCTTGCGCAGCAGCGGCAGCAGCTTGACTCGCAACGCGGCCTTTTGCAGCGATAGAAACGGCTCGGTGCCGAACCCCCCGGGATTGCCCAAACTCGCAGGGCCCAGTTCCAGCGCGATCCACGGAAAAACGGACAGCTTGATATCGCCCGTCAGGGTCAAATCGCGTCCGGTGGTGGTCTTGACCTGTTGCGCGATGCGACCCTTGTAGTCATTCGGATTGACAAGCAGGGCCACTCCGAGCAGCAGCAGCACGACGCAAGCGATGATCCCGGCGAGGAGAAATCCCAGAATTTTTAAGCTGCGCATGGTATCCCCGACACCGCTTTTCACTGTGCTGGATCGTCGCCGATTCTAGCGCAATGCGGCGGTGTTCCGGGCGAGGCTGATATCCGCAACTATGGCGGGTGGGGCGGCGGGTATCCCGCGCCGTCCGGGCCGCTGGAATCCAGCAGGGGTTCGGAGCTGCCGAGACGCGAGATGTAATCGGCAAGAGCATCCTTTTCCGGAGGACGCATGCTTCGAAGCGCACTGGTCATTTCGGGCGGCGCGAGTCCCTTGTGCAGGGCCGCGGCGGCCTCGATCTGCCGGGTCAGATAGGGATAATTTTGCCCGGCTATGCGGGGCACGCGATTGCCCGCCTCACCCTGACCCGCGACGCCGTGACATTCGGCACAAATATGAGTGTACAGCTCCTGTCCCACACGCAGATGCTTTCCCGATCCAGTAACCGGATTGGGGTTCGGTTCCAGAGCGGCGAGGTAGTTCGCAAGTGCGGCGATGTCGTCCTGACTGCTGACCGAGGGATGTGCCGTCACAATCTGCATGGCGGTGTCCACGCGCGCTCCCGATCGAAACGCGGCCAACTGCCTTTGCAAATAGCGCTCCTGCTGGCGTGCGAGGCTTGGGATCGTGCCGTCCGGCGAACCCCAGGCGTTCGGCTGATGGCAAACTACACAAGGCCTGTAGAGTCGGCTGCCTTCGGATTGGGTGGGTGATTCTCCCCGTGCCGTAGCAATCATTGCCAGGATCAGCATGATCCTGAACACATGAGCCCGAACATGCGGATGGGGCTTTGGCATACACTCAGCTTAATCGTACTGCAGGATCACACATTCAGGGGATTTACCTAGTTGAATGCTCGATCTATGTAACACGGGGTGCCCGGATTTGCAGCCGCGTGGTTGAATGGCCGGCGATGAATCTACCGGCAAACTGCAGGACATCGAAAACGCGATCGAGGTATTGCATCCGGATTGCCTTATGGGCGGCAGCTGTCGTTGCGGCAACCTCGGCCTGCGCCGCGGGCTCGCCGTGTCAGGGATTGTGGGCCGATGTCATGATCGGATCGCATCACATTCATCCTTATCGACAATTCGACGATTTTAATCCCGGTTTCGGCTTCGAATGCTCGATCACACAGCAGTGGGCGGCGACGCTCGGTTATTTTCGCAACTCCCTGGATCGGCCCTCCTTTTATGTCGGAGCCCTGTATACGCCGCAGTTTGCACACTGGGGGTGGTTTCGTGTGGGCGTATTGGGAGGGATCATATCGGGCTACAACTTCGGGCGGTTCGGTGTCGGTTCGAATGACCGCACCGGGCTCGTGGCCGCGCCGACTGCAATCGCCCAATTCGGACGGTTCGGCTTGAACGTCATCCTGGTCCCGCCGATCCCGGACGACAATTTACCGTTCACCCTTGGGTTTCAAGCGAAATATCGGTTCAAATAGCACATGGTGGGCGGCGTCAACGCAAGCGCAACCGCTCGCCATATCCGGTCAGCTCCAAATAGCCGCGACCCACGAGTCGATGCGCCTGGTAAGCGCGCACCGCACCTTCCCAATAAATGGCGCCGGTCGAGAGCCGCGTGTCATTTTCCTGATCGTCGATCAGGGGTTCGAGGTCGATCTCTTGTGACCCCGCGCGCACCCGCCATTGCACGGGATAGGAGATCCCGGTGCGCGGCGATCGCCAGTCGCGGATCGGCGTAAATGTGACGTCGGAGGGTTCCAGAATCCGCACCTTGCCGTCCGCGCTGCGCAACGTGCCACCCGCCCAGCGCGAGTCATCGTGTGAGCCGCGGATGCGGAACGCCATCAGCGCCGCGCCGTCATTCAAGTTGATGCCGATCCAGTCCCATCCGACCGCCTCGCTGTCCAGGTATTCGCTCGACCACTCGTGATCGAACCACGCTTCGCCGCCCGCCGCATCGAGGCGGCCGCCGCGGGCGACCGTTCCCGTGACCGACAGGTGCGGGAGGCTGTAGTAGTAGCTTGCCGCGCCCGTAGCCGCACCCTTGCGGCTGATCCCGGAATCCCCGTTGAGCAGCGGCGCCTGCGTGGCGGCAAGGTTCAGATGCAGCGAAAACTCGCCGGCATCGATGTCGGCGACGTAACCCCCGGCATCGCGTTTGAGCCTCCAACGATCGATCCAAATGTTGGCGTCGCCGATCGCCGCGTCCGCCAACCCCAAGCCGGCACGGCGAATTTTCTGGTCCTGCCACAGCCGTCCCCGCTTCGGATCGCTTATTGCGCAATGGGCGATGAGCAGCTGGTGGGGTGCAAAGGAACTCGGGTTATCGCCCGCGATGCCTGGATTAGTGCGAAAAAACGTGATTTGAAAGCCGAGTGCTTCGCCGGCGTGGGTGGTTAGCCAACCGGTGACATACCACCACTCCGTGCGAAACTCCGGGTGGCTGCCGAAGTCGGCGGGAAATTCGATGGTGCGGCCCGGCGTGACGGCTTGGTAGACCGCTGCGGGCGCGGCCGCCGGCAAGGCGGCGGATGCAAGGACCGCCCCGGCTGCCAGGACCCACCGCGCCATGCAGCAGATCACCAGTCTTCACGCACGGCGCGTACCGCGTCCTGACTGGTGGCGGCGCGGCCGCTCCAAAGTGCCGTGACAGCGGCCGCGGCTATCAATATCTGCGCGAGAACTGCCAGCTGCCAGCCTGGTATCGCCAAATCGATGCTCCAATTGAACGATTGGCGATTGACGACATAGACCAGCACCAGGCTCAGCATGCCGCCCAAGACCAAGCCGTAAGCGACGCCGAACAGGCTCATCAGCGCGCCTTCGCTGGCGACCATGCCGATGACCTGTCTTCGCAGCATGCCGATGTGGCGCAGCATGCCGAACTCGGCGCGGCGCGCGAGGGCGGTGGAGCTCGCGGCCAGGCTCACGCCGACGAGGCCGATGATGACCGCAACCGCTTCGAGCGCATAGGTGATCGCGAAAGCCCGATCGAACAAACCCAGCGAGCGTTCGCGCAGAGCGCTGCTGGTCAGAATTTCAAGCGCATCCGGGCGTGCGAAACAGCGGCGCAGTGCGGCCTCGGCGGCGGCCGGTGTAGTGCGGCCGGTGAGCCAAACGGCGCCTTCGTTGGCGTTCGAGTCACCGGTGGCGCCGATGTAGGCCGTGCGCGTGATCACGATGGCGCCGGATGCGCGCGCGTAGTCTCGCCATACTCCGGCGATCGTGAAGCGCCGGGCCCTACCGCCGAGCGGCAGAGTAATGGTATCGCCCAATTGGTATCCGTAGAGATCTTGCAGTGCCTCCGAAATCCAGGCCGATTCCGTTTCCGGAGGCAATGGCGATTGCAGGCGTCGCAGCAGCGGCAAGGCATCGGTGACCTGTGATTCGGTCGAGTTGCGGGCGATCAGCGTGACCGGAGCGTGCGCGGCATCGAGCAGCAATTGCCGGGTGCGCCGGAATTCTATTCTCGAGACTCCGCCCACTGCGGCAAGCCGCGCTTGATCCGCCGGCGACCAGTAGGCGGTGTCATTACCGAGCGGTTCGCGCATCTGCATGTCGGCGGGCAGCAGCTTGTCCAGCCAATGCTCGAACGAGTCTCGAAATGAATAGACCATGATCGCCATCGCCACCATGAGACTGAAGCTCACGATGACCGATGCAAGGCTCAGCGTCGAGAGACCGACGTTCTCACGCAACTGTGCGATTGCCGTGTCCGTAACGGCCATGCCGATGCGTGGCGCGATCTGCAGAATCTTGGCCCACAGGACGGGCACCAATAGCACCGCGCCGAAAAGCAGGGCGGCGATCGCCGTGTAGCCGAAGACCGGAAGTCCGCCAAGGGCAGGGAGTCTCGTCAGCAGCGCGCCGGCCGCGAGCAACGCGATCCCGATGCGCCAGCCGCGGGCGGCGGCGACGGTGTAATCGGCATCGCCCCCCTTGAGCGAGTGTGCCGGCGGCTGGTGAGCCGCATTGCGCGCCGGCAACCACGCGCCCAGCGTGGCGATGCAGGTGCCGATTGCGAGGAATACAAGCAGATTCATCGGCGCGGCGCGCAGGATGACGCCCGCGCCGTGCACGGCGGTTCCCGCTGTACGCAGTTGAGTGTTGCCGAGATCGCCCGCGGCCCATTGCAACACCATGGTGGCGCTCGCGAGGCCGAGGGCGATGCCGGCGAGCGAGCCCACCAACCCAAAGGCCGCCCCTTCGCCGATCAACGCAAGCTGCAACTGGCCGCGCGTCACGCCGAGCGCGCGCAACAGACCCAAGGAACCGCGACGGCGCAGCACCGAGAGTGACTGGGTGGAAAAGACCAAAAAAGCGCCGGTCAGGAGCGCAACCAGCGCCAGCATGTTCAGATTGACCCGGTATGCCCGTGTGGCCGTCACGATGCGGTCGCGTTCGACTTGCGGCGCGAGGGCGAGAACCCCGGCCGGAAGCCTCCGCGCAAGCGCCGTGCGAAACGAGTCGACGTCCACGCCGGATTCCAATCGCAAGTCGATTCGGTTCACGCGGCCGATTTTCTCGAATACCCATTGCGCCGAGGCGATGTCCATGACACCGAGGTCTTCGCCATAGGTTGCTTCGGATAGGATCCCGGTCACGTGCAGGGATTTCGGCGCATCGCCGACCATGATCGGCAACCGGTCGCCGCGCTTTAGCTTGAGCTGCTGCGCGGCGCTGGCGCTCAAGAAAATACCCTCCGGTTGCAGGAGATCGACAATGCCGCCCGCCATATCGCCGATGAGCGCAGGTTGCAGTGCGGCCGCGCGAAACGCATCCAGACCGAGCACCTTGAGCGTATCGCGGTGCCCAGGCAAGGCGACCTCGAACTCGAGCACCGGACTTGCCAGATTCACGGCTGGATCGCGCGCGAGCGTAACAAAGAGGTCCTGCGCGAATCCCTCGCGGGGACCCCGCACCACGATGTCGGGCTCGCCGACCAGCCGTTTCGCAGCGGCGTTGAATTCCCCTAGGGCGACGGTGTTGATCATATGCACGGCGGCGCCGAGCGCCACCCCGAGCGCGATCGCGAGCACCGTAACCGACAGGCGCAGCGGGTGCTCGCGCCACTGCGACAGCAGCAACACGCGCCAAACGGTCAACGATGCCGCGGCTTGCGTGGTGGTGTTCACGGCGCCGACACGAGGGGTCTGAGTCCCTGTCCATCGAGCACGAGGATGCGATCGGCGGTGTCGGCCGCGGCGCGCGAATGAGTGATCAGGATACCGGCACCGGCGTTCGCCTTGATCTGGGTGCGCAGCAAAGCGAGCGTTTGCGCTGCGCTGCGCGGATCCAAGTTTCCCGTCGGCTCATCCGCAAGCACCAGCCGCGGCCTGTGCACCAGCGCGCGGGCGATCGCAATCCGCTGCATTTCGCCGCCCGACAACTCGCGTGGAAAGCGATGGGCCAACGCTGCGATTCCGACCGCCTCGAGCATGTGCGCGGTTCGCCGAGTGCGATCCGGCTCGGGCACGCGCAGCAGGTCGAGGGGCAGGGCGATGTTTTGTTCCACGGTGAGATACGGCAGGACGTGAAATGCTTGAAACACGAATCCCACCGAGCCGCGGCGCAGGAGAGTGATCGCGTCGTCGTCCATGAGCGACAGATCGGCGCCCTCCAGCCATATGCGTCCGCAGTCCGGACGATCCAGGCCCGCCAGCAAATTCAGCAGCGTCGATTTGCCGACGCCCGATTCCCCCATGATGGCGAGGTATTCGCCGCGCCGCAGTTCGAGTTGCAAGCCTTCGAAAATCGGCGCGCGGTCGTGCCCAAAGCGCTTGCTCAGATTCTCGAGCCGTACGACGGCGTGCTCGGCCTCCATGACCTTGCGGTCAAGCGGCGTCGACGCCAATCATGGCCTTGACCTCGAGGAAGTCGCGCAGCCCGAATTCTCCATATTCGCGCCCGTTGCCGGACATTTTAAAACCGCCAAACGGAGTCTTCATGTCGCCCGAGGCTCCGTTCAACGCCACCTGGCCGGCGCGGATACGGCCTGCCACGCGCCGTGCGCGGATATTGTTCTGCGACCACACGTAGGCCGCAAGCCCGTACGGAGTGTCGTTGGCGATCTGCACGGCCTGTTCCTCGGTCTGGTACGGCAGAATGCACAGCACCGGACCGAAGATCTCCTCGCGCGCAATCGTCATGTCGTTGCGCACGCCCGAAAAAATGGTGGGGCGCACGAAGTAGCCTTTGGTCACGCCCTCCGGCCGGCCGGTGCCGCCGGCGACGAGTTTGGCGCCTTCGGCGATGCCTTTTTCGATATATCCCTCGACGCGATCGAATTGCACTTTGGAGACCACGGGACCCACCGTGGTGCTCTCCGACGTCGGGTCGCCCACGATCACGGTTGCGGTGATGCGCTTCGCGATCGCCTCGACTTCGGCGAGCCTCGACGCGGGCACCAGCATGCGCGTCGGCGCATTGCAGGACTGCCCGGAATTCTGGAACACATGCAGTACGCTCTGCTTCACGGCGCGCTCGAAGTCGGCATCGTCCAACAATATGTTGGGCGATTTGCCGCCCAGTTCCTGATGCACGCGCTTGACCGAAGCGGCGGCGTTCTTCGCCACTTCGGTGCCGGCCCGCGTCGAACCGGTAAAGGAAACCATGTCGATGTCGCGATGCGAGGAGAGCGGTGCACCGACGTTCGGACCATCGCCGTTGATCAAATTGAATACGCCGGCGGGGACTCCCGCCTCGTGCATAACCTTGGCCCACAGGATGGCGCTGAACGGCGAATACTCGGAGGGCTTGAGGACCATGGTGCAGCCGGCTGCGAGGGCCGGAACGACTTTGGCGGCGACCTGATTCATCGGCCAATTCCAGGGCGTGATCAGCGCGCACACGCCGACCGGCTCGAGCACCAGACGCGTGGTACCTTGAATCTGTTCGAATTGAAAGCTTTTCAGAACCTCGATCATGGCGCTGATGTGTCCTACGCCGATGCGGGTCTGCGAGCCTTTGGCGAGCTTGATCGGCGCACCCATTTCCGTGGAAATCGCGCGGGCAATTTCGTCGTAGTGGGCGTTGTAGGCGGCGAGCACGCGTTCGAGCAGCGCGAGCCGCTGCGCCGGAGTGGTGCGCGAATAGCCCTCGAAGGCGCGCCGTGCAGCAGCCACCGCGCGATCCACGTCCTTGGGGCCGCCCATGGAAATGACGCCAGCAACGCTCTCCGTGGCGGGATTGATGACCTTGAATTCGGTGGCTTCGATCGGATCGACCCAGGCACCATCGATATAGAAACGTCGATTGTCGTACATCATCAACCTGCCTCTCCGAATGGTGAAACTCCGAATTTCATTCTACTCGTTGACCCCGTGTCGCGCTGCGTCTAATGTCCTCGGCGGACCGCGGTGGGCCGTCGGAACCGCCTAAACATATCATTTCGTCCGGACTTTGCGGTCGCAGTTCGCATTTCTTCAAGTTGGTATTTCTGTTGCTTTGATAAACGAATTAGCCTTGATGCCGGCAAGAATTGTCGAAAGCGTCCTTGGGGCGCCGAGGGAGTTTTCACATATGCCGCGTAGGGCACGGTTGATTTTGCTATGCGGCCTTGCGTGCGGCGCGGCATCCATTGCGGGGCTGTCGCACGCGGCGGGTCCGGAATTCAACCCGGTGCCCAGGCACCCGCTCGCAATCGGTCCCGAAGCCCATCGCCTGATCGTCGGATTTCGCGCCACACCGGGCAACGCGGTGACCAAGACGGTAAGCGTCCGGACGAGGGGCCGCCGCTACGGCATCACGCAGGCGCAGACCTCATCGTCGGACGTCACGGCTCTGGCGCAGCGAGTCGGCTTGAATCTGGCGCGCTCTCGCCAGTTTACGCCGAGCATGCACGTCCTGTTCTTGCAAAAAACCCTGTACGGTGCGGAGGTTCTCAGCGCTCTTGAGAACCTGCGGGCAGATCCGGCGGTGCAATTCGCGGATGTGGATGAGCTGCGCTACCCGTTGCTCGTGCCCACCAATCCGCTGTTCGGTCCCACGCCCGGCGTGGCCAGCGGCCAGTGGTACTTGAATACACCGGGGCCGCAAATGGTGGAGGGCGTTCAGACCACGGATCTGGCGGCCACGGATGCGGTGTCGGCGTGGAACATCACCACCGGCAGCCCCGGCAGCGTGATCGCCGATGTCGATACCGGCGTGCTCTTCGAGCACCCTGATTTGCTGCGGGCGGGTCTCGGCGGGCGGATGCTGCCGGGCTATGATTTCGTGGGTCCGGACTATAATCCGAAGAGTCCCTACAATGCGCTGGGTACCTTTGACATCGCCAACGACGGCGACGGATGGGACCCGGATCCGTCCGATCCCGGCGATTGGATCAGCCAGGCCGACATCGACAATCCGAACCAGCTCTTCGCCAACGATGCGGTTTCCAACAGCAGCTGGCACGGTACACGGGTGGTCGGCGTCTTTGGAGCGATCACCGATAACAACGTCGGGACCGCCGGCATGACCTGGGGGTCGCCGAGTCAACCGGGACCATGGGTTCTGCCGGTGCGCGCGCTCGGCAAGGGCGGCGGCTACGACTCCGACATCATCGCCGGCATCGAGTGGGCCGCGGGCATGACGGTCACCAACCCGGATGGCCCCGCCGTTCCCGACAACCCATACCCTGCCGACATCATCAATTTGAGTTTGGGCGGGGAGAGCTCCTGTTCGAGCGATTATCAAACCGCTCTTGCCGCGGTCACCGGCATGGGAGTGCTGGTGGTCGCCTCGGCCGGAAATAGCGTCACCCCTGTGACCGGGACCTCCTCGGTCGAGACGCCCGCCAATTGCAGCGCTTCGGTATCCGGTATGATTGCCGTGGCGGGCCTGCGAAACGTCGGCACCAAGGTGGGCTACAGCAGCGCCGGGCCCGAGATCGGTGTGGGTGCGCCCGCGGGCAACTGCATCAACAGCACCGGCGCCTGCCTGCGCTCGATCGACACGACGACCGACCTCGGCACGACCGTCGCATTGAGCGGCTCCGGTTACAGCTACACGAACGAAATGAACGAGAGCGTCGGCACGAGCTTTTCGGCTCCCATCGTTTCGGGGATCGCGGCGCTCATGCGTTCGGTCAACAATAATCTGACTCCGGAGCAATTGGTCGCGCGCATCCGAGCCAGCGCCACTCCTTATCCGCCCAACACAGGCGGTCTGCCGGTGTGTCCAACTTTGGATCCGGCCACCGATCAATGTTCCTGCATTTCATCCGGCCAATGCGGCGCCGGCATGGTGAATGCCTACCATGCGGTGCAGGCTGCACAACAACCGATCGGCGTCATCGCGATCCCGGCCGTGGTCGCTCCAGGCAGCGTATTCGATGCCGGCGGCAGCGTCGCCGCTTGCAACACCAGTGTGGCGCCCGCGGTGCCCCTCAGCATCGCCTCGTATCTCTGGACGGCAAATCCGGCGGGCATCATTGTGAGCGGCGAGCACACGCCGCAAGTCACGGTCAATCCCAAGGCCGGGACGCTGACCTTGACCGTGACCGATTCGTCGGGGAATGTCGACGTGGAAACCGTCACTCTTACCGCAAACTCGGCGACCAGCACCGCGCCCACATCCGCAGGCAGCAAGCAGACCGCATGCCCGGCCGAGTTGAACGTGAACCCGTCCGCGCCGACCGTTTCGGAGGTCTTTTCTCCGGCGACCGTCGGCGAGAAAGCGCCCTCCACGCTGACGATCACCGTTTCGAATCCAAACGGCTTCACGCTCATCCAGTCGAGCTTCAGCGCGACGCTGCCCGGCGCTCTGCTGATCGCGATCACCCCCGCGGTGGCGACGACCTGCACGGGTACCGGGATGTCGCTGACAAATACCACGACCTCGCTCAAGCTGAGCGGCGCCCGCATACCGGCGAACGGCGGTTGCACGATCACGGTACCGGTCGCCGGCGCCTCGGCCGGCACTTATGCGAGCGTGATTCCGGCACAAGCCTTGAGCACCGTGCCGGCCGGCGGCAATAGCGTGGGCGCGAGCGCCACATTGACGGTGATCGCGCCGAGCAGCGGCGGTGGCGGCGGTGGCGGGGCACTGGGGTGGATGGAGATCCTGTTTCTCGGCGGAGTTCTGCTGGCGCGCAGGGTAGAATGGGCGGCATGACCCAGGCGAACGCTCCGCATGCCCTGATCGAAACCGTGAGGACGCACCGCGATGCCCGCGGTGGCGTATTCGAACCGCTCAATGACGCGGAACTCGCCGGTCAGAGAAATGTGCACGTGGTGCTCACCCGCCCCAACGAGGTACGCGGCAATCACGTTCATCAAACGGCCGTGGAGATGACCTCCGTCGTGGGTCCTTGCCTGGTAAGACTCAAGGAGGCGGGCGGCGTTCGCGATGTGGAAGTGCCGGCCGGCGAAATCTGGCGATTCACCATACCGCCCGGCGTGGTGCATGCCTTCCGCAATACGGGCGATGAGGTCATGGTGCTCGTTTCATTCAGCACCCGCCCGCATGACCCGGCGGGCAGCGACACGGTGCGCGAGCAGATCCTCTAGGAAAAACCCAGTTCGTATCCGCGCTTGAAATCGCGGATGTGCTTCTCCATCCAGGTTCGCGCGAGTTCGCTGCGCCGCAGTCTGATCGCGCTCGTGATCCGCCGCTGTGCCTCGGCGATTCGTGCACGCGCCTGCGGTACCCGATCGATGAGCCGGGTGAGCGTCGGCGCGAGCAGGAGATTCACCGGCGCCTGCGACAGTGCGAGGACTTGGTTGCCGCTGGCGGACGCCACCACCGTAAAGAATTCGACCACGGCCGCCACCGCCGCTGCGGTATCCCCTGCGTTTCGATTGAAGCGTGCGCCGGTGCGGACCAACTCGCGCAGGTGTGCCGGGGTGCGTCGCCCGGCCGCGTACTGCGCCGCCGCCGGCTCGATGGCCATCATCGCCTCCCATAACTCGAGAAAGGTCACATCGTGGAGCGCGAGTGCCCGACTCACCCCGGAACTGACGTGCCGCGGTTCGGGGCGCGTGACCCGCAAGCGTTTTTCGCCGCGTCCGCGGCCGAGCAAGCCCTGGGTCTCCAATTCGCGGATGGCCTCGCGAACCGTGGAGCGGTTGACGCCGAATTGACGCGCGAGATCTGATTCGGAGGGCAGGGGATCGCCTGTCCGCAGCGAGCGCTCGACGATTCGTTGCTCGATCACATTCGCTATCCGACGGTAGGCCGGATGATCGTCCAGCGGTTCGAATAGATCCCTCACCCGGTCTCCCCAAACAGCTCTCGGCCGATCAACATTCGGCGGATTTCCGAGGTGCCGGCGCCGATCTCGTAGAGTTTGGCGTCGCGCAGCAGGCGCCCGGTTGGATAATCGTTGATGTAGCCGTTGCCTCCCAGCAGTTGAATCGCGTCCAGAGCGGCGCGAGTCGCCGCTTCGGCGCAAAATAATATGCACGCGGCGGCATCCTTGCGGGTCGCCTCGGCGCGATCGCAGGCGGCGGCGACCGTGTAGGCGTAGCTGCGGCAGGCGTTGAGCCCGGCATACATGTCGGCGAGCTTGCCTTGGATAAGTTCGAAGGTGCCTATCGGTTGGCCGAACTGACGCCGTTCTCGCACGTAGGGGACGGCGACATCGAGCGCCGCGGCCATGATGCCCAACGGGCCGCCCGAGAGCACCACGCGCTCGAAGTCGAGGCCGCGCATGAGGACATGGACACCCTGGTTTTCCTCGCCGAGCAGGTTTTCGGCGGGAACCTCGCAGGCATCGAACACCAGTTCGCTGGTGCTCGAGCCGCGCATGCCGAGCTTGTCCAATTTCTGGGCGGGACGGAAACCGGTGAACCCCGCTTCAATGATAAAGGCGCTGATGCCGCGCGCACCTGCCTCCGGATTGGTCTTCGCATACACCACCAGCACATCCGCCTCCGGACCGTTGGTGATCCACATTTTCCGGCCGTCGAGAACATAGCGGTCGCCGTGCTTGTGCGCTTTGAGCTGCATGGAGACGACATCCGATCCGGCGCTCGGCTCCGACATGGCGAGTGCGCCCACGTGCTCGCCGCTGATCAGCCTCGGCAAATAGCGCTTTTTTTGCTCCCCGCTGCCGTTCAGCGCCAGCTGGTTCACGCACAGGTTCGAGTGGGCTCCGTAACTCAAGCCCACGGCGGCCGAAGCCCGCGATATCTCCTCCATGGCCACGGTATGCGCCAGATAGCCGAGTCCGGCGCCGCCATCCTCAGGCGCAACGGTAAGGCCCAGGAAGCCAAGATCACCCAATTCCCGCCATAAATCGCGCGGAAACAGGTTGCTGCGATCGATCTCGTTGGCGCGCGGCGCGAGGCGCTCATGCGCAAAGCGCCGGGCTTGGTCGCGCACGGCATCGATGACCTCACCCAACCCGAAATTGAACTCGCGGTAGGCCGCACCTGTGAACGCACCCATTGTCATTGGACCCATAATCGTTGGATAATCGGACTGTCCGACAATTGTGCCACTTCGCTGGCTGGATTGACAATGGCGGGAAGCAGGACCATGGCCAAGATCCGTTCGAATATCGACCCCCGGTCCCCGGAATTCGCGGCCAACCGTGCCGCCATGCAGGCCTTGGTCGGCGAATTGCGCAGCATGGTGCAGCGCAACGCGCTGGGCGGAAGCGCTGCGGCGCGCAACAAGCACCGTGAAGCCGGCAAACTGCTGGTGCGCGAGCGGGTGGATGCCCTGCTCGATCCCGGTTCGCCTTTCCTGGAACTCTCGGCGCTCGCGGCACAGGGAGTGTACGACGACGAATTGCCGGGTGCGGGGCTGGTCACCGGCATCGGTCGGGTCTCGGGGCGGGCCTGCATGGTGGTCGCCAACGATCCGACCGTGAAGGGAGGCACCTACTACCCGCTCACCGTGAAGAAACACCTGCGGGCGCAGGAGATCGCCGGGGAGAATGCGCTGCCGTGCATTTATCTGGTGGAGAGCGGCGGCGCCTTTTTGCCGAAACAGGACGAGGTATTTCCGGATCGCGAACATTTCGGGCGAATATTCTTCAATCAAGCGCGACTTTCGGCGCAAGGGGTGGCGCAGATCGCGGTGGTGCACGGCTCCTGCACCGCCGGGGGTGCGTACGTGCCCGCCATGTCCGATCACGCGATCATCGTGCGCAACCAAGGCCGCGTATTTCTCGGCGGCCCGCCGCTGGTGCGTGCGGCGACGGGGGAGGAGATCGATGCGGAGTCGCTCGGCGGCGCCGACGTGCATTGCCGCCGCTCGGGCGTGACCGATTACTACGCCGAGAACGATACGCATGCACTCGCGTTCGCGCGTCGCGCGGTCGCGCGCTTGCGAACGCCCGCCGCCGGCCATGCGCCGCAACGCTTGGTCGAGCCGGATTATGATCCGCTCGAACTGTACGGGATCATTCCCCCGAGTTCGCGCAAACCCTACGATGTACGGGAGATCATCGCGCGGCTGGTCGACGCCTCGTGGTTCGATGAATTCAAAGCGCTGTACGGAACCACTCTGGTTTGCGGATTTGCCGATATCCATGGGTTTCCGGTCGGTATTTTGGCCAACAACGGAATTCTTTTTTCCGAGAGTGCCTTGAAAGGCGCGCATTTCATCGAGCTTTGCTGTCGCGAGGGCATCCCGCTGGTGTTTTTGCAAAACATTTCCGGCTTCATGGTGGGGCGGGCGGCCGAGGCGGGCGGCATCGCCAAGGACGGTGCGAAGCTCGTGACCGCGGTCGCGTGCGCGGCGGTGCCGAAGTACACCGTCGTGATCGGCGGCAGCTTCGGCGCCGGCAACTACGCGATGTGCGGGCGAGCGTATGGTCCGCGCCTGCTGTTTCAATGGCCCAACGCGCGAACTTCCGTGATGGGCGGCGAGCAAGCCGCGAGCGTCTTGGCCACCATCAAGCGCGAGGCGCTCGAGCGCGCCGGCGGGACCTTGAGCGAGACCGAGGAGGAGCAATTGAAGGGGCCGATCCGCGAGCAGTTCGAGCGTCAAGGACGACCGATCTACGCGTCCGCGCGGCTTTGGGATGACGGCGTTCACGATCCGCTCGACACGCGGCGGGCACTCGGCCTGGCGCTGGCGATGACGCCGTCGCGGCAGGGCGCCGCCACTCAGTTCGGCATCTTTCGGATGTGAGCGTGCCGGTGCCCCGCAAACTCCCTCAACGCCTGCTCATCGCCAATCGCGGCGAAATCGTCTGCCGCATCGCGCGCACCGCACGGCGTCTGGGCTGGACCGTGATCGCGGTCTACTCGGATGCCGATCGGGGCGCGAAGCACGTGCGAGCGGCGGACGAGGCGTATCACCTCGGGCCGTCCCCGGCGGCGCAGAGCTATCTCGATCAGGCGCGGCTTATCGAACTCGCGCTTCGCGTCGGCGCCGACGCGGTGCATCCGGGCTACGGATTTCTGTCGGAGAATGCGGATTTTGCGCAGGCCTGCGTCGATGCCGGATTGACGTTCGTCGGTCCGCCGGCGCAGGCCATTCGCTCCATGGGCTCGAAGAGCGAGTCCAAGGCGGCGATGGCGGCCGTGGGGGTGCCGGTGGCTCCGGGCTACCATGGCGCCGAGCAATCGACGGAGCGGCTGAGAACGGAGGCCGGCCGAATCGGCTTTCCCCTGATCATCAAGGCGAGTGCCGGCGGGGGCGGCAAGGGCATGCAGGTCGTGCGCTCGGCGGGCGAGGTGGGCGCGGCCATAGAATCGGCGCAACGGCTGGCGCGAACCGCGTTCGGCGAGGACCGTTTGCTGCTGGAGCGATATTTCCCCAAGGCAAGGCACGTCGAAGTGCAGATATTCGCCGACGATCAGGGTGAAATCGTCGCCCTGTTCGACCGGGATTGCTCGGTGCAGCGCCGGCACCAAAAGATCATCGAGGAGGCGCCGGCGCCCGGTCTGCGGCCGAATGTTCGCAGCGCGATGGCCGATGCGGCCGTCACGGCGGCGCGCTCGGTCGGCTACGTGGGCGCGGGCACGGTCGAGTTTTTGCTCGATGAGGCGCAGCATTTTTACTTCATGGAAATGAATACCCGGCTGCAGGTCGAGCATCCGGTCACGGAATTCATCGCCGGCATCGATCTGGTGGAGTGGCAGTTGCGGATTGCACGGGGCGAGCGATTGCCGAAGGGCGCGGCGGCTATTACCGCGCGCGGCGCCGCCATCGAGGCGCGGCTGTATGCGGAAGATCCGGCACAGGACTATTTGCCGAGCGTCGGGCGGATCTCGCATCTGCGCTGGCCGCAAGCTGAGACCGATTTGCGAATCGACAGCGGCGTCGAGGCGGGCGACGAGGTCTCTCCGTACTACGATCCAATGCTCGGCAAACTCATCGCCTGGGGCGAATCGCGGGCTGAGGCCGCCGATCGTTTGGTAAAGGCACTCGGCGAACTGGAGGTGGTCGGCGTAACCACCAACCGTGCGCTCTTGATGAGCGTGCTCGCCGATGCCGAATTCCGGCATGCGCCGCCGGCGACCGATTTTCTCGAGGTGCGGCGCGCACACCTGGAGCTTGGCGACCCGCTGCCGACGGCGCAGGAAGTCGCGCTCGCCGCGTTGTGGTGCGCGACCCGCGAAACGAGTCCGGGGGCACTGTGGGCCGATACCACCGGTTGGCGACTTGCCGGCGCGGCGGCTGCCCGCTGGCGCCTCGGCGGCGAGTGGGTGACGATCGAAAGGACGGCGGGAACCAGCTACCGGGCTCGTGCCGGCGGGCGCGAATATACATTCGACGTCATCGGTCGCGGGAACTCATCGCTGGAGATTGAAGTCGCGGGACGCATTCGGCGCCTGCGCATCATCGAGACTGGTCATGACCTGGATCTATTTGAGGGCGGGCGGCGGACGCACTTGCGTGTGGCGTCTACCGAGGATGCGCTGCAGGGCGCCGAGCTCGCCGACGCGGGCTCCCTGGTCACGCCGCTGCCCGGAACCGTGGTCGCGGTGCACGTAAGCAGGGGACAACGCGTCGAGCGCGGCGCGCCGCTCATGACCATCGAGGCGATGAAAATGGAACATACGGTGACGGCTCCCTACGCCGGCATCGTCGAACGACTCCCGTTCGGCTTGGCCGACCGGGTGGCGGAGGGTGCGGTCTTGGTCGAGCTGCAAAGGGTCGAACCCTAGGCCGCGCCGGCTTCGGTGTCCGCGAGCGGCGGCAGGCTGATCTTGAATCGGGTCTCGTGTCCGCGCAGGCTTGCGAGGGCGATCTTACCGCCGGCTTCGTGGATGTAGCGCCGTACCAATGACATGCCGCTGCCGTGCTGAGGGCCGCCCGGTGCACTCTCGAGCGTGGTATAGCCGGATTTGAATATGAGCTTGATGGCTTCCCGATCGCGCAGGCGGGCAGCTGCCTCGGCGGTGACCACGCCCTTCGCGATGCCGGTCGCGCGTACCTGATCCGGGTCGAGGCCGCAGCCGTCATCCTCGAACAGGAACTCGAAGCCCTTCTCGGGCAAGGTCTTGAATTCCAGACGCAGCGTGCCGTTGGGCGACTTGCCCGACGCTTGGCGATCGGCGGATGTTTCGATGCCGTGCATCACTGAATTGCGAATGAGCTGAATGGCGACATTTTTGATCGCCGATTGATACGGCGCTGGGACCAACTGCAAACCCTGGCAATCGAGAATCACGGTCTTGTTGTGCTCCTGCGCCACGTGCTCGGTGAGCGATCGCAGGGTGCTCTCCAGACTTCCCGCCGGAGCCGAGCGTTGAGCGCCGGGCAGCGGCTTCTGTTCCGTTCGGTCGGGCACGAATTTCGGCGCCTGTATGATTTGGGTGCCGTTTTCCGTCAAGCTCGGCATCTGCGCCGACGCAGCGGCGTCGCGGACCGGCGCGGCGGATTGGGTCAGGGATTTGAGCGAGGCGAATTGACTGTGGAGCTGATCCAATTTGACGGCGAGCGGCAGGAACTCGCTGCCGCTCAGCGATTTTCGGCTGCGCAAATCATGCAGCGAGTCTTCGAACAGCCGCGCCGCGCCTTCCAGGGCGGAGAGCTTGAATGCCGCGGCGTCGCGCCGGACCCTGTCGACCTCGTCGAGCGCCTCCTCGAGTTTGTGGCGGAAAGCATCCTCCTCCCGAGCCGGTTTCTTCAAAATCGAGTTGATGGTCTTCATCGAGGCTTCGGTTCTTTGTAAAAAGGCGGCAAAGCGCGTTCCGCCCATGTGCAGGACGCCGCGCAAGATTTCGCCCTGCATCTGCGCCTGGACCCGCAACTCTTCCAATTCGCGCGTCATCTGCGCATGCGCTGTGACATCGCTGACCCGCACCAGCCACAGGCGCGCCTCACCCGGCGTGTCGATCGCGTGGAATTCGAACGAATAATGCGCGACCTCGAATGATCCGTCGGAATTGGCCAGGCGGACATCGACGTCCTTAAGGGGATTCGGTTCGGCAGGGTCAGGGGGCGGCGCGGACCCGATCAGTCCGGCGACGTATTTTCTCGCCACCGCAATGGTTTTGGCGGTGACGAGCGGCGCGAGCAGCCGGTCGAAGCTCAGATCGCTGAAATCCTGACGGCGAAACAAGGTGCCGAGCGACCGGGAGACCTGGGGCTGGATCTTGTTGGTGCCGTCGAGCAGAAACAGACCCTGTTCGCTGTGTGCGAGAATGGCCTCGGTCAACCGGTTGCTGGCACCGAGCAGTTCCTGCTTCTCGCGCTCGTGACGCTTGGCCGTGATAAACATGGATCTCAAGCCTGCCAAACCGCTGGGCGGCGGGGCTTGATGAGTGTCACAGCCTCGAGTCTTTTACGACATATGCTGCGCCGGGCTCCGGTTGGATGTGACCGGCGTCGCAATACCGCGCGCGAGCTTCACGCCACCGCGGCGGCGGTGGGCGCCAGGTCCGCCAGGAGCTCATCGACCGAGGCGTAGCGCTCCTCGGGACGCTTCGCCATCAGCCGGTCAAGAAGGGCCTGCTGGTGGGCCACGTTGTCGGGGAGGCGCGGGACCGGCGAGGTCGCATGCTGGGACATGATGTCCATGGCGCTTCGGCCGCTGTAAGGGCGCTGGCCGGTCAGCATCTCATAGAACATCACCCCCAGACTGTACAGGTCGGTCCGCACATCGACGCGCCGCCCCTGGGATTGTTCCGGACTGATGTAGTACGGGGACCCGAGGACCTGGCCCACGCCGGTCGTGCTCGCATCGTCGAGCGATCGGCGCGCAAGTCCAAAATCGATGAGGACGGGGGAATTGTCTTCGCGCAACATGACGTTGGCGGGCTTGAGGTCGCGATGCAGGATTCCGAACACATGAATGACCCGCAGCGCTTCGGCGATGGTGCGCAGGTAATACAGGCTGTCATCGACGCTCATGGGGTTGCGCAGGCGATCGCGCAAATCGCCGCACGGAATGTATTCCATCACGAGGTACTGATGTTGCGGCAACGCTCCGAAATCATAAATCTCCGCGATGGCTCGATGGGCAATGCTCGAGATGATCTCGTATTCGCGCTGGAAGCGCTCGGCGTCATCCAATTCGCGTGCGGAGGTGCCGCGGCTCATCACCTTGAGAATCACGTTGCGCCGCAGCCGTTCGCTCCTGGCGAGGTACACGGAGGAGAAATTGCTGGTGGCGATCTCCTTGACGATGCTGTAGCCGGGCACGCGAATCGACGGCGTGTCGTTCGCGGGGGCGATCAGCGCGTCCGCCTCGACCGCCGCGGCGCGCTGCTTCGCGCAGGCTTCGGCCACGGCTTGCAGCAGCGAGTCGCCGGTGAGGCTTGCCATCGGCAGGTAATCCTTAGCGCCGCATTTCATGGCCCTTACCGCAGCGAGCTCGCTGCCCTGCTCGGCCAGTATGATGCAGTGCAGGTTCGGCTGCGCACGCAGCAATTGCCCCAGCTGATCGAGCCCGGCGTTCGCCTGCGCCTCGATGGCGAAGTTGATCTGCACCACCACCGCATCGGGCGTGCGCTCTTGGACCAGTCGCGCCAAGGCAGCCGGCTCCGCTGCGGGAGCGGTGGTCACCTGGGCGCTCGGCCAATGGCTGCTCACGTGATGGGTCAGCCACTGCAGGCGCTTGGAATCGCTGCCCACCACCAACAGGACGGGACCGGTCGCATCAGGCATAAGCTCGAGGCCTTGACTAAGGACCATCAGCCTAGCTGCTGGCGCACCCGAATGGCGCGTCGGGAATTCACAATTCTGGCGGCCCGCTGCCCCGAAGCGCCCCGGGAGACCCCTATAATGCGAAAAACCTGGAAATCCGAGCCCGAAAGCCTGGAAAATTGCAACCAACGCCCCGACCTCAGGGTCTCCTGGGGGTCGTTTGGATTATTTTGAAAAAAGGGTAGGTCGCATGGGAAGCATTAGAACTTGGTCGCTCGCGGTGGTCGCCGCCATCTTGGTGGTGGTGGCTCATCAGCACCGGGCCGCCGACGGCGGCATGGCGGGGGCGCAACCCCCGGTGGCGGCCGCGCCGGCAGCGGTGCCGGCACCCGCTCTACCCTCGAGCCGAGTCACCGGGCTGCCGGATTTCTCCGGTCTGGTCGCCGACAACGGGGCCGCCGTGGTCAATATCAGCGTGGTCGAAAAGGCTCAAAAATTCGGCAACGCGACCGACGACGGCGATGACGATTCCATGTCGCAGTTCTTCCATCGCTTCCAGCTGCCGAGTCCCGAGCACATGCCGCCCAGTCGCGGCATCGGGTCCGGCTTCATCATTACCCCGGACGGTTACGTGTTGACCAACGCGCACGTGGTGGCGGATGCATCGGAAGTGACGGTGAAGCTCACCGATCGGCGGGAGTTTCGCGCCAAGGTCATCGGCGTCGATAAACGCAGCGATGTGGCTTTGATCAAAATACCCGCGACCGGCCTGCCCACCGTGCGATTCGGCGATCCGGCGCGGATCCGGCCCGGGCAATGGGCGATCGCCATCGGTTCGCCGTTTGGTTTCGAGAACAGCGTGACCGCAGGCGTGATCAGTGCGGTCGGGCGGCCCCTGCCCGACGACAGCGGCAGCTCCTTCGTGACCTTCATTCAAACCGATGCGGCGGTGAACCCCGGCAACTCGGGCGGTCCGTTGTTCAATCTCGACGGCCAGGTGATCGGCATCAATTCGCAGATATACAGCCGCACCGGCGGCTACATGGGCATGTCGTTCGCGATACCGATCGACGTTGCGCTGAACGTCAAGGATCAGCTGATGCGCACCGGCAAGGTGAGTCGCAGCCGCATCGGTGTGGCGGTGCAGGATATCGGTCAGCAGCTTGCTCAAACCTTCGGCCTGGCGACCCCGCACGGTGCCCTGATCAGCGCGGTGGAACCGCAAAGCCCGGGCGAACATGCGGGATTGAAGCCGGGAGACGTCATCACCAGCGTCAATGGCCGGTCCATCGACCATTCCTATGATTTGCCCGAAGTCATATCCCAACTCGCGCCGGGGAGCGAGGCGAGGCTCGGCGTTTGGCATGATCGCAAAGCGACGCAAGTGACGGTCAAGACGGTTTTGCTGGAGGATGCACCGGCGCAATCCGCCCGCGTCGGCAGTGCGGACGACGGCGGCAAGTTGGGGCTCGCGATTCGCCCGCTCGATCCCAGTGAACAGCAGGAGCTGCACACCCGCGGCCGCCTGGTCGTCGAAGACGTCACGGGGCCGGCATTGGCCGCCGGATTGCAGGCCGGCGATGTCGTGCTCGGAGTCAACGGATCGGGAGTGTCCACGATCGCCGAACTCAAGCGGGAGGTGGCTAGGGCGGGGCGTACCCTCGCGCTCTTGATTCAACGCGAGGATGCGCAAATCTACATTCCGATCGATCTCGGATGATCCCGGGTTTCGTTGTACTTACGGCACGCAATCGGATTTAATCCCCGGCGTGCAAGCCGCCGATCCCGTGTTTTCCGATCCCATCAGCTGTGCCGCCGGGCCGTCCCGGGCGCCGTTTTTGCCGACTTCCCGCGCCGAGATGGAAGCGCTCGGCTGGCGGCAGTGCGACATCATCATTGTCACCGGGGACGCCTATGTGGATCATCCAAGTTTCGGAATGGCGATCATCGGACGCGTCTTGGAGGCGCAAGGCTTCAAAGTCGGCATCATCGCCCAGCCGGATTGGCATAACACAGCGGATTTTACGGCCCTCGGCGCCCCGCGGCTGTTCTTCGGAATAACCGCCGGCAACATGGACTCGATGGTGAACCGCTACACCGCGGACCGCCGGGTGCGCAGCGACGATGCGTACACTCCCGGCGGGGCGGGCGGCAGGCGGCCCGATCGTTGCGTGATCGTCTATTCCCAGCGTGTGCGCGAGGCCTACAAGCACGTGCCCGTCGTGATCGGCGGGATCGAGGCGAGCCTGCGCCGCATTGCGCATTTCGACTATTGGTCCGAACGGGTGCGCCGTTCCGTGCTGGTCGATTCCAAGGCCGACATGCTGGTCTTCGGCAATGCCGAGCGGCAAATCGGCGCAATTGCACGCAGGCTCGATGCCGGCGAGCCGGTCGCCGGAATTCAGGACCTGCGCGGCACCGCGTACCTGCGCCGCGTCATGCCGGCGGATTGGATCGAGGTCGATTCCAGCGAACTCGACACCCCCGGCCCGACGGCACCGTTGCCGGATCCTTACGCGGGAGAAGACGAACGCAGGCAGGCGCTCGGCGCGAGCGCCGCTGCGGTGGGGGGTCAAGCGCCGGACGGACGCCGCGTCGTGAGATTCTTTCGCCAGGTACCCGGCGCGCTGCGCGAACGCAGTGTGATTCGCCTGCCCTCGCATGAGCAGGTGAGCGAGGATGCGGTTCTGTATGCGCACGCATCGCGAATACTGCACCTCGAATCGAATCCCGGCAATGCACGCGCACTGGTGCAGCGCCACGGCAATCAGGAGCTGTGGCTCAATCCGCCGCCGATTCCCTTGAGCACGGCCGAGATGGACGCGATCTACGAGTTGCCGTATGCCCGCCGGCCGCACCCTAAATATGGCAATGCGAGAATTCCCGCTTACCACATGATTCGATTCTCGGTGGCGATTCAGCGCGGGTGTTTCGGCGGGTGCACGTTTTGTTCGATCACCGAGCACGAAGGGCGCATCATTCAGAGCCGCTCCGAGGAATCGGTGATCCGCGAAATAGAAACGATACGCGATCAGGTGCCCGGATTCACGGGAGTCGTCTCCGATCTCGGCGGTCCGACCGCGAACATGTACCGTCTGCGTTGCAGGAGTCCGGCGATCGAATCGGCTTGCCGCCGTCCATCCTGTGTCTATCCCGGGGTATGCCCGAATTTGAACACCGACCATGCGCCGCTCATCAACCTGTATCGGCGGGCGCGCAACGTGCGGGGAGTGAAAAAGGTGCTGATCGCCTCCGGTGTTCGCTATGACCTCGCCATCGAATCGCCCGATTATGTGAAGGAACTCGCCACCCACCACACCGGCGGGTACCTTAAGATTGCGCCCGAAGCGATCGGCGAGGGTCCGTTATCGAAGATGATGAAACCGGGCGTCGGCGCGTATTACAAGTTCAAGGATCTCTTTGACAAGTACTCCAGGGCGGCGGGCAAGGAACAATATCTCATTCCTTATTTCATTGCGGCGCATCCCGGAACGCGCGATGCGGACATGCTGGAACTCGCGGTTTGGCTGAAAAAGAACGGCTTTCGCGCCGATCAGGTGCAGGCGTTCCTGCCGTCGCCGATGGCGACTGCGACCGCGATGTACCACTCGGGCAAAAATCCCCTCAAACGGGTCGCGCGCGATAGCGAGACCGTGGTCATTCCCAAAGGCATCAAGGTGCGCCGGTTGCACAAAGCGTTTCTGCGCTACCACGACCCGGAAAATTGGCCCCTATTGCGTGAAGCGTTGAAGCGCATGGGTCGTGCCGACCTGATCGGCAATGGCAAGCAGCATCTCATTCCAGCTTACCAACCGGCCGTCGGCGGGTCTCACGCCGGCCAGCCGGGACGCCGCGCCTCCGTGCCGCTTCGGACACAGCATACGGGATTGCCCAAGACCGGATTGCTCAAGACCCGATTACCGAGGGCCGGTACGGCCTCGCGGGCGGGCGGACGCCGGTCGGGTCGGCCTTAGGAGCCTGTCTGTGCATTCCGCGGCCACGGGGAATACTCAGACAGGCTCCTGACGTTTTTGCTTGCTACGCGTCCCGGGGTGCGATTAAAGTTCCGGGCTGTCTAGCGGCTTTCGGGCCGAAATTCATCAACTTAAGACACTTTTGAGTTGTGCATGGCGCTTCGGCGCGGCTTGGGTGCGTGTGAAACATGGATAAATGGATCGTTCATAAATTCGGCGGTTCGAGCGTCGCCGACGCGGATTGCTTTCGCCGCGTCGCCGACATCATCGAATCGTCGCCCAATCCGCGCGAAGCCGTGGTGCTGTCCGCCTGTCGCGGCGTCACGGATGCGCTGCTCGGCTTAGTGACGCTGGCGGAGCAGCCCGACGGTCATATCGCCGCGGCGATCGAGCATTTGAAGAAGCGGCACGAGAAGCTCGCCGCCGAACTTCTGTCGCGGCCGGCCTGCGAAGCCTTCCGCGAGCTTTTGAACAAGGACTGCCGCGATATCGCGGGCGTGCTGCAGACGGTGCGCCTGATCCGTGCGGCGACCGACTCGATGCGCGATGTCATCTCGGGCTATGGAGAAATATGGTCGACGCGCTTGTTTGCGCCGTTTCTGCGCGAGCGCGGGCGGGTTCCGGGCGAGGTCATGTGGATCGACGCGCGCCAAGTCGTCGTCGTCGAATGGGGGCCTTTGGGTCCGGCCGTGCAGTGGAGCGCGAGCGAGCGAAATTTGCGGCAATTGGTCCCCAGGGACTTTCAAGGACGGCTGATCGTGACCGGATTTGTGGCGATCACGACGAGCGGCATACAAACCACCCTCGGACGCAACGGCAGCGATTTTTCCGGATCCATTTTCGGTGCTCTGCTCGATGCATCCGAAATCATCATTTGGACCGACGTGGACGGGGTGTTGTCGGCCGATCCGCGCCTCGTACCGAATGCACAGGTCATCGATCAGCTGTCGTACAACGAGGCGATGGAACTTGCCTACTTCGGCGCCAAGGTCATTCACCCGCAGACCATGGAGCCTGCGGTCGCGCGCGATATTCCGATCTACATCCGCAATACCTTCGCGCCGCATGGGCGTGGCACGCTGATTTGCTCCCATCCGGTCTCGGCGCTGAAAGTGAAGGGGATCACGACGATCGATCCGGTGGCGCTCGTCAACCTCGAGGGGGCGGGCATGATCGGCGTGCCTGGCACCGCGCACCGCCTGTTCGGAGCGCTGCGCGACTCCGGCATATCGGTCATTTTGATTTCCCAGGGAAGTTCCGAACACTCCATTTGCTTCGCGATTCCGGAGGCGCAGGCGGTGCGCGCCGAGGAGGCGGTGCGCCGCGCGTTCGATGCGGAATTGCGCGACGGGCAGATCCAGCACGTCGAAGTGGGATTGGGATTGAGCATTCTGGCCGTCGTCGGCGACGGTATGGCCGGCGCGCACGGGATTGCCGCCAAGGTATTCAATTCGCTCGGCAACGCCGCGATCAGTGTGCGCGCCATCGCACAGGGCGCTTCGGAGCGCAACATCTCGCTGGTCGTGGACGGCAAGTTTGCCGCGAAGGCGCTGCGCGCCGTGCACGCGGCGTTCTATTTATCGCCCAATACGCTGTCGATCGGGTTGCTCGGCCCGGGTACCGTGGGCCGGGTCTTGCTGGCTCAAGTCGCCAGTCAAGTGGAGCGCCTGCGGGCCTTGAATCTGGATCTGCGCGTGCGCGGAATCGCCGGATCGACCCGTATGCTGCTCGTGGAGGGCGCGATCGATCTGGAACTCTGGGCGCAGCAGTTGGCGGAGGCGGGCGAACCTCTCGACCTGGACAAATTCGTGGCGCATTGCCAGGCGGATTACATCCCGCACACGGTGATCATCGATTGCACGGCGAGCGCGGAGGTTGCGGGCAACTACCGAGACTGGCTCGCACGGGGCATCCACGTGGTGACGCCCAACAAAAAGGCGAATAGCGGCGCGCTGCCGGCTTATCATGCGCTCAAGGAAGCGGCGCGCGCCGCCGGGACCCACTATCTTTACGAGGCCACCGTGGGCGCCGGATTGCCGGTGATTCAGACGCTGCGGGACCTGCGTGAAACGGGCGATGACATTACGCGCATCGAAGGTATTTTTTCAGGCACTTTGGCCTACCTGTTCAACGTTTTCGACGGCAGCGAATCGTTTTCCTCGATCGTGCGCACCGCCAAGCGGAAGGGTTATACCGAACCGGATCCGCGCGACGACCTGTCCGGGATGGACGTTGCCCGAAAACTGATCATTCTCGCCCGTGAGATGGGCCTGACGCTGGAGCTGTCCGACGTGGAAGTCGCGGGGCTGGTACCGGCCGCACTCACGGCGTGCGATGTCGAGGAGTTCATGCGGCGGCTTCCGGAATACGATGCGAGCATGGCGACCATGCTGGCCGAGGCCGGTCGGCAGGGGCAGGTGCTGCGCTACGTCGGGCGCATCGAGGCGGACGGCCGGGCGTCGGTCGGATTGACGCGCCTGGAAGCCAAACACGCCTTCGCGAATATCGCGCTCACCGATAATGTGGTGCGTTTCGCGACGCGCCGCTATTGCGACAATCCGCTGATCGTGCAGGGGCCGGGGGCCGGGCCCGAAGTCACGGCCGGGGGCGTGTTCGCCGATTTGCTGCGCCTGTCGGCGTACCTCGGCGCGCATTTGTAACGGGACGACATCCAAGGATCGCTTGTGCCAACCGATGTGATCGCCTTCGCGCCAGCCACTGTCGCCAACGTGGGCATCGGCTTCGACATTCTGGGCCACACGGTGGATGCGGTGGGCGATCGAGTGCGCTTGCGGTCCATCGAGGAACCGACGGTGCGGATACGCAGCATCACCGGCATTCGCGGCGATATCTCCCTCGATGCGCACAGCAACACCGCCGGCCGCGCCCTACAGGCAATGCGCGCAGCGCTCGGCCTGCCCTTCGGCTTCGAGATCGACATCGAGAAAGGCATACCGTTGGCGTCCGGCATGGGCGGTTCGGCGGCGTCCGCCGTTGCCGCCGTGGTCGCCGCCAACGCGCTGCTGCCCGATCCGGTCCCACGGTTGCGGCTGCTCATGTTCGCCATGCAGGGCGAAATCGTCGCAAGCGGATCGGCGCATTTGGACAACATCGCGCCCTGCCTTTACGGCGGGCTGGTATTGACCGTGGGCATCGATCACCCGCGCGTGAAGCAAATTCCGGTCCCGCCGCAGGTGCGTTGCGTGCTGGTGCATCCGCACATGCACTTAGGCACGCGCGAGGCCCGCGCCATCCTTAAAAGCGATGTCACGCGTTCGGATTTCGTCTGGCAGACCGCGAATCTCGCGGGTTTCATCAGCGGTTGCTATTCGAACGATTTGGACATGATCCGCGATTCCTTCAACGACGTGATCATCGAGCCGCAGCGCCAATCCTTGATCCCGGGATTCAAGCTGGTGCAGAGCGGCGCCATGTCGGCGGGCGCCCTGGGGTGCTCGATTTCAGGCGCGGGGCCCGCGATTTTCGCCTGGACCGAACGGCAGCATGCCGAGGCGGTGCGCAACGCCATGGTGGAGGCGTTCACAAGTCACGGGTTGCAGTCGGACTCATGGATCTCCTCGTTGGACGCGGCCGGCGCCCGCACGGTGCCCGCGTGAGCGCAGAGTTGAAATACGCGAGCACCCGCGGCGGTGCACCCCTGGTGGCGCTGAGCGAGGCCATCGTGCAGGGTCTGGCGCCGGATGGCGGACTGTATGTGCCCGAGCGTTTGCCGGACATCGAGCGGGGTGCGATCGGTCCGGGCCAGCCCTTGCCGCAGATCGCCCGTGGTGCGCTGGCCGGCTTTTTCGCCGGCGACCGGCTGCTGCCGATGCTCGGCGAGATTTCGCAGGCGGCGCTCAATTTTCCGGCGCCCACCACCGGCGTTGCGCAATGCCGGGAGCGGCTGTTCGTGCTCGAGCTCTTTCATGGGCCGACCGCGGCCTTCAAGGATTTCGGGGCACGCTTTTTGGCCGAGACGCTCGAGCGCCTGCAAAGGGGCTCCGAGCCGCTGACCATACTGGTGGCCACCTCGGGCGATACCGGAGGGGCGGTTGCGGCGGCGTTTCATCGCCGCTCGTGGGTTCGCATCGTAATCCTGTATCCGAAGGGCCTGGTGAGCGCGCGCCAGGAGCAGCAATTGACCTGCTGGGGCGAGAACGTGACGTCGCTGCGCATCGATGGCACATTCGACGACTGCCAGCGCCTGGTGAAGGAGGCGTTCGTGGACCGCGACCTCGGACGCAAATATCGTTTCAGTTCCGCCAACAGCATCAATATCGGGCGGCTGCTGCCGCAGATGGTGTATTACGTCGCCTCCAGCCTCGAGATCGAGAGTCGCACCGGGTCCAAAGCGTGCTACATCATTCCCACGGGCAACCTCGGCAACGCATTCGCGGCCGTGTGGGCCCGCGCGCTCGGATTTCCGATCGATCGGATTGTTTTGGCGCACAACGCCAATCGCACGGTGCCGGACTATCTTGCGAGCGGCGAATGGCGGCCGCGTCCGAGCATACCGACGCTCGCCTCGGCCATGGATGTGGGCAACCCAAGCAATATGGAGCGCGTTCGGGCGCTCTATCCGACGATCACGTCGCTGCGCGAGCAGCTGAGCGCCGACAGCGTGGATGACGCGGCCATCCGGCACAGGATTGCGGAGGATTTCGTACAATACGGGCGCGAATGGTGTCCGCACACGGCGACCGCCGCGGAACTCTATCGGCGCCTGAGCGAGCGTGAACGGCGCGACCACCCGTGGGTGCTGGTGGCCACGGCCCACCCGGCAAAATTCAACGACATCGTGGAGCCCGTCATCGGCAAACACGTGGCGGTGCCCCCGGTCTTGGAGCGGCTGCTGCGCCTGCCGCAGCACTTCCTCGATTTGCCGCCGAAGCTGTCGGCGGTGGCGGCAGCGCTCGAATGAGCGATTTTCGAATCGAACCGCAGTGGATCGCGGCCGGTGTGGCGCTGCTGCTGGTCGCCGCCGCGGCCTATGCGGGATTTGGCGCGTACCGGCGCCGCTCCCGGCGCAAGGCGCTGCTCGGGCGCTTGGAACGCATCGCTTATGAAGCGGCACACCAAATCCTGGTGCCGGACGGCATGGGTGGCTTCATCCACATCGATCATTTGCTGCTGACGCCGTTTGGCCTGCTGGTGCTCGATACCCGCCGCGTGGCCGGACTGATTTTCGGCGGCGATCAAATGAGCGACTGGACCGTGATGGCCCGCGGCCGGCGCTATACCTTCGACAATCCGCAGCCGGCGCTCTACGATCGAATCGCCGCGGTCAAGGCCCTGGTCGGGGAATTTCCGGTCGAGGGCCGGTTGCTGTTTTCAAACGTCGGCAAGTTCACCAAAGGCATGCCCAAACACGTACTGATGCTCGACGGGCTGGAGATGGAATATCCGGCGGCTGCTCGAGGCGCCCCGGGATCGGCGGCGCCGGCGGAATTTGCGGCGGTGTGGAGTCAACTGGTGCCGCAGCTCAAGCCGAGTCCGCACCAATTCACAAATCTCTAGCGGTCTCGAGCCCAAAGAAGCGCAGCGCGTTGCGGGTGGTGGTGGCGGCCACGTTAGCCGGCGATTCACCGCGGATCTGCGCCACGGCACGGGCGATGTGCGGAAGATAGGCGGGCTCGTTGCGGCGCGATCGCGGTCGCGGCCACAGGTCCCGGGGCAACAGATAGGGAGCATCGCTCTCGATCATGAGGCGCTCCGAGGGGATGCGTGGCACGGCCGCGCGCAGGGTCGAGGAGCGCCGCTCATCGCAGATCCAACCGGTGATGCCGATGGACAGGTCAAGGCCGAGGTAGTCGTCGAGTTCGCGCTCATCGCCCGTAAAGCAGTGTGCAACCCCACCGACGAGACCGGGCCGATAATCCGCGAGGATCGCGGCGAAATCCTCGTGCGCATCGCGCTGGTGCAGGAAGACCGGCTTCGCCACGCTCACCGCGATTTCCAATTGCGCGACCAAGGCCTGGCGCTGCGCCGCTCGGGGCGATAAATCGCGAAAGTAATCCAATCCGCATTCGCCGACCGCGACCACCTCGTGCCGGGCGAGCAATTCACGCAGCTCCTCGCACGGTCCCGGATCGAAGCCGGCCGCATGGTGCGGATGCACACCGGCGGTACTCCACAAAACACCAGGATGGGCGGCGGCGAGCGCCGCGGCCGCCCGCGAACTGGCCAAATCGGCCCCGGTCACCACTTGCCTCGTCACGCCCGCTTGCATTGCCCGCCCGATCACTTGGTCCAGGTCGGCGGCAAAACTGTCGTGGGTCAAATTCGCCCCGATGTCGATGAATTCGTCGCTCAAGAGCCCTCGCCTCGTTGTGCTATCTTCGGGCGCATGTGTAAAATCGCAATCCTTCTGTCAATGGCGCTGGCATTCGCCCCCGCACCGGGCCTGGCGCAGGAGGGTGACGACCTGCAAGCGCAGATTGTCTACGCATTCCACGTCGAAGATACCAACCTGCTGGTCAATTTGGTGCAAACTTTGGCGACTCGGGCCGGCCCGGGAGACGCCGATCAGGCGCTGCGATACCAGCTGGGACATGCGCAGTACCGACTTGGATTGCTGTTGGGCGAGAAGCGTCCGAAAGAGGCGGCGGCGGCCTTTGAGGACTGCGTCGATCAGCTCAAGCGGGTGCTGGACCAGGATCCGACGTCGGCGGAGGCGCTCGCGTTGCAGTCCGCTTGCTACCAGGGGCTCGCCAAATACAAGAGCCTGGAGGGGGTGCTGCTGCGGTCGCACGCGACCGAGCGCATCAACGCGGCATTGAGGGTTGCACCGCGCAACCCCCGGGTCCTGTATCTGGTTGCCATGGACGGATTCGCCCGATCGAAGCCCGGCTCAGCGGAAAATCAGCGAGCCTTCAACACGCTCGAACTCGCCGCGCAGTTATTCGATCAGTCATCCGCCACCGGCACCGACGCCCCGAACTGGGGGCACGCGGAAGCCTACCTCGAGCTCGGAATTCAATTGCAAGCGCGGGGCGATTTATTGGGCGCCCGCAACTCGATCGAGAAGGCCTTGATCGTCGCACCCGACTTCAAGGCGGCGCAACGACAGTTGTCGAGCCTCGTGCGGCACTGAGTCGGGGAGGCTCATCGCCGCCGACTTCGAACCTGGTATCATGCGGCGCGATGAAGCCACATGGCACGCAATTATCGCTGTTCGAGACGCGGGGCACGGGCGACGCATTTGCGGTCCGCGTGAGCGCGCGCGCCCGCCGGCTAACCGCACGCGTGCACGTAGGCGGACGCGTGGAAATCGTGGTTCCGATTGGCGTGCACGCCCACGCGGTGCGCGATTTCGTGCGCCGATTCACGCCGTGGATCGATCGCAAGGTGGCGGCGATGCAGTGCTTCGTGGAACCGGCCGCGGCGGTGCCGGGGAGCGTGGATTTCGCCCTGACCAGCGAGCGTTTTACTGTGGACTGGCAGCAGTCGTCGAGGCGCGGCATGGCGCGCGAGGGCGCGACGCTCTTGGTACGGGCGCCCAACGACGGGGATGCCCGCGCGCTGCTTCGCGGCTGGCTCAAACGGGCGGCGCATGATCGCTTGGCGCCGGCGCTGCGGGAACTGGCGGACGAACTGCAGTATTCCGTTGAGCGGGTGGCGATCCGCTGCCAGCGAACGCGGTGGGGCAGCTGCTCGACGCGAGGCACGGTTAGCCTCAATTGTTCGCTGGTCTTTCTGCGCGCAGAGGTGGTTCGATATCTTTTCATTCATGAGCTGGCGCACTTGAAACATATGAATCATTCGCCCGGATTCTGGCGCCTGGTCGAGTCGCTCGAACCGGACTACCGCCGGTTGGATCGCGAGCTGCTCGCCGGCTGGCGTACGGTTCCCCTATGGGTGTTCAAGAATTAGCCGATGAGCGAATCCAGTCCGGCCGGCAAGCCTTTCGTCGACCTGAGCGACGAGCAGGTTCATTGGGATTTGGGCGGCTCGCTCAGCTACGGGCAGTACCTCAATCTCGATAAACTCCTGGACGCCCAGCACCCGCTGTCCTACCAGCACGATGAAATGTTGTTCATCGTGATTCATCAGGTTTCCGAGCTGTGGATGAAGCTGTGCCTGCACGAATTGAACGCCACCGTCGCCTGCGTACGGCGCGACGATTTGGGCCCCACCTTCAAGATGCTGACGCGGGTGTCGACGATACAGCGGCAGCTCCTGGAAGCGTGGGATGTGCTGGCGACGGTGACTCCCCATGATTATTCGGCGTTTCGCAATTCGCTGGGCCGTTCGTCGGGGTTCCAGTCGGCGCAATACCGCATGCTCGAATTTTTGATCGGCAACAAGAATGCCGAGATGATTGAGGTCTTTCGCGCCGACCCGCCGGCCTACGAGGCTCTGGGGCGCGCGTTGCGGGCGCCCAGTCTGTACGATGAAGTGTTGCGGCTGTTGAGCCGGCGCGGCCTGAATGTGCCGGCGCAGTCGATCGATCGGGACTTTACGCAACCCTATCAGGCGAGCAAACAGGTCGCAGCGGCATGGCTCAGCGTGTATCACAATTCAGTGAAGGACTGGGATTTGTACGAACTGGCGGAGCGGCTGGTCGACCTCGACTACAAATTTCA
Source organism: uncultured Gammaproteobacteria bacterium (assembly GCA_963758145.1). GTDB lineage: Bacteria > Pseudomonadota > Gammaproteobacteria > Steroidobacterales > Steroidobacteraceae > Bog-1198. The sequence goes on from CAVWUK010000011.1 coordinate 79,358, forward strand.
ATTGTGGCGTTTCACCCACATGAAAACCGTTGAGCGCATCATCGGGCACAAGCGAGGCACGGGCGGCACCAGCGGGGTGTCGTACCTCACCAAAGCGTTGGAACTGAAATTCTTTCCCGAACTCTGGACCGTCCGAACGTCGATGTAGGTTGACCGGTGAGCAGCATCCAAGATCGATTGCAGAACGTCAATGTCGCCTCGAGCGATCTGCTGGCCACGCCCGAAGAGGTCAAGCGGCGTCTGCCGCTGACCGCGCGGGCGGCCGATACGGTGCTGCGTTCGCGTGAAGCACTGCGGGCGATCCTGGAGCGGCGCGATCCGCGGCTGTTCGTCGTGGTCGGTCCGTGCTCGATTCACGACGTCGCGGCGGCGCGCGAATACGCGCAGCTGCTCAAGCGCCTCGCGGATCAAGTTGCACCGACGCTGTTTCTCATCATGCGGGTGTATTTCGAGAAGCCGCGCACCACCGTCGGCTGGAAAGGCCTGATCAACGACCCGGACCTGGACGATTCGTTTCACATTGAAAAGGGCATTCTGCTCGCTCGCGAGCTGCTGCTGCACGTGGCTGAACTGGGGTTGCCGGCGGGAACCGAGGCGTTGGATCCGATCATGCCGCAATATCTGTCCGAGCTCATCACCTGGACGGCGATCGGCGCACGCACCACGGAATCGCAGACGCATCGGGAGATGGCGAGCGGCTTGTCGACGCCGGTGGGTTTCAAGAACGGCACCGACGGCGCGCTCGGCGCCTCGATCAACGCGCTGCAGTCGGTCAAGCACCCCCACCATTTCCTGGGGATCACGCAGCAGGGTCAGTCGGCGGTGTTCCGCACCCGCGGCAATCTCCATGCCCATATCGTGTTGCGCGGAGGCGGCGGGCGCGTCAACTACGATGCGGTGAGCATCGCGCTGGCGGAGCGTGAGCTGATGCAGGCGAATTTGCCCGCGACCATCGTGGTCGATTGCAGCCACGGCAATTCAAACAAGGATCCGAGCGTGCAGCCGCTGGTGGCGGAGAATTGCGTGACGCAGATCCTCGACGGCAATCGTTCCATCGTGGGCCTGATGCTGGAAAGCCATTTGAAAGCGGGCAATCAGCCCATTCCGAAGGATCTCGGCACCCTCGAATACGGCGTATCGATCACCGATCCGTGCATGGACTGGCCGAGCACGGAGGCGCTGTTGCTCAAGCTCCATCAGTCCTTGCAAACCGTGCGACGCTGATGTGCGCCGTGGATTGGTACCACTTCCACAGACGGTAGCCGAGCAGCAGCGCGAGTGCGCAGGCATAGAGGGTGGGCTCTCGGATGTCCTTCTTGACCTGCCACCAAAAATGCCAGACGCCGAGCAGTGCGATCGCGTAGATCAGCCGATGCAACCGGATCCAACGCCTTCCCATACGGCGCTGGGCCTTGGCGGTGGACGTGAGGGCCAGGGGAATGAGCAACACCAGGGCAAGCATGCCGAGCGTGATGTATGGCCGCTTGACGATCTCGTGGCCGACGGCGTGCAGCTTGCCGGCTTGATCCAGCAGCAAAAAGACCGAGAAATGCAGCAGCGCGTAAAAAAACGCGAACAGCCCCAGCATGCGCCGGAAGCGGAGCCAGCCCACCCAGTGCGTGATATCCCGCAACGGAGACATGCACAAAGTGATCAGGAGGAAATTCAAGGTCCAGCGGCCGCAGGTGTGCAACAGGGCCGCGACCGGGTCCGCGCCCAGAGAAACTCCGGCAACATGAAACGCGCCGGCGGCGAGGCGCAATGCCGGCAGCAAACAGGCGGCGAATACCAGCGGCTTCGCGATCTGGCGCGCAATTGGATTCAGAAATATCTCCGTAGATCCATGCCGCTGTAGAGTCCGGCGACCTCCGCGGCGTATCCGTTGAACGGCAGGGTGGGGCGGCGCGAGTCGAACAAGCTGCCGCCGAGATGCCGCTCCGTCGCCTGGCTCCAGCGCGGATGGTCGACCGCGGGGTTCACGTTGGCATAGAAACCGTACTCGTCGGGTGCCGACACCGCCCAGGTGGTGCGCGGCATGCGCTCGGTGAACTTGATGCCGACGATGGCCTTAATGCCCTTGAATCCGTATTTCCACGGCACGATCAATCGCATGGGTGCGCCGTTCTGATTGGGAAGAACCTTGCCGTACAGACCGACCGCCATGATGGCGAGCGGGTGCATGGCCTCATCGATACGCAGCCCCTCGACATAAGGCCAGTCGAGCACGGAGGAGCGCTGACCGGGCATTTGTTTCGGGTCATACAAGGTTTTGAATTCGACGAATTTCGCCTTCGAGGTGGGTTTGAACCGCTTGAGCAGATCGCCCAAAGGAAAGCCGATCCACGGCACCACCATGGACCACGCTTCCACGCAGCGCAGTCGATACACACGCTCTTCCAGCGGATGGGGCTTGAGAATGTCCTCGATCGTGAACGAGCCGGTCACCTCCGCTTCGCCGCCGACCGTGACCATCCACGGTGTGGTTCGCAGCCCTTGCGCATTCTGCGCCGGATCCGACTTATCGGTGCCGAACTCGTAATAATTATTGTAGGACGTGATATCCCGGTAGGAATTGGGCGTTTCGGTGACGCTGAATGCGACGTTGCGCGTAAAGTTGAGCGCACCCGGCCCTGTGGCGGCAGTCTCGGCCATTGCGGTCTGCGAATAGCGGCCGGCCGCCTGGAGGGCGGCGAGCCCCAAGCCCCCCGCAAGCAGGGTGCGCCGACTGAGGTAGCGTGCCTCGGAAGTGATGTCCGACGACGCGACGGTGACGGGTGGGATTCGCGACCTTCTCATCTTGCTGCCTCGTATACGCCGCTGATCGGTGTCAGCCGCTCGATGGAGTAGACCGTCGGAACCGGCCAAATGTTGCGGCTACCGCCGATTTAAGTCCAATCGGCGACCGGAACGCCGGCTTTTGCCGCAGCGCGCCGCGCAGCCGCGTTGCCGTTCACCAGGAGCGCGCGATCCGCCCGGCGCAAGTGGGCGAGATCCGAGCGGCTATTGCCGTAAGCGACGACTGGTACTCCCGGATATTGGCGGCGCAAGGACTCGAGACAGCGCAGCTTTTCCTCCCCGCGCCTGTTCGGCGTCTTCAAGGCGGCATCGAGCCGATCGCCCTGCCACACAAGTTCGGTGCACAGCGTTTGTTCGAATCCCAGCAATTGAGCGATGAGCGGCACGTACAAATCCGGGCTTGCCGACAACAGAACCAGATGATCGCCCGCAGCTCGATGAGCCGCGAGCGCCGCGAGCGCGGCGGGGAGGAACGCCCGGCGCGGCCCGAGCGTACGCACGAAGGATTGCGCCCAGGCGTCGATTTCGGCGAGACGATCGCCGCCCATTACCGCGCGAATCACCCGCGATTTCAATCTGCCTCGGTCACGGCCTCGCACCGCATATTCGATGAGCGCGGGCGCGAGCCGCCAAAGCCGCATCAGCCGTGCGGGGTGCCGAAGCACGTAGCCGCCCAAAAACGGCATCAGCGTGTCGCGCCAGGTCAAGGTGCCGTCGAGATCGAACAGCGCGACGCGAGGCGCCGATGCGATCGCGGTAGGGGCCGTCATGCGGGTAATATATATGAAATAATAACCGCGTCCTCATCAGGAGACGAGTATGCATGAGCACGGCAAGGTGCGCGCTTCGTGGCAGGCATGTTTTTGTGCAGTGACGGTGAGCACACTCGGCGCGGTGGGCGCGCAGGCGCAGAGCGCGGCCGCCGAGGCGGCCCGCCCACCCGTCGTGGTTCCGGGCTACACCTACGTCAAATCCATCGGCGGGATAGACGAGTACCGTCTCGATGCCAACGGACTCACGGTTTTGCTGGCCGCGGATCACTCGGCTCCTGTGGTCACCTTTCAGGTAACCTATCGGGTCGGATCGCGCAACGAGGTGACCGGCACCACCGGCGCCACCCATATTCTCGAACATATGATGTTCAAGGGCAGCGAGAATTTCAACGATCCGAAGGGCAACAGCATCAAGCAGTTCCTGGAGCGTGTGGGCGGTCAGTTCAATGCGAACACGTCGGTCGACCGCACCAGCTACTTCGCAACCGTCGGGCGCGATGACTTGGAAGGGTATATCGCGATCGAAGCCGATCGCATGCGTCACCTGTGGCTGCACGAGGCCGACCGGCAATCGGAAATGACGGTGGTCCGCAACGAATACGAGCGCGGCAAGAACGACCCCAACGAGGTGCTGATGGAAGAGGTGACCGCCGCCGCCTACGTGGCGCTTCCCTATCACCATCCGGTCATCGGTTGGCGAAGCGACATCGAGCACGTGCCCATCGCCAAGCTGCGTGAATTCTACGATACCTTCTACTGGCCCAATAACGCCACCGTCACCGTGGTCGGCGACATCGATGCGGCCGCGGTGCTCGGCTTTGTGAAGAAATATTACGGCGTGTTCACGCACTCGCCGCTGCCGATTCCGGAGATCTATACGGAGGAACCCGCGCAATCCGGCCCGCGGCGCGTCATCGTCACGCGCCCCGGCGAGCTCGGTACCGTTGTGATCGCACACAAGGTGCCGAACGGCCGGGACGCGGACCAGCCGGCGCTCGAAATGCTCGATGCGATTTTGAGTTCCGGCAAGAATGCGCGCCTTTACCGCGCGCTGGTCGACCAAGGGCTGGCGTTGAGCGCGGATTCGGGCACGGACCTGCATCGGGACCTGTCGCTGCATATCGTTTACGCGGCCCTGGCGCCGGGCGCGACCCACGAGCGAGTGGAGCAGGCGCTGCTGGCCGAGATCGCCAAGATCAAGAGCGAGGGAGTGACGGCCGAGGAGGTCGAGCGGGTCAAGCAGCAATACGTGGCGGCCGACGCCTACAAGCGGGACGGTACCGCGGCTGTCGCGCGGGAGCTCAACGAGTGGATCGCGGTGGGCGACTGGACCTTGTACGAGACGTTTCCGAAGCGAGTCGAGCAGGTGACGGCGGCCGATGTGCAGCGGGTCGCCGAGAAGTACCTCAGCGAGGATCAGAGCACGACCGGATGGTTCGTGCCGGCACCGCAGGCAGGGGAGAAAGGATCGTGACGAGAAAGCTCGGATTCGGATATCTGGCGATGACGGCGTGCCTGGCCGCAGCATCGAACGGATGGGCCAATATGACCGACAACAGCCATCGGTCGCAGGTTGCGGGTATCGACCTGATCACCTATCAGACCAACGTCAAGCAGGTTGTGATCATCGTGGGCGCGCTGCCGGCGGGCGATGCCATGGCGGGCCCGGACAATATCGCCATCCCCACGCTGACCGGCATGATGTTGGACCGCGGCACGAAGACGCTCGACAAGTTCGCCATCGCGAAGCAGCTCGATGACGTGGGCGCCGAGATTTCCTTCGGCGTGGGAGCGCAAAGCCTGGAAATCCGCGCCAAGTGCTTGAAGAAGGACATGCCGCTGGTGCTTCGCCTGGTCGCCGCGGAACTCAGGGACCCGGCGATGCTTGCGGCCGAGTTTGCCAAAGCCAAGCAACAATTCGTAGGCAATTTGCAAGATGCGATGCACAACACCGAGGAGCGCGCCCAGGAGGCGTTTGACCGCGCCATCTTTCCGCCGGGGCATCCGAATCGTCCGCACTCGCTCGAGGAATTCCTGGCCGCGGCCAAATCGGCGACTCTCGATCAGGCGAAGGCGTTTCACGCGCGTTACTACGGTCCCGCCCATCTGACGCTGGTGCTCGCCGGAGATGTGCCGGTTGAGGAGGCGCAGGCCGAAATCGCCAAGGATTTTGCCGGGTGGACCGGCGGCCAAGACTTTATTCATGCGGCAGGACCGGCCGTTCCCCGGGGCCCGGCTACGGTCGTCGTGCCGATCAAGGACAAGCCGAGCGTATCCGTGATCTTGGGGCAGCCGACGGGTTTGCGCTATCGGGACCCGGATGCGCTGCCCTTGCGGGTGGGCACCGCGATTCTCGGTCGCGGGTTCACCGGACGCCTGATGAGAATCGTGCGCGACAAGGAAGGCCTCACGTACAACATCGATGCCGAGGTGAGCAACGACAGCATCGCGGACGGCGCGTGGAGCATATCGGCGAGTTTCGCCCCGGCGCTGCTCGAGCGGGGTTTGACGTCGACGCGCAGCGTACTCGCCAACTGGTGGCAGGACGGCGTCACGGAGGACGAACTCGCCGTACGCAAGCAAGGGATCCTCGGCACCTACTTGGTGGGCCTCGCGACCACTCGCGGCCTCGCGAGCATCATCCTCACCACCGTTCAGCGCGGCTACGGCCTCGATTGGCTGGACGCCTATCCGCAGATGGTTCAGGCGTTGACGCGCGATCAGGTCAATAAGGCCATCCGCACGCATCTCGATCCGAGCACCATGGTGCTGATCGAGGCAGGAAGCGTCTCCGCGGGGGGCAAGCCGGCCGCGGATGCGGCGCCGCCCGCCCGCTGAACATCAGGCCCGCTTGACTTCAGGCCGCCTTGCCGGGGGCGGCGAGTTGCCTCAGCACGTAGTGCAATATCCCGCCGTGCTGGTAGTACTCGAGCTCCTTCGGGGTGTCGATGCGAACGCGGGCCTCGAATTGCGTCCTGCGGCCGTCGTCGGCCCGGGCGGTCACCTTGACGAACTTCGCCGCGCCCCGCTCCAGCCCGAGAATGTCGAATGTTTCCCGGCCGTTCAAGCCGAGGGTACGGAAGCTCTCGCCGTCCCTGTACTGCAGCGGCAGAACGCCCATGCCGATGAGATTGGACCGGTGAATCCGCTCGAAGCTTTCCGCGATCACCGCCTTGACGCCCAGCAGCATCGTTCCTTTGGCGGCCCAGTCGCGCGAGCTGCCGGTGCCGTATTCCTTGCCCGCGAAGATCAGGAGCGGCCTCGCTTCGGACTTGTATTTCATGGCGGCATCGAAAATCGACATCGACTCGCCGCTCGGCAGATGAACGGTGACCCCGCCCTCGATGCCCGGGAGCAGCAGGTTGCGCAAGCGGATGTTGGCGAATGTGCCGCGCATCATCACCTCGTGGTTGCCGCGGCGCGCCCCGTAGGAATTAAAATCCGCCACTTGCACGCCCTGTGCGATCAGGTATTTCGCCGCGGGGCTGGTCTTTGAGATGTTTCCGGCGGGCGAGATGTGATCGGTGGTCACCGAATCGCCGAGCACCGCGAGCGCACGCGCACCCTTGACGTCGGCGATCGCATCGGGCGTCATGCTCATACCGTCGAAATACGGCGGATTTTTCACATAGGTCGATTTGTCGTCCCAGGCGTAGATCTTTCCGGTCGGCGTCTTGATGCCGCGCCAATTGTCGTCACCCAGAAACACATCGGCATAACCCTTCTTGAACATGGCGGAGTCGACCGAGGCGCTCACCGCTTCGGCGACGGCCGCGGCACTCGGCCAGATATCCTTGAGGAAAACCGCACGGCCGTTTCGATCGCTTGCCAAGGGCTCGGTGGTGATGTCGATGTCGAGGCTGCCTGCGAGCGCGTAGGCGACCACCAGCGGCGGCGAGGCGAGAAAATTCATCTTGATTTCCGGATGCACGCGTCCTTCGAAATTGCGATTGCCCGAGAGCACCGAGCAGGCGATCACGTCGCCCGCTTTGACGGCCTCGGAAATGGCGGGTTTGAGCGGTCCCGAGTTGCCGATGCAGGTGGTGCAGCCGTAGCCCACCGTATAGAAACCAAGCGCTTCCAGGTCCGCCAGCAAGCCGGCCTTTTGCAGATAATCGGTGACAACGCGGGAACCCGGCGCGAGCGAGGTTTTGACCCAGGGTTTGGCGGTGAGCCCCAAGGCGCGCGCATTGCGCGCCAGCAGTCCCGCGGCAACCAGCACCGTCGGATTCGAGGTGTTGGTGCAGCTGGTGATCGCCGCGATGAGCACGGCGCCATCCTTGATTTCCACACCGGCCTCGCCCAAGCGGGCAGAGGCCGCGCCGGTCGCCCCCGGATGCGCGTTAGCGCGCTCTTCCGCCATTTTCCGTACGCTGCTCCGGTAGACGCTTTTGGCGGACCGCAGCGGCACGCGGTCCTGCGGGCGCTTTGGGCCGGCGAGCGAAGGTTCGACCGTCGCCAGATCGAGCTCCACGATGTCGCTGTATTCGGCCGCGGCTGCGCCGTCGATGCGCCACAGGCCCTGTGCCCGGGCGTACGCCTCCACCAGCGCAATTTGCGCGGGGTCGCGGCCGGTGAGTTTCAGGTAGCGAACGGTCTCCTCGTCGATCGGAAAGATGGCGCAGGTGGATCCGAATTCCGGCGACATGTTCGCGATGGTTGCGCGATCCGCCAGCGGCAGACCCTTGAGGCCGTCTCCGAAGAACTCCACGAATTTATCGACGACTCCCTTTTTGCGCAGCATCTCCGTGACCGTCAATACCAGATCGGTGGCGGTCGTGCCGGCGGTCAAACTGCCGCTGAGCTTGAAGCCGATGACCTGCGGTATCAGCATCGTGACCGGCTGTCCGAGCATTGCGGCCTCGGCCTCGATCCCGCCGACCCCCCAACCGAGCACGCCGAGGCTGTTGACCATCGTGGTATGTGAGTCGGTTCCCACCAAAGTATCCGGATAGGCAAGCTTCCGTCCGCCGATCTCCCCGGAAAACACCACGCGGGCGAGGCGCTCGATATTCACCTGGTGCACGATCCCGGTGTTGGGCGGGACGACTTTGAAGTTGCTGAACGCGGTCTGGCCCCACCGCAGGAACATGTAGCGCTCGGCGTTGCGCCTGAATTCGATTTCATTGTTGTGCCGCAGGGAATCCGCGGCACCGTATTCATCGACCTGGACCGAGTGATCGATCACCAGCTCGGCGGGTGCGAGCGGATTCACGCGCTCCGGATCGCCGCCGAGACGCGCGATCGCCTCCCTCATCGCGGCCAGATCCACGATGCACGGCACGCCGGTGAAATCCTGCATGATCACGCGCGCCGGGGTAAAGGCGATCTCGTCGCGCGGCGCGGCTTTGGGGTCCCAGCGCAGCAGCGCCTCGATGTCGGCACGCGTGACATTGACCCCGTCTTCGAAGCGCAGGAGATTTTCCAGAAGGATCTTCAAGGAGAAAGGCAGGCGGTCGATCTTGTACGCGTGCAGCGCGCTCAGCCCGCAGATCTCGTATCGCTGTGCGCCCACCTCGAGCGTAGTTTTGGCCTTGAAGCTGTCCGTCATGATCCCTCCGGCGTCAAAACAGAATTATAAGTGACCGCGCCGTCCGGGCGCGCGGCGATCGACGGCGCATCGCGGCAACCGCCTGTGTGCGCGATCACGCCGCCCCCGAGACACAATTCATCGCGGTAAAATACCGCGTACTGTCCGGGAGTGACGGCGCGCGCGGAGTGGCGCAGCCATACCCGCACCCGGCCATCTGATCCAAGCCGGATCCGGCATGGCAGATCGGCCTGACGATAGCGGGTCTTGACCCCGCACTCGAAGCGGCCGCGCTCGAGCTCGTGCGATAGCGACGCAGGCGCGCACAGCCAGTTCACCTGCTCGACCTCGAAGATGTCGGACATCAGCAAGGGATGTTCGGGATCCTGCACCACGATGAGCGCATTGCGCGGCGCATCCTTGGCGGCGACGTACCAGGGTGCGGCCGCCGCGCCCGCTCTGCCGCCCACCCGCAGTCCCGAGCGCTGGCCAAGGGTGTAAAGGGCCAGTCCGCGATGTTCGCCCACCACCTCGCCGTCCTCGCGCTCGATGGGTCCGGGCGCGGTGTGCAGGTAGCGGCTCAAGAATTCCTGGAATGGCCGCTCGCCGATGAAACAGATGCCCGTACTGTCCGGTTTGTCGAATACGGCGAGGCCTGCCGAGTGGGCGAGTCGGCGCACCTGGTCCTTGCGCAATCCGCCGAGCGGCATGAGGGTGGCGGCGAGCGCCGATGGTGCGACGCCATGCAGGAAATAGCTCTGATCCTTCGCGCGGTCCACCGCCTTCAACAGCTCGGTTCCCCGATCGGTGCGCCGCAGCCGGGCATAATGCCCGGTGGCGATCCATGAGGCTCCCAGGCGGCGCATGTAGTCGAGGCATTGGCCGAATTTGATTTCCCGATTGCACAACACGTCCGGATTGGGCGTGCGGCCGGCGGCGTATTCGCGAAGAAAATGTGCAAATACACGGTCACGATACTGGTCGGCAAAGCTCGCCCGATGCAGGGGTATCTTGAGCGTCTCGCAGGTGCGGCGAGCATCTTGAAAATCCTCGGCGGCGGTGCAATAGGCGTCCTCGTCGTCCCAATTGGCCATGAACAGCCCCTGCACCGCGAAACCGGCACGCTGCAGCAAAAGCGCGGCAACCGCCGAATCGACGCCCCCGGAGATGCCGACAATGACGGTCCCGGCGGAGCCGGGGTCGATGGGGAAGGTGTGCATGCGCCGATTATACCGGCGCGATCGGCTGGGCAGGGATCTCTTGAACTACATCAGCATTTGCCGCATCTGCGACTCTTGCATGCTGGTCTGCCAAATCTCGTCGAAAAAATTCAGGTAACGCCGCACGACGGCCGGATCGTTCATGTCGGATATGCCGTCCCATCGATCGGCTTGCAAGCGGTACACCAGCGCCTTGTCGTCGGCGATGATGAACGCCCCTGCGCTCGCCGGATATTCGGGGCTCATCGCCCGCAGGTCAATGCAGCTCGTCAACCGGCGCGCGAGCGCCAGAAAGCGGTTATTGTCGACCATGGCGCGCGACGGGTCGGCCAACAACACCCGCACCTTCGCGTATGAACGCGCGAGCACCAAGCGCTTGATGGCATCCAAAAAGGGCTCTTCGCCGTAGATCAACGGCTCCAAATCCTGGGTGAAAATGGACAATAGGCGCTGCGCCGATTTGGCCACCTTGAGGCTCGCCTCGCGAACCTCGGGCATGGTGGTCAATATGCTGCGGGTACTCGCATTGGACGCAGGATCGCCATCCGCCATGGAAGCCTTGTCCCCGGTGGGTGGTGTGTGGTCGTCCAATTTATCGGCCATAGCATCGCCTCAATTGGAGCAGGTGCTGCGATCCGCTCCCGCTCCTCGTACTTTGAGTTTGATAGTACCGTTTGCCCCGCAAACGGCCGTGCTAACTGCGTCACGTTTCAGAGGCGCTGATGCGCGAATCGCCTCTCAAGAGGTGCGTCGCGCCAGCGCCTGTGCAAGCCCGAGATAGGTGCTTGGCGTCATTTCGAGCAGCCGCTGCTTCTCGGCAGCCGGCAGACCGAGCGAACCGATGAATTCCTGCATGGTCGCCCGGTCGATGGGGCGGCCGCGTGTAAAGGCCTTCAGGCGATCATAGGCGTCGGGAATCCCATGTGCGCGCATCACCGTCTGCACCGCTTCGCCCAACACCTCCCACGCGCGGTCCAAATCCTGCGCAACCCGAACCTCGTCGAGCTCGATTTTTTTCAAGCCGGCGCCGAGCGATTGGTAGGAAAGCACCGCGTGGCCGATGGCCACACCCAGATTGCGCAGCACGGTCGAGTCGCTGAGGTCGCGCTGCATACGCGAAATGGGAAGCTTTTCCGCAAAGTGCGCGAGCAGCGCATTGGCCAGCCCCAAGTTGCCCTCGGCATTCTCGAAGTCGATGGGATTGATCTTGTGCGGCATGGTCGAAGAGCCGACTTCACCGGCGGCGGGTCTTTGCCTGAAATACCCCAGGCCGATGTAACTCCACAGGTCGCGCGCAAGGTCGATCAGCACGGTGTCGGCACGCATCAAGGCGTGACAGTACTCGGCGATCCAATCGTGCGGTTCGATTTGCGTGGTGTGGGTGTTCGGCTGCAGGCCGAGCGATTCGACGAAGCGCGCGCTGAAGGCCTGCCAATCGATCTGCGGCAGGGCCGCGACGTGCGCGTTGAAGTTACCCACGGCACCGTTCATCTTGCCGAGGATCGTAATCCGCTCCAGGGAGCGGCGCTGACCCTCGAGGCGCGCAGCCACATTGGCAAGCTCTTTGCCGAGGGTGGTGGGTGTCGCCGCCTGCCCATGCGTTCGCGCCAACATGGCGACCGTCGCATAGCGGCCAGCAAGAGAATCGAGTTGCGTACCGATGGCATCGAGCATCGGCAGCAACAGCGTGGCGCGTGCGTTTCGCAGCATGAGGGCGTACGCCAGATTGTTGATGTCTTCCGAGGTGCACCCGAAGTGCACCCACTCGAGTTGCGCGGCGCTCGCACCGCGCGCCTCGAGTTCGCCGCGGATCCAGTACTCCACGGCCTTGACGTCGTGATTGGTGCGCGCCTCGATGGCCTTGATGGCGGGCACGTCGGTTTGCACCGGATCGGCGGCGAGTGCCTCGAGCCAACGCCGCGCGGACGGCGGCAGCGTGGCGAGCATCGCGGCTGCCGGGCCTTCCGCCAGCGCCAGCAACCAGGCGCATTCGACGCGCACACGTTCGCGCATCAGGCCGGCCTCGCTGAACACTCGGCGAACCGCCTCGAGTTTGGCGGCGTACCGGCCGTCGAGTGGCGAAAGCGCGTCTTCCGGGGCGGTGGCGGGATTAGACTTGATCAAGGATGCCGTCGCTAAATGATAGAATTGCGCTGATATTACCGTAAACCAGCAGCAACCGGCGGAGTAAGGCGCGATGACGACGGACTACCGCGTCGAGCATGACAGCATGGGTGCGCTCGACGTACCAGCAGCCGCGCTCTGGGGCGCTCAAACCCAGCGGGCGATCCAGAATTTCCCGCCCAGCGGTCTTCGCATGCCGCGGGCCTTCATCCGCGCCTTGGGTCTGATCAAGCGCGCGGCGGCGGGGGCGAACGCGCAATTGGGCGACATGGCGCCCGATCTCGCGGCCGCCATCCAATCCGCGGCGCTCGACGTGGCCATGGGAAAATTCGACGACCAGTTTCCGGTGGACGTGTTTCAAACGGGCTCGGGCACCAGCAGCAACATGAATGCCAACGAAGTCATCGCGACTCTGGCGGGCCGCCGTTTGGGCCGGCCGGTGCATCCGAATGATCACGTAAACATGAGCCAGAGCAGCAACGACGTCGTGCCGACCGCGATTCACGTCGGCGCGGCGTTGCTCCTCAAAGAGAATCTACTGGAGGCTCTTGGCCGCCTGAGCGCCCTGCTCGAGCGACGCGCACGCGAGTTTCGCGGCGTGGTGAAAACCGGCCGTACGCACTTGATGGACGCGTTGCCGATCACCCTCGCGCAGGAGCTCGGCGGTTGGCAGTCACAGATCGACAAGGACAGCGCACGCTTGAACGCGACAATGCCCCGTCTGCTGGCGCTGGCGCAGGGCGGTACGGCGGTGGGCACCGGCATCAACGCGCGACCCGAGTTTGCCGCTCTGTTCGCGCGCCAAATAGCCGCCGACACCGGGCTCGATTTCCGTCCCAGCGATAACTATTTCGAGGCGCTTTCCTGCCAGGACACGGCGGTGGAATTGTCCGGGCAGCTCAAGGTGGTCGGCGTCAGCCTGATGAAGATATCGAACGACTTGCGCTGGATGAACAGCGGGCCGCTGGCCGGATTGGGGGAAATATCCCTGCCGGCACTCCAGCCCGGCAGCAGCATCATGCCGGGCAAGGTGAATCCCGTGGTTCCGGAGGCCGTGACGATGATCGCGGCGCAGGTGATCGGCAACGATGCGACCATCACCATTGCGGGGCAGTCGGGAAATTTTCAGCTCAACGTCATGCTGCCCGTGATTGCCTACAATTTATTTCAGAGCCTGGAATTGCTGGATATCGCATGCCGCAACCTGGCCGATCACGCGCTCGCCGGATTGATCGTGCACGAGGCGAGGCTCGAGGCGGCACTCGCCCGCAATCCGATGCTGGTGACCGCGCTCAATCCCGTCATCGGCTATGAAAAGGGCGCGGCGATTGCCAAGAAAGCGTACGCCGAGGGCCGGCCGATTCTGGATGTCGCCGCGGAAATGACCGGCTTGAGTGTCGATGAGCTTCGCCGCGTGCTCGATCCCGAGGCGCTGACGGCGGGCGGCATCAAGGGCGCCGGGCCCAGCGGCCGATGATGGATCCGCTATACGCCAAGACACACATCCGCGAGTCGCTCGCGCCTCAACCCTCCGCGGCTGAGGACGACATGCTGTGGCTGGCGGGCTCGTCCCCGGAAGTGCGGGCGCGGGTGCGCGACTCGATGCCGAAGGATCGTGTGCCCGCGGCGGTGCTGGTACCGCTGGTCGAACGCGAATTGGGGCTGACCGTGCTGCTCACCCAGCGCGCGGCGACGCTCAAGGATCACGCCGGACAGATCAGTTTTCCCGGCGGGCGCATCGAGCCCAGCGACGCCAGCCCCTGGCATGCGGCGCTGCGCGAGGCCCACGAGGAAATCGGATTGTCGCAGGCCCACGTCGAATTCGCCGGCTACCTGCCGGATCACTGGGTGATCACCGGCTTTCGGGTGACACCGGCGGTCGGTTTTGTCAGCCCGCTCTATGAGTTGCGCATTGCGACGGCCGAAGTCCACGACGTGTTCGAGGTGCCGCTCGACTTCATCCTGGATGCCGCCAACCATCGACCGCGCCTCGGCCGCCTGGGCGATGTACCGATCGAGTTCTACGACATACAGTACGGCGAGCGCCTGATCTGGGGCGCCACCGCGGGCATGCTGCTCACCTTGAGGCGCCTGTTGCAGGCGCGGGCGGAGAAACGCCAATGACGGCGCAACGGAACGAGTTGCCGCGCATGCGCGAGCTGCTGGCGATCATGCAGCGCCTGCGGGCGACCGACGGTTGCCCGTGGGATCGGCAGCAGACGTTCGCCAGTATCGCGCCTTATACGATCGAAGAAGCCTACGAAGTTGCGGATGCAATCGAGCGCGGCGATGTCGCACATCTCAAGGATGAACTCGGGGATCTGTTGTTTCAGGTGGTATTTCACGCACAAATCGCCGGTGAAACAGCCGCGTTCGATTTCGAGGAGGTGGCAGCGGCCATCTGCGGCAAGCTGGTGCGGCGTCACCCGCATGTTTTCGGGGCAGCGGCAGGCGAGGGCGCTCCGGTCACCGCTGCCGAACAAAGCCTCGCCTGGGAGGAGAGCAAGGCGCGTGAACGCGGCGCGGCGTCCGGCAGTGCGTTGAGCGGGGTGCCGCAGGGGCTGCCCGCGCTGATGCGCGCGCATAAATTGAGCAAACGTGCCGCCCGGGTCGGGTTCGATTTTGAACATGCCGGCCAGACCGCCGACAAGGTGGCGGAGGAGCTGGCCGAGGTGCGCGAGGCCGCCGCGGCGGGAATACCAGACGCCGCTCCCTCGCAAGAAATCTTCGAGGAGATCGGCGATCTGCTGTTTGCCGCCGCCAATTTGGCGCGCAAGCTCGAGGTCGACGCCGAGGCGGCCCTGCGGGCGGCCAACACCAAGTTCGAGCGTCGCTTTCGCGCGATGGAGACGCTGGCGCAGGAGCGCGGCGAACGGTTCGCGAGTTTGGATCTCGCCGCGCAGGAGCGGCTGTGGTTGGAGGTCAAGCGGTCGGAATAGAGCGAGCCGAGTCGAGGCTACAGGTCGAACCGGATGCCCTGCGCCAGGGGCAGTTCGGGGCTCCAATTGATGGTCGTCGTCTGGCGCCGCATGTAGGCTTTCCAGGAATCGGATCCCGCTTCACGGCCGCCGCCCGTATCCTTCTCCCCGCCGAACGCGCCGCCGATCTCCGCTCCCGAGGTCCCCAGATTCACGTTGGCAATTCCGCAGTCGCTGCCGTCGGCGCTCAAGAAGCGCTCGGCCGTCTGCAGGCGGTCGGTAAACACCGCGGAGGAGAGGCCGTAGCGTACGGAGTTTTGCAATGCCACCGCCTCCTCGAAGTTCTCGTAGGTCAGCAGGTATAGAATCGGCGCGAAAGTTTCGATGTTCACGATCGCCATATCGGGCGAGGCACGCACGATGGCGGGCTCGACGAAATTACCGGGTCTCGGGATGGCGCTGCCGCCGCACAGCAGCGTGCCTCCCTGCGATTGCGCCGCGGCGATTGCGGCCAGATAGCGTGCGACCGCGCCCGCATCGATCAACGGGCCCATCAAGGTACCGGGCTCGAGCGGATCGCCGATGCGTATCTGGCCGTAGGCGGCGATCAGCCGGCGCTCGAGTTCCGCCGCTCGCGAATGATGAACCAATACGCGGCGGGTGGTGGTGCAACGCTGACCCGCGGTGCCCACCGCGCCGAAAACGATCGCCGGCACCGCCAAATTCAGGTTTGCCGCTTCATCGACGATGATCGCGTTGTTGCCGCCGAGCTCGAGCAGGCTCTTGCCGAGGCGTTCGGCCACGCGGACGCCGACCTGACGCCCGACGTGCGTCGAGCCGGTGAAGGACACCAGGGCGACGCGCGGATCACCGACGAATCTGCCCGCAAGCTCGGTGCCGGCGTCGATGAATATTTGGAAGATGGCCGGCAGCGAATGCCGCTCGAGGACTCGATTGCAAATGTGCTGCACGGCAAGCGAGCACAACGAGGTCTTCGGCGAAGGCTTCCACACGGTGGCATTGCCGGCAATGGCGGCGAGGAATGCGTTCCAGGACCACACGGCCACCGGGAAATTGAACGCGGATATCACTCCGACCACGCCGAGGGGTTGCCACTGCTCGTACATGCGGTGCTCGACCCGCTCGGAATGCATCGTCAGGCCGTACATCATGCGCGACTGGCCGACGGCGAAATCAGCGATGTCGATCATCTCCTGAACCTCGCCCAGTCCCTCGGCTTTGATCTTGCCGTTTTCCAGCGAAACCAGGGTGCCGAGCGCGTCCTTGCGGGCTCGCAGTTCCTCGGCCATGAGGCGAATGGCCTCGCCGCGTTTCGGGGCCGGCACCCGGCGCCACCGGCGCGCGGCCTCGACCGCGGAACCGAGAACGTGTTCAAAATCTTCGGCGGTTGCGCCCCGAACGCGTGCGAGACATTGCCCGGTCGAGGGATTGATCGACTCGATCAGCGGTCCCGATTGTTGGCGGCTCCAGCCGTGGCTGCCGGACCAGGTCCCCGGGTTGTGATCGGCGAGCTCGAGGGTGCGCAAAATGTCGGCAATATGGGTCATGGTTTCATACCGGATTTCGATTTCGGGGCGGCATTGTGTAGCATCTGCGGCCTATGTCCAAATCCCCCGCATTGAACAACTGGCACCCAGCCAGCTGGCACGGCCGGCCCGCCGCCCAGCAACCCAAGTACGCGGATCCGGCCTTGCTGGAGCGCGCGGTGGCCGCCTTGAGCCGGCTGCCGCCACTGGTCGTTTCCTGGGAAATCGAGGCCTTGCGCGCCAAGCTCGCGCTCGCACAGCGCGGCGAGCAGTTTCTGCTGCAGGGCGGCGATTGCGCCGAGAGCTTCGAGGACTGCGAGTCCGACAGCATCGCCAGGCGCCTCAAGATCCTGCTGCAGATGAGCTTGGTGCTGCTTCAGGGCTTGAAAAAACCCATCGTCCGGGTGGGAAGGTTCGCGGGCCAATACGCCAAGCCGCGTTCGGCGGACACGGAAACCCTGGGCGGGGTGACCTTGCCCACGTACCGGGGCGACAACGTCAACAGACCCGGGTTCAGCGCCGCGGAGCGCGAGCCGGACCCGGAGCTTTTACTGCGGGGCTACGAGCGTGCCTCGCTCACCTTGAATTTCGTGCGCGCGTTGATCGATGGGGGCTTTGCCGATTTGCACCATCCGGAATATTGGGATCTCGGCTTTTTGCGCCATGCGGCGCTGCGAGATGCCTATCAAAAAATCGTCGACTCGATCGCCGAGTCGCTGGAGTTCTTCGAGTCGATGAGCGGCTTGCGGGTGCACGCGGCGACCCGCATCGATTTCTACACCAGCCACGAGGGGCTGCATCTGCTGTCCGAGCAGGCCCAGACGCGCTACATCGAGCGGCAAAGGAAATGGTACAACCTCTCGGCCCACATGCCGTGGATCGGCATGCGTACCGCCAACCTCGACGGTGCACACATCGAATATTTTCGCGGCATCGCCAATCCGATCGGGGTGAAGATCGGCGCCGCGATGAGCGCCGAATGGCTGCAGGAGCTGGCGCAGGTGTTGAATCCGCAGAATCAACCCGGCCGGCTCACCCTCATCCATCGATTCGGCATCAAGGACATCGAGCAGCGGCTGCCCGAGATGATTGCCGCCGTTCGGGCCACGGGTTCGCAGGTGCTCTGGGTGTGCGACCCCATGCATGGAAATACCGAGACCACCGCGGGCGGCCTCAAGACACGCCGCTTCGACAACATTCTGGGGGAGGTGGAGGCGGCCTTCCGCATTCACGAAGAGGCCGGGTCGATGCTGGGCGGTGTGCATGTTGAGCTCACCGGCGACGATGTCACCGAGTGCATCGGCGGTGCCCGGGGGCTCAAGGAGGCCGATTTGGCCCGCGCCTACAAGTCTCCCGTGGACCCCCGGTTGAATGCCGAACAGGCGCTCGAATTGGCCATGCTGATTGCCCGGCACGCGGGCAGAAAACGGCAGGTGCAGCGGCTGTAAATTCAATCGGGATGGCGAACGGAAAGGACCGAAGTAAAATATATTTTATTAATAAAAACAAGGTTATATTTGATTTTTCAAGAATTCTGATTAATATATAAAAGCGGTTTCTCAAAACTCCGGTTGCCTCGAGCGCAGCAGGTGCTATTCTGCGTCGCAAACCTTTCCTGCCCTTTTGAGAACTGAGCGCCGAAATTCGCTGGCCGGGTTCGGTTGACCAGCCGCTGATCGGACAGCTTAAGTTTTTGGCTGAGTGCGTGGAATCTTTTTGACCAAGGCGGTCCAAGGTAGGGTGGGCGGCACAGCCACTCGCACGCCGGTTCAGACAGTTACGAAGGTTGGGTTGCGCTCGGGTTAGTCCAAATGCCAGGCGCGATCGACGGCGGGCTACGCGGAGATCCGCGTAGCCCGTTTTTTAATTGCCTTCGCCGCCGCCGCCGATGCTTGGCAACCGGTCTTTGAATGAACAGCATCTTCGATTCCAACTGCCGGCGATGCCCGCGCCTCGCGGCTCATCTCGATGTGGTGCGCCATCAGCAGCCGGATTATTTCTGCAAACCGGTGCCGCGATTCGGCGACCCCAATGCGCGGGTGCTCATCGTCGGTCTCGCTCCCGGAATGCACGGCGCCAATCGCACCGGACGGCCGTTCACCGGGGATCACGCCGGAATTCTGCTGTACGGAACCTTGTTCAAATTCGGCCTGGCAAGCGCTCGGACCTCTAGCGCCGCGGACGACGGTCTGGTGCTCAACGACGCGTGCATCACCAATTCGGTGAAGTGCCTGCCACCGGGAAATAAGCCGCTGCCGCTGGAAATCAAGGCCTGCAATGCGTTCCTGCGGGCGGAGTTGGCGCAGAGCGCGAATGTGCGCGTTATTCTTGCGTTGGGTACCATCGCACATGCGGCGGTGCTGCGCGCGTTGGATTTGCGCGTCGGAGATTTCCGGTTTGCGCACGCGGCGGAACATTGCTTGAGCGGAGGACGGGTGTTGCTGGATTCCTATCACTGCAGCCGCTACAACACGCAGACACGCCGGCTCACCGCGGACATGTTTGAAGCCATCATCGAAAGGGCGTTGGCGCTCCGTGACGCCTGAGGCGCCATTCGACGCGAAGTCCTTCGTCGACGCGTTGCCGAGCCGGCCCGGCGTCTACCGCATGCTCGACGCGGATGGCGAAGTACTCTATGTGGGCAAGGCACGCACGCTGAAGAGCAGGGTGGCTTCGTACTTTCAGCCGAGCAACGTGCAGCCGAAGGTCCAAGCGCTGATCGCCAAAACGGCGAACATGGAAGTCACAATCACCAACTCGGACACCGAGGCGCTGCTGCTCGAGTTCAATCTCATCAAGACGCATCGGCCGCGTTTCAACGTGGTGCTGCGCGACGACAAGAGTTTTCCGTTCCTGCATTTCGACACCTCGCACGAGTTTCCGCGCCTCAGTTTTTACCGCGGTTCGCGCAAGGAGCCCGGCCGGTTTTTCGGGCCATACCCCTCCGCCGGTGCGGTCAGGGAGAGCCTGCAGCAGCTGCAGAAGCTATTTCGATTGCGCAACTGCGAGGACTCGTATTTCGCCAATCGCTCGAGACCCTGCCTGCAATATCAGATCGAACGCTGCACCGCGCCTTGTGTCGGGCTCATCACCAAGGAGCGGTATGCCCGCGACGTGGAGGCGGCGATCAAGGTGCTCGAAGGACGCAATCTCGAGGTGCAGAAGGAGCTCGGCCGGCGCATGGAACTCGCCGCCGAACGGCTGAATTTCGAAGAGGCCGCCAGATTGCGCGATCAGCTGGCGAATCTGAAGGCCATGCAGGCGCAGCAAATCGTCACGGCCGACATCGATCACGATGCCGACGTCATCGCCGTCGCGGGCAAAAATGGGGATTACTGCATCGGGCTGATGTTCGTGCGCGGCGGGCGCAGCCTGGGCAGCACGACGTTCTTTCCGAAGGCGCCGTTTGCGGATGCGCCGGAAGTGCTCGCGGCATTCGCCGCCCAGTATTACCTCGAGCGCGAGTCGCCGGCGGAAATCATCGTCGAGAGCGACTTCGAGGGGATGCAGGTGCTCGAGGCGGCGCTCACCGAGCGGGCGTCCCACAAGGTGCGCATCACATCCTCGGTGCGTGGTATTCGCGCGCGCTGGCTGGAGATGGTGCGCAACAACGCCGAGCAGGCGCTCAAGATGCGCGGCCTGGCCCGCGCGAACATTGAATCGAGCCTGGAGGAATTGGGCAAGGCGCTCGGCCTCGGAGATACGCCGAGACGTATCGAATGCTTCGATATCAGTCACACCGGAGGAACCGATACGGTGGCTTCCTGCGTGGTGTTCGGCGCGGAAGGGGCGCTGAAGAGCGAGTACCGGCGCTTCAACATTGCGGGCATACAGCCGGGCGACGACTATGCCGCGATGAACCAGGCGCTGACGCGGCGCTACAAGCGCGTGCGCGACGGCGAACTCGCGGCTCCCGACTTGTTGCTGATCGACGGCGGCAAGGGTCAGCTGGCCGAGGCCGACCAGGTGCTTCGAGAGCTGGGTGTGGGTGGAATCACGTTGATCGGTGTCGCAAAGGGCCCCGACCGGCGTCCCGGCCAAGAGCAGCTGTTCCTGGTGGGGCGGGATACGCCGGCTGTGTTGCCCCCCGATTCCCATGGCCTGCATCTCATTCAGCGCGTGCGCGACGAGGCGCATCGATTCGCGATTGCAGGGCACCGGCGAAAACGGGCTAAACGCCACAGTCAGTCTATACTCGAAACCATTCCGGGCTTGGGCCCGGTCAAGCGACGCGAGCTGTTGAAGCAATTCGGCGGCTTGCAGGGGATTTTGCGTGCCGGTATCGACGATTTCGCACAAGTACGCGGCCTCGGGCGCGAACTCGCCGAGGTAATTTATGAACACCTCCACCCGGGTCAGTGAAGGTCGATCGAATTGGAATCTGCCGAACACGCTGACGTGGCTGCGCATTCTGATGATTCCGGCGATTCTGGTTCTTTTCAATTTACCGTATTGGTGGAAGGATCCCGCGGCCTGCGCGGCATTCGCCTTCGCCGGCATCACCGATAGTCTCGACGGCTACTTCGCGCGCAAGTGGGGTCAAACCTCGCGCTTGGGAGCGTTCCTGGACCCGGTCGCCGACAAGCTGATCGTGGCGGCGGCGCTGGTGCTCATCGTCAGCAAGGATCCGCGCTGGTTCGTGGCAATCGCCGCCATCGTGATCATCGGCCGTGAAATCGCGGTCTCGGCGCTGCGTGAATGGATGGCGGAGATCGGTGCGCGCGCCCGCATCAAGGTGTCCATCTGGGGGAAATACAAAACTGTCTTGCAAATCGTCGGGCTCTCCCTGCTTTTGTATCGGCGCGATCTATTCGGCATTCCGATTTACAAGCTCGGCCTGGTCTTGACGGGCGTCGCCGCGGTACTGACGCTGTGGTCGATGATCCTGTACCTGCGCCTGGCGTGGCCGGAGCTGCGCGGCAGCGCGCGGCTGTAGGGCGATCAAGCGCGGCGGGACTGGCGGAATTTCGGCTAAGTTCAAGGCGTTAGCGGCGTCTCGCGCCGCGTTGTCCTTGACTCTGCGCAGTAGGGCCCTACAATTGCCCCCGGCGCGAGTGCGGGAATAGCTCAGTTGGTAGAGCGCAACCTTGCCAAGGTTGAGGTCGCGAGTTCGAGCCTCGTTTCCCGCTCCAGTATTTGAAAGCCCCGGCCCGCCCGGGGTTTGTTATTTTTGATCTTGGGGCTAAGTGGCAGAGTGGTCATGCAGCGGCCTGCAAAGCCGTGTACGCCGGTTCGATTCCGACCTTAGCCTTCAGTCGAGCTTTTCTGGCCTTGTCGGACCTGCCCAGAAACTGCAAAAAAACCTCACTTTCTGGACATTTACAGCATCTATCCATGTCTGGGCTTATCTTGACATGTCAGCCGTTGGCGGGGTAAAAATCGGGGTATGTCAGAAAACCCTTGGGGTACGAAATGCTCACGGACACCGCGATCAAAGCGGCCATACGGGCCGCCAAAGGCGCTCAGAAACCGCTCAAGAGATTCGATAAGGATGGCTTGTTCCTCCTCGCTACGGCCAATGGCGGCGGTCTGTGGCGGTTTAAATACCAATTCGACGGCCGTGAAAAACTGATCAGCCTTGGGAAATTTCCCGACGTCAGTTTGAAGCAGGCGCGCGACCGGCGCGACGATGCGCGCAAGCTCGTGGCCGATGGCGTCGATCCAAGCGCTGATCGACAGGCCCAGAAGGCCGCTCGCGCTGATTCTGTCAAGGCGATCGCCGTCGAGTGGCTGGCCGCTCAGAAGGATCTGGAGCCGGACACGATCAAGGCCCACACCCAGCGGCTCGAGGATTACGTTTATCCGTACCTCGGCAATCGGCCGATAAAATCGGTCGAACCTCCCGACCTCCTAACAGCGCTGCGGCGCATCGAGCATAAGGGTCTGCATGACACGGCCGCCCGCACACTGGCGCTGTCCGGCAGGGTCTGGCGCTATGCGATCGCAACCGGCCGAGCCTCTCGGGATATTACCCGCGACCTTCAGGGCGCTCTCGTACCAGCCAAGCCGGAGCATCACGCCGCGATCGTCGATCCGAAGGCCGTCGGTGAGCTACTACGGGCGCTCGATACTTATCGCGGGCAACCGGCCGTCTGTTACGCGCTCAAGCTCGCGCCCATGCTGTTCGTGCGTCCTGGCGAGCTACGGGCTGCCGAGTGGTCGGAATTTGACCTCGATGCCGCCGAGCCGACGTGGCGTATTCCGGCGGGCCGCATGAAGATGCGCGACCCATTTGTGGTGCCGCTCGCGCGCCAAGCGGTCGCTTTGCTGCGCGAGCTACAGCCGATCAGCACCGGCCGGCTGCTATTCCCGAGCCTGCGCACGCCAGCCCGGCCGATGTCCGAGAATACTGTGAACGCGGCGCTGCGTCGGCTCGGCTACAGCGGCGAGATGCAGACCGGCCATGGTTTTCGCACGATCGCGTCGACCATGTTGAATGAATTGGGCTGGCACCCTGATTTGATAGAGCTGCAGCTTTCGCACCAGGAGCGCAACGCGGTTCGGGCTGCGTACAACCGCGCGCAACGCCTCGAAGAGCGACGCAAGATGATGCAGGCATGGGCCGATCACTTGGATATGCTGCGCGCCGGCGGCGCCGATAGGATCGCGCCGATCAAACGGGCGGCCGCTACGGCATAGCAGGAGCGTATGCGATGAATCGGCCGGTCAACGCGATTACGCTGAGCAACTCGCTCTTGCTCCCGCGCCAGCTCGACCTGGAACTACTGCAGACCGAATACGAAACCGGCAACCAGGAGGCCCTCGCACTCGCGATCCACCTATGCGGAAAGCGCGGATACCAGCTGCCGCCCTGGGTTGCCAACGCCTGGGAGCACTGCTGCTACGCCATTGTCGATCGTAAATTCGAGAGCTGGGACGAACTGCTCGCCAACGGTAAACGTAAGACTGTAAAGCTGCGAACACGCGAGCGTATAAAGGCGCAAAAGATGTGGCTGATCCGCTATAGAGTGGAGCACTACCGCGACATTCCCATCAGCAACAATAGACAGAGACTCAAGCGTGTGGGGCACAGCCTTGTAAGGGCTCCGGATCGTTTCGATACTATCGCACAGGATCTAACCTCGGACGGCAAGGTCCACAAGGTGTGGAAACCATGCACGCGCAGTGAAGCAGTGACACTTTGGTACGAGATTTTCCCTTCCAATCGATCGCCGAAGGTTCCCAAAACCAAACACAAAAAGCGGGCTAAATAGTTTTCAAGAATTTTCAGGAATTCTCAGAAACAATACCACGCTAAAGCTTGCCTATGCTGCGCTCCAGATACCCCAAAGGAGCGCTAGAGAATGTCAGGCAAAATTATCGATGCCCCCCGCGCTGTGCGGTGGCCGTCCCCGCGGGTTGAGGCGTGGCTCAGGGACCGCATCAGCGCCGGCGGCGGAGATCCCGCAGAAGTTCCGGCGACATCCTTCCGGCTCTTGCCGCTCGCGGCGGTACGGGAAATGACTGGCCTAAGTACATCGACGATTTATCGCATGATGACGGCCGGGGAGTTTCCGCGCTCTGTGCCGGTTGATCGCGCTTCGGTTTCGCGAACGGCGGCGTAAATGCGCCGCAAAGGCGCCGCGCCCGAGGCTGGTGACCTCGGGACCGCGGCTAGATCGACGACAGGCCACGGAAGGCTACTGCTAATTGTCGCGATTGTCGACACCATGCCGGCGCGAGGTTAATCGTGACCGCCGGAAGTCGCGGACGAATGAGCGCGCCCCATGAAAGCGTCGGCGTGGCCCTGTACGACGGCACTCGAGAGGAAAAACTCGCGGCCGCTGCAAGCCTCACGATGGCTCAATACAACGATGTGCGCGAAGCGCTTGCGGAAGCACTAGACGTTCGCGTGGAAACACTTGACGCCGAAGTGAAACTATTGCGCCGAGGCAATGGCAAAGATCGCGCACGCACGGATGACGTACATCCTGAGATTCCACCGGTTGAAGCCTATTTGGACGACGCCCCATCAGAAATTTCCGATACCGATATTGCGAATGGTCAACGTCTCGCGTCACGACACGGCCATGACATTCGATTCACACCAGAGCGCGGCTGGTTCGTGTGGGATGGCCGGCGCTGGGCAGTCGATGATAAAGGGATCCAGATCCAAGCCAGGGCCAAAGAATCGGCCCTATCAATTTTCGACGAAATCAAAGGCGCTAGCGATCGCGATGCGCGCATGCGTCATGCGAAGCGCAGCCAAAGCAAGGGCGCAATCGAGGCCGCAATCTGGCTCGCACGCTCCGAGCCTGGCATCGCGGCGAGGCTCACACAATTCGACGCCGATGGCTGGATGCTCAATGTCGCCAACGGCTCGCTCGATCTGCACACCGGCCTGCTGCGCCCACATCGACGCGAGGACCTGATATCGAACTTGGTTGAGATCGCATTCGATCCCGATGCTGAGAGCGAACTATGGGATGCCTTTTTGTGGCGCGTATTGGACCGCAACGACGAACTCTATACGTACTTGCGTCGCTTTGTCGGCTACCTCCTGGTCGGCGATACCCGCGAACAGAGCCTGCATTTCCTCTACGGCCTGGGTGCGAACGGCAAGTCCGTGTTCTGCGAGGTGTTACTCAGATTGCTCGGCGACTATGCGATGGCCGTGTCGCCCGACCTCATCATGCTCCGGCGCCACGGTGGCATCCCGAACGATGTCGCCCGGCTCCGCGGCGTGCGTGCGGCGCTCATGAACGAGACAACCCAGGGCGCCCGATTCGATGAGGCCAAGCTCAAGGACTTGACCGGCGGCGATACCCTAACCGCACGGTTCCTGCACCAGGAGTTCTTTGACTTTCGCCCGACTCACCGCATCGTGATCCGCGGCAATCACAAACCAGCCATCAACGGCACCGATGAAGGTATTTGGCGCCGCCTGCGCCTGGTGCCGTTCACCGTCTCGATCCCGCCGGATGAACAGGATCACGACCTCCTACGCAAGCTCGAGGCTGAACTACCGGGGATCCTGCGATGGGCGCTCCAAGGCTGCCTCGAATGGCAAGCCGAAGGCCTCAAGCCGCCAGCCATCATCGCCGAAGCCGTGCGCAAGTACCGCGAGGAGTCCGATACCCTCGGCCGATTCGTCGCCGAATGCTGCGAAGTGTTACCACTGGCCCAAGTGAAATCCTCGGCGCTGTTCAAGCGCTACCAGCAATTCGCGGAGGCTGCAGGCGAGCGCTGGATCCCGACCAAGGACTTCCCGGCGGAAATGGAACGGCGCGGCTTCGGTTGGAAACGCACGAAAACGGGTGGGATGTTCTTCGGCCTCGAACTGGCTGACATCGAGGGAGGCCCGTCGTGGGAAAGGTGACGGCAGGTGACAGCTGTGCCCTGTTTTTTCTATGTGCGCGCGCGTATGGGAAAAGATATGGATGACCCGTCACCACCCGTCACCCCATGCTTGGCGAAGGGTTTGAAATTGAGACGCGCCCGCTCCCCGCACGCGCCGGGCTCTCGGCGCCATTGCGACAGGGTGACCTGACGTGAAGTACTTGGGTCCGATCATTTGCGCCGCTTGGTTGCTCACCGATGTGGCGCTGTTGATCTCGATCTTTGTCGCCCTGGCGCTGCCGTGATCCGCGGTTGCTCCTTCAGGAATCGCACAGTTCGAGAGATTCGCGGCAATAAGCGGATCGAGCGTTCTAAGTGGCTGCCAGGTACCCCGAAAAGTACCCCGCAGCGCTTGCCGCGATGGGCCGCGGTGCCGTGAGCAAGCCTCGCGACATCGCGGGCCACGAGCGCGGTCAGGCGCACCGGGACGCGATCCGGGCCATGATGCTTGAGCACGTGCGGCAACACCCGCTGCGCCGGCCTCTCACGGGCAAGCAGATCCAAGCGAACCTGCCGCACCTCGCCCTGTCGACCATTCTCTGGCACGTGGCTGCGATCCACGCCGAGGCGGAAGCCGAAGCCGCCTGCGATCCGGTACTGGAATCTTTCTAATCGATAGGCCGACGAGGGCACTGCATCATCGCGATTGTCGCGTCCCATTTTGCGATTGGGTAGGAGGTGCAGCGGTGCCGGCTTTAAAAGGCAAACCAAGTGGAAAATGCGTGGTGTGCGCGCACCCGGAGCGGGTACGGATCGAATTGTTGCTCGCCGGCGGCGCCGGTCAGAAGGCGATCGGTCGCAAATTCGGGATGAGCAAGGATTGTGTCCATCGGCATTGGCACGGCCACGTGACCGAACAGCGTCGGGCCTCGCTTATCCTGGGTCCAGTGCCCAGGCAGGCGCTTGCGGCGCAAGTCTGCGAGGAGAACACGAGCGTCTTGGACAACCTGCGCATCGTGCGCGCGGGCTTGTGGAACCAATACGACTGTGCCCTCGAGGCGGGGGATCGAATCGCGGTCGCCATACTCGCCGGCAAGCTCCACAACAACCTGCAGATCACGGCGAAGATCACAGGCGAACTGGCATCGAGTCCGCTGGTGTCGATCACGAATAACCAGCAGAACGTCAGCGTGATGCTGGAGAGCCCCGAGTTCTCACAGTTCCAGGCGCGTCTGGTCGGGGCGCTGCGTGACTTTCCCGAGGCACGCATCGCGGTGCTCGCAGAATTCGAGCGCCTCGAGGTGGCATCGGGCGATGGCACGTTGCCGAGCGCCGTGCCTCGACTGATCCAACAAGGGTGTGCTGCATGAAGAAGTCGAAATCGCCGCATACGAATCTCGCCCGTGACTTTGCCGCCGCGCTTAAATCCGACTGGCGCATGCTCGCACGTCCCGAGCAGTTGCCGCCGAAGGATTTCTTGGCGTGGTCGATTTGGCTCTTTTTGGCCGGCAGAGGCTCAGGCAAAAACTGGGCGGACAGCCACTACGTTCACGAGTTGGCAGCGACAGGCGCAGTAATGCGCGTCGCCTTGATCGGTGCAACCGCGGACGCTACCAGGTATACCATGGTCGAGGGCACCGCAGGAATTCTCGCTGCCGCTGGTGCTCGAGACAGACCAGTATTTGAAGCGAGCAAAGGCCAGTTGACATGGCCGAGTGGCTGCATTGCGCGATTGTATTCGGCGGATAGTCCCGAACTGCTCCGAGGTCCTGAGTTTGATTTAGCATGGTGTGACGAATTGGCGTCGTGGCGCCGCGCGCAGGAAACCTGGGACAATTTGAATTTCTGCATGCGCGGCGGCAAGCACCCGCACATCATCATCAGCACAACGCCGAAGCCGACGAAGTTAATCAAGAATTTGGTGGCGCGCGAGGGTGTGGACGGCATCGTGATCTCGCGCTCGAGCACCTACGACAATCGCGTGAACCTACCGCCGAGTTTCTTCGCGCAGTTGGTGCGAAAATACGAAGGGACACGCGTTGGCCGACAGGAATTGAACGCAGAGTTGCTGCTCGACACGCCAGGAAGCTTGTGGACCGTGGAGAATCTCGAGCAAACCCGCGTCAGTCAGGCCCCGCCCATGCAACGCATCGTCGTTGCGATCGACCCCACGGGCAGCGGCAGCGAGGATGCGGACGAATGCGGCATCATCGTCGCTGGTTTAGGTCAGAACGGTGAAGGTTATGTGCTCGCCGATGAGTCTGGACGCATGACGCCGACCGAGTGGGCGCGCCGCGCGATCGATGCTTACCGCCGATTCAAGGCCGACAAGATCGTAGCCGAAGTAAATTTCGGCGCCCTGATGATCGCCGGCACCATCGCAGCGGTGGACCCTAACGTGCCTTTGAAATCGATCACTTCATCTCGCGGCAAAATCTTGCGCGCGGAACCGATCTCAACATTGTTCGAGCAAGGGCGCTGTCATTTAGTTGGCAGTTTTCCCGCCTTAGAGGACCAAGCAACATCGTTCACCAGTGACTGGGACCGCAGCCGTGATGGCAGTCCGGATCGAGTTGATGCGCTCGTGTTTGCGTTGAGCGAGTTGATGTGCGACCAGCCGGTCGGCGGATTCTTCTCCGAATCCTCACTCTTCGAGACTGGCGCACCGATCGATCCACCGAGACGCGGTGAACTTATATTTGCGACTGCGGCCGCGAGCAAGACCGGGAACGAGGTCGGCGTGGTGTTCTTCGCATCCTCCGAGATGCCGCACCTCCCGGCGCTCACTGTGTTGGATTGGACCCTGGCCACGGCTGGCGATGGTCTGTTCGAGATTTGGCTTCCGTCCGTGTTCGAACGGCTCAGAAGCCTGCACGCCGAGACCGAGTCAGACCAGAATGGGGGTTTGTGGGTACACAGCAGGCACTCAGGACTCTGCGCTGCGATTATGCAGGAGGCTGGGGTGCGCGGGGAGCCGGTCAGCGACATCGATGCCGCCGCACCCGAATGGCCCGTGCTTCTCGATGACCGTGTGAGTGCGACAGCCAGGCACATCCACGCACGCAAGGTCAAAATCACGCGCTGCGCTTACGACAAGGTTCTGGAGCACCGAGGTTTTACCCGCAACCATTTCCTAGCGCAGTTCCAAGCGTTCCGCGTCGGCGAGGATCTCGAGTCCGATGAATTACTGCACGCGCTGTGCTCCGGCGTCATGATCTCGATCGAGAACTCGACGCGCGCGTAAATAGGCGAGCCTCGCGGATGTTTATCCCCCGGTGACATCTCGACCTGCTGGTTGAATCCGCCGGAGCATGGGGCGCTTCCAACATAATCTGATCGCGGTCCGTCAGATGGTGCGTCGCGGCGATCCGTCCGGGTTTGACCCCAAGCTGCCTGATGCGGCCGTCCGCTTCCTAGCAACCCATTCGCACCGGCGAAACTTCGCGGCACGGTCACTCCAGTGGCAGGTTCATTTTCTGCAGAAGCGCCTTGTAGCGGGGATCGTCCCTCAGGTTTTTCATCAATGGATCCCAGGGTAACCATGGCACCCAACCGTCGTGCACCTGATACGCACGATCGAGCCAAGCAAAGGCCTTATCAAGGTCATTACGATTGGTGTAGACCACAGCAATAGGATATTCGACTACTTTGGCGTACTTTGCCTCTGCGGCCGCGAGTGCGCGATCAGCGTCACTCTTCCGGCCTAGGGCGTCGAGGGCCAGAGCTAACCCAACGTCTCGATACCTCTCGTCAGATTCTTGTTCCATTTCCGCGAGTGCGGCTGCCGGTTCACGGCGCGCCAATAGCGCCCATCCTAGCAAGAAGTGTAGCTGTGATCCTGTCGGGGCTAGGTCGAGCGCCTGACGATACGCCCCCTCTGCCTCGATGAACCTGCCGCTCGCTAAGTACGTCATGGCAAGGCTGGCGTAATTGTCTGCCACGAGTGGGTCTAGTGCCACAGCTTTCTGCGCCAGATTCACCGCCTCCTCAAAACGACCCTCGGTCAGCCTGAAACCCGACACGTCCCAAAGAGCCGTGGCACTGCCGGGGTCAAGCGCGAAGACTCGATCGACCTCCACCTCCATCGCCTTCCAGTTCCACTCAAGTTCGTAGACGTTGCCCATGGCGTCGTGAGCGTCTGGAAGATTCGGATCGAGCTTCAGCGCCTGTTCCGCCGCGAAACGCGCCTCGGCAACCACCTGTCGATAGTTTCCGCTTGTGTAGTATCCATAGTTGAGAACGCGATAATTGGCCAGCGCTGCCCAGGCGCGCGCGAACTTGGCATTCAATTTAAGAGCTCGCTGTAGGTAGTCCATTGCCCGCTCCGCGTCTTGCGCTTCTGCAAAGCATGGTTTCGGATCGACTGAGCCTGCAAATAGAGCGTGTAGGCATCGGTGCTCATTGTCGGCGTGGCGCGCGGCACGCCACCTCCTAGGAGCGATAACTTGAGTGCCGCGACGACGGCAGCGGCTATCTCGTCTTGAACCTTGAAGATGTCATCAAGTTTTCGGTCGTAGGTCTCCGACCATACGTGATACCCGTTATCTACGCGAATTAGCTGCGCCGTGACGCGGAGCTTATTTCCCGACTTGCGCACACTGCCTTCGAGGACACGTGAGACACGGAGCGCCTTGGCAATGTCCGCGATAGTCGTCTGCTTGCCCTTGAAGTAGAACGACGAGGTCCGCGCCGGCACCCGCAGATCGGGGACCTTCGTCAGCATGTCAATGAGTTCCTCGGACAACCCGTCCGAGAAATATTCCTGATTTTTCTTCTCGCTCATGTCCACAAACGGCAGCACCGCGACGGATTTTTCGGCAATTTTCAGTTCTGCAGGTGCGGACATTGTGGCTGATGCCGGCACAGTCGGCGCTGGAGTGGACGCGACTCGACGGCTTGACAGCCATAGACGATTAGCCGCGAGCCCAGCAATTGCCAAACCGACAACGGAAACCACGACAATTACGGTACGGTTCGCCGGCGGCGTGTATGTTGAACGCTGCAGCGGTGTGCGCTGTCGGAGTCGAAGCCGGCGGCACTACCGCCGGTCTGTGATCGCAAGCCGCACTGCTGAAACGAGTTTCGGCATCGCTCGTGTTGTATCGCCTCCGCTGGCGTGTAGCCACTGCGAGGTGTTCAGGAAGTATTCAAATTCAGCGGGTAGCGGCGCTTGATCGAGTCGCAAAGTCACGACCGGATGGCGCTTGGAGGTCGCCCGCTCTATTTCCCTGAGGACGTGGGGAGAAGTTGCGGCGTCTTGCGACAGAATCAGAATGATCGTCTTGGCAGAATCGATTGCGTGGACAATTTCGCTGGCATAGTGCGCGCCCGGTGTCACGTCCCGAGGCGCGATCCAGCACTTCAGACCCAGGCCCTCAAGGGCGGCAGCGACATTATTGGCAAGGGCGGCATCGTGGGACGCGTAGCTTATAAATACGTCGTGCGTGCCGGAATGAGCGTCCGCCGTCTGCCTTCGCCGCCGCCTTCAGCCACGTCGATCCCCCTCCGACTTCTACGTCATGTTGGCAGATGCACCGCGTGTTTATCAAAGTTTAGGGTTTAACCGTCGCCCTTCGCGTCGAATGTCGGGTTTGGAGCAGGCAGGTTGGGCAGAGGAATGTCCGGTTGTGGCCGATCAGCGCCCGATCTGGCGGCTCCAGAGCGGTCATTCCGCTCGAAACTGCCGAATTTAAAACGCGGCGGATGGGCGGGCGACTGCGAACGGACAAATTCTATCGACAGCGGTCGCAGGTAAATGACCGGTATCGGGCCGCGTAAATTTTCCTGCGGTCACCCACAAATGAAAGACCCGGCGCCATTAACGGGCTGGAGATAGTTTTCAAACCTTTATTTTCCTCCGTGCAGCAATATTCTTTCTCCGAGACCATCTTCGGGTCGACAATCGTCCCCTGCGTCACGTCGATAAGTTGCGTGCATGGGCTCAACCCGAGCATTGTGATTGCCACGGACGGCAGCGCATTGAATCCCGAGTACGTGCCCGACCCGCTGCGGTTCTCTGTCACAAGATCCCCGACGACGATCTTGGCGCCGCAGGCGGCGCCATTGCCTATCACGGCCGTCGCGGTCACTTCGGACTCAATTACATTAACGCTCGCGGGTACCGTCTACGCGAGTGACAACCTCACGCTCTCGTACGCTCCATTGCAACCTGGTGTGCCGCCCTATGACCTCAGCGTGCAGGACGCGAACACCAATCTGCTGCGGGCGATCACGAACGCCAGCGTCACTGTTAGCTGACAGCCGAGCCGTTAACTCTACGAGGTCGCCATGACGGCGCCGCCCAACGTTCAAACGACGCTGGTGCTCGCAGCGCGACGACAACGGAACATCGCACCGAGCCCGCCTAGACCGCTCAGGAAAAGCCACGCAGAAGCCGGTAGCGGCACGGGCGACGGCTGAACCGTCAGACTGGCGCTCTGAGTCGTGGCCACGAAGGGGTTTCCATTTTGGTCGGCGAGGCTGTCCAGCGTCAACGTGATCGGTGTGGTGCCAATCGCAATTGTGTTCAGTGTCAAAACGGCCAAAGTAAAGCTGTGCGCCTGGCCGGTGAGGAGGGTTGATGGAGAGTCAAAGATATCGGTTTCGATCAGGTCGACTGTTCCGCCGCCCGAGATCGCTGTCGGGCCATTGAGCCCGAGATGACCGAGATCTAGCTGATCGCCGAGGACCGGATCGCCGAAGACGGCGCTCTGAAAGTTAGCGATTGACGAATTAAAGTTGACACTGATATCAAAGGCGCTAAGCGCAGTGCCGTTTCCTAGCCCGGAAATATTTAAGTCGAGCGTTACGGGGCTTCCAGGCGTGGAAGTTGACGATACCGGCGTGAGGCTTACCGTGGCCGCTTCACCAACGACCGGGCTCAACGCGAGTACTAGAATGCCGAGCACGCACCGTTTGGCGGCCCCGCGCGAGCGATGGATCGTCATGGCCATGCGAAAAACCCCGGTACTTCTTGGTGTTGTCGACTACAGACTCAACGCGCTACTAGAGCGTCCCGTCTATCCCGAAGCTAACCAGAAGACGGTAACAAGAAGATGGCCTTTTTATGACGGTTGTGTAGGTATGCCGGGCGGCTGTACGAGGTTGCCCCACCACTAGCACGATTCTTGACGCTTTCGGCAGATATCAGGCTCTCGCCATCGAGCGTCAGCTCGGGCACCGAGGACGCCATGCCCAGGAAACGCAAGTCGATTGATCACATGACTGATGCGCGCGCGTGGAGGCGCCGCCACGAAACTACCGCCCAGCGAGCAGGCTTCAGTGCGCCGTATCGATGCCGGACGCGAATTCCGACTCTACCAGTGCGATCAACTGCAAGTAATCCGACGCAGCCTTGCGCTCTGCCTCGGTGACGTTCGTCCGACGTACCACCAGTTCAACGCGCTCGCGGATCGCCCGCAGTTCACGCCGCGCGCGGGCGTTTAATCGTCGGTATTCATTGAGCAGCGTCGATTGCGGATTTTCAAGTTTTTGAGTTCTGCCATGGACTTTCGTAGCCGCTGCGTCAGGGCGACAGTCGCCGCCGCCTCGCGCAGCGAGTCGTTCATGGCCTGAGGGGTCGGCTGACGTCGGCGCTTTGCTGTTGGACGAGATCGAGCGCCCATGTGTGTGTTACGTGGACATGCGTCGTTTGCAAGCGAACGCCCCGATCCCACCCAGCGCGCTCAACATCAGCCAGGCAGCGGCAGGGAGCGGGACGACTGAAAATGACCGGGCGGTGATACGATCAACGATATCTGTTGTGACGTTTTCGACATAGCTGTTGGACGGTGCCAGGACGTATGAGCCAGCTTGTGTTCGTAAGGCAATTATTGATGACACACTGGGCACTCAACAGAACATAGTCCCCGTTACCAGGAAGAAGCTCCCACTCAATACCGAAAGGCTGCACGCCGGTCCCCGCGTAGCTATCTGTCGCATCTGTGATTGTAAAATCACCGACAACACTGCTGGTGATTACGATATCTCTACCGGAGGTCATATTAATGGGCAGGTCGTTCATTAATGGCCCAACTATCGACCCACCGGACGCAAGCGTAGCATTTAGTTCCCACGTTACCGGAGTGGCGCCCGTCACCACCGGCCCTGCAAGCAACGCGAGCGCCGCCAGCCAGTTTGAGATTGTGTTCATCGCGTTATCATTACATCGCATTAGGTTGATGCTTCGCACGCCATTGGTCTGCCACTTTCGCTTCGGCCAAGCCTTCTTTCGTCTGTAATTCTATTTCGCCCGAGAGGCGGTCTCCCTCTATCCCTTTAAATGTTACTGTGTAGCCAGGGGCAACCCAGCGCGCGGAAATACTTTGAAATTTCGCGTTAAAAGCGTTCTGCAGTACCGCGTTATTCACGCTGGTCGGCTTGCCAAACTTCTTTACAAGATCCTGAAATACCTCTTCCTGCGATGGTTCACCGTAAGTTACAGCGCCGATTCTTACGACTGAATCGTTGTACTCATCCACATAGATGTGTTTGATACCATGTGATTCCATATTTGCGGGAAAAACCACGGAATGCGTTACGCTGCCCCACGGATGCTGGATATCAGTGCCCGGTATCGAACAAAGACCCTCGCCGGTTGCGTTTACCGATGGATTAAAGTCCTCGCGGCTACACTCGCGAATTGCGAAGCGACCACCCACTTCGATGCCAAAAAATGATTCTGCTTGTACGCTCGTGAAACAAAGCAACATGCAAGCCACAGATAACCACTTCGAGAGCCGCCTGTAATTCATAATTCATTCCTTTGTCGTTCCTATCCTGCCTATTTCATGTCGATGAACGGCGTAAGCACCCCCAAGAGCTTACTTTGCCGATTGATCAGTTCGATTGTGAGCTTTTGGACATTCCCCCTGTCGCTTCCGGCGACGTCATCGACTGCATGAGGTTTTTAATCATTGCGTGCCTTGTCGCAACATCAGTCAATACGAAATATCCGACGCGGCGCGTTATCTCAGGAAGGTTGCGATTAGTTGACGGATTTGTAACACCGTGTCAGTTTCAGTGAGACAAACGGGTATCGCGTATTGACGATCGCGCGTTAAGCGAGCGTGATGCCAGCAAGCATCACTCGGTCGATAACGTACGGCCTCTGCCCGCAAAGACGCTCCCGTGCCGCACTAGGTTCACATTACCGTCACTTGGCTGAGAAGCATCCGTGTTCTAAGTGACACACTCACGTGCGGTGTCGCTGTGTACCCGCTCGTGCTCAAGAAACACGAACGATGACCGGGAGGCACCAGTGAGAACGAAAAAGATTGCTTTGATGGCCACAGCGCTTCTAATGGCGGCTCCGCTTGCGGCAAACGCCGCACCGGTTACCTACGATTTTACAGGGACGGTAACTAGCGCCACCGGCAGTTATGGCTCGATCGCTACTGGGACGCAAATCACAGGAACGTATACGTTTGATTTTGCCAATGGAAACCCAACCTATTCAACCGGCACTGTTGGTTCAAATAATTGGAGCGTCGCAGAACAAGGGGGAACGTCGTTCGGACCGCCTCCAGCGAGCGTGGTATTCTCCTCTACGGCTTCCGTAGGGGGCTTTACGTATAGCACAAGCGCCCCTGGCGCATATGACAATGAATCGTTTGTGCGGAGCGAGAATAACGGCACTTGGTTTCACGCACGCGAATTGCAAGCGCCCGACAGTTCGGACGAAACAACTTCATATTTCTACATCATGAATTCCACGGGTTCGCCATACACCAGTGATGGCATGCCTCTCTTGAGCGCATCTTCGACGTCTGCGTATGGCTTGTTTGGTGTGGCCACCCCCACTACAAGCAGCAGCGTCCAATATACGATTACTTCGCTTACGCCCGTCCCTCTCCCGGCCGCCGCATGGTTGATGCTATCCGGCCTCGGCGGACTCGGCGCGATGGTGCGTCGAGGGAGGGAGAGTTTGAGGGAAGGAGCATCGGCGAGTACGTGAGATGAAATTTTCCACCACAAAATGGATAGGCAGCGTGATGGTAGCGGCTTTAGCAAGCGCAATGCAGGCGCATGCCGACGTGGTCGTTTCTAATCTTACCGCCTCGCACGACGGAGATTTATCGATCCAAAATTCCTCCTGGCAGTCACAGGAGTTCGTGACCGGGAGTCAGAGCGTACAACTCAGTTCGATTATCCTGCCACTTTCGGTTCTCCTGCCCAATGGGGACTATACGGGGACTGCAGAATTGGTTACGAACAACAACGGGTTACCTGGAGGCTCAGTACTCGCCACATTTTCTATACCTACGATTGCACCATCATTTCCTACTTTCAACCTTTACACTCTCACACCGAATTCGACCACCACGCTCGCAGCCAACACTGATTACTGGATTGTGGTGCAGGATTTCGGTCCAGGAGGGTTCCGCTGGGGCGGCACCCAAACAGTCACCCCGTCGATTCTGAATTCTGCGTCTAGTAGTAACCAAGGAGCGTCGTGGACGGGGCCGACATGGCAGCCAACTGGAGCGTTTCAATTGGAAGTCGACGCATCACCCGTCCCGCTCCCCGCATCCGCGTGGCTGATGCTGAGCGGCCTTGCCGGACTCGGCGCGATGGTTCGTCGGCGGAGCGAACAATCGGCCGCATAGGAAGGCGCGGGCGCGGCGATCAGCACCTGGCCGCTACAAATCGGCATGTCCCGATTCGCGAGCACGCCACACCGGCGCACGGCACGCGACTCAGTAGAACAGCCAGCTTCCCATGAATGCCGACGTTCCGATAATCGCCTCGATTTCGTCGGGCAAGCCCGTCAACGCATGTGCGGTTGCGCGAGTGTGTCCTTCCATTAGGACCACGTCCGCAATGCCAGTGCACTGAACTGCAATCAGAGGCGGAAATCGTTCGCCCTGGCGCAGTCGATCAGCAATGCCCGTGACGTTGCGCTTGTATTCAGGGTTTTGAACCTGATCGAGATTTTTCACGCCATCGGCTACCAAGCGCGTGCTGCCCGACACCGTGGCCCAGCCTTCTGGATGATTCACATATTTGAAGCCCTTGACCTCGTCCGGCGTCACGGTGACCAGTCGCCAGCTCGTGCCGCCAGGGAATCGTTGGAACAGGGCACCCCTGGTGTCGCTGAGAATCCAGCGACGCGCATTGTTTTGCTGCCGATCCTTCAAGTCGCCGCGATCAATCAGCTGTGTTCGATCCGCATTG
The DNA here is from genome assembly GCA_963758145.1 of uncultured Gammaproteobacteria bacterium. GTDB lineage: Bacteria > Pseudomonadota > Gammaproteobacteria > Steroidobacterales > Steroidobacteraceae > Bog-1198. Next base: position 116,720 of record CAVWUK010000011.1, read on the forward strand.
ATCCGAATGACGGCATCGGCAATGAGGTTTCCCCGAATCGTCGGGGATTCGATCTCTGCCTGGAGAAAGGCTAAGACCATTTCGTCTGCTGTCGCTGGACCTTTGTCGATCATGACCAGGTTACTCCGCTCGATGCCGGGCGATACGGCACCGTACCTCTCACGCGATGACTTCTATCGGCGCACCGATTTTCGACTATCGAAACCGATCTCGCAGAGCCTTTAGCTACGCTGGCGTCGGTCCTGGATCGCTCAAGGATTCCCAAGCGTGCCTCATCCAGCTATTTAAGGCAAAGCCGGCCGGCGCGCTCGTCGGTGGGTATTGCCAATTGATAATTGCCGCCAGGATCAATCGGCCAGGAACCGGCTCGCAATCAATGATTCCTGGTTCCGTGGAATCTGGCTTAGGCTTCCAGGGTAAAACCTCTTCTCCGATTAATGCATTATCAGGAACATTTTCGTCGTGCCATTCAAGCGTAATCAGTGGCGGATGATACATGGCGCCGGGCGGCATGTTACCGCTACGCGCGAAACTCTCGACCATTTGCGTCCAATCGCTCTGCGGCATACTGGTAATGTTGGCAAAGATCACGAATTGAATCGGACCGATCGATACGACCATGTAAACCGGCGCGCGAATAAATTGCTCCGTCTCGCCGGCTTGAGTCGGATGCGGGCGGCTTCCAACCGCTTCCAATACGCTAACCTCAATCGGCGTATACGCATGCTTTCGGTCCACTCCGCGCGGCAAGGGTCGTCCGATCAAGTAAATGCCCTGTCCCCCGTAAAGCGGCGTCCCCTGAAATACCGCGTTAACAAGAGTTTCGTTAACCAGGTCGATGATGCCCTTCGATTCTGGATCATTCGTAAATCCCCTATGAAAGCACATGTTGAGAAATGTCTTTAGTGCCCAACGTTCCAGTAATCGCCCGTCAAACCTTTCTTCTCGCGGAATCGAAGATTCAAAGGTCTCTCTGGGCTGCTTCGGATCGATTGCACGCAGCATTGCGCGAAAGAAGCGAAGCGCCTCGGCATCTAGGTTGCTGAGCTGCGAGTTATGCCTGACGCATAGTCGATTGACCGTTGCCGACTTGATTGATTGCTCGCGCAACGTCCGCTTGATCGTGATGTGCAGAAGCGACAAACGGCGGTCAAATTCGAGCGCCGCCCGGAGAATTGAATGCGAAATGACATGCTCGCCGCTGATTTTCCCGCTGCAGCCCCCGATGCTTGCGGCCCAACACGTCCTATTCGCCATGCAGCGGCGCTCTAGCTGGGTGGCCGTTCATTCGTGCCAATCGCAGAGAGTGTCCGATGCGCGGCATCCACGACTGCCACGGCGCGGCCGGAAGGCTTCACCGCAGACCGTACAGGTGAGCATGGCGGCCGCCTTACTACCACGATCGATATGGTGCCGTGGAAATGGCCACATCGGCGGTTATATCGTGCAGCGTCAGCATTCGCTTGACCGCAGCCACCGCAAGCTCTTCGTGAGGATTTGGCCCGACAAGCACGGCTGCGATCGGTTCATCCTCTCCTTCGCGCCGTCGCGGTAAGCAAATATGCGGAACCAGAAGTCGACCCTTCGCGTGAAAACCCATGTTAACGGCTCCGATCCGGGTTCGTGTTTCTTCAACGCTTCCAAACTTCACAACGAGTCGATGCTCCTTCTCATTCTCAAAGGCACTGTTTTTGGCCTGCGCGGCGAATTGTGGGCCGTAAATGCTGGCGGTTATCTGTTGACCTCTGTGATGGCCCTTGGCGAGAGTTATGGTCGGGTGGATATAGGTCTCGGAAGTTCGTATGCGTTCCGCTTCTTCTTCGAGCGCTTTGCGCGATTGTGCGAGGGGCGCAATTATCCTTTGGATCTCGGCTCGCTTAACGTCATCTCGGTATAGGCACTCCAAAAATTTTATCTGGTAACCATCAGTCATCCGAGTGATGGCGTCCATCCGCACTCCAATGGAGACCGAAAGCTCTGAGCCACCATATGCACGCCATTGACTTAGGTCGTCGAAGGCCTTCGAGAAGGCAATTACGTACGTCTCGCTGTCCCGAATATTTTGTTCGATAATCGCCAAGAGCTCCTTAGTAGCGGGATACGGTTGGTTCTCCAATTCCGTCAAAAAAAATTTGATTCCGTGAGTGAGTTCTTGGGTGTCGTTGAGGAACGCCGCATGGGAGGCCCACCAAGTACCGCCTTTCTCGGAGATCTTGTGCAAAGCGTTCCAATTGGTGTAGTGCCAAACGAGTTCCGAGCGGGTCGTGCGTTCCCTGAGTTCGCCTAGAACTTTGGAGTTCTCCTTTTCGAAATCATCCATGATCGCTCCTGCCCCATCGTTCCGTTGCGGCGGATTTCCAGCTTACGTAGGGTCGCGCAATGGCCAGCGCCTGTTCCGGTCCGTGTATTATTGGCTTCTCAATTTGTGACAATCCAGAATACGGCTAGACACCGCTGGAGAAAAACTTAATGTTGGCAAGCGTAACGAGACGAAGGAACGAGGGCTGCGGGGTATGGTTTGGGGTACGGGACAAATAACCTAGACTGAGATGCAGAGAAATAGCTTGATTTATCAACAGTTTCGATTCCGACCTTAGCCTCCATATCAAGGACGAAAAATCATGGCACAGAATTACCTCGTCAAATCGGCTGCATGGCTCGAGATCGGCGCGGGTCCCATCGTGATCGTGGCGCCTAATTTTGCTTCAATGTTGCTTTTCGCCGCACCGCTGGAAGGCCCCGGGCTGCCGGTTGCCCGCTTCGCGGGCATTGGGCTCCTCGCCCTTGGCTGCGCGTGCTTGATGGCAATCTCGGCCGGCGCGTCCCGCAGCGCCGTATGGGGCCTTTATATATTTAATGCCGCGGCGACCGTTCTATTTGCCGGGGTTGGACTTTCCCGCATGCCGCACGGCGTGCTGCTGTGGCCCGTGGCCATCCTGCATGCCGTTATCGCGGTCGGCCTGGCCTCCGGCGGGGGATTGAGAAAAACACGCTGAGATTCAATAGCGCATTGCATGCGCGACGGCGCCTAGCCATTGCCCTTTATACCAATGGCCAAACTTCCGGCAGCCATGTAACGATCACCATTCTCGGACACGATGTCTTGCCATGCTGTGGTCCGGCGGCTGAATTGACTCGCCGGTAAAGCAATTACAAACGCTCGAGGAGTAAGGGACCATGGGTCGTACGCAAATGGCGACGCACCTCGCCAAGAATTCGGTGATCGCTCTGTTCGCCCTTGCGTTGCAGAACGTACCGGCCGCGGCACAGCAGGTCACCGGGGTTCCCGGTTCGCCGAGCGCAACTACGAGCCTCGACGGCAGGCAGCTGCCGCCGCCGCCGGGGAAATTCGGCGGCGTGATCAACGAGACCTATCAGAATTCGAAACCGTACTGGCCGCCGCGGGTGGTACCGCCCAAAGGCGCGCCCAACGTGCTGCTCATCATGACCGATGACCAGGGCTACGGGGTGTCGGGCACCTTCGGCGGCGTGATTCCGACGCCGGCGCTCGATCGCATCGCCAAGGCGGGATTGCGCTACACGCAGTTTCACTCCACCGCGCTGTGTTCGCCGACGCGCGCGGCGCTGATCACCGGCCGCAATCATCATTCCGTCGGATTCGGAGTGATCGGCGAATTGTCCACCGGTTACCCCGGCTACGATTCCATCATCGGCGCGGAGAGCGCCACCATCGGCACCATCCTGAGGGACAACGGCTACGCCACCTCCTGGTTCGGCAAGAACCACAACACGCCGAGCTTTCAATACAGCGCCGCAGGGCCTTTCGATCAATGGCCGATCGGAATGGGCTTTGAATATTTCTATGGGTTCATGGGTGGCGAGACCGATCAGTGGCAGCCGTACTTGTTTCGCAACACCACGCAAGTATTTCCGTGGGTGGGCAAGCCGGGCTACAACCTCATCACCGACATGGCGGACGATGCCATCAAGCACATGCGGGATTTGAACGCGGCCGCACCCGACAAGCCCTTCTTTGTGTATTACGTACCGGGCGGCAGCCATTCGCCGCATCAGCCGACCCCGGAATGGATCGAGAAATTCAAGGGCAAGTTCGACATGGGCTATGAGAAGTTGCGCGAGCAGATATTCGCGAACCAGAAGCGGCTCGGCGTCATCCCGGCCGGCACGCAGCTCACCCCTTGGCCGGACGGGCAGGCCGCGTACGGCGGCGCCAAGCTGCCGCGGTGGGATTCGCTGTCATTGGTGGAAAAGAAACTCTTTGCCCGTGAGGCGGAGGTCTTCGCCGCCTACACCGCATATACCGACCATGAGATCGGTCGGGTCATCCAAGAAGTCCAGGATGAAGGCAAGCTCGACAACACCCTGATCATCTACATCGTCGGCGACAACGGCACGAGCGCCGAGGGCACGCTCTACGGCACCTATAATCAACTCATCGCCTACAACGGCATCCTGAAGACCCCGGAACCGCTGCAGCTGTTGCATTACGAGGACTGGGGCTCGGACAAGACCTACCCGCATATGGCGGTGCAATGGTCGTGGGCGTTCGATACGCCGTTCAAGTGGACCAAGCAGGTCGCTTCGCATTTCGGCGGGACGCGGCAAGGCTTAGCCATTTCCTGGCCCGGCCACATCAAAGACGTCGGGGGGCTGCGTACCCAGTTTCACCACGTCATCGACATCGTTCCGACCATTCTCGAAGCGGCGGGCATCAAGGCGCCCGATACGGTCAATGGCATCAAGCAGAGGCCGATCGAGGGCGTAAGCATGCTGTACACCTTCGACAAGGCAAATGCCGATGCGCCCTCCAAGCGCGACACCCAGTATTTTGAAATGGTGGGGAACCGCGGCATCTATCACGACGGCTGGATGGCGAACACCATTCCTCCCTCTCCTTCTTGGGAGCTGGGAACGGGAAAGCTGGCCGACCTCACCACCGGCTACCAGTGGGAGCTTTACCACATCACCGAGGACTATTCGCAATACAACGACCTCGCCGCGAAAATGCCGGATAAGTTAAAGGAGATGCAGGCGCTGTTTTTGACGGAAGCGGCGAAATACAACGTCTTACCCTTGGATAACACCGGTTTTGCACGGCTCCTGACGCCGCGGCCGAGCGCGGTCGCCGGGCGAACGGTGTTCACCTACACCGGTGAAAATGAAGGTATTCCCTTCGGCAACGCGCCGAGCATTTTGGACCGGGACTACACGATCACTGCGGATGTGACGATTCCCAAAGAGGGTGCGGAGGGCATGATCGTGACCCTGGGCGGGCGTTTCGGCGGCTATGCCTTGTACCTGCTCAAGGGCAAGCCGGTGTTCGTCTACAACCTCTTGGATATGGAGCGCTTCCGCTGGGAGGGCGGCGTGGGCGGCGAGGATTGGCTCGGCTCCTCGCTCAAGGCGGGAAAGCACACGATCACTTTTGACTTCAAGTACAACGGTCCGGGGCCGGGCAAGGGCGGCACCGGGGTGCTCTCGGTCGACGGCAAGGAGCTCGCGCGCAAGACCATCGAGCACACGATTCCGCTCATCATGACCGCCGACGAAACCTTTGACATTGGTATTGATACGCGCACGCCGGTGGACGACAGCTATAAAGTGCCGTTTCGCTTCAACGGCACGATCAACAAGCTGACCTTCAGGTTGGGGCCGGAGCAGCTGACGGCGGACGATAAAGCGGCGGCCGCAAAGGCGCTCGCGGCCGCCAGAGACTGATGCGCTGCGCCTGGCCGGGGAGTTCTACTAATGACCCAGAATCACTTCACGATCAGCTTTCCGTTGAAGACGCCCGCCGACGCGAAGGCGCTCGCCGAGCAGCTTCCGCCCCTGATGCCGAAGCTGTTCGAAGCCGAAGATAGGATCGGCACGATTCACTATTCGCGCTTTACGATATTGAGCGAGAAAACTCTGCTGTTTCTCGGCGACTTCGACGGCGAATTTACCCCGCTCATGACCACTCTTGCCAAAGAGGCCGGGCAGGTATTCGACTTGATCTTTCAGCACGTGAAGGAACCTCCCCCCTTACCTGTCGGCGACCGGCTGGACGCATTCGTCGAATGGGCCGCAGAACATCTGCTGCACGCGGTTAATCTGTACAGCGCGTACCCGGATGCGACGGCCCGGGAAATCAAGGCGATGGCGGCAAGCGCGGGTGTCGAAGGGGCCGGTGAATTGCATCCCTTCCTGGTGATCCTGCCGACCAAATCACGCATTGCATTCTACGAAACCCAATTGCTCCTGCGCGCGAGAGGGCGCGGCATCACCAGGGACCTGGATTCCGTCGGCACGCCGCATTTTGCCCAATTCATTCCGCTCGAAGACAATCAGATCGGGTTTTTCACGGTCTACGACGGGAACTTCAACGATTACATCGCCGATTTCACCAGGAACATCGGGCAGGTATTCGATCTGCTGTTCAAATTCACCCAGGGCGCGCCTCCATCGCCCTGCCGAAAGCATCTGCAGGAATTCATCGATTTTGCGGCGGGGGCGAACCGGGCTCCGATCGGGTTCTATCAGGCGTATCCCGGGTTGTCGGTCCGGGACATCCATGCCCTAATTGCCGATCGCAAATCAGAGACGGCATCGCGGTGAGCGACAAGGACAGCGGTGGCCTCTTGAGCCGCTTGTTTGGTCACGACAAGCGGGATGACTCGGCTCACGGCGTTGAATCGGCACGAACCCACCAAACTGCGTTCGACCTCGCGGATATCCAGGGCTTGATCGTGCGCGGCTATCGAATGCCGATGGTGCGGCATTTTTTGCTGACGGTGGTGAACCCCGCAAATGCACGCAAGCTACTCGGGCGCTTGGTGAGCGGCGACGAATCCGCCGCACCTCAGATCACCACCGCCGAGGACTGGCACGTGGGGTTCGCCCCGGGGCCGGGAGACAATCCGGCCGATACTCCCCGCCGAAAGCCGGACTATTGCCTGAATGTCGGCATGACCTGGCCTGGGATGGTTGCGCTCGAGTTGAAAGAGCGCGCTCCCGCCATGTCGTTCAAGTCCTTCGCCGCATTTACCGAGGGGGCTGCCGCGCGCGCGAAGCGGGTGGGCGATATCGGACCCAGCGCCCCGGAGAACTGGATTGGCGCCTTTGGCAAGGGAAGCGACCATGTGTTGGTAACGCTGCACGCCCTAAGCCCAGGTGCCATGACGACCTACAGCGAGCGGCTCACGGCGCTGTTCGCCGACGGAGGCGCCTTTCGGGAGACCTGGCGTCAAGACGGCATGGCGTTGATGGAGGTACAGGACGGGAAGCCTGTCCCGACATCCAAAGTGCACTTTGGCTATACCGACGGCATCAGCATGACCACGATTCGCGGCGGTCCAGAACGCTATCCGCCCGATCATCAGGAACCGTGCGAACCGTGGCTGTTCGTCTTGCGTGAGGATGCCGAGAACTACTTCGTGCCGGAGCCCCGGGAACTCGGGCTGAACGGCAGCTTTGCTTGTTTCAAGATCGCCATGACGGACGTCGTCGGGTTCGAGAATTTTCTGCAATCGAACAAGCAAAGGATCGATCCCGAGCTGCTGGCCGCCAAGATGTGCGGACGCTGGCGCAACGGCGTGCCGCTCGCCCTTTCGCCCGATACGGACAGCCCGCCCGGGGGAATTTCACCCGAACAGCTCAACAATTTCGAATACGTCAATGCCGACGGGTCGGGCGATCCGAAGGGATTGCGCTGTCCGGTCGGCGCTCACATGCGCCGCATCAATCCGCGCGGCCAGCCGGTCACCGGCCAGGGTCAGCCAGGCGGCAGCAACAATACGCACCGGCTGGTCCGACGCGGCATGCCCTACGGGCCGGTCTACGATCCGAGCAAACCCTACGACGGCATCGAGCGCGGGCTTTTGGGCTACTTCATCAACTCGAGCCTCGAGAACCAATACGAGTTTGTGCTGAGCCAGTGGGTCAACGACAGCGGGTTCGCGGGGGCGGTCAGGCTCCCGCCCAAATCGAAGGATCCGATGATCGCTGCGCAGGATCCGGCGGAAAGCATCTTCGTGATTCCGCAGGCAGGGGGCGCACCGCCGATCAAGATCACTGGCTTCTCGAGCTTCGTAACGACCAAGGCGGCCGCCTATGTCTTTCTGCCGAGCATCACCGCCATCCAATTCATCGCCAGACTGTGATTGACATGCTGTTTTTCACGCGGTTATTCGGCGTGACCGGGAGTGATGCGGAGCGCGACCGTGCGGCGGAAGACGCCTGCATCGGTGCCATCGTCGAAAGGGTTCTGCTGATGCAGGCGAACGCCGCCGCCGAGCAGCACCGGCCTTTGGGGCGCGGAACTCACGCGAAGGGCACCTGCGCCCGCGCCCGGTTCGAAGTGTTCGATGCGAAGTCAGGACGCGATCCTGCGCTGGCGGCCCGTCTCGCGCGAGGAATATTCGCGACGCCCGGTGTCTACCCTGCCACGGTGCGTTTTGCGAACGCTGACCCGAAGGTGAACTCGGATTTCAAGGCGGACGTCCGATCCCTATCCTTCTCGGTGGAGCTGACCGGGGGCGGCACGTCCCAACCCGTCGCCGGGGTCGGTCGGCAGGATTTCTCGCTGCAAAACACGACCACTCTCCCCATCAACGACGCCCATGCATTTCTGGCGATCATGAAGCTGTTGACGGCATCGAACCCGGCCGTAGGTTTATGTTCGCTGCCGTTCAAGGACAAGTTGCGGGTGTTCCGGACCCTGGCCTTGGTGCAGGTACAGACGCATCAGAAAATCAAGCCGTATCAGCTACTGCGCTACGGCAGTAATACACCCTTTAAACATGGACAGGGCGAGGTCGTAAAATATACGGCGATACCGCTTAGGGACAATCCGGCGCAGCCTTTAATGCGCGGCAACCCGAATGCCCTGCAGGACGAGCTTCTACGGCACCTCAACGATGACAGCAGGATGAGCGGATTCGATTTCGGACTTCAATTCCTCGACGCCGACCGGATGACCTATTGGGGCAAGCGGCAGGACGCGAAATTCTGGACAGAAAACGCCAGCATCGATTGGAATGAAGCACAAGCGCCATTTCACCTGGTTGGACGCCTCACCTTGTTGCCGAAGTCGGCTATTGCGCCGGACGAGGCCAACTCGGTCTATTTCGATGTCACGGGGAACGCCGCACTGGACAGCGCGCCGGTAGGCAGCATCAACCGTGCCCGCCGCCAAGGGGAAATGGCCAGCAGACAGGTGCGCATGCGCGGACAGCAGATATAACCCCAGCACAGCGAGGCAACCCATGAGCGAGCAAAGCGATATTCAGCGAACGATTCTCCCCATCCCCGATCGGCCGCGCACCGGCCTCGTGACCTACGATGCGAAGGATCCGGACACCAAATACCCGCCGATCACGCCGATTCGGCCGCCGAAGGGTGCGCCGAACGTGCTGATCGTGCTGATCGACGATGCGGGCTTTGGCGCCGCGAGCGCCTTTGGCGGTCCTTGTCAAACGCCGGCGGCGGAACGCCTCGCCGCGGGCGGGCTCAAATTCAATCGCTTTCACACCACGGCGCTGTGCTCGCCGACGCGCCAGGCGATGCTGACCGGACGCAATCATCACACCGTCGGCATGGGCGGAATCACCGAAATCGCGAGCGGCTCGCCCGGCTATTGCTCGGTGCTGCCGAACACCTGCGCGCCGCTTGCCCGCACCCTCAAGCTCAACGGATATGCGACCGCGCAATTCGGAAAATGCCACGAGGTTCCGGTCTGGGAGACGAGTCCCGCCGGCCCCTTCGATGCGTGGCCGACCGGCGGGGGCGGGTTCGAATATTTCTATGGATTCATCGGCGGCGAGGCGAATCAATGGTATCCCTCGCTCTACGAAGGCACCGTGCCGGTCGAAGTCAAGCGCACGCCCGAGGAAGGCTATCACCTGATGGAGGACATGACGGACAAGGCCATCAATTGGATCGGACAACAGAAGGCGCTTCTGCCCGAAAAACCGTTCTTTGTCTATTTCGCGCCGGGCGCCACTCACGCCCCGCATCACGTGCCGAAGGAATGGGCGGACAAGTACAAGGGCAAGTTCGATCAGGGCTGGGACAAGCTGCGCGAGGAGACCATCGCCCGTCAGAGAAAGCTGGGCGTCATTCCGCCGGACTGCCAGCTCACGCAGCGCCACAAGGAAATTCCGGCATGGGAAGAGATGCCTGCCGAGCTCAAACCGGTCCTTACCCGGCAAATGGAGATCTATGCGGGATTCCTCGAGTACACCGATCACCATGTCGGACGGCTGATCGACTCAGTTCAAAAGCTCGGCCTGCTCGACGACACGCTGATCTACTACATCATCGGCGACAACGGCGCCTCCGCCGAGGGAACCCTCAACGGCACCTACAACGAGATGATTAATTTCAACGGCGCAGCCGCGCTCGAGACCCCGGAGTTCCTGCTAGCGCGCCTCGACAAGCTCGGCGGACCGGACTCGTACAACCATTACGCGGTGGGCTGGGCGCATGCCATGAACGCACCGTACCAGTGGACCAAGCAAGTCGCCTCCCACTTCGGCGGCACCCGCAACGGCACCATCGTGCATTGGCCGAAGGGCATCAAAGGCAAGGGTGAAATCCGCAGCCAATTCCATCACGTGATCGATGTGGCCCCCACCATCCTCGAGGCGGCCGGCTTGCCGGAGCCGGTATTCGTCAACGGCGTGCAGCAGCACCCGATCGAAGGGGTGAGCATGGCGTATGCATTCAACGACGCCAAAGCGGCCGAGCGCCACGAGACCCAGTACTTCGAGATGTTCGGCAACCGCGGCATTTACCATAAGGGATGGACCGCGGTAACCCGGCACAAGACGCCATGGCTTCTCATCGGCGAGAAGACCCCGGCTTTCGACGACGACATCTGGGAACTCTACGACACTTCCAAGGACTGGAGTCAGGCGAACAATTTGGCCAAACAAATGCCCGAGAAGCTGCACGAATTGCAGCGTCTGTGGCTGATCGAGGCGGTGCGCTACAACGTCTTGCCGATGGATGACGACCTTGCCAGGCGCCTGAATTCCGACACGGCGGGGCGGCCGGTGCTGATCAAGGGCAACTCCCAGATTCTGTTTGGGAGCATGGGACGATTGTCGGAAAATTCCGTGGTCAATATCAAGAACAAATCCCACTCGGTGACCGCGGCGATCGAGGTGCCCGCGAGCGGAGCCGAAGGCGTCATCGTCGCCCAAGGCGGCAACATCGGCGGCTGGAGCCTGTACGCCAAGGGCGGCAAACTCAAGTATTGCTACAACTTCCTCGGCATTCAGCAGTTCTACGCCGTATCGGCGAGCGTGTTGCCCGCCGGCGAACATCAGGTGCGCATGGAGTTCGACTACGACGGCGGCGGCCTTGGCAAGGGCGGCACGGCTTCGCTGTTCGTGGACGGTAAAAAAGTCGGCGAGGGCCGGATCGGCGCCACTGCAGCGATGGTTTTTTCCGCGGACGATGGCTGCGACGTGGGGGTGGACACAGGATCGCCGGTCTCGCCGGATTACGGCTCGCGCGGCAACGAGTTCTCCGGGCGCGTCAAGGGAGTTCAGCTCGCCGTCGCCGAAGCCGCGGTCAGCGCCGATCATCTGGTTTCGCCGGCGGAGGCCGTCCGAATCGCCATGGCCCGGCAATAGATCGGCGCCCAGCGGGGGGCCGGGCGGCTGCGCCCGGAGCGGGGTTAGGGCATACTGGCGTTCGTTGCCGCGCATGCCGCGGTACGAACAACGGTGGAGAATGCCCCAACGATGAACACCCCCAAGGTGCGTGCAACCGCTGCCATGACGGTTACCAGCGTTGCGCGTGCGCGCGACGCGCGACCTCGCAGCGCGAAAACCGCTCGGCTCACCGTGCTGTTCGCGGATCTGCGAGGTTACACCGGCCTTGCCGAGCGGCTGGCTCCGACGCGCATCCTGCCGTTGCTGGATGAGTTTTTCGGCGTGCTCGCTGGCGCCACCGCGCACCACCACGGCCACGTGTACCACATGGCGGGCGATGGCATGATGGCGGGGTTTGGCCTCGACGATGCGACAGGGGAAGGCGCACGCGAAGCGCTCGCGGCGGGGCACGCGATGCTCCAGAACTTTGCGGAAATCGCCGAGCGTTGGCGGCGCGAGCTGGTGATCGAGAGCGGCATTGGCGTGGGATTGCACCTCGGTGAGGTGGCAATGGGCTCGCTCGGGCCGCCGGGGCACAGGCGTACCACGTTGGTGGGCGATACCGTCAACGTCGCCGCTCGGCTCTGCAGCCGCGCGCGGGCGGGCGAGCTTCTGATGTCGAGCGCGGTGGCCGCGGCGCTCGCTGCCGACGCGACGAGCGGGCCCGAGGCGACGTCGATTCCGGTTCTACAACTGCCGCAGTTCGAGCTGCGCGGCCGCAGCGAGCCGCTCGATATCTGGTGCATACCGGCGAGCGCGCGCCTCGCCTTTTAAGGGACCTCTGCTAGACTTTTTGTGCCCCAAGCCCTCGTGGCGGAATCGGTAGACGCAACGGACTTAAAATCCGTCGGTTAACAGCCATCCCGGTTCGAGTCCGGGCGAGGGCACCAGTAAATATGTTTAAATATCAGTAAGTTATTTTATATATCTTCGGTGCTTTCGATAATTGGTTTTGCCTCCGCGCGCCGCCTTGAGCCTTGCTCTGCCATGCGAACAGCCGCCGCGTCATCACGGGCGAACCGCGGTCACCTCGATCTCGACCAGAAAGCCCGGATTGGCGAGGGCCGCGACCTGCATCGCGGAGCGTACCGGAAGATGCGGTTGGGCCGGGGTGCCGAAGAACTGGGTGTAGGCCTGCATCAGTCCCTCGAAGTCCATTTTGCCGCCCTTGGACGGATCGCCGACCAGAAACACCTGCATCTTGACGACATCGCCCATGGTCAGGTTCAGTTTCGCGAGTTCGGCCTGAATGGCATTCAGCGCGCCGAGCGCCTGGGTTTTGGTGTCGCCGTAGGCGGCCATGCTGTCCTTGGCCGCCTTGGGGTCAGCCACCGGCGGCACCATGCCGCTCAAGTAAACCAGAGTCTTCCCGGCGGGCACTTCCACAGCGGCGGCTATCGGAAAGGTGCTTCCGTTCGGCAGCTTGTAGCGAATCACGTCCTCGGCCGGTGCGAACGACGGCAGCAGAACCAGAGTCGCCAGTGACGTGAGCGTCAGGACTTTGCGGGCGAGCGTGAACATGGATGTGTCCTCTTACGGAGCGTTATCGAGTGCCTCGACCTGCGCTGCGCTGATCGGGCCGGTGTAGTGATTGCCAAAATGCGTGCGCACGTAGTTGATCACGGCCGCAACTTGTTCGTAGCTGAGGGCGGGCGGCGAAAAGAACATCGCCCCCGCGCCGTGCTTGGCGCCAAATGCCGGCATGTTGCTGCGCCCGTCCAGGATTGTCAGCGCCATGAAGGTCGGGGATTTCAAATCGGAATTCTTGGCGAGAGCCGGATACCGGCCCGCGCCCGCCGCTCCCTGGCCGTCGGGCATGTGGCAACCCTGGCAGATATGCTGGTAGATTTCGGCGCCGTTGGTGGTGGTCAGCTTTTGCGCGAAGAACATGCGCGAGGTCTGCGCCTGAACGGGCGCTTGCATGCCGGAGACGGTCAGCAGCCCGAATACCGCCGCTATCGCTGCGCGCATCCGGGCGGTGCGCATACGGATTGCAGTAATCGGTCTCATAGGGCAGCTCCTGCCGCGACCGCTCGCCGATGCAGCCGGTCGATCGCATCCAAGGCCGAGGTCACCGCACCTTCCTGCCAGGCCGCCAGATACGAGGCATGCTCTCCCGCGAGCACGATGCGCCCATCGATCTGGCACAGATTATCGTAGTGGCGCGCGCGCGCTTCATCGGACCACATGCCGAAGCAGCCGAGCGTGAACGGCGAACGGTGCCAGGCAACGGAAATCCCGTTCTCGTACTCCTCCCGATATTGCGGATGGATCTGGCTGCCATACTCCACGGTTTTCCTCACTCTTTCATCCGGCGCAAGCGCAGTGAATTCGGTCGCGTTGGGACCGAACATATACGCCCCGAGCAGCACGCCCTTGCCGCCGCCAAAATAGCCGGTGCTGGGATAGCCGATATTGGTGATCGGCAGGTCGGTGTAGGTGATGCCGCCGTAAATTTGCTCGTCCTGTTCCCAGAACCGGCGTTTGAACTGCAGGCCCACCTTTACCGCGGCACCGTAGGGGACCGCCGCGATTGCCTCGGTCATGGGTTGACCGACGTTCATGGGAATCTGTTTCAGGATCGACAGGGGTATGGTGCACACGCACCAGTCCGCGGCGACCGTGTGGCGATTCATCGACGCCGCCCGGTCCTCGAAAGTGGCGCTGACGCCGCGTTCGTCCTGGCGGATGTCGATGACCTTGGCGTTGTAGCGAATCACGGATCCCAACTCGCGAGCGAAAGTCTGGCCGACCACACCCATGCCGCCGACGGGTTGGAACAGGGTGGTCTGCATGTCGTAGTAGTCGCAAAGGGACAGCGCCTCCCACAGTTCAGACTGAAGCAAATCGGTCAATCCAACCGGTTCTGAAAGCACCGGGCGCCCGCTGAGCCCGCCGCCAGGGTCCTCGGCGAAGCCGCGCCGGTCGCTGCTGTCGAAATTCTTGACATAGGCATAGTTCTTGTCGAGCGCTCCCCAATTGCGCAGCGAGGCCAGCAGCTTTTCCCGATCATCGGCGCTCACCTCGGCATCGAGCAAATGGCTCTGGGTAGCCTTGGCGAGAAGTTCTGCAACATGACCCTGATAGTCGGCCTTGACGGCGCGGAAGCGCTGCGGTTTGCCACCGAAGGCTTGGCTGCTGTGAATATAGGCGTTGTTGTTGACCTGGACGAACGCTTCGAGCGGCACGCCGAGGAGCTTGCAGTAATTCAACATGCCGCGGTGGTGATACGGAATTCGCCACGGGCCCGGGTTGATGTAGAGACCGGGGTCGAACCGGCACGCTTGGGCGGCTCCGCCCAATTCGGTGTAGCGGTCGCCGCCGCGCAGGGTCCAATTGCGGCCTCCGGCTCGGTCGTTGTACTCAAGAACTTGCACCCGGTAACCGGCCTTGCGCAGCTCGTAGGCGGCCACCATGCCGGCGAGCCCGGCCCCGAGCACCAATACCGAGGCGCCCTTGGGTGCGCCGTGGAGTTCGATCGGGCCCGTGAAAGTCGATTCACCCGCAAACCCCAGGCTGTTCAGCGCCTGATACATCGCCACGCTGCCCGCGGTCTGACCGATCATCGAAAGCAGCCGTCGCCGCGTCATCGAATTTCCCGCTCCATCTGCCATGCGATCCACCTTATTCGACGGCGAGCGCGCCGTGCGTTGTTTATTTGCGCGTTGCCTCTATAGCATACACGGCGGCGCGGTTACACTGACGGCCCCGCCGCTCACTAGCCGGCGCAATCGGGCATTCGATGTGACCATCCTCGGTGTGTTGCCGCCGGCTACGGCAATTCGTCAGCGCACTTTTTTCGGCGAGCCGCGCGCCCTCGGCTATCTTGCGTTCACCGAGGCCTGGGAGCGGTTCTCGTATTACGGGATGACGGCGCTGCTGGTGCTTTACATGAGCCAGGCGCTCATCATGCCCGGCCACATCGAACACGTCGTGGGATTCACCGCATTTCGTTCCATCGTCGAAGGCGTGTTCGGTCGGATGAGCGCCATCGCGCTGAGTTCGCAGATTTTCGGCCTGTACACGGGCTTGGTCTATTTCACGCCCGTGCTCGGAGGCTGGGTCGCCGATCGCTGGATGGGTCAGCGCAATGCGGTGGCGCTCGGCGCGGTGTTGATGAGCGCCGGCCATTTGGCGATGGCATTCGATGCCTCGTTCCTGCTCGCGCTGCTGCTGTTGATCGTGGGATGCGGATTTCTCAAGGGCAACATATCCACCCAGGTGGGCGGCCTCTATGCCGAGACCGACCGAGCGGGGCGCGCCCGCGGATTTTCGATTTTCTCCATCGGCATCAATGTCGGCGCGGTGGCGGGTCCTTTGTTGTGCGGACTGCTGGCGCAGATCTACGGCTGGCATGCCGGCTTCGGCCTCGCCGGACTTCTGATGCTGATCGGTCTTGCAACGTACCTCGCCGGCTATCGCGAGCTCTCTGCCTCCGTGCGGACCCGCCCTGCCGCCGCCGCCGCGCTGCCGCTCGATCGCGCGCAGTGGCGCACCATCGGCGCGCTGTTCGCGGTGATGTTCATCACCATGTTCCAATCCATTGCTTACTATCAGAACTCGAACGTGGCTTTGATCTGGATCGACCGCAGCGTCGACCTCGAATTGCTCGGCTATCGCATACCCACCGGGTGGTTCAATTCCATCGATCCGTTCGTCAGCATCGTGGCGGTGCCGTTTTTATTGGCGTTGTGGCGCCGTCAGGCGCTGCGCGGCGCCGAACCCGCGGAGATCGCCAAGATCGGCACCGGAGCGTGGATCGCTTGCGCGGCGAATTTGCTGCTGGCGGCGGGGTGTGCGGCGACCGATCGCGTGCCGATCGGCGTGCCCATCGCCTACGATGTGCTGCTCGGAGTGGCGTTTCTCTACTATTGGCCGACGCTGCTCGCGCTCGTGTCGCGCGCATCGCCGCCGCGGGTTCGCGCCACCTTGATGGGAACCGCGTTCCTGTCCCTGTTTCTCTCCAATGTCACCATCGGCCGGATCGGCGCGGGGTTCGAACGGATGAATCCGTGGGAGTTCTGGGCGCTGCATGCGGCGATTGCGGCGGTGGGCGGCGTCCTCGCGTCGACATGGGGGCGTCGCCTGGAGCGCGTGCTCGCGCCGCCGTCGCGAGGCCTTTGACGGATACGGTTAGGCGCCGAACGCGCCCCTCCGCTATGCTTTGAAATTCTCGTTCGTACGCCGAAATGATCCATGAACATCGCGTCGCTTCGCCGGTTGCCGCCGATGCGGTGGCTTCAGCGTTTTGCGCTGGGCCCCACCGATCTGCTGCGCGATGCGACCTATCGGCGGCTTTGGACGTCGATTCTCATCTCCTCGTTCGGCGGCCAGGTGACCTTGCTCGCACTGCCGCTGTCGGCCGCGGTACTGCTGCACGCGTCTCCCACCCAGATGGGGCTATTGAGCGCGGCGGAGTTGTTTCCCTTCGTCCTGTTCTCGCTGCCGACCGGCGTGTGGCTCGATCGGGTGCGCAAGCTGCCGATCTACGTCGTCGGCGAAATGTCGATCGCCATCACCGTCGCGTCGGTGCCGTTGGCGTGGTGGCTCGGCTGGCTGTCGATGCAGTGGCTGTATTTCGTGGGATTCGTGATCGGCGCGGTGAACACCACGGCGGGCAGCGCGGCACAAATCGTGCTGACGCAGATCGTGCCGCGCGAACGGCTGGTCGAGGCGCATGCAAAAAACGCCCTGGCATCCTCGACCGCCGAAGTGACGGGACCGGGCGCTGCCGGAGCCCTCATCAAAGTGACGGGCGCACCCCTTGCGCTTTTGGCCGATGCCTTCCTGCTGCTGATCTCGGCGTCGATTCTGCGCGGCGTGACCGTGAACGAAACTCCGAGCCCGGTCAATCCGCCGTTCTGGCCGGCCATGCGCGAGGGATTGCACTTCGTGCGCAGCCACGAACTCTTGATCACCATGGCGGCTTGCGTTGGGGTGTGGGAGCTGTGTAATCAAGCGGCGATGGTGGTGCAGATTCTGTTCGCGACCCGCCAGCTGGGATTGACCGAGCGCGAGGTCGGTTTGAGCTATGTCGCCCTCGGAGTGGGCACGGTCATCGCCAGCGCGTTCGGCTATCGGGTGGCGCGGCGTTTCGGACCCGGGCCGACACTGGTGCTTGGATTCGCGATCTGCGGATTCGGCTGGCTCCTGCTCGCCGTGGCGCCATTGAACCGGGTGGGTATCGCCGCCTACGCCACCATGCTGCTGTGCTTCGGCTTGGGCGCCGTATTCATATTCATCAATTTTTTGTCGCTGCGCCAGTCCGTCACGCCGGCACCGATGCTGGGGCGCATGACCAGCACCATGCGTTGGCTGATTCTGCTGCCGGCGGGGCCCGGCGCGCTGCTGGGGGGCTGGTTGGGCGAGCATTTCGGGCTGCGCGTGGCTTTGGCGTTTGCCGGACTCACGGCGCTGCTGCTCGCCGCGCTGGCTGCGCGCCTGAAAGTGATACGCAGCATCAAGACGCTGCCGAGCCTTAAAGCGGAGGCGATCACCCCTTATTCTGCCGAGAGAGACGGCGGCTAGGTAGCTTCAACCGCTTGATTTGGTTAAGCTCGCGACCCGATGAACAGCGCAGCAGTGGGTCTTTCCATCGATAGGGTCCACGTGTGGCGCGGGGATCGTCACGTGCTCAAGGGCATATGCCTTGAGCTGCGGCCGCGCGAACTGCTGCATGTCGCGGGGCCCAATGGTGCCGGCAAGACGACCTTGCTGCGCGTGGCCACCGGCTTGCTCAAACCCGAACAGGGCAGCGTCGCCTGGCACGGTGAGCCGATTGCGCAGGTGCAATCGGAGTATCAATCCGCACTCGCGTACGCCTCTCATGAGACCGCGCTCAAGGGGGATCTGACCGCCTTGGAAAATCTGTGCTTCATGGTGAGCCTGAAGCGGCGCGCCCCGCCGTCGGAATTGCGCGAGTGTCTCGAGCGCACCGGCGTCGCCGTCTGTGCCGATTTGCCGGTACGGGTATTGTCCGCGGGCCAGCGGCGCCGTGTGGTGATGGCGCGCATTCTGGCCGCGCGGGCGGTTCTGTGGCTGCTGGATGAACCCTTTACCAATCTCGATGCGGCGGGATCGGCGCTGATGTCCTCGTTGCTCGAGGAGCACGTGAACGGCGGTGGAATGGCGCTCGTGGTCGCGCATCAGGATCTGAAGCTTCAGGCGACACAGCACCGCATGGAGCTGAAAGGATGAACGTGGGCGCGTGGCGAGCCATGATGCTCATCGTGCAGCGGGACCTGCGACTCAGTTTCCGGCGACCGGAGCAGGTGCTGCAGCCGCTCGTGTTCTTTTTGATCGTCACCACGCTGTTTCCGCTGGGCTTGAGCGTGCAGTTGTCGTTCCTGCGAGACATGGCGCCGGGTGTTTTGTGGGTTGCCGCACTGCTTTCTTCGCTTTTGTCGCTGGATTCGCTGTTCAAGAACGATGCGGACGATGGAACTTTGGAGCAGTTGGCGCTGTCTGGACAGGGCTTGGCCACGATTGTCATTGCCAAGACGCTGGCGCACTGGCTGGTGAGCGGAGCGGCGCTGGTATTGGTGTCGCCGGTGGTCGCCATCGGGCTCGCCGTTCCGGTCTCGGCATTTGCGACCATGCTGGTCGGATTGACGTTGGGCACGCTGACATTGAGCTGGCTGGGTGCCATCGGCGCCGGGCTTACAGTGGGCTTGCGCCGCGGCAACGTGCTCCTGTCCTTGATCGTGCTGCCGCTGGCAATGCCGCTGCTGATCTTCGGCGCCGGAGCGACGGATCGCGCGATTTCAGGGAGCAGCGCGACCGGAGCGCTGTATTTTCTGGGGTCGCTCTGTGTATTCACCACTACGCTGGCGCCCTTCGCCGCGGCCGCTGCGCTGCGCATTGCGCTTGACTGAACGGGGGCCGAGTTTATGTGGACATGGTTTTACAGGCTCGCATCGCCCCCGCATGTGTATCGCGTTGCCGCGAGACTCATCCCCTGGTTCTTGACCGCGGCGGCGATCGCCATCGGCTACGGCGCGATTGCGGGGCTCGTGTTTGCACCGCCCGATTACCAACAGGGCGACGCTTTTCGCATCATCTATGTGCACGCCCCGAGCGGGTGGATATCCATGTTCGCATACAGCACCATGGCGGTGGCGGGAGCCATAGGGTTGATCTGGCGCATCAAGATGGGTCACGCGGTCGCGGCGGCGGTAGCCCCGATCGGCGCCTCGTTCACCTTGTTGGCCCTGGTCACCGGATCGCTGTGGGGGCGCCCCATGTGGGGCACCTATTGGGCTTGGGACCCGCGTTTGACCTCGGAACTGATCCTGTTGTTTTTATATGCCGGCGTGATGTCGCTGCGCTCGGCGTTCGAGGACGCAAGCCGCGGGGACCGGGCGGCGGCTCTGCTGGCGATCGTGGGTCTGGTAAACGTGCCGATAATCCATTATTCGGTCCTTTGGTGGAACTCGCTGCATCAGGGTGCCACGGTTGCTAAACTAGGCAAACCGTCGATGCCGCCCAGCATGCTGTTGCCGCTGCTGTCGATGTTGCTGGGGTTCATGTGTTTCTTCGGGGCGGTGCTTTGCATGCGGCTGCGCGGCGAGGTTCTCAATCGGGAACGCCAAGCGAGTTGGATACGGGAGGCTATTAAATCGTGACTGGCGGGGAATTTTGGTCCATGGGGGGGTACGCTCGGTTTGTCTGGCCGTGCTTCGGCTTTGCCTGCACCGTGCTCGCCTGGAACCTGTGGTCCGCGGGACGCTATCATGCGGCGGCTCGGCAGCGAGCGGCGCGCGCCCTCGCGATGAGCGATGAGAATTCACCATGACCCCGCGTCGAAAGCGCTTATGGGTGGTGCTCGGCATCCTGGGCGGCGTCACCGCCGCGGTGACGCTCGCCGTGATGGCCTCGCGCGAGAACATCATGTTCTATTACGATCCCAGCCAGATTGCGGCGGGTCAGGCGCCCGCGCTCAAGCGCTTTCGAGTCGGCGGCATGGTGGTCAAGGGCAGCGTTGCGCGCAAGCCCGGCGATCTCAAGGTCCGATTCGTGCTGACGGATTTCGCGCACGAGGTGCCGGTCGAATACACCGGGGTGCTTCCCGATTTGTTTCGAGAGGGGCAGGGAATCATCGCCCATGGGACCATGGGACCCAACGGGGCCTTCGTGGCCGACGAGGTGCTCGCCAAGCACGATGAGAAATACATGCCCCCGGAAGTCGCGGCCTCGCTCAAACAGAAGGCAGTGGCAAAAGGCTCTGCGCAGGGTTCGACGCCGGCGCCTGCGCCAGGGCCGACCGGGTAGGTCACGGAGTGCGCAATGACACCTGAACTTGGCGTTTTCGCCCTCACCTTGGCCTTCGTGCTGAGCCTCGCGCAGGCGTTCTTCGGCTTGGGCGGCGCATGGCGCGGCAAGCCCGAATGGATGAGCGTGGCGCGCCCGGCGGTGGCGGGGCAATTCGTGTTCGTGGTGATGGCCTTCGGCTGCCTGGTCTATTCGTTCGTGAACAACGATTTCTCAGTGCTCTACGTGGCTCGCAATTCCAATTCGCAGCTGCCGGTGTTCTATC
This sequence comes from uncultured Gammaproteobacteria bacterium, assembly GCA_963758145.1. GTDB lineage: Bacteria > Pseudomonadota > Gammaproteobacteria > Steroidobacterales > Steroidobacteraceae > Bog-1198. The sequence continues at coordinate 137,879 of CAVWUK010000011.1, forward strand.
GCGTCGCGGCCCTGTGGGGCGCGCACGAGGGCTCGCTGCTGCTGTGGATCTTGATCCTCTCGATTTGGAGTGCGGCGGTCGCCGCGTTCAGCCGCCAGCTGCCGGAGACCTTTTCGAGCCGGGTGCTCGGCGTGATGGGGCTCGTGAGCTGCGGCTTCATGTTGTTCACGTTGTGGACCTCCAATCCCTTTGTGCGGCTGATGCCCGCCGCACAGGACGGGGCGGATTTGAACCCGGTGCTGCAGGACTTTGCGCTCGCGATTCACCCGCCCATGTTGTACACGGGCTATGTCGGATTCTCCGTGGCATTTGCATTCGCATGCGCAGCGATGCTCGAGGGGCGGCTGGATCAGTCCTGGGCCAAATGGACCCGGCCGTGGACGCTGTTTGCGTGGATCTTCCAAACCATCGGGATTGCGCTCGGGAGCTGGTGGGCTTACTACGAACTCGGCTGGGGCGGCTGGTGGTTTTGGGACCCGGTCGAGAACGCCTCCTTCATGCCCTGGCTGGTCGGAACCGCGTTGGTCCATTCCTTGAGCGTCACCGAGAAGCGAGGCATCTTCAAGAGCTGGACGCTGCTGCTCGCCATCTTCGCCTTCTCCTTGAGTCTGGTGGGCACTTTCATCGTGCGTTCGGGTGTGCTGGTCTCGGTGCACTCGTTCGCGAGCGATCCGACGCGCGGCCTGTACATCCTCGCATTCCTGGTGATCACCATCGGCGGTTCGCTCACCTTGTACGCGTGGCGCGCGCCGAAGCTGTACGTGCCGGGGGGATTCGAGCTTTTCTCGCGCGAATTTTTTCTTCTGGTCAACAACGTGATCCTCGTGAGCGTGGCGGGTCTCGTGCTGTGGGGCACGCTGTCGCCCCTGGTCTATGAGTTATTGGGCATCGGCAAGATCTCGGTCGGACCGCCGGTGTTTGCGTTGATGTTTCTGATACCCGTGCTGCCGCTGATGGTGTTCATGGCCATCGGCATGCACTCGGCGTGGCGGCGGCGCCGAATCGCCGCGGTGGCCCGGCCGCTCGGCTGGATGCTCGGGTTCGCCGTGCTCTTGTCGGTGCTCATCCAGGGTTGGGGGTTCGGTTCGTTTCATTGGGTTGGACTGATCGGCTTCAGCTTCGGATTTTGGATCATTTTTTCCGCCCTTATTGAACCCATTCGCCGCTTGAGGCAGGGTCAGGCGCTCACCGCCGGGCTCCTCGGCATGGCAATCGCGCATCTGGGCGTCGGGATTTTCGCGATTGGCGCGAGCGGCGTGGAAAGCTACAAGATCGAGAAGGACGTGGCGCTCAAGCCGGGGGACAGCTATTCGATCGCCGGGTATGAATTCCGTTTCGTCAATTCCGTCGATGTGCGCGGGCCGAATTACGATGCGGTGCAAGCCCTGGTGGTGGTCACGCACGGCGGCAAGCCGGTCACCGTCTTGGAACCGCAAAAGCGCCATTTCCGGGCGCAACAATCGGACAACAGCAAAGCGGCGATCTCGGTGGGCTGGTCGCGGGATCTGTTCGTGGCCATGGGTAATCCCCTTGGCAACGGCGCCTGGAGCATGCGCATCCAATACAAGCCGCTGGTCCGCTACATTTGGCTCGGCGCATTGGTGATGGCGCTGGGCGGACTCGTCGCGGCTACCGACCGGCGATATCGGGTTCGGGTGAAGGCGGCGTCGGGCGCCGCGGCGGCCGCGCCGCCCGGCCCGGAGCCAAGCTACAGGTCGGCCTGATGTGGAAGTTCCTATTGCCGTGTGCGGCATTCATCGCGCTGGCGGTTCTGTTTGCCTTCGGCCTCAACCCGAATCGGGACATCCATGCCTTGCCGTCTCCCTTGATCGGAAAACCGGCGCCTCTATTCACGCTGACCGACGTGCTGGAACCGAATCGCATCGTGAGCAATGCAGACCTCAAGGGACAGGTTTATGTGCTGAATGTCTGGGGTACGTGGTGCGTTGCCTGCCGGCAAGAACACGAGGCGCTGCTGGCCATTGCGCAGCAGCACAAGGTGCCCATCATCGGTCTCGATTACATGGACGAGCGCGGCAAGGCGGGGCAGTGGCTGCAACAATTGGGTAATCCCTACGCGGCGGTCGCCTTCGACACGGACGGCCGCACCGCGATCGATTGGGGCGTCTACGGTGCACCGGAAACCTTTCTGGTGGATGGCCGGGGCCGCGTGCTCTACAAGTTCATCTCCCCCATGACCGCGGAGGTCTGGGAGCGCGAATTCGTGCCGCGAATCGATGCGGCCCGCCGGGGCGGCGCGTGAAGATCGCGGCACTCCTGCTTGCTTCGGTATTCGGCATCGGTGCTGCACTCCAGGCGCGGGGAGCGATGCCGGCGCCGGCGCTCGACGCCTACGGCCAGCTCGAAAATCCGGCGCTGCAAGCTCGCTACGAGCACATTACCCAGGAATTGCGCTGCCTCGTGTGTCAGAACGAATCGATCGCCGATTCGAACGTCGAACTTGCCTCGGACCTTCGCCGCCAGGTGCGCGAAATGCTGGCTGCGGGCAAGAGCGACGATGCGATATTTGCCTTCATGACGGACCGCTATGGTGAATTCGTGCGCTTCCGCCCTCCGGTGGAGCCGAAAACGCTGCTTATTTGGGGCGCTCCGTTTATCATGCTCGCATTGGGTGTGATTATCATTTTCCGCGTGGCGCGCCAGCGCTCGCGCTTGCCGCTGGACGATGAGCCCCGCTGAGGGGCCGACGTAATAAATGAACACATTTCTCGTTGTCGCCGCGTTCATGGCGGCGATAGCCGCGACCGCCGTGGCCTTGCCGCTGATCCGCAATCGTCGAAGCCGCCTCCTGGGTGCGGTGGCGGGGGCGATGGTGATCGGCGCCTCCGCGGTTCTATATCCGCTGTGGTCCAATTGGAATTGGCACGCGACGGCGCAGGCGCAAGTGAGCCCGGACGTGCTCGCGATGGTGGCCAAGCTCGAGCGGCATCTGCACGATCAGCCCAATGACCTTGCCGGATGGCTGATGCTCGGGCGATCCTATCTGGCGCTCGAGCGGGGGGATGATGCCGTTGCAGCTTACGAGCATGCGCGCGGCCTGGACGCCGGCAACGTCGATGCGCTGTTGGGTCTGGGCGAAGCGATGAGCCTGCGCGACGGCGGCGACCTCACGCCGGCGGAGGCGGAGCTCTTTGAAAAGGCGGTGACTTTGGCGCCAAACAACCCGAAGGCCTTGTTGTACGGCGGTTTTGCTGCCGCGGCGCGCGGCGACCAGGCGGCGGCGCGCAACCGATGGCAGGCGCTCAAGAATATGCACCCGCCGGCGCAAATCGACGCCATGCTCGATGAGCGAATTGCCGAATTGGGCTCTGCCGGTGCGGAGCCCGCATCCGGGGCGTCGCCAACCGGTGTGCCGGGCCGCCCCGAGGCTCAGGCAACGATCAATCTCAGCATTGCGCCGGCTCTGAAGTCGCGCCTGACGGACACCGCGCAACTTTTCGTGTTTGCCCGCGAGCCCGGCGGCCAGGGCCCGCCGCTCGCGGCCAAGCGCCTCGCAAGTTCGGCTATTGGCACGCAGATACATCTGTCGTCCGCGGATTCGATGGTTGCGGGACGCACAATGGCGCCAGGCCAGCGGGTATCCATTGTGGCGCGGGTGTCCTTCAGCGGACAACCGCTGCCGGCCGCCGGGGACCTGTACGGCGAACTGACCTATGAGGTCGGCCGGGACGGTGCGCGGGATCTCGTGATCGATCGAATAGCCAAGTAGGCCAATGGAGCCTGTCCGATGAGCGTCGCGAAGAGTCTGATGGCCGGGCGAATCGTCGAAGAGGACCTGCTTCCCTACCCGCGGCTGCGCGACAAGGACCGCGAAGTCCTGGGCATGATGCTCGAGGCGATCGACCAATTCATGGCGCCCAAGCAGCCGGATTTCAAAAAATGGGACCGGGAGGCGGCGCAGCCCGCGGAACTCATTCAGGGGCTGCGTGATCTGGGTCTCTTTGGACTCATCATCCCGGAAGAGCACGGCGGCCTCGGCCTGTCCAACGCGGGCTACGCACGGGTCCTGAGCCAAAGCAGTTCGCACGACAGTTCAGTGTCGCTCACCTTCGGCGCCCACAGCTCGATCGGCATGAAGGGAATATTGCTGTTCGGCACCGCCGAGCAACGTTCGCGCTATCTACCGAAGCTCGCCAGCGGCGAGATGATCGCCGCATTTTGCTTGACCGAATCCGGGGCGGGATCCGACGCGGCATCCATTCGTACGCATGCCGAGAAGAATCCGGACGGCACGTGGACGCTCAACGGAGAGAAGATCTGGATCACCAACGGCGGGATCGCCGATTTGTATACGGTGTTCGCGCGCACCGCCTCGGGCGCCGGCAAGATCAGCGCATTTCTGGTCGAATCGCGCTGGCCGGGAGTGGGTCACGGGCCGCACGAGGACAAGATGGGAATCCGCGCCTCATCGACCACGACCGTGAGCTTTGCCGACGTGCGGGTGCCGCCGGAAAATGTGCTGGATGCCGAGGGCAAAGGCTTCAAGGTCGCCATGGCCATCTTGAACAACGGGCGAACCGGCTTAGGCGGCGGGGCGGTGGGCGGGATGAAATCCCTGATCGCGCTTGCCACCCAGCAGGCGCAGGCGCGCAAGCAATTCGGAGAGCCGATCGCCAATTTTGGATTGGTTCGCGAAAAGATCGCGCAGATGACTCTCGACTGCTTTGCCGCGGAGAGCGTGGTGTGGATGGTCGCCCACTACATCGATTCCGGCCTCGACGATTACTCGGTGGAAGCGGCGATCAGCAAGGTATACGCGAGCGAGGCGATCCAGCGTGGCGCGTATGAGGCGCTGCAGATCGCGGCAGGCAGCGGCTTCATGTGCGGCTATCCGTACGAAAAAGCGGCGCGGGATGCGCGTATCCTGACGATATTCGAAGGGACCAACGAGGTGCTCAGGCTCTACATCGCGCTCTCCGGCCTAAAGGACCTGGGCAAAACGCTGGGTGAATTGCGCACTGCGATCGATGACATTTTCAATCATCCGATCAAGGGGTTCGGCGTGCTGGCGGACTATGCTGAAAAGCGCTTGAGCCACGCGACCGGAGTGGGTCGCGACAAAATTCTCGGCAAGATTCCGCCGCAGCTGCGCGAAGCGGCCGGCATTTATGAGAAATACACGGTGGAACTCGCCAAGGCGGCGGACTTTCTGCTGCGCAAGTACGGCAAGAGCATCGCCGGGCGCCAGCATGCGCTGAAGCGTGTGGCCGACATCACCGTTGATTTGTTCGTCGGCTTGTGCGTCCTGTCACGTGCGGCGAGTCTCGCCGGCGCCTCACGCAACCCCGACGATGCGGCTGCACAGGCGTTGGCCATCGCGCAGGTGTTCGCGCGCCAGGCGAGGCGCCGAATGGCGCATAACGTGCGCCGCATCGAACGCAACGAGGACGATGAGATGGATTCGCTGGCGGGCTTCATACTCGGCCAGGGGCGGTATCCCTGGGACGTGATCGCATGAATGACGTCGGCTTCGACCGGAATGCACTCAAGGGGGCCGCCTGGCTCACGGCGCGACGCGCCATCTGGCTGTTCGCGATCGTGGCGGCGGCGATAGCCGCTGGACTGGCGCTGCGCCTGATGCAGGCGCACGCCGCGAAGGGCGCGCTGGTCAACAAGTCCGGCATGCCGACCGTGTCGGTGACCGAGGTCGGCCTGAGCGCGACCCCGACCACTGTCAACATCATCGGTACGATCGGTGCCCGGTACGATACGCCCATCGGCGTCGAAGGAGAGGGCGGCCGCGTCGCGGCGATTCATGTGGAGGCCGGCGATCACGTCAAGCGCGGCCAGGTGCTGGCGCGGCTCGACGTGTCGGTGCTCGAGCCCCAGGTCGCCAACTTGGAGGCCGCTCTGGAACTTGCCCGCTCCGAGGCCGATCTCGCCGCAGCGGAGTACCGGCGCGCGGTGGCGGTTGGAGCCTCCGGCGCATTGTCGGCCGAGGAGACCGAGCGCCGCCGTTTCAATTCGATCACCGCGGCTGCGAAAGTCAAAGTGGCGGCTGCGCAATTGGCCGAGGCGCAAGCGCGCCTTGCGCGCACCGAAGTGCGTGCACCAGCGGACGGCCTCATCTTGACCCGCAATGTCGAGATCGGACAGATGGCGAGCCCCGGGGGCGGCGCACTGTTCCGGCTCGCCGAGGGCGAGGAAGTCGAACTGCGCGGCCAGGTGGCTGAGCAGGACCTGCCGCTCCTGCAGGTGGGTCAACCCGTCAAGGTGCGCCTAACCGGCGCCTCGCAGGCCTACCCGGGCCGAGTCCGGCTTTTGGGCGCCGTCATCGATCCGCAGACTCGTTTGGGGCTCGTCCGCGTGTCGCTCGATCCCGATCCCAATTTGCGGCCCGGCGCATTCGCACGTGCGGAAGTGACGGTGAGCAACGCCGAACGCATCGTGCTGCCGCAAACCGCGGTATTGTCGGATGAGAAGGGTAGCTACGTGCTGATCGTCGATGCGCAAAACAAGGTGCAACGGCGTCCGGTGCACGTCTCGGGCATCGTCGCCAACGGCGTCACCATTGGGGACGGCCTCAGCGGCAAGGAGCGCGTCGTCGCGACCGCCGGGGCGTTTCTGCAGGAAGGCGAGATCGTCACTCCCGTCGACAAAACCGCGGGCAGCTCGTGAAGAACATCTCCGCCTGGGCGATTCGTCATCCGATCACACCGATGGTGTTGTTCGTGGTGCTGTTCTTCCTGGGAGTCGTCGCCTTCGTGCGTCTGCCGATCAATCTGAATCCGGACATCGCGTATCCGCTCGTTGACGTGCTGATCGCGCAGCCGGGCGCGGCGCCAAGCGAAATGGAGACCCAGATCGCGCAAAAAGTGGAAGGCTCGATCTCGAACATCGGCAACGTGCGCAACATCACCACCTACATCGTGGAGGGCTCGGTCAACATCTTTCTCGAGTTCCAGATCGGTACGCCGATCGATCGCGCCGTGACGGACGTGCGCGATGCGGTGGCCAAGGTGCGCAACGATCTGCCGCAGGGGATCATGGAACCGCTGGTGCAACGCGAGAGCGTGGATGGGGGTGCCATCTCCTACTATGCGGTGACCACCACGTCGCTCACTCCGCAGGAGCTCAGCTGGTTCATCGACAACACGGTCACCAAGCGCCTGTTGGCCGTACCCGGAGTCGCGCAGGTTTCGCGCTACGGCGGGGTCGACCGGGAGATTCGCGTGGAGCTCGACCCGGCGCGATTGCAAGCGCTGGGTCTTACGGCGGTCGAGGTCAACGAGCAGTTGCGAGCGCTCAATCTCGACGCCGCCGGCGGCAGGGCCCAGGTAGGCGGCGGCGAGCAGGCGATCCGTGTGCTGGGCGGCGCCAAAACGGCGCAAGACCTGGCGCAAACCCAGATCATCGCAAGCGGCGGCCGCTCGTTCCGTCTGGGCGAGGTCGCGGACGTGCGCGACGGCATTGCGGAGGTGCGTACGCTCGCCCGCCTCAACGGCCGCCCGGCGACCAGTTTCGGAGTCTTCAAGGCCAAGGGCGCCTCGGACGTCAGCGTACACCGCGCGGTGCAAGCCGAACTCGCCAAAATACAGAGCGAGAATCCGGCGGTGCACGTGACCCTGAATTCGACGACCGTCGAGCACACGCTGCGCACGTATGATTCCTCACTGAATGCGCTTATCGAGGGGTCGATACTCGCAGTTGCGGTCGTATGGCTGTTCCTGCGCAGTTGGCGTGCGACCGTCATCGCCGCTCTGGCGATCCCATTGTCCGCCATCCCGACTTTCGCGTTCATGCAGTGGATGGATTTCACGCTCAATCAGATCACGCTGCTCGCGCTGTCCCTGGTGGCGGGCGTGCTGGTCGACGATGCCATTGTCGAAATTGAAAACATCGTCCGGCACGTCAAGATGGGCAAAAGCGCCTACCGCGCGGCGCTCGATGCAGCCGATGAAATCGGCCTGGCGGTGGTGGCGACCTCGTTCACCATCATCGCGGTGTTTCTGCCGGTGAGCTTCATGGGCGGAATCACCGGGCAGTACTTCAAGCAGTTCGGCCTGACCGTGGCGGCCGCCGTGTTCATATCGCTCATGGTGGCGCGGCTGGTGACGCCGGTGCTGGCCGCCTACGCCTTGCGCGCGGATACGATGGGCACTGCGCACGGCGACGGCCCCGTGATGAGCCTTTATATGTCTGCGCTGCGCTGGTGCGTCGCGAATCGCTGGAAGACAATTGCTGCGGGAGTGGTTTTTTTCGTTCTTTCACTTGCCGCGTTTTCGGTCGTCCCGCAGGCCTTTCTTCCGGCTGAGGATTTCGCCAATGCGGAGCTCGATATCGAACTTCCTCCGGGCGGCACCCTCGAGGACACGGCGAGGGTCTCTGCCGCCGCCACCGCACTTCTCAGGAGGTCCCCGCAGGTGACCGACATCATGGAGTTCGTGGGCGGCGATTCCGGCGAAATTCGCACCGGCACGATCTACGTGAATTTGGTGCCGCGCAATAAGCGCAAGATGAGCCAGAAGGAGTGGGAGCAGAGCATGATGCCCATTCTCGCGAAAGTTCCCGACGGGCATTTGAATTTCTCCAACAATGGGGGAGGACGCGACATCCAGCTGTACCTGACCGGCGACGATCCCTTGCTGGTCGAGCGGACCGCCCACCAGGTGATCGATGAGATGCGCGGTTTGAACGAGATTCGTACGCCGCGCATCAAGGGCGATCTGCCCCGTCCGGAAATCGTCGTTCATCCGCGGCTCGATATCGCCGCTCAGTTGGGTGTGAGCGTACAGAGCATCAGCCAGACGATTCGCATTGCCACCCTGGGGGATCTGCCGCAGAACGGCGCCAAGTTCTCCCTGCGCGACCGCCAGATCCCGATCCGCGTGAGCTTGATCGAAAGCGCGCGCCGCGATCTGTCGACGTTGGAGAATCTGCCGGTACCGACGGCGTCCGGCAGCGCCGTGCCGCTGAAGTCGGTGGCGGAATTGTCGTTCGGTCAGGGCCCATCGGCGGTACGCCGCTTCAACCAGAGCCGCCGCGCTTTCCTCGAGGCGGATCTCAGCCCGGGGGTGGAGCTCGGGACGGCGACGGCGAAGATTTTCGCGCTGCCGACGCTCAAGAATCTGCCGCAGGGCGTGCACCTGGTCAAGCGGGGCGACACCGAATACTTTCAGGAAATGATGGAGAATTTTGCGCTCGCCATGGGCGCGGGCGTGCTGATGGTGCTCGCGGTGCTGGTGCTGCTGTTTGCCCGGCTGTTCCAGCCGATCACGATCCTCTCGGCGCTGCCTTTGTCGCTCGGTGGCGCCGCGATCGCGCTGTTGCTCACGAATCGGCCGTTCTCGATTGCGGTGGTGATCGGCCTTTTGATGCTCATGGGTATCGTCGCCAAGAATTCGATCCTGCTGGTCGATTTCGCGATCGAGGAGATGCGCGCCGGCAAATCCAGACTGGACGCCATTCTCGAGTCGGGGCACAAACGCGCGCGCCCCATCGTCATGACCACCGTGGCAATGGTGGCGGGCATGTTGCCGGTCGCCGCGGGGTGGGGCGGGGACAGCGATTTTCGATCGCCGATGGCCATAGCCGTCATCGGCGGGCTGGCGACCTCGACCCTGTTGACTCTCGTCATCGTGCCGGCGGTGTTCACCGTGTTCGACGACATCGAGCGATGGATGGCGCCGAAGGCGGGGAAACTGCTGGCGGAACCTCATGGCCCTGCAGCCGGCCAACCCTCCACCGGCAGCGCGGATTCCGTGGCGTGAGCGCCTCGTCGCGCAAGCGCCCGAAGGGAGCATCATGAGAGCAAAGCGTGCGGCAACCGCGCTATTCGCCTGCTGGGTCATTTGGGTCGGCGCCGCTTCCGCCCACGATCCCGAACATCGCGCCGACACGATTACCGGCGCGCTGGGCACCACGAATTTTCCCAATTCGGGGGCGCCGGGCGCTCAGCAGGATTTTCTGCGGGGTTTGCTGCTCCTGCATAGCTTTGAATACCCCGCGGCCCGCCGTTCGTTCCAAGCGGCCGAACGCGAGGATCCGGGCTTCGCCATGGCGTACTGGGGCGAGGCGCTCACCTACAACCACACGCTTTGGGGGGAGCAGGATCTGGAGGCGGCGCGGGCTGCGCTCGCGAAACTCGGGGCCACGCCCGAGGAGCGCGCCGCCAAAGCGCCGACCGCTCGCGAACGCGCCTACCTCGCCTCCGTCGAGCAGCTCTACGGCGAGGGCGACAAGGAGCGGCGCGACGCGAACTTCAGCGCCGCGCTGGGCACCCTTGCACGCGCCTACCCGGACGATCTCGACGCACGGTCGTTCTATGCACTGTCGATCATGGGGCTGACCGGAAACAAGAGGAACATTGCCAACTACATGCGCGCGGCGGCCGAGGCCGAAGCGGTCTATGAGATCGACCGGCAGCATCCGGGCGCCTTGCACTATCTCATCCACGCCTACGATGACCCGATTCATGCGCCGCTCGGCCTGCGGGCCGCGCGCCGCTACGGCAAGGTGGCGCCCGCGGCCTCGCACGCGCAGCACATGCCGTCGCACATCTTTTTCGCGCTCGGCATGTGGGACGATGCGATCGAGGCCAATGTCGCTTCGCTCAAGACCGCGCGGGCCCAGGGAGACCGCGGTTATCACTCGTTGCTGTGGCTGGAGTACGCCTATCTGCAGCAGGACAAGCGCCGGGAGGCGCAACAGCTGGTGCAGTCGGTCGCACAGGATGTCGCGGCGGGACCTGACAAGGACAATCGCGCGCGCTTGGCGCATGCCCGTGCGATGTGGCTGGTGGACACCCGCGGTTCCGCGGCTCCCGACGCCCGCTCGCCGGTGGACAGCAGCGGCATCCCGAACATCAATTACTTCGCGGCCTATGATTTTGCGCGCGGGATCACCGCCGCGGACAAGCCGGGCGAGGCGCGCGCGGCGCTCGAGCAGCTGCGGGCACGGATCGAGAGCGCGCGCACGCGGATGACCGGCGTGACGAAGAGCTGGCTCGACAACATCACGGCCCAGGAGATCGAGCAGGCGACGCTCATGGCGAACGTCCTCGCCGGAACGATACAATATTACGAGGGTGATAAATCCGCCGGCGTCGCGCAGATTCGCGAGGCCATCGGTGCGGCCGATCGCCTGGTGTTCGAATACGGTCCGCCATGGTCGGTCAAGCCTTTCGATGAGGTGCTCGGCGAGCTGCTGCTGGCGGATGGACGCCGCGAGGAAGCCGCCAGCTCCTTTCAAAAGACGCTCGCGGTCTACCCGAATCGACGCCTGGCCCGCGAGGGGCTCGCGGCCGCGCAGGCAATTCACTAGGCGGTGCTCCAGGCGATGGCTAAAAAGAAAAAGGGTGATTTTCATGCGCGATGACAGACTCATTGGATTGGGTGCGGCATTGCTCGCCATGGCGGCGGCTTGGCCTGCGGCAGCGGCGGCGGATACCCCCAGCGTGCCGCCGACAAAGCCCCCGGCAGCCGCGGTCAAGCCGGTCACCGAAACCCTGTGGGGTCGGCAGGTGACGGACAACTATCGCTACATGGAGGCGCTCGATCCATCGACCATCGCATGGATGAAGGCCCAGGGCCGCTATACGCGCTCCGTGCTCGAGGCGATCGCGCCGCTCGCTCAACTGCGGACCGAGGTCGCCAAATTCTCGGCGAGTTTCGGCTTGATTCAGGGCTACGCCCGCTTTGGCGGCCGGGCGTTCTACGAGGAGCGCGCGCCGGGATCCGATAATTTCGATTTGATGGCCTCCGACGCATCAGGGATCCGCAAGCTCGTCGACATCGCGGCCCTGCGCAAAGCCGACGGCGGCAAACCGTATGCCATTAACTACTTTCTCGCTTCACCCGACGGCGCCAAGGTTGCGGTCGGTATCGCCAAGGGCGGCTCGGAGGATGCGGCATTGACGGTCTATGATGCCGTCAGCGGTAAGCGGATTGCCGGACCCATCGACCGCGCGCGCTTCGGCGCCACGGCCTGGAGCGACGATTCGAAAATTCTGTATTTCATCCGGCTGAAGAAGCTCGCAGCCACCGACCCGCAGACCGACACCTACAAGTATGCCACCGCGGACGCCTGGGACTTGCGGTCGGATCCGGTCGCCATTCTGGGCGCCGCCGTGGGGCATGGTCCGCCCATCAATCCCGCGGAGTTTCCCGCGCTGGTGATGAGCGTCGGTGCGCCGGTTGCGGCGGCGCTATCGCTCAACGGCGTGCAGAACGAGCTCGCCGTGTGGCTCGCCCCCGTCCATGAGGTGAGCGACCCGAAAACCGCCTGGTCGCCCTTGGCCACGCGCGACGACGGGGTCACGGCCCTCGATATGCGCGGCCGGGAAATATTCCTGCTCTCGCACAAGGATGCCCCGACGTTCAAAGTGCTGTCGGTTCGCGCCGGTCAGGGGCTCGAATCCGCCACGGTGTTGGTGCCGGCGCGGCCCGATCGCGTCATTGAGGGCATTTACGCCGCTGCCGACGCACTGTATGTGCGGGCGAGCCACGGCGCCTACTCGCAGCTGCTGCGCATTCCCACCGGGACGACGTCGATCGAAGAAATCCCGTTACCCGTCCAGGGCCACATCGGCGAGGCATTCGCGGATCCGCGCGCCGCCGGACTGACGATCGATCTGTCCAGCTGGGTCGTGCCGCCGACCTTGTATGCTTACCAACCTTCGGACAAGTCGTTTACCGATTTGAAGATCGGCACCCATGGCGATATCGACTCCTCGAAATATCTCGTCAGCGACTTGAGCGCCCGGGCCGGCGACGGCGTCATGGTGCCGCTGTCCCTGGTTCAACCCAAGGACGCGAGTGGCGCGCGGATCGCCATCATCGAGGCCTACGGATCGTACGGTATCTCCGATCTCGCGGATTTCAGCGTGCGCCGCGCCGCGGCCATGCGCCAGGGCATCACTTACGGCATATGCCACGTGAGGGGCGGGGGAGAACTGGGCGAGGCCTGGCGCCTCAGCGGCAAGGATGCGAACAAGCACAACACCTGGGGCGACCTGATCGCCTGCGGCGAATTTCTGATTGCACGCGGGGACACGAACAAGAACAAACTGTTCATCCTCGGCGGATCGGCCGGTGGCATTACCGTGGGACGCGCAATCACCCAGCGGCCCGATTTGTTCGCCGGCGCCATCGATCTCGTTCCCGCAAGCCATACCTTGCGCGCTGAGTTCTCGCCGAACGGACCGCCGAACATTCCGGAATTCGGCACGGTCACCACGGAGGCAGGATTCAATAATCTGTACGAGATGGACACCATCAGCCACATTCAAAAAGGCACCCAGTACCCGGCGGTCCTCGTGACCACGGGTTTGAACGATCCCCGGGTGTCGCCCTGGGAACCGGCGCAGACGGCGGCGGCTTTTCAGGCTTCGGGCACGTCGCGGCCGGTGCTGTTGCGCATCGACGAAGAGGCCGGCCACGGCATCGGGTCGACCAAGACGCAGACCGATGCCCTCACCGCCGATTGGATTGCATTTGTCCTGTGGCAGTCAGGAGTGCCGCAATGGCAACCTCAGTGGAAGTGAGCCGGGATCGGCGCCTGCTGCGTTATGTCATCCGGGAGTCCGCCGAATCGGATTTCGGGGCGCTGGTGAGCCTCAACGCCGAGTCGGAACATTTCCTGAGTCCATTGCCCTTGCCGAGGCTGCAATTCCTGCACCCCCAGGCATGGTACCGGCGCGTCATCTTCCTCGACGGCGCGGTGCTCGGGTTCCTGTTGGCGTTTCGGCAGGGCGCGGATTACGACAGCCCGAATTATCGCTGGTTTGCGGCTCGATACGCGGACTTTCTCTACATCGATCGCATCGTGATCGCGGGCGCCGCACGGGGACAGGGGCTGGCGGCGCGCCTGTACGAGGATCTGTTCACCTGTGCGCGCACCGCGGGCATCACACGGATTACCTGCGAGTTCGATGTGGATCCGCCGAACGAAATCTCACGCCGGTTTCATGAGCGGTTCGGATTTCGTGAGGTGGGCAGCCAGCGAATCGCCGGCGGCAAGAAAGCCGTGTCCCTACAGCAAATGCTCCTGTGATCGGGACGATCGGCTGGCCTTGGTTTGATGAGCGGCAGGAGTCTTGGACGCCGACGGTCCGGCGGTTGCCTCCGTCGGCATCGTGAGCGCGGGTCGATCGGACGTGTCGGTGTTATCGGGGGCCTGATTGGTGGAGGCAACGCCGACCGCGATGCCGCCGATGGTTATGACAAATGCGGCCAAAATATACGCCAGAAAATCGGTTTCGCGTTTATCGTACATGGATGGAATTCTTCTACTGTCCGGCACCACAGGGCGGCGAACCAGGTCACATATTTCCAATTGTCGCCGCGCCGCAGGGGCGGCATACGGTGTCAGTCCATGACCGCATGCGCGGCTGCCGTGGCGCCGTTGCCGGGAATGCGCACGAATAGCACCAGGGGAATGACCGCCAGGGTCAAGTAAAGCATCAACCGAAAGTCGTTGATGTACGCGATCATCGATGCCTGCGCCGTAATCAAGGCGTCAAGGGCTGCCGCGCCGCTCGGTCGCCCCAGATCATAGGCCGATGCGATGGCCGGGTCGGTCCATGCGGGATTCGAGTACGTGATGCGCTCGACCAGCGCTGCATGCGCGTTGGCGGTGCTGTGCACCAGGACGGCCTGCACCAGGGAAATCCCGATGCTGCTGCCGATGTTGCGCACCAGGCTGAACAGCGCCGTCCCCTGCGCGCGCATTTCCGGGCTCAAAGTCGCGAACGTCGCCGTGCTCAAGGGTACGAAGACGAATCCCAAGCCGATGCCCTGAATCACTCCGGGCCACACGATGTCGCTTTGCGACAGATCCTGGGAATATCCGGTCATTTGATATAACGACAGGGCGGTGATTGAAAACCCGCAGAACAGGATCAGCCTAAGATCGATCTTACCGAGGATGCGGCCCGCTAGGAGCATCGAGGCCATGGTTCCGATGCCGGATGGCGCGGTCACCAGGCCCGTGATCGTCACCGGATAGTCGAGCAGGTCCTCGAGCATGGTGGGAATCAGCGCCCGTGTGGCGTACATCACCAGACCGACGATGAAGATGAACATGAGGCCGGTCGCGTAATTGCGGTTCTTGAGCAACCGGTAATCCAGAAACGAGCGGTCCGCGCGGGTGAGCGCAGTATGGGCAATGAAGTAGGTGAACGCCACGCTCATCGTGATCGTCTCGATCCAGGTTTCGGTCGATGAGAACCAATCATTCTGCTGGCCGCGATCGAGGAGCATCTGCAACGCGCCGATCGCGATGCTCAACGCGGCGAATCCGAACAGGTCGAATTGAACGCGCCGGGCTGCCGGCCGCGGGTGGATGTATTTCCAAATGCCGTAGGTGGTCATGATGCCGACGGGGATGTTGATGAAGAACACCCAGCGCCAGCTGTAGCTGTCGGTGAGCCACCCGCCCAAGGTCGGGCCAAGTATGGGGCCGACCATGACGCCCACGCCCCAAATCGCCATGGCGGAGCCTTGTTTCGCCGGCGGATTGATGTCCATCAGGACCACCTGGGACATGGGCACCAGGGCCGCCCCGAAAACGCCTTGCAGCAGGCGCGCCGCGACGATTTCGGCCAGGCTGTCCGACAGCCCGCAAAGCGCGGAGGCGACGGTAAAACCGATCACGGATGCCAGAAACACCGCCTTCTGCCCGAAGCGATCCACGAGCCAACCCGTGAGCGGCGTGGCGATCGCCGCGGCGACGATGTAGGAGGTCAGCACCCATGCGATCTGATCCTGGGAGGCCGACATCGCGCCCTGCATGTGGGGCAGCGCCACGTTCGCAATGGTGGTGTCGAGGGTTTGCATGATCGTTGCGGCCATGATGGACAGCGTGATCATGCGTCGATCGAGCGGCCGGAACGACTCGCGGTCCGTCATGCGGCTCTCTCGATGACTCCTTGCAGCGTCTCGAGCAACTCGGTTGCCAACGCGAGTTTTTTGGGGTCTACATGCGCCAGCAATTCCTTGCGCACCGCGGCGGCTTCGCTCTTCACCGTCGCGAAAAGCCGGTTGCCGGCTTCGGTCACGACGACGTAATTGATGCGTCGATCGGTCTTCGAGGGCTGGCGCGCGACAAATCCCGCCTTCACCAGCCGGTCCACCATCGCCACCATGGTGGCGCCTTCGACCCCCAGCCTATCGGCGAGCTCGGACTGGGATAAAGGAGTTCGCGCCTTGGCGGCTACGGCGATGGTCATCCAGCTCGCCTGGCTCAGCCCCAGTCCTTTGAGCCTGCGGTCGACCGCCTGACGCCAGGATCGGGCGGTTCCATGCAGGGCATCGGCAAACCGTTCCTCGAGGTCGGGCATTAAAGCGCATCCTAATGATTAGCTATCTAATTAATATAGCATGAGCCGCGGGCGCGGGCGCAAATTAACGCGCCCGGCCGGGTGCCGACACCCATTTGCGGGAACCACACGGCGCCGCGTATGCTCCAAATGGCTATGAAGGACGCTTCATCGGTGACCATGCGCTTGGTTTCCATGAGAACCGTCGGCGAGGCCGTGCTGCCGCGCCGGTCGGTACAGGATGGACAATCGCTTCAACCCGGCGATCCGGCCCTTCGTGCGGTCACGGACTTCACCCGGGAGCATCCGGTTACGGTCGATACCGAGCGGCAAATCGACGATGCGTTGAATGACATGATCCGGCTGGGCGTGCGCGCGCTCCTGGTTGCCAAGGATCAGCGTCTCGTCGGTCTCATCACCTCCTATGACATCCAGGGCGAGAAGCCGATTCAGTTTCTGCAGTCCTCCAACTTCAGCCGCCACCAGGACATTCGAGTCGCCGACATCATGACGCCATGGGACCAGCTGCGGGCCGTGGATTGGACAAGCATCCAATCCGCGCGGGCCGGCGATCTTTTGCGATTGTTCGAAGAAAGCGGCCTGACCCATCTTCTGGTAATCGAAACCGACCAGAGGACCTCCACATCCACCGTTCGCGCCCTGGCCTCCCGTGCACGGCTGATGCGTCAATTGAAGGGGCTGCGCCGGACGGGCTGATCCGGTCTAAAGATGCTGTGTCGTCGGCAGATAGTGATCCAGCAGCAGTGCCAGGAAGAGCCATGCGAGGTACGCGATCGAATAGCGGAACATGCGCATCGCCACCGCGTCGCTCGTGGATCGCTGGAGTTCGATCGCGCAACGTAGAAACCCCGCATCGAGGAGCGCAGCCGCACCCAGATAGATGACACCGCTCATCCGCGTCAAAAAAGGCAGCGACGTGATGAGCGTCAGAGCGATCGTGTAGCGCAGAACCGCCCGTTTGGTGAACGCCACGCCGTGGGTCACCGGCAGCATGGGAATATCGATCTTGGCGTATTCGGCGCGGCGCGCGATCGCCAGAGCCCAAAAATGCGGCGGCGTCCACAAGAAAATGATCAGGAACAGGATCAACGCCTGCGGCTCGAGGTGGCCGGTGACGGCGATCCAACCGAGTACCGGCGGTGCTGCGCCCGCGGCGCCGCCGATCACGATGTTCTGCGGGGTCGCTCGCTTGAGCCATACGGTGTAGATCACGGCGTATCCGAGCAACGAGGCGAATGTCAGCACGGCCGTGAGCACGTTGACTTCCTGGACCAGGAGCAGCATCGACGCGAAGCACAGCGCGAGGGCAAAGCAAAGCGCCTGTTGCGGCTTAAGATGCCCCGCCGGCAAGGGCCGGGCCAGGGTGCGGCGCATGCGAGCGTCGATCCCGCGATCGAGGAGTTGGTTGATGGCCGCTGCGCCGGCCGCGGCCAGCGCGATGCCGAGATTCGCGAGCAGCAGGAGATCGAGCCGCGGCAGTCCCGGTACGGCCAATAGCGAACCGACCAGCGATGTCAGCACGATGAGCGCGACGATCCGCGGTTTGGTGAGCTGCCAATAGTCGTGCCAGGTGGGCGCGATGCTCGCCGAGCGGACTTCAGCGCGGCTCATACGGGTGGCCGCAGCGCACGGTTCAAACCGACGGTGCTCATGAGCAGCAATGCAGCACCCGCGCTGTGCGCGGTGGCGAGCCACAGTGGAAACCCGCGCAAGACCATCGACATGCCGAGGAGCAACTGCATCGCCAGCGCCGCAATCACGAGGAGGGCGGCGTAGCGGACGATTCTTCCCGGCAACCGCACCGCCGACAACGCCGCCCCAAGCAGCATGACGGCGACCACGAGCGCCGCCAATCGATGGGTGAACTGAATCGCCGTGCGTGCCGGAGCGTCCAGCACCCCCCCCTCGTAGCTGCGGTCCGCGGAGCCCCGCAATTCGAACGCGGAGCGGTAGTCGCCCCGAGGCCACCACTGGTCGCGGCAGGTGGGAAAGTCCGGGCAGCCGAGCGCCGCATAATTGCTGCTGGTCCAGCCGCCGAGCGCGATCTGCACGGCAAGTGCAATCAGCGCGAGCGGTGCCAACAGCCGTGCCCGCGCCGCGGCGCCGCGTGCCTCGATCGGCGCAGCCCGCCACCAGCGGGCGAATTGGGGCAGCGACAGCGCCAACCACAGAAGCAATGACAGCGTGGCGAAACCGAATAACAGATGCAAAGTGACCACGAGCGGCTTCAATTGCCAGGTGACGGTCAACATGCCAAGCAGCGCTTGGGCCAGCACGATCGCGACCAGGCTCGTCACGTAGCGCAAGGGCAGCACTCGTTCGCGGCGATTGGCGATGCCGATGCACACCAACGCCAGGATCAGCAGCCCGAGCGTGCCTGCCGCGTACCGATGCATCATCTCGCGCCAGGCCTTGCCGATCTCGAGCGGCCGTCCGGCGAGGGGGGAGGAAAAAACGCGCGAGTCGGTTGCCGCGCCCAAGGGAGTGAGGTGACCGTAACAGCCGGGCCAGTCCGGGCAGCCGAGCCCGGCGTCGCTCAGCCTGACGTACGCTCCCAATACGACCACGCACAGACACATCAGCAGGGCTGCGCCGGTGAGCGCGCGAATCAGCGCGGGCAGGGAGTTGAGCGAATTGATCATCGATTCTCCCGAGCTAGCGCGTCAGCACATCGAACAGCGACAGGGCTATCAAGATCGCGATTCCAATAAATCCGATGACCGCGATGATTTTAAGCAGCGGATGCGCGGACCGAAGGTGCATCGAAAAAAGCATCACCAGGGCGGCCTGCGTCACGCTGATCGCCAGATTCACCGGAGTGTTGGCCCAGCCGAGCGGCACAAAGGCAGAACCCACCGTCATGGCCAAAAGGACCAGCAGGGCCAACCAGACCAGAATGTAGACCCTCGGACGGGTGGAGGTACGGTTTGTCATGACCGTGAGACCAGATAGAGAACGGGAAACACGAACAGCCAGATGACATCGACCAGGTGCCAATACAGACCCGTGACGTCGACCGGTGTGTAATAGGCCGGACTGAACGCATGGCGCGAGGCCATGACCGCTATGGTCGCGATGCAGCCGATGCCGATGAGGACGTGCAAGGCGTGTACGCCGGTGATGAAAAAATACATGTAAAAGAACAGTTCGACCTGGTCGGCCTGGGGGCCCGCATAGCGGAAGTCGAGCGTCGGCACCAGGTGTTCGAGGTAGTCGAGGCGATACTCGACGGCTTTGATCGCCAAAAAGGCGCATCCGAGTGCGACGGTCCAGCCTAGCCAGTGGACACAGGCGCGGCGTGCGCCGTGCTGGGCGGCGTGTACGCCCAGCGCCATCGTCAGACTGCTGGTCACGAGCAACGCGGTGTTGATGCCGGCCAGGGGTAGGTTGGTCAGGCGGCTGGCGGCGGCGAACGCCTCCGGAAAGCGCACGCGGGTGATTGCATAGGCGGCAAACAGCACGCCGAAAAATAAGATCTCCGTGGCCAGAAAAATCCAAATCCCTAAATTCGAGGCCGTGCGCTGCTGCTCGGCGTCGTCGAATTGCGGAGCTATGGCCGCGGCGGCGTCAGCCATGGGGCGCCTCCGTTCGTGCGTAGGCATAGGCTTCCTCGGATACCAGCGGAGTCGAATGAAAATTTTCCGCTGGCGGCGGCGATGCCGTTTCCCACTCCAGGCCCTTGGCACCCCACGGATTGGCCGGAGCGCGCTCGCCGTAGCGGAGCGACCACAGCAGGTAGACGAGCGGCAGAATGTAGCCGAAAACCAGCAGCGATGATCCGGCCGAGGACAGGACGTTCCACACCTGAAATTCGGGTGGATAGACCGGGTAGCGGCGCGGCATGCCCAAATAACCCAGGATAAACTGCGGAAAGAAGGTGAGGTTGAAGCCGATGAAGGTCAGGATCGCCGAAAAGCGCGCCCATCCCTCCGGATACATGCGCCCGGTGATTTTCGGCCACCAAAAATGCACTCCCCCGAAGAACGCCATGACCGCCGCGCCCACCATGATGTAGTGAAAATGTGCGACTACGAAATAGGTGTCGTGCATGTGCACGTCGAGCCCCAGCGAGGCGAGAAACAGTCCGGTCAGGCCGCCGATGGTGAACAGGCCGACGAAGCCCAGGGCATAGAGCATGGGAGCCTGGAAGGAAACGTGACCCTTGTACAGCGTCGCCGTCCAGTTAAACACCTTGATGGCCGAGGGCACCGAGACGAGGAAGGTCAGCAGCGAGAACACGGTTCCCGCAAAAGCCGACTGCCCGCTGACAAACATGTGATGACCCCAAACCAGGAAGCCGAAGGCCGCGATCGCCAGCATCGCATAGGCCATGAAGCGATAGCCGAAAATCGGGTTGCGGCAAAAGCAGCTGATGATTTCGCTCGCCACCCCCATCGCCGGGACGATCATGATGTACACGGCCGGATGCGAGTAAAACCAGAACAAGTGCTGGAACAACAGAGGATCGCCGCCCAATGCCGGATCGAACACGCCGACGCCGAAGATGCGCTCCATGCCCATCAGCATCAGGGTCATTGCCAGCACGGGCGTGGCCAATACGAGGATCAGGCTGGTCGCGTACATCGCCCAAATGAACAGCGGCAGGCGAAACCACGTCATTCCGGGCGCGCGCATCGAGTGGATGGTCACGACGAAATTCAAGCCGGTCAGAATCGATGAAAATCCGGCGATGAAGACGCCGGTGGCCGCCGCAAACACCTGCGAGGTGGAAAAGGTCGTCGAATACGGCGCATAGAAAGTCCAACCGGTATCCACGCCGCCGGCCAGCAGTGCATAGATGGTAAAAAGGGCACCGCCGACGAACAGATACCAGCTCGCCAGATTCAGGCGCGGGAACGCCAGGTCTCGCGCCCCAACCATCATGGGAACGAGAAAGTTGCCGAGCGTCGCCGGAATGGAAGGAATCAAAAAGAACCAAACCATGATCACACCGTGCAGGGTGAACAGTTTGTTGTAGGTTTCGACGCTGACGAGCTGGCTGTGCGGCGTGAGGAGATCCAGGCGGATCATGGCGGCCGCCGAGCCGCCGATGCCGAAGAGCAGGGTGATCGTGATCGTGTACAGAATCCCGATGCGCTTGTGGTCGAGGGTCGTCAACCACGACCACCAGTTCCAACCGCTGCTCAAATAATTTTCCTCTGACACGATTGCAGCGCTGTTCATGGCACCACCTGTTGGGTTTCATTGCCCAGGGACTTCAGGTACTCGATGATCTCAAGCAGTTCTTCTTCGCCGATTTGACCGCGGAACGAAGGCATGCTGGCTTCATAACCGGCCGGAACGTCCCGGTTCGGCAGCAGCACCGTATCCCGGATGAAGCGCTCGTCGGCGAGCACGGACCGGCCGTCGCGCAGCGCAACCGGCCTGCCGAACAGGCCCTCGAGTTTTGGCGCTCGCACGGCGGCCTGCGCACCATGGCAACCGTCGCAGCCGAGCTGACGGTAGCGCTGCGCGCCCCGCGCGGCCATGCTTGGGGCGCTGGAGTGCGCCGACAGCCAGCCCTCGAAGGCGGCCGGCTCCATCACCACCACGCGGCCGACCATGTGCGAATGCGAGGCGCCGCAGAATTGCGTGCAATACAGGCGATACTCGCCGGCGCGGTCGGCAGTAAACCACAGCGTCGTATAGCGGCCGGGCAGGACGTCTTGCTTGATCCGAAACCCCGGGATCGACAAGCTGTGAATCACATCCTGCGATGTCATCAGCAGTTCGACCGGGCGGCCGAGCGGGACATGCAGCTCGTTGATTTCACGTTCGCCCGCCGGATGCTCGGCATGCCACATCCACTGCTTGGCGACTATGTAGATCGGCAGCGCGCCCTTCGGGACCGTCACGTTCACATAGTAGACCCGGGCACTCCACACGAACATCGCGAGAAACAAGACCAGTGGCACGACGGTCCAGATGATTTCGATCCGATGCAACCTCCGGTCGTATTCGGCGGCATCGGCCACGGTCCGATTGGCGGAGGATCCCCGGCGATAGCGGATGGCAAACCAAACGAGAAGCAGCGCGACGATGAGCGCCACGACGCCCGACAATGCGAGCCACGCGAAATACAGATTGTCGACCTGGCCGGCGGTGGTCGAGGCGCGTACAGGAAAAAACGGCAGGGAATTCATGCTCAGGTTTCCAACGTGCGCGCGCGCCGCGCGCGCCTGAGCAAGAGCCAGGCAAGCGCCAGCATGCCGAGGAGCATGACGACGGAGGCGGCGCGCAGCACCTCGATGATAAGGGCGTTGTAAGGCGCATTGGCCAGGTCGTAGTGAAAACAAACCATCAGCAGCCGCGCGACCGGCGAGGCGATCCGGTCGGCGGCGGCTTGGTCGAAGGCGCGCCCCAGTTCGTCGGCGGTAAAGTCAAAACCGAAAAAGTAGCGCGCAATTTTTCCCGCGGAGGTGACCAGGACAAAACCCGCAGGATGGGCATACTGGTGCGTCTTCTGGTCGTAGCCATATCTGAATCCGACCGACTCCGTGAGGCGGGCGATGTCGGCCCTCGAGCCGCTCAAAAACTGCCAGCGCCCGGCGCGGGCGGCGGGCAGCAAATTATCGAGGTACTTGTGCTTGGCCTGGATTGCCGATGCCGGCGAATCGAGCGGATCGATGCTGACCACCAGAATCCGTGCCTGCCCTGCGGCGCCCCCCGGGGTTTGCGCCAGCCGCTGGGCCAGGTTGCGAATCTGCATCGGACAGAGATTCGAACAGCCATAATAAGCGAACACCAAGCCCAGGGGACCGGCGCCAAAGAAATCGCCCAACCGCACCGTATTGGCGTGCTCATCGCGAAACTGCAGATCGGCGGGGAGGCTTCCGTCCAAGTGCTGCACAAAATCCGCGCGGTCGGTGATTGCGCGGCCAAGGTCGGCTCGCACGGCCGGCTGCGAGTCCAACTGCTGCGCGGCCGACTGCTGCGCAGCCAGCAGGAGGGCGAGGCCGGTCATCACTATGCGGGTTGAAATTCTCATCGTGTTTGCGCTGCGCCGGGCCCGGATGCAGCGGGTACCGCCGGCGCGATTCCGGCTGCAGCTTCCTGCCGATTGTTCTCCGAGGACAACAATTCCATCGCGCGCTCAATCGGGATCTGCACGATCCCGTCGGCGCGGTTGATCCAGCGATAGCCCTCGAGTGCGACTGCCTTGCCGCGGCGGTAGCTGCGCAGGTCGTCCTGCGGCGCGCTTTGCAGGGTCGCGAAGGCCTGGGTCGCCGACCTTTGTGTGTCGGTGGCGGCGGCGGACGCAGCGCGAGGCAGGGATATTCGAAAGCCGCCGAGCATGGCGAAAGCCGCCGCCGCGGTGACGATCAGCAGCATCAGGACCCCGACCGAAAACCAGCGGATGAAGCGTACGTCGAGATCGAAACTATGCTGCCCGGGTTGCACGGGCGGCAC
The DNA here is from genome assembly GCA_963758145.1 of uncultured Gammaproteobacteria bacterium. Lineage (GTDB taxonomy): Bacteria > Pseudomonadota > Gammaproteobacteria > Steroidobacterales > Steroidobacteraceae > Bog-1198. Next base: position 161,589 of record CAVWUK010000011.1, read on the forward strand.
TCGGTCCGGGGATGCGTTGTGCGACATGTTCAAGTTCCCTGGGCCAGAGGGTTGCGCAGCGGGTCGGCCGCCGGGCGCCCGATGAGGAAGATCAAGCAGCCCAACCAGAGCCCGCCGATCGCCAGCAGCGCTCCCAGGTCGCTCCACTGAAGTTCAAATCCCCGCGGGCGAAAGTTTGGCACGACGAGCCAGAAGCTGTCGGCCAGGCAGGCGAGCAGCACGAGGATGGCCACTGTTGCCAAGACCGCCGGCGCGCGCTTGGCGCCGCGCGACAGAAGGAACACAAAGGGCAGCGCGAAATGGGCCACCACCACGAGCCACGTGAGGGCGCTCCAGGTGGTTCGGCTGCGCAGCAGGAACCAGGTTATCTCGTCGGGCAGGTCTTCGATCCAGATGATCAAAAACTGCATCAGCCCCAGATACGCCCACACCATGATCAGCGCCAGCAACAAATTGCCCAAATCGTGAAAGCGCCGGCGCAGCGGCTCATCCACGCCGCAGGCGAGCGCGGCGGCGTACACGATGCTCCCGGCGAGCGCCGAGATGGCCTGGCCGGTGCCGATGAGCAGACCGAAGACGGTCGAGTGCCAGGGCGGCGTGAGCGACATGGTCCAGTCGATGGCGGCAAAGGTCGTGGTGATGGCGTAAAAGACAAAGCCGACGGCGGAAACGGCCTGCGAAGAGGGGCGGCGCCGATCGTGCGGGTGCGTCTGGGAAGGACCAACGCTCCGCAACAGTCGGGCAAGCCCCAGCCAGACGGCAAAATAAACGATCGCGCGACCGTAGAAAAACGCCGAGTTCAGATACCAGTGCTGAGCGGCCACGACGCCCTCATCCGGGGCGCCAGTCGCGCGCATCCATGGCAGCAGCCCGGCAGGTGCAAAAAGGAGCGGCACGGCGAGGAGCGCATTTAACGGAAAGAGACGCAGTGCAGCTTGAAAAAATGGCCCGGCCGTTTCGCCCCAGCCGCCGCCCGTCAGATTGTGCACGGCCACCCAGGCCAGGCTCCCGAGCGAAACGCCGAGCACGAACAGCCAGACGAACAGATACGAGGGCAGCCAAGACTCCCCGCCTTGGCGACCGACCACGATCAGCAGCAGCACGCCGACGACCGCTGCCACCAGGCAGGTCGTGCCCAGACGACGTGCGGCGGGAGTGGCTGCGCTGATCAACGTGTCTCCTCGAGCAGCACGTGCTGCTCCGATTCGGGTACATCGCGGATGCTGGCGTGCTGACTGAGCTGCAGGGCGCGCACATAGGCAACGATGGCCCAGCGATCCGCCGGCCCGATCCGGTCGGCAAAGGGAAACATCACGCCGTAGCCGTTGGTAATGGCATCGAATAGACGGGCGTCCGAAGCGGCACGCATGGGAGCGGTATGCAGGCTGGTGGGCGGGGGAAAGCCGCGGCGCACGACCATGCCGTCGCCATCCCCGCTCACGCTGTGGCAAGGCGCGCAATAAATATCGTAGCGCTCACGCCCGCGCCGCAGGGCGTCGATCGTCACTCGCGGGGCCCTCGGCGCCGGTTGCGCGAGCGCGCCCGGGTTGCCCGCTGCGCCCGCCGCCCAGTCCGACACCGTCAGATCTCCGCGGCGGCCGCTCGATGACGCGGCGAACGTGCCGGCGCTGCGCACGACGACGCCGGGCTCGATCGTGCGCGCCGATTCACCGTCCGGCCACAAGGTGCTCTCCGCGAGCGGTTCGTACTTCGGTTGATCGTACATGTTGCGCATGGCTTTTTCACAGCCCGGCAGCAATGAAAGACACAGACCGGCCAGCGTGAGCTGCACCACAATAAAAGCGCGACGACTCTGGGTTCGGCTCACGACGGTTCCTCAGGACTCGACCACGGCGACGCGCACGGGTTGCAGGTTCTCCAGAAAATCGCGTGTGCGCATGGAATCGTATTGTGGATCGGCGGCATTGATACACAGGAAAAAGCCATCGCTCGATGCAGCCGCAAAGCCGGCATCGTCAAACACCGGATGGTACAGTCGCGGCAATCCACTGCGCAGCAGCGCCCCGAAAAATACCGCGAGTGCCGCACCCAGCACCATCATTTCGAAGGTGGCCGGAATCAAACCCGGCCACGCCGGTGTGCGACCGCCGACATTCAGCGGATAGTCGACGGTCACGCTCAGCCATTGCAGGGCGAAGGTGGAAACCCCGCCGACGATGCCGCCCGCCAGCGCGAGCCGCGGCAGCCCCAGATCCGTTGGTCCCAGCGCCTCGGCCAGCCCTTCGACCGGCATCGGCGAGTATGCCTCGAGCTGTCGATAGCCGGCCTCATGGGCGGCCCTGGCCGCTTCCAGCAACGACTCCGGGCCGGAAAATTCGGCCAGCAAGCTGTGCATCGCGTCGCCGGATTTCATGGGGCGCCCCTCTGGTGGGCGAGCAATTCGCGCATCTCGACCATGGAGATCAAGGGCACGAAGCGCACGAAGAGCAGCAGCATCCAGCCGAAAAAGCCGATCGAACCGATCAGGGTCGCCCAGTCCCAGAACGTCGGGTAGAACATGCCCCATGCGGAGGGCAGAAAATCACGGTGCAAGCTGGTGACGATCAGCATGAAGCGCTCGAGCCACATGCCCACGTTGATGATGATGCTGATGCCGAACAGCACCCACGGCGAGTGGCGCACGCGCCGCGACCACAGCGCCTGCGGCACGACGACGACACAGAATATCAAACTCCAGTAGACCGGCGCATAGGGTCCGCCCATGCGGTCAAGGGTCGTGTAGATCTCGTATCGATCCGCGCTGTACCAGGCCATGAACAGTTCCATCACGTAGCTGTAGGCGAGCACCAGGCCCATCGCGAGAATTAATTTGGCGAGATTATCAAGGTGCCGCTCCGTGATGAAGTTGCCGAGATCGAACGCGCGGCGCAACAGCACGACGATGGTCATCGCCATGGCAAACCCGGAAAACATCGCGCCGGCCACGAAAAACGGCGGAAAGATCGTCGAGTGCCAGCCCGGCGTATTGCCGGCGGCAAAGTCCAAACCGACCACGCTGTGCACGGACACTACCAGCGGCACGGCCAGCGCGGCGAGCAGCAGCTGCGCACTCTGGCGCCGCTGCCAATGGCGCGCCTCACCCCGCCAGCCCAGCGCCAACAGCCCATAGATGATCTGCACGCCGCGCGCGCGCGCCCGGTCGCGCAAGGTGGCGAAGTCCGGGATCAGTCCCAGATACCAAAACATCAGCGACAGCAGCAGGTAAGCCAAGATCGCGAAAAAATCCCACACCAGCGGGCTGCGCCATTGAGGCCACAGGCTCATCACGTTCGGATAGGGCGTCAGCCAATAAAAGAACCACGGGCGGCCCAAATGGATGATGGGAAAAATGCCGGCGATCACCAACGCGAAAACCGTCATGGCCTCGGCAAAGCGGCTGATCGAGGCGCCCCACGGCTGGCGCGTCAGATGCAGGACCGCCGAGATGAAGGTCCCGGACATGGCGATGGCGATCCACCAGACGTAGTTGGTGATGGCGAAACCCCAGACCACTGGGACATTCAGTCCCCAGATGCCGACCCCCTTGTAGAACAGGTAGCCGATCGCGCCAAAGAACACCAGCGTCAGCGCCGAGCATACGGCAAAGGAGATCACCCACCAGCGCGCCGCGCCGGCAGTCAACACGATGCCGCTGATTTTCTGCGAAATCGCGCTGTAGGAGTGTGTGGCCGCGCTGCTCATCTCAGCTGTCCGCCTTGGGTTTGCCGTCGCCGGTGCCCGAAAGCTCGGGATTCGGATTGATCAATTTGGCCAGATAGGTGGTGCGCGGCCGGGTGTTGAGCTCGCCCAGCAAGGCATAGTCGAGGGCAGAGGCCTTGGCGCGGTTGACCTCACTGTGTGGATCGTTGAGATCGCCAAAAACGATCGCCCGGGTCGGGCAGGCCGCCTGGCAGGCGGTGATGACGTCCCCGTCGGCCAGGCGCCGATTGCCTTTCTCGGCTTCAATCCGTGCGTTCGTGATGCGCTGGACACAGTAGGTGCATTTTTCCATCACCCCGCGCGTGCGCACGCTGACCTCCGGATTGCGCTGCCCCTTGAGGCTCTCCGTGTCCTCGTCGGAGTATTGCAGAAAGTTAAAGCGGCGCACCTTGTACGGGCAATTGTTCGAGCAAAACCGCGTGCCGATGCAGCGGTTGTAAACTTGCAGGTTGAGTCCCTCCGAATCGTGGACCGTCGCTTCGACCGGGCAAACCGCCTCGCAGGGCGCGTCCTCGCAATGCATGCACGGCACCGGCTGGAAGTAGGTGCGCGGCTGCTCCGCCGCGCCCTCGTAGTAGCGATCGACGCGGATCCAGTGCATCTCGCGGCCGCGCCGCACCTCGGATTTGCCGACGACGGGTATGTTGTTCTCGGCCTGGCAGGCGATCGTGCACGCGCTGCAGCCGATGCAAGCATCCAGATTGATGTTCATTGCCCACGCATACCCAACATCGCTAACCGGTACATACATGTTGGGACGGGGTGGTCGATGCAAGTCGCCCGCCACGGATGCCGGATTGCGGCGAAATTGGTCCAGCGTCGTCACCCGAATCGGCCGGCGGCCCTCCATCGAAAAATGATGCTGCGTGGTCGCCAGAGGCACCTTGGCGCCGGTCTTGCGCACCTGCAGCCCGCGACCGTGCCAGGGCTCGTCGGCCCGTCGCAGCAAATACGCATTGAACCCGGCACCGTTGCCGATCCGACCGGCCCGGCTTCGTCCATAGCCCAAGGTCACGGTGACCGTCGCCTCGGCTTGCCCGGGAACGATCCACACCGGCGCAAGTACCACGGCGCCTCGATATCGCAGTTCGACCTGGTCTTCGTTGGCGAGCCCGAGCTGCTGTGCCAGCGCAGGGCTCACCAGGGCGGCGTTGTCCCAGGTGATTTTGGTCAACGGCTTCGGCAACTCCTGCAGCCAGGCGTTGTTGGCAAATCGCCCATCCCAGACCGTCGGGTCGGGGGCAAAGACCAGATCCAGTTCCGAGTCGTTGGCAACCGGGGTTCCCGGCGCATGCAGAAAATCTGATCGGATCGATGCGGTCCGCACCGGCAATTGCGAGTCTTCCAACGCGCCGCGGTGCAGCCCCTGCTCCCAAAGTGCCTCGGCGTCTGCTTGCGGACGGGCCCTGGACCAAAAGTCGCGCACGGTCTGGTAGTCGTTGGACGCCGTTTGGCCCAGTAAGAGCGCCAACAGCTCGTGAGCCGATTTGCCGCCGTACAGCGGGGCTATCAAGGGTTGCTGAATGGCGACCGTGCCGTCGAAGGCGCGGGTATCGGACCAGCTCTCGAGGAAATGCGCCTCCGGGATCTGCCAGGTGCAAAGGGCCGAGGTTTCGTCATCGTAAAGGCTCAAATGCACGCTCATGCCGACCTTGGCGAGGCACTGTCCAAAGAGCCGATCGGCCGGCGCGTTGTACACCGGATTGCCTCCGAGCACGATGAGCGTGTCAACCTGCCCCGCCGCCATGTCCTCGGTCAACAGGCGCAGTGACTCGCCCTGGGACTCCGCCAGGGCCAAGATCGGTGCGCTGTAGTTCACCGTGCGCCCGACATTGCCCAGCGCCTCATTCATTGCGTGGGCCAACGCATGCACCACAGGGGGCTGTGCATCGCCGACGACGACCAAAGCGTGGCCGGCATTCAGCTTGAGGTCGCGTGCGCATGCCGCCAGCGCGCCGTTCGGCAGGACTGCCGCATCGACCGCACCGACGACCGGCAGGCCGATGGCCTGCGCCAAGGCGCGGGCGACGGCCTCGATCTGGCCAAATCGCGCGGCGTAACGATGATCCGCGAAACTGCCGGTGAGCGTCGGCGTGCATTCGACGACGTAGAGCCGGCCCGGATCGGGGCGGGCATCGTTGCCGCGGCGCGCACCGACGAAATCGCGCGCATAGCGCACGCCGGGGGCGGCGAGGAAATCGCTGTCCAGGCTCAATACAACCCGCGCCCGGTCGTAGTGGTATCGCGCCTCCAGGACTTCGCCATACGCCAGGCGGCTGCCCTCGAAGGCGTGGTCGCGATTGACCGGCTGATACTGGTGCCAGCGTGCACCGGGGAAGCGTTCGAGCAGCGCGTGCAACTGGCCGGCGAGCGTCGGGGATGTGACGCTCTCGGTCAGCACACGCAGTCCCTTCCCGTCGTTGCCGGACAGGCGGTTGATCCCAGCGCTCAGCGCCTCAACAAAGCTGTCCCAGGTACTCACCTCACCCTGATGCATCACAGCTTGGGCGCGATCCGGGTCCCACAAATCGAGCACCGCGGCTTGCGCGAAAATGTCGGTCGCACCTTGGCTGCCCGGGTGCGAGGGGTTGCCTTCGATTTTGGTCGGCCGGCCGTAATTGCTTTTGACCAACAGCCCCTGCGCGGCGCCCCCCAGATTGACGGCGGTCGCAAAATACAAAGGGTCGCCCGCCACCAGCTGCGGCGGCGCGTGCACATACGGCACGATCATCTGTGGCGGGGCGCGGCTGCAGGCCCCGACGCCTGCCAGCGACAAAGAGGCGGCGGTGAGGCGCAAGAATTGGCGCCGATCGAGCGTGGGGCAGTCGGGCGAGGCGGATGCGGTGCGCTCAGGCAACTCATCAAGGCTGCGCCAAAGGGGCGCACCCTCGCAGATGCGGTCTTGCTCGATCGGAAGCTCAGAGACATCGGTAGGTGGCATATTGTTTTCTAGCGGTGACAGTTGGAGCAATCGGTTAAGCGGCGCGGATCAATCCCGTACTCGGTCAACAGCAGCCGGCCCTTTTGCAGCTGATCGGACGGTGGATTCCAAGTCATGTCAAAAACGCGGTTGCGCGGGCGCAGGTATTTTTCCGGAGCGCGGTGGCAGTCCAGGCACCACGACATATCAAGGGACTGTGTACGCCACAAGAGCGGCATCTGGTCGACGCGGCCGTGGCAGGTCGAGCAGCCGATACCTTTGGAGATGTGAATGTCGTGGTGAAAATAGACGAAGTCGGGCAGCCGGTGCACGCGAATCCAATGCAGCGGGAGGTTATCCCGAAAACTCGCGGCAACCGGCGCGAGTATCGATTGTCCCTTGAACAGCTGTGAATGGCAGGTCATGCAGGTCGAGGTCGGCGGCAACCCGGCAAAGGCCGAGGTTTCGACCGAGGCGTGACAAAAGCGGCAATCGAGACCGACGTCGCTGACGTGATGCTTATGGCTAAAAGGGGGGATCTGCGCGACCGGGGAATCGATGGGCGGTGTCTCGGCGATGAGAGTGCGCCACAGCAAAATTCCGGCAATGCAGAGAATCAATACCACAGCCGCGCCGAATTTCAGCGCGAATATCTGCCCGGGTCGAAAGACTTGCGCCATGACGCCTGACCAGTGCTCTCTTGTGGAGTGTTGCCTTGTAGTCGAGCCTTGTCTTGTGCGATGCAAATCGATTGCGGCTCGAGCGTGGCGTCACAAAAATCACAGGGGTTAAGGCCAGCGCAGCCGCAGCAAAGAATTCAGCGTAGACCAACCTCATCGATCATTCAAGGTCGCCGGCGGGAGGCGCGTACGTTGTTAGCGGCAATTAGTTTTTTCGACTTGGGCTCCACAGAAATGTTTCGTCTCGAATCAAATAAATCTGTTGCAACGCGCAAAGCGAGGGGCTCCGTGGGAACTTTTTCGATGGGGGACGGAAACGCATAGCCGCGCCGAGGCGGATCAACTCCTGAGCCGGATCAACTCCTGAGCCGGATCAAGCGAGCCGCGCGTCGCTTCGCACCAGGAAATAGAGCGGGGCGCCGAGCAACAGCAGCACGGCGCCCCACAACACCGCTTCGCGGCCGGCGCCGACGATGGCCCATAGGGAAAACGTGGTGGCGATGACTCCCACGACCGCAAGCGGCAGGATCCTGCCGCGTTGCCGCGGCATCTGCCCGCTCCAATGCAAACGCAACAGCGCGAGCGAGCACAGCAGATACAGCACCAGGCAGGCCGTGGTCGACAACAGGATCATGAAAGTGAAGACGCTCACCATGGTCCTTTGGTAATTCATCAAGATCAGCAGGCTCACCAGGCCGCTCGAGAACAACAGCGCGAAGGTCGGCGTGTAGCGCGCCGAGTCGTGCGCGAAGATGCGCGGGAACACGCCGTTTTTCGCCATCACGTTGGGCAGTTCTCCCTGCAATAGAATCCAACCGTTGAGCGCCCCGAATCCGCTGATCGCCGCGAACACGGCCAGGGTCTTGCCGGCGGTCGTCCCCCAATAATGATTCGCCAAATCGACGAACGGCGCATTCGATGAGGCGAGCGTGGCCGGCGGCACCAGCAGCAATACCGTCGTGCATGCAACGATGCAGATGAGCGCGGTGATGAAGGTGCCAAGCAGGGTCGCGCGGGGAATGATGCGGCTCGGATCGTTCACCTTACTGGCCGGAATGGTCGCCGACTCGAGACCCAACAGCGCCCAGAGAGTGAGCGTTGCGGCAGCCGTGGTGCCGCTCACCGAGAGCGGTATTGCGGACGCGGCCACGACCGTTGCGCCCCGCACCGCGACCAGGCCCAATGCGGAGATCGCGAGCAGCGGCAGGAGTTTGAGCACGGTCGTGACGCTCTGCACCCAACCCGACGCCTTGATGCCGTAACAATTGACGAGGGTCAGCACCCACAAAAATAGCAGCGTGACGCCGGCCGACGCCCCCGGCACGGTCGCGATCCATGGCATCAGCGGGCTCAAATAGCTTACAGCCCCGGTCGCGATCGCCGCGTTTCCCACCCAGATGGAGATCCAATAACCCCACGCGACGATGAACGCCGTAAAGGGTCCAAATGCCAGATTGACGTACGCGTAAGGACCGCCCGCCTGGGGAAAGGCCCGGCTCAATTGGGCGAAAACGACCGCGAGCAAAAGCGCGCCGCATCCGGTGAAACCCCAGGCAATGACGCTGTTCAGTCCGTAGGGAGCGAGTGACGCGGGCAATAGAAACACGCCCGAACCGATCGAATTTCCGACCACCAGCGCGACGCACATCCAAAAGCCGAGCAATTGCGGTCGCTTGTGCGGCGGCCGGCGGGCATGGATGGATGGCATCGGCCAGATCCTAATCGCTTTGCCTGCGTGAATCAAAGCGCCGCGCCGGCGCGATGACGGGAAGATTCAGGCCGGCTGGCGATATAATGGGCATACCCGCCGATCAACGCGGGCAATGGATCATCGCAGCGGATTCGATCGGGGAGCAGGCCGTGAAAAAAATACATATCAAGACCGAACTTCCGGGACCCAAGGCACGTGCCCTGCTGGCGCGCGATGCCCTGGTGGACTCGCCGTCCTATCCACGCGATTACCCCTTCGTCATGTCTCACGGCAAGGGAGCCGAGGTGTGGGACGTGGACGGCAATCGATTCCTGGATTTTGCCGCCGGCATCGCCGTGTGCAGCACCGGACACAGCCATCCGCTCGTGGTGCAGGCGATCAAGGACGCGGCCGATCGCTTTCTGCATATCTCATCGGATTATTGGCACGAAGGTCAGGTGCGGCTCGCCGAACGGCTCAACGAATTATCGCCGGTGGGGGTGCCGGCCATGAGTTTCTTCGCGCAATCGGGGACCGAAAGCGTGGAAGCCGCGCTGAAGCTCGCGCGCTTCGTCACGGGACGCGGTCGTTTCATTGGATTTCTCGGCGGCTTTCACGGCAGAACCATGGGATCACTGGCCTTCACGTCGAGCAAATACACCCAGCAGAAAGGATTCTTTCCGGCCATGCCGGGCGTGACGCACGTGCCGTATCCGAACAACTATCGGCCGCTGTTTGCCGGCGCCGATCAGGGGCAGGCGGTACTGCGTTATATTGAAGAGGTCTTGTTCGTCCATAATGTGCCGGCCGGCGAGGTGGCGGCGATACTGGTCGAGCCCATCCAGGGCGAGGGCGGCTATCTCGTGCCGCCGGATGGTTTTCTATCCGGTTTGCGCGAATTGTGTGATCGGCACGGCATTCTACTGATATTCGACGAAGTGCAGTCCGGCGTCGGCCGAACCGGCAAAATGTTCGCGGCGCAGCACTGGGGCGTCGCGCCGGACATCGTGACACTGGCCAAGGGATTGGGTTCGGGCCTGCCGATCGGGATGATGGTGGCCAAGCGCAGCATCATGCAGAAGTGGGCGCGTGGCGCGCACGGCAACACCTACGGCGGTAATCCCCTGTGCTGCGCCGCGGCGCTCGCCACTCTCGATCTCGTCGAGCGCGAATACTGCGCCAACGCCGCCAAGGTCGGCGACTATTTCATGAAGAAACTGCGCCTTCTCGCCCACAAGCATTCGGTCATCGGGGAGATCCGCGGCAAGGGATTGATGATCGGCATGGAGCTTGTGACGGATCAAGAGAGCAGGGCCCCGGCGAAGAAGCTCTGCGACTCATTGATCACGCGCGCATATCATCACGGCCTGATTTTACTGTCGTGCGGGCAGAGCACGGTTCGCTTCATGCCGCCGCTCATGATCCGCGAAGCGGACGTGGACGAAGCGGTCGGATTGCTCGATGACGCACTCAACGACGCCCTGGCGCGCGAACACGCTTCGATTGCTCGAGACGCCGCAGCTGGTTGAGCAAGGCCGTGGGCGCTCCTGCCCATGGATGGAATTTAGGCGCACATATGGCTATGCTTACCGCTCGGTCAATGCCAACCAGTGCTTCCTCCGCGGTGCCTTCTCAACGGAGCATTCACATGAAACATCCAGCCCTTGCTGTTCTCCTGGCGGCAGCTGTCGCTGCGCCGGTTTTTGCCGCGCTGAAGCAGGGTGACAGGGCTCCCGACTTCTCGGCGCAAGCATCGCTGGCCGGAAAAACGTTCGAGTTCTCGCTCGTTGAAGCGCGGCGCCGCGGGCCGGTGGTGGTGTACTTTTATCCGTCCGCGTTTACCAAGGGCTGCAACATCCAGGCCCATGAATTTGCGGTGAATATGGAGAAGTTTCAGGCTGCGGGGGCAACGGTGATCGGCGTATCGCTGGACGACATTACGCGTCTCAACGCCTTTTCCGCGGATCCTCAGTATTGCGCGGGTAAGGTTCCAGTCGCATCCGATCCCAAGGGCAGGATTGCCAATACCTATCACCTGAAAATCGATCCGGAGGAACAAGGGTTCAAGGATACGCGTGGCATCGAAGTCGGCCACGGCTTCACGGAGCGCACGACCTTCGTGGTCACACCGGACGGCGTGATTGCGGCGACGATCGGCGGTCTTGCGCCCGCAGAAAACGTCGCTCGCGCACTCGCCGAATCGCAGCGGCTCGCCGGCGCCGCCCAGACAACGAAAAAATAAACGATCTGCAAAGCGTTGGCCATGAGGGCGGCGCCGGCGCTAATCAGACGGCAATATGCTGACCTTCGCGGTGGTTCGCGATCCCAACGCCACATGCGGATCGGCTTGATCGATGACCACGAAGAAATTCCTGGTCTCGCGACGCGTCGGATCGGACACGATCGGGATCTGCAGGTTGATTCGATCCTTGCCGGCTTTGATGGTTTCGATTCGCGGTGCGACGGGCTCAAAATCCGCCTCGGCTTTAGCGCTCCCGACTTCGGTCCACCACAAGAATGACGCGTCCCGGCGCAGGTTGCCCCTTCGGCGCACCAGCACCAGGGCCGTGGGCGTGGTGTTGGAGACTTCGGTCGTTTCTGACGCCAACTCGATGCGCGAAGGGGAGTTGTCGGCCGGGACCCCGGCAGGATTTTGTTCACCGGAAACGTTGGCCGCGGGCGGGGGAGCCAATGCAGGAGTGGTTGCCGTGTTTGCGAGCGGTTCGACAGCGGGGGATGAGGGCGCTTCCGTCGATTGGCCAACCCCGGACTCGGCGCCTGCGCCCCCCGCAGATCCACGCACCGCACTCGACAATAGCATGACCCACGAGTCGGCAACCGTCGCCACCCGTCGCGCCTGGGTGTCCAGGGCGGCTGCGACGCCGGCCACCTGTTCAACGCGCAATTGAGTCCAAACGCCCACGGCCGCGCCCGACGCGATCAGGAGGAGCAGGATACGGCCGGTGGAAAATCTCCGCGACGGCGGCGGGGACGCCTGCAGGACCGACAAAATTGGCAAGGGCCGCGCATCTTGATGCTGAATCACCTGTCCCAGCCACACGGCAATATCGGATGGGGTCCGGTTGGGCTCGGATTTCAGAGCGGACCGAAGCGCTTTCCACTTTTGGTAGCTCAGCCCGGGGGGGCGTTGCGGTTTGGCGCGCATTGCACGCGCCTCAGCGGCGCTGAGATTGTTATACGGATGATGTCCGGTCCATAGGACGCAGGCGAGGCACGCGATGCCATACAAATCAACGCCTTTATCCGCAGGAGTTTCCTCCAAAGGCTGATCACCGGGATAGAGCGCTGTCACGGCGAAAGGTTGTGGATTCGAATCGATTGATCGCCAGGCGCCGAAGCCCAGTACGCGAATATCCCCCTTATCGGTGATGAAGATATTTTGTGGACGTATATCGCCGTGCACTACCCCGCGCGAATGGGCGTATCGGATTGCGTCGCCGACTTGTCGGATGATAGTTGTCGCATGGGCGGGCTGCAGCGGCACGTGATTTCTATTCGACAACACGGCACTGAGCGGTAGCCCGCTGAGCAACTCCATCGAAAAGAACACGGTATCGCCATCGCGGTCGAATTCATGAACACGCAAAATGTTCGGGTGCGACAACGACTGCACATCCTCGAATGCCAGGCGCAATTCGCTATACGAGTCCACCCGCGCGCTAATCTCCTTGTGCACGACCTTGATCGCCGTCTTGCGGTTGGACTCCGACAGATCAAGACGCTCCTGATCGACTGCCTCGTACACCGTGCCGACAGCGTCTCGCTGCAGCACCCTTCCGAGGCGGTAGCGGCCACGCAGCAACTGTTCCCCAGCCGGGTGTTCCTGCGCGCCGCGGGGCTTGCGAAGGTCGACGATAGAAGCAGGTGCACGCACCATTGCGGGAGCCGCTGGCGTCTCATCTTGCGTTGACGGCGGAGGCGCACGCCAAGCACCGCTCATGTCGGCGCCAAGCGCGATCGATTGGAATTGTGATGTGAGGCGCTGGAACAGCGTTGATTCAATCTTACCCAGCCGATGGTATTGATCGAGCAGCGATATTACTTCCCAGGTCGCATCCGGGGCCGACTGAAAATAATCCGTCATGGCGCGCGAAAACGCGTCGGGATCGCTGGTGCCCTTCGATAAAGCGTCCAACCATTCTCGTGGTGTGGCCGGCGGCGGTTGCCGCGGCGCATTCAACAAGGTCTGCTCAGTCGTCGCGCTCACATGGAAATCCTTCGGTCGGCCGGCGAACGCAAACAGAAATTCGCGCCGTTTGGGCTGTTGATCAGAAACCGTCACGAGCGTACCGGTCCGCTGATGAATTGCCAAATGGTGAATTGGGCTGTGCGTGAATACCCGTAATCGCGCTTTCCGCCGGCCAAACGTAGTTATAAGAGAGATTATATATATCACTTAAATTATTAATATATAACAATAATATTATGCCACAAGGGTGGCAAGACGCGACGATGGTTGGCGCAGGTCATGGCCATCGCATGGGTGCCTCGGGGTTCAGACGACCCTAGTGCAGTCAGCGGCGGGTATATTCGGTGTCTGTGTGGTCCGCATTCATTGTTTAGGTTGTACCTCGAGCATGGGGCCGCCGCAGGACCGCGCCAGGTACCATGCGTCACGTTAGGAGCCAATCATGAAGTCAATCATCAATGTTCTCGCCGCTGCCTGGCTGCTGACCAGCTGCGCGAGCACCCCCCCGAGTGACAGCAGCACCGGAGCTGAAGATCGCGACACGCGCACGGGACTGTGCGAGGACGCGACACCGCCGCCGTGCAATCCTCCTCGAGACTAGGGCGGCTCATGTATGTAAATGCCCTCGGCACGGCGCTGCCCGAGAAACGATATACGAAACGCGAGTGCTGGGATGCGTTTAGCGCCTCGGATTGGTTCGAACGCCTCGATCCGCGTTCCGGAGCGATCGCAAAGCTGGTGCTGACCCGGGACAACGGGATCGAGGAGCGTTGGCTCAGCGTGGAGTCTCTCGAGGAGGTCTTCGCCATCGATCCGGACACCCTGCACAGGCGCTTTGCCCTGCATGCGCCCCGTCTTGCGGCTGCCGCCGGGCGCGCGGCATTACGGCGCGCCGCTCTCGATCCCGACGCGATCGACGCCGTCATCGTTTCGACATGCACCGGATACCTGTGTCCGGGCTTAAGCGGCTATGCGGTTGAGCACCTCGGGCTCCGGCACGATGCGCTGGGATTCGATCTGGTGGGGCAGGGATGTGCCGGGGCGCTGCCCAACTGGCAACTTGCGGACGCCCTGCTCCAATCCGGGCGGTGTGAGCACGTGCTGTCAATTTGCGTTGAAGTTTGCAGTGCGGCCCTGTATTTGGACGACGATGCGGGCGTATTGATCAGCGCCTGTCTTTTTGGGGACGGCGCCGGTGCTGCGGTTCTCTGCCGCAAGCGTCCGCCGGCCCAGCGTCGAGTGGAATGGCGCGAATCGACATCGCTGGTAAATCCGGTTGAACGCGAGGCGCTGCGATTCGAACACCGAGATGGGATGTTGCGTAACATCTTGACGCGCGCAGTGCCGCGCATCGCCGCGCAGCACGCCGAGGAGGTCTTGATGAAAACCCTTGCGCGCGCAGGGCTCGCGCGGGAGAAGATCAACGGTTGGATCATGCACGCGGGGGGACGCGATGTATTGACGGCGCTCGAGGAGGGCTTGCGCCTGCCGCCGCAGGCGCTGCGCCACAGCCGCGACGCACTTCGCCGGTACGGAAATTTGAGCAGCGCTTTCGTGTACTTCGTGCTCGATGCGGCGCTCGCCGACGGCGCACCCGGCGGTTGGTGGTGGATGTCGTCTTTTGGCGCGGGGTTTACCTGCCATGGCGCCCTGCTGGCGGTCGAATGAGCGGACAATGAAGGCCGTCCCCCGCAGGGTGCGTCCGGAGGCGCTCGATGTTCTCGATCCGCAGGATCCCCGCGCTCAGCGCTCGCGCCGCGACTTGCGGCGCATACACCGCGCCATGGGGTCTCTGACGATACTTAAGAATTTGGTGGCGCGCCTGCGTCTTGCGGCTCACCCAAAGCGCATCGTCGAACTCGGCGCCGGAGACGGCACGCTGCTGCTGCGGCTCGCGCGCATCCTAAAGCCCGGATGGGAGGGCGTTGAAGTCACGCTGCTCGACCGGCATCCGGCGGTTGCTCCTAATACCCTTGACGGGTTCCATCGGCTTGCGTGGCGAGTGAACGTGGTGTGTGAGGATGCCCTCAATTGGGCGCAGGCAACCGGCACGAAACGCTACGATCTGTGCATCGCCACTTTGTTTCTGCATCATTTTGAAAATCCGGCCCTGCACGCGCTTCTTGCCGGAGTTGCCGCCAGAAGCCGGGCGTTCATCGCGAGCGAACCGCGCCGCGGCAGAGTTGCGGATTTGGGCAGTCGTCTGGTCGGTGTTCTCGGATCGAGCGTCGTCACGCGCGCGGACGCCATCAAGAGCGTGGCTGCCGGCTTCGCGGATGAGGAAATATCGGCCGCGTGGCCGAATGATGATGAGGCGTGGCGGATCGAGGAATTTCGCGCGCTGCCCTTTTCGCATTGCTTCCTCGCCGCGCGCATGTGCGCCTCCGATGGCTGCTGACGCCGATGCCCTGGTGATCGGCGGCGGCCCTGCCGGCGCGTCGACGGCCATTTTGCTGGCGCAGGCGGGTTGGCGCGTGATGCTCGCGGAGCAGCAGGTCTACCCGCGTCAGAAAGTGTGCGGCGAGTGCCTGTCGCCCGCAAGCTTCGCATTGCTCGATGGCCTCGGGGTCGGTCCGGCGGTTAGGGATAGTGCGGGACCCGAATTGCAAAAGGTCGGATGGATGAGCAGCTCACCGACCATCGTCGCGGATCTGCCAAAGTGCGCCGGGCCCTATCGCTTTGGCAGGGCGCTGGGCCGCGACCAGTTGGATGCAATTCTTCTCGGACGGGCGCGAGCTCTCGGCGTGCAGATTCTCCAGCCGGCCAAAGTGCGCTCGCTGCGGGGGGATCCCGGCCGTTTCGATTGCAGGATAGAGGCCGTCCGCGATGGGCACTCGCATGCGAAAGTGCACGCCTGTGCTTCGCATACGGTCCGTGCGTCGATTGTCATCGACGGTCATGGTTCCTGGGAAATGGATCCCGAACATGGGCAGGACGAGCCGCGCGCGCGGGCACCGCGACACGGTGCGGATTTGTTTGGTTTCAAGGCGAGCTTTCACGGCACTGCGCTTCCTCGCGGCCTGCTGCCGGTGCTCAGCTTTGAGGGTGGCTATGGGGGAATGGTGGTTGCGGAGGGCGGCCGGCTCACGCTCGCGTGCTGTATTCGTCGGGACACCTTGCGCCAGTGCCGCGCGCGGACCCCTCGCGGACCCGCGGGCCTCGCAATCGAGAACCATTTGCGCGCATCATGCCGGGGGGTTCGGGAAGCTCTCGATCGTGCGCGGCGGGTCGGACCCTGGCTGACCGTGGGGCCGTTGCGCCCCGGCATCCGAATCGGCAACGCGCAAGGGCCGTTTCAAGTCGGAAATGCGGCCGGCGAGACGCATCCTCTGATCGGGGAGGGCATCAGTATGGCGCTCGAATCCGCGTTCCTGCTGACGAGCCGGCTCATTATGCAGCCGGTCGCCGCGCTCGATGCGGGTCGCGCGCGGGAGATTCATCGAGACTATGCCGCGGCATGGCGCGGTGCATTCGCGCGTCGGTTGCGACTCGCCGCTGCCTACGCGCATTTCGCAATGCGTCCCGCCCTTAGCGCTCCCGCCACGGCGCTATTGCGCTCTTGGCCGCCGGTGTTGACGGTAGCGGCACGCTGGGCGGGAAAATCCCGAAACTCGATATTTCCGCCATCACCGTGCCAGGCCGATTCATGAGCACGCTCGACACCTTGACCGATATTCTGGTTCGCGATTATGGGGTTGCGCGCGAGCAGGTGACCCCGGACGCAACGCTCGCCACGCTCAGAATCGATTCATTGAGCCTGCTCGAGCTCATGTTTAAGATCGAGGACCGCTACAGCGTCAAGATTACCCAGGACCCGCCGACCGACTTGGTCACCGTCAACGACATCGTAGGGTACATCGATGGGCTGATCGCGCGACGCCCGCAATCGGCGCCGGCCGGCGCCTCTGATGCCGCCGGAAAATGACAGCGCGCGTCGCAATCACCGGTTTGGGTGTTGTGGCGCCGCTCGGTCACTCCAGTGAAGAATTGTTTGCGAATCTCCTGGCGGGTCGATCCGGCATACACCGCCTCGCCGATCCCAAGGCCCGGGAACTGCGCTCCCCGATCGGGGCTGCGGTCGACTTCGACGGTCGCGCACATTTCCCGGAGCAGCGGCTGCGGATGCTTGACCGCGTCAGCCAGTTGGCGCTGGTGGCCGCGGCGCAGGCCATCGCCGATGCCCGGCTGGACTTCGCCGTTGAACGGCGCGAGCGCTGCGGCGTCTTCGTCGGCAGTTCCTTGGGGGGCGCCGCGACGACCGACGAGGGGTATCACACGCTGTACGCGGACAGATCCGATCGGATACAACCCTACAGCGTGCTCAACGCGATGACCAACGCGCCGGCCTCCTGGATTGGAATCGACCAGGAACTTTCGGGACCGATTCTCACGTATTCCACCGCATGCTCATCGTCCGCGGTAGCGCTCGGCGAGGCGGCGCGCAGAATAATCGGCGGCGAGGCGGATGTGATGCTGGCGGGCGGCGCCGAGGCGCCGTTGGTATTCGGAGTGCTGCGCGCTTGGGAAGCCATGCGCACCCTCGCGACGGAAGATCCACGGGATCCGTCCGCATCGTGCCGGCCATTCTCGCGTACGCGAACCGGGCTCGTGCTGGGCGAGGGCGCGGCGTTCGTGGTGCTCGAGCCGTGGGAGCGCGCCATGGACCGCGGCGCACCGATACATGCGGAGTTATCCGGTTACGGCTTGACGAGCGATGTCGCCCACATCACCAGGCCGACGGCGGCGGGCCAGGCGGCCGCGATGCGAACGGCCCTTGAATCGGCAGGCGTGCATCCGAACGACGTGGACTACATCAACGCGCACGGAACGGGCACGCTGCAAAATGATGCGGTGGAAACGGCCGCCATCAAGGCGGTGTTTGGGGAGCGCGCGCATTCGATTCCGATCAGTTCGACGAAGTCCATGCACGGTCATCTGCTCGGTGCGGCGGGAGCCCTTGAATTCGTGATTGCGGTGATGTGCCTGAAGCGCGCAGCCGTTCCGCCCACCATGCATCTCAATTCGCCCGATCCGGCGTGCGATCTTGACTACGTGGCCGGCAAAGCGCGTTACGGAGTGCCAGTGCGCAACGTGATGTCGAATTCGTTTGCTTTCGGCGGAACGAATGCGGTGCTGATCGCCAAAGCGGCCGCCATTCGGTGAATAGGTATATCTCCTCATCGACGGCCGCCGCGGCCGCGCTAGTCTTTAATTGGTATGGCCCTGCACAACGAAGATATCGCTGCCGCGTTCGACGAGATGGGGGATCTTCTTGCCATTCAAGGGGAGAATGCGTTTCGCATCCGCGCGTATCGGCGCGCGGCCCAGGTCGTGCGCAGCCTTCCGCATGAGCTCGCCGGCATGGGTGGCGAAAAGGCATTCGACGCCTTGCCGGGAATCGGCCCCGACCTCGCGGCCAAAATCGGGGAACTGCTCGAGACCGGGAATATCCGCGCCCTGGAGAAATTGCGGCGAAAGATTCCGCAGGGGCTGCGCGAGCTCATGGCTCTGCCCGGTCTTGGACCCGCGCGCGTAAGAGCCCTGCACGCCGGCCTGCACGTACAGGGAATAGAAGACCTGCGACGCGCTCTGGCGGACGGACGATTGGCCTCGTTGCGTGGATTCGGACCGAAAATCCGCGCGCAATTGCTCGAGGCTACACTCGAGAAGCGGGGCGGCCCCCGCCGGCTGCCGTATTACGTGGCAACGCAATACGCGCGTCCCTTGAAGGCTTTTCTGGAGCGGGTTCCGGGCGTGTTGCGGGCCGAACTCGCCGGAAGCTACCGGCGCGGCCGGGATACTGTGGGCGATCTCGATGTGGTCGTGTGCGCGCGCCGAGGCACGAGGCCCATCGAGGCGCTGGACAATTATGAGGATCTGAAGGCGCTGACCGCCGCGGGGACCACCAAGGCGACCGGAGTGCTGCGAAACGGCCTGCAGGTCGATATCCGAGTGCTTCCGCCGGAGAGTTTCGGGGCGGCGCTGCACTACCTGACCGGCAGCCGCGACCACACCATCCGGGTCCGTCGGATGGCGCAAAAAAAAGGCTTGAAGCTCAGCGAGTACGGCTTGTTCCGCGGCGCCAAACGGATCGCCGGCGCCACCGAGGAAGAGGTGTACGCCGCGCTCGGGCTCGATTGGATTGCGCCGGAACTGCGGGAAAATCGCGGTGAAATCGAGGCGGCGGAGCGCAAGGCGCTGCCGAAGCTGGTCGAGCGCGCGGATTTGCAGGGGGATCTTCACGTACATACGAGCGCGTCGGACGGCAACGACTCACTCGAGACCATGGCGGCGGCCGCCAAGAGCCGCGGCCTGCGCTATGTCGCGATCACGGACCATTCGAAATATCTGGGCATCACTCACGGGCTCGACGCCGAGAGGCTCGCGCGCCAAATAGAAGAGATCGACAAGCTCAACGCGACTCTCAACGGTTTGACCATTCTAAAAGGAGCGGAAGTCGACATACTCGAAGACGGCCGCCTCGCGCTCGCCGACGCCGAGTTGAAACGGCTCGATCTCGTGGTGATTGCGGTGCACAGCCAGTTCGGCCTATCCGAGGCGAAACAAACCCGCCGCATCCTGAGGGCGCTCGAGAGGCCGTACGTGTCGATACTCGCGCATCCTTTCGGGAGGCTGCTCGGTGAGCGCCCGCCGTATGCGCTCGATTTCAAACGCGTGCTGGCGGCGGCGCGCGAGAGGCCGTGTTACCTCGAGATCAACGCACAGCCGCAGCGGCTCGATCTCGACGATGTGTATGCCAAGAGCGCGCGCGACGGCGGCGCGTTGCTCAGCCTCGACAGCGATGCGCATTCCGGCGATCAAATCGACTATCTGGACGACGGCGTCCGTCAGGCGCGGCGCGGATGGGTGACCAAGGAGGATGTGATCAATACCAGATCGCTGGATGAGTTGCGCGGACTGCTTCGCAAGACGATGCGCTGAGGGAGAGCGAAGGCATGAAACTCACGTTCTTGGGGGGCGCCGGAACCGTTACCGGATCCAAGTACCTGGTACGAAGCGCAACGCAGAAGCTTCTTGTGGATTGTGGGCTGTTCCAGGGCCTGAAACGGCTTCGGGAGCGCAATTGGCAGCGATTGCCGTTCGATACCCGAACGCTCGGCGCGATCCTCCTGACGCATGCGCATATCGATCACTCCGGTTACCTGCCGGTCCTCGCGCACTCGGGCTTTCGGGGCCCTGTGTATTGCACGGCCGCGACCGCCAAATTGCTCGAACTCATGCTGCCGGACAGCGCGCGCTTGCAGGAAGAAGACGCGCGATTCGCCAACCGGCACCGCTTCTCCAGGCATTCGCCGGCGCTGCCGCTGTATACGGAAGCCGATGCCATGGCGGCCTTGAAGTTGCTGCACCCGGTAGTGTGGCTGGCCGACGTCGAGCTGCTGCCCGGCATCACGGGTCGCTTCTCGCCGGCGGGACATCTGCTCGGCGCCGCTTCGGTACTGCTCGAGACGGCGGAGGGGCGGCTTTTGTTTTCCGGGGATCTCGGACGCCCCGACGATCCGATCATGCTGCCGCCGGCGCGGCCTCCGGCGGCCGACTGGCTGCTGATCGAATCGACCTACGGCGATCGGCTGCATCCGACGCTCGACCCGCAAACCGAACTCGCCACGATACTCAACCGCGCACTGGCGCGTGAGGCGGTGGTTGTGATTCCTGCATTCGCCGTCGGGCGCGCGCAGTCGCTGTTGCATCTGATCGCGAATCTCAAGTCTCGGCGTGAAATCCCGGAGGTGCCGGTCTATCTCAACAGCCCGATGGCCACCGACGTCACGGCGATATACAGCGAATTCAGCGACCAGCACCGGCTCGACGTCTCGCAGTGCCGCGCGATGTGCTCGGCGGCGAAATTCGTCAACACCGTCGAGGAGTCAAAACACCTGAATACCCTGCGAGGTCCCATGATCATCGTATCGGCGAGCGGTATGGCCACCGGCGGGCGGGTCCTGCATCATCTGAAGGCCTTCGCCCCGGACCCTCGGAATCTAATCCTGTTCAGCGGCTATCAGGCGGCGGGTACGCGCGGCGCCGCCATGGTGAGCGGCGCCGAGGCGATAAAGATGCACGGCGAATGGATCCCGGTGCGCGCCGAAGTGGCGCAGCTGCATGGCGCGTCGAGTCACGCCGACCGGAACCAATTGTTGGCGTGGTTGCGCGGGTCGCCCGGCATGCCAGGGCGGGTGTTCGTCACGCATGGCGAACCGGTGGCTGCCGACACCTTGCGCCAATACCTGCGGCGAGAATTCAGAACCGAGGTTTCCGTGCCCGAGCAGGCAGAGCAGGTCGAGCTGAAACCCCTCGATACCGCACCCGTACCAGTTACGGCCCCTGTCACCAAGGCACTCGGATGACCGGAAGCGGTTTTTATTGACGCCAAGAGGTGCGCGGCATGACCAGAATCCTGTTCCTTTGCATGTTGTGCGGCATTTCCATCCATGCGGCGGCGCAGCCGGCGCTGAAGGAGCAAAACGAGCTGCTGTTCCAGCAGTTGCAGCAGATCCATGGATTGAGCGATGCGGAAATGCGCGACATACGCGCGATATTCGCCAAGTCCGGTGTGCTCAGCCAAGGCAATCCGGCCATCACCCAGCATCCGGTTACTCCGCAGCAGTGCGCGGCCAAGCTTAAAGAGCAAGGAGTCGAATACGTCAACGCGGATTTCGAGCGAATCTGCGGCGCAAAGTTCATGGCGCCGCTCTATGATCCGAGGAAGACGACGGCGGACCAGGCCAAGGCCTGCATCGATCAATTCGAATTTCCGGACATTCCCTGCGCATATCCGGTGGTCTGGGTAAAGGCGCGTGAAGCCGCGGAAATCTGCGAAGCGGAAGGCAAGCGGCTGTGCGATGCGCACGAATGGGAGGGAGCCTGCGCGGGGAGTCTTGAACCTCCGGACTATCGATTCGATCTTGCCCAGGGCGTTGATCCGGAGACCGCGATTCATCGCATGCGCGCGGCCCACAATGCCGCCCATCAAGCCGACAAGTCCTGGAGCTACGGACCCGAATACCAGAGAGGCATCTGTGCGACGGGGAGCTTCAAGACTCCGGGATGCCCCGGGGGCGGTTGGCAACTGTGCGGTTCGAACACTTATCCGGCGGGCGACTTTCCCGCATGCCGCAGCTCGCTCGGCGTCTACGATCTGAACGGCAATGCCGCGGAGCACATGAATCTGCCCCTGAACGAGCATCAGATGTCGAGTCTCGGCAGCAAGGAGTTGGGCTATACGGAAATGAAGGGGAGTTGGTTCATTTTCGACACCTACAGGGCCCATGAGGATTGGTGCCGATGGCGCGCGCCGTTTTGGCACGGCACCCGGGTCATGGACACGGCCAGCCATGCGAATTACCATCTGGGCTTTCGCTGCTGCAAGACCCTTGCACCGCAAACACCCCTGCTTTTGCGCAAATGACTTCGCGCAAATGACGCGCCCGGCATTACCGGGGCCGCGAGGCTATGGCCGGCGCCATTTGCGGGGACCACGGATAGGTTTTCAACCCCACCGGGGCAAAGGATCCGATCGCCGGATTGCGATCCGCTAATTTGCCCGAGTCGTCGGCGGGTCGCCGGTCGAGGACTTCCGCAACGACTCAGCGAGACTCAAAAGGTTCTGCGGCCACACGTGAATAAAACCGCTGCGCGGACTGTCGATGTCCGCGATGAGCAGGAACGAGATCGATACCACAAACGGCAGCACCATATAGAGCGCGCCTTTCGCCTTGGGGTTTGTCGCGCCATAACCGATCAATATCTGCGAGATTACGGCGATATCCGCCATCAGAATCCAGGCGCCCGTCGGGATTCGGTTCCACCAGGCGGCTTGCGTGTAACCCTGCGAATTCAAGACATCGTTCATGCCGGCAACGGCCAATGCGACGATGGGTGTCGGTTGCGTCGAGGCGGCGCCGCGGACCGCCGCCCAAAGCTCGTTCTGCAGATCTTCGGTATGGGCATCGATCTTCCGCAGTAGATCTGCTTCGCGAACCGTATAGAAAGCCAATCGCTCGTCGAGATACCGGCGCAGCAGCGATCGGACCTTGGCGGCATCCTCCGGCGGCAGCAAGTCCGCGCGGACGTACTCCGTGCCGATTGCGTTGGCCTCCGCCTCCTCGTAGTTCTTGCGCTGCTCGTAGCGGTTGATGGCCATCGAAAAACTGAAGCCGATGATGAGTCCGCTGAGGGTGAGCGTCGCGGCCAACATGATGTTGAACTCTTCCCGAACGCTCTGGTCGAGCAGGGGGCCTTTCCTGATGAACGCTCCCAGGCGCGTCACGAACCACAGCACAAGGAAGGAAACGCCGAACAACGCGAGCGGATAGTTCAATAGATCGTACATGTCCGATTCCGCAATTTATTATGGCAAGAAGCTTATCACACGAATCGCGGTGCCCGACGCGTCAGGCACGCCGGCATCTTTCAGAAAAGGCTCGCGAGATACCGGTAGGCCGCGCTCGCGCGGCGGTAAAGTTTTACGGACACCTCCTCGATGAGCAGCGGCAGCCACACGAAGTTCAGCCGGAACAGGACGATGATGAGCAGATTCATCATGCAGGCGTACTTGAAGCCGACCCAGTCCTTGTAGGAAGACTCGGAGGCCACCCACAGGTTGACGCCGCCCATGACGGCGTACATGGTGATGAAGCCCATGTTGATCCAGCGCCACTCACGGTTCGACAAGGCGAAGTAGCCGCCCACGATGATTTTCACGGGGTAGCCCCAGCCAATCAGCGGAGCCGCGATCATGATGGCGGCCAGCGTCCAATAGAGGATTGTGGGTTTCCACGCGGCAAAGCCGGCGGGTTCCGCGGAGTGAGCATACAGGCCGAACCATAGCGCCCAGGCGCCGAGAACTGCAAAGGCGACGAGCAGGCTCCAAACGCCGGGACCCGCCGTCTGGCGAGGCCGCCACAGCCAGGCGATGAACATCGGGAAAAGCCATAAAGCGGTGAGGATCAGCAGGCTCATTTCGTCCACCAATAAGTGATCAGCAGCCCGGCGATCCAGAGAATTTCAAGCGCAATGGCGTTGCGCGTGGAGATCTTGGCGGGAGGCGCCAGCTGCACGACCGCGAACTGCGCCTGCGCCAGGGCGGCCTGGAAGGGCGAGCTATGCGTATGCCGCAGCGTCTTCTGCACATACTTCAGCGTACGGGCCGGAGCGGACTGCAGACGCGCGAGGAAGCTGCGACGGCGCACTTCGGCGCCCTCGATCAGCGCATCGCGCATGCAGGTGGGGCACGGTCTGCCGGAGAATCGCAGGTGCCCCTTGCTGCAGAGTGACATCTGACCGCTCTGCTTGCTGGCGTAGATTGCCAGCGCATCGATCCATTCATGCGCGCTCGGCCGCGAATAGCCGGAACAGGCAAAGGCGCGGTCGAACAGTTCGCGCAGATTGTCGGGGAAGGCCTCGTGCACGCTTGCAGGCACCTTGCGCACGCGTGGATTGGCGATTCTCCCATAGGGGTACAGGCTCTGTTTGATTCGGCCCGCCAACTCGGGAGGATAGTTGCCATGGTCCGAGGCCACACCGGTGAACGGGTGGATGCCGTAATTCAGCAGGCGGAAAATAATGGTCGCGAGCGCGAAGCGGTCCTGAGCCTCGGGGTACGCCACGCTCTGATCCTGGAATTCCGGTGCCAGGTATTCGGGCGTTACCTGGGGCGCGTCGGAGCGGTACTCATCGGTGTCGATGTGGAAACCGTCGCAATCGAGGATCGATACATACAGCGACTCCTTGTAGACCTTCACGTTCATCGGTTTGAGGTCGACGATGGCTATGCGCTTTTCGTGCAGACTGTTGATGATGGAGGCGAGATTGAACGAGACCGTCACCAGCTTGCCGTAGTCGGAATCGAATCCTTCCTGGGCGGACTGACGTCGATTCAGCAGATAGTCGAGTTCCAGGGTGCGGTCGAAGGCGATCTTGCGCATTGCGAATCCGACGAAATGCGATTGGCGCAGGATCAGTCCTTCGGGCCAGGCGAGCTGCACGATGTCCCGATATTCGGCCGGAACCTGCGGCAGGGCCGGCTGGTAGTCGATCATCCATTGGATTTTGCGTCGGTACCGTTCCAGATGCTCCAGCGAAGTGTGGGCATGGTAGATCTTTGCGACAAATCCGGGCTTTCCCTGTATGGAGAAGATTTCGCCGGCGCCGCCCGATTTCCCGGTGGCATCCAGCGTTATCGGCTCCGACCGGCCTCCGGCCCAGATGACCTCTACGATGTTTTCAGGCTTGATTACGGCGGAAGACACGGGATCGACCGGGCAGGGGGATCATTGGTCAGAGGACCAAGGCGAGCAGCAGGGTTTTGTCGTCGGACGAGATTTCGCAGGCCCGCGGGCTCTCGAGGAGATTGCGCAGGGCTGCATTGCCGTTCGCCGCGGTGGACTCGCGCAGAAATGCGACGATGGGGTCGATGAACGGGCGGAAGAAGCCGCTGCGCGCACGGTTGACGGCGAAGGGCGCGGTGCCGTCGGACATCAGCCCGATCACGGTTCCGGCTTCCGGTGCGGGCAGCGGAGTATGCCGAAGATGGTCCTTCCAGTTCTCGTCGGTCACGAAATAGGTTTCGTCGGCATATTCACCGTTTTCCGGATGGGAAAGCGCAGAGTCCCCGTTCGCGGCCTGCTGAATGGCGAAGCCGTCGCCGATCTGGAAGAAGCAGCCGCTACGCGGCGAGGCCACGCATCCCACCAGCGTGCATGAAAAATCATGGAGCACGAGTTGGCGCGAGGCCGCCAGCTCTTCGAGCCGGGCGCGGACGGCGCCGATCGCGCAGCGAATGGTCGCCTCGAGGCGTGCCTGGCCCACTGCCCGAACCTCGCACAGGCTCGGATCGGCGTGCACCGCATTTGCGAGTTCTTCGGCCAGTGCCCGTGCGATGAAGTCGGACCCGGTCCGACCTTCGCAGACCGAGCCGGCGCCATCGCAGACGACGGCCACCAGGACATCTTCCATCACGATGTAATGGCTGGCGTCCTGTCCGGGCGCGCCCTGTTCCAGGTTGCGTTGGCCGGTGGCCGAGGCACAGAACACTCTCCACATAAGTCATGAGTCCAAATAAATATAGAGCCCGTGTCCGAGGTGGCTCCGACACCGGTGGTCGGGCGGTGCGCAGGCAGGCGCGCGATCTTCAGGTGGACAATTGCGCCCAGCTGTCGACCGGATTCAGCTGAACTGTCCCGCCGGCGGGCGCGCGGGAGACCGCGCGAATGCTGCGGCTCAGCCAGATGAAAAGCTCCTTGAACTTGAGGCCGCTCAGGCTGAGCGCGCCCTTGTTGCTGAATTGCCCAAGGGCATCCTTGTTGGCCTGATCGCCGATTCCGATGGCCATGATATTGACCTTGTGCGCGCTTTCCGCGCTCTTGCACTCGGCGGCGACTTGACGCCACTCGTCGGTGGATTCCCCGTCCGAGAGGAGCATGATGATCGGGCGCTTGTATGATACTCCCGCCGTGCGCATCTGCCGCTTCTGCGACTCGACTTCATCCAGTGCGCAGCGCATGGCGGCGCCGAGCGGCGTCAGTCCGCCGGCCAGCAGCTCCGGCGGCGTGAAGTCCATGGCGTCGGTCCAGTCGCCCATGATTTCCACATTGCTGTCGCCGCCCAAGGATATGACCAGCACCCGTCCGCAGCGTGCAGCGATCGGATCGGCCTTGAGATCGGTCGCGAGTGCCTTGAGCCCCTCGTTCAGCAGTTGGATCTTGTTCTCCTCCTGCATGCTTCCGGAGCAATCGAGCACCAGTACCAGCGGCGCGCGTTCGTCGCTGTTGTCGATGAGGGCAACATCCGGAATGACGGTGTTCATGCTTTTCCCCGATCCCTTGAACCAGAAAAATGGCCGCAAAACCAGTCTTCGAGGACCAATCGCGCGTCTCGAAGATTCAAGCGCGAGCATACTCCGGAACGCCGCAAAACGCACCGACCACGCGGCCACGCGGCCACGCGGCCACGCGGCCACTTGACGCGGCTCCTGAGAGCATCGCAGCAAGGGCGGAAGCTGGAGGAAAAATTTCCGGTACGAGACTCGGGATACAACGGGAGTCCGCCGGTCATGTCCGAACCCACGCCTGAAGTCGACGCGGCGGATGGCCATGGGAGCCTGTTGACACTG
Source organism: uncultured Gammaproteobacteria bacterium (assembly GCA_963758145.1). Taxonomy (GTDB): domain Bacteria; phylum Pseudomonadota; class Gammaproteobacteria; order Steroidobacterales; family Steroidobacteraceae; genus Bog-1198. The sequence continues at coordinate 188,943 of CAVWUK010000011.1, forward strand.
GCGCTTTTATCGCTTCTCGTCGGCCTGGGCACCGGCCTGGTCGGGGCAGCCTTTCGGCTGGCACTCGAGGAGGCCGATCGGTTGCGAAATGCGCTCATAGTCTGGGCGCACGGCTCGCATTGGGAGGGCGCCGCGCTGGTCACGGCCGTCATTTCCGCCGCGGCAGCCTTGTCAAGCTGGCTGGTTTGCCGATTCGCGCCCACGGCGTCGGGAAGCGGCATCCCTCAAGTCGAGGCGGTGCTTCAGGGACAGGCAGCGCAGGCGTCGTTTCACTTGATTCCGATCAAGTTCGTCGGGGGATTGCTCGCGATCGGTGCGGGACTCGCGCTCGGACGCGAGGGCCCCAGCGTTCAAATGGGTGCCAGCATCGGCGAGCGCCTTGGGCGGTCGTTCCGTCGCAATTGGCCGGATTGCCGGGTGCTGATTGCCGCCGGCGCCGGCGCCGGCGATCGCGGTGGCACGCATGCTGCTCGTCGACACGCCTGCATTCCATGTCGATGTCTTGAACTACGCCAGCGCCGTGACCCGGCCGCTCTATTTTGCGCTGGGGATCGCCGCGGGCCTGCTTGCGATACTCTACAACCGCGCGCTGCTCGTGACCCTGGCGGCGGCGATCCGATCACCCAGCGCACGCTCACGGGAACCGAGGCGTTGACCATGGTTCCGTTGGTTTTTCTCGTGCGCTTCGGGCTCGGCACGGTCAGCTACGCCGCGCGCACACCGGGCGGCCTATTCGCCCCGCTGCTGGTGCTCGGCGCACAACTCGGCTTGATGTTCGGCGGCCTGTGCCGGTTCATATTTCCCAGCTTCCAATTCCAACCGGAAGGGTTCGCCATCGTCGGAATGGCGGCGCTGTTCACCGGCATCGTGCTCGTCGTCGAGATGACCGCGAGCGTGAGGATGCTGCTCCCGATGCTCGGAGCGTGCTTTACGGCGATGCTGGTGCCGACCCTCCTGCGTGGAGCGCCGATTTACGAATCCCTGCGGGCGGCCATTCTGCGCCAGGCCGCAGCAAGCCGCTCATCGTCGAATTCATTGACGCGGCTTGGATGATCGGGGCCCCGTCAGTGCGACAAGCGGCCATATTTTTCGAGCACGGCACGCAACGCCTGGTGCGGGATGGCGATGACGCGATGCCCGTCGACCCCCTCCATGTCGCGCGCGGCCACCATGGCGTTGACGATCGCTTCCTCGGTGGCCTCGACCGTGGCGCGAAACACCGGATCGAGCGAATCGTTCGGCAGCATCTTCAACTCCACCACATGCCCCTCGGCGGCCGCGCCGGGATTGGCGGTCGAAAACGCGATGAATATATCGCCGGACTCGTTGCCGGAAATGCTTCCGTTGCGGCCCAATCCCAACGTAACCCGATGCGCAATTCGTTTGAGCTGATGCGCCAAGAGCGGTGCATCGGTGGCCACCACGACGATGATGGATCCTCGCTCGGCGATATCGGACGGCATGAACGCATACGGTTCCGGCGCCGGTATCTCGCGCCCGACGTTGACGCCCGCGATCCGTAAATTGTCGCGGGTCCCGTAATTGCACTGGACCAGAACGCCGATGGTGTATCCGCCGTCCTTGGCCTCGAGCCGCCGGGAGGCCGTACCGATGCCGCCTTTATAACCGTTGCAAATCATGCCCGTGCCGCCGCCGACGCTGCCTTCTTCCACCGGACCCGCGTGCGCCGTGTCGAGCGCTTGAAACACGTGCTCCGGTTTGACGTGAAAGCCGTTGACGTCGTTCAACCAGCCATCCCAGGTTTCGCCGACCACGGGCAACGACCACCAGTAGCCGCTGGCATCGGCGGCGCCGTGCGCGACCCGCCATTTGATGGTGGCGTCGCGGACCACTCCCACGCTATGGGTATTGGTGATCATCACCGGGCCCTCGAGAAAGCCGGATTCCTCGACCCAAGCGGTCCCGGTCATCTCGCCGTTGCCGTTTTGCGCGAACCATGCGGCGAACACCGGGTCCGACAGCGAGTCGCGGCCGCGCGGCAGCACCGCGGTGACTCCGGTTCGCACCGGACCCTCGCCGACCTTGAGCTTGCCCGATCCGGAAATCAGCGTGGTGTGCCCCACGAGCACTCCCGCGACATCGGTAATCGCATCGAGCGGTCCCGGGGTGCCGTCGAACGGCACCCCCAGATCCCGAGCCCGCGGTCCGGCGGCGGCGCTATCGGTGGCGAGCGTCATCCGGCTGGGAGCGACCGCCGCGCAAATACAGCATGCAACGGCCGTGAGGCATAACGATCGGGCAGAATGGCGCAATTTAATTTCCCTCAGAGAATCCCCTACACGCACACCCGACAGGCTCGCAAATTTCCCAAGCGTCCGAGGGCGGCATGCGAATGGTAAACTAACACGATGTCATCCAGTCGACTTCCGCTCTTGCGGGTTCTGTTGTGGTTGCTTTGTGTCGGCGTCGCCGGTCCCGGCGCGCCGGCGGCGGCGCCGGAGGAGAAGGAGCTCTATATCTATAATTGGACCGATTTCATCGGCCCCCATACCATCGAAAAGTTCGAGAAGTTGACCGGCATCAAGGTGGTGTATGACGTCTACGACGCCGAGGAGACCATGGAAGCGCGCCTGCTCGCGGGCAGCTCGGGCTACGATGTCGTGAGCGCCTCGACCGATTTTTTCAGCCGCGAGATCAAGGCGGGCGTTTACCAGACCCTGGACAAATCCAGGCTGCCCAATTGGGAAAATCTCGATCCGCGTATTCTCGCCATCCAGGCCTCGTACGACCCGGGCAACGCGCATGCGGTGCCTTACCTGCATTCCATCAATGGCTTCGCATACAACGTCGACATGATCAGGGCGCGGATGCCGAATGCACCGGTCGACAGTCTCGATATGCTGTTCAAGCCGGAAGTGGTCTCGAAATTTGCCGACTGCGGCGTCACGTTTCTGGATTCCGCGGAGGACACCATCCAGTTGGCGTTGCAATATCTTGGGTTGGATCCGAATAGCACCAGGCGCGAGGACTTCAAGGCCGCGGAGGACCTGCTGCTCAAGGTGCGGCCCTACATTCGCTCCTTCGACTCTTCCGAATACCTGAACGGACTGGCAAATCAGGAAGTATGCCTGGCGATGTCATGGTCAAGCGACTACGCGCAGTCGCGGGCGCGCGCCCGGGCGGTGGGCGTCAACGTCCATCTCGCCTTCACAGTGCCGAAAGAGGGTGCGAACGAGACTTTTTCATCGCTACTCATCCCCGAAGGGGCGCCGCATCCGGAGGCCGCGTACCAATTCATCAACTACATCCTGCGTCCCGACGTCATCGCCGAGATCACCAACGCGATTTACTACGGCAATGACAATCTCGCCTCGCGGCCGCTCGTCGACGCAAAGATTCTCGCCGATCCGACGCTCTATCCCACTCCGGAGATCGAAGCGCGGCTGTACAAATCGGCCGAGGTGAGCGCAGCAACCGAGCGCATCCGCACGCGCACCTGGACGCGGATAAAAACCGCCAAATGAGCGAGGACTTCACGTGACCGGCGCCGATCAATCGCACCTGAACCGCATCGTGGGCTTCACGAGAATGCAAGACGGAACCCGGGAGGACTATCGGCTCCTCGAGAGGCACGAACGGGATTACCTTCGAGAGCTGCCGGAGCGGATTCTCGCGGCCCTCGGGAAGCTTAAGGATTCGTACGGCGGGTATCCGCTGAGCCGCCTGGATCATTCATTGCAGGCGGCGACGCGGGCCAAGAACGACGGGGCGGACGACGAACTCGTCGTGGCCGCGCTCATTCACGACGTGGGCGATGACTTGGCGCCCTGCAATCATGCGGAGCTCGCCGCGGCGATCATACGTCCTTATGTGCGCGCGGAAGTGACCTGGATCGTCGAGCAGCACGGGCTTTTTCAAAGCTACTACTATGCCCATCACCTGGGCGGCAGCCGCGACGGCCGAGGGAGGTTTTTGGGCCACCCGTGGTACCGGGCGTGCGAGGCGTTTTGCGCAAACTGGGATCAATGCTCCTTCGACCCCGAGTACCCGTGGCAGCCGCTCGGGTCGTTCGAGCCAATGGTGCGCCGGATCTTTACCCGGCGCGCGTATGATCCCGGCCACCTAAATCCGGCCTAGAATCCGCGGGGAGCTCAGCGCTCGGCCAATTGCGCATCGCGCAGCCGTTCGCGTTCGGCGCGGCGCATGAGGTAACCCGCGAGCAACACACATACGCCCACGAGGCAGATGATCAGGCTTGCGAGCGCATTGACGTCCGGGCTCACGCCGAGTTTCACCTTGGAGAATATGACCATCGGCAGGGTGCTGGCCCCCGGACCCGAGACGAAGCTCGAGATGACCAGGTCATCCAGCGAAAGGGTGAAGCTGAGCAACCAACTCGATGCCAGGGCCGGCATAATCGCGGGCAAAGTAGTGTCGATGAAGGCGCGCACCGGTCCGGACCCCAAATCCATGGCCGCTTCCTCCAATGAACGATCGGCGGTCTGCAGGCGCGATTGGACCGTGATGGTGACGTAGGCCGTGCAAAAGGCAATGTGTGCGATCACGATGGTGGTGAAGCCGCGGTGCGGCCACATCAGCACGTTCAGCATCCATACGAACAGCAGCAGCTGCGTAATACCGGTAATGATCTCGGGCATCACCAGCGGCGCGTTCACCATCCCGGTGAGCAGGAGCCGCCCGCGAAACACCGGGAATCGCACCAGGGAAACGGCCGCCAAGGTGCCCAATATCACCGCGCCCGTGGATACCGCGACGCCGATGCGCAGCGACAGCCATGCCGCGTCGAGTATTTGATCGTTGTGCACCAGTTGGGTGTACCAGCTGGTTGAAAAGCCGCCCCACACGCTCACCAGCGCGGACGCGTTGAACGAATATCCGATCAACACCAGTATCGGAATGTAGAGAATGGCGATGCCGATGGCGAGCACCGTGATCAGAAACGGCGAGATGCGATCCTGCACGCCCTATGCCTCGAGCTGCTTGGTGCTGTAGTGCTGATACACGGCGATGGGTCCGACCAGCAGAACCAGAAAGGCGATGGCCACAGCGGACGCCACGGGCCAGTCGCGGTTCCCGAAAAACTCGTCCCACAGCACCCGGCCGATCATGAGATTGTCGGGTCCGCCCAATAGGGTCGGAATCACGAACTCACCGATGGCGGGAATGAAAACCAGCATCGAACCGGCGATGATGCCGGGCATCGACAACGGCAGCGTGACGTCGACGAAGATCCGCCACGGCGGGCTGCCCAAGTCCGCCGCCGCCTCCCGCAGCGTATAGTCCAGCTTCTCGAGGGTGGCGAACAGGGGCAGAACCATGAACGGCAGGTACGAATAAATGATGCCAAGGTAGACCGCAACGGTGGTGTGCATGATCTTGAGGGGCTGATGGATGATGCCGAGCCACAGCAGCGCCGAATTGAGCAAGCCGGTTTCCCTTATGATTCCCTCGAGCGCATACACCCGCAGCAGGAACGAGGTCCAAAACGGCAAAATGATCACGAGCAGCAGCACGCTTTGGGTGCTCTTTGAGGTTCGCGCAATCGCATAGGCCATCGGATAGCCCAAAACCAGACATATCACGGTGGAGAAAAAGGCGGTTTTCAGGGAATAGACGTATGAGAGCCCGTAGACTTCGTCGGTGAACAGGTACTGGAAATTGCCGAGATTCAGCGACAAGTGGATGTGCCGGTCGGGACTGACGGATAGAATGTCGGTGAACGGAGGCACGTGTACCGCGGTATCCGCAAAGCTGATCATCAGGGCAAACGCGAAGGGAATGAGAAAGAAGACCAGCAGGTACAGCATCGGCGGCAGGATGATGAGCCACTTGCCGTTTCTTTTCAGCCATTCGCCGCGCGGCTTGCCGCGGCCTCTGCCGTTCGCGTCACGGGCGTCGATTTCGTCAGCTGCCGCATCACTCATTCGTGGTTTCCCTTAACGTGGGTTCGCGCAAGAAATCACGTTCGGCCGCCGCAAGGCCCGCGCGCGCGCGAAGCACCCGCGGCCGGCAGCGCCAGCGGCTGATCGATGCCTGCATTTCCGCGCTGCACATATATGGCCCGTCGAATACGACGGTGGAGAAAGTGGTGGCGATCGCGAAAATGTCCCCCGGCATTGTCAGATTCTACTTCGACTCCAAAGCGGCAATGCTGGTCGCTTCCTTGCAGTTCCTCGCAGCGGAGTTCGAGGAACAGGTCCTGGTGCCCGTCGCGAATCTGCGCTCGCGGCCGGTCGCGGCGCTCGAACGCATGGTGGACCTTTATCTCGACCCGGACATCGCCAGTCCCCGCAAAGTCTCCGTCTGGTATGCATTTTGGGGCGAAGCCAGTTCACGGCAGGAATACTACGACATTTGCGGCAAGAAGGACGAGAGCTTTGCGGTCCTTGTGCACGAACTCATCGGGCGGCTGATCGAGGAGAGCTCTCAGCCGCATTTGGATCGGGACGGGATTGCGCTCGGGCTGATCGGTGCGCTGGAAATATTGTGGCAGGATTTCGCCTTCCAATCGGAGGAGAACATCGACCGGCAGGCCGCCAAGGATCGCTGCATGGCGTATCTGCGTTCGATTTTTCCAGGGCAATTCCCCCAAGCGCCCGTGCGGGCCGGCGAGCGGATCGAGGCTGCGGCGCAGGCCCAGCAATTCGCCGACTGGGTCTACGGCAACGCGTTTGCATTTGCGCTGGAGCGCGAGCGGATTTTTCGCGGCGCCTGGCAAATCGTGGGGCATGAATCGCAGGTTCCCCGGCCGGGAGATTACCTCGCGGTGGATTCGGCGGCGGAACGCGCATTGCTGGTGCGCGATTCCTCGGGGAGGATGCATGCGCTGCGAAACAGCTGTCCGCATTCGCCGCATGCGCTGGTTGCTAGCGGCGGCGGCCGGTTCGACCGGGCCATCGAATGCCGGATTCATGACCTTGCGTTCCACTGGGACGGCCGGCGCGAGGATGGCAATGAGCGCGATGGGTTGAGCGTACTCGAGTTGAGAATCGTCGGCGGATTGCTGATCGTGAGGTCGCCCGATCCGGCAGGAGCGGCTGCGGTCGAACCGGGCGCTTGGTTCGGCGGCAAGTTGCCGCATGGCTTGATGCCCGCCGGGCCGGTTAGAGAAATGGCCGTTGCCGCCGACTGGAAAGTCCTCGTTGAACATTGGCTCGAGTCTGCGCCGCCGGCGGCGGCGCCGAACCCGACCGTCTCGGCGGTCGCCTGGAGCGTCGGGCAGGCCGAGCCCGCAAGCGGCTGGAGTTCGCAGCGGTATCGTGGATTGGCCGGCTCCGCCGCGGGCGGCGTTTGGCACGAGCGATTCATTGCGCCCAACCAATTGCTGCAGTGGCGCCCCGACGGTGTGTCGATCATGCAGGTGATACCCACGGGGCCCGGCCGCTGCCGCGTACGGCGGCTCGACTACGGACGCGGTGCGCGCATAGCCAATGCGCGGGCAACCGCCTACCTGGCTGCACGGCTGCGTCCCTGGACGCGGCGTTCGGCGCTGGCGGCCGCGGAGTCGGCGCAAACCGGGATGATGGAGTTCGGCTATTGCGCCCGCTCGAGGGGAACGGTTGCCCCGGCGGTCTCATGGCTGCGCAGGCACCTCATTGCGCAGGCGCCCGCCCTTGCGCTCGAGCGCCCGCCGGTCGAATCTTGAAGTTATACTGCGGAACATCACTCATTCGGAGATTTACGCATGACTCTGGCTTCCTTGAGCACCGCCGATTGGCACGCGCGCGCCGCGAGCCTGCGCTACGAGACACGGCATTTTATCGACGGCAAGTTCGTCGATTCGGCGAAGAAAGGCCGCTTCCCCGTGGTCAATCCCGCAACCGGATCGCCCTTGTGTGAAGTAAGCGCAGGCACCTCGGAGGACATCGATCTCGCGGTGGCGGCGGCGAAGCGGACATTCCAATCGAGAGTATGGAGCCGCATGGCGCCGCGGGACCGCATGGCCGTCATGGCGGCCTTCAGCCGCCTCATCGAGGCGAATACCGAGCGCTTCGCGCTGCTCGATACGCTGTGCATGGGGAAGCCGATCAACGACATGGTGACCATCGATGTGCCCGCGGCGGCGAGGAATTTCGCTTACTTCGGCGAACTCATCGACAAGATCGACGGTATGGTGACGGCGACCGCAGCGGATGCGTTTCACTACATTCTGCGCGAGCCTTTGGGCGTCGTGGGGTCCATCGTGCCGTGGAACTATCCGTTGCTGATGGCCGCGTGGAAGGTCGCTCCGGCGCTGGCTGCCGGCAATTCCGTGGTGTTGAAACCGGCCGAACAATCGCCGCTTTCGGGACTGCTGATGGCCCAGTTGTTCGTGGAGGCGGGCGGTCCGCCCGGCGTGTTCAACGTGGTTAACGGTCTCGGCGAGACGGCCGGCGCCGCGCTCGCGCTGCACATGGATGTGGCGAAGATCGGATTCACGGGCTCGACCGAAATAGGCAAGCAGATGCTGATCTATGCCGGCCAATCGAACATGAAGCGCGTGAGTTTGGAATGCGGCGGCAAGACCCCGCAGATTTTCCTGAGCGATTTGCCCGATCTGGACACCGCGGTGACCTACGCCATCAACGGCATCTACGGCAACATGGGCGAGGTGTGCAACGCGGGATCGAGGCTGCTCATCGACCGCCCGATCGCCAAGGAATTCGTGGCTCGATTCATTGAAAAGGGCAAGACCGCCTACCGGGCCGGCGACCCGCTCGATCCCTCGACCAACCTCGGGCCGCTGGTCACCGCATCACACCGCAACCGCGTGATGAACTACATCACCCGCGGCAAGAGCGAAGGTGCGCGGTTGGAATTCGGCGGTAATTCACCCGACCTGCCGGGCGCCTATGTCAATCCCACGCTGTTTTCCGGCGTGAACAACCGTATGACCATCGCGCAGGAAGAGATTTTCGGCCCGGTCGCGGCCGTGATCGAGGTCAACGGCATCGCCGAGGCGCTTGCCGTCGCGAACGACTCGATCTACGGCCTGGCGGCTTCCGTATGGACCCGTGATCTGACGGTCGCGCACAAGACGGTCCGGGACCTGGAGGCTGGCGTCATCTGGGTGAATTGCTTCGATCATGGCGACATGACCCAGCCGTTCGGCGGCTACAAGCAATCGGGCCAGGGGCGGGACAAGTGCGTGGAGAGCCTGATCTCCTACACCCAAACAAAATCGGCCTGGATCAATCTCGGCTGAGCGGCAATGCGCCTAGGCGAATTGCCGCGGCGCGCTGGCCAGCCGAAACTCGGGGATCCGCTCGCGAAGCAGATTGTGGAATTCATGCATATAGGTCTCGAGGCGTGACAGCGGACCGGGTTTGTAGCTGCTGGAGGCAAGTCCCCGCTGCACCCGCTGGCACAGCCACTTGTCCTCGTTGTTGACCTGCGTATTGATGCGATTGCTCAAGTAGCGCACCGCACGGATCTCACGGCTTTCGTTGGGCAGCCCGAACATGGCGCCGCGAACGATGCATTTTCCGGGACCGCCGGGCAGCAATTGGAAAAAATCCATTTGATCGGGAAATACATCGATCCCCAGATTCGGCAACGCGCTGTAAAAGCGCCAGCTGCGGCGCAGTTTTTCCGGTAGGTGCGTGACGGCTCCGGCAACCAATTTTTGATACAGGCGCTCCGACCAACGGGAGGACGGCTGATCACGCATCCAACTCACGCCGCGGGCGACGCCCGGTACGGAGGCGACGTCATCGTAATCCGGCGTGAACATGCGGTAGAGGCCGGGATGCCCGATCGGAACGTGATAGGACTCGAGGTAATTGTCCATCGCGATCTTCCAATCGACGTCCCACACTTCGGTGGTGATCGGCGTCAACGGAACCATGTCCTCGAATCGATAGGGGGCGAGTTCCAGGGCGAGCGTGCCCCAGGTGCTCGAGACCGGCGGCGGGTCGCCGGCGAGACACACGAAGACAAAACCGAGCGCGGTATCCACCCGCACCGGGCGCAAACCATGGGCGGCGCGGTCGAGGCCGGGAAAGCTCTCGCGCATCGGCACGCCGATCAAGCCGCCGTCCTGGCGATAGCTCCAGCCATGATAGGGACAGGTGATGGTGGACGGACAATTGCCCGATCCATCGAGCAGGCGGGCGCCCCGATGCCGGCACACATTGTGGAACGCTCGGATGGAGCCATCCCTATCCTTGAGCACCAGAACGCTTTCGGGCCCCAGATCGAAAGTTTGGTAGTCCCCCGCGCGCGGTATCGAATTCACATGACAGACGATCTGCCAGCTCGGCATCAGCACCCGTTCGATTTCAAGCCGGGTGAGTTCCGGATGGCTGTAAACCCAGGCCGGCAGTGCGTGCACTTGGCTCGCAGGCGCGTCATGGTCGAGCTGGGTTGCGGGCACGCTGTTCATGACGTTCTCTCCGGCCGTAATTATCGGGGATGATTATATGATCATTTAATTTACGCTGCGGTAGCGCCGGTTGGCAAGCGGCGCTGCAGCAATCAGCAAAAATGCGCTGCAACAAGCCAATTTGAGCTAAATATTCCGGTGGCAAGTACATATGCATCGACCATTTACAGAGCCGCTGATGCAATAATTTATATAGTCATATAAACTCTCCGTCGGCTAGACTATTTTGCACCGATAAAAATCCCCGGGGGAGGAATCTCATGGCCAGAAAACTGTCCAACAGCAACGCGCATTTCAAGCGCGCCCTGAAACGCCTGCCGCTCGGTGTGGCCTCCAACTTCCGCTACTGGGGGGAGGACCGAACCATCTATGTGAAGCGCGGAAAGGGCGCGCGCATCATCGATCTCGACGACAACAGCTATGTCGACTACCGCATGGGTTATGGCCCGGCGATATTGGGGTATGCGGACGATCGAGTCGACGAGGCCGCGCGCCGCGGCATGGAAGTCGGCGGCGTCTTCGCACTGTCCACCGAGGCCGAGCTGCGAGTGGCCGACCGGATCGCGAAGATGGTGCCGGCGGCGGAACTCGTGCGCTTTTCGAACTCCGGAACCGAAGCGGTCATGGCGGGTTTGCGCCTCGCGCGGGCATATACCGGCAGGGACGATTACGTGATTCTGGAGGGCAGCTACCACGGCTTGTTCGATGCGGCCATGTGGTTCACACCCATGGAAAAATGGACGCAGATCGGGGACCCGGAGGTCAAGCCCTACAGCGAAGGGGTGCCGGTGAGCACCAAGAGCTTTGCGCATTTCGTGCAGGCCAACGACGCCAATCAGCTGGAGGACGTATTCAAGCGCTTCGCATCGCGCATCGCGTGCATGCTGATCGAGCCCATCATGGGCAACTGCCTCGGCATTGCGGCCGAGCCGGAGTATCTGCGCACGGCGCGCGAATTGTGCGACAAGTACGGGGTGGTTTTGCTCATCGACGAGGTGAAGACCGGCTTTCGCGTGGCACGCGGCGGCGTACAGGAGCTGTACGGCGTGAAGGCCGATCTATGCACGTTCGCCAAGGCGGTCGCCAACGGCTACCCGATCTCGATACTCGCGGGTCGCGAGCAGATCATGCGCAAGATCGGACGCGGCGTGGCCCACGGGGGCACATACACGGCGCACTCCGTATCGCTTGCGGCCGCGGAGAAGTGTTTGGAGATTCTCGACGAGACCGACGCGTTGGAGCGCATCTCCGATTACGGCACGCGGCTGCGCAACGGCATGCATTCGATTCTCACGGCGCGCGGTATCGCGCACAGCTTCGTCGGCCATCCGTCGATGAGCGGTCTTTACTTCGCGCACGATCCGCCGCGCAACTACCGGGCTTGGAAGAGCAGCGACTACTCGTTCTACGATGCGATGGCGCAGGTGCTGCACGATGAGGGGGTGCTGTGCGAGCCCGATTCGCGCGAACCGTGGTTCGTGTCGGCGGCGCACGACGCATCCTGCCTCACCGATACGCTCAAGGCGTTCGAGATCGCGGTGGACGCTACCTTACGGGCGGGCGGCGCCACGCACAAAGTGCACGCTTGAGCGAGCAGAACAAACGCCTGCCGCCGGCCTTGGACGCGATCATCGTCGGGGCCGGGCACAACGGTTTGGTCGCGGCGTGCTATCTGGCACGCGCCGGGCTGAAGGTGCTCGTGCTCGAACGCAATCCCTACATCGGCGGTGCGGCGGTAAGCCGGCGCCTTTACAAGGATTTCACCTACTCGAATTGCTCTTACGTCTGCAGCCTGCTGCGGCCGGAGATCATGCGCACCTTGGAATTGCCGAAGTACGGCCTGCAGGTGATTCCGTACGAGGGCGGCTGCACCATGATGCAGGGCGGGGGCCATCTCGCACTCTACGACAATCACGACGCCCTGCGCCGAGAGATATCGCGGCATTCGAAGCGCGACGCGGAGGCCTACGACCGCTACGCGCGCGACGTGATGCGCCAGTGTAAATTCATCAAGCCGCTTCTGATGCGTGAGCCTCCCGACCCGACGTCCTTCAAGCCGCGCGATATCAAGGAGCTTCTGTATCTCGCGCAGAGATTTCACGGGCTGGGCGAACAGCGCATGTACGACACGCTGCGCTTCTGGACCATGAGCGCCGCCGATTTTCTCGACGAATATTTCGAAAGCGACATAGTCAAGGCGCACTTCGCCGGCAGTTCCATCATCGGCACGGCGCTGGGGCCCCGCTCCCCGGGCACCGCGTACGTGCTGCTGCATCACTACATGGGTGATATCGACGACACCGTCGGCGCCTGGGGATTTGCGCGCGGCGGCATGGGCGCGATTACGAGCGCGCTCGGCAAATCGTTCGAGGCGAGCGGCGGCACGATCCGCAGCGCGGCTCCGGTGGCGCAAATTCTGGTGAGGAGCGGCCGCGCGTCGGGCGTGGTGCTCGATGACGGGGAGGAGATTCGCGCGCCAATGGTGATTTCTAATCTGGACGTCAAGCGCACCTTTCTCAAGATCATGGACGCGAAGGATCTGCCCGACGATTTCCTCGGCCGGGTGAAGAATTTCAAAATCCGCGGTTCGTCGGGCAAACTCAACATCGCGCTCGACGGTCTGCCGAGCTTTCCGGCCATTCCCGAGGGCTCGCCGTGCACGCGCGGCGACATGCACGTCACCGACACCCTGGAGATGATGGAACGCGCGTACGACGACTGGAAGGAGGGCCGCTGGTCGCGCGCACCGTACGTCGACATGCTGATTCCTTCTCAAATCGATCCGACCATGGTCCCCGACGGCAAGCACTATATGTCGGTCTTCGTACAATACTGTCCGTATGAGCTCGCCGACGGCGAATGGACGGACGCCAAGCGCCGGGGATTCGGCGACACGGTCATCAACACCATCGCGCAGCACAGCCCGAATTTCAAGGACCTGATTTTGCATGCGGAAATACGCACTCCGTGGGATATCGAGAATGAGGTCGGCCTGACCGAAGGCAATATCTTTCAGGGGGAATTGACCATGGATCAGCTGCTGTTCAATCGTCCGGTGCCGGGCTTTGCGCAATACCGATCGCCGGTGCGCGGCGTCTACATGTGCGGATCGAGCACCCATCCGGGCGGCGGCGTCATGGGGGCGCCGGGGGCCAATGCGGCCCGCGCGGTGCTCAGGGACCTCGGCCGGACGCAGTCGGCATGAGTCAGCCGGCCGCGACTCGCTACGACTGCATCGTCATCGGCGGCGGGCACAACGGCCTGGTGTGCGCCGCCAGCCTGGCGCGGGGCGGGCGTTCGGTGCTGGTGGTGGAAGCGCGTGCGCAGGTGGGCGGGGCGGCGCTCACGCGCGAGTTTGCACCCGGATTTCGAGTGTCCGCGTGCGCGCACCTCTTGCATCTGATGCCCGCCGACCTGCTGAGGGAACTGCAATTGAGCTCGCACGGGCTCAAATGGGCGGCACAATCGATGCCCACCACCGCATTGGAGGCGCAGGGCGCGCCGCTCGCCGTGGGCCTGCCGCTGGTCGCGGGTCCGAATGTATCGGCGGAGGATGCGGCCGCATACGCACGCTACTCGGCGCAGATGCGCCGGTTTTCGCGGGCGTTGGCGCCGCTGCTCTCCAAGGTACCGCCGCGCCTGGGGACCCGCGACTGGCGCGACATCGCGGCGCTGCTCGGTTTGGGGTGGCAAATACGCAAGCTCGGACGGGCCGACATGCGCGAATTGCTGCGCATCGGCGGAATGAACGTCTATGATCTTCTGGAGGAGCATTTCCGTTCCGCCACGCTCAAAGGGGCGCTGGGATTCGACGCGGTGCTAGGCACGAATTTCGGCCCGCGCTCACCGGGCACGGTGTTGACGCTCCTTTACCGCATGGCGGCCGAAGCGGCCGGGGGCACCGCGTTGGCGCAACCGAGCGGAGGCTTGGGTGCGCTGTGCGACGCACTCGCCAAGGCCGCGACCGCGGCGGGCGCCACGATCCGCACCTCGGCGCCGGTCTCGCAAATCCTGGTCGAATCCGACCGCGCAGCCGGGGTCGTGCTCGAGTCCGGCGAGCGCATCGCGGCGCGGACCGTGCTCTCGAGCGCCGATCCCAAGAACACGTTCCTCAAACTGCTGGGAGCCCGGCATCTGGATACGGGCTTCGTGCGCCGCGTGAATCATTTGCGCGTGCGCGGGTTGGCCGCCAAGCTGCATCTGGCGCTCGATCGCGCACCGCAATTCAGCGGTTTGCAGGGCGCCGCCCTTGGCGGGCGATTGCTGATCACCCCATCGCTCGATTACCTCGAGCGGGCGTACAACCACGCGAAGTACGGGGAATATTCAGCCGCTCCGGCGATGGAGATCACGGTTCCCACGGTCAACGATCCGGCTCTCGCCCCTGCCGGCAAGCACGTAATGTCGGCCATCGTGCAATATGCGCCCCATGGCCTCAAAGGCGGCTGGCCGCAGGAGCGCGAGCGTTTCACGAGCCTGTGCATCGATACCCTGGAGCGGTATGCCCCGGGGCTGCGCGGCAGCATCATCGCCGCCGAATTGCTCACCCCGGTCGATATCGAGCGGGAATTTCGCATCAGCGGCGGCCATTGGCATCACGGCGAACTCGCCTTCGATCAATTCTTCCTGGTCCGGCCGGTGCCGGGCGCCGCTCAGCACCGCACACCGCTGCCGGGTTTGTACCTGTGCGGTGCCGGATGCCATCCCGGGGGAGGGGTCATGGGCATTCCCGGACGCAATGCCGCGCGTCAGGTTCTCAAGGAGGCCGCGTGACATGAGCGCACCGCAATCATTGGCGCCGCACTTCAAGCAGCCGCTGCTCCGCACGCCGTTCCATGAACGCGCCCGCGCGCTTTCCCAGGGCGACAGCTTCATCGCCTGGGCCGGCTACACCACCGTCGATGTGTTCACCACCGTCGAGCAGGAATACTTCGCGGTCCGCAACGCGACCACCCTTTATGACCTTACGCCGATGGTGAAGTATCGCGTTGCGGGCCCCGACGCGGTTCCGTATTTGAACCGCCTGGTCACCCGGGACCTCGCCAAGCTCAAGCCGAATCGCGTGGCGTATTGCGTGTGGTGCAACGATGAAGGACATCTGCTCGACGACGGCACGGTCTTCCGGCTCGGCGACGGAGAGTACCGGCTGTGTACCGCGGAAAGGCAGATCGACTGGCTGCTCGATTCGGCCATCGGTTTCGACGTCGAAATCAGCGAAGTGACCGAACAAATCGCTGCCCTCGCCATGCAGGGACCCACCTCCTGCGCGGTGTTGAAAACACTCGGCCTTGACGGAATCGAAAGGCTGAAACCGTTCGAGATCGGCTATTTCTCCCTGCGCGGGCGGCAACTCACCGTCTCGCGCACCGGATTCACCGGGGATCTGGGATACGAGCTGTGGATGGCGCCGGAGGCGGCGCTGGAAATCTGGGACGAGTTGATGGCGGCGGGGCGCTCGCGAGGCATACGCGCGATCGGCTCGCAGGCCCTCAACATGGCGCGCATCGAAGCCGGGTTCCTGATGCCGCATGTCGATTTCGTCTCCGCGGAACAGACGATCCGCACCGGCCGCGACCGCTCGCCGCTGGAGCTCGGGCTTGCCTGGCTCGTGGATTTCGAGAAGGGGCATTTCACGGGCCGCCGAGCCTTGCTCGCCGAACGGCAGAGGGGCCCGCGGCGGCAACTGGTCGGACTGGATGTGGTCGGCAACAAGCCGGCCCACGATGCGCTGCTGTACAACGAGGCGAACGGCAGCCGCCAAATCGGGGCCGTCACCTCGGCCACCTGGTCGCCGACTTGCAAGCGCAACATCGCACTTGCTATGGTCGACGCCCCATATTTTCAAATCGGCACGGCGGTATGGGCGGACATTTATTTGAACCGCGAACTCGTGTGGGAGCGTCGCATGTCGAAGGCCCAGGTGGTGGAGCGCCCGTTTTTCGCGCCGGAACGTCGTCGCGTGACGCCCCCGGGGGATTTCTAGAGCGCATGCCGTCGCCGCAGCAAAAATCGATTGCTGATCGGCCTTGGCTGAATCCCGAGGCTGCGCCGCAAATCGTCATCGAAGGCCTGAGCAAGACCTTCGGCGCATTCTGCGCGGTGGACAGCGTCAATCTTCGCATCCACAAGGGCGAGATGTTTGCCCTGGTGGGCGCATCGGGATGCGGCAAAACGACTCTGCTGCGCATGTTGGCCGGGTTCGCCAGCCCAAGCGGCGGGCGCATACTGATCGATGACGTGGATATGACGGCGGTACCGCCCCACCAGCGGCCGGTCAACATGATGTTCCAGTCCTATGCGCTGTTTCCGCACATGACGGTGGAGCAAAACGTCGGTTACGGATTGCGCCGCATGGCGCTCGATGCCGACGCGCGCGGCAAGCGCATTCACGAGGCGCTCGACATGGTGCAGTTGGGCTCGATGGCGAAGCGCAAACCGCACCAGCTCTCCGGAGGCCAGCGCCAGCGTGTGGCGTTGGCCCGCGCCCTGATTCGACGTCCCAAAGTATTGCTTCTGGACGAACCCTTGAGCGCGCTCGACAAAAAATTGCGCGAACAAACCCAGTTCGAACTCATGAACATCCAGGATCAGGTGGGGATCACGTTCGTGTTCGTCACCCACGATCAGGATGAGGCGATGGCGCTGTCCACCCGCATCGCGGTGATGAACCGCGGCCAGCTGGTGCAAGTGGGCACCCCGTCGGAAATCTATGAATTTCCCCAAAATCGGTTCGTGGCCGATTTCATCGGCACCACGAACCTGTTCGAGGGAACGGTCAGCGGCAACGAGCCGGGGCATATCCTCGTGCACAGCGCCGAGGCCGGCTGCGACCTGATCGTCGACGACGTGGGCCGGTTCGGCGGCGGACAACGGGTCTGGGTGGCCCTTCGCCCGGAGAAGATTCGCTTGAGCAAGGAGCCGGCGGCGGGCGGCGTCAATCAAATCAAGGGAGTCGTGTGGGAACTCGGCTACCTCGGCAACCGTTCCACGTATCGCATCAAGACCGAGACCGGCAAGCTGGTCACTGTGTTCGCGCAAAATGACCGCCGCACCTCCGAATGGTCGATCGACTGGAGCGACGAGGTGTATTTGAGCTGGACCGCCAATTGCGCGGTGTTGCTGCACCAATGATGCGCGGATCATGCCGCTCGTTCGGCGCGCTCGCGGTCGGAGGGCTGTGGCTCCTGTGCGCGAGCATGGCGTTTGGCGCCAAGACTCAAAACGTGGTGCTGATCGTCAGCGACGGATTGCGCTGGCAGGAAATATTCACCGGCGCGGAGGAGGATCTGCTCAACGACACGGCGGGCGGCAGCTGGGTCTCGGAGGAGGATCTTCGCAAACGCTATTGGCGGGCGAGCGAGAGCGAGCGGCGGGCGGCGCTGTTTCCGTTTCTGTGGGGAACCGTGGCCAAGCGCGGGCAGATATTCGGCAACCAGACCCTGGGCAGCGTCGCGCAGGTGACCAACGGATTGGCGTTCTCCTACCCCGGATACAACGAAATGGCCACCGGCTTTCCGAACCCCGCCATCGACAGCAACGAGTTCGGCCCCAACCCGACTCCGACCGTGTTCGAGTGGCTGAACGGATTCGACGAATTCAAGGGTAGAGTGGCGATTTACGGAACCTGGAACGCATTTGACGACATCTTCAACAAAAAGCGCAGCGGCCTCATCACGCAAACGGGGTGGACCGCACCCAAGAAGCCGCATGAGAGTGCGGGCGATGCGCTGCTGCGTCGGATCTACGAGACCTTGACCGAAGTCAACGAGGAGGGGCCGCCGGACGCCCTGCTGCAGATCCCGCTCCTCGATTATGTGGCCGCCGCGAAACCGCGCGTGCTGTTCGTGGGCTACGGCGAGACCGACGATTGGGCGCATCAGGGCCGATACGACCTGGTGCTCGAGAGCGCGCATCATTTCGATTTATTCGTGAAGCAGCTCTGGGAGACGATGCAGGCTATCCCGGAATACCACGACAAGACGACCTTCATCATCACCACCGACCACGGCCGCGGCAGCGGGCTCACCGAATGGAAGGAGCACGGCGTTGAGGAGAAAGGTTCCGAGAACATCTGGATCGCGGTAATGGGGCCCGATACGGCACCGCTCGGCGAACGCAACCACGTCGCCCGGGTGACCCAGGCGCAGATCGCCGCCACCGTGGCGGCATTCGTCGGCAAGGACTACCACGCGGCGGTGCCGCGGGCTGCAGAACCGATGGCGGCCGTGCTTCACTAAAGCGGCTCCCGAGCGCCCCGGGGGCTGTTTCGCGCGGGTGCTTGTCAGCGGCGGGGAAAGGGTATATCAGGTTGGGGCCGGCAAATACCCGGCCACTAATAATCGCTACCAACTGGGGAGAATCTCGATGTTTAAGAGCATCGCATCGCTCGCGCTGACGGTCGTCTTGGGTATCGGAGCATCGAACAGCGCCATGGCGCAAAGCATGGCGCAAAGCAAGGGGTATCTTCGCGTGCTCGTGGTGAGCACCGAGGATGTGCCCCGGTATGTGCATGAACTGGATAGCGGAAAACGCATCCTGCAGCGTCTGGGCGTATCCGTTCAGACCCGCGTGTGGCGCGCGACGTTTGCGGGGCCCGAGGCCGGATCCATAGTCGTCACCCAACAGTTCGACAGCTTTGCGGCGTTCGCCGATGCGGCGAAGAGGACCGCGGCGGATGCGGAATACTCGCAGTGGATCATGAGCCTGGACAAAATACGCAAGATCGCCTCCGACAGCCTGTACCAAGAACTCTGAGACCTGCCGCATCCTGAGGGCCTCAACGCCGCCGGGCCGCGAAGCCGGTCCGCGGTTCCGGGCGTGCCTGCCGCAAGCCGGTTTTTATATTATACTGATAACAATTAGATAAGCATTCGACGCTTGCGAGGTGTGGATCATGCGGAAGGTGAAGACTCTCGGACTATTGGGGACGGGCGTGATCGGCGGCGGCTGGGCCGCGCGTGCCCTGCATTTCGGCATTGACGTGATCGCGGCCGATGTGAAACCGGAAATGGAGGAGTGGATACGCGGCGCCGTCGCCAACGCCGAACCGGCGCTTGCCCGGTTGACTTTTGCGCCGCTGCCGCCGAAGGGCAAGCTGTCCTTCACCACGGACCTCAAGGTCATGGCGCAGAGCGCGGATTTCATCCAGGAGAACATCCCGGAGCAGCTGCCCTTGAAGCAGCGGATGCTTGCGCAAGTGAGCCTTCACACGGCGCCGGACGTCATAATCGCCTCGAGCACCTCGGGGTTGACTCCGAGCGATCTGCAGCGCGATATGATCGCCCCCGAACGCTTCTGCGTCGCCCATCCTTTCAACCCGGTCTATCTGTTGCCGCTGGTCGAGCTCGTCGGCGGCGACAAAACCGTCCCCGGGACCATCGAGGCTGCCGCCAGGTTCTTCACCTACATCGGCATGCACGCTCTGCGCGTCCGGCACGAAGTGCCGGGGCACTTGACCGATCGGCTTCAGGAGGCCATCTGGCGGGAAATTCTGCACATGGTGAACGACGGGGTGGCGACTACCGGCGAACTCGACGAGTCGATCATCTACGGTCCCGGTTTGCGCTGGGCCGCCATGGGCACGAATCTGATTTATCACCTGGCGGGCGGCGAGACCGGCATGCGCCATATGCTGGCGCAATTTGGACCGGCATTGAAATGGCCCTGGACCAAGTTGGAAGCCCCGGAGCTGACCGAGAAATTGATCGACCGGATGGTGAAGGGCACGCAGGAACAGGCCGCAGGCCGTTCGATTCGTGAACTGGAGCGCCTGCGCGACGATTATCTGGTTGCCATTCAGCAGGTGCTGCGTCAGTTCGATATCGGTGCGGGATCGACCTTGCGCGCGCTCGAGGCGCGGCTTTACCAGGATGCGGCAGCCGCCAAGGAGAGCGCGGCCGCCGGTGCGCAAGGAGTGACGCTGCCCCGATACGATACGGTGGTGAGACCCGAATGGGTCGACTACAACGGCCACATGTCCGATTTTCTTTACGGTCATGTGTTCGGCCAGGCCATGGACGCGCTGTACCGGAGCGTCGGCCTGGACGAGGCGTATCGCGGCAAAGGGCGCATGTTCTATACGGTCGAGAGTCATGTGAGGCATTTGGGCGAGGCGAAAGTCAATGAGCCGCTGTACGTGACGACCCAGGTGCTCGCGCTCGATGACAAGCGTTTTCACATGTTTCACCGCCTGTACCGCGCCCGCGACAACGCACTGATAGCAACCGGCGAGCAGATGCATCTGCACGTAGACACCGCCGCGGCCAAAGCCACCCCGATGGAACAGGGTCTGCGGACGAAACTCGACTCGCTGCGGCAGGCGCACGCGGCGCTTCCTGTGCCCGAGGAGAGCGGCAAACCAGTCGGCAGCCGGGCCGGACTCTAGCGCCGCCCATGCCGAAAATCGTCGATCATGCGAAACGCCGCGATGAAATCGCCCATGTGGCGTGCCAGGTGGTCGCCAGCCGCGGATTCGAGCGGGCGACCGTGGCGCGCATCGCGCGCGCGGCCGGCTACACCACCGGGATGGTGGCTCACTACTACGAATCGAAGCAGGACATCATTCTCGGGGCCCTGCGCCTGATGCTTTTGCGCATCGAGGAACGGCTGACCCGCGAGCGCAGCAGCGGCGAGGCGAGTCTTCTCAGTGTGCTGTCGGAGGCTCTGGCGATCGATGCCGCGCGATTCACCGAATGCGCATTTTGGATGGCATTCTGGGGTCAGGTATCCGTCGACCGGAAGCTAAAGCGGCTCAACGTGTGGGTGCACCGTGAGTACATGCGCCTGTTCACCCGCTGCCTGGCCGAGCACTGGCCGGAGTGGCGGGAGTGGCCGCAGACCGTGCGCGACCAGGTGTTGCGTTCGGTGGCGACCTGCATCAACGGATTGACCGCGGGCGCGGTCAGCAGTCCGCGCGACTGGCCGGCGCGGCGGCAGGTCGAGCAGCTGGATTTACAACTTGACTTGTTGCGCCGCTGGGCCAGATCGAAACGCAGCGCGAACCGCGGCTGAAAAGAGCGCCGAGCAACCAGGCCACGCTACAGGAGAACGCAATGGATTTTTCGCTCAATGATGAACAGCAGTTGATCATCAAGACGACCCGCGAATTCGTGCAGAACGAACTATATCCGCACGAGAAGGAGGTGGAGGAAACCGGCGTGCTGCGCGACGATCTGCATCGCGAACTGAAGGCCAAGGCGATCGACGCGGGGCTCTATGCCGCCAATATGCCGGCGGAGGTGGGCGGCGCGGGACTGGATACCGTCACGTGGGTGCTGTACGAGAAGGAACTTGGCCGCGCCAATTACGCGCTGCATTGGTCCTGCGTGGGCAGACCCTCGAACATTTTGCTCGCGTGCGAGGGCGAGCAACGGGAACGCTACCTGCTGCCGGCGGTGCGCGGCGACCGGGCCGAGTGTCTCGCGATGACGGAGCCGGGAGCCGGTTCGGATCTCAGGGGCATGAAGACTTCCGCCGTTGAATCCGGAGGCGATTTCATCATAAACGGCACCAAGCATTTCATCAGCCACGCTGATCATTCGGATTTCGTCATCCTGTTCGCGGCCTCGGGCGAGGAATCCAGCGCGCGCGGCACCCGCAAGAAGATCACGGCATTCCTGATCGACATGGGTCATCCCGGCTTCATCGTGCGCCCGGGGTACAAGAACGTGTCGCATCGCGGTTACACCAACAGCATCTTGGAATTCAATAATTGCCGGGTGCCGAAGAGCGCCGTACTTGGCGAGGTGCATCGCGGCTTCGAAGTGGCCAACACCTGGCTGGGAGTGACGCGCCTGCAGGTGGCGGCGACGTGTCTGGGGCGGGCGGAACGCGCGATGGAGCTTGCGACTCAGTGGGCCGTCGACCGGGCGCAATTCGGCCAGCAAATCGGCAAGTTTCAGGGCGTCAGCTTCAAACTCGCCGATATGGCGGTGGAGCTGCGCGCCGCGGAACTGCTGGTCTTGGAAGCCGCATGGAAGCACGATCAAAAGATCGACACCGAAATGGACATGGCAATCGCCAAGGTCAAGGCGACCGAAATGCTGGCCATGGTCGCGGATGAGGCGCTGCAGATCCACGGGGGCATGGGGCTCATGAGCGATTTGCCGCTGGAGAGAATCTGGCGCGATGCGCGCATCGAGCGGATTTGGGACGGCACCAGCGAAGTGCAGCGCCACATCATCTCCCGCGCCATGTTGAGGCCGCTCGGCGGTTGATTTAGCCGGCCAGGTCTGGGCACGTCCGCTGGATTATGTCACCTGGCGCCCGTCCAACGTGGATTTTGTACAACATATTCTTGAGGATCGTTCGAAAGAGATATATTTCGGCAAATACTTGCAGTATTTCCCTTAGGAATCATTGAAAATGTGTGTCGCAATTCCGATCGAGATGTTGCGTGAAACGCACAAAGGGGTAGGCCATGATAGATCCAGAAGTTGCACGATTACGCCGGCTGCGTGCACTCGCGCTGCGGGTTCGGGCGATCGCCCGCATGCTCGGCTCGAAGCCGTATGTTTTGAACGACTCCCTGTTGGGCCGCGGAGCGGGCGCGAGCTGGCGTATTGTTCGGGCGGTGACGGGGCGGCTGAAGGCGCACCCTTATGCCAGCTATCAGCAGGATCCCGGATTTGGCCGACAAGTGTCCGACACGCTGTTCGCGAGCTTCCTGGCCTTTGGCGCCGGAAATCGGCCGCGAGCGATGGCGGCGTATGAATCGCACCTGTGGGCACTGGCGCGCCAATTGGCTGACGTACGGGCGCTGACCTGGGCACCCGATTTGAGCGACGGCTTGGGTCGATCCCAATTCGAGATCAACTCGCTGCTGGAAGCCGTTGCCCGGGAAACGGGGCGAACGGACGGTCGCCTGCAATGGGCCCCGGGCCTTCCGCTCGCGGCGAACGGTGCGGGGGATTTCGCGAATCCCCTCGACGGCGGTTGGCCCTATATGGCGTTTTAGCGCCGGCGGCCCTATGGATTGGACTGCATAGCGTCGGATTTCTTCAACAACGCTTCGGCCATTCGAATGCTGGCATAGTCGATCAGGCGGCCATCGAGTGAGACGGCTCCACGGCCTTCCCGTGCGGCTCGGGCCATCGCCTCCATGATCCGTTTGGCTTTGGTCACTTCAGCTTCGGATGGCGTATAGACCTCGTTGCACAGCGCGACCTGGGAAGGGTGTATCGCCCATTTACCCTCGTAGCCCAGGACGGCGGCGCGGTTGGCCGCCGCACGAAAGCCGTCGGGGTCGTTGAAGTCTCCGAAGGGACCGTCGATGGGGCGCAGTCCATAGGCGCGGCAGGCGATCATCATTCGGGTCTGCGCCGCGTGCCAGGGGTCGGTCCAAAAGTACTGGCGTCCGCCGTCGCCATCCTTGTCGGTCAGCACACCGCAGTCGCGGTTGACGCCCCCGATCACTGTTGTGCGGGCACGAGTCGACGCCGCGTAGTCGGCCACACCGAACGACATCGCTTCAAGGCGTTTGCTCGACTGCGCGATCGACTCGACGTTCGCCATGCCGAGCGCCGTTTCGATCAATACTTCGAAGCCGATGCGTTTGGTGCGCTTCTTCGCGGTCTCTATCTGGGTCACCAGCATGTCAACCGCATACACGTCGGCGGCCACGCCCGCTTTGGGGATCAGGATCATATCCAGGCGCGGGCAGGCCTCGACGATATCGACCACGTCCCGGTACATGTAATGCGTGTCCAGACCGTTGATGCGCACCATCATGGTCTTTCTGCCCCAGTCGATTTCATTGAGGCCTTGGACGATGTTCTTGCGGGCCTGCTCCTTGTCGTCGGGTGCGACCGCGTCCTCGACGTCGAGAAAGATGATATCGGCGGCGGATTTCGCGGCCTTCTCGAACAAGGCCGTGTTCGATCCGGGCACCGCCAATTCGGATCGCTGCAGACGCGATGTGGCCGGCTCGATGCTGGTGAAGCTCATGGATACCTCGAGTGTTGAATATTCGGACGATCAATCAAGGTCTGCATCCGGCCAAGTATAGCGATTTGGATGCACGATGGATTTTGCAAACTAACCGGTCGCGCCGAGTCCGGCGGCGGCGCAGTTGATCGACATCAGCAGCGCGGTGCGCACGGCGTCGCTGCTCGCCGTCCGGTGCGCTCGCAACAGGTGCACCTGCTCCCGGCTCACGGCATTGATGGTCTTCAAGCGCCGCGCAAGCCGCCTGCGATACTGGGGAAATCGCTCGGCGATGCATGCCCCCCCGGAAATGCGCAAGATCATCTCGCAGGTGAGACGATATTCGGCCTCGATGCGCGAGAAAATCGGCTCGCGCACCGCTGCGTTCTCGATGAGCTCGGCATATTCCCCGGCGATCGACAGATCGACCTGAAGCAAAGTGCGCTCCACGTCATCCAGTATCAAACGAAACAGCCGCGCGTCGCGGAACATGCGTTTCAACAGCTCCAGGCCACGCTCCTTGCGCACGTCCAGAAAAGCCTTGATGCCGCTGCCGACGCCGTACCATCCGGAGAGCATGTGCCGGTTCTGCGTCCAGGCGAATACCCAGGGTATCGCCCGCAGTTCGCTCAAACCTTTGGCCTGCGTGCGCCGCGCCGGTCGCGAGCCGATGTTCAATAGGGCGAGTTCCTCGAGGGGACTCGAGTCCTGCAGGTATTGGAGCATCTCCGGCTGCTCCATCAGGGTCCGGTAGGCGGACCAGGCGGTGCCCGACAACGCCTCCATCGCCTCCTGGAGCTCGTGCACCGGAATCAACGCCGCCTCGCGCTCCGAGCGCAGCACATGCTCGAGAACCGACGCGCCCAGAAGCTCCACTTGATACGCGGCGGTACCCCGGTTGGCGTACTTGAAGGAGACGACTTCGCCCTGCTCGGTGACGCGGAACTGGCCGCGGATCGAGCCGGCGGGTGCGGCGGCGATGGCGCGGCCGCTCGGCGCACCGCCGCGACTCACGGAGCCGCCGCGGCCATGGAAAAACGCGATCGCCACGCCATGCTCGCGCCCAAGCCGCGTCAGGCTGCTCTGCGCCTTGGCGAGCTCCCAGTGCGCGGTGAGGTAGCCGCCGTCCTTGTTCGAATCGGAGTAGCCGATCATCACCTCCTGCATCTTGCCCTGCACGTGGAGGCTGCGCTGCACCAGCGGAACGGCCAGCAGCTCCTTCAGCATGGCTGGAGCCCGGCGCAAGTCCGGAATGGTCTCGAGCAAAGGAACGATCGGCAAGGTGCAGCGTTCGACGGCGGCGGCATCCGCGAACAGACCGCACTCCTTGGCCAAGAGATAGACGCCCAGGATGTCGGCCGCCGAGCGCGTCATGCTCAAGATGAGCGCGCCGAATGCTTCGCGGTCGATCTCCCCGCGCATGCGTGCGATCATGCGAAAGGTCGCGAGCGTCTCCGCGGCATCGGGCGGCAGGCCGTCGTAGGAGCGGGGCCGGCTGCGCGCCGTGCCGAGCTCGGCGAGCAACCAGCGCTTCCATTCCTCGGACTCGGGCGCGGGCGGTTCGGCGCCCGCGCTCTGCAGCCGAAACATCGCCGCGAGGGTCCGGTTGATGCGCATGCTGTTTTCGCGCACGTCCAATCGCACCGTGGTGAATCGAAAGACACCGACTTCGCGGCGCAGAGGTAGAAGCAGCGCGTCGGACAGGCGCCGCGCGCCGGCCGCGCCAAGCGCGCTGCGCATCAGATCGATGTCCTCCATCAACCGGTCGGCGCTTGAGTACCCCGTGCCCTCGGGGGCGGGCTGTTCGCGTTGGGAACACTCGATGGTGACATCGATGCGCGCGAGCATGCAGGAGAGGAACTGCCGGAATATTTCCCCCCTGTTGCGCGCCGCCCGGGCCTCGCCGTCCGCAGACGCCGCGATCGCTTGCGCCACGGCCATGCGGAACGAGTCCGGCAGCTCGAGCGCGTGATCCTCGATGCTGAGATTGCGCACGAGATCCAGGAGCCGTGCCCGGTAGCGGCGCAGGCTTGCGAGTCGCGTCTCCCACAGGGTGCGCCGCGTGACTTCGCTGGTGACGTACGGATTGCCGTCTCGATCGCCGCCGATCCAGGATCCGAATTGCAGGAACAGCGGGACATCGATGTCTTCGCCGGGGAACTCGTGAGCGAAAGCGCTCTCGATTTTCGAGATTATCTGCGGCACCACGTCGAAGAGGTTCTCGTTGAAGAAATAAAGACCCCATGCCACCTCCTGCTCGACGGTGGGTTTGGCGAGCTTGAGTTCGCCGGTGAGCCACAAGAGCTCGATCTCATCGCCCAGGGCGCGGATCAACTCCTGGCGCTCCCGATCGGTCCAGCGCGGGGATTCCAGATCGAGCAGGCGCAGGTAGATGCGCCGGTGCCTCTCGAGCACGGTCACGCGTTTTGCCTCGGTCGGATGCGCGGTGATCACCGGCCGCACGCGCAGCCCCGAGAGCGCCTGTCGGATCTCGGCGGCGGTGATTCCCTCGGCCGCGGCCGCGGCCAAAACGCTGGCAAAGGTGCCGCGCAGCTGCTCGTAACCGCGTTCGCGCTCGATTTCGCGGCGGCTGCGCATATCGCGATTTTGCTCGGCGATCGCAAGCAATTGAAACCAGATTCCCTGGGCCTGCAGCGTGCGCGCCAGCTTGACCGCCGACATGCCCGCCGTGGTGCGCTCCTCGCGCAGCACCGCGGCGACCTCCGGCTCGTAGCGTTGCACGACGCCGACCAGCAGGTCGAACAACAGCGCCGCGCGCGAGAGGATTTCGGGCGGCTCAGCTTGCCGCACGCGTTCAGCCCGCCTTGGCGAGCGCCAGCGCCACCGTGGAGCCGAGTTCGGCCGCGCTCGGCGCCACCATCAGGCCGTAGGATTTCATGATCGCAGCCTTTTCCGCGGCGCTGTCGCCTTCCGCGGAAATGATTGCACCCGCATGGCCCATGCGCCGGCCCTTGGGAGCGGTCAGTCCGGCGACGTAGCCGACCACGGGTTTGCTCATGTTTTCCTTGACCCATTTCGCGGCCTCCGCTTCCTGCGGTCCGCCGATCTCACCGATCATGATGACGGCCTTGGTCTCCGGATCCTCTTCGAACAGCATCAAGTGATCGAGGAAGGAGCTGCCGTTGATGGGATCGCCGCCGATGCCGACGCTGGTGGTCACCCCGATTCCGAGCGCCTTCATCTGCGCGCCGGCCTCGTAGCCCAAGGTGCCGGAGCGTGAGACGACGCCGACGTTGCCCTGGAGGTAGATGTTGCTCGGCATGATTCCGAGCATCGCTTTGCCGGCGCTGATGATGCCCGCGCAGTTGGGGCCGACAATGGTGGTGCGCTGCGCCTTCGGATAGCGGCGCAGGTAGCGTTTGACGCGCATCATGTCTTGCGCGGGAATGCCGTCGGTGATGACGCAGACCAGCCGCAGACCCGCGTCGGCCGCTTCCATCAGGGCGTCCGCCGCATAGGGCGGAGGCACGAAAGCGAGGCTTGCCTGCGCGCCGGTGGCGCGCACCGCGTCCTTCACGGTATTGAACACCGGGAGGTCCAGGTGTCTTTGCCCGCCTTTTCCCGGCGTGACGCCGCCCACGACTTTGGTGCCGTAGGCGATCATCTCCTGCGCATGAAAGGTGGCCTTTGCGCCGGTGAACCCCTGCACGATGACCGGAGTGGACCCGTCGATTAAAATGCTCATCGGACACCTCGCGCGGCCGATACCGCCTCGCCGCGCGAAACCGCGACCACTTTCTGCGCCGCTTCGGCCAGCGTGTCGGCCGATATGATGGGCAGGCCGCATTCGGCGACGATCCGTCTGCCTTCCTCGACATTGGTCCCGGCCAGGCGTACCACCAGCGGCACGCGCAGGTCCTTGGCCGCCTGTACCACGCCTTGGGCGACCCAGTCGCAGCGATTGATGCCGGCGAAGATGTTCACCAGGATCGCCTTCACGTTGCGATCGGAAAGCACGAGATTGAAGGCCGCCGCCACGCGTTCGGGCGAGGCGCCTCCGCCGACGTCCAGAAAATTGGCCGGCTCACCGCCCGCGTGCTTGATCATGTCCATGGTGGCCATGGCCAGGCCGGCGCCGTTGATGATGCAGCCGATATCGCCGTCGAGTCCGACATAGTTGAGGCCGAACTGCCCGGCTTGGGTTTCCCGCGGATCCTCTTCGGCGGAATCGCGCATTTCGGTGACCTTGGGACGGCGGAACATGGCATTGTCGTCGAAGGACATTTTGGCGTCGAGCGCCAGCACGCGGTCGTCCTTGGTGATCACCAGCGGATTGATCTCGACCATGGTTGCATCCAGATCGCGAAAGGCGCGATAACAGCCCATGATCGCGGTGACCGCCTGGCTGACCTGCTTGATGTTGAGGCCCATGCCGAAGGCCAATTCGCGCGCCTGGAAGGCTTGCAATCCGGCCGCCGGATCGACCTGTTCCTGCAGAATCGTTTCCGGCCGGTCGCGGGCAATTTCCTCGATCTCCATCCCGCCTTCCGCCGAGGCGATCACACGGACCCGTTCGATCTTGCGGTCGAGCACGAAGCCCAGGTACAACGCGCGCACATAGGGCTCCGCCTTCTCGACGTAGAGGCGGTGAACGGTTTTGCCGTCGGGACCCGTCTGGTTGGTCACGAGCTTCGCGCCCAGCATTCCCTTCGCGGCGGTGGCCACCTCCGCATAGGTGCGGCAGAGCTTGACGCCGCCGGCCTTGCCGCGGCCCCCCGCATGAATCTGCGCCTTGACCGCCCAATGCCAGCCGCCGATTTCCGTGGCGACGTACACCGCCTGCTCCGGGCTGTAGGCGACTCCGCCCGGCGGTACCATCACGCCGAATCCCGACAGCAGCTCCTTCGCCTGATACTCATGTATATCCATAATTTCCCTTTACTTTGAATTGTCTTTGGCGCTCGCCGCTCGCCGCCCGCTGGCGGCGCGGCGGCGCGTGCTAGCGGCCGCTCCAGCGCGGCTTGCGCTTCTCTGCGAAGGCCCGAGTCCCTTCCTTTAGATCATCGGAGCGAATCACCTGCTGCACGATATCAAGAGAGTCGTGCAATTCGAAGGCCTGGTGCTCGGGAACCATTTCGGTGTGCCGAAGCAATTGTTTGATCGCCGGAAACAACAGGGGCGGCCCCTCGACGAGTTGCCGGGCAATCTCCCGAGCCTTGGCGAGTCCTTGTCCCTTGGGCACAACGTGGTTCGCAAGCCCCCAGTGCTTGGCTTCGGCCGCATCCATCCAGCGCCCCGTCAACAGGAATTCGACGGCCACATGATAGGGAATGCGCCGGCGCAGTTTGATGGTTCCGGCATCGGCGAGCACCCCGACATTGATCTCCGGCAGCGCGAATTTTGCGTGTTCCTCCATGACGATGATGTCGGTGCCGAGCACCACCTCGAAGCCGCCGCCGCAGGCGATGCCGTTGACCGCGGCAATGATGGGTTTGTTGAGGTTTCTCGGGTAGTTGAGACCGCCGAAACCGCTCACGCCCCAGTTCTCGTCCGATTTCTCGCCGGCCGCGGCCGCCTTGAGGTCCCACCCGGGCGAGAAGAATCGATCGCCGGCGCCGGTGATGATCGCGATTCGCAGCGCCGGGTCGTCGCGGAACGACATGAATACGTCGTTCAGGCGGCGGCTGGTCGCAAGATCAATGGCATTCGCCTTCGGTCGATCGATGGTGACCTCGAGGATGCCGCCGTCTTTGACGACCTTGATACCGTCGGAACCGTGGATTGCATCGGACATGGGGGACCTCTTTACACTGTTATGCGGGATTAATAAGTCGAATCATCACATCGACCGCGACCGCCCCGGAGCCTTTCGGCCGCACGATGACCGGATTCACGTCGAGCTCAACCAGGGTCGCCAGGTTTGCGGCGGCGAAGCGGGTCACGTTGAGCACCGTATCGATGAGCGCTTCCACGTCGCCGGCGGGTTTGCCGCGATAGCCCCCGAGAAGCTTCCCGACCTTCAGGGCGCGCAGCGCGGCGTGCACCGATTCGCGAGTCCAGGGTGGGAGGAGAGTGATGCTGTCCGACCAAAGCTCGGTCAACACGCCGCCCGCACCGAGCACGAGGACCTGGCCGAATTGAGGATCGACGATGATGCCGATGAGAATTTCCGCGACCCCGTCGGTGGTCATCTGTTCGACCAGCAACGAATCGGACAGGGCGCTCAAACGCCCCGCCGCCGTCCGGGCATCGGCGGCGTTGCGGATATTCAAGGCCACACCGCCCACCTCGGTCTTGTGCTCCAGATGCGCGCCGACGGCTTTGATCACCACCGGAAATCCCAGATCGGCGGCGCGCTCCGCGGCCGAGGCGGGTGAGGCGAGTTCGCCGCGCGGGATCGTCACGCCGAATTCCTTGAGCGCCGCCTTGCCCTCGTGCTCGCTCAAGCTGTATGCCGCCCGCGAGTCCGTGCCGGCCCGAGATTTCTGCAAACGCACGCCCGGATTTGAACGCCAGGCGACGCCCGTCGCGCCCGCCAATGCCAAAGCCTCCATGGCCTCGCGCTGTCCTTGAAGCGGGATGACCCCGCCCTCCAGGCACCGCCGCCGAACACGTTCGCTGATCGTCTCGGGGAGCGAGGCGATCAGGGCAGCCCGGGCCGGAGCGCCGTGCGAGGCCGCGATGAACGCGTCGATCGCCGCGTCGAACGCTGCGGTATCGGCCTTCCCTTCCGGCGGGCAGTCGAGCATGAACCCCACGGCGTCGTACCCTGCGCGCAGCACGGTGCCGAAAACGCGACCCAAAGCCGGCGGGTCAAACCACAAGTAGGTGTGAATGTCGAACGGATTGGCGATGGTCACGCGATCGGTCAACAACTCGCGCAATACAAGCTCGTGCTCGCGGGGAATGGGCGCAAAATCAAGATCGAGCGAGCGCGACACATCCGCGGTCATGGCCATGTCGCCTCCGGAGGCGCCCATCACCAGCACCTTGCTGCCGCCAAGCGCTCCGCCGGCGTGAAACAGCTTGAGCGTTTCGCACAGCGTACCCAAGGTGTCGCAGCGGGCGAGGCCCGCCTGCCGGCAGAAGGCCTCAAATACGCTGTCCGCTCCCGCGAGCGCTCCGGTGTGGCTGTGCGCCGTGCGCACAGCCGCCGCCGTGCGCCCCGATTTCACCACCGCGATGGGCTTGCCGGCGCGCCGCGCCTTGTCTGCGGCGCGCGCCAATCTCTCGGGATCCTTGACGCCTTCGAGGTACAGCCCAAAGGCCGTGACGCGGGCATCGTCGCACAAACTCTCGATCAGGTCCTCGACCGCCAACCGGGTCTGATTGCCCACCGTGAAAAGATATCCGATCGGCACCGAGCGATCGTTGAAGCTCAGCGTGAGGGCGATGGTGCCGCTCTGGCAAATCACGGCGACGCCGCGCTCGATGGGCGAACCGACCACTTGATCCGGCAGCAGTGCCGCGCGGTCGAAGAAATTGACGAATCCGTAGCAATTCGGGCCGAAGAAGGGCAGGCCGCCGGCCTGGTCGACGAGCTCACGCGTCAGCGCTTGACCCGACTCGGTTCCCAATTCGGAAAAACCCGCGCTGAAACACACAAAGCCCCCGGCGCCGAGCGCCGCAAGTTCGCCTGCAACCCCGGGCGCATCGTTATTGGGCACCGCGATGAATGCGGCGTCCGGGGAGACCGGAAGATCGGCAACCGAGCGATAGAAGGTGATCGCGGATGTCGAGGGCCTGGTCGGATGCACGCGCCAGATCGTTCCCTGATAGCCGATCGCCGCGTTGCCCGCCGCGACGGCGTCGGTCCAGGCGCTCGCGCCGATGAGCGCAATGCTGCGCGGCGCGATCAGTCGGCGAATATCACCCGGCGGCATGATGCTCAGCGCCGCTTCAGTTCGATCTTGCGCGAGCCGAAGCGCCTCGCCGCCAGCGCTTCCGGCGCCATTTTGAGCGCTTCGAGCCTGTGCAGCACCTCCGGCGGAAAGGAAGCGCTCGCGGGCTTCTCACCCTGATGCACGTGCAACAGCATGACCTCGGCGGTCGCCGCCGCCTCGCTTATGCGCGGACAGTGAAAATCGCAGCCCGCATGGATGCGCTTGCGATCGAAATCCAGGATCGTTGTTTTGACGGTGAGCTCATCAGTGCTCTTGACCTCGTGCAGAAAGTGCATGTGCAGCTCGAGCGTGTACAGGGTGCACTTGGTGTGCTCGCGGTAGGCGGCATCGAGCCCGAGGTGGTCCATGACCTCATCGACAGCGTGGCTTAAGGCCACCGTGTAGTAGGCATCGCGCAAATGCCCGTTGTAGTCGATCCAATCGGGCAGGATCGTCGCGCGGTAGGCGGGAAGTGCGGTCACTCGCGCGTGCTCAGCGCAATTGCAGCCGCTCGCGCGCCTGCGCTGCGGTGAGTATGCGGGCGCCCATGGCCTCGATGATGGTGCGGGCCTTTTCCACGAGTTGGGCGTTGCTCGCATACACCCCCTTGCTCAGATACAGATTGTCCTCCAGTCCGACGCGCACGTTGCCTCCCAGCAATATCGATTGCGCCACCCAGGGCATTTGCATGCGGCTGATGGCGAACGTGCCCCAATTGCAATTCTCCGGCAGCTCATTGACCATCGCGAGCAGATGCCCGACATCGGCCGGCACGCCGTAGGGAATGCCCATGCACAGCTGTATCATCGAGGGGGCCACCAGCAATCCCTCCTTGATCATCTGCTTGACGAACCACAGATTCCCCGTGTCGAACACCTCGAGCTCGGGTTTCACGCCGAGCTCCTTGGCAATGGCGGCGCCCTGCCTGAGGTAGTTGGGCGTCGATACGTAGGCGCGATTTCCGTCCCCGAAATTCAAGCTGCCGCAATCGAGAGTGGCGATATCGGGCCGGTACGAGCCCTCGTGGCAGAGGTCGATAATGTGCCGCATTCGCTCCTCCTGCGTCACGAAGTCGCTGCCCGGCGCCGGCGTGTCCTTCAATCCGTGCTCGCCGATCACGATATAGCCGCCCATGCCGCAGGTCAGGTTCACGATCACATCGACCTTGCTCTCGCGAATCCGCTTGACCACTTCCCGATAGTGGCGGGTCTCCATGCTGAACGCGCCGGTCTCCGGGTCGCGCACATGGATGTGGACGATGGCGGCGCCCGCCTGGGCGGCCGCGACGGCGGTCGCGGCGATCTGTTCCGGAGTGATCGCGCAATGCGGGCTCTTGGTGACCTTGGTGTCGTCGCCTGTAACGGCGCAGGAAATGATGACGTCGTGATTCATGGGGAGGATCCTTCGGCAAGCGGTGAGCCGGGCTCAAAATTATATTATTTCAATCATAATATTTAAACGGCATTTGGGCAAATCGACGCCCGCCGTCCGCGCTCAATGGCGGCCGCCGGCGAGGGCGCGGATGATTTCGGTCTCGCCGCACACGCCGACGATCTTGCCGCAGTCCGCGAGCAGGACCGGATGCCCGGTCGCCTGGCGCAGGCGAATGATGGCCTGCAGCGACAAGCCGGCGGGCGCCAGCGCGAGGCCGGGTTCGATGCCGTCGATGGCCTGCTCATCGGAAATGCGTCGCAAAGCCTGCTCCGCGCCGTCGACTTGCAGGGCAACCGGCTCATCGGCGGCATTCAGTGCGAGCCGGTATCGGCGCCGCTCGTCGAGCCATAGCACATCGCCGTCGGAGTGCATTTGCGCGCGACGGCACATGATCATGCCGCCGGTGAGCACGTCGAGCGGATTCATGTGCCTGACGAATTCGGCGACGTAATCGTCGGCCGGAGCGAGCACGATGTCCTCGGCGGTGCCGGTTTGGATGATGCGCCCGTTTTGCAGGATGGAAATGCGGTCGCCCAATCGCAGCGCTTCGTCCAAATCGTGGCTGACGAAAAGAATGGTCTTCTTGACGCGCTCCTGAAGCGCGAGCAACTCGCCCTGCAGCTTGCCGCGGATCAACGGATCAAGCGCCGAAAACGGCTCGTCCATCAAGAGGATGTCGGCGTCGGTCGCGAAGGCGCGCGCCAGGCCGACGCGCTGCTGCATGCCCCCGGAGAGCTCACTCACGTACCGCTCCCCCCATTGGGACAATCCGACCAGCTCGAGTTTTTCATCGACGATCGTATTTCTGGCGGCGGCGGCTTCGCCCCGCAGTTCCAGCCCGAAACCGACGTTTTCGCGTACGGTGCGCCAAGGCAGGAGCCCGAATTGTTGAAACACCATGGCCACGCGCTCGCGCCGCACGCGCCGCAATTGGCTGGTGTCGCAGGTTGCGACGTCGATGGACGATTCGCCGTCGCGAATCAGCACATGGCCGCGCGTCACCGGATTCAGGCCGTTGGCGGCCCGCAGGAGCGTTGATTTGCCCGAGCCGGAGAGCCCCATCAGCACCGAGATTTCGCCCTCGGCGACGCTCAGTTTCGCGCCGGCAACGCCCACGATGACGCCGAATTTGCTCTGGATGTCGCCGCGGGTGGCACCGCCATCGAGTGCCGCGAGCGCCTCGCGGATCGCAGAGCGCCCGGCGCGGCCGGGCTGCGTGGCAAAGAGAATGTCGACGCTCTGGAATTCTACTGCGGCGCTCATCGCGGTTCCTCGCGCTCTTTCGGGCGGCTGATGCGGTCCAGGATGATGGCGAGCAGCACAATGGTGAAACCGGCCTCGAAGCCCATGCCCACCTGCACCGAGTTGAGCGCCCGTACCACCGGCACTCCCAGCCCGCCGGCGCCAACCAAGGCGGCGATCACGACCATCGACAGGCTGAGCATGATGCATTGGGTGATGCCGGCGATGATGGTGCTCGAGGCGCTCGGCAATTCGACCTTCCACAGAAGCTGCATGGGCGTGGCGCCGAACGCCTCGCCGGCCTCGATGAGCGGTCGCGGCACCGATGAAATGCCGAGGTGCGTGAGCCGGATGGGCGCCGGCAAGGCAAAGATCACGGTGGAGATCAGACCCGGCACCACGCCGAGCCCGAACAGAACCAAGGTCGGAATGAGATAGACGAAAGTGGGCAGAGTCTGCATCAGATCGAGCACCGGGCGCATGGCGGCGAACAGTCTCGGCCGGTGCGCCGCCGCGATCCCGAGCGGCACCCCGACGGCCGCGGATGCCATGGTCGCGACCAGCACCAGTGCGAGCGTCTCAAGCGTGGCGCTCCAGTAGCCCTGATTTAAAATGAACAGCAGCGCCAGCGCGACGAAGGCCGCGAGCGCCCAGGAGCGGCGCAATACCCACGCCAGTGCCGCGACCGCGACGATCAACAGCGGCGCCGGCAGCGCGCGCAGCAGCGCCGTCACCCCGAATACCGCTCCGCGGATCGCAATGGAGATGCCGCTGAACACGAACGTGCCGTGCGCCTTGATGGTGTCGATGGCCACCGCCATCGCATCGCCCACCGGAATCTTATGATCGAGCACCCATTGCTCGAACCCGCCCGAACGGGCCGGTGCCGCTTGCGCCAGTGCGCCGCTCGCCGGCCGTCCATCGAAGGTGCGCACCCCCTCGAGCCAGATCCGCACCTCGGCGCCATGGGCCTTGAGCCATTCGGCCGCGGCAACCTCCGGCTGCTCGTGTTTATCCAGTATTGCAGCCATCATTTCGCTCTCGCCGCGCAGCGTGAATTTGAGGTTGACGAGAAGGCGGCCCATGTTCGGGCACTCGGCGCTGTAACCCGTGCGCGTCACCGTGTAGATGGTTGCGCCGCCAAAATTGGGACCGAACACCGCATCGCCGCCGTTCAAGTACTTGATGTCGAAGCGCATGTTCATCGGATGCGGTTCCCACGCGAGAAACACGATGGGCTCCTTGCTGCGATAGGCGCGCTCCACCTGGGCCAACATGCCTTGTTCGCTCGATTCGATCAATTTGAAACTGCCCAGGCCGAACTGGTCCTGCTTGAGCATCTTGAGGACCAGCCGGTTGCCGTCGTTGCCCGGCTCGATGCCGTAAATGGAGTCGCTGAGCTGCGGCCCGAAGCGGCGGATGTCGTTGAAATCCTTGAGTCCCGCCGCGTAGGTGTAGGCCGGCACCGCCAGCGTGTATTTTGCGCCCTCGAGATTCGGGCCGATGACCACCACCGATCCGTCGTCGATATAGGGTCGCCGATCGGCTTCTTCCGCCGGCATCCAATTGCCGAGGAACACGTCAATGTCCTTGTTCTTCAAGGAGGCAAAGGTCACCGGCACCGAGAGCACGGTGATCGTCGGGGTATAGCCGATGGTACGCAACAGTTGGGCCACGATCGCCGTGGTTGAGGTGACATCGGTCCAGCCGATGTCGGAAAAGCGCACCGTCCGACATTCTGGCGGATCGGCGGCGCTCGCGATCGGCGCCTGGTCGGCCAGCGCCGTAGCCGCAGGCATCAGCGCCAGCGCAATGAGCGCGCACCAGCCGAGCCAACGACCGCGCCCTGCGCGTGCAGCGCCGATCTTGACCACACGCTTCCATGGGCCGCATGATTGCACGGGCGGCGGAGGCATTGAATATTCGTTTAACGAAGCGCGGTAGATGATCACCATTCATCCCTAATTGATTGAATTTAAATATATAAATCTGTCAATTGCATCTTAAGCGGTAGTTCTTGCCCAGGTCTACAAGGCGGTTTGAAGCGTTCTGAAGGTGGTCAAATTGAAGAACCAACCAACGAATTCGACCGACCTCTTCGGCGATACCCCCGAAGAGGGGCGCCGGTGCCGGCTGATCGAAGTCACCATCGATAGCCTAGCCGAACTTGGCTATGTGGGCACGACACTTGCGCAGGTGGCCGGCCGAGCCGGCGTCTCACCGGGGCTGGTATCTCATTATTTCGGCGATAAGGACGGGCTGCTCGAGGCAGCGTTTCGCGCCTTGACGCGGCGCGTCGGCGATCATGTACGGGCAAGACTTAGGCAGACCAGCACCCCGCGTGCGCGCATCCAGGCCATCATCGATGCGAATCTGGCGCCCGAAGAATTCGACCGGCGCACCGGCAGCGCCTGGCTCGCCTTCTGGGGACAGGTGCTGCAGACGCAGAGCCTGAGGCGGGTCCAGTCCGTGTATCAACGGCGCACGCTCGCCAACTTGCGCAGTTCGCTCAAAAAACTCGTGCCGGTCGGCGAAGCGCCTAGATTGGCGGCCATGATTGCGGCGATGATCGACGGTGTGTGGCTGCGCGCCGCCTTGTCGGGGTGGCGCGAGGCCGACAGCGAGAGCGCACGCGCCTTGCTGTCGGAATTCGTCGATGGCCGGCTCAATGAGCGGCGCGGTGCGGCAAATTCGGGCGCACCCGCGGCGACCCCTGCGGCCGGCGAGCGCTTCGCGTCCATCAACCCCGCGACCGGAGAAATTCTGGGGTATGTGATCGTCGCCGGGGCTGCGCAGGTCGAGGCCGCGGTCCGCGCCGCGCAGGCCGGCCAGGTCAAATGGGCTGCGACGACGGGTGCGGAGCGCGCGCGCGTGCTACGGCGCGCGGCCCGGCTGCTGCGATCGCGCAATCAGGAGCTCGCCGAACTCGAATCGCGCGATACCGGTAAACCGATTCAGGAAACCTCGGTGGTCGACGTCATTTCC
Source organism: uncultured Gammaproteobacteria bacterium (assembly GCA_963758145.1). GTDB lineage: Bacteria > Pseudomonadota > Gammaproteobacteria > Steroidobacterales > Steroidobacteraceae > Bog-1198. Next base: position 226,716 of record CAVWUK010000011.1, read on the forward strand.
GGCGCCGACTGCTTCGAATATTTCGCAAGCCTGGCGCAATCCCTGAGCGGCGAGCACATCGATTTGGGCCCTCAGGCCTTCGGCTACACCCGCCGCGAGCCCCTGGGAGTGGTCGCCGGCATCGGCGCCTGGAACTACCCGCTGCAAATCGCCTGCTGGAAGGCCGCGCCCGCACTCGCCTGCGGCAACGCCATGATATTCAAACCCGCGGAACTCACGCCCCTGAGCGCGGTGAAGCTTCAGGAGATTCTGCTTGAGGCCGGCCTGCCGCCCGGTGTATTTCAGGTGGTGCAAGGCTTCGCCGATACCGGGCGGTTGCTCACCCGCCATCCGGGGATCCGCAAGGTGTCGCTCACCGGCGAAGTGGGCACCGGCAAAGCGGTGATGAGCGATGCCGCACAGACGCTCAAGAACGTGACCCTTGAACTCGGCGGCAAGTCGCCTTTGATCATTTTCGAGGATGCCAAGCTCGACAATGCGGTCGCGGGCGCACTGCTCGCGAATTTTTACTCCTCCGGTCAGGTGTGTTCGAACGCGACGAGGGTGTTCGTGCATCGATCGGTAAAGGCCGAATTCATCGAGCGTCTGGTCAAACGCGTGAGCGCGATGCGGATCGGCGACCCGATGGACCCGGCCACGCAGGTGGGCGCGCTGGTATCGGAGCAGCACATGCACAAGGTGCTCGGCTACATCGATCGCGGCCGTGCCGAGGGCGCGCGGCTCGTCATCGGCGGCGGCCGGGTGACCAGCGGGAATTTGGGCAAGGGATATTTCGTCGCCCCCACCGTCTTCGACGACTGCCGCGACGACATGGCGATCGTGCGCGAGGAGATCTTCGGGCCGGTCATGTCGGTGCTCGAATTCGCCGATGAGCGCGAGGTGATCGAACGCGCCAACGCCACGGAATTCGGGCTGGCAGCGGGCGTATTCACCAACGATTTGACGCGCGGACATCGGGTGATCGCCCAGCTGCAGGCCGGCACCTGCTGGATCAATCACTATAACGTGACGCCGATCGAACTGCCGTTCGGTGGGGTGAAAATGTCGGGCCTAGGGCGCGAAAACGGGCGCGCCGCGCTCGAGCACTACACGCAGCTCAAGAGCGTCTACGTCGCGATGGGCGATGTCGACGCGCCTTATTGACCCGGAGCAACGATGAAATCGCCAGATGAAACGTTCGACTACATCATCGTCGGCGCGGGATCTGCGGGCTGCGTGCTGGCGGATCGGCTGAGTGCGGACGGCGCGCGTCGTGTGCTGCTGCTTGAGTACGGGGGCTCGGACCGCTCCATATTCATCCAGATGCCATCGGCCCTGTCAATTCCGATGAACATGCCGAAATACAACTGGTTCTATCACACCGAGCCCGAACCGCACTTGAACGGCCGGCGTATGCATACGCCGCGCGGCAAGGTATTGGGCGGCTCCTCGTCGATCAACGGACTGGTCTACATCCGCGGCAATCCGCATGACTTCGAGCGATGGACCCGGGAAGGCGCGGCCGGCTGGTCCTACGCCGACGTGCTGCCTTATTTCAAGCGGGCCGAGAAGCGCGCCGAAGGCGGCAACGAGTATCGTGGCGGCGGCGGCAAGCTGCAAACCCGTTACGGCCGGCTGAGCAACCCGCTGCACGCGGCCTGGCTCGACGCCGCGGACGAAGCAGGCTACCCGCGCTCTGCGGATGTCAACGGCTACAGCCAGGAGGGCTTCGGCCGCATGGACATGACGGTCGCCGACGGCGTGCGTTGCAGCGCCGCCAATGCGTACCTGCGTCCCGCCATACGGCGGCCCAACCTCAAGATCGCGACCCACGCGCTGGCGACGCGCATTCTGTTCGATGGCCGGCGGGCCCGCGGTATCGAATACAGCCGGGGAGGGGTCAACCACAGCGCACGGGTCGGCGACGAACTGATACTCTCGGGCGGACCCATCAATTCCCCGCAGTTATTGAAACTCTCCGGCATCGGGCCGGCCGCGGAGTTGCGCGCCCACGGCATCGATGTCATCGCAGACCGGCCGGGCGTCGGCGAGAATTTGCAGGATCATTTGGAGTTTTATTTCCAAGTCGCCTGCACGCAGCCCATTACCTTGTACTCATCGATCAAGTGGTGGAATCGCGCGCTGATCGGCGCGCGCTGGCTGCTGCGAAGGGACGGCTTGGGCGCCACCAATCATTTCGAGACCTGCGGCTTCATCCGCAGCCGCGCGGGCATCGCCTATCCGGATATCCAATATCATTTCCTCCCCATGGCCGTGGCGTACGACGGGTCGACCCTGGCGCAAGAGCACGGTTTTCAAGCGCACGTCGGGCCGATGCGCTCCAAGAGCCGCGGCTGGGTGCGTTTGGCCTCGCGCAATCCGTTCGACCAGCCGCGCATATTATTCAACTACCTGAGCCACCCGGATGATTGGACCGAAATGCGCGCCTGCGTACGCCTGACACGGGAAATCTTCGCGCAGCCCGCCTTCGATCGCTATCGCGGACGGGAAATCCAACCGGGCGCGGATGTCCAAACGGACGAGCAGATCGATGCCTTCATCCGGGCCAAGGTGGAAAGCGCCTATCACCCGTCGTGCTCCTGCAAGATGGGCAGTTCGAACGACCCCGGGGCCGTGGTCGATCCCGAAACGCGTGTCTACGGAGTCGAAGGCTTGCGGGTGGTGGACTCCTCCATCATGCCCTCGGTGACCACCGGCAACCTGAATGCGCCGACCATCATGCTGGCGGAAAAGGCCGCGGATCACATCTTGGGACGCGGCATGCTGCCGCGGGAAAATCTGCCTTATTACACGGCGCCGAATTGGCAGCACGCGCAGCGCTGAGCGTGACGGGAGCTACCGATTGATCAGGAGCGCGCGGGGAACGGAACGCCGCAAATGACTTCCAGGATCTCGTTCATACCCAGCGTATTTCCGGCTCTTTGCGCGCCACCGCGGCAGCCGCCGCACGCGGACGTCCGACGATGATGGGCGCGACCGGCACCCACGATTCCGGAAGCTGCAGCGCCTGCTTGCCCGCCGGCGTGTTCAGATAGCTTTGAGCAAAGCCGATCCAACAGCTGCCCAGCCCCAGGGAATAGGCCATGAGCATCAAATTCTCGGCCGCGAGCGCGCAGTCCTCGACGATCCACGGGCCGGGTGCATTGCCCGAAATGAGGATCAACGCCGGCGCATGATAGAAGATCTGATATGCCGGATCGCTTAGTGTGGTGCGAAAATGCGCCGCGCGAGACCCGGACGGCATGTCCGCCGGCATGGTTGCCATCATATGAGCTTTCGCATCGCGCGACACCTGATCGAGCAGCGCCTGATCCCGAACGATGGTGAAGGTCCACGGCTGCTGGTTGACCGCGTTCGGCGCCTGCGTGGCGGCGGCGATGAGGCGGTGGATGGTCTTCTCATCGATCGTTTGGTTCTGATACTCGCGGACCGAGCGCCGGCCCGAAATCGCCTCAACGATGTCCATGATGGATTCCTCGCGTCCAGTAAAGGTCGAGGCTAGACCTGGTGCTCGTGTTTCGACAATGTGACAACTACTTATAAGCCAGCACCCGCGATCGACTGCGGTAATCGCATATTGTCGCGCCGTTCCTTTGCCCAGATAATCGCCGGAAGCTTTCACGAATCAGCGAGTGCGCGGATATGGCCGTGCCGAGGAGGGAACCATGACAGCAGTGACGGTTCAGAAAGCCGCCAAAGAGGCCGATCGAACGCTGCCCGTATTCAGGGACATCGAGAAGCTCACGCAGCGCATTCGCGACCGCGCATTTGCGGCTTTCGCGGCTCGCGCTGGCCAGCAGGATTGGGCACTGAATGATTGGCTCACCGCCGAGCGCGAGTTGTGCGGACCGGCATCGGAACTCGTGGAGCGGGAAAAAGACTATATGCTCACCGTGGCATTGGCCGGTTTCAAACCCGAAGACATTACGGTCACGGCCACACCGCGCGAACTGATCGTTCACGGCGCGGTCGAAGAGACCCGAAGACACAAAGCCAAGCAGACCGACGAGCGGGTGTACTGGTCCGAGTTTCGCAGCAGCGATGTGTATCGGCGCGTCGAATTGCCCGCCGAGATACTGGTCGACAAGGTCTCGGCCCGCTATGAGGATGGTTTGCTCAAAATCACCGCCCCGAAGGTCACCGCCCCGAAGGCCACCGCCCCGAAGGCCAAGCGGCCGGCGAGAGTCAGCCGCGCTTCGACCAAGGATTGATTGCGCGCGCCCGCCAGGGGCGCTAGGTATATCTGCGGATCGACCTATCAGGCAGGTGAGGTAGGCTTGCACGACTCGTCCTACGGGAGTTCGAGGGATGAATGCGCTCTCGGATGATGTCCGCACCGACCTGTTCGAACCGGTGCAATTGGGCGATCAGCGACTTGCCAATCGCATCGTCATGGCGCCGTTGACGAGAAGCCGTGCGCATGCCGACGGCACCGCCACGGGATTGATGGCGAAATACTATGTGCAACGCGCCTCGGCCGGCTTGATCATCGCCGAGGGCACCAATATTTCACCTCAAGGGCGTGGATATGCGTTCACACCCGGAATCTACAGCACCTCGCAGGTCGAGGCGTGGCGGCCGGTCACACAGGCGATTCACGCCAAGGGCGGCCGCGTCTTCGTCCAACTCTGGCATGTCGGCCGCATTTCTCATCCCACGTTGCAGCCGGACGGTGCGTTGCCGGTGGCGCCCTCCGCGATACTGCCCAACAGCAGCATCTTCACCGAAACGGGATTTCAGCCCTGCGTCATGCCGCGCGCGCTCGAGTCTTGGGATATTGCCGACATCATCGCGCAGTATGGCCGGGCGGCCCGCAATGCCATCGCCGCCGGCTTCGACGGGGTGGAGATCCATGCCGCGAACGGCTATCTCATAGATCAATTTTTGCGCGACAGCACCAATCAGCGCACCGATGCCTATGGCGGCTCGCGTGAGAACCGGATGCGCTTCATGCTCGAGGTAGTGCGGGCGGTGGCCGGCGCATGCGGTTCCGAGCGCGTCGGCATTCGGCTCTCGCCCTTAAGCCCGGTCAACGGCGCCGCTCTGGACAGCGACCCTCTGGGCACCTATCGCCACGCGGTCGAAAAACTCAGCGCCTTTCATCTGGCGTACCTGCACGTGATCGAAGGGGTGACGCAGGGGCCTCGCGAAATTCCCGCCGGCTTCGACATGCAAGCATTGCGCCGTGCCTTCATGGGAACCTATATCGCCAACAACGGTTACGATTTGTCGCTTGCCCTCGAGGCGCGCCGGCAAAACCTCGCCGATCTGATCAGTTTCGGGAGGCTGTACATCGCCAACCCGGATCTGGTGGAGCGGCTGCGCGCCGGTGCGCCGTTGAACGTTCCCGATCGTGCAACGTTTTTCGGCGGCGGCGCGCGCGGCTATACCGACTATCCGCCGTGGAGTCCGGCGGGCGCTACTTCAGGTACCCATTGAATCATTTGAACGTGCGGGCGCCTCCTATTCGGCCGTCGCCGGGTCGATCATGGTTACTACAGCCGAAATCTTGTTGGCCGGAAAGCCCCCAAGTTCCGCGTGCCGTCGCACCAGCGACTCGTCGGCCGCGTGATAGACGCAATAAATCTTGTCGGCGGTTACGTAGCTGTGGATCCATTGCACGCTCGGCCCCAGACTGCTCAGCACCCCGCAGGACTTCTTTGAGATCGTCTTGAGGTCGGCGGGGCTCATCTTGCCCGCGCCCGGGATCTCCCGTTCGATTACGAATTTCGGCATGAATGTCTCCTTGGATGTTGGGCACGGTCAGTGTCCCGCAAGCGGTTGCCCGGATCTTGAAATCGGTATGAAAATATTCTGAAACGATCGATATAGATGCTCACTGGTTGCGTGCGATTTTGACCGCCGCATCGCTGGGTCGGAATCCCCGGGCTGCCGCATAAGCGGTGACGGCAGGGCGGTTGATCTTCATGACCGCAGCGCCGATGGCCTGATGCACGCAGTTCTGATACACCGGCTCCAGACCCAGTTGGCGCTCCGGTTCCAGATCCCGGCAGACGCTCTTGGCGGCGATCTTGAGGCGATGATAAAGCATCGCCGCACCATGCGCATTGCTGGTGTCGAGATCCGCAAAGCCAACGGTCTCGGAGCGCACTTCAAGGAAGGGGTCGGCGCTGGCAATCGTGATGCCGGACGCAGCGAGGGCGGCAACGGCGATGACGGTGGTCAATTTTTTCATGGCATTCTCCCATTGGTTTACACGGTATGCGCTTTGGTCGTCGGAAACAATTTCTGCGCGGTTACACGATCTCGCACATCGCACTCGAGGTCTTGAATCACGGGTGAAATTGTTCTGAAATGTCGCCAAGGTGATCGCGCGCCGTGCAGGGGTATAGTGATCACGGACCGCGATGCGCGGGAACGAGCATTCGGGAGCCGCATGGATCGGACACGCGTCGGAAGCTTTGATCTTGATCCGTCGGAACGGACGCTCTTGGCGGGAGGAAAACCGCTGGAACTCGGCGCACGCGCCTTCGACATGCTGCTGGTCCTCGTCGAGAACCACGGGCGGCTGGTGACCAAGGCGACGCTGCTCGAGCGCGTTTGGCCGCGGCTCGTCGTCGATGAGAACAACATACCTGCTCAGATCGCGAGCCTCAGGCGTGTCCTCGGCGCCGGGGCCATACGCACCGTTCCGGGGTTCGGTTACCGCCTCGAACTTGAAGTGGCGCCCGTGGGGTCCGCCGAGGAAGCGCCCGCAACGAATTCAATGCCACGCGAAATGCCGCGGCTGTCCGTGCCGCGCCGCGCGTGGCCGGACAGGCTTGGGTCGCTGGTCGGGCGCGACGGCGACGTGCGGGCCGTCCAAGAGGCTCTCGGCCGATCGAGCCTGGTGACGGTGGTCGGGGTCGCGGGTGTCGGCAAGACGCGGCTTGCGCAGGAAATCCTGGTGCGCGAGTCCGAGAAAGCCCATGCGGCGGTCGCGTGGGTCTCTCTCGCCCCGCTCGACAACGTACATCACGTCTCCTCGGCCATCGCTCTTGCGCTCGGGATTTCGTTGCCGGATGGACTCGATGGATTCGCGGCGCTGCGCCAGGCGGTCGAAAATGTGCCGCTGTTGCTGATTCTGGACTGCGCGGAGCGTCTCGGCGATGCGCTTGCGACGCCGCTGGCCGCGCTGATATTGCAGACGCAGGGGGTGCGGGCGCTGGTGACGAGCCAAGCCCCGCTCGGTATTGCCGGCGAGATCGTGTATCGGCTGCCGGTGCTGCCGGTCCCGGATCCCCGCATCCCGCACGCGGATGCGGCGGGGTATGCGGCGATCGCCTTGTTTGCCGAGCGGGTGACCGCTGCCGACCGGCGATTCGAGCTCACAACGACAAACACAGCGCTGGTCGCGGAAATCTGCCGCCGCCTCGACGGTATACCGCTCGCGCTCGAACTCGCCGCCGCGCGCGTTCCGGCGCTTGGGCTCGACGCGCTGCTCGAGCGGCTCGATGATCGATTCCGGTTGTTGAGGCTCGCCGGCCGGCCGCTCGACTCGCGCCACGGCGCGCTGCATGCGGCGTTCGATTGGAGCTACGAACTGCTCGCACCGGGGGAAAAGCGGGTGTTCAACCGGCTGGGCGCTTTCGCCGGCAGTTTTTCGCTGAAGGCTGCCGCGCGCTGCGTGGCGGACGAGACCATCGATATGTCCGAGGCGATGGACCTAATCGGCCGATTGGTCGACCGATCGCTGGTATCGGCGCTGGCGGCCGATCCGCCGCGCTACACGCTGCTCGAGACCGCACGCTATTACGCGCTCGAGCGACTCGCGGCCGAGGGCGAGCTCGAGTCAGCGCATCGGCGCATGGCCGCCACAATGCTCGACCTGCTTGATGCGGCCTACCAGGAATACTGGTCGTTGGATGAAGCCATATGGCTTCACCGCTATGAGCCCGAACTCGACAATGCGCGCGCCGCCATGAAATGGGCCGCGCACCATGACTGCGAGCTCGGGGTCGCCCTGTTCGGTTCGGCCTGGCCGTTGTTGGTCGAGACCAACTTATGCGCCGAAGGCCGGGCTCGCTACCGGCAGGTTCTCACGCTGCTCTCCGATGCCCTGCCGCGGGCCCGCACAGGCCGGTTCTGGGAGGCGATCGCCACCTATGACTCGATGCGGCAATGGGACCGCGCGCGCTACGCCGCGGAACTTGCCGCCGCCAGGCACGCGGCAACAGGCGATGACCGGTCGCGCTATTACGCACTGATGCTGCTCGCCAATAATTGGCGCGCCGATACCGCCGCCGCGCACGCGACATTCAAGGCGGCCCGGCTCCTCGAGGATCCCGCATGGCCGGCGCGCCTGCTCACCTACGGGGCGTTGACCGAAGGGGCCATGTTGAGCAGCGCCGGACAGTTCGTCGAGGCGCGCACCGCCTATCAGCGTGCGCTGCGGTTCGCCCTCACGATGAGCGAGCGGCAAGCGCTCGTGGCGACGGTTCACATCGTCGAATTGGACATCGCATGCGGCAACACCGCCGCCGCCCTGCAACTCGGCCGGCCGCTCGCGCTGAGCCTCCAGTACATGGGCCGTCGGGAGACCCGAATCGAACTGCTGGTTTTGACGTTCAGCGCACTGCTGCTCGCCGGCGAGATCGACGAGGCCCGCGCGACGGGCGCAGAGCTCTATGATCTCGTGCTGCGGTTCGATGCGGGCAAGCTCTACATGGCGCTCGACGCGATGGCCTACCTCGCCTGTGAGGAGGGGCGCTACGAAGAAGCCGCACGGATCGCCGGCTGTGCCGATGCCGCCCATGAAGCGCATGGGCAGGCGCACCGACGTCCGGGAGAGGAGCGGATGCGGACCTTGGTGCTCAAGGTTCTCGGTGAGCGCCCGGGGTCGGCGCTGTGCGCCACCGGCGGCTCCCGTGAACCGCTCGACGAGGCGGCGGCGTGCGCCCTCGCGCTCGGCCTTCGCGCTTGATTGCCCCGCCTATACCTCGTGGCTATTCTCGGCGATGCTGAGGGGCGTTTCAGTCAACCAATCGACCGAGTTCGGAGCACTGAAGCAGGAGCTCGACCGCTGCTTCAAGGCCGGCGGCGTCCTCGTGATCGAACCGAGCCGATCGGGGACTATCCAGATCAAGCACGCCGAGTAGTCGCCCGCCCTTGAGCAGCGGGACCACAATTTCCGAAGCGGACGCCTCATCGCAGACAATGTGTCCTTGAAATGCATGCACATCGGGAACGGCGAGGGTCAGCTTGCGCTGCGCGGCGGTCCCGCAGACGCCGCGACCAATCGCGATTCGCACGCAGGCCACCTTTCCCTGAAAGGGTCCGAGCACGAGTTCGCCTCCCTGCAGGAAGTAGAACCCCACCCAATTCAGATCGGGCAGGGCCTGATAGAGCAACGCGCACAGATTTGCCGCGTTGGCAAGACCGTTGCGCTCACCGGCAAAGAGTGCCGCTAATTGCCTGTTGAGCTCGTGGTAGCGGGCCGCCTTGGTGAGACCGCCATCGGGGATTACGACCTGCATGGGGTGACCCTCCACGACCGCGCGCTATTTCAAATACTCATTGAACCATTTGAGCGTGCGGGCGATGGCGTCGGCGATGTGGTCCGGATCGCGCAGTCCGTGGCCTTCGCCCGGGTAGATCATGACGGCCGTCGGAACGCCGAGGGTCTTGAGTGCGTGCCAGAACTCCTGCGTCTGAGGGGCGGGACATTCGATATCGAGCTCACCCACGTAGGCGAATGTCGGCGTACGCACATTGCGGATGTAATTGATGGGCGAGGAGCGCGCATAGGCCGCCGGATCCTCGTAAACCGATGCGCCGAAGTAGGGCAGCATCCAGGCATCGATGCCGTTTTCGCCGTAATACGATTGCCAATTGCTGATGCCGGCGGCGGCGACCGCCGCCTTGAAGCGCTGGGTTTGAGTCACCGCCCACATGGTCATGAATCCGCCGTAGCTGCCGCCTGTAATTCCGAGCCGCGCTTGGTCGATCGGCACCGCCTTGGCCGCAGCGTCGACGCCGGCCAGAATATCGCGCAGATCCCCATGGCCGAAATCGCGCACGTTGGCCGCGGTGAAACGCTCCCCCTGGCCGAAGCTGCCGCGCGGATTGGGATGAAACACGGCATAGCCGTGCTCGAGCAGCGTACGGGATAATCCCGGACCGACGAAGGAGGGCACCGCAGCCGCCGCGGGTCCGCCGTGCACTATCGTCACCATCGGCATTTTTTCGGTGGCGTGAAGCGGCAACAAGAGCCATCCCTGCACCGTGAATTCATCGCTCTTCCAGGTGAGGCTTTGCACCCGCACCGCCGGAGCCATGCCGGCATTGACCGTGGTCAAATTTCGCCAGCCTCCGACGGATCCCACCTCGATTTCCGGCGCCGCGGTGTATGACTCGTGGTCTGCGGCCGTCATGGCGGAAGGGCAGGCCATGGAAACGCCCCCTGCTCGCAGCCCCAGGGATTCCGCACCGCTCCACAGCGTGCTCCGCACGCCCGCGGTGCGACCGTCCCCGAGGTCGGCCACCTGATTGTTCTCCCCGGCAAGCATCTGGGCTTGCAGATGCCCATCGCAGCGCCAGGCAAGAGACGTTGCCGACGCTGAAAGCGCAGGCGTTATGTTGAGGGCGGGACCGCCGTCGGCCGGCAGCGTGTACACATCGCCCCCGGTCGAGCCAAAGTCGCTCATGATCCCGGCGATGAACGCGACGGTGCGGCCATCGCGCGATACCTTCGGCGCCGCCAACTGCTGGCGCGGAGTCGCCGGGCTGTAAATAATCCGTGCCGTGGCATCCTGCTCCGAAAAGGCGTAAAGCTTGGCGGTCCACCAATTGTCATCGCCATTGCCGGGCGAGGCCGTGCCCACGAAACCCCTGCCGGCGGGCCGCCAGTCGTATTCATAGACGAATAAATCGGGCGGCGAAGCCCAACGCAGAGCACCGGCGTCGAGAATGGCGATGCGCTGCTCCGGTGGTTTGGTGTCCAGATCGCCGGCTACCGGCACCCCCGCTTCGGTGGCGCCGACTTCCTTGAGTGCATTGGCGGTGGCCAGCATCGCGAGCCGGCCGTCGGGACCGTAGCGCAGGTCCTGGATCGTTCCGCCGAAGTCGAGGAGCTTCACAAGTCCGCTGCCGTCCGCGGCGACCGAGTAGATCGAGCGTGCATGGCTCCCCGGCGTACGCAGCGCAAAGGTCACGCGACTGCTATCCGGACTCCAGGCGGGCGAGTCGGGCCAGCACTGTCGCGTACGGCCGCAGGGCAGCGCTATGGTCGTTGCGGCGCCATTGTCGATCCGGCGGATGACGAGGTCGCGAATCGGCGGATAAAAGCCGCCAATCGGCGAATCGCCCTCGACCGAGGCCACGAGCACGGCGTTGGGTGAGATCGCCACGCGCAAATACCGGTGGATGGGCCGCTCTGCCGGCGGCTCATCGCCGGCGTTGGCGCACCTTACCCACATCAAGCACAGAACGCCGGCCATCGCGGCGAGCCATGCGAAGGCATGCACGCCACCGCGTGTCCGGCTCTTCGTGGCGGCACTCATCGCGCGGGACTCGCCGCGAGCAGAGCCAGCTCTTCGAACAGGAGCTGCGCGGCGAGCTGGGCGGTGTTCGTGGTCGGATCGTACTGCGGTGCCACCTCCACCACGTCGGCGCCAATGATGTGAAGCCCGGTGAGCGCGCGCAAAAGCGCAATACCCTCGCGCGGCGTGATCCCGCCGACCTCCGGGGTTCCGGTGCCCGGCGCAAAGGCGGGATCGAAACCGTCCACGTCGACGCTCACATAGCAGGGTCCGTCGCCGACCACGGCGCGCGCTCGCTCGGCGACGGCGGCGACGCCGCGGGCGGTGAATTCCTCGATCTCGATGACGGTCATGCCGGAGGCATAGGAAAATTCCCAGAAGACGTTCGCGGCGCCGCGAATTCCAATCTGAATGGTGCGCTCCGGATCCAGTACGCCGTCGAGCACGGCGAGCCTAAAGGGGCCGCCGTGGTGAAATTTCGAATCGTCGAATGCCCCCATGGTGTCGCAATGAGCATCGATATGCACCAGTCCGACCGGCCGGTCCCGCCCCAGCGCCTTCAAGATGGGATAGGTCACCGAATGATCGCCGCCCACCGACAGCGGACGTACGCCTTGTCTTTTCAAGTCGTCGTAGAATACCTCGATGTCCGCAAGCGTCTGCTCCAGACTGAAGCGGCTGCGGAAGGGCACATCGCCGATGTCCGCCGCCTTGACCTTGGCCTTCGGCACGGTTTTCTGCCCCGGGTGATAGGGGCCGATGCGCTCAATGGTGCGCACAGCGCGCGGACCGAATCGGGCGCCCGAGCGGTTCGATACGCCGAGATCCGAGGGCACGCCGACCACGGCCACTTCGAGGCCCGCCGCATCGGCGGCCGCCGGCAAGCCGAGGAAAGTCGGGATGCCGGAATAGGGTAGCGAGCGGCGCCCCTCGCCGACGGCGAGATCGGTCGCCGCCGCCTTCAGGACCGGATCGTCGATCGAAAAGGCGCCGGTATTCGAGTAGCGGCGCCGCAGCGCTTCGAGTTTCTGCTTGTCCAAATCAGATCATCTCCACGTTGGGTATCGCATGAACCGCGGTGAGGGATGGGTTCATTCGGTTCCGCCCTTGCCGTAGCGGTAGGTGAGATGCAGGCCGAACACGCGCGGCTCGTTCGTGGTCTCGCGATGGTCGTAGTTACCGGTGTTGGTAAAAATGATGGCGTCCTTGTTAAGGAGATTGGTGATGTAGGTCTCCACCTGCCAGTGCTCGCCCGGCATTTTAACGCCGAATCGCAGATTGGAGATCGAGTAGTCGGGCTGCAGCGAGCGCGCGAAACCATTGGGGTTCGCGACGCGCAGATCGCTCCACATGTCACCCTTGTGCGCGATGTCGTACTGGGCATAAACCTTGAACTCGTCCCACGGCCGCTCGTAGCGTGCGTTCGCGCTGTAGTTGAAATAGGAGGTGTAGGGGAGGCGCTCACCCGGCTCGACCAGGTAATTGACGTTGTAATAGGTATTGCTGGTGAGTTCCGAGTCGGTGTAGCTCGCAGAGGCTTGAATCGTGAGGTTCTGCGTGACCCGGTAATCGATGTTCGACTCGGCGCCGTATACCCGCGCGTTGCCCAAGTTCGCGTTGAACGTGCTGGGGCAGATGTTAAGATCGAACACCGCGGTCTGATAGTTCTTCCACGGCATGTAGTAAAGGGCCCCGTTCCAGGTCAATCGGCCCTCCATGTTCGTGGACTTCCAGCCGATCTCGTAGCTATTGAGGGTATCCGGTTGGTAATAGACCGGCGCGCCTCTATTTTGGCACGATTGGCTGAGTCCCGAATTAATGCCGCCGTCGCGGAAACCTTGGCCGAAGCTTGCATAGAACAGGAGCGTGTTGCTCGCCTTGAAATTCACGCCGGCCTTGAAATTCCATTTATTCGAAGCGCCGGAGTATTGGCTTGGCACCTTCGGATCCCAAAAATAGCCCGCATACCGGCTGCTGCCGGAGAAACTCGATTCGAAGTGCTGCGCCCCCGCCTCGGCACTCCACGGGCCGGCGATGTCGAAGGTGGCGTCGCCGAATTCCGTGGTTTCCAAGTAATCGAAGCGCGAGATGTAGCTGTAGAACTCGTTCGGCAGGGGCGTCGCCACCGCATTGTAATACGCGTTGTAATACGCGATCTGGCTCTGGTACGCCTGGCCATTCGGTTGAATTCCCGGCATGGCGTAGAAATCCGAATAATTCTCTTTGGTCTTTTCCCAATACAGGCCACCGAGCCAGTGCAGGCGTCCGCCCGGCTTCGACTCGAGCCGCAGCTCCTCGGACCAGCGCTGGGTCTGATTCTGATAGTCGGTGTACTGAATCGGCGCGTTGCAGCCGCTGTAGGCGCCGCCGGGATATTGGGCCGAGGAGTTGATTACCGGTCCGCTGAGGCACGCGAAGCTCTGCAGGTTGTACTTGTTGAAGGTTGGGACGTTCGAGTACTGCACGTAGTTGGAATACTCATCCACTGTCTCCGAGGATTGATACCAATAGGTGCTGGCGAAGAACAAGTCGGCGATTCCGACGTCGCCTTGCAGATTCCCGTCGACCGTCTTCACGTAATTGTTGCCGCTCTCCGGCCCGAAGCGCGATACGTTGCGGTTGCCATAGAGGTATTGATCCTGGTCCCAGGCGCCTTTGTGGTGCTGGCTCTGGTAATTGTAAGTCACCACCGCAGTCCAATCGTCCCCGAAGAGCTGCTTGAGGCCGACGCGAGCGCCCTCGACGTTTTGGGTGTTGTAGTTCGGGCCCGCCCAGGCGCCGTTGGTCGACACGACGCCGTTGACCCAATTCCGCGTGGTGAGTAGATTATCGATGAAACCGCCGTTGTAAACGCTATAGCCGGACAGGCGCACCGCCGTCTTGCCGTCCACGAGGGGGAAGTTGGCGAAGCCCTCGTAGATCCAATTGTTGGTTCCGCCGTCGATCTTGCCGTAGTCCATATCGAGGCCGGCGTCGAAGGCATTCGGATCCGGCTTGTTGGTGATGATGCGGATCGCGCCCGACATCGAACCCGCGCCGAAGAGGGTGCCCTGCGGGCCGTTCAGTACCTCGATGCGCTCGATGTCGTACTCATGGAAATCCGGAATGCTGCCGTAGTAGCTCATCGACATGTCGTCGACGAAGAAGCCGGTCGAGGAGGTGTTCGTGACGTTCGGATTGCTGCCGTCGGATACTCCGCGCATGTAAAACATTTGCGTGCCTGGCCCGATGCTGATGAAGGTCACCGAGGGGGTCTTGGTGGCATAGTCCTCGAACTGCGATATCGCGAGATTCTGCAGATCCTTGCTGGTGAACACATCGATGCTCTGCGGCACATCCTGCAGGTTTTCGATGCGCTTACGAGAGGTGACGGTGATTTCCTGGAGCGTGGTGTCCGATGGCGCGGCCGGGGCGGCGGTGGTGCCGGCCGGTTCGCCATGTACCGCGGCGGCGCCCGATAGCACGGCGGCGATCGCCACGCTGAGTTTGGTGCGCGTCAGCACCCGTCCCGTGGTGCTGCGCGCGCCAAATGGATTCGCCGCACCCCGCCGGTGCTTTGCCCGCATGTCCTTTTATCCCCAGATTCCGATTATTGGCGCGCGCGCAAGTAGACCTTCAGATCATCCCTTGAGTGGGCGGCCCGAGTCAATGCCCACTTGTTGCTCGTTGATCGGTCGCTCAATTATGGACATTGCCGCGCAGCGGTCCGAGGAAGGCGTCTGGCCGGCTAGGGGTCGACGAAGCGTTCGAGGCAATCGCCGAGACTCAGCCTCAGCGGCTCTAGCTGCGCAGCGAAGTGTTTCCAGTAACCGATCCCCGATGCGTAGAGCGGCTGACGCACCTGCTCCGAACTCGCGGTGCGCACCGGTCGCTCCGTTTCGTGAAAGTTGAGGCATGCAGGCTCGAAGGGAAGACTGCAGTGGGCCAGCATGGTGCGTATGCACGTCTCGGGATCGCGCACCAGTTCCTCGTAGCGCATGTGCAACACTTTGCCCGGCAACACCGCATCCCAATGATCCATGAGCGCGAGATAGCAGCGGTAGTATCGGCCGAGATCATCGAGGTCGTAGCTGAAGGACTGTCCCTCGGCAAAGTGCTGCTTGAAGGTGCTGAAGCAGGAGTCCATCGGATGCCGGCGCACGTCGATAACCGTGGCATTCGGCAAGATGGCGTGTATCAAGCCGACGTGGCTGAAGTTGTTGGGCATCTTGTCGATGAATCGCGGCCGACCGGCGCGGATGGGCCGCGTCTCATCGATGTAGCGCTGCCCAAGGGCGCCCAGTCGCTCCGCCGACGCGGAGCGTACGCTCTCGGGATACGCATCGTTATCCTCGCCGAGATGATCGAACTCGCGCACCATGGTGACGATATTCGGTAATTCCATGGTGCCCTCGATGCACGAGTGGCTGGCGAGAATTTGCTCAACCAGGGTTGAGCCGGATCGGGGCAGCCCGACCACGAAGATGGGGGAAGTGTCGGGAAATCCCGAACCGACGTGCGCGGCAAAGAACGCGGAGTTGAAAAAATCCCGGACGCGCCATGACTTGGCCTCGAATTTAACTATATTGAACGGGCTCTCGCGGCGGCGCAGCGCATTGCCAGCCGCATAGTGATCGAATGCTTGGGGGTATTCGCCCCTCTGCTCGAGCGCGCGGCCGAGCGCGAATTGCAGCTGCGCCGCGTTACCCGAAGCGACCTTGTCGGTCGATGCGCCGGCCGGGGCCGCGGCGAGGTCGCGCATCGCGGCAATTTCCGCGTCGGTGAACAGGTAATTCTTGAGGTCCGCGAGACTCCAATAAGCTTCGCCGAAATCGGGGTCCATCGTCAGACAGGCGTGGTACGCCTGCTCGCATTGCGCGCGCCGTCCCAAGGTCTTCAGCACATGGCCGATCGAGAGGCGCAGCCTGACTTCTCTGGGATTGAGCCGGGCCGCTTCCTCGAAGGCGGCCAGCGCGTCCTCCTGGCGCAGCAGACGGGTGTACACCGTGCCCAGCGCGACCCAGTTTTGCGGGTTTTCGGGTTCGACCTGCAGCAATTTGCGAATGGCGGTCTCGGCCTCGGGAAGGCGACCTGCCGCGACCAGGGTGTGGCTTAGGCAGCGCTGCACGAGCGGCATATGTTCGGTCTGCTTGAGCGCGTGCCGAAGCAGCCGCTCGGAGTCGGCGGTTTTGCCGGCGCCAAGCGCGAGGGCCGCCTGGCCGCACAGCGCCGCGACGTGGGTCGCATCGGTCTTGAGAATGCCGCGGAAAATCTCTTCCGCCGTTTTGCGATCATCGGCTACGAAGGCGGCGGTCGCTTCCTCGATGCGCGGGCGATGCGGATCGGCGAGCCGGGCGCGCTCATAGGCGAGCTTCGCGTCCGGATATTTCCCGAGATCGACCAGCACATCGCCGTAGGCGCGCCACCCCGCATCGAGCGCCGGCACCGCCTTCACCACGCGCCGCAATTCCTCGCGCGCCGCCTCCAGGCCCCCCTCTCGACGAAGGGCGCGGGCCAAATCGGTGCGCGCGAGCCAGAAATCCGGCGCAACGGCGACCACCTTTTCGAGCGCTTCGATGGCCGGCGCCACCTTGCCCTGGTCGAGCAGCGCGACCCCGAGGAGCCGCAAACTATTGACCTCGCCGGGCGCATGTGCCTGCATCGCGCGCAACAGCCGTTCCGCGGCCGCGGATCGACCTTCGCGCTGCGCAGCCAGCGCTTCCGAATAGGCCGCGCGCATCTCGGCTTGTGCTTGTTCTGTGGAGGTCCGTTGCATGTGGGCAAACTATATCAGGCGTCCAAGGCGGTCCAGAACCAAGGCCTTTGGGATCGCACGGGTTATGCAGCAGGAGGTGCGCTTCAGCAATTCCCCGCTATCGGGATCCGTAGAACTCCGTGGCAAGTTCCGCGAGCACGCCCGCGACATAGCCCGCAAAGGAGCGCCACACCTCGACGTGGAAGGCGTCCGAGCGGGTGCGCCACAGCACGATGTCCGCCTTGGCAAAGACCGTGCGGGTGCACATGCCGATCGGGAATTCGCCCGGGTCCAGATCCAGCGGGCAGGCGCCATTCAGAATGGCACTCGCATGAGGGCCGCTTATTTCCAATGCAAATTGCCGGTGGCTGATGTCCACCAGCGCATGCGGGGCATCGGCCAACGCGCGTTCGAGCGTCTCGATCGCGGCCGCCGCGGATGCACCCGGCGCGGAATCGAGCAGCAGGTATTCGTCCGGACCGAGCCAGAGCGTCGCGCGGGTCCCGTTCACGGTCGCGCGGCATGCCGTTTCGGAAAATCCGGCATCCCAGTGGGGCAGGGCGAGGGCGCGTGCACGCGCATCGCCGTGCAGCACCAGGCGCACTGCCGGCGGCAGGGCTTTGAGCCAGCCCGAAGACGGCACGGCGGGCACGCGACGCATCGCCGTATCAGCCATTGATGCGCGCTCCGGTGGGGTCGTAGAAAACCGGTGAGGTGACTTCGACTTCGATGTCGCCGCCGGGCATGGGCACGTACAGCGTCTGGCCCATGCGGGCGCGGCCGCCGGCGATGAGGGCGAGCGCGATCGGATAGCCCAAAACGCTGCTGTAATAAGACGAGGTCACGTGCCCGATCAACGGCATCGGGGGCTTCTGTCCGGCCTTGGCCGCGATCTGCGCACCCTCCTCGAGCACGGTGCCGGCGGCGCGCGTTCGCAGTCCCACGAGCTGCTTGCGGTCATTGGCCTTCATCGAGGCACGTTCGAGCGAGCGCTTGCCGACGAAGTCGGGCTTGTTTTTGCCCAGCGCCCAGCTCAATCCCGCATCGTCGGGAGTGACCGTGCCGTCGGTGTCCTGGCCGACGATGATGTAGCCCT
The DNA here is from genome assembly GCA_963758145.1 of uncultured Gammaproteobacteria bacterium. GTDB lineage: Bacteria > Pseudomonadota > Gammaproteobacteria > Steroidobacterales > Steroidobacteraceae > Bog-1198. The sequence goes on from CAVWUK010000011.1 coordinate 245,026, forward strand.
TCTCAGCACGCAGCACGTGCATGGCCTCGGTGCCGTATTCGACCATGCCATGCGCCTGCCCCGCGGCGTAGATTTCCTCCCACACCGCGGCGCCGTAATCGGCCGGCACATTCACCTCGAACCCCAGTTCGCCGGTGAAACTCACCCGAAAGAGCAGCAGAGGCACATTGCAGATCCGGCCGCGCGCCACACCCATGTGGGGCAGTGCGGCTGCGCTCAAGTCGATCTGCTCGATCAAGGCCTCGAGCACGCGCCGCGCCTTCGGGCCCTGCACCGCAATCACCGCCCATTGTTCGGTGGTGGAGGTGAGCCAGACCTTGAGCTCGGGCCATTCCGTCTGGCGGAAATCCTCCATCATCGCGAGCACGCGCGGCGCTCCGCCGGTGGTGGTGGTCACGTGAAATCGGTCGGCTGCCGTTCGCGCCACCACCCCGTCGTCGTATATGAACCCGTCGTCGCGGCACAGAATGCCGTAGCGCGACCGGCCCACGGCAAGTCCCGACCAGCTGTTGACGTACAGCCGATTCATGAACTCCGCCGCATCGGCACCGACGACTTCGATCTTGCCGAGGGTGGAGGCGTCGAATATGCCGCAGGCGCCGCGCACCGCGAGACATTCGCGCGCCACCGCGGCATGCATGTCCTCGCCGGCGCGTGGAAAATAGCGTGCACGCTTCCACAGACCGACGTTCTCGAACACGGCGCCCTTCGCCGCCGCCCAATCGTGGGTCGGCGACGTGCGCTTGGGATCGAACAAATCCCCGCGCGATATGCCCGCGAGACTGCCGAAGGTGACCGGGGTGTACGGCATGCGAAAGGTGGTGAGCCCCACCTCGGGAATCGGCACATCCAGGCTCTGCGCGACGATCGCGAGCGCGTTCAAATTCGATGTCTTGCCCTGATCCGTGGCCATCCCGGTCGTGGTGTAGCGCTTCACATGCTCGATCGACCGGAAGCCTTCGCGCGAGGCGAGCCGCAAATCGCGCGCGGTCACATCGTGCTGCCAATCCACGAAGGATTTCTCCGAGCTCGGCGGGATTGCCTGCGGCAGCGCGCCCAGGTAGCCGTCGACGAGCGATACGCCGGCGCCGCGCGCCAGCGTATCGACCACAAAGGCTCGGGTACTCCGGCCTTGCGCCCGCCCGTTCTGCGAGGGAGCCGCATCGGCTCCCGCAGTCGCGCCGTCCACCAGCGCCTGCGCGAGGCCCGTGACGCCGCGGCAGGCGCCCGCCGAGCGTTCGCACTCCGCCGAGTGGCTCGGCAGGAAGGCTTGCAGCCCCTCGTTCCACGCGAGCTTGCCGCGGGATTGCGAAAACAAATGCACGCTCGGCGTAAATCCGCCGCTCATCAGCACCGTATCGCAGTTGATGCGGCGCGACGCTCGCACCTGCCCGCCACCGGTCTCCCCCAGTGCGATCGCGCGCACGCGCAGGCCGCCTTCGGTGCCGAGTACGGTCGAGCAGGGCAGGACCTCGATGCCGGCGCGGTTCATGGCGTCGGTCAAGTCGCCTGACACTGCCGGACGCACGTCGGCCACCGCCGCGACCACCATGCCTGCCGCGTGCAGATCGAGCGCCGCCTGATAGGCCGCATCGCACGCGGTCACGACCACGAGCCGGTCGCCGACTCGTACACCGTAGCGGTTCAGATAGGTTTGCGCAGCGCCGGCCAGCATGATTCCCGGCCGATCGTTGCCCGGGAACACCAGCGGCCGTTCGAGGGCGCCGGTGGCGAGCACCACAGCCTGGGCGCGAACCTGCCACAGCCGCTCGCGCGGCTGATGCACGGGCGGGATCGCGAGGTGGTCGGTGAGCCGCTCGTGCAAGCCGACGAAGTTGTGCGGAAAATAGCCGAACGCCGTGGTGCGGGTCATCAGCATCACCCGCGGGTTCTTCTGAAGCGTCGCCACCGATTGCTGCACCCAGGGAAGCGCATCGACACCGTCGATGCGCACCGCGCCGTCGCCGAGGAGGCTCCCGCCGAACTCGGACTGCTCGTCGCACAAGATGACGCGGGCGCCGGAGTCGGCGGCGGCAAGCGCCGCGGCGATGCCCGCCGGCCCCGCGCCCACCACCAGCACATCGCAGTGCGCATAGCGCTGCGCGTAGCGGTCGGGATCGGCTTGAGACGGCGCCAGCCCCAAGCCCGCGGCGCGGCGAATGAACGGCTCGTACAAGAGCTTCCACGCCTTGCGCGGCCACATGAACGTCTTGTAGTAGAAGCCGGCCGGGAAGAACGCCGACAGGGCATCGTTCACCCGGCCGAAGTCGTGTGCAAGGCTCGGCCATCGATTCTGGCTGTGCGCGGCCAACCCGTCATACAGCTCGATCTGGGTGGCGCGCAGGTTGGGTGTGTAGCGGGCCGCATCGCGGCTCAGCGTCACCAGCGCATTCGGCTCTTCGGCGCCCGCGGTCAAAATGCCTCGCGGGCGGTGATATTTGAACGATCGGGCCACCAGATGCACGCCGTTGGCGAGCAATGCCGAGGCCAGCGTATCGCCGGCGAAGCCCTCATACGATTTGCCGTCGAATGCAAAACGCAGGGGGCGCGAGCGGTCGATTCGACCGCCGGCGGCGCAGCGGTGGTTCACCGGTCACCGCCCGTGTCGCCCCCCTTGCGGGTGAGTGATTCGATCGGCGGGCGCGGTTCGCCGGTCTTGTAGATCGCGAGAAAATGATCTGTGGTCGTGTCGCGCAGCGCGTTGAAAAAGCGACCGCAGCCGCGCGCATGGCGCCAACGCTCGGCATAGACACCCTTGGTGTTGCTGCGCATGTATAAAAAATCGGTCCACGCCTGATCATCGAGGAGCGCAGGCTGGGCTGCCCGCACCAGGTGCGCCTCGCCGCCGTAGGTGAATTCGATCTCCGGGCGATTGCCGCAGTAGGGACAGGCGATGAGCAGCATGGCAGGCTAGTGCGCCACCGCGGCGGCGGCGGCCTCGTCGATCAAGTATCCGTCGCGGAAGCGCTCGATCGTAAAGGGCGCATTGATCGGGTGCGGCTCGTCGCGCGCAATGGTCCAGGCGAATACGTGCGCCGATCCGGGAGTCGCCTTGAAGCCGCCGGTGCCCCAGCCGCAATTGACATAGAGGCCCGGAACCCGGGTTTTGGCGATGATGGGGGAGCGATCCGGGGTGACATCGACGATGCCACCCCAGTTGCGCATCATGCGCAAGCGGCGAAACTGCGGAAACAGCTCGCAAACCGCATCGAGCGTGTGCGAGTTGATGTGCAGCGCCCCGCGCTGAGTGTACGAGGTGTAAGCGTCGGTGCCCGCGCCGATGACCAACTCGCCCTTGTCCGACTGGCTGACATAGGCGTGAATGGTATTGGACATCACCACGCAGGGGAAAATCGGCTTGATGGGTTCCGACACCAGCGCCTGCAGCGGGAAACTTTCCAAGGGCAGCCGGATGCCGGCAAGACCCATGACCACACTCGTCGATCCGGCGGCGGACACTCCGACCTTGGGTGCGCGAATCAAGCCGCGGGTGGTCTGCAACGCCTCCACCGCACCGTTCGCGGCGAGATTGATCCCGGTCACTTCGCAATTCTCGATGATGTCGACGCCGAGCGCATCCGCCGCGCGCGCATAGCCCCAGGCCACGGCATCGTGCCGCGCCGTCCCGCCGCGGCGTTGCAAGGCGGCGCCGAGCACGGGATAGCGGATGTTGTCCTCGATATTGAGCGGCGGACAGAATTCTTTCGCCTGCTCGGGTTCCAGCCATTCGTTGTCGACGCCGTTGCAGCGGTTGGCGTGAATGTGCCGTTTGGAGACCTGGATGTCGTGCACCGTGTGCGCCAGCATCATCACGCCCCGCGGCGAAAACATGACGTTGTAATTCAATACCTGCGAGAGCCTCTCCCACAATTTGAGGGAATGGTCATACAGCGCGGCGCTTTCGTTGAACAGGTAGTTGGAGCGGATGATGGTGGTATTGCGGCCCGTGTTGCCGCCGCCGATCCAGCCCTTCTCGAGCACCGCGATGTTGGTGACCCCATGTTCCTTCGCGAGGTAGTAGGCGGCGCCCAATCCATGTCCGCCGCCGCCGACGATCACCGCATCGTAGCTCGGCTTCGGTTCGGGCTTGCGCCATTGGGGCTGCCAGCCGCGGTGACCCGATAGGGCGCCCCGGATGAGCGCGAGGGCGGAAAATGATTGCCGTCTCATGATTACGCGGTCGCCACCCAGGCTCCTAGGCGCGAAGGTCCTTGTTCTCCGGGTCATAGGGCGAATCGACGAGTATCGTCGCCCGCCTGCGCTCGCCAAGGATTTCGATCTGCAACTCGGTGCCGACGCCCGCAAAATCCGTCTTCACGTAACCCAGCCCCAGGCTCTTCTGCAATGCGTGCCCATAATATCCGGCCGTGGCCCTGCCGACCAGATTCCCCTTCAGGTCGAACAGCGGTTCGTTGCCGAGCGGGTCGGCGTCGGTGACACCGTGCACTTCGAAGGTCACGAAGCGGTTGGGTATGCCTTGCTTCAACTGCCTCTCCAGGGCCTCCTTGCCGATGAACGGCCCCTTGTTCAGGCGCACGAAGCGGTCGAGGCCCGCCTCGTACGGTGTGTAGTCGGGAGTCAGGTCGCTGCCCCACATGCGGTAGGATTTTTCGAGCCGCAAGGATTCCATGGCACGCATGCCCGCCATGCCGATCTTGAATTCGGCTCCGGCGTCGAAAATCGCGTCGAACAAATGATGCGCGTACTCGATGGGAAAATGCAGTTCCCAACCGAGCGCGCCGACGAAGTTCACGCGCAGCAGGTACACATCGGTCGCGAGGCCCACTTCGGCCGTCTGCCCGGTGAGCCACGGAAATCCGGCATTGTCCAACGGGGCGTCGGTGAGCTTGGCCAAGACCTCGCGCGAGCGCGGGCCGGCGAGCACGAAGCAGCCGCGGCTGGTGGTGATGTTTCGCAGCGTCACGGCGCCGGAGGCGGCGGGATTGTCCTGAAGCATCTGCTGCAGGTAATCGCTGTCGTAGCGCTCCGCCGCGCCGGCGCTCACCACGTAGAAATGCTCATCGGCAATCTTGGTGATGGTGAATTCGGTGCGAATTCCGCCGCGCCGGGTGAGGGCGTGACAGAGAGCGATTCGGCCGATCTTGGTCGGCACCTTGTTGGCGACCAGTGCGTCGAGCCAGGCTTCGGCACCCGGGCCGGTCACTTCGTGTTTGGTGAAGGGCCCCAAGTCGATCATGCCGACGCCGCGACGGATGAGCAGCGCCTCCCTGCCGACGTGCTCGAAATAGTTGGAGCGGCGGAAGCTCCAGCGGTCCTTGGCGGCGACGCCTGCGGGTGCGAACCAGTTGGCACGCTCCCAGCCATACCGTTGGCCGAAGACCGCGCCCATGCGCTTCAGCTTGTCGTAGATCGGACTGGTCTTGGCCGGGCGGGCGTCGGGCCGCTCCTCATCCGGGAAATGGATGACGAACACGTTACGGTAGGTTTCTTCGTTCTTTTGTACGACGTAGCGCTTGCTGGTGTACGGTCCATAACGGCGCGGATCGACCGCCATCATGTCGATGCCCGGTTCGCCCTCGACGATCCATTCCGCCAATTGCCAGCCGGAGCCCCCGGCCGCGGTGATGCCGAAGCTGTGGCCCTCGTTGAGCCACAGGTTGCGCACGCCCCAGGCGGGACCGATGAGCGGACTGCCGTCCGGCGTATAGGCAATGGGGCCGTTGACGATGTCCTTGATCCCGCAATTGGCGAGCGAAGGCACTCGGCGCTGCGCCGCTTCGACATGCGGCAGCAAACGTTCCAGGTCGCCCTCGAACAGACTCTTGCCGAACCACTCGGGCACGCCGTCCGCGAACCGCGCGGGCGCACCGGCTTCATACGGGCCGAGAATCCAGCCCATGCGCTCCTCTCGCAGATAATAGGATTTATCCGACTCGCGCAGCACCGCCAGCTCGCGGCCTCCGCTCTGCCTGTATGCCTTGAGTTCCGGGGACTCGTCGTACACGATGTATTGATGCTCGACGGGAATGGAGGGCACGTTGATGCCGAACATCCGCCCCGATTGCCGCGCATAATTGCCGGTCGCACACACCACGTGCTCGGCCACGATGTCGCCCTTGTTGGTGCGGATATGCCACTCGCCCGAGGCGGTGCGATTCACGGCCGTCACTTCGGTTTGCTCGTAGATTTCCGCTCCACCGGCACGCGCTCCCTTGCGAAGCGCCATGGTGAGGTCGGCGGGCGCAATATGCCCGTCGTCGGGGTGATACAGCGCGCCGACGATGTTCGGCGTATCGCCGCCGTTGCCGAGTTCGAGCAACGGCCAGAGCTTTTTCACTTCCTGCGGTCCGATCACTTGGAACGGCACGCCGATGGTGTTTGCGGTGCCGCAGTATTTTTGATATTCATCCATGCGCTCGGGGCAGGTCGCGAGCCGCAGATTGCCGGTGACGTGAAAACTAACGTCCTGGCCCGTCTCCACCGGCAGTCGCTTGTACAGGTCGACCGAATATTTGTGAATCTGGCCGACGGTGTAGCTCATGTTGAACAGGGGCAGCAGACCCGCCGCGTGCCAGGTGGATCCCGCGGTCAGTTCCGCCCGTTCCACGAGCACCACATCGGACCAGCCCTTGCGGGCCAGGTGATAGAGCGTGCTGACGCCTACCGCACCGCCACCGATGACGACGACGCGGGCATGAGTTTTCATCGGCATGATCTCCCAACACAAATGCGCCCCGCAGTGTAACGAGCGCCTGCCGCATCCCCTGTCCGAAAAACGACACTAATATGTCGGGAATAGACATTTTATGGCCGTCGAATGGCATAATGGTGCCTATTGATTCGCTCCTTTTACTAGCCGGAGGCTTCATTGGAATCGCCCGCAGTGTTGCGTAAGTGCAAGTACGCGTTTCTGACCCTGCCAAATTATTCCTTGATCGCCGTCGCCAATGCGCTCGAGCCCCTGCGCATGGCCAACCGCTTGGTCGGCAAGGACGTGTATGAGTGGTCCGTCACGAGCCTCGATGGCTGCGCCGTCGACGCGAGCAGCGGGCTCGCCCTCACGCCGACCGGCACTCTCGATAAGTTGGGCGCCGTCGACATTTTGTTCGTGTGCGGAGGCGTCAATATCCGCGAAGCCGTTTCCCCGACGCTGCTCACCACGCTCAGGCGCCTGGCCGACCGGCGGGTCGCCTTAGGCGGCTTGTGCACCGGAGGCTACGCCTTGGCCCGCGCGGGCCTGTTGGACAACTTTCGGGCCACCATCCACTGGGAAAATCTGTCCGCGCTGCGGGAGGAGTTTCCCCGGGTGCTCATCAGCGATCAGCTGTTCACCATCGACCGCAATCGATACACGTGCTCGGGGGGGACGGCGCCATTGGACTTGATGCTGAACCTCATCGAGGCGAAGCTCGGGCCGCGAATCTCGCAGCGGGTATCCGAGCAATTCATCGTCGACCGGGTTCGCAAGGACAACGATCGTCAATACATCCCATTGCGCGCGCGCGTCGGGGTGTCGCACCGCGGCCTGATTCGAGTGGCGCAGCTCATGGAGGAGAACATCGAGCGGCCCCTGTCGCTCGAGAAAATCGCCAAATCGACGGGACTGTCACGCCGGCAGATCGAACGTCTGTTCAAGCGCGACCTGAATTGCGTGCCGAAGCGCTATTATCTCGAGATGCGCCTGCGGCGCGCCCGCGAGTTGCTGCTGCAAACCGCCATGCCCATCATGGACATCACGGCGGCCTGCGGCTTTCAGTCGCCGCCGCATTTTTCCAAATGCTACCGCAATCAATACGGGCACCCGCCGAGCGCCGAGCGCAAGATCGGCGACGCGCAAGCCTAACCGGCGCTGTGCAAAAACGAAGCGTATGCCCGTGAATCGGGGCCGGGTCAGTGTCGTCGGTTGAGAATGGCGGACGCTGCCCCCACTCTGGTCTCATGATTCCTTTTTCCGTCCTCGATCTCTCGCCCATCGCGCAGGGTAGCGATGCGGCACACTCCTTCAGGAACACCCTCGACCTGGCGCGCCATGCCGAACGCTGGGGCTACCGGCGCTTTTGGCTGGCCGAGCATCACGGGATGCCGGGGATTGCGAGCGCGGCGACCGCCGTGCTGATCGGCTATGTGGCGGGTGGTACCTCCACGATTCGGGTCGGCGCCGGCGGCATCATGCTGCCCAATCATTCTCCGCTCATAATCGCAGAGCAGTTCGGTACGCTTGAATCGCTGTACCCGGGTCGCATCGATCTGGGCCTTGGCCGGGCACCCGGTTCCGACCAGCGGACCGCGCAGGCGCTGCGCCGCAATTTGGCCTCGGATCCGGAGGAATTTCCGCGCGATGTGCAGGAGCTCGCGGATTATTTTTCGGATTCGCCCCGCCAGGCGGTGCGCGCAGTGCCCGGCACCGGGCTCAAAGTGCCGCTGTGGATCTTGGGATCGAGCCTTTACGGCGCGCAGGTGGCCGCAGCCTTTGGGTTGCCGTATGCGTTTGCCTCGCATTTTGCGCCGGCGCAGATGATGGCGGCGATCTCGGTGTACCGCAGCGGGTTTCGACCCTCGCGAGAACTCGCCGAACCCTACATGATGCTCGGCTACAACGTGTTCGGCGCTGATTCCCTGGCCGAAGCGAAATTTCGGGCAACCTCCATGCAGCAGGCGTTCGTGAGTCTGCGCAGCGGGCATCCAACGCAGCTGCCGCAGCCGGTCGAGGGGTACGGCGAGCGCCTCGGGCCGCAGGAGCGGGCGATCCTGGATCAGGTGCTGTCGTGTGCCTCCATCGGTACGCCCGAAGTGGTGCGCGCGGACTTACGCTCGTTCATTGCGCGCACCGGCGCGGACGAGCTGATGATCACCTCTCAGATCTTCGATCAGTCGGCGCGCCTGCGCTCCTTCGAGATTGCGGCCGAGGCGTTCGCCTAGGTATGGTCTGCGAGGTCAACGGGCGAAAACTCACCGGCGGATGTCGTTGCGGAGACATACGCTACGAATTCTCGAAGGAACCGGACGAGGTTCTAGTCTGCCACTGCCCGGACTGCAGAAGATCGGCCGGAGCCCAGTCCGTTGCCTGGGTGTTTATTGAACTGCAGAACTTTAGGATCACTAAAGGAATACCCGCTATCTACAATTCCTCACCCGGCGTCGAAAGGTCATTCTGTGGCCGCTGTGGCACGACACTGACCTGGGTGGGAGAGAAGCAACCGGGTCGAATAGACGTAACTGTCGGGAGCTTGGACGAACCGGGTAAGTTCATTCCGAGCAGGGCGGTTTATCGCCGCCACAAGTTACCCTGGGCATCCGACATCTAAGTTCGTGCGGCGCTCATCCCAGGCGTCATATCGCAAGTCCACAATGTCCACCCCGGGGCAGGCAACGCGGAAGGCCCGGCGGCTGGTTCTGGCCGATCAGCGAGCGGTTCCCCGGCCCGGAAGCCGCCGCTCAGTCCGAAAACAATCCGCAGGCGACCAGCGCAGCGCATTGACGCCCCTGCCTCGATGCCCCATATTCCGTGCGGAACCTCGAATGAAAGAGCAGTCACAGGCGCGGATACGGGTGGCCTATGCCGAAGCGCTGTCGGCGCTGCGCACCGGACGCGCCGCGACCGCGGAGCGTCAACTGCGCGCGATACAGGCCGCCGCCCCGGGCGAAATCAACAGTCTGCGCCTGCTCGGCGTGGCGCTGCTCGATCAGGACAAGACCGCATCGGCCGTCCAGACACTCGAGCGAGTCTTGCTCGCGCAGCCCGAGTTCGCCGATGCGCGCGTCGATCTTGCTCGGGCTTATCGTCGCGTAGGCCAGGCCTCGCGCGCACGCGAGGAGGTGCGGCGCGTGCTCGAGGCCAACCCGCACCATCACCGTGCGTGGCTCGCATACGGCGATGTGCTCGTCGAGCTCGAAAAGTACCCGGATGCGCTCGTGGCCTTCGAGCGCGCTCGACTGACCGACCCGCAGCGGACGCGAATCGAGGCGGCTACGGCCGCACTCGTGGCGGACGAGCGCCGCAGACCCGAGGAGCTATTCCGCGAGATCCTCAAGGAGGATCCGGGTCACGTGGCGGCGCTGTGTGGACTTGCGGCGCTGGCATTGAGTGCCGACCGTCCAATCGAGGCAGAGCGACTGCTGCGCCACGCTTTGCGGCAGTCCGCCCACATTCCGCTGGCCTACCGAGGGCTTGGGCCTGCGCTGGTGCGGCTCGGTCGCCTCAAGGAGGCGGAGGCGGCCGTGCGATATCTCGAGAAGATCGAGCCCGACAGCCCTCAAACCTGGGTGGCGATCGCTTCCGTCGCCACGCGAATGCTGCGGCTGGAGGAGGCGCTCGCCGCCTACGAGCGCGCAGCGTTCCTCAAGCCGGATGAAGCGGGGCTGCGGATCTCCGCCGGGCACCTGCAGAAAACCCTGGGCCGGCGCCCCGAGAGCGAGGCATCCTACAAGGCGGCGCTGCAGACGGACCCGGGGCGAGCCGAGGCGTGGTGGAGCCTCGCGGACCTCAAGAATTATGTCTTCAGCGATGCGGAGATCGCCGAGATGCAGCGGCTGCTGTCGAGCGGCAAGCAGGAACGTTCCAACGAGGCGCACCTGCAGTTTGCGCTCGGCAAGGCGTTCGAGCAGCGCGCGGCGTACGCGCCGGCCTTCGCGCACTACGCGGCGGGGAATGCCCTGCGCCGTCTGGACGAGCCGTTCGACATCGAGGTGTTCGAGCGTCGCTGTGCACGCATTCGCGCATTCTTCGACGCCGGCTTCTTCGCAGCGCAACGCGGCAGCGGCGACCCAAGTCCCGCGCCGATCTTCATCGTCGGCCTGCCGCGCTCCGGCTCGACGCTACTCGAGCAGATCCTCGCCAGCCACTCACAGGTGGAAGGCACCATGGAGCTGCCGAATATCCTCAACATGGTGGCGCAGTTCGACGATCTGGCGTCCAGCCGGGATGGCTATCCGGACACGGTCGGCCAGGCATCCCTCGCGCAGCTCGCCGCGCTCGGCCGCCGCTATCTCGAGGAGACGGCGCCGCTGCGCTCGGGGCGCGCGCACTTCACCGACAAGCTGCCCAATAATTTCAGCCACATCGGTCTGATAACCGCCATTCTGCCGCGCGCCATTGTCATCGACGCGCGCCGCCACCCGATGGACGCGTGCTTCAGCACCTTCAAGCAGAACTTTGCCGAGGGGCAGACCTTCAGCTACGATCTGACGGACCTCGGCCGCTATTACCGCTGCTATCTGTCGCTCATGGACCACTGGGACGCGGTGCTGCCCGGGAGGGTCTTGCACGTGCAGTATGAGGAGGTGGTGCGCGAGCCGGAGGTGAACATCCGCCGTTTGCTGGCGCACTGCGGCCTCTCCTTCGAGCCCGCCTGCCTGAATTTCCACGCGACGCGCCGCGCGGTGCGCACGGCGAGCGCAGAGCAGGTGCGCCAGCCGCTGTACAGCTCGGGGGTCGGCCATTGGCGACATTTCGCGCGCGAGCTCGAGCCGCTGCGTCGCGCGCTCGGGGAAAGCCTGGCGCGCTTCGAGGAGCCGGCTGCGAAGGCGGTAATGAACGACCGTTGACTAACGGCGGTCACTACGACGATCATCCGAGAAGAGAGATCGCACGCAGGTGCGAATACCGCGCGGATACTAAATATTCTTCAAAGGGGTAGTACATGGGGGCGAAGCCAAAGAAATCGGTAACCCCGGTGATTGCGGCGCTGGGACATCAAGGGCGCAGCGCGGCGGGGTCGCGAGTCCGGTTTGCCGTTGCCGCGGCACTGGCCGGCGCTGCACTTCCCCACGCGCCGCCGAGCTTTGCCGACGCGGCAAGCGGGGCGCCCGAGCCCGCCGGCCTTGCGGAGATCGTCGTCACGGCGCGCAAGGTCACGGAGAACCTGCAGGAGGTTCCCCTCAGCATCGATGTCTTCACCGCGAAGGACATGAAAAACCTCGGCATTGCCAGCATGGAAGACTACATGCAGAAAACGCCGTCCATCTCCTACGTCAGCACGGGGCCCGGGACCCAGCTGTTCATCATGCGCGGAGTGTCCGACGGCAGCAACCCCAACTATGCCAACACCGCCTCGACGGGATTCTTCGTCGATGATCTGTCGATGAACTACAGCGGCGCGCAGCCTGACCTGCATCTCTACGACATCGAGCGCATCGAGGTGCTGAACGGACCCCAGGGCACGACCTATGGCGCTGCGGCCATGTCCGGCGCGATCCGCTACATCACCAACAAGCCGGACCTGCACGCCTTCAGCGCCGGCATCGACACCGACGTCGGCCATATCCAGTCGGCCGCCACCAATCAGTCCTACGAGGCATTCGTCAACATCCCGCTGATCGACGGCGTCCTCGGCGTCAGGGCCTCGGCCTTCAGCGTCTCCAACGGCGGCTTTATCAACAACCAGCTGACGACACGCACCTGGGTCAACGGCGCCGTCTCGAACAATTCCCCGTGGGCGGCCGGCGACTACAACCATGAGAACGTCAAGGGCGGCCGCGTGGCGTTGAAGGCGGTGTTCAACGAGGGCTGGAGCGCGCTGCTCACCTATGGCTTCCAGCAGCAGCACACCAACGGTGCGTGGGACGAGGATCCGACGCTGCCAAAGCTCACCGTGGAGCGCTTCGGTCCGGAGCAGAACCTGTTCGAGACCAACATGGTCGATTTCCATGTCGACGGCGATGTCGGCATCGGCGACCTGGTGTTCGCCAGCGCCTTCTGGAACCAGGAGCGGCGGCAGTGGGACGAATATTCCCAGTACGAGCAGAATTACAACGCCGGCGCCGGGAACACACCCCCGACCGGCTACCCAGGCACCCAGGAAGGCTTTGCCTGCCTCAACGACCCCTATTACGGCGGTGGTTCGTTCACGGGCTGTAACCCGGCGACGCAGTTCTACTCCTACAACATCGATCCCCAGCGCTGGTCGAACGAGCTGCGGCTCTCATCCAAGCCGGGCGGACGTCTCCACTGGCTCGTGGGCGCGTACTGGCAGGTGACCAACGATCACAACATCAACGAGGCGTACTACATGCCGGGGCTGCAATACAAGGGTGCCGCGTTCCAGTACGAGTTCAATTACTACCATATTAGTAGAGCTTCGCTGCCCCCCGGTATATGGTACGCCTACACCGAAACCAGTCACGACCTCGAGACCAGCGAGTTCGCCAACATCAATTTCGACGTGACCGACAAGTTGAACGTGGAAGCGGGGGCCGTGTACTTCCACTCCTATTCGACCTACGACACGCCCTTGTTGGCCTTTGCCTACGCGCCCAGCATCCCGAGTGACTATAGCCAGAGCTCGCACAAGTGGGACGGCAAGGCCGGCGTCAACTACAAGATTACCGATCACGCGCTGGTGTACGCCGATTGGGCGCAGGGCTTCCGGCCGGGCGGCAGCAATTCCGGATTACCTTCCGGTTGCTACACCAGTGGCGTGACCCAGAGCTATGATCCGGACACGCTCAATAACTTCGAGCTCGGCTGGAAGACGACGAGCCTCGACGGCCGGCTGCTGTGGAACGGCGCGCTCTACTACATGGATTGGAAGAAACTGCAGGCGCTCATCTACGACGCTGCGGTCTGTGCCACCTCCAGCTACAATATCAATGTCGGCGATGCGCGCATCTACGGAGCGGAATCGAACATCGACTACAAGGTCGACGAGCACTTGTCGTTCCAGGCATCCGTCGACTATACCGACTCCCGGGTAACTTCCGCGGCCACTGCGGCTTACGACAGTTACGTCAATGAACGGCTGCCGTTTGCGCCCTATTTCAGCTGGAGCTGGAACGCGCGCTACCAAAGGCCCGTGAGCGACGCCCTAAAGGGCTATGTGCAGTTCGACATGGCCGACAAGGGCGACATGTGGAATGGTCTCAATCCGGACGACAAGAACACCGGACTGCCGCGCATCCTGCAGCCCCCCTACATCATCATGAACCTGCGCATGGGGGTCAACCCCGGCGGCAGCGAGGCGTGGTTTGCCGAGGCATACGTCACCAATCTCGCAAACAAAAACGCGATCATCTACAGCAACACCGGCAACTTCGACCTGCGGCTCACGGTCAACGAGCCGCGCGTCTTCGGAGTGCGCTTGTCGTATCGTTGGGGAAAAACCGCCGCGTCGGGGACGGACTGACGCACCTAGCGCTCTCGACGCATCGCACTGTGCGATCAACGTAACGCCGTAGCTTGCGGCGCGGGGCTGCGCGGCGCGCTCCGCGCACCCCCGATCCTGCGGTACCCGTTTGGATTCGTCGCGTGGCGACGGGGGGAGGGAATCGAGCATGCGATCCGCAACTCAAGGTGCAGCCGCTTTCTGAAAATAGATGCTTGCGACGCCGTGGGCAATCAGATCTGGTTTTGCCTCAGCCAAATTGGTCAGGACGACCACAGTGAGCTCGTCGTCTATGTATCGCGAGATTTGGGTCTCGAAGCCCTGCCATTGGCCTTCGTGCTCGACCAGACGGTGACCATCCTGTACTTCGATGAACCATCCGTAGCCGTAATGACCGGAATTCGGTTGTCCGTTCCGTAACGGGGCCACGGTCCACATCTGCGCCAAGCTCGATTTCTTCAAGAGTGTCTCGGTGTAGAGGGCCGCGTCCCATTTGGCGAGGTCCAGAATCGTAAAATACAGGCTGCCGTCGGCAGTCGTATTCAGCGATGGGGAAACCCATTCCTGGTTTTTCAGTTCGCCGTTGACTAATCGGTATCCAGCTGATCGGTTGGGTATGATGTCCGCCTCACTGATGATGCGCGTCGTTGACATATCAAGCGGCCGAAAGATTCTTTGTTGCAGGAAGTCTCCATAGAATTCGCCGGTCACCCTGTGAATGAGAATGCCGAGGGTGAGATAGCCTAAGTTGCTGTAGCTCCAACTCGTACCGGGTGGATAGGCGAGCGGGATCGCTTCGACGATCCTTAGAAGTTGCTCTTCCGTGCAGTCCTTTCGTTCGTCAAAATGCTCGGGGTAGTCGGTGAAGCCAGCGGTGTGACTCAGGAGCTCCCGCACCGTCACTTGCTTCCACGACGAAGGCGCCTCTGGAAAATACTTGGAGAGGGGGTCTTCCAATCCGACTTTGCCGGCCTCGACCAGCATCATCACGGCGGTTGCCGTAAACTGCTTACCGACGGATCCCGATTGAAAAATCGTTTCTGGCCTGGCGGGGACGTTCAGTTCCAGGTTGGAAACTCCGTACCCCTCGGTCCGGATCGGCTTGCCGTTCTTTGACACCAACAGAGTCAAGCCTGGAATGTGCTGTTGTTGCATTTCGGTACGAACAAACTCGCCTATGGGATCGGTCGCCTGATCGGCTGCGGCCAGCGGCATCGCAAATACGACACCCGTTATGAGGGCGATCGATCTTATGTATCTCATCGAGGATCTCCCATGTTCCATCGGCTCCAATAGTTCCGGGCGCACCGCATGGAAAGAGTGCGGTGGCATAGAGGTCTTCATAGGGTCTAGGTATCAATCGTGAAATACAAGAAAACGCGCAGACGGCCGGATCGAATGGGTGTTCTCTGGGGCCTGAAAAACAGGAGTTTTCCCGCAGCCCCCCTATTGGGACCCACCCCTGACTGCAAGGACAGTAAACCTTGGCGGCTCATAAGGTTGCAGCCATATATTCGGCCTTGATGGTAGGATCGTAGGCATCTCGGGCCCTGATGGAATTGCGCGCACGCTGCCTTCAACAGGGGCCGGGCGACTAAACGCCGGTGGAGGCTGCAGGTTTGCAGGGACGGATTCACGGGGGCCCGAGACATGCTTTCGAGTTCCGCGTGCGCGAACAACTACCGGACGCGCGAGTCCATGCCGGCTGCGAGACGCTGCGGTCGCGGCGGGTTGCGAGAGGGATTCATAATTGCCATCCGCCGCCCGCCTGAGCCAGGTTAAGCTACCAGTGCCGCAGTTGGCTTGCGGCGACCACGTCCGGTTGAGGTTAAGCAGGTATGGCCGACATCTTTATTTCTTACGCCCGTAGTGATAAGGCGCGTGTCGCACCGCTCGTGGCTGCGATCGAGGCGAAGGGTTGGTCGGTCTGGTGGGACCCGGCGATTGCAGCTGGCCAGCAGTTTGACGACCAGATTGACGCGGAACTCGAGGCAGCCAGTGCCGTGCTGGTCGTGTGGACCCCGACATCCGTGGCTTCGCGCTGGGTACGGGGCGAGGCGCGCGATGCCGCCGAGCGCGGCATTCTGGTCCCGGTGCGATTCGAAGAGGCTCGTCTGCCGATCGACGTACGGGCGATTCAAACCACCGACCTCGATAAGTGGGGGGAGGACCCGGGCAGCGCACCGTTCCAGGATCTTATTCGATCGCTGCGTGCCGTGATCGAGCGGCATCGCGCTAATCAATCAGTGAAGGCGACCGCCAAATCGGCATCATCTGCATCCGTGGCCGCTCCTCGCGTCGCGATCTGCGTCCTGCCCTTCGCCAATATGAGCGGCGATCAGGAGCAGGAGTACTTCAGCGACGGCATCACCGAGGACATCATCACGGACCTGAGCAAGGTTTCGGCACTGGCGGTGGTTTCGCGCAACAGTGCCTTTATGTACAAGGGCAAGCACGTCGACATTCCGAAACTCGCGCGCGAACTTAAGGTGGGCCACATCCTGGAAGGCAGCGTGCGCAAAGCGGGTGGCCGCGTACGAATTACCGCTCAGCTGGTCGACGGTGCGAGCAACGATCACGTATGGGCCGAGCGCTACGATCGGGACTTGAATGACATCTTCGCGCTGCAGGCGGAAATCTCGGAAGCCATCGTGAAGGCCCTGAAGCTCAAGTTGGTGCCGGAAGAGAAAAGGGCGATCGAACAGCGCGGTACGGAGAATGTCGAGGCCTACAATCTTTATCTCATGGCTCGACAGTCCTACGTCACCAGCCATGAAGCCGATGCCCGGCGGACGGAAACGATCATCCGGCTATGTAAGCGCGCCATCGAAATCGACCCCGGGTATTCACGCGCTTGGGCGCTTATGGCCATTGGACAGATGAACCTGCGCTTCGTAAGCGGCAGGCGGGGTGATGACGGCTTGGTACCCGCTGAACGGGCGCTCGCGCTGGATGCCAATCTGGCCGAGGCCCATGCCGTCAAGGCGCGGATTTTGTCCCAGCACGGTCGTCATGATGAGGCGGCCGCTGAAATTGATGTCGCCCTGCGCCTGGACCCCGAGTCCTACGAAGTTAACCGCGCTGCAGCGTATTTGCGATTCAGCCAGCAGCGCCTGGCTGAGGCCGTTCGCTATTACGAGAAATCAATGACTCTGATGGAGACGGATCTGAATTCCGGGTCCATGTTGCTCACCTGTTACACCGCGATGGGAAATTCCCAGGCAGCTTCGCGGGTCGCGCAAATCACACTCTCGCGTACCGAAAAGACCTTGGCGCAGGATCCGAACAATGGGACGGCCATGGCCTACGGTGCCATAGCGCTTGCGACCCTGGGGGAGGCCGAACGCGCCAAGGATTGGATCAATCGTGCGCTGCTGATTGATCCGGATAATATGAACGCGCGCTACAACTTTGCCTGCAGCCTGACAACGTACATAAAAGACCCGGAGGCCGCGCTTGCACTGCTCGGCCCGGTCTTCGAAACGATGGCCATTGCCTGGTTAAACCACGCCAAGGCCGATCCGGACCTCGGTCCCCTGCGTGATGATCCCCGTTTCAAAGCGATGGTCGGGGCCGCCGAGGCGCGCCTCGCGGCGGCGAATGCCGGGGCTTCTGCGCCGGGGTCGTGATCCATGCACGTTCATCGCGGATCGCTGTACGGAAGAGGTGCTCTCGATGCCGGCGGTGAGTGCCGACGCGAGGCCGGGCCAATCATGGTTGTTGGCAAGGATTGGGTGTCGCGACGTGACACTATGAAAGTTCAAGAACCCGCTCGACAGTCTTCCGAAATGCCGTTTCGTCCAACACGCAAATGCCCTCCCATGCGGCTTCGATCATCTCCGCTTGATCAATGGTGATATCGGACACAGTGAAGCACATGACTAGCTTGCCATCGCATTCGACAAAGCGGGCTGTCCAAGTCTCATCTTCGTATGCTCGCGTGGATACCGGCTTTCTGTCCTTAAGAACTTCGGCAAGCTGCTCGGCGTTCGGAATTGGCGACAGAAACTTTGCCATTTCTGCCTCGTCATCGAGGCGCGCCGTCGTTATGACTATAGCCATGATCATTTGCCCCCCTATAACTTGAGCAGATGAGGGCGATGCGCAACCGCGCGTCAGGCCGGCAGCCGGCCGGCCCACAGCGGCGGATGCCGCGTCGTCCACGCGGTCTCGGCTTCCAGGTCCGCAGCGACCCGAAGTAGCCGATGATCCTCGTCCTGGCGGCCCACGAGCTGGATACCGATCGGCAGGCCGGACGCCGACTGGAACAGCGGCAGGCTCGCCGCCGGCTGGCCCGTGACGTTGAACAGTTCCGAGAATGGCGCGAATGTGTATCCAATGGCACCCCAGCGCGCTAAATCGAAGTCCGGCGCGTTTGCATCAAGGGCGCCGACCGCCGGCGGCAGGGTGCCCGTCGCCGGCGTCATGATCAGGTCAAACGCACCGAACGTCCGCAGCATCGCGAGGCAGATCCGGTGTGCGAGCCGGCGCACGTCGAGGTATTCGTACGCGCTCATGCGCCCGATCCGCTCGACCGCATAGCGTGGCATCGTCTCGATATCATTGGGTCCCGGCTCACGACCTAGTTCGCGCGCGCGGTCGCGGATGAGCATCGCGATGTCCATCAACCACAGTGGCATCCAGGCCTCGCCCGTGGCGAGTTCGGCAACCTCCGCTGGGAAGCGCGCCGGCACGACCTCGTGGCCGAGTCCCTCGACGAGACACGCCGCATCCATCAGTCGCGCCTCGATCTCCGGTGCCGCCGACCGGCCATCGACCGCGTGGGAGATGCAGGCTATGCGCAGCTTCTCGCGCGAGCCCTTAAGTGCCGCGAGGTACGACGGCACCGCCCGTGTGACTCGGTAAGGCGCACCGAGATCCGGGCCAGCGGTCGCATCGAGGAACGCCGCGCTGTCACGCACGGTGCGCGACAGCACATGGTCGCAGTTCAATCCCGCGCCGAGTTCGGCATGGTGGGGGCCAAGCGGATTCAGGCCTCGCGAGGGCTTCAGGCCGAACAGTCCGCAACAGGCCGCGGGCACGCGAATCGAGCCGCCGACGTCCGTGCCGTGCGCGACCGGCACCATGCCGCTCGCAACCGCAGCGGCAGCGCCGCCGCTCGAACCGCCTACCGTGACGGCCGGGTTCCAGGGATTCAGGGTGGTGCCGCGATAGACCGGCTCGGTCGCAAAATTGTCGGCAAATTCTGGCGTGTTGGTCTTGCCGAGGAACACTACGCCGGCCCGGCGCCACCGCGCGACCAGCTCGCTGTCCGGCAGCGGCGCGGCATCGGCGAAGAAGCGCGACGAATAAGTCGTCGGCCACCCATCGACCTGCAGGTTGACGTCCTTGATGAGGAACGGCACGCCAGCCAGCGGCGCCTCACGCGACACGCCGCGAGCGACCTCGTGCGCCTGCGCGAAATCCTGCAGCACAAGCGCGTTCAGCCGCGGCTCGAGCGCTTCGATCGAACCGATCGCCGCTTCGGTGACCTCGGGCGCCGACAGCTCGCCTGCCTGCACCGCCGCTGCAATTGCGACCGCATCGAGCGCCGCATACTCATCGATCCGCATTCCTCACAATGTTAGCACGGACGCGCATTTCGCCTCGACTTTGCGCTTTACCCGGGGAGTGTTGAGAAGAGCAACAGGCAGGGGTCGGCGTCTGGAACCAACGATCGCTAACCGCGGATGAATTTGGGCGATCCCATGACCACAGGTGGCCGATCAGCGACCGATTTGCCGCTCAGGACCGGACGTTCCGCTCCAAGTTGCCGAATTTGACCGTGACGGTTCAAGGGATGTCCGCCAACGGGTAATTGAGCAGGCTAGTGACGAAGCAAGACCTGGGCGGGTACCATGAGTTCTGCAACCACTGAGAAGGACCTTCAAAATGAAAAACGCCGCGGCGCTAACGGTTTCGATTCTCTTGTTTGCTTGCGCGTCCGTTTTCGGGCAGGACGCCATGCAATATGGCGTGAAGCATTTGACGGTCCTTGCGGAGGACCAAAAAGTCCGGGTGTTACGGTACGCGCCGCACAAAGGGGACAAGACTCCCATCCATTCCCACCCATCGACGGTGGTGTATGTACTCAAGGGAGGCAGGGTTAAATATACGATGCCTGACGGCAGCACGAAGATTTCCGAATTGAAGACCGGCGAGGCCTTAATACGGCCACCGGTCACGCACGCGGATGAAGCGCTTGATGATGTGGAAACAATTCTAGTGGAAATCAAGCAGTAAGTAACCATCGGGAAATTTAGGTTCACGCTGCAAGTTTGCCGCCGGACCTCCGTTGCCATCCGCCAACGACTGCACCGGGGAAGCGCAATTATTGTGTGCCGACCTGAAGTCGTCGCTACTCCGGCAGATTCATCTTGCTCAGGAGCGCCGCATCTGGCTGGCCCTGGGCCAGTGGTTGCCGTGCCGGCAAAATGCGGCACCGGATGGGCGTCGGCGCCGGTTCAACTGCTTTGCGTGCGGCGTCTAAGTCGATCCGCTCTTGCCCACCTGATGCTGGCAGATAATCCCCGTGTTTCTCGAAGCTCAGGGGTCATCGGCCGCCATCGGAGTCCCTGCCGGCGGTACACCGGGACTCCTCAAGTGCCGAGCGCGGCGATCGCCATGCGTCGTCGGTTCAGGAACAGCGGAACGACGCCGACGACGATGCCGCCCAAACCAATCAGGTTGGTGGCAAGATCGAACGTGGGGATGCTGTACAGCGCCACGAAGCCGAGAAACAGCGCACTCGCCACCGGCCATAGCACACGCATCACGAATGCGGTTCGATTGCGGCGCGCCGTGTCACGACTGCCCCAGGCGCAGGCGAAACTCGCGAGGCAGTAGTAGAAGGCGGCCTGAAATCCGATCGCGTTGACGGAATCCCGCATGATGGTCGCGACGGTCGGCATGTATGAGGACAGAAACACGAGCACCAGGCCGATCCCGAGCAGCAGGCCGCTCGCGATCCACGGCGTTTTCCACGTGGGGTGCAGGCGCGCATAGCGACCATTTAGAGCGTTGCCACGGCTCTTCGCGTACATCGTGCGGGTGAACGCCAGAATAGAGGCCTCGAGCGCTCCGATCGTGCTCAGCATCACTGATATCACTGCGAGATAGCTCCAGGGTCGCGGAAACAGCTTGTCGGCGATGGCCTGCACGATGTTGGTGCCGGCTGCCTCGATTTCGGCGTCTGTGAGCACCAAGAGCGTCGTAACGGCAAAACCGACGAACAGCAGCAGCACGACGACCATGGAGAGCACCGCGGCGAGTCCGGGCGTCTCGGCAGCGTTGCGCGTCTCTTCGTTGAGATTCAGGGCGACATCCCAGCCCCAGAAAACGAACACCGCGGTCAGCGCCCCGCTCGCGAACATCTGCGGTGTGAAGGATCCGGGCCAGAAGGAACCGAATGACAGGGCGTGTGCTGAGTGGCCCCAGGCATGAACCACGGCGGCGACAATAATGATGACGAGGATGGCCACTTCGATCGCGGTCAGGGTGACCTGCACGTAGCTCGCGAGCTTGATGCCTTTGACCGCCACCGCGCTGACGACGATCATCCAGCCGGCTGCGACCAGAGTGACGGCGGTGATGTTGGCCGTCAGCGACGGAGCGATGAGCGACAAGGTCGCGGTGGCGGCCGGCACGGTTCCGGACAGCATGAACACGGCTTGCGCGACCAGCACCGACCAGCCCACGAAAAAACCGAGCACCGGTCCGAAGGCCCGGCTCACCCACGCGTAGGACGCGCCGGCATTTGGATCGCCCCGGTTGAGGTGCCGGAATGCGAGCGCGGTACCGAACATGATGAACCCGCAATACAGCAGACTGGCCGGCGCCAGCACTCCAACCGCGGCAACCAGCGTCGCGGTCGTGGCCGCGACGCTGAACGCGGGCGCGGTGCCCGCCACGCCCATCACCACGGACTCGGCAAGTCCCAGGGAACCTGCCGCAAGGCGCCCGCCGTGAGTCACGAGGTCCTTTCCGTCATACGCGGAACTCTACGAAAAATGTCGACATCCGTTGTTGGTATCCCTAGCGGCGGCGCCTGGATGGCCGCAGGTGTCTTTATATCAGAGCCTATTGCGTCCGTGCGCACCATGGAACAAGCGCACGATAATTAATTCGGACGCACCGTGGCCGCCCGGCGCTCGCGCGCTCAGATGGCGTCGGCTGGGGGACCGTGCAGGAGCCGGAGTCACGGACGTTGGGTAAAACCCCGACAGACGACGGCGAGTTTGTTGCCGTCGGGATCGCGTACGTAGGCGGCGTAGAAATCCGGGTTGTATTGCGGCCGGAGACCTGGAGCGCCGTCGCAGGTGCCGCCATGGGCGAGCGCAGCGGCGTGGAAATTGTCGACGTCTTTCCATGAGCTTGCTCTGAAGGCCACCATGGATCCGTTACCGATCGTAGCCGGTTGCTGATTGAAGGGTTTGCCGATCCAGAAGGCGAGC
The DNA here is from genome assembly GCA_963758145.1 of uncultured Gammaproteobacteria bacterium. Taxonomy (GTDB): domain Bacteria; phylum Pseudomonadota; class Gammaproteobacteria; order Steroidobacterales; family Steroidobacteraceae; genus Bog-1198. Next base: position 267,539 of record CAVWUK010000011.1, read on the forward strand.
TCGCAGGCCCCGTCGTTTTCGTAGGTGCCCCAGCCGGCTGAGATGCGGTCCCACTCGGAGTCGCCGGTGATGCAGCGTCGCATGCCGAGAGGCACCAAGGTCGAGTCGTAGAATTGAGTAGCGCGCTCTAGGTCGTTGGTGCCGAAATAGACGTAAGTCAGCATCGGGCGATCTCCTGGGTGCGGAGTGTTATCCAACTGGCGACGTCGATGGAAGAGGGTGATGTGGCGTCTTCGGTGCGAATCATCGGCGGCGTTTCTGAGTTGGCGTCTTGCGCTTCAGCTTGCGGGGCCGTGGGGGGTGGGCGGCGCGTCGAGTCTTTCGTCGGGGCTTGGGCCCCGGTGGCGGCTTGACGTGTTGTTTCGCTTTCGCAGGCGTTCGAGTACGCGCGAAGAGCCGGTCTTCAAGTTCTGAAATCCGACGGGATTGGGCGTCGTGGGTAGCGTTCGCCTTGCGAAGCAGCAGGGTCAGCTCGCGCAATTGCGACTCGAGGGCAGCTTGCATGTGTTGGCGATCCTTCAAACGCGATTCGAGTTCGCCTTCGCGCAGGGTGAGCACGTGCGAGCGGACTTCCAGGTCGTTCTTCGTTGCGGTGGTGGACCGCGCATCGCGGTTCGATTCCTGTTGGGCGCGCCGGCGTCCTTCGTCGAGCGCCTGCATCCAGAGGGCCTCGGCGACATGGGCGACGGATTCAGGGAGCCGATGGAAAGCGGCAGGGCCGGTGTCCAATCGTGAGGCGAGGCGCCTCCACCAGGCGTCCAAGAGTGGATTGATGGTGTTGGGGGAGCCGCGGCCGATCTTGGCGCGGATTCTTTCGATGGTGGGACGGTCGCCTTCGCGCAGAAGCGCATCAGCGGCGAGTTCAACGTCCCCGGCGGTAATGCCGCGGGAGGGCCGGTCATAGCGCGGAGAACGTAAGGTTGAATCCTGCATGTATGAATAGTACACCATACATTTACTGCATAATACAATATCCTGTAACTAATGATGGTTAGAGCATTCCGCGATAAGCGAGGGAGCGGTATTTCGGCGATTGATCGGTCAAACGCAAATCGGTGGACCGCTGAACCCTGGAAGCATCGCGCCGATCTTCAAGCGAGTTGCACAATGGATCGGGATGCCGGCGAGGTCCGGAATGGCGAGGGCAGCGGCCGCCAGCGGCCGCGACGAACCGGTCTCGGAACAGAGGTACGCCACTATGGCAGGTTTACGCTCAAATCTTCCCGACCGGCCAACATGTACCGAGCTCGAACCATGGTCTAATCTGGCGATTCGCTTCGAGCGTGGCCTGCCATGCTAGCCGCCAAAAGGGGTCGCACTATGTTCCCTCACGTCCGCACTTGGGGTATCTGGATTTCGAGCGCTTTGTTATTCGCTTCCGCCGCCTGCGCGGCGCCCAGCATGTCCACTGAAAACACGACGGCCCAGTTGCAGAGGGCGGTCGACGGCGACTGGCGCTCGGCAGAGAACAAGGACCGCGACCGCTATCGTCACCCGGTTGATACGCTTCAGTTCTTTGGGATCCAGCAGGACATGACGGTGATCGAGCTGGCCCCCGGGGGCGGCTGGTATACGGAAATCCTGGCCCCATTCCTATCCGATAACGGGCACCTGATCGAAGCCGGATCGCCGAAGTTCGAGCAGAAGATCAAAGCCAATCCGGCGGTCTTCGGGCACATCGTCAAGGTCATCCCTTTTGCACCACCGCTCAATGTGTCCCTGGGCGAACCGAATTCCGCGGACATGGTGCTCTCGTTCCGCGGTGCCCACGATTGGCTGAACGACAGCCCGGCAACGCTGGACGCCGTGTTCAAAGCGGTGTTCGACGTGCTCAAACCCGGCGGCATATTCGGCGTCGTTGAACATCGAGCCAAGCCGTTTGCCGATGCCGTACAAAGTTCGAAACAACTGCACCGTATTCCCGAGGATTACATGATCACGTTGGGCCTGCGGACCGGCTTCCGGCTGCAGGGGGTGTCGGAAATAAATGCGAATCCGCAGGACTCAGAAAGCGTCAACGTGCACCGCCTGCTACCGGATTTGGTTGGACCAAAGAACGAGCGAGCTAGGATGAAGGCGATTGGCGAGTCCGATCGGATGACGCTGCGGTTTGTGAAGCCTTGAGAGGGGCTATTCTTGTCTTTCTGCATCTTCAGCAGTGCGCTGGTAAGCGTAATGGTGATGGAGTATCACAAAGAGCATCGTGCTCTCGTCGCGGTCAGGATCGATGCAATCGTCAGCGGGATCCGCGTCGCTCTCGCCCGGCTTCGTGACGCTGGGGTGTGAAAGCCATAAAGCGGCTGTCGTCGTCCGCTATTGGGGGTGACTCCAAGACAGTGGCCATTACGTACGTTAAGGGCCCCATTATGGGCTTCGAGCTTCAGCAGGCGCCGCGCCGCGCAGTCGGACGTCGGGTATTACGTATTGCGACATTTCTCGTCAGGTTGATGATGTTCACGCTGGTTTGACAGTTCAAACTGAGCGGTTTCGTGCTACTTGAAGGAAGGTCCGTGTTCCAAGTTCGCATCCACGGGCGGGGTGGGCAGGGCGTTGTTACGGCCGCAGAAATGCTGTCGATCGCCGCGTTCCTCGAGCGGCGCTACTCGCAGGCGTTTCCGAGTTTTGGATCCGAACGCACCGGTGCGCCGGTCGTCGCGTTCTGTCGGATCGACGACAAAGAGATCCGGCTGCGGGAGCCGATCATCAAACCCGACGCGCTGATCATCCAGGATCCGACGCTGCTGCACCAAGTCGACGTCTTCGCCGGTCTGGTCCCGGACGGCTACATTCTGATCAACACCAGTCGCAGCTTCGCCGAGCTCGGGCTGGGCGAGTTTGCGAGCGGTTTGCGGGCCGAACGGCTGCGCACCGTGGCGGCGACCGAACTCGCGCTGAAGCACGTGGGCCGGCCCCTGCCCAACGCCGCGCTGCTGGGGGGCTTCGCGGCCCTTAGTGGCGTGATCTCCTTGGCCGCCGTGGCGGGCGCAATCAATGACAAGTTTTCCGGCAAGGTGGCGCAGGGCAACATCGCCGCCGCGACTGCCGCGTACGAGGCGGCCCATGCTTAAGCAGACCGAAGGCTCAAAGGCCGTCGCCGAAGCGGTTGGCCTATGCCGGCCGGAGGTGATTTGCGCCTACCCGATTTCGCCGCAGACTCACATCGTCGAGGAATTGGGCGAGATGGTGAAGAGCGGCGAGCTGCAGCGCTGCGAATTCATCAACGTCGAATCGGAATTCGCCGCGATGTCGGTGTCGATCGGTGCGTCGGCCGCCGGCGCCCGCAGCTACACGGCGACCGCCAGCCAAGGCCTGCTGTTCATGGCTGAGGCGGTCTATAACGCGTCCGGCCTGGGGCTGCCGATCGTGATGACCGTGGCAAATCGTGCGATCGGTGCTCCAATCAATATCTGGAACGATCATAGCGACAGCCTGTCGATGCGCGACTCGGGCTGGATTCAGCTGTTCGCGGAAACCAATCAAGAGTCCCTCGACCTGCATATTCTCGCCTTCCGATTGGCCGAAGAGCTGTCGCTGCCGGCGATGGTGTGCATGGACGGATTCATTCTGACGCATGCCTACGAGCGGGTGGACATACCGACCCAGGCGCAGGTGGATGCATATTTGCCGGCCTATGAGCCGCGGCAGGTACTCGATCCGAGGCAGCCGGTTTCGATCGGCGCGATGGTGGGGCCGGAGGCATTCACGGAGGTGCGCTACCTTGCGCATGCCAAGCAGCTGCAAGCCTTGGAATTAATCCCAATCCATGCCGCGGAGTTCCAGGAAGTGTTCGGACGCAATTCGGGCGGCCTCGTACACCCGTACCGCACACAGGATGCGGAAACCATCGTCGTCGCGATGGGTTCGGTACTCGGCACGATCAAGGACGTGATCGACGAGATGCGCGACGGTGGCGTGCGGATCGGTGCGCTCGGCATCTGTTCGTTCCGCCCTTCTCCGCTGGCGGCAATCCGCGATGCGTTGCAAAGCGCGAAGCGGGTCGTCGTGTTGGAAAAATCCCTCGCCGTGGGCCTGGGCGGCATCCTTTCGACCGATGTCCGGATGGCGCTCTCGGGCTTGCAGCTGCATGGGTATACGGTAATCGCAGGTCTCGGCGGCCGTTCGATCCTGAAGACCTCGCTGCACGAGCTATTCCGCAAGGCCGGCGATGATGCGTTGGAGCCGGTCAGCTTTCTGGATCTGAACTGGGACGTCGTGAACCGGGTATTGGAGCGTGAAAGGCGCAGCCGCCGTTCGGGCCCCATTGCCGAAAACATCCTGCGCGACATCGGCGTCGTCGGCGCTTCGATCGTGTGAGTCAGGCCGCCATGGAAATGCAACCCATCAAGTTCTACCAGACCGGGACCTTCACTGTCGGCAACCGGCTGCTCGGCGAAGACCAGCGCGCGGTCCAGGCCAATATGCAGCGTACGAACTCGCTGAACTCCGGGCACCGCGCCTGCCAGGGTTGCGGCGAGGCGCTCGGGGCGCGCTATGCGATCGACGCTGCGATGCGCGCCGCCAACAACAAGGTAATTGCGGCCAACGCCACCGGATGCCTCGAGGTGTTCTCGACACCGTATCCGGAGACTTCGTGGCAAATTCCATGGATCCACTCGTTGTTTGGAAACACCGCAGCTGTCGCGGCCGGCATTGCGGCCGCCGTGAGGGTCAAAGGCCGCACCGACGTGCGCGTCATCGCTCAGGGCGGCGATGGCGGCACGACCGACATCGGCTTCGGTTGCCTCTCGGGGATGTTCGAGCGCAACGACGACGTGCTCTACATCTGCTACGACAACGAGGCATACATGAATACCGGTGTGCAGCGCTCATCGGCGACGCCGCCCGCGGCGCGCACCGCCACGACGATGGCCGTCGGCGCGCATCCCGGCAATGCCTTCGGTCAAGGCAAGAATCTGCCGCAGATTGCGATGGCCCACAACATTCCCTATGTGGCTACCGCGTCGGTCGCCTACTTGCGCGACCTGGAATATAAAGTGACGAAGGCCATGAGCCTGCATGGCGCTCGTTATATTCATATTTTCGTGCCGTGCCCGCTCGGTTGGGGCGCGGCCTCCGAGGACACGATTAAGCTCGCGCGCCTCGTCGTGGAAAGCGGTTTGTTTCCGCTGTTTGAGGCCGAACACGGAGAGGTGACCGGCGTCTACAAGATCCGCAAGCCCGTTCCCGTGGAGGAATACCTGAAACCGCAACGCCGCTTCGCGCATTTGTTCGGCAAGACGCCCGCCGCGGAAACGATTGCGCGGCTCCAGGCGGGCGCGGATCGAAACATCCGCCGATTCGGTCTGCTCGCGGACGGGAGCTGAAGATGACCAAACCCTTTGCGATTACGTTGGACGTCGGCTCCTCGCTCGCCAATCGGACCGGGTCTTGGCGCACCTCGCGGCCTGCGTATATAGATAGGCTCCCGCCCTGCAATCACCAATGCCCCGCAGGAGAGGATATTCAGGGCTGGCTGTATCACGCCGAGTCGGGGGATTACGAGAGCGCCTGGAGCCGCTTGGTGCAGCAGAACCCGTTTCCCGCGATCATGGGCCGCGTTTGCTATCACAGCTGCGAGAGCGTTTGCAATCGCGGCCAGCTCGATGAATCGGTGGGCATCAATTCGGTCGAGCGCTTTCTCGGCGATGAGGCGCTGAAGCGCGGTTGGAAGTTCGCGCCGCCGGCGCGTGAATCCGGGAAACGCGTGTTGATCGTCGGCGCCGGCCCCTCGGGTCTGTCCGCCGCCTATCATCTGCGGCGGCTCGGCCACGGAGTGACGATTCTCGAGGCGGGACCTATGGCGGGCGGCATGATGCGCTTTGGCATTCCCAAATACCGGCTGCCGCGCGCGGTGCTGGACGCCGAGGTTCAGCGCATCCTGAATCTGGGCGCGGTGCTGAAGCTCGACAGCAAGGTGACGAATATCCTCGAGGAGATGCGGAAGGGCCGCTTCCACGCGGCTTTTCTCGCGGTGGGCGCGCACATTGCAAAGCGTGCTTACATCCCCGCCGGCGATTCGTCCAGGGTTCTCGATGCGGTGGCCGTGCTGCGCGACATGGAGGGCGATGCGAAGCCGCTGCTCGGGCGGCGCGTGGTGGTGTATGGGGGCGGCAACACGGCCCTCGACGTTGCGCGCACCGCGAAGCGCTTGGGGGCGGAGGAAGCGGTCATCGTGTATCGCCGCACGCGCGAGAGGATGCCTGCCCACGACTTCGAGGTCGAAGAGGCGCTGCAGGAGGGCGTCATAATCAGATGGCTGTCGACGATCAAGCAGGCGGGCGAGTCGAGCATCACGGTCGAGAAAATGGTGCTCGATGACAAAGGCTTCCCGCAGCCGACCGGCGAGTTAGAAACGCTTGGCGCGGATTCCCTGGTGCTGGCGCTTGGGCAGGACGTGGACCTTGGGCTGCTCGACGAAGTTCCGGGTCTGCAGAGGATCGACGGGGTCGTGCAGGTGGACACGCACATGATGACCGGATATCCCGGCATATTCGCCGGCGGCGACATGGTGCCGGCCGAGCGCAACGTCACGGTGGCCATCGGGCACGGCAAGAAGGCTGCGCGCAACGTCGACGCGTGGCTGAACGGCGCCGTGTACGTACCGCCTCCTCAGCACGAACTAGCCACCTTCGACAAGCTCAATCCCTGGTACTACGCCGATGCGCCTAAAACCGTCCGGCCGCTGCTCGACATCGCTCGGCGCAAATCGACGTTCGACGAGGTCGTGCAGGGACTCGACGAAACCAATGCTCTGTTCGAGGCGCGCCGCTGCCTGTCGTGCGGCAATTGCTTCGAGTGCGACAACTGCTACGGCGTGTGCCCCGACAACGCGGTAATGAAATTGGGCCCAGGCAAGCGCTACGAATTCAATCTCGACTACTGCAAAGGATGCGGCGTTTGCGTCACCGAGTGCCCTTGCGGGGCGATCAAGATGGAACCGGAGACGATCTGATGGCGCTCGCGGCTCGGCAAATGAAGCCCCCGCTGCGCACCCCGTACGACGCGCTGTAGCGCGATGCCGCGGCCTTCATTCCCGACGAGCGATTGATCACCGATCTCTTGCGCCTGCTGGCGTGGGGAACGGACGCGAGTTTTTATCGGCTCGCGCCGATGATCATCGTCGTGCTCGAAAGCTAGGACGAGGTCATTTGCTTGCTCGCGGCGTGTGCGCAACGCCACACGCTGATGAGTTTCCGGGCGGCGTTTACGAGCTGCGGATGGATAGGCTCGCCGGTGGTGATTGGCCGGATTGGCGATTGAGGGGATCCCTTGCTTGCGTACACCGATAGCATCCAGGAAACTGTTGAGACTGCAGGAAGGGGTGCGGTATGGCGGGGAGCGAGGGGATGGATGAATCCTCGAAGGCGGAGCCTGGGCCGTCGGGCAGTTCCGCGCCTCAAAGTACCCCTCGATCTGTCTTCTTGAGCTACGCATCCCAGGATGCGGTTACCGCTAATACTGTTTGTCAGTACTTAGAAAGTCGCGGGCTATCGTGCTGGCAGGCGCCGCGGGACGTGAAGCCTGGGGCGCCGTACGCCGATGCCATCGTTCTAGCGATTAACGACGCAAAGGCGGTGGTGCTGGTGCTGTCGGGTAAAGCGGTGGCTTCGGATCATGTGGCTCGAGAAGTCGAGCGGGCCGCGTCAAAACACAAGCAGATCATTGCCTTGCGAATTGATAGCGCGGCGCTCAATCCGGGGCTCGAGTATTTTCTGTCGACCTCGCAGTGGATCGATGTGAAGACGTTGGGGATGCCGGCGGCGTTGGCGAAGCTCGCTGAGGCGGTGGGGCAGGGGTTCGCGGAGACGAAAACCGCGGATCCGGTCATTGCGGCAAAGAGCTACGGAAAGATTAGGCGACTCGCGATGGCTGCGGCGGTGGTCATCGGGGTTGGCGTCGCGTTTGCATTGGGTGTTCACTTTTGGCTGTGGACTCACGGCAACGGGCAGCCCGCGGCGATATCGATAACGGACAAATCGATCGCCGTGCTGCCGTTCACCGACATGAGCGAGAAGCACGATCAGGAGTATTTTGCGGATGGGATGTCGGAGGAGATTCTCAATCTCCTGGTGAAGATTCCTGACCTCAAAGTGATCGGACGTACGTCGTCGTTCCAGTTCAAGGGAAAGACTGAGGATCTGCGGACCATTGGTTCGATGCTCGGTGCTGCCTATGTACTCGAAGGCAGTGTGCGCAGGGCGAGCGACCATGTCCGTGTGACGGCGCAGCTGATCGACACACGGGATGGGACGCAACGTTGGTCGGAGACGTACGACCGCGGCGTCAGCGACATCCTCAAGGTGCAAGATGAGATCGCGGCGAGCCTCGTTCGTGCGTTGCAGTTGGAGGTCGTCCCTTCCAGCTCTTACCAGTCGAGAGCGCGGCCACGAAACGGTGAGGCGTACGACTCGTACCTGCGTGGCATGCACGCGATTAATCGGTACGACGACCGCGGCTTCAACGAGGGTATAGCCGACTTTCGGCATGCTTTGGAGATCGATCCGACTTTCGCACCCGCCGCCGATGCGCTGGCAGCGGCGCTATTAGATCTGGCTGACGGAAACGATGTGCCGGCCGAGACGGGGTTCGAGCAAGCTCGAGGCGCCGCTGAAGCGGCGCTCAAGCTGGACCCGAGGTCCGCCAACGCGCACACGGTCCTTGGCATGATTCACATCGAATACGATTGGGACTGGCCGGCGGCGGAGCGAGACGTGAACACCGCCGTGGCGCTCGCGCCGAACAACCCCTTTGTGCTGGCTAGTGCCGCAGAGCAGAGAATAGCCGTAGGCCAGTGGAGCGAAGCCTTGCGTTTCACCGATGCCGCCATTGCGGCTGACCCGCTCGACGCCAATCTCTATAGGCTCCGCGGGTATTCGTACTTGCGATTGGGGCGCCTCGCAGAGGCTGAGACTGCCCATCGCCGTGCGTTGGAAATTTCTCCGACCATGGCTTGGGGGCACTATTTTGTGGCTATGGTCCTATTGACCGAGGGAAATACGGAAGCTGCGCTCGCGGAAATACAGAAAGAGCCGAATCTTGAGGGAAGAGACGCGGGGTTGGTCGTCGTGTACCAGGCACTTCAGCGCACCAAAGACGCGGATGCTGCGTTGATACGTCTCGAAGCCGAGAATACAGGACGCTGGCCGTTCGGATTCGCCGTTGCCTACGCGGCTCGCGGACAGAAAGACAGAGCGTTCGAATGGCTAGATAGAGCTTACGCAATCAAGGATCCGAGCCTATGGGCCATCAAGGGTCACCCGTACTTTAAGAGTCTCGAAGGTGATCCGCGCTATAAGGCGTTCCTTGAGAAAATGAACCTTCCCGAATGACAGAGACGGTCGTCAATCAGGGTAGCTCGGGCAGCGACGTATTCGTGAGCTATGCGTCCGCGGATGCTGCGGTTGCCAATTCCATTGTCGAGAATCTCGAGAAGCAAGGGGTCAAATGCTGGATGGCGCCGCGCGACGTAACGCCGGGTTCGCACTATGCAGATGAGATTGTGGGGGCGATCAACGACGCGAAGATTCTGGTCCTGGTGCTCTCCGAACACGCCGTTGCCTCTGCCCATGTGGGCAAGGAGCTTGAGCGTGCGTCATCAAAGCGGCGGCGGATCATTGCGCTGCGGGCCGATGCAGCACCGTTGACCCGTTCTTTTGAGTATTTCTTGAGCGAATCACAATGGATTGATGTGGCGGCTTTGGGGATGCCAGGGGCGTTGATGAAACTCACGCAGGCAGTGGGACAAGGTCTGGCGCCCTCGTCGTGGGTCAGTCCGGGGTTAGGGGATGACGCCAGTTATCCGGTCAATCGGAAGCGTAAACCCAGTTATCTGACGATTAAACGTCTGATCGCCGCTGCACTTTTCGTCGTCGTCGCGTCCATTGTCGTCGGTGTTGTGGTTCGCTACTGGCCGTCGAAGCAGGGAGTGGCGCAGGCACCACACCTGGCCGCGATCTCGGACAAATCGATTGCGGTGCTGCCGTTCGTCGACATGAGTGAGAAGAAGGATCAGGAGTATTTCGGGGATGGGATGGCTGAGGAGATACTCGACCTTCTGGCCAAGATCCCGGGGCTCACAGTGATTGGCCGAACGTCGTCATTTCAGTTCAAAGGCAAGAATGAGGACCTGCGCACGATCGGGGCGAAGCTCAATGCTGCTTACGTACTCGAAGGCAGCGTACGCAAATCCGGTGATCAGGTACGAATAACCGCGCAGCTGATTAACACGCGAACCGGAGCGCACGAATGGTCGGAGACCTACGACCGTCCCATCGGCGATGTGCTCAAACTCCAAGATGCGGTCGCTGCGGCGGTCGCGCGCGAACTGCAACTCACAGTGGCGGCCGGAGATATTCAGTTGCGCTCCACCCTGAAAAGCAGAGAGGCGTACGATTTAATGCTACGCGGCCGGCACGCTTCGGATCAATGGGATAAGAATGGCCTCGACGAGGCTGTCACGCTATATAAGCAGGCACTAGATCACGACCCGACGTCCGCTGATGCAGCCGCTGAACTCGCTTTTGCGTATTACAAGGAAGGAGCAGACGGTTTCCTGGCACCGACTGTCGCTTTCGAGCAGGCTCGTCACGCTGTGACGACCACACTAGCCCTGGATCCGAAGAACGCGCGGGCGCACTACGTGCTTGGCAAGATTCATACGGCATACGATTGGGACTGGGTCGCCGCCGAACGGGAATTCCAACAGGTAGACATACTAGCCCCGGGCAGCGCGGACGCGACAAGCGGCAAAGCGTTTCTGTCTCTCGCGCTCGGACATGGGGATGACGCGTTGGGTCAGGCGAAAGCTGCACTCGCTCAAGACCCACTAGACCCAAATAATTTCTGGCTTCTGGGGGCGGCTCAAATACTTCGTGGTCACCTGCCCGAGGCCGAGGCGGCGGTTCGGCGGTTGCTGGACATTCGGGCGACCTATGGTTATGGGCACCTTTACCTTGGCCTCATAATGCTCGCGCGTGGCGAGCGCGACGCGGCACTGCTCGAGATCCAGCAGGAGACGGATGACTACGCGCAGTTGGAGGGCCTAGCAATGGCGTATTGGTCGCTCGGAAGGAAAGCGGAGTCCGATACCACGCTCGCCCGCATGCTCAAAGAGCAAGCGGACGAAAACGCGGCTGGGATCGCCTCCGTGTACGCGTTTCGCGGCCAGTCGGATGAGGCGCTGCACTGGCTCGAACGGGCCTATGCTCTAAAGGACGCCGGCCTGTACCTCATCAAGGTGGAACTACAGTCGAAAAATCTCGCATCAGACCCTCGTTATAAGGCGTTCCTGCGGAAGATGAATTTGCCAGAATAGACGGTAGTCGTGATCATGTTCCGGGCCGGCGTGGATCTGTCCATAGTGATGCTAGAGCGTTATCGTCATCAGACACAGCGTCACGGAGTATGCGGAAAAAACCGCGCAAGTGATCCATTGCCAGAAAGCGAAGCTCAAGTAAACGGGCGCACCCAGTACACGCCATTCGAGGCCTACCCACGGCAGATTCGGTCGCGCATGCGAGACGTACGCCTGCGTAGCGGCAGCGATTAGAATTGGCAATAGCGGAAGGCCGGCTAGCAGGCCGGCGTACAACCGTGGACTGAGAAGGATACTTCGCTTGCGCTGCCGAAGGCTCCGTTCGGTTACCTGAAAGGTCATTTGCATGATGCCAATGCAGACTCCGAAGAATGCCATAACCGCAAGGATATCGTGGCCCCTCGGTAGAAGAGGAAACCCCCCGGGCAACGATGCGCAGCCGACCATGGAGACGTAGCCGAGCGCGAGAGCCCAGATTCCGGCCGGTCGCCGTCCGGTGCCGTTCCGTCTCCAGTCCCGAAGCAGTATCGCCGTCCAACACAAGCCGCCAAGCGCACACAGCGTAAGGCCGCCCCAAGCCCATCGATACCCATCGGGGTTTCGGTCGGCGTAACCTAACCGCGAAATGGTTATGAATCGCCAATCGTACTCGGAAGGATACCGCCGAGCGGCCATCCACAGCCCGTACCAAAACGTGATCACTCCGAGAAGTGCCGCTGCGACAAACAGGTTCTTTCGTGCCGACTCGGTCATTAATTTCCTTTGGCAACGCGAGCAACAAGCGATGATTGCAAGGTTAGATAGCTGGTTGGGCTATGAGTTGCAACTGAGCTTCAGTCTGCAAGCGGCTGTTAAGTTCTACATAACGGATCATCCGGTCTTCCGTTTGTTGTGCGTTCTCGGGCAGCGCCCCGTCATATGATCAGCGACCACCTTGTGGGTGGGCGTGATGGTCATGGAAAGCTCCGTGAGGAACCTGTGGTGCACCGATGGCGGATCTGCTCGGCGCATGCGCCTAACCTGTGTTTTTCACACCGCATCACATGATTTCGTACAATCGGGCGGGCGTAAACATTGGTACTATTCCTAGACCGTGAAAATGACAACAACGATTTCCTGGGGAGACACGTTCATGGATACGACACGATCACTTGCCTCGCTCGGCGTGAAGCCATTGCTCGTCGCTATTTTGCTCACAGTGAGTGTCACGGTGCTGTCCCAGGAGCCCCCGAAGGCGTTGTATCCCAACTATCCTAGTGAGACGCCAGAGACGTTCGCATCGGTGACGGATAGTTACGACTACACGTTGCGAGATGTGATGATCGCCATGCGCGATGGGGTCAAACTGCACACGGTCATTCTGGTTCCTAAAGGCGCCACGCACGCCGGCATGCTGCTCACGCGCACGCCATACAACGCGAAGGATCTGACGAGCCATATCCACAGCGGACATCTCGGCCCCATGCTCCAGGGCTACGATAACGCGACCGATGTCATCGTCGAGGATGGCTATATCCGCGTGGTGCAGGACGTGCGCGGTAAGTATGGGTCCGAAGGCGATTACGTGATGAACCGACCGCTGCATGGGCCTCAGAATCCGACGCCAGTCGATGATTCCACAGACACCTACGATACGATCGAATGGTTGGTGAAGAACGTTCCTGAGAGCAACGGCAAGGTCGGTACGCTCGGCATTTCTTACGATGGCTTCGAACCGCTGATGGCGCTGCTCAACCCGCACCCGGCACTTAAAGTGTCGGTGCCGATGAATCCCATGGTGGACGGCTGGATGGGCGATGATTGGTTTCACAACGGCGCGTTCCGCGAGCAGAACATTTCCTACATATACGAGCAGGTGGCGAGCCGAGACAATTCGATTAAGTGGTGGAGCAGCTATCACGACGAGTATGACCTGTTCATGCAGGCGGGGTCCGCCGGGGAACTGGGGCATCGCTACGGCATGGAGCAGCTGGGCTTCTGGAACAAATTAGTCGCACACCCCGCATACGACGCGTTCTGGAGCGACCAGGCGCTGGACAGGATTCTCGCGGCGCAGCCTCTGCAGGTGCCCGTCATGCTCGTACACAGCCTGTGGGACGCAGAAGACAGCTACGGCGCACTCGCGGTTTATTCGGCCATCAAGCCGAAGGATGCTCGCGGTGACATGGTGAAGTTGGTCCTGGGCCCGTGGTATCACGGTCAGGAAATCGATGACGGCAGTGCCCTAGGCGTGGTTCGCTTCGGCAGTGACACCGCCAAGTATTTTCGCGAGCAGGTCTTGCGTCCTTTTCTCGCGCAGTATCTGAAGGACGGCGCGCCGAAGGCCAACCTCGCTCAGGTCACGGCGTTCGAGACCGGCACCAATCAGTGGCGCCGCCTCGACCGCTGGCCGCTCGCGTGCGAGAGCGGATGCCCGGCCACGAGTCGTGCGTTGTACCTGCAACCCGATCAAAAGCTTGCCTTCACACGTCCGGTCGCACGATCCGGCTACGCCGAGTACATCTCGGATCCCGCGCGCCCCACGCCGTATCGCGCTCGGCCGATCCAGCCGGCTGGATACGAACCGGGGGAAACCTGGTCGGTATGGCTCGTGGACGATCAACGCGAGGCGTCCGGCCGTACGGACGTCCTTACCTTTACGACCGATGTGTTGACGGCACCAGTGAAAATCAGCGGCAAGCCGGAGGTGCATTTGATTGCATCGACCAGCGGTACGGACAGCGATTGGGTGGTGAAGCTGATTGACGTCTACCCGGATCAAGTGGCGCCGCAGACCGAGATGGGCGGTTATCAGCTGGCGGTGGGTATGGACGTTATCCGGGGCCGCTACCGTGAAAGCTTCGTCAATCCGAAGGCAATTGAACCCAACAAGCCGCTGCCTTACCGTTTCAGTCTACCGGCGAATAATCACGTGTTCTTGCCAGGGCATCGCATCATGGTGCAGGTGCAATCGAGCTGGTTTCCGCTCTATGACCGAAACCCGCAAACCTACGTGCCTAATATTTTCTTCGCCAAGCCCGCCGATTACCGAAAGGCGACTCAGCGCATTTACTTCTCATCGGATGACGCATCGTATGTGGCGTTGCCGATCGTGGAGAATTGAGGGAATTTCCATACCGCGGAGCGGGAGCGGTGCAAATTATGCAGACGGCGAGAGCCGACGAAAGGCGGCGGAGGCATGAACCGCGGGGATTATTCGGCATTTCGTGCCTCACCCTTCGCGGAGCTCAGGGCCGCCCCGGGGGGCGTTCGCCGCCGCGGCGCGCCGTCGTGGGGCATGGGAGATCTCCGGCGGTGGCGAATCAATGAAGAGGAGGGCGATAGAAGGAGGGTAGGTGGCGCAAATGTGGAAAGGAAATGCGCACCAGATCGATATATTGGCGATGTAACAGGAGCTGATGGGGCATGGAAAGTCGATCGTACCGATCGATTCTGAAGCGCGTGGGCGCTGTTCTAGCGTTAATCGGCGTGCTCGACATTGGAGTAACGGTTTACTGCATCATCCATGAAATTCCATATCGGTCGAATCTGAATCTATTCGCGTTGATCGCGGGTATTCTGTTGTTGCGCGGCAGTCTACGAACAGCGGCTATCGTGCGCTGGTTCGGCGTGTTTTTCCTCTCGGCGTCTATCGCGACGCTGTTCGCGTGGCCCGCGGGACAGCCCATGGATCTCACGCTGACGAAAATTCGCCTAGATCCGGGGGGCTTCATTGCGGATGTGGCGTTTTTATTATTGATATTCGCACTGCTTTACTGGGTTATTGCTGAACTGGGGCGTGAGGCGGTTCAAGTAGCCGGTGACAGTGCGGGAATTAAGCGCAGGGACATGCGGTTTCCCGTCGGCGTGGGCATTGCGCTTGTAATTTGTCTTGCGGCTCTTCTGCACACATTCCTCGGTGGTGAATCTGCGGAACACGTAAAATCGATGGCCGAAAAACTGGTGGGGCCGGGGTACAAATTGCATGTCAGCTCGATGAGAGTTTCGAAATCCGGGGATACCGAGTCGGTATCAGGCGTAGTGACCGCCTGGAATGACCAGGAAATCCGGGAGATTGCCGTTCATTGGGAGGGGAGCGATAACCGATACTCGGAGGAGACTGACGCGCGAAAGAGGTGAATTTCGTGCAGGCAGCGACTGTCGACGTAGATATCGCGACTGATCATCAATATTCGCGGAGCGGGGGCCGCGTGTGATCAACCCACTGTTTAACGCTTGGGCGACGCCATTGCAGGTTGGCGTAGTCAATGAGTCGTTGAGGTACTGCGTCGCCGAGCACTATCAAACGCTGCAGCATCATCGCGAGATCGACATCGGCGATCGACCAGTTGCCAAAGAGGTGCTCGGCGCGTCCGTCGAGCAAAGTCAATGCCGCAGAGCATAATTGGTCGGCGGCCTCACGCGCGCGTGCGGACAGGGGAGGGCGCGTGGCGCCGCAGAACACGACGTACGTGGGCCGCTCTTCGCGAATCGGCATGAGGTCGCTGCGTAGCCAAGCTTGCACTTGGCGTGCACTCGCACGGTCGTGGCGGTCGGCGGGGTAGAGGCGTGTACCGGCGAAGGTCTCGTCAATATATTCACAGATTGCAGAGGATTCAGAGAGCGCGAAGCCCTCGTGTACGAGCGTTGGGACCCGTCGGGTGATTGAGGTCTTGGCGAAGTCGGGCCCTCGATTGGCTCGGGCCGCTAAGTCCAGGGTCTCGATGTCAAACGTCAAGCCCTTCTCGAGCAGGCTCACGAAAGCGACCAGAGCGTAGGGACTTGCAAAATTGGCGTCGACGTAGAGAAGCATAGGGCCATAGTGTACCGCCGATGGGCGGAAGTGTGGCGCGTCAGTCGCATCATGCATTGTCGTCGAGACGGGGTCGCCCGTTCGACGCATGCGACGAGCCCTGTTTTGGATGCCCCCTGCCAATGTCGACGCGTGTCGAACCCGTAGTGCAACATGAGCGGCGTCCGAGAATCCGCTATACAGTGTTCACGCAGAACCATGACTGGATGGACAGGCGAGCACGCTGTCGCAACAATTCGCGGCGTGGCGCGCGTGCCTCTGCTCGGATGCATCTGCTTGTAGCGTAAGAATCGTGCGGGTTGGTTTCGCGAAAAGTCGAGGTTGAATGTGAACAAGGCGAAAACTACGAAGATACGTACTGTAATGAGGACAGCCGTGCCGGCGGAATGCGTTTGCGGCGCCGTACGAATCGAGATCGATTTTCCGGCGCGCTGGGCTTGGCACGATCATTCCGTCGCCAGTCGGCACGCACATGGCGCTGCCTATGCGACATACGTGGGCAGTTGGCGAAGCCGCTTCCGCGTAACCGACGGCATAACCAAAATCACGCGCTTTGAAGATCGCATTGCGGGCACCGTGCGCAGTTTTTGCTCCCGATGTGGTACCCCCTTGTATTACGTGCGCACTCGTTCGCCGCACATGGTGAATGTGCCGCGGGCGCTCTTCAAGACCCGCACGGGCCGGCAACCGCGCTATCACATCGCCATTGAAGAGACGCCGGAATGGGCCTATTTGGGCGAACCGTTGGTGGCGCTGAAGGGGTTTCCCGGGGTCGTTTGGGACCGCTCAAGAAGGAAGAGGCAGTCGCAGTTCGGCGAAGTATTCTGATTTAGTCGCGGCAATAGATGGCTGGAGCGCTGCGCGGCAGCGTGCTTGCGGACGGTAAAGACGGACGCCGCGGAGCCGCCCGGCGAGACGGAGAATATTGGCATGTCATCGCCGCTGAAGACCAATCGTAGCCGGTCTGATTTTGCCGAGAGCTTCGGAAAGGTGCCCTACACAGTGTTTCTGCTTCTCCGGTACTGGATGGACTTGCGCCGTTGAGATTGGTAATACTTCGCAATGATTGCGAGCGCGTTGATTCTGACGCTGCGCATTGGGTCCTTGTCCAATAATCTTCAAAAGAAGGAAATCATCATGATCGGATACGTCACTATCGGAACAAACAATTTGGCTCGCGCGGCTTCTTTCTACGACGCGTTGCTGGGTGAAATGGGTGCCAAGCGCATGATGGAGACAGAGCAATTTGTGGCGTGGTCAGTGAAACCCGATCAGCCGGGACTCGGCGTGACCAAGCCCTTCGATAAGAAGCCGGCCACGGTCGGCAACGGAGTCATGGTCGCATTGATGGTCGATAGCACAGCGAAAGTCGACGCGTTGCACCGGAAGGCCCTGCAACTCGGTGGCTCAGATGAGGGAGCGCCTGGTCCGCGTGGGGAGGGCTTTTACGCAGGTTATTTTCGTGATCTGGATGGGAATAAATTGAATTTTTTTTGTGCTGGATAGTGAATTCATGCGCCGTCACTGGCAGCGGCGCAACGACCACTACTTAGGTGATATTTGCGACCCGCGGTAGACTGAACCAATAAGGCACCGGGTGCGTACGCTGGCATCTATAGCGATGCTCAGTACCGTTGCCGTGTTCACCATGTCAGCTGCGAAATCTCCGGCCGCTCTGATTATCGTGTCGCAGCGCGCGGGGAGCACGATTCAGCAGGGGCAGGCGTTGGCAGTATCGGTCCGCGTAGCGTCCGGTATGCATCCGCATGGCGTGGGAATACTTGGGCAGGACTCTCGAAGCGATCATTCGTTGCGCTTCCCAAAATGTTAGAATGTCACAGTCGCTCTGGCGGTGGGCCCGGAGCGGACCAGTTAGTCGTACGTCGGAGAAACTGAAATGTCGAAAAGCAGACCAACAGTAGGAATCGACGGCCACGCGCTGCCAATCCTGCCGCCGGAGCGCGACGCACGTGTTTGGGCGCGACTGGTGCGCGTGATGTTCTACACTCCTGGTTTCCTGGCGCTGCTGCTAATTAAGGCCGGTGAACCGACGAGCTTCGGTATCACGGTGGAGCTGCTGATGTTATCCAGTGCCGCGGCCATCATCGGCGGCCTTTTCATTGGTACGGAATCATCCGGCGCAGGTGCCGACAATTCGTCCAAGGTGGGCACGTGGAGCGGTTCGCTGGTGCTCGAGTTATTGGGCGTCGTACCCTTCTTGTGTGCGATGCCTGCGCTATTCCATGAACTCGCAAACAGCGCGCTGCTGCATGTGAAGGTGCCTGGCGCTGTCGACGTCTCACTCGGTGCGTCCGAGCTCCTACCGATGGTGGCGATCCTACCGTTCATGCTTTATCAGCTCGCGGGCTTTGGCACGATGCACTTCATTCTGCGGAAGCCGGTAAACTGGGCCACTAACATTGGCATTCTCTGCTTGATCATCGCGGCGTATGTCGCTAATCGCGAGGCTGCGTACGACTGGGAAAGGAAGTTTGTGGGCCTGCTGGTTCTCACGATGGCAGTGATCGTGTGCTACGGCGTGCTCAAGCTGAGGCAGATGCAGGCGGACTACACCCGGCGATGCCCGCCTAAGGAATCAAAATAAGACACCCGCCGCGGCCGATCTCGAGGAGATCTACAGAATGTTGGCGGGCCGCGGCGAGGGGAAAGCAACATCATGACGGGAACATGCAATCGACGTCATGCCGGGTCGGCGGGGCGGCGCATCGGGCGGGGTCTGCGCATCAGCCTGGCCCTGCTCGGGCTCTCCGGATTGGCGGCCTGCAGCCAGGATTTCTCCCTCCAGCCGCCGTCCGGCGAGCCTATGATGGTCTCGGACATCCGCACCCACTCGGTACACAATTTTGCCCCGGCAGATGTGCCTTATCAGCGCATTGCAGACTGGGTTGCCGCGAACCGCACCGGCTGGTCGCAGTACTTGGGCAGTCCGCCCTCGTCGGGCACAATGATCGTTTACGGCAGCGTGAGCCTGCAGTTCGTCGACAACCAGGTGTTGGCGCGGGCGCCGGCGGGAATCTACCAAAAGTCAACGCCCGTGAATGTCGAGGTGCTGCTGCGGTAGCCTCCGGCGCGAATCTCAGGCAGGCGTCGCGCAAGCGAGCGAATGCGGCGATGAGGTGGCGGCGGAATCCACGCCAACCCGGATTTCCCGCATTCGTTGTCTGAGAAACCCTCATTCCCTTGCGCCGCCCGACTCCGCGCTGTCCAGGGAATCAATTGTTCTTTATCGTGGGGCCCCCGCCACCCGGAGCTGCACTATGTGCAGCTGTACTATGCGGATTGCCGTTCGTGTCGTGCACTGTAATCACGTAGTTAACCGCGCTGTTAGGCGGGGCGTCGTACGTTGCAGTGATCTCCGTAGCGCTGTACTGAATGTCATGAATGAATTTCTTCTCCGGCGTCAGTATAGCGAACTTAAAGTCTTCGTTGGCGATCAGGGTCCATCGGATTTTGTCGCCTGACTTGACGACTGCAATATAGGGTATCACCACTACCTGCGGATTAGCGGTAGTATCGAGCGCGACTTGTATTTTCTTTCCCATTGGTTATTTCCTTGTTGTTGGAAACTCGGATTGCGCGAATGGCGAACCTGATCTTGCCGAGCCGATGTTACTGGATTTCAGTGTGTCTCAATACCTCAGCGGTGATGCGCCGCACAACGTCGGGATTGGCTGTATAGGATGATTTCTTCGCCGCGAGGAGCGCGTCCATGTCAGGGGTACGATATCCCATTCCTGCCAATTTTTGCAGGACAGGGCGGGTCGCGCTCACATCATCAAGCAATATCAGCGCACTGACCCATGTGGCGAGAACATTCGGGTCATCACCCTTTTGCGCAATGGGTGCGGCCGCATCTCGCGCCCGCATCCAGTATTCGCGCGCAGAGACCTTGTCTTGGTGTTTTGCCGCTATCCGTCCTGCAACAATATCCGCATCTGCCGCCAGCACAGTTAGGTTCAAGTCACTCGGAGTCGTCGCACGCGCAGACTTGATCGTAGCCAATGCGCTCGTGAGTCGATCTTGAGCCGCATGATAATCGCCACGCGCAATCTGTAGGCGCGCCGCCTCCAGTTGGGCCACCGCCAACTCTCGCCGCCAGCGAGCGTTGGTCTTGTCCATTGTGGCGAGTACATCCAATAGCCGCACCGCATCTGCGTCCAGTCCTGCCGCCTCGTCGAGGCGGCCGCCCTGACGCAACAACCCGCCGAGCAATTGGCTGTAGTAGGCCAAATCCTCGCGCCAATATGCTTGTGTGGAATCAAACGCAACCAATTTCGTTGCGAGTCCCACGGCGTCACGCACGTATTGCATCGCTGCTTCATTCGCCCCGCATAGGGCGAGAGTGCGGCCTAGAATCGCATCGCTAATCAGTAAGTTTTCCTGAGCGTCGTAGTTTTTCGGATCATTGGCCGCCAATAACGCTTTGATACGCTGATCAGCACGATACGCGGTTATCGCCTGCACGAGCTGGCCTTGCTCGAGAGCGAGCTTACCTAGATTGTCATAGGCATCGCCGAGTTCCGACCGCCAGCGTACGTTGCCGGGTTCGCGCGCCTGCAGCCCTTCAAACGTTTGTTGCACAGATTCGTACAGGACTTTCGCCCGTGACAAATCGCCACGCGCCTCGAACACCCGTCCGGCATTTGTGCGCGCGGACGCAAGATTGAATGCCAGTTCCGCATCCTCCGGCATGCCAGCCGCCGCCCTTTCCAACAATTCGATTGCTTGTTGGAAATTCTGTAGGGAGCTGTCTAAATCGCCTTGATACCAATAAGCATTGCCGACCCATTTAAAGCTATCGGCATAGGCTACCCGGCGCACTGGATCCGCAGGCGCGCGGCGCGCGAGCTCACCCGCCACCGCCAATGCGGCACGATAGGACTCGAGCGCCGCCGGAATGTTGCCTTGTGACATCCGAATGCTGCCAATTTTCTGGAGGGCCTTCGCTCTCAGCATCAAAGCCTGATCGGTGACATCGATCGTGGGCAATGATTGAAAGTACTTCATTGCCTGATTATCGGTCGCTTCGAGAATGTCGAGTCGTTGCACCTGATTCAGTTTATCGTTCAGGTCGCCGAGCATGAACTCGACCAGGTTCTCCGCCTGTTTCTGCCGGCGTTCGGCGGTCTGTCGCGCCACGACCGCGGCCTTGCGTGCGAATACGGCGTCAATTGCCAAACCGGTGGCAATCAGCGTCGCGACCAGCGACAGGGCGGTTACGGCGATCATGCGCTGCATGTGCCGATGGTGTTCGCGCTGCTTGAGTGCGTCGAAACCGATGTCGAGCATGCCGGCGATAAGTTTTAATTTGGCGTTGGTCTTGCCATCCTTGCCCGGGCGAAGGTCCGCGGCAATCGGCGTCGCAGACTCCTCCGTAGGTACGGAACCGGGGCCGAATTGAAAACGTAGTGCCGGTGCAAAGCACTCCTCCGCTTCGCGACCGGCAACAGCGCTCGCATGCGGCTCGCCGCCGACGATCAAACAGAGGATGCGATCCGCACGATCGAGGCGCTTATATGTGCTGATTTCCTCGTTGACGTAGTGGGAGGTGGCAGAGTCAGGAGAGCAGATGACGATCAGATTGGCAGACTGCTCGAGTGCCTCATTAATTTTGCGACTGAGGTCTGGGGCGCTTGGCAACTCGGCCCGGTCGCGAAAAATTGGTGCCAAACGGCGCGTGATCACGCCACCTTCTGTTTTCGTCCCCACCAGGCGAGTGGGCACGCGATAGGTCTCCAACGCCTTGTGCAGCCATTTTGCCCAGACCTCGTCCTGGTGGCTGTAAGCGATAAACGCACGATATCTGAATTCCGCAATTGTGGGAGAGACATCCATCGCGGGCACTGACCCCGTTCGTATGCATATCGCCGCTGCATGGAAGCTTATCACGACCCAAGAATAGTGGCCGTGCAGACAGGCGACCCACATGGCATACCTTCCCTCCCCTCGAGTGCGATTCATCCAGTGGGGAGCGGATAGGGCTCACCGGGACAGATCGAGGGGGAATCGATCGAGGGGGAATCGGCGGCAAGGTCACATTTGTGGGCACTCCCTGTATTGGGTGAGTCGTATTCCGTCTCACTCCCACGCGCCGAGTGTGCTCGCCGACTCGAAGAATCAGGTCGAGGCAACCGGCGGGTGGGCCCGCGCGCAGGAGGTTAAACTGGAGACTTGCGCCACACACTGGCTAACCAGGGCTGCTGTTCGCGCGGCAATCCCGTGGGTCGATAGTAGTGCTCGAGTTCCGTGAAACCGGCATTCGATAGGTGGCGACGCCAGGCGCCCAAGTCATGGTAAGTGCCGTACCGCTCGCCGTTCCAACCTTCCTCGTTCTCCCCATGCGGGTTCGAGCTGAATAGCACCCCGGCGGATTTCAATGAGGCGTGCAGCTGTTGCAATACGCGTGGCAGGGTTTGGGATGGCACATGAAACAACGAGGCGTTGGCGAAGATGCCGTCAAAACGCTCTCCGGGAAGGTCAAGAGCAGCGAAGTCTTGCAGCCAAATTTCGCAGCCGGTGTCGGCGCGCGCCATGGCAACAAAAGGAGCCGCGCCGTCCAGTCCGATTGCCGTGTGGCCGAGGGCCGCAAAGGTTTTGAGATCACGTCCCGGTCCACAGCCAAAATCCAGAATCGTGAAGGGCGGTTCGCCCTGGATATGCCTCAACAGTGCCGTTATATTTTGACTGACATCGTGATCCCGAGTACCGGCGCGAAACTCCTCAGGGCGCTTCTCATAGTACGCGAGCGTGCGGCCAGTAATCTGCCGCACATCTGGCGGTTCAGGCTGTTTGCGATGTGTCAATGGAATCCTCGCCGGAAGCCTATTCGGCGCTCGGCTCTCGATAAGAGAATTTCTCGCCGGCGATATTGGCGGCGTACATGAGGCCGCCTTTCGCGATGGTAAAGACGGCCATGCCGGTTTGATAGTCGCCATTTGTGGTTGCATCGGTCGCCTCGCGACTCGCCTCCGAGGAGAGGCGATCCGTGCCGACGCTTGCCGACGCGCTTGCGGTAATGGCTATGGCGTCAACACTGGCGTCAAACTCGAATTTGCCCGATTCGAATTCATCCAGATCACGCTTGTTTTGGAAAAAGATTATCTCGCTATAGGCTTGGCCGCCGGCCTGCAATCCGATGCTCAACTGCGTCATCGTCGTGTCGCCGACGAGCCGGTCGTGAACATACACGTGACCCTTGCCTCGCGCGCCGCCGACGATGAAGCCGCCGGCGCCTATCGTCGGGAATACGGCATACGCATAGCAATCTTTGAAGAATACGGCGCTATCTCCGGCATGTTTGAAAAGCTCGATGGTCTCATCGTCTTTGGTCGCGTATGCCACGCCGGTTCCGAGGGCTAGTACAAGGGTCACGCCCAAGATTCGAGTAGTCATCATTCTCATGTCAAATGCCTTTGGTTGATTGGTGGGCCTGTTCCCGAGGGCCATCGGTTTGCGGTAAGCCCGCTGCGGCCGTGCGCCGGCGGAGCGATCAACCGGCGAGGCGCCAATGGAGTTTGACTCGGGCGTGGCGGTCTCCGTCAGATGCCGTAGGTTACCACCTGTAGCCGTCGCGCGGGGAGTAAGTCAGATACGGCATTTCATGCCTCACCCCTCGCTGCTTTGGGGCCGCGGCAAAGAAGGGCGTTTGCCGACGCTGCGCATCGTTTGTAAGCGTGGGCAACGGACAGAAAAAAGGATGGGCCCGCGGGGGCTCCAAAGGGGTTGGGAGATCGATTACTTGGTTCGCTCGTCGTCCGAATCGTGAAATTGCACGACGAGTCGGTCGTCAACGGAAAAGGCTTTTAGATCGATGCTAAAGCCCGGGCTCTCCTTGTGCGGGAACGGAGCGGGGTAGCGCATCATCGCGGCATGAACAGCCCGGCCAGGGGGGAATACCCTTGCTTACGCCGCTAGCATCCAGGAAACTGCTGAAACCGCGGGAACGGGGCGCTATGGCGGGGGGCGAAGGGACGGAGTACGCGGATGCGATCGTCGGGACGCAAATATTGGGGCATCGGAATCGGTTTTCGGCGGATTAGGCGGATTTTCCAGCCGGGAAGTCACTATGCGAGGGCATTTCCCCGGCAATCGTCGTGGGTGTGTCAGCGTTCTCAAGGAGTGTCGCATGGCGCTTGCGGATGAATTGAGCAAATTGGCGGAATTGCGTGCGAAGGGAGGATTGACGGAAGAGGAGTTCGCGCGCGCCAAGGGACGCGTGCTCGGCACCGAACAACCGCCCCCCGGTGACCCGCTGACGTCCACCGTGAATGCCTTTCGGCGCAGCCTCACCGACCGGTGGTTGGGCGGCGTATGTGGTGGGCTGGCGCGACTGACTGGAGCGGAGGCCTGGGTATGGCGGCTGCTCTTTACGGTGCTCTTTATCTGCGGGGGAGTCGGCCTCGTGTTGTACCTATTGTTGTGGATTTTCGTACCGAGTGAATGAGCTGCGCGCGGGGCGTTTGATGCGCCGCTCGCGGCAGCGTCTGAGAGCGTGTGATGCGTGCGGCAATCGTCATGGTTGGGGTGCTTGTTTTGGCGGTCATTGTCGCCGTGCTGTTTGCGCCTTACGTCGATGCCGAACTCGCAGTCTGGATCGAGCCTCACGCGATAGTGGATGCAGCGACGGCGCACCTGACCAAGGGGCGGATGGTTGACGAGTATTTCGCGGTCGAGGATTTGGGGGAAGGCACATTCGCGATCGGCGAGCCGCGCTATTACCAGCAGAACTATTCGTATTTGATTGTCGGGCAGACGCGGGCGATCCTGTTTGATTCCGGCTCTGGAACTCGGGATATCAGTGGGATCGTGGCGAGTTTAACGAAACTGCCCATTACGGTCATCGTCTCGCACCTGCACTATGACCATTTGGGTGGGGTCGGTCCCTTCGGACACGTGGCGATGATCGATATGCCGGAAACACGGGCGGATATGGCTGGAGCGCTCTTTCAGCCAAGCCGATACGAATACATGGGCTTCTACGATGGCCGTGTCGCGCCGTCGTTTCGGGTCAGCGAATGGTTGGCGCCAGGCGCCGTCATTGATCTGGGCGGTCGGGCGCTGCAGGTGTTGTCTACGCCGGGGCATACGCCGAGTTCGGTGGCGCTGTTCGATGCGACAAATCGGCGGCTGTTCATCGGCGATTTTATCTATCCGACAACCCTCTATGCCTTCTTGCCGGGCGCCAGTTTGTCGGCCTATCAGGCGACGGCGAAGATGTTGCTCCGGATACTGCCGGCCGATACCGTTCTCTGGACCGCGCATTGTTGTCGCAAGAACGAAGGTGTATCGGCTCCGTGGTTGTCGATAAGGGATCTGCGCGATCTGGATACGGCGCTGACAGCGGTTAGGGCTGGGCAGGCGAAGGGGGAGGGCTTTTATCCGCGTGTTTTCCGCGTGAATGACGAAATGACGCTGGCAGTGGGATTTCCTTGGAATAATCGGTGAATGACGGGGCCGGGGAGATTGGCCGAACATGCCGATCGGCAGCCACGGCAGGATCGAGGCCGACGCCACTCCCACAGCCCGGCTGCACAGGTCACGGGATCACGGATGATCCCATTCGCAGATGAAGGCGAGGCCTAGAGTGCCATGCCGCCGGAGACCTCGATGCGCTGGGCATTAATCCAGCGATTATCGTCGGAAAGCAGTGAAGCGATCATCGGGCCTATGTCATCGGGCTGGCCGACGCGGCCGAGGGCCGTCATGTCGGCCACGCGCTTGTGGATCTCGGGATTATCGCGGACCATGCCGCCGCTGAAATCGGTCGCGATCGCGCCGGGGGCAACGGTGTTAACGGCGATCCCGCGGGCACCGAGTTCTTTCGCGAGGTAGCGGGTGAGTACCTCGATCGCGCCTTTCATGGAGGCGTAGGCGGACATTCCCGGCAAGGCGAAGCGGGCGAGGCCAGAGGAGATATTCACGATCCGGCCGCCGTCGTTTATGAGTGGCAGAAGCTTCTGCGTCAGAAAAAACACACCCTTAAAGTGGATGTTGTAGACCTTATCGAGTTCTTCCGCGGTGGTCTGGTCGAACGCCTTGTGCAAAGAGGTGCCGGCATTGTTGACGAGGTAGTCGAAGCGGCTCGCTCCCCGTTCGACCAGCGAGCGCCGCACGCTCTCTACGAAATGATCGAAAGTGCTCACGTTGCTCGAATCGAGTGGCAGGGCGACGGCCGTGCGACCGGAATCGCGCACCAGCCCGATGACTTTATCGGCTGCCGCTCGATTTGAATGGTAGGTGAAGATCGAGTCGACGCCGCGCTTGGCGAGGCTCAACACGGTGCTGCGGCCAAGCCCGCGACTGCCGCCGGTGACTATGGCGAACTTGGGAATGGTTGGCGTCGTCATGCCGGGCTCCTGTGGGGTTGCTTTTGCGAAAGTTTACGTCCTATACACGGCCGATGGCCATGTGCTCCTGGCAGTATCGACGCTCTAACGAATCGCTGCGGCCATCCAGGTTGCCATTCAGGGTGAGCTGCTCTGGTAAGCCCGTAAGGCTAACGGCGCGACGATGGGTCGCCCGGATGTCAATACGCCTATTTTGGGTCGGGCGATTTCCGTGCCTGCGCCGATGTTCATTGGCATTGCGGCAAGCACACGCGCAGTGCACCTGGAAACGTGCTAAACGTGGTGCACTTCTGAGTCAGTTGATTGGCTCCTCTCTGCAACGACTTTTCCGCATACTTCCGAGCAAGACCGCACTCCATGCTGAAACACCTCCGCGGTCATTTTTCCAATGACCTGTCGATCGACCTTGGCACCGCCAATACCTTGATTTACATCAAATCACGCGGGATCGTACTCAACGAACCCTCCGTCGTCGCCGTGCAACACGAACCGAGTCGTGGCGGCAAGGTCGTTATTGCTGTTGGTGTAGATGCCAAGAAAATGCTCGGACGAACGCCTGCGCACATCACCGCCGTGCGACCCATGAAGGACGGCGTCATCGCCGATTTTACGTATACCGAAAAAATGCTTCAATACTTCATCAATAAAGTTCATGGCAACCGCTTCTTACGTGCGAGTCCACGCGTACTTGTCTGTGTGCCGTTTGGTTCAACCCAAGTCGAACGCCGTGCCATCAAAGAATCCGCCGCGGGTGCCGGTGCGCGCAGTGTCGAAATAGTGCCGGAGCCCATGGCTGCCGCAATCGGCGCAGGCTTGCCGGTGCACGAGGCACGGGGCTCGATGGTGCTCGATATTGGTGCGGGCACATCCGAAGTCGCCGTGGTTTCGTTGAACGGCATCGTCTACGCAGCAAGCGTGCGCATGGGCGGCGACAAGTTCGACGAGGCAATCACGCAGTACGTCCGGCGCAACTACGGCATCTTGATCGGGGAGGCCACCGCAGAACGCATCAAGATTGAAATCGGTTCGGCGTATCCCGGCGAGCAAGTGCGCGAGATCTCCGTTAGGGGAAGAAATCTTGCGGAGGGTGCGCCGCGGGCCTTTACGTTGAACTCGAATGAGATACTGGAGGCCCTCGAGGAACCGCTGGAGGCCATCGTGAGTGCGGTGCGGCAAGCGCTTGAGCACACGCCGCCGGATCTCGGAAGCGACGTGGCGGAACGCGGTGTTGTACTCACTGGGGGCGGCGCATTGCTGCGACGACATGGATAAATTGATCATGAAAGAGATCGGCTTACCGGTGCTGGTCGCCGACGATCCTCTGACTTGCGTGGTTCGCGGCGGCGGACGAATTCTCGAACTCACGGAAGAGCATGAACGCGGGGACTTTGGCCTGCAGTAACCGGTCGTCCTTTTCGTGTCAAGCCATTGATGCCACATGGAGGTTGCGGTCGCGGTGACCGACGCAATCGGTTAATGAGGGAGTTTGCGGAGATTCAACGTCTCATTGTCGCATCCATGTCGGCCTGCATGCGTTCTCTAACTTAGCGTATTTCACGGTCCGACGGTAACGCGCGTCGGCTGAGGATTGCTGATGTATCAGTCGTACAGGGAATTCTCGACCAAATCCACTGAAGCGGCCAACCCATTCGACGAGAGATCATATGGAACTTGATACCGATAAGATCGACCAAACCGTATTGGCCCTGCTCGCCCTCGGGAGGCACGAGGGCAACCGGGTGTGGAAGGCCTTCGACTGGGAGTCGATGGGCCGCCTGCACGAGAAGGGCTATATTACCGATCCCGTCGGCAAGGCGAAGTCGGTGCTCTTCACCGAGGACGGCGCCCGCGAATCTCAGCGGCTGTTGCAGCTCCTATTTGGCCGACCGCCCGATCGGGATCCACCGTGATCACACCCGAACCTCAGAGCACCCGATGAAACTTAGGTCTGCTCGCAAGACGCCAATCGTTGAGCCGGATCGTCCCCGACGCTGCCGTGCGGGCGGCCGGCCATGCTCGCGGTCTCCGGCAAATCATGATTAGCGCCGGCTAGGCTAGGCGAATCAAGGTACCGGCGTTTGTGCAACGACCGCGGCGCCTCCAATGGTGCCGCGAACGAGCGCATGCGCCTCCGGACCCGACTCCTGCCATTGGATCGTCAGCCGTCCGGCAGGGCCCTGAGAATCTTCGAGGGCGAGGCGCGCCCGCACGGCACCCGCACGATCCTCGGGCTTGTCGATGGTTCCAGAAACCGCCAAATCCTCGGTCCATCGCACATGATCAAGCGTAATCCGCACGGATTCGCCGCGATGCGCGATTCGGAATTTGCCGCCGCGCAGACCCTGTCCTGTGCCGGTCGTATTGATTCGGAGCAAACTCACCAAGTCGCCCGCCGTGTACACCGCCGCGCTGACCCACTTGAGCGCCTCGACGCCGGACGCATTGCCGTTCAATGCGACCGCGGGTTCAAGCTGCGCGGCCTTGCGCGCGAAACGGGGCACCAAAGGCAGGACCGGCACCGCGGCCGCACAGCCGACATCTCCGCTCTCCAGGGTGACGATGAAGCGGCGCGCGATCTCGGCACCGCAGGCGCTGCGCGCGCGGGGCAGGGCGTTGACATGAAAACTGTTGGCCAGACGAATTTGCCGCCCGTGCTTGAACGCTTTGGCGACCGCCTCGCCTTCGGCCATGGTGGTGATGTTGTCGAACTCACCGGAAAGAATCAGCGCCGGGATGTCGGGATAGGCCGCACCGGCGGGGACCACCTGCCCCGCGGGGTGGCCCGGCGGGGACACCGGCCAAGCCACACATTGATCGAGGTAACCGTAGTCCAAGGGGATGCCCCGGTATTCCTCGATGGTGAAGGGCGCATAGGTATCGGGAAATGCGCGCTGCCGCTCGGCGACGGCACGGTCGCGGTCCGCGGCGCGCAGACCCGGCGCGAGCCGCATATCGAATATCTGCGGCGGATCCTGACACATCACCGCCGCCGCAAGGCCGGCGCTCCACTTGCTGGCGTCCGCCGTGGGATCGCGGGAATCGACGCCGCTCAAGGTCTCAGCCATGAGCCGCAGCAGCGGTGCGCGATCATCCTCCATGAAGGCTCTGGCGGCCGCATCGAGCTCGCGCACCGAGGCGATGGCTGGAGCGCTGGCGAACATTACGGTGGCGAGCAGCGAGACGTTGGCGGTGAATTCGCGGCTACGGCCGTCGCCGTCCACCGCATGCGCCGCGAAAGGAGCGGCGCGCAATCGTTCGATGAGCGGGGACACATGTTCGATCGAGCTGCCCGGCAATCCGGCGCAGGCCTTCGAGCGCTGGCAGGCGATATTAAATTTGGCGCGCATTGCCGGGGCGTAAGTGGGATACCAGGCATAGTCGGGCCCATTGAGGGGATAGGCGCCGTCGAGGACGATCGATCGCAGCATATGCGGATGCCTTACTGCAAATACCTGCTCGAAGTAGGTGCCGTAGGAATCCCCGTAGAGATCGATTTGCCGTACCTCGAGCGCTTCGAGTATCGCGGCCAGGTCATCCGCCGCGTAGGCGGTGCTATAGAGGGCCGCCCGATCGCCCAACGACTCGCCGCAGCCGGCCACGGACTTCACCGTCCATTTCTCCCCGGTCTGCAATTCCCGGCAATCGAGTGCGCCCGATCGGCCCGTGCCGCGGTTGTCCATCAAGACGATATCGTGTGAACTACGCAGCGGCTTGAACAAGGCGAGGTAATCATCGCGCGAGAGAGTCGCGGGATAGCCGGGACCGCCCTCGGTCGCCACCAGCGTTTCCGCAGGCGCGCCGCCTCCCGTGTGCGGATAGAATTCGAAATAAATGGAAATCCTTCCTGGAATCGCACCGGTCGGATCCAGCGGCCGGTCGAGACGGCCGCAATACGCCGGTACATCGCAGCGTTCGAGCAGCAGCGATCCGGCCCGCAAAGTCGCCGGCGCGGCGGCCATCGAGGGGGCAGAACCGCACAGCGCCCACACCGCAATCAAAACCAGGGCCGGGCACCCAGAGAAATCGGCGGATCGGGGCATCGGCATGATCATCAGTCTCCGCAATCCATCATGTAAGCGAATCGCTTGCGACCCAGGACACCGCACTCATGGAGGATTAAAATTCTTATCCTTGTCCAGGCCGCGGCGGCAAAGTGTTGCATGAGTGAGATCCGAACGCACCGATCTTTACGCCCTCCCATCGGCTCGCGTGGGTTATGGGATCGCTCGGCGCCGCGTGCATCAGCGGGTGGTTGGCTGGCGCGAAAGCGATGGCCGCCGACGCGCATCGCCAAGCGCATTGCCTGCGTACGGCGCGTGGCCAACGATCTTGAAATTGAACTCGGCCGGGAGTCGAAATAGATAGTGATTTTTTTATTATTAATATCAATCATATATAATGTCTTATTAATGTTTATCCGAAGTATCTTGCGGACTTCGCAATACATGCGCCCGCAGGCCAATGAGAGACCTTGGCAAACCGCCTAGATGAAAAGTTTGTACACTTTGGCGATGAATTGCGCCCATCTGCATGCTGATTGACACCCCCATCCGCCCGTTAGGGTTCGTCGACAGCCGCAGATTGACCGAAAGAGTGCTCGCGGCCGACGAAAGCGCCTGGCATCTGGACACCCGGCGCCAGGACGACTACGAAGTTCACGTCGAAACCCAATCCATCATTTTGGTATTTTTCGACGGCTGGCCCACCGTGAACGTCGCTCATGGCAGCGGCTGGGACGCCTTCGCCGACCTCGCTATGCCGGTGATGGAAGAGCTCGTCGCGAAGCATTATCCCCCGGGCGGGATGGTGCTGCGCGTGGTTCTGGCGCGCCTGCTGCCCGGCCGCCAGATCGAGGCGCACACCGATAAGCACCCGTCATTTTCCATCGCCCACCGAATCCACGTACCGCTGCTGACCAATCCCGGCGTGGAATTCATTGTCGGCACGGAGCGCATCGCGACTCGGCCGCAATACGCGTTCGAACTCAACAACAAGTTGCCCCACAGCGTGGCGAATCGCGGCGACACCGCGCGCATTCACCTCATTTTTGATTATTCCCCCAGTCAGGAGTGAACGCCCCGTGGGCAGGCTGCCGACGCTAATCGCCTCCTCAGTGATCCGGGGCACTGAATTAGGCGAGAGCCACGGCGGCCTGTATCTGATTGACCTTGATCGCGGCGTCGTGGACCTGAAATTGGATTGGAACCGCACCGGCATCGACGTCGGCGGACGCGGCGGCGATCGTGGATTGCGCGGTATTGCCTTCCATGGACAGCATGTGCTGGTCGCCGCGAATTCGGAGCTGTTGGTTTTCGATCATGATTTTTCACTGGTGGAGTCGTTCACCAATCCGTATCTGCGGCATTGTCATGAGATCAGTGTCGCCGGCGATCTTGTATTTCTTACCTCGACCGGCGTGGACAGCGTGCTGACTTTCAATCTTCAGCGGAAACGGTTCGTCGGCGGCTGGCATCTGGACTCGGCCGGCGACGCGCTCAGCCTTCGCCCCTTCGATCCCTCGAGCGCCGCCGGACCGGCCGAGAGCAACCGATTTCATCTCAATTCGGTGACCGCATCGACGGCGGGCATCTGGCTCAGCGGTCTCAACACGCCCGGTCTCTTATACGCGGACTCGGACGGCTTGAGCCTGGTGACTCAACTGCCGCGCGGCACCCACAATGCTCAATTGCTAGGTGGGGGCGTGCTCTACAACGACACGCCGGCGGATCGCGTTTGCTACACCCGCAACGGTACCATGACCGCCATGGCGGTGCCGGAGTTCAATCCGAAAGAAATCATCGGCGCCGACCGCTATGCATCCGAACTCGCGCGCCCTGGATTCGCGCGCGGTTTATGTGCGTTGCGCGACGGACTGATCGCGGCCGGATCCTCGCCGTCGACGGTGTCCTTGTACGATTTGCGCGATGGCCGGCGGATACTGCAACAAAACCTGTCAATGGATGTGCGCAATGCCGTTCACGGATTGGCCGTGTGGCCCTACTCGTAGCGCCCTCCCTTGGAAGTTGTGCCGGTCTCGGCCAGAATGATCCGATGCTGGAACTTCCCGGGCAACCGGTCTTGGACAAACTCGCCCTGATCGGCGCCTGCCTGCGGCTGCCGGTGCATTTCGATGCGGCGCGTCTGGCCGGAGAGGTTGACGCGCTGCCCGCCAGCGCCTGGGGCACCACAGGCGGTCGCGTCGGCGTTCACCTGGTTGCGGAGAGTGTCTTTCTGCGCGGGTATGCCCCGGCGGAGGGTAACCGCCCGATCGAGGATCGCCCGGCGCTTTCGCTGCTGCCGTATGTGCGCGAGATTATCGAGTCCGGCATTCCGGCACCGGTCATGCGCAGCCTGCTGGCGCGCCTGCCGGCCGGCGCCTGCATCGCTCCGCATGTTGATCGGGCGCCTTATTTTTCGCAGACGGTGCGCCTGCATATCGCCGTGACCAGCCACGAGCGGGCGTACATGCTGTGCGCCGGCCAGTGCTACGTGATGCGGCCCGGCGAATTATGGGCTCTCAACAACAGTTTGGTTCACGGGGTTTGGAATGCAGACCGGATCCGCTCGCGCACTCATCTCATTTGCGATTTTCTGCCGACGCCTGCGCTCGAAGCACTGCTCCGTTCGGGCGAACGCAACCTGGGCATCCATCGTCCCGACGTCGAGGAACAACTGGCGCATTCGGCGCACCCTCGTGCGATCAATTGATCCGGCGCGACGATGATCGCGACCGACCGATTCGTGTTCCTCCACTTGCACAAATCCGGCGGCAGTTTTGTGAACGAATTCCTGCTGCGCTTCGTGCCGAGCGCGCAAGCTGTCGGCTATCACCTGCCGCGCGCGCTGCTTCCCCGCGAATATCGCGGGTTGCCGGTGCTCGGGTTCGTGCGCAACCCCTGGAGTTACTACGTCTCGTGGTATCACTTCCAAGCCGAGCGTCAGCAGCCGAACGCCCTGTTCAGAATCCTGTCGGACAACGGCCGTTTGGATTTTTCCGCGACGGTGCGCAACATGCTCGAGCTCGGTTCGGGTGGCGACAGGCTCGACGCCGTGATCGATGCCTTGCCCGCCGCCTACGGCAGCAGCGGCCTCAACCTGCCGAATTTTGCGCTGGCACCGATCCGTCACACGCGTCTTGGATTTTACTCATTCCTATACCGCTACCTCTACGGCGAGCCGGATCGACAGCTCAGCGTCGAGCGTGCGGAGGAATTGCGAGTGAAACTCGCCGACAGGTTGCAGGATTTCGGTGTGCCGCTGAGCGATCCAATGCGCGACCACCTGTGCATTGCGCCGCCGCGCAATGCCTCGGTGCATGGTCCCTATGCCGACTATTACAGCGATGAGCTTCGCGATCTGGTGGCCGAGCGCGATCAGCTCGTCATCGAGCGCCACGGCTACCGATTCGGCGATTCGGGGGTCGGGGACAGCGGATAGAAACTGGCGGCTGCATGATCCCGGATGAACGCCGCGGACCGCTCATGCGCGGATACATCGCGATCGCGGGCCGTGTCGGTGCCGGGGGGCAGGGCAGTGCGAAACGCCGTCCAGACAGCCGTCGCTGCCGGGCCGAAATGACGGGACGAGTTCTCGGCCTTGCGCAGATCCAGCCAATAGGTGCCCGTCAACAGATCTTCGGCCAAGAGGTCGATGGTGTCCTCCACCATCGTCCGGGCTCGCGTCACTTTCAGCCGGGTCTGGGTCTGCAAATCCTCGACCGTCTTGACCAGCGCGTTGCCTTCGGGAGGCACCGGATTGATCAATCCCTGTATTTCCTGCATCAGCGCCGCCGAATTGAATGCGCTGCCCGGCGCGGCGCCGATGCGGGCGAGTTCGCCGGCATCCTCGCCGGCGGGCGATATCACCGTGAAAAAAGTATTGGTGAACCGCAGCATCCTTTGCGTAACCGCGACATCCATGTTGGCGAGAGCAATGGAAAATGCCTCGATGTCATTGGCCATCGGGTACGGATCCCAGTTGGCATTCGAAAGGATGAAGCCGTGTTGGCCATGGCTGTGCGGCCCGCCCTTGACGTAAAACTGCGCCATCTGTGGCGTTCCCAGCTCCCAGGAATCGGAGGGCGATGCCCCCACCCGCACGGCCGGGTTGTGATCGGAAGAATTCATTTGAATGAGCACATCGTCGCGCAGCGCACCCCAGGCCTGCCAGGCCGATCCCTGCCGGATCGACGAAGCCCTTAAGCTTTCCGGATCCTGGATGATGCGCTTGGCATCCAATTCGAACAGATAGCTGCCCTTCAGCATGTCGAGCACGCGCGTTGCATCCCAATTGAGCCAGGGAAACGGACGGTTGGCCTGCACCGGCTGGGAGAGCGGTGTGATGCTGCTGTTCATGCCGTTCAAATCGACGGCGTAGATCAAATCCGCCCAGGACAATGCCTCACGCGCATCGTAGACCAGGAGCGCCGCCTGGCCCGTGGCATAGGCGTTGCTGCTCTCCAGTTCGCTGTCATCCGCGGCGAAGGGCTCCAGCGGGCTAAGGTCCGATTGCTCCAGCGCCTGTCCGGCCGGCATGCGCACGCCTCGAAGATAGGCCGTTCCGGCGCCCACCATGGCGGCGCCGACATTGGCCAGGGGCCACAGGTCGCCCTCGCCGACGGTGCCTCGCGACTGTACCGCCGGTGTGATTCTGTCGTTCAACAAATCGAGCAGCCGTTGCGTGAGCTGCGGGCTGGCCGCCTCGAAGCTCATGGTATTGGCGCGCACCACCATCATCGCCCGCACGATCTCCTCGTCGGCGACTTCGGGTCCCAATCCCGCGGCGGCGCCCTGCTGAAAAATCGCCAGTTGGCGCGCCTCCAGAAGCTGCTTGTTGTTGGACGCCAGCGGATCGCCCTTAAAGATGTACTGCTCGCGCCCCGAGCCGGACCCGCGGTTGAACCAATACACCGGGACGCCCTCGGCGGCCGCCTCGAGCAGCAGGCCGTAGGCGTCCTCGGAGCGCTGGCGCGCCTCGGCGCTCAATGAAACCTTCGCGCCGTAGCGCGCCACTTGCACCACCTGCTCGACGGTGAGATCCCGTCCGGTCAGGACCACGGTCTTACCCGCCTGGCTGGGCGTGATCGGGTGATAGGACGGTGGAGGAACAGCGGCGGCGCAGTATCCGAACGACAGTGCGAAAAGCGCACCCAGGTTCGCAGCACTGGCACATGGTCGCGTTGACTTGCGCATGATCCCCCAGCCAGGCGAAATCGAAGGGCCGGTTCATCGGGCGAAGAAGGGCGGGCGCCGCCGCCCACCTTTCTTCAAATCAAGCGCAGCGGCCACGCGCCGCTGCCTGAGCCGGCGGGCGCGCTTAAAACTTGTAGCTAACGCTCAATCCCCCGGTCCGTGGTCGGTTGATGGTCTCGGCGGTGACGAATTGATTGCCGTTCTCGAACAAGTCAGCCCGCGTGTTGGTCACGTTTTGCATGTAGAACTGGGCCGTCCAGGCGTCTTTCGCAGCTCCCAGCGCCGCGTCATAGGTCGAGAAACCCGGCTGGTCATAGGTCTGAATATTGCCGGTCGCCGAATACGAATGCGCCTGATGGGTGCCGGCGGCCTGCGCAAACGCATTGTAGCTGCCGACTGTCCACTCGTAGCGCACACGCACACTGGCCTGGAAGGGCGGCGACATCGCCAGCGGGCTGTTGATCGTTCCGAACGGACTGCCTCCGTAGTTATTGGTGCCGGGTTCCTTGGGAATGATGATGGGCTGGCCGTTCGGCTGCAGCAAATAGGGTGCATTGGTCAAGTTGCTGCTGTTCCAGGATGCCGCTCCCGTGATGGTGAGCCCATGCGTCGGGCGAGCGACAGTCTGCAATTCAAGACCCCGCACCCGATAATCGGGACCGTTGACCACGAAGCTCAGATTCCCGTAGCAGCACGACTCGAAAATCTGCACCTGAACGTCGTTCCATTGCTCTTGATAAACGGCGCCGTTGAACTCCAGACGGTGATCGAACCATTCGGTTTTGAAACCGAGCTCGTTGTTGACCAGCGTGTCGGGCGCGTAGGCCTGCGGCGCCTTGTACGTGTATGAGAAACCGTTAACGGCATTAACCCCGGTATGATCCGCAAACGCGGCGCCGCGATTGAAGCCGCCCGGCCGGAATCCTTGCGACCAGGTG
Source organism: uncultured Gammaproteobacteria bacterium (assembly GCA_963758145.1). Lineage (GTDB taxonomy): Bacteria > Pseudomonadota > Gammaproteobacteria > Steroidobacterales > Steroidobacteraceae > Bog-1198. The sequence goes on from CAVWUK010000011.1 coordinate 304,141, forward strand.
TAGTACAGCAGCACATCGTCCATCGGCCGCCAGCTCAAGTTGGCACGGCTCTTGAAGCCCGTATAGGTGACATTGAGATTATGAGCGCTGAGGTCGTTGCTGTAATTGACGTTTCCGGTGCAGGGCGGCGGTCCATCGGCGTAGCAGCCGAAGCTTGACACGGAACTGCCCGAAGCCGTGGTGTCGATGCTGTAGTAGCGGGTGCCCGCCGTCAAGGTGAGCTTCTTTGGAATGATGTCGAAGTCGGCCGAACCGAAAACCGCCTTCTGAATGTAGCCGCGGGTCACGTCGTCGAAGAATGATTCATTGTCGTTGCGTATGTTCGGGTTGCGCACGTACGCCCCGGGCGCCGGCGCGATGTCGGTCAGGCAGCTGGTCTGCGCGGCCGTCGTACAAGCCGGCAGGGTCTTGTACTGCCAGTCGATGTTCTCGCGGACGGTGTAGTTCTCCCAATACAACCCGCCGATGCCGCGCAGCCGCCAATCGTCCGGGGTGCTCATGCGCAGCTCCTGGCTGTTGTGACTGGCGGTATCCTGTTCGTGCCAAGTCGCACTCGGCGAATAGCAATGGCTCGGAGGGGAGCCCAGCTGTGACGGCGACGTGCACTGGTAGTAGTCCGCATAAACGCCGCGGGCGTAATTGGTGTAGTCGCCCTGCTGGTAGATTTTGCGCACCATGTAGCTGGCGGCATAAACCAGCTTGAGGTCGCCGATCTTCCCATCCACGGTCAGCGCCGTATTTTCGAACTGATCGTTGTTGTAAGTCGGATTCCAGAGCTGCACCCCGAGATCGGGCAAGACCTGCCCGGACGAGCTCACCGGCGTGACATAGAAAACGCCCTGCGAGTCCATGGTCTGGTACGACTGAACCAGCAACGCACTCCAATCGTCGTTGAACTTATAAAGCGCGCCGATGCGAATACCCTGGTACGTGGCCGGATTGATTGCATCGCCTACCAGATTGTTGTTGTTGATCGACGGGCTGCCGGGAGGTACGCAATAGCCCGAGCCACCCGGCGGCAAACCGTTGGGGCAATGGCCATTGACCGCGGGATATCCCCCGTAGCCAATACCGAGGTCGGTATTTTGGCGCGTGAACGTACCGGGCACGTTGTTGATGTATCCGCCCTTGGTATCGCTGTAGATGACGGCTCGAACCGCAAACTTACCCTCGACCAACGGCAGGTTGATCATCGCCTCGACATTGCTGCTCGGATCGCCGCCGCTGGTGTAAGCGTACCCGGCATTGACATTGCCTTCGGTCACGTCGAGTTTCGGCTTGTTGGTGATGTAACGCAGCACACCCGCCTGCGCGCCGGCGCCGAACAGCGTGCCCTGAGGTCCTTCGAGAACTTCGACACGCTCGATATCCGCGGTATACACGTCCAAGTTCCGGCCCGGCAATTGACCGCTTTGATCGTCCAGGTACACCGACACGTTCGGAAAACTGCCGATGCCGCTCGAGCCCTGAGTCGCCAGAGTCGAGGTTGCGAGGCCCCGCATGAAGATGACGCCTTGCCCCGGGCCGTTGCTGGCCGCCGTCACATTGGGAAGGTACTTGATGATCTCGTCAAAGGTGGTGACGTTCAATTGCGAGAGCGTCTGGCCGGTGAAGGCCTGAATTTGAATCGGCACGTCCTGCATGCTCTCCGTGCGTCGCTGCGCCGTGACGACTATTTCCTGAATGGCGTCCGAACTGGTATCCGTGTCGGTGGCCGCCGCCGCAAAGGCGAAACCTGCGGGAGATCCGCTCAAGATCGCCGCGATCGCATACGACAGCTTTGGATTGAAATTCATTCTCCATCCCCTTAGTTATAAGAATCGCCCAAAATGCCGAAGCAACCGCTTTGACCCACGGGTCGACTTCGGCTCAATCATACGGCAGTCGCGGCTGGGTTGGCAGCCGTCGCCATGTTGTTCAAGACGGCGCCGGGGGCCAATTCGCCCAGGGCGCTCCTCAGGGGTCCCAACCAGGGCTCGAAATGACGCCACTGATCGAGGCCTTCCTTGTTGATCGGCCGGCGCACCTGCTCGGAACTCGCGGTGCGCACCTTGCGTTCGGTTTTATGAAATTCGAGGCACGCGGGCTCGAAGGCGAGACCGCAAAAGTCGAGCAACCGGCGCACGTTCCCCTCGAGGTCCTCGACGATCTCCTCGTGCTGAATCTTGAGGATCTTGCCCGGCAATGCCGCATTCCAATGATCCATCAGTTCCAGGTACATCCGGTAATAGCGGGCGATGTCCTCAATGCCGTAGGTGAATTCCTGTCCGGTTGCGAACAATTGCTTGAAATTACTGAAGCAGCACGCCATCGGTTCGCGGCGCGCGTCGATGATCTTGGCATTGGGCAAAATCAGATGGATGAGGCCGATGTGCCGGAAATTGTTCGGCATCTTGTCGATAAAGAAGGCCTTCGAGGTGCGATAAATCCGAGTGTCCTCGAGGTATTTTTCGCCGTATCGGGAGCACTGCTCCGCGCTCATGTCCTTGAGGGCCGCGGTGTATGCCGGAGTCGGATCATTGGGGTTTCGGCCCTCGATCGCATGCGCCAGGCGCGGTATCTCTGAGAGCTCCCGGGTGCCTTCCACCATCGAATGGGACGCCAGGATCTGTTCGAGCAAGGTCGATCCCGACCGCGGCAACCCGACGATGAAGATCGGGTCGGGATTCGGGCAGCCGTAGCCCTTGCGCGCTGCAAAGAATTCCCGTGTGCAAATGGCCATCTGCCGCCGCGCATTGCGCTCGAGTGCTTCCGGCGCATAGCGAATCTCGCTTCTCTTGAGCGCGTTGCCGCGCTCGTAGTAGCCGAAGGACGCCGCATAGTCCGCCTGATCCTCGAGCGCCTTACCGAGCGCGAAGCACAGGTGATAGCGATCCACCGGGGTCGTGCTCGGGAGCGCTTCCTGGCGGCGCATCTGGTCGATCTCATCGTCCAAAAACCGATAGGTTTTTAGATTCGCGAGGCTCCAATAGGCATCGCCATAGCTCGGCATCGCCGCCGCAGCCGCCCGGTAGGAGCCGATGGCCTCCTGCTGACGGCCGAGGGTCTTCAGGGCGTGTGCCATCGACAGGTGGATGCCCGCCGCCTGGGGCGTCTCGTGCAATAGCTCGCGGTATTCGGCGATGCCCTGTTCGTACTGTCCGACCGCAATGCAGGCGGTCGCATGAACGGTGCGGAAATTTAGATTCTGGGGATCCGCGCGAACGAGCTTCTGCGCTTCCTCGAACGCCTTGGCGTTCCTGTGGCGCTGCAAAAGCACCTGCACGTAATCGTAACGCGCCAGGTGGTAATCGGCAGCCAGGACCAAGACGTGCTCCAGCAGGATTTCGGCGTCGTCCAGGACGTCGAATTTCATGCCGATCTGCGCCAGGAGCCGCATCGCCTCGATGTGATCGCCGTGCGTCTGCAGAAAGCCGCGGATGACCTGCTCGGCCAAGAGGATGTCGCCGTCCGCGAACAAGCCCGTCGCGCTCACGACCGCCGGCGGCAGGCTCGCGAGCTTTGCCACATGAGCCGCGGCCATCTGCGCCTCGGCGGCTCGCCCCGCCGACCGGAACAGAATCTGCAAGGCATTCCAACTTGCCGGCAACGCCGCGTTGATGTTCACCGCGGTCAGGTAGGCCTCGATGGCGGCATTGGGATCGTGTATCGCGACATAGCCATGGCCGCGCTCCTGATAAAGGCGGCTGAAGCGCGGATGCAGGCGCTCCAGGCGCGCGAGGGTATCGAGCGCCTGGGGGATTTGGCCGAGATAGCGCTGGCTCACGGCAATGAGGTACAAGGCATCACGATTCTCCGGTGCCGCGGCCAGCAACCGATTACCCGCGGCCAACGCCTCGGCGAACCGCTGCGCCTGAATCAAACCTTGAATCCGCATAACCTCCGCCTCGACGGGCAAGGCATCAGAGGGCGTGGAGCGGGGATTGATGGCCGCAGTTGTCATGGCAAGGACCCCAGCGCCTCCTTCAACGGACCGAGCCACGGCTCGTAGTGACGCCACTGGTCGACGCCTTCGCGGTTGATCGGCCGGCGCACCTGCTCGGAACTTGCCGAGTGCACGGTGCGCGCAGTCTTGTAAAACTCGACGCAGGCCGGTTCGAAGTCCAATTCGCAAAATTGGAGAATGCGCCGCACGTTCGACTCGAGATCAGCGACAACGTCTTCGTGCTGGACGCGCAGAATCCTTCCGGGAAGCGCTTGCTCCCAATGTGCCATGAGCTGCACATACATCCGGTAATAGCGGGCGATGTCCTCGATGCTGTAGGTGAACTGCTGGCCGGAGGCGAACAGCTGCTTGAAGTTGCTGAAGCAGCAGGCGAGGGCATCGCGCCGCGCATCGATAATCCTGGCGTTCGGCAGCATGAGGTGAATGAGACCCAAATGCCTGAAATTATTCGGCATTTTATCGATGAAGAACTCTTTTCCCTTGCGGTAAACCCGGGAGCTTTCAAGATACCCTTCGCCCAATCGCTTGAACTCATCCTTGGTGAGTTCGGCCAGGATCCCCGGATAGCGCGGAGTCGAGTCGATTTTCTCGCGTCCCTGAAGCTCCTGGACCAGCCGGGGAATCTCCGCAAGCTCCATCGTGCCCTCCACCCGCGAGTGTGAGGCGAGAATTTGTTCAATGAGCGTGGAACCCGAGCGGGGCAGCCCGACGACAAAAATGGGGGAGGGATCCGGGCATCCCCATCGGACGCGCGCGGCGAAGAATTCCCGAGTGCAAATCGAGGCTTGCAGGCCGGCGTTTCGCTCCATCGGTTCGGGCCGGTAGCGGATCTCGGTTTTCTTCAAGGCGTTGCCGCGGGCGTAATAGGCGAACGACTCCGCATATTCGGCGCGGTCCTCGAGCGCCTTACCCAGCGCGAAGCACAAGTGGTACCGGTCGGCGAGCGCCGTATCGCCCGCCGCTTCGTCGCTGCGCATCCGGGCGATTTCCGCATCGGTGAAGCGGTAGGTCTTCAAGTTGGCGAGGCTCCAATATGCCTCCCCAAAGCGCGGGCGGGCCGTCGCTGCCGCTCGATACGATGCGATGGCTTCCTCGGTCCGGCCGAGGGTCTTCAGCGCGTGTGCAATCGACAAATGCAGCTCCGGATCGTTCGGTGTCTCGGCGAGGACCTCGCGATACAGCGGCAAGGCACGATCGAAGTCGCTGAGTCCGGTGCACACCGTCGCGTAGGTCGTACGGTAAGCGCGATTGCGGGGATCGAGTTGGAGCAATTTCTCCATCTCCCGGCGCGCCTCGAGGTGCTTGTGGCGCTTGACCAGGACGATTGCGTATTCGTGGCGCGCCAGGCGATGGTCGGGCGCGATGGCGAGCGCGCTCTCGAGCAGCAATTCGGCGTCATCGACGACATCGAGATCCAGGCCGATCTTCGCGAGCAGCCGCATCGCCTCGACGTGATCGCCATGGGTCAAGAGATACCGGCGGATGATATCCTCGGCGTCGCTCACCTCGCCGTCCGCGTACATGCTGAAGGCGGTCACGACCTCGGGCGGAAGCTCCGCGAGGCGCGATACTTGACCCGCCGCGCCTTCTGCGTCCGCCGTTCGACCCGTCATGCGATAGAGCTTCTCGAGCGCATTCCAGCTCGCCGGCAGGCAGGTATTCAAGGTAACCGCCCGCTGATAGGCCTCGATGGCCGGGTCGGCGGCGCGCACCGCCACATAGCAATGCCCGCGCTCCTGGAACAATCGAGCGTATCCCGGGTGAAGCCTTTCGAGCCGCGCGAGGGTGGCCAGCGCATCCGGAATGCGTTGCAAATAGCGCTGCGCCACAGCGACCATGTAGAGGACGTCGCGGTTCTCGGGAACCTCCATCCGCAGCGCCTCCGCTGCGTCGAGCGCGGGCTGGAACTTGCCGTTCTCCAGCAGCGCCCTAATCCGCTTGACTTCCGTCTCTACGGGCGTCGGCTTCGGTGGCGGGCTTGTAATCGCTGCTTGCATGGCCCTCTCTGGGGCGCCCAAACTTTAAAAAAAGCGGGCAGCAATGCCCGCTTTCGATTTCCTCAACCCCGCAAACGGCTCATCGCCGCCGCGGCCGGCATCCACCCTAGAACTTATAGCCAAACATCACGCCGGCGATCCGCGGACGCAGCACCGTCTGGGTCTGGACAAACTGCGCCGTACTGGTGTAGGTGCTGGCATTCCTGCTCGCAATATTTTGCGAGAAGGCCTGCACGTTCCACTGATCCTTGGCGATGCCGGCGGAGGCGTCGAAGGTGGCGAACGGCGGCTGGTAATAGTTGTCGACCTGGCCGACGTTGGACCAGACACTCGCGTTGTACTGCCCGCCCACCTGCGTGAACGCCTTGTAATCCCCCAGCGGAAACTCATATCGGATACGCGTGTTGACCTGATACAGCGGCGACTGCGCCAGGGGCGAGCCCTGCAAGCCATAGACATTCGCAAATTGGGTAATCGGCTTCCCGAGATTCGGGCTCGCGGGATTGTTGTTGATCAAGTAAGGCGAATTCTGTTGGGTGCTCCTGTTGTAAGTTCCCGAGCTCGTCACCGTCAATTGGTCCATCACCCGCGCGACCAGTTGCAGCTCGACGCCCCGCACACGGTAGTTAGGTCCATTGGTCGAGAACGTCAAATTGCCGAAGCCCTGCTGCGGGTCGAAGAATTCCACGATGGTATTCTTCCAATCCTCCTGGTACACGGCGCCGTTCAACTGCAGCCGGTGCGCGAACCACTCGGTCTTGAATCCGATCTCGTTGTTGGTCAAGGTGTCCGGGCTGTAAGTCGCGGGAGTCGCCCACTGATAAGCCCCGGCGGCGCAGGTTGGGTTCGTCTTGGGACATACGCTTGGATCCGGTTGAGTCTGGGTCGAACCGCGGTTGAATCCGCCCGGCCGGAAACCCTGCGACCAGGTGTAGTACAGCAAAATATCGTCGGTGGCGTGCCAGCTTAAGTTTCCACGGCTGCGAAAGCCCGAATAAGTCGAGCCGTTTAAGCCCGAGTTGTTGAAGGCATAGTGGTAGGGACTCCCCGGTCCGGGATGCCCCGGGGCGCACGAGCCAAAGTACGTGGTCGGCGCGTAGTTTTTGCAATAGAAGCTCCCGACGTCGCCGCCTTCCTGCTCTTCGTCGAAATGGTAGTACCGGGTTCCCGCCGTCAGGATCAGCTTCTTCGGGATGATGTCGAAGTCGACCGATCCGAATACGGCCTTTTGTATGACGGTGCGCGTCGAATCGTCGAAGAATCCGACGCTGTCGTTGCGCTGGCTCGGATCGTTCGCGGTCATGCCGGGCAGCGGCTGCACGTTGTTGAAGCAATTGTCGTTGAACGTGGGCGAGCAGGTGGGTACCGTCTTGTAGAGCCAGTTGTTGTCGTCGTAGATCTTGTATTCTTCCCAATACAGTCCGCCGATGCCCCGGACCCTAAGATCATCCGGCGAGCTGAAGCGAAGTTCCTGGGTGTTGTGGGTGTTTTTCTCCGTATCCTGCCAGGTCCCGGCGGGCGAGTAGCAGACGCCGGTGGGTTTGTTCCCCGGCGCGTTGCTCGAAACTCCCGTGCACTGGTAATAGGAGCCGTACACGCCGCGCGAATAATTGGTGTAGTCCTGGGATTGCTCGACGTTGCGCACGAGATAACCGCCCGCGTAGACGATCTTCAAGGGGCCGACCTGGCCGTTGACCACGAGCGAGGTATTTTCGAACTTGTCCTTGTCGAAGGAGGGCTCGTACAGGGTCACCGAATAAGGCGGCAGCGGAACCCCGCCGTAAGGTTCGCCCAGGCTGTTGAACTTGGTGCCCTCGGAACCGTAGGGCATCTGATAAAACACGCCCTGCGCGTCCATGTTCTGATAGCTTTGCGTTAGCAGCGCGTCCCAGGCGTCGTTGACCTTCCACAGCATGGACGCTCGAATGCCGGTGTAGGTCACCGGGTTGATGTCATTGGCGACCAGGTTGTTGTTGTTGATCGAGGCGCTGTTCGTGGGTAATAAATAACCCTCGTGATCGAAACCCTCGTCGGTCTGCGAGCGCGTGAAGGTCTGCGGCACGTTGTTGATATAGCCGCCGCGCGCGTCGTTGTAGATCACCGCGCGCACCGCCAAGGTATTGTCGATCAGCGGAATATTGATCATCCCGTTGGCATTGCTGTTGGGGTTGCCGCCGGCCGTATAACTGTAGCCCGCATTCACGTTGCCCTCGGTGGTGTCGAGCTTGGGCTTGTTGGTGATGTAGCGCAGCACGCCCGCCTGGGCGCCCGATCCGAAGAGGGTGCCCTGCGGACCCTCGAGCACTTCCACCCGCTCGATGTCGGCGGCGTACACGTCCAAATTACGGCCCGGCAGCTGCGCGGATTGCTCGTCGAGATACACGGCGACGTTCGGGAAGGGGCCGGTGGTCCCGGTGCCTTGCTGGCCAGTGACGCCGACCGACAGGCCGCGCATGAAAATGCTGCCCTGGCCGGGGCCGGCGCTGGAGACGGTCACGTTGGGCAAGTACTTGACGAAATCGTCGAAGGTCTGGACGTGCAGCTGCTGCAAAGTAACGCCGGTCAGCGCCTGGATGGTGATGGGCACGTCCTGGGCATTTTCCACACGCCTCTGCGCGGTCACCACGATTTCTGCGATGCTGTCGGAATTCGTGTCCGCCGTATCCGTTGCCGTGGCCGCGTGGGCGAAGCCGCCGGCGGTGGAACCGCTCAAGATCGCGGCGATCGCGTAGGACAACTTCGAATTAGCATTCATGCGTCAATCCCCTTACGTAGAAATCGGTGCTCTTCTTCGGGTCGCCCTTATGGACTTTCCCAGCGGACCTGCAATTACCCCAGAGAATAGCATCGCCGCTGCAGAACGGAAGCCCTATTTTGTTGTAGCCAAGCATCGGCGCATGCTGAATTTCGATTCAGCCATGCGAAAATTCGATGTGGGGCGCGCTTCGCGGGGCCCTTAGCTGTGTTCGGGCCCCAACCGGGCCGGGAATCCCGGGGCGCGCAGCGGCGTCCCGACGGCATCCTCCAGTAGCTTGACGATCATCGACGACCAGGCCCCGCCGCCATAGCGTGCCCGGCCTTCGATGAAGATCTGCTCCATGACCCCCGCTAGCCTCAAAGGCACGCCGAAGCGGCGGCCGAACTCGAGGGCGAATCCCGCGTCCTTGCAAGCCAAATCCATCGTAAAACCAATGTCGTAGCTGCCATTCAAAATGACCTGGCTTTCGGTCTCGTGCACGAAGCTGTTGCCGGAACTCGCCGCGATCGCCTCATAGGCGGCACGCAGATCGACGCCGGCCTTGGCGCAGAGCATCAGCGCCTCCCCGGCGGCGATCAAATGAATGAAGGCCAGCATGTTGGTGACCACCTTGGTCACCGTCGCCTGCTCGATGCCCCCCAAATGGATGACGCGACCGCCCATCGCCTTCAAGGCGGCTTCGTGAGCCGTGTAGACTTGTTGCGCGCCGCCAACTAACACGGTGATATCGCCCGCTTCGGCTCGATGCACGCCGCCGGTGACCGGGCAGGCGAGGGTCTCGATACCCAGCCCCTCGGCGCGCGCCGCGAGCGCTTCGACCTCGGCGAAATCATTGGTGCTCATCTCCATCCAGGTGCTGCCGGCGCGCATGACCGGCAAAGCCTCCTCGAGCACCGAAGCGGTGGCCTTGGGGGAGGGCAGGCAGGTGATCAGACAGTCGCAGGATTTGGCGAGCGCGGCGACCGACGGCACCCAGGTCGCGCCGGACGCGACCACCGCATCCGCCGAGCGGCGGTCCAAATCATGGACTGCGACCTCGAATCCGCCGCGCGCCAGATTCGCCGCCAAATGCTTGCCCAAATGCCCCAACCCGATGAAACCGTAACGCATCGACTGCCTCTCCTTTAGCCGAGGGGTCGGTCCGCCATCTCGAGATGCAATGGGCCGCCCGCATAAGGGTGCGCGAGCGCCACCGCTTCGTCGAGTTCCACTCCCAATCCCGGTGCGCTCGGTGGAATCACATAACCGGATTCCCAGCGAATCGGGGTTTTCAATAATCGGGCGTGAAATCCGCCCCACTGTTGAATGCTCTCCAAGATCAGGAAATTGGGCGTGCAGGCGGCGATCTGGATATTCGCCGCGCCGACCACCGGTCCGCAGTAGAGGTGCGGTGCAATTTGCGCGTAGTGCACCTCGGCGAGCGCCGCCACTTTTTTCGCTTCGAGAATACCGCCGACTCTTCCCAAATTCATCTGCAGGATGTTGGCGGCGCCGGTCGCCAATACCCGTGCGAATTCATATTTCGTGTTGAGACGCTCGCCGGTCGCGATCGGGATGCTGGTGCCGCGCGCGACGAGCGCCATCTGTTCGGGCATCTCCGGCGGCACCGGCTCTTCGAACCACAGCGGATCGTATTTTTCCAGATGCTTGGCGAGGCGGATCGCACCGGAGGTGGTGAATTGGCCATGGGTCCCCACCAGCAGATCCGCTTGATGGCCCACCGCGTCGCGCACCAGCCGCACCAGGCGCACGGTGCGCTCCAACGCCTCCTGGGTGGGCTGGCGCGGATCGTAGGCCGAATAGCCGCCGGTGGGATCGAACTTGAGGCCGGTAAACCCCTGCTTCACGTATTCCGCGGCGCGCTCGGCCGAGGCGTCCGCATCGTGGTAGAACTCCTCGCCCTCGCCGTCGGCGGGGTAAAGATACGTGTAGCTGCGCAGGCGCTCGTGCACCTTGCCGCCCAGGAGATTGTAGATCGGCTGCTCGAGGGCCTTGCCGACGATGTCCCAACACGCCATTTCCAGTCCGCTGATCACGCTCACGAGCGATAGATCGGGGCGCAGGCTGAAGCCTGAGCCGTAGGCCTCCCGCCACATCGCCTCGATCCTGAACGGATCGCGACCCAAAAAGCGGCGCGCAAAGACGTCCTCGATCATCGAGGCGACGACTCTCGGCCCGAAGGTCGCCGCATAAACCTCACCCACGCCCTCGATTCCGCAGGCGGTCTTGAGCTTCAAGAAGACGAAGTAGCGGCCGCCGTAACCGGGCGGCGGGTTGCCCACGACGAATACTTTGACGCTGTCGAGTTTCATGACCGTTCCTTTTCCTTATTGTTCATGCCGCCAGTATCAGATCCGCGGCTTTCTGCGCCACCATGAGCGTCGGCGCATTGGTGTTCGCCGAGGTCACGGTGGGAAACACCGATGCGTCCACCACCCGTAAGCGCTCGATCCCATGCACCCTGAGCGCGGCATCGACCACCGAGTCGTCCGGGCTCTGGCCCATGCGACAGGTGCCGACCGGGTGATAGACGGTGGCCGCGCGTGCTCGAAAATCCGCAATCAGATCCGCATCGCCCATCCGGCAAAGATCGGGCTCGATCGGCTCGCGAATCAGCGCCCGAATCGACCGGGTGCGGGCGAAGGCTTGCATCAATCGCCCGCCGCGCAACGCATCCTCGACGTCCTTATCGGTGGCCAGGTAGTTCGGCGTGATGGCGGGCGCGCGGCGAAAATCGCGGCTCGCAAGGTCGATGCGGCCGGTACTGGTGGGCCGCGTGGGTTGAAAGCACAGATAAAATCCTGGAAATGGGTCGAGCCTGATGCGGGTGCGCGAGGCGTCTCCCGCCCCATAGGTCACAGGGTTGAAGTACAGCTGCATGTCCGGACGCGATGCGCTCGCGTCGGCGCGCACGAAGCCGCCGCAGTGATTCACGCTCAACGCGAGCGGACCCTTGCGAGCGATGAGGTAACGGACACCGGCGATGAATTGTCCGAACACGGAATTCAGCTCATCGTTCAGCGTCGGCCGGGTTGCCTTGAAGGAATACACGACGGCCAGATGATCCTGCAGATGCCCGCCCACATGTGGGTTGTCGAGCACGCCCTCGATGCCGTGAGCGGCGAGGACCCTGGCCGGACCAATTCCGGAGAGCTGCAGCAGCTGGGGCGAATTGACCGTCCCCCCGCACACGATCAGCTCACGGGCGGCCGCGGCATAGCGCGACTCGCCGTCCTTTGCATACTCCACTCCCAGGGCACGGCGCCCGTCGAAGCGCAACCGGCTGGCCCACGCCTCTGTCTCGAGCGACACATTGCGGCGCCGCAGAGCGGGGCGCAGAAAGGCGTCCGCGGCCGACCAGCGCCGGCCGTTGCGGATCGAGACCTGGTAGCAGCCAAGTCCCTCCGGCCGCGCGCCGTTGAAGTCATCGGTGACGGGGAGTCCCAATTCAGCGGCCGCCTCCAGCCAATTGGCGCGCATCGGATGTAAAAACGGCGTGACATTTTTGACGTCGAGCGGACCGTCCGTCAGCGCATGCCCATCGGGCGCCACGCGCCGCTCCGATTTCTCGAAGTAAGGACGCACATCGTCCCAGCCCCAGCCGCTGTTCCCGAGGTCTCGCCAGTCGTTGAAATCCGCGGGCATGCCGCGGCAATACACCATCGCATTGATGGAGCTCGAGCCGCCGACGACGCGCCCGCGCGGCCAGTACATGCTGCGGCCATCGAGGCCGGGACTTGGGCTGCACTGGTACTTCCAGTTGACCTGCGGGTCCGCGAACGTGAATCCGTAGCCGATCGGCGTCTTGATCCAAAAGCGCGCGTCCGAGCCGCCGGCCTCGAGGATGAGCACGCGATTGCGCCCGTCCGCCGACAAGCGATCGGCGAGGACGCAGCCCGCGGTGCCGGCCCCGATGATGACGTAGTCGAAATTATCCACGGATAGGAGCTTAATCTTATCCCCTCAGCGCGCTATGCCATTTCGCGATTCGCCCATACCATTTTGCGCAGACCGGGCCGGCCGTCGCATTACGGATTCGAACCCTGTATGGTGCGAACGATCGAACCTAACGGGGTAAGCACGACCTTGAGCAGCACCGCGATAGACGTCCCTCGAGCCCAGGCGCCTTCCTCGATACTGCGCTGGTACGTGCTGATCCTGACCTGCCTGATCTACGCGATCAATATCGCCGACCGTTATGTCGTATCCACCGTGCTCGAGCCGATTCGAATCGAATTGCACTTGGACGATGCGGGCGTCGCGTTTCTCACCGGCTGGCCGCTGGCGATCTTCTATGTCACGTTCGGGATTGCGGTATCGTGGCTGGCCGACCGGTCCAACCGCCGAAACATCCTGGCCATTTCTCTAATCGTGTGGTCCGCATTCACGGCGCTGTGCGGACTGTCGCGAACCTACGCGGAATTCTTTCTTGGACGCATCGGCGTCGGCGTCGGCGAGGCGGGCGGCACGCCGCCCTCGACCGCGATCGTCTCCGATTATTTTCCCGCCGACCGCCGGCCGATGGCCATGACGGTGCTGGCGCTCGGCGCGCCGATCGGCGCCTGGCTGGGCGCCAATATGGCGGGCGCCGTCGCACATGCCTACAGCTGGCGCGCGGCCTTCCTGGCGCTCGGCGTTCCGGGGCTTCTCGTCGGCATCATCGTCTACATCACGGTGCGCGAACCGGCGCGGGGCCGCCTCGATGCGATCGTCGATGAGATCAAACCCTCGCTATGGGAATCGCTCAAATTTTTATGGCATCAAAAGGCGGCCTTTCACGTCGTGATGGGCGGCGGTCTGTGCGCTCTGTGGGGATGGGGCCTGATTTACTGGACGCCCACCTACCTGCAGCGGGCTTACAATCTCGACGTCGGTCAAGCGGGCGCCGTCACCGGAGACATTCATCTGTGGGGCGGCTCGCTCGCCACGGTCGGCACGGCATGGTTTTTGTCCCGTCCGTACATGGCCGATCCAAGGCGCGTGGTCTGGTTGCTGGCCGCCGGTATCGGCCTCGCCACCATCCCCTCGATGATCGCCTATTGGACCCACTCGCTGGAGATGTGCAAAATAATGTTTTGCATGTTCATTCCCGCCATTTATTTTTACATCGGACCGTGTTTCGGATTGCTCAACAATCTCGCGCCCTGCCGCATGCGCAACATGTTCATCGCGATTTCTCTGCTCGTTGCCAATGTATTGAATCTGATGGTGGCGCCATGGTTCGTCGGCCTGTTGAGCAATTGGTTCGCCGGAGCGCATGCCACCGATGCGGTCTCGCTGCGCCTGGCGCTCCTGGTCCTCGCCCCGAGCGGCTTTTGGGCCGCTTATCATTTGTACCTCGCGTCCAAGACTATCATTGAGGATCAAAAACGGGCCATCGGCTACACCAAATCCTGGGCACCTTGAAAAATCATGAACAAGACAACCATCGATCGCCGCTGGCTGCCGTTGAACGCGCTTCGCGCCTTCGAGGGAGTGGCCAAGCATTCGAGCTTCACCGCCGCAGCCAATGCGCTCCTGATCTCGCAGAGCGCATTGTCCCGGCACGTGATCGCGCTGGAAAAACTGATCGGCGCGCAGCTCTTTGAACGCCGGCCGCATACCCTGGTGTTGACCAAGGCGGGCCAGCATCTGTTGCCCGCCGTGCAAAAGTCCTTCGACCGCCTGGAATACGCGCTCGACGATATCCGCAACGAGAGCGCCGCGAGCCTGCGCACGCTGCGCGTTCAGATGCCGCCGAGCTTTGCGGCGCATCTCGCGGTGCCGATCTTGAGGGATTTCCGGCGCATCCTCGCGGAAGTGGAGATCGATCTCGTGAGTCCCTACGGCGTCGGACCGCCGCCCAGCGATGTCGATGTGGCGGTGGTGTACTCGAAGCCCACGGTGACGGACCTCGTGAAGGACCTATTGTGGCCGGCGCGCTTGAGCGTGCTGTGCCATCCGAACATTGCCGCCCGCTGCGCGGGCAAGAGCCTGGCCGAGTTTATCGAGGCCAACGAACTCGTGCACGTGCGCCTCTCCGACTGCCCGCGCCACCACTTGTGGACGCAATTCGTTCGACAGGCGGGCCTCGGTTCGGTGAACGTCGAGCGCGGTCTGGTGTTCGACACCGCGCTTCTGGCGGTGCAATACGCCCTGAGCGGCGAGGGCATCGCGCTCATCGACACCTACCTTTTCGGCGACCATGTTCGCACGGGTCGTTTGGTCATGCCTTTCGAGGACATATTGGACGACGGCTACGGTTATTACTTGATTACCCACCCCGAAGCGCTCGGCGATACGGCGATCGCCCTGTTCCGCTCTTGGCTGATCGAGAGATTCGGCAGCGGGGCGGCAGCCGCGGCGCCCAACATCCATTTGGCGGTATCCAATGAGTGATCGCATGAAAAGCCACGCGCAAGCGGTGGTGATCGGCGGCGGCGTCGTCGGCGCCAGCGTGCTCTACCACTTGACCAAGATCGGTTGGAAGGACGTGCTGCTCATCGAGCGGGCGGAGCTGACGTCGGGGTCGACCTGGCACGCGGCCGGCGGCATGCACACCGTCAACGGCGACCCGAACGTCGCCAAGCTGCAGCAGTACACGATCGAGCTTTACAAGGAGATCGAGCGCATCTCGGGACAGTCCTGCGGCGTGCACATCACCGGGGGCATCATGCTCGCGGGCACGCGCGAGCGGCTTGATTGGCTGAAGATGGCAAAGGCGCGCGGCCGATACCTCAAGATGGACCTCGAGATCATATCGGTCGAGGAGGCGGCAAAGCTGTTTCCGCTCATGGACAAGAAGCATTTCGCGGGCGCGATGTACGATCCCATCGAAGGCCATGTGGACCCGTACGGCGTCACTCACGCCTACGCCAAGTCGGCGCAAATCGGCGGCGCGGAAGTCGTCCGCAAGACCCGCGTCACGGATCTCAAGGCGAGGCCCGACGGCACCTGGGATGTGATCACCGATCACGGCATCGTTCACGCCGAGCACGTGGTGAACGCGGCCGGCCTGTGGGCGCGCGAGGTCGGACGCATGGTCGGCCTCGAACTGCCGATACTCGCCATGGAGCATCAATATCTGATCACCGGCGATATGCCGGAGCTCGCCGGGAAGAAAGAACAGCTGCATTGCATCGATTTCGAAGGCGAAATTTACATTCGCCAGGAGCGCGGCGGCATGCTCATGGGCACCTATGAGCGCGCCGGCGTGCCCTGGTCTCCCGTGACCACGCCCTGGGATTTCGGCCAGGATCTGTTGCCGAACGATCTGGATCGCATCGCCCCGAGCCTGGCGGTGGGTTTCGAGCATTTTCCGGCGCTGGGACAGGCGGGCATCAGAAAAGTCGTGAACGGACCTTTCACCTTCGCGCCCGACGGCAATCCGCTCGTGGGTCCGATCAAGGGTTTGAAGAATTTCTGGGTTGCCTGCGGCGTCATGGCGGGATTCAGCCAGGGAGGCGGGGTCGGATTGGCGCTCTCGCGCTGGATGGCGGAGGGCGACCCGGGAGCCGACATTTGGGGCATGGATGTGGCGCGCTACGGCGACTGGACCACCTTGGCCTACACCAACGCCAAGGTGCGGGAGAATTACTCGCGCCGGTTCAGGATCCGCTTTCCGAACGAAGAGCTTCCCGCGGCGCGCCCCCTGCGCACCACGCCGATCTACGAGAGGCTCGCGGCGCAGCACGCGGTCTTTGGCGATTACTGTACGTTGGAGCACCCCTTATGGTTCGCGCCCAGCGCCGAGGAAGCCAAAGACGAAGTGAGTTTCCGGCGCTCGAACGCCCATCCGCACGTTGCCGCCGAGTGTCGAGCGGTGCGCGAGGGCGTGGGTCTATTGGAGATTTCCAACTACGGCAAGTTTGACGTGCGCGGTCCCGGCGCGACCGAATGGCTCTCGCGCATCATGGCGAATCGGGTGCCCGCCGTGGGCCGGATCGCCTTGACGCCGATGCTGAACGAGCGCGGTAAGCTCATCGGGGATTTCACCATGTGCCGCGTCGCGCAGGATCACATCTTCCTGGTCGGCACCTATGCGGCGGAAACCTACTACATGCGCTGGTTCGAGCGGCACTTGCCGCCGCAGGGCGTTTCGGTGCGCCCATGCGCCATGCAATATACGGGGCTTTCGGTGGCGGGACCGAAATCGCGGGCGCTGCTGCAAAGCCTGGTGCGCGATGACCTGGGCACCGCGGCTTTTCCCTTCATGTCGTTTCGGCGCATGGAAATCGGCATGGTGCCGGGCTACGTCGGCCGCGTCTCCTTTACCGGCGATCTGGGCTACGAAATCTGGGTGACCACGGACTATCAACGGGCGCTCTACGATTCACTCGTCAAGGCCGGCCGCGAATTCGGGCTCAAACACTTTGGCGGCCGGGCGTTGAATGTCATGCGCATCGAAAAGAGCTTCGGCACGTGGGCGCGGGAGTATCGGCCCATCTATGGTCCCTTCGAGGCGGGCCTCGGGCGCTTCGTCGATTTCAAAAAGGATGACTTCATCGGCCGCGAGGCCGCCGGCCTCGAGAAGGAGCGCGGCGGCGCATTGCGGCTTCGAAGCTTCCGGGTGGAGGCCACGGACGCCGATGCGATCGGCGATGAACCGATCTGGCACGATGGGAAAGCCGTCGGCTGGGTCACTTCGGGTGCCTTCGGGCACCGTGTCGGCCACTCCCTGGCATTGGGCTATGTGCCTGCGTCGCTGGCGACGGCCGACAGCGGGTTTGAGATTGAAATCATCGGCGAGCGCCGCAGCGCAATCCCTCTGTCGGCAGCCGCGTTTGATCCCAGCGGGGCATTGATGCGAGCATAAGCTTTCGATCGCGTCATCCGACGCGAGATTGCAGGCGAAGGAGGGCGGCGTGAGCACATCCGAGACCAGAGACCCCGGCTGCACCGCACTCGCCGAACTTGCACCGGGTCTGTCCGCGGATTCGTATTTCGAGCCGCGCCACTTTGAGCGGGAACTGCAGAGGATCTGGTACCGGAACTGGATTTATGCCGGCCGTTCGAGCGAGGTTTCGGCGGCGAGAGCGTTCCGCACCTTCGAAATCGGCGACCAGAGACTGCTGTTGGTGCGCGATGAGCGCGGTGCATTGCAGGGTTTTCACAACACCTGCCGCCACCGCGGTGCGGCCTTGTGCCGGGAGGAGGCGGGAACGTTGCGCTCCGGCGCGATCATCTGCCCCTATCATGCGTGGACCTACAATCTGCAAGGCGAACTTAAGCGCACCTCCTCGCGATCTCACGGCGCGGGCTTCGACGTCGCCGATTTTCCGCTCTACAAGATCAAGGTGCGGGAATGGAACGGATTCATATTCATCGCAATGACGGAGAATCCGCCGGACTTCGCACGCCTGTTCGATGTGCGGCTCGACCGGCTCGACGCTTGGCGGTTGGGCGAGCTCGTCCTCGGCCATACCTTCGTCAAGACGATTCAATGCAATTGGAAAATTTTCTGGGAGAACTTCAACGAGTGCCTGCATTGCCCGGGCGTGCACCCCAAGCTCTCCAGCCTGGTGCCGATCTACGGCCGCGGCATCATGGAGGAGCGCGACGATCCGCACTGGATGCGCCATGCGGCGGATTCGGATCCGAAATACAAGGGCGGTGTACGCTTGGGCGCCCATACCTGGACATCGGACGGGCAGCTGAGCGGAGCGCCGTTTCCCGGACTCTCCGAAGAGGACCTCAAACTGGGTTATGTCTACATGACCGGCCTGCCGTCGGTATTCATCGTCGGCCATCCGGATTATGTGCGCGTGGTGCGCCTGCGGCCTCTGGGCCCGGAGCAGACCGAGCTGCGCGTCGAATACCTGTTCATGCCGCTGACGCTGGCGGACCCGAACTTCGACTTGAGACGCATCGTCGAATTCACCGGTCTGGTCATGACCGAGGACGCGGAGGTTTGCGAACTGAACCAGCGGGGACTGCGCGCGGCGCCCCACGTTCGCGGGGTGGTCATGCCCGAGGAATACGCCATCCGCCAATTTCATGAATGGATCGATTCCGAACTGGCGCGTGCCTAGATATTTAACCGCCGGGTTGTGCGCCGCTCTTTTGGTCTGCGCCTGCAGCGGGCGCAAGCACCCGATTCCCGAACCCGAAGGGCAGGTGCTGAACATCTACAATTGGGCGGACTACATCGGCTACCACACGATCGCCGAGTTCGAACACGCCACGCACATCAAAGTCGTTTACCAATTCTACGACTCCAACGAAACCCTGGAGACGGCGATGTTCGCGGGCCATTCGGGTTTCGACATCGTGAGCACCACCACCGGTTTTTACGGCCGCCAAATCAAGGCGGGCGCCTATTTGCCGCTCGACAAGAGCAAGCTGCCCAATTGGAAGTACCTGGATCCGGCCGTACTCGCGGTGCAGGCTGCGGCGGATCCGGGCAATCGCCACGCGGTCCCATATCTGCACGCCATGAACGGCTTTATTTACAACGTGGACATGATCAAGGTCCGCATGCCCGACGCGCCGATCGACAGCTCGGCCATGCTGTTCGACCCCAAGGTCATCGCCAAATTCGCAGACTGCGGAGTGACGTTTCTCGATTCGCCGGACGACGTAATCGAACTCGCGTTGGCCTATTTGCATCTCGACCCGAATTCACGGCGCCCGGAGGATCTCAAAGCGGCCGAGCAGATCGTCATGTCGGTGCGGCCCTACATCCGCCAGTTCGACTCCAATGATTATTGGCACCAATTGGCCTCGAAGGAAACCTGTCTCGCGATCGCCTGGTCGAGCGATTATTCGGTCGCCCAGCTCCGAGCGCGCGAGGACGGCACCGGCGCTCACCTCGCCTTCACGCTGCCCAAAGAAGGCTCCAACATCACCTACAACGCGTTCCTGATTCCGGCCTCGGCCCCCCATCCCGACGCCGCGCACAAATTCCTCAATTTCATCCTCGACCCCAAGGTCATTGCCGAGATCACCAACGACATTGACTACGGCAACGATAATCTCGGCGCGCGACCCTATGTCCGCAAGGATATCCTGGATGATCCGGCGGTGTACCCGCCGCCCGCGATTCGGGCGCGGCTGTACCTGCCCGCCGAACTCGGCCCGGACTACGACCGGCAGCGCACGCGGGTGTGGACCCGCATCAAGACCGGACAATAATCAACGCTTCGCCGACCTGAGGCCGGAGCGCCGGGCCGGGCCAGAGCTGCGGCCGCGCCCAGGGCCGGGGCCGCGCACAGTAAATACCGTCATTTTTGCCCTTCCAGGCGCATTCTGCGACGTGGCGCAGCTCTCTCCTCGGGCTGGAAATGGTAGCTTGCGCCCCCATTATCGTTATCAGCGTTTAGCCGCGGTCGGAGCGGCATTTTCTCGAGAGCCAAGGCGCTTTCTCGAGGTGTTGAGCGAGGAGATTCACATGCTTTCAGTCATTGAACGATGGGGCCACAACACGCTGCTCGTCGGCACCGGATTGTTGACGATCGGCGCGCTCGTCGCTTTCGCAAGCTAAGGATCCGGTCAGCGGCAACTTCGGGGACTTCGCCCCGGTTGCCGCGTGGCGCCGATCACGCGCGCCCACTTTCTCGAGTACTCCGCGCAGGGTTCCTGCGATACTAATGGACGGATGCATCGTGAGAGCGCTCAAGCAATACCTCGGCCCGAACTGACCCGGGGAGTTGGTGCGTGGGCGGCAGTTGCCGTCAATGTCACCAATATGATCGGCGCCGGTGTCTTTCTGAAGACCCGCGTCATGACCTGCAACGTGGGCAGCGCGAAAATGGTCATGCTGGTGTGGGTCGCCGCAGGACTGCTCTCGCTGGCCGGAAGTTTCTCGTACTCGGAAATCGCGGCAATGATGCCGGAGGCGGGCGGCGACTACGTGTATTTGCGCCGTGCGTACGGCCGGATCATGGGGTTTCTCTTCGGCTGGATGGCGTTCGCGGTTTTCCGCACCGGTGCGCAGGCCGCGCTCGCCGTCGGGCTCGCGATCTTCATGAATGTGGCGCTGGGCGGCGCCTTGCAGCGCTGGCACATCGGCGGTCAATTCCTCGGTATGCACCTGCAGGTCGGCGGCTTGACGCTCATTGCGCTCGCGACGATTTGGACCGTGGCGCTCATCAATTGCGCCTCGGTATCGACCGGAGGCCGCACCGCGCTCCTGGCGACGATTGCCAAGGTCGCATTGGTGCTCGGCATCGGCATCGGCGCGTTTTTATTTGCGCCCGGCGATTGGACGCATCTGGATGGGTCTGGCTTGCTCGGGAGCTGCGAGG
The DNA here is from genome assembly GCA_963758145.1 of uncultured Gammaproteobacteria bacterium. Lineage (GTDB taxonomy): Bacteria > Pseudomonadota > Gammaproteobacteria > Steroidobacterales > Steroidobacteraceae > Bog-1198. The sequence continues at coordinate 325,066 of CAVWUK010000011.1, forward strand.
GTGTAGCCGCCTCCGCGCGCGGCGGCATTGCGGGTTTCGGGGCCGCCATGTTGGGCGCCCTGTGGGCGTACGACGGCTGGAACAACGTCGCGCCGCTCGCGGGCGAGATTCGCGATCCGCAACGTAACCTGCCGCGCGCCTTCATCGGCGGGATGCTGGTGGTGGGCGCGCTATATCTTTTCGTCAACACCGCGTATTACTACGCGCTGGCGCCCCTCGAGATCGCCGACATCCCGATCAGTTCGTCGGTGGCCACCGAGGTTCTCAAGCGCTTCCTGGGGCCGGTCGCGGTTTCCCTGACCGCGGTGGCTCTCATGGTCTCCTCCTTCGGATCCTTGCATGCGAGCGTGCTCGCCAATTCACGCATTCCATTTGCCATGGCGCGCGACGGTTTGTTTTTCCGAGGCCTCGCCAAGCTGTCCCCGCACTCCAATGTTCCCGTGAGAGCCATATTGGCGCAGGCCGTCTGGGGCAGCCTGCTCGCCGTTTCCGGCACCTACGATACGCTCACCGATTCGGTCATTTTCGCCTCCTGGCTGTTTTATGGACTATCCACGGCATCCCTGTTCGTGTTCCGGCGCACGATGCCCGATGCGCCGCGTCCCTATCGCGCCTTCGGCTATCCGGTCATTCCCTGCCTGTTTTTATTGGTCACGGCCGCCCTGCTGGTCAATACCTTCGTCGCAGCGCCGCGCCAGGCGCTGCAGGGCGTGGCATTGCTGCTGCTCGGGCTGCCGTTTTATTGGTATTGGGCGCGCCGCGCGCCACCCGATAGCTAACTGGAACTATTCATGAATTACAGCAAAGCGCGAAGAAGGCCGGAACGGGTGGGTATTTTCCGGAGCGTGAAAAACAGGAGTTTTTCCCGCAGCCCCCAAGGGTGCCACGCATGCGTCGCACGGGTGGCCATGGAAGGCCACCCCGGGCTTGCGCGCAGCAGGGACTGCGTAGCGCAATGGGTTCACGGCGGTCCGGAAAATACCCACCCGTTCCGGCCCTTGTCCACGAGATTACTTTCGTTCATGAATAGTTCAGGTTAGGGCGGAGGGCATGCGGGGTTCAAGGCGATCATGGACAGGCGACGCTCGTCCCAGATCACGAACAATCCGCTGGCGATGACGATGCCGGCACCGACGATCAAGCCGATGGACGGGGTTGCAGACCAGAACAGCCAGTCGATCGCAAATGCCCAGAGAATCGCCGTGTATTCGAACGGACCGACCACGGACGGCGGGGCCCGCCTGAAGGCATCGGTCAGCCAGAATTGCCCCAGCGCTCCGGATATCCCGATACCCGCAAGCCACGGCCAATCGCCGAAGAGCACGGGACGCCATTCGTTGGCCGCCAGAATGCCCGACCCGATGCTGACCAGCAGCAGATACCAAAACACCATCGACATGCTCGAATTGCTGCGGCCGAGCGCGCGCACGGTCAACGCGCTCAGCGAATAGCAGATGGTCGCGACGGCGGCCGCGGTCGCGGCGCCCAGGGACACGAAGCCTTTGCTCCAAGGCTGCAGGATCCACAGCACGCCGCTCATTCCGACGACGATGGCGAGCCAGCGCCGGCCGGAGACCTGCTCGCCCTGCAGCGGCACCGACAAGGCGGTCATCAACAGCGGCGCTGCGAGGAACAGCGAATAGGTTTGCGCCAAAGTCAGGCGGTGCACGGCATACACGAAGCTTGCGAGCATCCCGATGCCGAGCGCGGCGCGCCACAGGTGCAGCAGAGGGATGGTGGCCCGCAGGCTCGACCATGAGCGCTGCCAGCCGATCATCAACGTCAGGCACAGGAGCGACGAGAGACAGCGCATGCACGAGACCTGCAGCGGTCCATAGTGCGCCGAGAGCCGTTTCATGAGCGCATCCATGATCGCGAACACGAATACCGCTGCGATCATGGCGCCGATGCCACGCAGGCGTTCTCGAGCCATGGCGCGGCTTCAATGCCCCTGCGGGCGCTTGAAATTGTCCGCCCGATCGATCGAATGGACGGTCAGGTTCAAGCGCGTGCCGCTGCGCAACAAGGTAAGCGGCACATCGGTTCCTGCCGGACCCAAATCCCAAAGTCGCCGATAGAATTCCGCCACGTTGCGGACTTCGTGTTCCGCGACGTGGCTGATCAAATCTCCCTCGCGAATATCCGCCCGGCGGGCCGGACTCGCCTCCGCCGTGCCCGTCACATAGACTTTGCCGCTGACTTCCACGGCATAGACACCAAGCCATGGCCGTGACTGCCTCATGGCGCGACCGCGCGTGCGCAGATCCTCGAGGATCGGTTGCAGCAAGTCGATCGGTACGAACATGTTGGCGTTCGTTTCCTCGCCCGACACCACTTCACGCACCAGCAAGGAGCCCACACCGATCAACCCGCCGCGTTGGTCGATCAACGCCGCTCCCGACCAATGAGGATGCGCCGGGATGGTAAATATCGCCCTGTCAAGCAGGTACTCCCACGCGCCGGCAAATTCGCGTCGTGCGAAGACCTGCACGCTCTGCGGTTTGGAGAATTCCGGACAACTCAACACATAGCCCTTGCCGCCCGCATCCAATGCCTCCGGAGAACCAAACGGCAGCGGTGGAACGGGCAGTTTTTCAAGCGGCAGCACCAGCCCGAAGCCGGTGACCGGGTCATAGGCCAGCGCGTGACCGGCCACCTCACGGCCCCGAACCGCGGTTAGCCACACGTCGCTCGCTTCGGCGATCAGGTAGCCGATCGTGAGCGTCAATCCGTCGGGGTCGATGACAATTCCGTTGCCGATGCGCTCCTTGCCCAATATCCCGGCCGTGGACGCGTCCTCGGGAACCACGGAGCGCAGCTTGACCACCGATCGACCAAGCGCCTCCAGGTCGATGTCACCCGATGCTGCAGAAGATGTCATGATCGGACGGTAGCGTGAACTTGCGCGGCTGTCACCACCGGCTTTCGCCGAACCCCTTGATCAATTAAAATCAAGACTTTCCGAATGGGATATCCACGTATCGCACCACAGATATCCGCGTATCACACAGGGCCCGCAAAGCGCGGAAAATCATGACTTACTTCCCACTGATAGGATTTCCAAAGATGCAAACCAAAATCTCGCGTCGCGCACTGATCAAAGGCGGACTCGTCGCAGGGGCCTTGGTTCCGGCGATCGGGACTCATCGGCAATATGGCCGACGCCGCCGCCCTGACGCCTCTTGACCCCAATGATCCGATGGCCAAGGCGGTCAAATACGCCCCCGACGGCAGCAAGGTCAATGCCAGCGCGAATCCCACCTTCAAGCCGACGCAGAAATGTGCCAATTGCGCCCAATACCAAGGGAAAGCCGGTGATGCCTCGGCGGGCTGCAATATCTTCGCCGGGCACAGCGTTCCCGCCGGCGGCTGGTGCAACGTATGGGCCCAAAAGCCGGGTGGCTGAACCGAGGACGCTAGCCTGAGGGCGCGCCGTTCTTACGGCGCGCCCTCTACGTGGCCCTCTTTGTAGGCGCCCATCTCGCTTTGGTGCGCTCAGGGAGCTTGCGGGTTGCCGGTATAGATATGGCCGTGAACGAGCAGCACATCGCTCGCGAGTGCGGCGCACTGCCATCCCAGAGCAAGCACGGCCACCGCGCATGCGCCGGCAAAGTGGGGAAAATCTCCTTTAGGCATCTGCACTGGCTCCTTGGTGGCTTGCAAAGTATAGCCGCATCCCGCTGATCGCCGTGTGCGCGGCGCTGGGGGCGACGACGCCCCGGGGCGGCATGGACCGTGCGCTTGCGAACAGACATGGCCCTCGCACACCGGGCACAGTGCCGGGCACACAGTATCTTTCACCAAGAGGCGCCTATGTTACGCAGCATGAAAAGCATGGAGGATTACACGATCGGTGCCATCGACGGCATCATTGGTCAGGTCAAGGACTTCTACTTTGACGACGAATCGTGGGTGATCCGCTATCTGGTCGTACAGACCGGCGAGGGGGCCTCGCGGCGCAAGGTATTGATTTCGCCCATCGCGATCGGCCGGCCGAAATGGGCGGAAAAGGTTCTTCCCGCCGCATTGACGCGAAGCCAAGTCGCCAACAGCCCCGACATCGACACCGATAAGCCGGTTTCACGCCAGCATGAAATGGGCTATCTCGGCTACTACGGGTATGGGAGTTACTGGGGAGGCGGCGGCCTGTGGGGAGCGGGTCTTTATCCGGATCTGTTGCAAGCGGGCTTGCAATCGAATGACGCGGGACACCATCACGATGATCTGCACCTGCGGAGCGGTAACGCGGTCATGCGTTATTACGTGCACGCGAGCGACGGCGACATTGGTCACGTACACGGTTTCCTAGTCGACGAGGACTCCTGGGCCATTCGATACCTCATCGTGGACACGAGCAATTGGTGGCTGGGCCATCAAGTGCTCATTGCTCCGCAATGGATTGATCAGGTAAGTTGGGCCGAATCGACGGTTTCCGTGGGAATGACGCGGCAATCCATCAAGGACTCACCGGCGTACGACCCGAATGTGGTGCTCGATCGCGAACAGGAGACGGGCATCCATAGGCATTATGGGCGATCCGGCTACTGGCCTCGTGAGGCGCAGCACGCGGATGCCGGGCGTCGGTTGTAATCGCGGGCGAGGAGGGGCCCAATGCCAATGGCGCGATGGCGTTTCATGAGCGCGGCTCATTGGCTGTTCGCATAAATATAGCGGCCTCGCGAGCGATCCAAAAGACGGCTACCTCTGCGCGCGCTCGAACGCGGCTTTCACAATTTGATAGCACGAGCAAGCGGCGCTCTTGAGTCCCTTCGCGTCAAGGATCCGAATTTTTCCCCGATGATAGTCAATCAGTCCGCGCCGCTTGAGTGCGCTGGCGGCCTCCGTGACGCCTCCGCGGCGCACACCGAGCATATGCGCGAGAAATTCGTGAGTCATCGGAAACTCGTCCGATCCCACGCGCTCGCGTGTCATCAACAGCCAGCGCGCGAAGCGCGCTTCTGCTTCGTGGAAGCGGTTGCACGCAGCCGTTTGCGAAATCTGCGCCATCAATGCATAGGTGTAACGGAAAAGCGCTCGCCGCAATGGCTGATTCCGGTCGAACTCGATGCGAAACGACGCTGCGGGCATGCGCAACGCCTCGCCGGCGCCCTGTACCAGGGCGCGCACGCCCGATTCGCCGATGCCCAGAACAAAGGGCATCCCGGCCATGCCTTCCATGCCGACCATGCCTACCTCGAGGGAGCGGCGTTTGTCGACCGCCGTCAGCAACGAAATGAGGCAATTCACCGGAAAGTACACGTGCCTGATTTTTGCACCGGCCTCGTAGAGTATTTGGCCGAAACGGAGTGAAACAGGCTCGAGTTCGGCCACCAGGCGCCGAGAGTCCTTTGGTGCGATGCTTGCCAGAACCCAATTGCCAATGGCTCGTGTGTTGGTCATTCGCTTCCCTTCGTTCACTGTCTTCGCGCAGCACATGTGCTCGTGAGCTGCGCGGGAGCACTGGTGGACCGGCGGAGTTCAACCCAATGATCGATCGTCCGCATTTCGATGCTGGCCGCAAGTGCCGGCGGTGTCTGTACGGCGCCGCACCCAACCCAACGATGAGAAGGGCGCCTGGGACGCCGCTGTGTCGATGGGTCAACGCACGCAGGGGGCGCCCGGTAGTTGGCGCCGGACCCCATGCCATGGGAACTGCCTCGCGCCGAGCCAAGTTGAGGTAAAATGCTGCTTTATGCCCGAGGCATCGCGCTCATGAGCGCCCATCGTGAATCCTCTGCCGGCGAGCCCGCTGCCGCCGAGTCCCCGGCTCCGAGTGCCGCCGCGCGCACCATGGTCGAGCGGCTGATCGAGTTTCCCACCGTGTCGCGGGACTCGAATTTGGCGCTCATCGAGTGGGTTAGGGACTACTTGAGCAGGGCGGGGGCGAGCACGCGGCTCACCTATGATGCCACCGGCAAGAAAGCCAACTTGTTCGCCACGTTGGGCGATTCGAAGAAACCGGGACTGATTCTCTCCGGCCACACCGATGTAGTCCCGGTGGACGGCCAGAGCTGGGATAGCGATCCGTTCGTACCGGTGGAACGCGGCGGCAGGCTCTACGCGCGCGGCTCGGCCGACATGAAGGGATTCATCGGCGTCGCGTTGGCGCAGGCGCCGAAGTTCGTGGCCGCGCTGAACGCCAACCGGCTCGACGCGCCGCTGCACTACGCCCTGAGCTACGATGAGGAGGTGGGTTGCCTCGGGGTCCGCGAATTGATCCGCGACCTGGAGGAGCACGGCATTCGTCCGGCAGGCTGTGTGGTGGGGGAGCCGACCTCCATGCAGCCCATCATCGCCCACAAGGGCATGAATCGATTCCGCTGCGCGGTTCATGGGCGAGAGGCGCACTCGAGCTACGTGACCTACGGGGTCAATGCCATCGAATACGCCGCAAAATTGATCGTGTTCATCCGCCAGATCGCCGACCGGCTGGCGCAGTTCGAGCAGCGCGACTATGGCTTTACCGTACCCTATACGACCCTGTCGACGGGAGTGATTCGCGGCGGAATCGCCGCCAATGTCATTCCCAAGGATTGCGAATTTCAGTTCGACATGCGCACTCTGCCGCAGGCCTCCTCCGACGCGCTTTACCAGGAAATCCGCGCCTATGCCGAGCTCCTGACGCGCGAAATGCAGGCGATCGACGCCGGGTCTGGCATCGATTTGGTGTGGGCCAGCCAGACCACCGGCCTCGCCGCCTCCGAAACCGATGCCATCGTGCAATGGGCGATGCGGCTCTGCCGAAGCACTGAGGTGGGCAAGGTCTCGTATGGCACCGAAGCGGGGCTGTTCCAGAAGATGGGCGTGCCGAGCGTGATCTGCGGACCCGGCGACATCGCCGAGGCGCATCGACCGAACGAATTCGTGGCGCTGGCGCAGCTCGCACAATGCGAGAAATTCATCGAGCGCATCATCGACGGCGGATACGCCGCATGACTCCGGCGCCCGCAACAATCATCAAGGGTGCGTGCCCGCACGACTGTCCTGACACGTGCGCGCTCGAGGTGCATGTCAAGGACGGCGTGGCTCTCAAAGTCACCGGATCGTCCGAGCATGGCCCCACCGCCGGCGTCCTCTGTACCAAGGTGGCGCGCTATACCGAGAGAACCTACCACCCGGATCGATTGCTGCATCCGCTGCGCCGTGTTGGCAAGAAGGGGGAAGGGCGCTTCGAGAGAATCAGTTGGGAAGAAGCCATCGCGGCGATCGCCTCGCGCCTCGCGGCGGTCGCCGCCGACGATCCGCAGCAAATCCTGCCCTACAGCTACGCCGGAACCATGGGATTGGTGCAGGGCGAGTCGATGTCGCAGCGCTTCTTTCATCGGCTGGGCGCTAGTCTTCTGGATCGCACGATCTGCGCATCTGCCGGCTCTGCCGGCCACGCAATCACCTTGGGTTCTCGAATCGGAATCGACATGGAGTTGGCCGATCGGGCCAAGCTCATCATCTTCTGGGGCTGCAACGCGATCACCTCGAGCGTGCATTTTTGGGCGCGTGCACAGCAGGCCAAGCGCCTCGGTGCGAAACTCATCGCCATCGATCCCTACCGCTCGCTCACCGCGGAAAAGTGCCACACGCACATCGCGCTGCTGCCGGGAACCGACGCCGCGCTCGCGCTCGGCCTCATGCACGTGCTCATTCGCGACGACCTCATCGATCACGACTATGTGAGCCGGCATACGCTCGGGTTCGATGAGCTGTGCGAGCGGGTGAGCCAATACGGCCCGGACAGAGTCGCATCGATCTGCGGGATCGAGACGGGGCACATCGAGTCGCTCGCGCATCTGTATGCGACCACCCGTCCGGCCTTGATTCGCGCCAATTACGGGCTGCAGCGCGTGCGCGGCGGCGGCATGGCGATGCGCAACATCGCCTGCCTGCCGGCGCTCGTCGGCGCATTTCGCGAGGCGGCCGGCGGCATCCTGGTCTCGACATCCGGAAATTTCACGATCGACAATCAAGCGCTCTCGCGCCCCGATTTGTTGGCCGGACGCACACCGCGCACCGTCAACATGTCGACCATCGGCCGCGCACTCAACGACACGGCCGCCCCCATCCGTGCGGTCATCGTCTACAACTCCAATCCCGTGGCGGTGGCGCCGGATTCGGCGCGGGTGGCAGCGGGTTTCGCACGCGAGGATTTGTTCACGGTGGTTCTCGAGCACTTCCAGACCGACACGGCGGACTATGCCGACATCGTGCTGCCGGCGACCACCCAGCTCGAACACCTCGATGTGGTGAAGCCCTACGGCCATTACGACATGGTCGCCAACAATCCCGCGATTCGGCCTCTGGGGGAGGCGAAGCCAAATACGGAGATCTTTCGATTGCTGGCCAAGGCCATGGGATTTTCCGAGCCTTGTTTCGACGATTCGGACGAGGCGATCGCCCGATCGGCGATCGCGGAGGACTGGGACTTCGATGCGGTGCGCGCGCGGGGCTGGAAACGCATCGGCGCCGCCAAGGGTGTCGCACGGTTTGCCGGGGGCGGGTTCGACACCCCGTCGGGCAAGGTCGAATTTTTTTCCCGTGCGGCGCAATCGCTCGGACTGGATGCGCTTCCCGACTATATCGAGCCGCTCGAGGATACCCGCAGCGCGCTCGCGCGCCGCTGGCCGCTCGCGATGATCTCTCCGCCCGCGCGCAATTTTCTCAACAGCAGCTTCGTCAACGTCACCAGTCTGCGGGCCGTCGAAGGCGAACCGTGGCTCGACATCCATCCCGACGATGCTCGAACCCGCGGAATTGCCGAGGGCAGCTACGTGAGGGTGTTCAACGACCGCGGCAGCATCGAATTGCGCGCTCGCGTGAGCGATCGGACGCGCCGCGGCGTGGTGGTGGCGCTGTCCGTGTGGTGGAAGAAGCTCACTCGCGACGGCAAGAATGCCAACGAGCTGACGAACGGCGATGTCCTTACGGATATGGGACGGGCGCCGCTCTTCTACGATTGCCTGGTTCAGGTGCAGCCGGTGTGAGCCAGGGCGCCATGAACGGATCCGGCATGAGTCTGTTCGCCGCGTCGGTCATGAGTGCATTGGCGGCTGCCGCCCACGGCGAAGGGGCGGTCTGTTCCACGGATGATACCGGCCTCACGCTTCCGCCCGGCTTCTGCGCAAGTATTTTTGCCGATGATCTCGGCCGCGCCCGGCACCTGGTGGCGGCGCCGAGCGGTGTGGTCTACGTCAACACCCGTGCGGGACGCGACGCCAAGCCGCCAGCGGGCGGATTTCTGGTGGCATTGCAAGACACCACCGGCTCGGGCAAGGCGGACGTGATCAAACGCTTTGGAGAATCCGACGCCAGTGGGGGCAAGGGCGGTACCGGAATCGGCATGTACGACGGTGCGCTCTACGCCGAGGTCGACGATAAGATCGTCCGCTTTGCGCTGCCCAGCGGGCAAATCGTACCGCAGGATCCCGGAGAGCCTGTGGTGACTGGATTGCCGATCAACGGCGATCACCCGATGCATCCCTTCGCAATCGACGCCGACGGGATGATGTACGTCGATGTCGCATCGGCGACGAATTCCTGTCAGCTGAATAACCGCGCGCTGCGCTCGCCCGGAGCGGATCCGTGCACTGAGCTCAGGACCCGCGGTGGAATCTGGCGCTATGACGCGAAGCGGACATATCAAGCGTTTTCACCGGCCGAGCGCTTCGCCACCGGCCTGCGCAACGCCGAAGGCTTCGGGATCGACACGGCGGATCACCGGATATTCGTGACCCAGCACGGGCGCGATCAGCTGCATGCGAACTGGCCCGATCTGTACAAGCCCGAGCAGGAAGCCACTTTGCCGGCCGAAGAGCTGCTCCGTCTCACGCGGGGCGGCGACTACGGATGGCCGCAATGCTATTACGACCCCGCGCAACAGGCATTGGTGCTCGCGCCCGAGTACGGCGGCGACGGCGGTAAACGGCGCGGCGTATGCACGCACAAGCTCGCGCCTATCGCGGCATTCCCCGCTCATTGGGCGCCGGACGGCATGGTGTTCTATAACGGGTCACAGTTTCCCCCACACTACCGTCACGGGGTATTCATCGCGTTCCACGGTTCGTGGGACCGGGCGCCATATCCTCAGCAGGGCTACAACGTGGTGTTTCAGCCGCTCGCGGGCGATGCGGTGGGCGGCAACTGCGAAATCTTTGCCGACGGTTTTGCGGGCGCCGATAAATCACCCGGCGGCGCGCTTCATCGGCCGACCGGAGTCGCGGTCGGACCCGATGGGGCGCTCTATGTGTCGGACGACGTGCGCGGCCGAATCTACCGGATCGTGTATCAAGGGGGGCCGGATACTCAGGGCGGCGCTGCGGCCTACACGCCTTGTCCAGGCGCCGCCGCACCCGCGGGTGCGGCGAGTACGGCGCTGGCACCGACCTTGGGCCTGCGTTGACGGCTGATTGCTGGCTTTGGACCGGCGGATCCTATCGGGGAATTGCCGCGACCACCGCGCAGGGAGTCATTTCGCGCTCCTTGTACCTCATGTACGATTGCAGGGTACTGCGCCGCAGGTAAAAGCGCCCGCACGATCCCGTCCAGTGAAAGGCAAGGACATCATCCATGAAATTTAAGGCTGTTTCGGCCGCCATGTTCGCATTGACGGCGTCAGCCGGAGGAGCGGCGTTCGCGCAGGACTCATCGGGCGCCGGGCAACCATCCTGGGAGGGATTCTACGCGGGCGCCAACATCGGCGGAGCCTGGAGCAATACCTGCAACACCTGGGAGCCGGGGAGCGTCGTCAAGGGCACTCCGCCGCTTGCCAACGGATTTTACAATCGCAATTGCCCCAACGACAACGCATTCATCGGCGGCCTGCAGTTCGGGTACAACTTTCAGGTCAATAGAATTGTTTGGGGATTGGACTTCGATTACGACGGCTGGGTCACCAACAATCATTATCGATCGTACACCTATACGGGACCCACCCCGCCGCCCAACGGCCGTTATACCTTTAACGGCAATGTCAGTCCGAGCGGTTTCGGAATGATCCATCCGCGCATCGGCTACACAATCGATCAGTGGTTGCCTTACTTTACGGCCGGAACGATCATCGCCGGCGGATCGCATACCAGCACCGCCTCTTTCACTCCGGTCGGCGGTTCCGCGCCCACCGCCGCCTTCAGCGGCGGTAAGAACTTCACCTCGACCGGCTGGGTCGTCGGTGTCGGCACCGAGTACGGACTCAAGGGCCCGTGGTCACTCAAGGCCGAATATTTATACGCCAATCTCGGCAAGGGAACCAATAGCACGACCACCTGCACCGCGTCCGCTTCGGTGTGCGCGGGATATTCCAATTTTTCGCTCGACAACATTCATAACAGCTTTACCGCAAATCTGTTTCGGGTGGGCTTCAATTACCGCTTCGGCGGCTCGCCGGCGCCGGAACCGGCAGCCGCACCTCCGCCGCCGCCAATGCCGCCGCCAATGCCGCCGCCACCTCCGCCACCTCCGTCACCTCCGCCGCCATTGCCGCCCAAACCTGCAATCCTGTGCCCCGATACGCCTCCGGGCGTGGTTGTCGACAAGTTCGGCTGCCCCTGCGATGTCTCGCAGGAAGTGCACTTCGCGACCGATTCGGCGAACCTGACCGTCGAGGACCGGGCGCTGCTCGACAAAATGATCGTGAACCTCAAGCGTTTGAACTTCGTCGATGGTGAAGTCCGCGGATACACCGACTCAACCGGCAGCCCTGCCTACAATCAGGGGCTTTCGGAGCGGCGGGCTCAATCGGTCGTGGACTACCTCACGAGCCACGGCATCTCGGGCGGACGACTGACGGTCAAAGGCTACGGCGAAGCCAATCCGGTGGCCGACAACAAGACCCGCGAGGGCCGCGCGCACAATCGCCGGGTGGTTGTGCATCGCACGGACTGCAACAAGTGAGCGGATCGATTCAGCATTTGATTCTCTCGTTCTTGGGGTCGTACAGCGGCCGTAGCGACGCGATCGCGGGGCAGCGGACACCGGCCACCTCGATCTCGTAATCCTCGGCGCCGATGACTGCACCCGCGATGCCCTTGGCGGCGCCGGGAGCAGGGGCGGGCAGCGCCACATACCCGAGACCCACGGCCGCACCCAATGAGTGGCCGTACATACCGGAGCGGATGAATCCGACGATCGAGTCGCCCCGCCAAATAGGCTCGTTGTGATACAGCAACGGCTCGGGCGATTTCAGTTTGAATTGCACCAGACGCTTGCGTACCCCGGATTCCCGCTGCCGCAGCAGCGCCTCGCGCCCGATGAATCCGCCGGGCTTGTCGAGCTTCACCGCAAAACCCAAACCGCCCTCCCACGGCGTGTCCTCGTCGGTGATGTCGTGCCCCCAGTGCCGATAGGCCTTCTCGATCCGCAGCGAGTTCAGCGCGTGATAGCCCGCATGTACCATGCCGTGACGAACGCCCGCGGCGGCCAATTCGTCGTATACGCCCTGCATGAATTCGGTCGGCACATACAGTTCCCAGCCGAGCTCGCCGACGAAGGTGATGCGCGACGCACGCACCAGCGCATATCCTAGCTCGATCACCCGGCTGGTCGCGAACGGGAAGGCGCCGTCCGACATATCGTCCGGCGTCATGGACTGCAGCAGCTCGCGCGCCCGCGGACCCATCAGCGACAGCACGCCCATGCCGGAGGTCACGTTGGTCAGTACGCAATGCGCTTGCGGGTCGATGTGCCGCTTGAGCCAGTTGAAATCCTTGCTTTCGGTTTCGGCGCCCGAGACGATCAAATACGCGGTCTCGGTCAGCCTCGTCACGGTCAGATCCGCCTCGATCCCGCCCCGCTCGTTCAGCCATTGCGTATAGACCATCCTCCCCGGGGGCACCGCCACATCATTTGCGCAGACGCGGTTGAGCACGCGGGCCGCATCGGCTCCCTCGAGGCGAAATTTGGCGAAGGAGGACTGGTCGAACAACCCCACGGCGCTGCGCACCGCGCGATGTTCGCGGGCGCTGTGCTCGAACCAGTTTTGCCGGCCGTAACTGTAGGCGTAGGCGGGTTCGACGCCCGCCGGAGCGTACCAGTTGGCCCGCTCCCAGCCGAAGGCCTCTCCGAAACAGGCGCCTGCCCGGGCCAGGCGATCATGCACCGCCGATTTACGAACGCCCCGCGCGGTTTCGTATTGGCGGAACGGCCAATGCGTCGCGTACAGCAGTCCGAGGCTCTCCGATACACGTGCCCGCAAGTATTTGCGATTGATCTGGAACGGCATATTGCGCCGTACGTCGACTTCCCACAGATCGAGAGGCGGGTGCCCATCGCGGATCCACTCGGCGACGACCTTGCCGATGCCGCCGGCGGATTGCAGACCGATTGAGTTGAGCCCCGCCGCGACGAAGCAGTTCTTCAGTTCGGCCGACTCGCCCAAGTGGTAGCGCACATCCGGCGTAAAGCTCTCCGGGCCGCAAAAAAACTTTTGAATCCCCGCCTGCTCGAGCGCCGGTATGCGGCGCATCGCATCGATCAGCACCGGTTCGAAATGGCTGAAATCGCCGGCGATCTCGCCGAAGGAGAAATCCTCGGGTATCCCCTCGGCCCCCCACGGGCGGGCATTCGGCTCGAAGGCTCCGACCAGGAGTTTCCCGGCGTCGTATTTGAAATAGCTGCAGTGATCGTAATCGCGAAGCACCGGCATGTCCGAACGCAGCCCGGGCACATCCTGAAACAAGACATAGTAGTGTTCGCAGGCGTGCAGAGGCACCGTGACGCCGATGCTTGCGGCCAGATCCCGGGTCCACATACCGCCGCACAGCACCACATAGTCGGCTTCGATCGCGCCGTGCTCGGTGTCGACGCCAATCACCCGCTCGCCGTCATGGCGGATGGATGTGACCTTGAGCTCCTGGAAAATCCGCACGCCGCCGGCGCGCGCTCCCTTGGCGAGCGCCTGGGTGATGTCGACGGCATTCGCATAGCCGTCGCTAGGTATGTGAATGCCGCCGATCACATCCTCGAGGTTGGCGAGCGGATACAGGGAGCGAATGTCGCCGGGGGAGACGACATCGACGGCAAGGCCGAACACCTTGGCCATCGAGGCATTGCGCTTCAGCTCCTCCATGCGCCCCGCGGTGGTGGCGAGCGACAATGACCCGCATTGCCGATAGCCCGTGGCCTGCCCGGTTTCGGCCTCGAGACCCCGGTACAGATCGCCCGTGTAGCGCGCGAGCTGCGTCATGTTGATGCTCTGTCGCAGCTGACCGACCAGCCCCGCCGCGTGCCAGGTCGTGCCGCTCGTCAGCTGTTTGCGTTCGAGCAGCACCACATCGGTCCAGCCGAGTTTGGCCAGATGATAGGCGACCGAGCAGCCGATGACGCCGCCACCCACGATGACGACCCGGGCCCGGGTTGGAAGATCGATCGTCACGCTCTAGACCCTCATCCGTGAATTGTCGGCATCGAATGCCGGCGCTGCCAAAACGTGGGCGCGGTGGCGCTCGCCTTGGATCAGCACCTCGAAGACGCTGCCCGGCGCCGAATGACTCGATTCGACGCAGGCGAACGCGAGACTCTTGTTGACGCGATGTCCGTAGCTCCCGGAGGTCGTGATGCCGATGCAGGTCTGCGCGGCGAGCACCGGCTCGGCGCCGCGCGCGTCCGCGTCGGTCGCGTCGATTTCGACATAGACGATCTTCAAGGGCCGCGGCGGTTGCGCGATTGTCGCCGCCTTGCCCACGAAGTCGCCTTTGTTCACGTTGAAGAATCGCCCCATATCCGCTTCGAGCATGTTCAACTCGTTGGTCAGCTCGGTCGACCACGCTTTATAGCCTTTCTCGATGCGCATGCTGTTGACCGTGTACAGGCCGTAATTCGCAATGCCGAATGCGCGGCCGTGTTCCCGGATCGCATCGTAAAGCGCGGCCGTCGAACCGATCGGCGGATGCAGCTCCCATCCCAGTTCGCCCACGTAACTCACTCGCAGCGCCCGCACCGGGTGCCCGGCGACGCTGATCTCGCGCGCAGTGAGCCACGGGAATTCCTCGTTTCCGAGCGGTGCATCGGTCAACTGGCGCAGCAGCTCGCGCGAGCGAGGCCCGCTCAAGACGAGAACGCCGCGCTCCTCGGTGACGTTGTCGATCCGCACCTTTTCCTCCGGCCGCAGGCTCTGCCGCAGCCAATCCTGATCACGCAGTTCCGCGGCGGCGGCGGAGAGCGCATAGAAGCGATCCTCGCCCAGGCGGGTTACCGTCATCTCGCCGTAAATTCGGCCGGCCGGAGAGAGCAGGTGAACCAGCGCGATGCCCCCGACCTTGCGCGGTATCCGAGCCGCACAGACCCGGTTCAAGAACGACTCGGCGTGAGGCCCGCTGATGTCGAATTTGGCGAATCCCGTCAAATCGAGGACTCCGACGCGCTCATGGATGGCGCCGACCTCATTGCGGATCACCTCGAACACGTTGTTGCGCCGGTAGCCGCAGTCTTCGTCGCGTCCGTCCGGAGAAAACCACTTCGGGCGCTCCCAGCCGAAGGTTTCGGTGTACACGCAGCCCTGTGAGCGCAGCGCTTCGTACAAGGGGCTCTTCTTGCTGGGCCGGCCGGCCATCTCTTCTTCGCCGGGGAGTCGCGTGGTGAAAGTGAGGCGATAATCCAGAAACACCTTGTCGCGCACATACGACTTGTCCGCAAACGGACCGAAGCGGCGCGGATCGAACTCGGTCATGTTGATTTCCGAATCCCCGTGCAGCATCCACTGCGCCAGATATTTGCCGCAACCGCCGCCTTGCGCAATGCCAAACGAGGTGCCGCAGCACATCCAGAAATTCCTCAGACCAGGCGCCGGGCCGAGCAGCGGCGCGCCGTCCGGGGTGTGCGGGATAGCGCCGTTGATGACGCGGCGAATTCCACCCTCTGCGAATATGGGCATGCGCTCCATCGCGCGTTCCAGCCACGGTGCGATTCGATCGAGCTCGTCAGGGAAGAGCTCATTGGAGGATTCCCAATCCGGATGTCCCCGGGGCGCCCATGCCTCGTGCAGTCCCGTGCTTTCATAGACGCCGATCAATCCGGATTTTTGCTCCTGACGAAAATAGCCGGAGGTGTAAGAATCGCGCATCACCGGGATCTCGCCCTCGCGCGCGACGAAGGCCGGAAGGGGATGAGTCACGATGTAGTGGTGCTGCATGTTGGTGATGGGTGCATCGCTCCCGACCATGGCGGCGACCTCGCGGGCGTAACAGCCGGCGGCATTGACGACCATCTCGGCGACGATGGTGCCTTTCTCGGTGAACACCTCCCACTCGCCGCTGTCGCGGCGGCTGATACCGGTGACGCGGTTGTGGCGCACCACGGCCGCTCCCAGATCCCGCGCCGCTTTCGCGAGCGCATTGCAAAGGCCGGAGGGGTCACCATGTCCGTCGTCCCGGGTCCAGGCGGCGGCCAGCACATTGTCCGTGGTGAGAAACGGGTTCAGGCGGCGGATCTCATCCAGACCCACGATATCCATGCTGAAGCCGATGATCTTTGAGAAGCCGTGGACGTATTTCAGCCAGGCTAGTTCGTGCGCATTGTTCGCCAACCGCAAACCCCCGCACGCATGCCAGCTGACGTACTGTCCGGAGAGGGCTTCCAGACGAGGGTACAACTGGTTGCTGTAGGCATGGATCTTCGCGAGGTTGTAGCTGCCGGTGATGCTGGGACATTGGCCGGCGGCGTGCCAGGTGGACCCGGATGTCAGCTCGCTCTTCTCGATCAGAATCGTGTCCGTGCAGCCATCCAGGGCCAGGTGGTAAAGCAGGCTTGCGCCCATCATCCCGCCGCCGACGACGACGACGCGTGCATGTGTTTTCATTGAGGGCCGATGATGTGTGTAAGGGAATTGACCACAATAAATCGGTCCTCATCGCCTGGCAACCGACTATTTTGGTACCTTTGTCCGACGGCCGGCGGCTAGCCGCCGCGCGCGGCGGCGGACCGCGCGTGCCAGGCCATGGAGATGAGCGCTGAGCCACCGAAGAGCATATTGACGCCGACCACCAGGCCGAGGATCCATACGGCGGTGCCCGGAAGGCCGAGAAATATGAACGCCGCCAGGGCGAGATCGATGATGCCGCTCGCGAGCAACATGCCCCAGTGGCCCGAGCCGCTGCGGCGGTGATGCAGCGCCAACATGATCGAGGCGACTCCCTCGAACAACAAGAACACGGTCAGGATGAGCGTGAGCGAGAAGACGCCCGACAAGGGCCAGACGAGGAGTACGATCCCGGCGGCGATTCCGAGGGCGGCGGAGAACAGCGACCACCAAAACCCGGGCCCGCTGCGCATGCGGAAGGTGCTGATCAATCCGACGATGCCGCTCAACAACACCACCCAGCCAATGACGATCTCAACGGCGAATGTCGCCATGGCCGGAAGCACCAACGCGAGAAATCCCAAAATAACGAGAATGATTCCCTCGCTGAGGAAAAGTCCCCAATGTTCATGCAGCGAGGTGGTCACTGCCGCCTTGATTTTCTTCAGGTCTTCTTGATTGATCGCCATGGTCGAAACTCCTTGGTGCCGGTGCGTGCGCATACTTGACCTTCGCGCAGCGCAAAGGGCAATTAGACCAATTCAGTAATATTAATATATATAATCTCTTATAGATCTAATCTAATGTAGTATCTTAGTATATACGTGCTCGGCCGGACTCGCGCGCCGCGCTTGTAACCAGGTGCGTCCTGCCGATTAAGTACACTGGAAAATTATTGCACGGCAACCCATAAGGATCTCGGCCCACATGGCAAGAGGCGGCGGCAGCGGATTTGGACTCGAGGATTTGCCGAAGATATCGCACGGCAGGGGATCTTATCTCTACGACGAGGCGGGGCAGCGCTACCTCGACGGTTCCGGAGGCCCCGCCGTGTTCTGCGTCGGGCATGGTCACCCGGAGGTCAATGCGGCGGTCGCGCGCCAGATGGACGCGGTCGCCTACGGCTATCGGTATTTGTTCACGAGCTCGGCGCTGGAAGCCCTGAGTGAAATGCTGCTGCGGGTTTCCGGAAACTGCTTCACGGAAATCGTGTACGGCGGCGACGGCTCCGAAGCGGTCGAATCCGCGCTCAAGGTGGCCTTGCAGCACTTCGCGGCGCGCGGCCTGATGAAAAAGCGCCGTTTCATCGCGCGTGACCGGTCATGGCACGGCGATACGCTCGGTGCGCTGTCGATCTCGGGCTTCGCCGCGCGCCGCCGCGCATTCGAGGGCAGCCTGCTCGAAGTTGCATTCGTATCCGCCGCGAACGCCTACCGGCCTCCCGAGGGATGTTCCGCAGCATCGCTGACCGATTTTCTCGCGGCCGAGCTCGAGCAAACCATTCTCGCCCTCGGACCGGATACGGTCGCGGCATTCGTCTTCGAGCCCATCGTGGGCGCCGCCGGCGGGGTGGTGCCGGCGCCGCCGGGATATGCGGTCGCGATTCAAGCCGTTTGCCGCAAATACGACGTGTTGATGATCGCCGATGAAGTGATGTGCGGCGCCGGCCGCACCGGAACGTGGCGGGCCCTGGAGCACGACGGCGTGGTGCCCGACATCATGAGCATCGCCAAGGGGTTGGCGGGCGGTTACATCCCCCTGGGAGCGACGCTGGTCACCGCGGCCGTATCGGCGCCCATTTTCAGCGAGCATGGGGCGTTCATGACCGGACACACATTCTCCGGTCACACGGCCGCATGCGCGGCCGGACTTGCGGTACAGCGCATCATCGAGCGCGACCAGCTGCTCGAGCGGGTTCGCACGACGGGTGCCGCGTTTCAGCAAGCCGTGCGCAACGCGCTCTCAAAATTCGATGAGGTCGGCGATGTGCGCGGACGGGGTTTTTTC
Organism: uncultured Gammaproteobacteria bacterium; assembly: GCA_963758145.1. Classification (GTDB taxonomy): domain Bacteria; phylum Pseudomonadota; class Gammaproteobacteria; order Steroidobacterales; family Steroidobacteraceae; genus Bog-1198. The sequence continues at coordinate 343,853 of CAVWUK010000011.1, forward strand.
GTCGGCATCGAGCTGGTGCGCGATCGCAGGACGCGCGCGCCGTTTCCTCAGACCAGGGGCATGAGCTACGATGTGGGCCGTCGCGCATTCGCCGACGGCCTCATATGCTATCCGTGTTCGGGCAATGTCGACGGCGTGGCCGGCGACACCATCATCCTTGCACCGCCCTACAATGCGAGCGACGCGGAACTCGAGGAGATCACCTCGAAGCTCGCAAGCGCGATCGGCGCGGCCCTCCGCGGCGGATAACGAGCAATGCGCATAGCAACCGGCCCCGCGGCGATACCTCTGGCGATGCTTCTGTCGCTGCAATTGACCGTGTGCACGGCGGCGCCCTCGCGCATGGGTGCAAGCAGCCCGTTCGATGAGGCCGCGGCCGCACGCTTCGCGGCCCTTGCGCTCAAATGCCTGCATGATGAGTACCCGAATCATCTCTCGCTGACGATCGACGGCGCCGCCGACCTTCGCCCCCCGCATGAATTGACGCCGGCCTTCTACGGCTGCTATGACTGGCATTCGGACGTGCACGGACATTGGCTGCTGGTGCGCCTGCTGCATTTGTTTCCGCAGGCGCCGTTCGCGCCCGAGGCGCGGGCCGCCGTCGCCCGCAGCTTGACCGCGCAGAACATTGCCGGAGAGATCGCCTACCTCAGGCCCACCGATCGTGCCTCCTTCGAGCGGCCCTATGGCCTTGCCTGGCTGCTGCAGTTGTGCGCGGAGTTGCGCGCCTGGAACGATCCGCAGGCGCGGCAGTGGGCCGGTGAGCTGCAACCGCTCGAGAACGAAGCGGCCGCGAGACTCAAGAAATGGGTGCCCAAGCTGCACTATCCCATTCGAATCGGCGAACACGATCAGACCGCTTTCTCGTTCGGCTTGATCTGGGACTGGGCGGGTGTCGCCGGCGACCGGTCGATGCGCGAATTGCTGGCGCAGGCGGCGCGTCGGTTTTATTTCGACGACCGCAACTGCCCGCTCAATTACGAGCCGTCGGGGGAGGATTTTCTCTCGCCTTGCCTGGCCGAAGCGGACTTCATGCGCAGAGTTCTTGACCACGACGCGTTCAGCCGCTGGCTGTCCAAATTTCTTCCGGAAATTCCGCTGCAGCCGAACCGCCCCTGGCTCGAGCCCGCGATCGTGACCGACCGCGCCGATCCAAGGCTCGCCCACATCGACGGGCTCAACTTGAGTCGCGCCTGGATGCTCGAAGGCATCGCCCATGGCCTCGCACCGGGCGATCGCCGAGTTCCGGCGCTGCTCTCGGCCGCCAGACTGCACCGGGATGCGGCTCTTCCGGCCGTGACCGGGGAGCACTACGAGGGCGGCCACTGGCTCGGCACGTTTGCGGTGTATTTGACCAGCGAGGCGGGAATCCCCTAAGGAATCAAGCCAGCGCAAGTTCGGCGGCGACCAGATCCTCGAGCGCGGTACCCACGCTTTTGAAAAGGGTGATGGCGTCGGCTCTCGAACGCGTGAAGGATCCCGACGCGAGCTCGGATAATTCCGCTCGAACAGCCCCTGGATCGATGACGCCGCGCGCGATGGCGCCGATGATTTCCCCGGATTCTCCGAGCGCACCGGCACGAGTGTCGACGAACAGCTCGGCGCGCGCGATCGCCTCATCGTCGGTCTCGCACATGTCCGCGGTGTAGGCACCGACCAAATCCAGATGCTGTCCGGCCTTCAACCAGGCGCCGTGCACCAGCGGCCGGCGGGAGAGGGTGGCGCAACTCACCACGTCGGCCCATTTTACGGCGGCTTCGAGATCCTCCGCATACTCGATGGCGACACCGGCCCGCGCCAGTGACTGCGCCAATGCGCGAGCACGATCGGCGTGCCGTGCCCAAATGCGCACCTCGCGAATGGGCCGCACCAGCAGGTGGCTTTCGATGAGGTGCGGAGCGAGTCTGCCGGCGCCCACCATCAACATCCGCGAGGCTTGGGGCGAGGAGAGGTGCCTGGAGGCGAGCGCCGAGGCGGCCCCGGTACGCCGCAGGGTCAATTCCTCGCCGTCGAGAATGGCGCGAGGCTGACCGGTGGCGGCATCGAGCAGGACATAGCTCGCACATACGGCCGGCAGACCCTTGCGCGGGTTGTCGGGAAAAACCGTGACGATCTTGATGCCGAGCGCGCCGCCCGGATTCCACGCCGGCATCATCAACAGGGTCCCGCCGCTTTCGCCCGGCATCGCCGAATCCACATGATGCCGCCAGCGCGCCGGCACCGAACACGGCCTGCGAAACGCCGAATCGAGGGCGTCGATGAGCACCCGCCGATCCAGGCGCCGGGCGAGTTCGGCGGCGTCGAGCTGTCGCATCGGCGCATTAAATCACATTGACTTCGCGCAGCGGCGCATTCGCCAGAAAGCGCGAATAGGACAGGGCGCTGAGATCGAGCGAACGGTAGCGGCCTAACGAGATGTATTCGGCAAGCCCCCGGCCGATGCCGGGCGCTTGCTGCAGGCCGTGGCCGCTGAAGCCGCACGCGAGCAGCAGATTGGGAATGCCCGGGACCGGCCCCACGAACGCGTTTTGATCGAAGGTATTGTAATCATAGTGTCCGGCCCAGGCGGAGGTCATGCGCACCGCCTCGAACGCCGGAACGCGGTGCGCCAATATCGGCCAGGCGCGGCTCTCGAACAAGCCGAGATCCACCTCGAAATCGTCCGGCGGCACATCGGGATCGGGATTTGCGGGAGGTCCGCACAGGAATCGATCGCGCTCGGCGCGAAACCAAAGTCCGGAGGGGTCGATGACCAGAGGGCAGTTCGGGATCGATACCGGGCAGGTGAATACGAACACGCTGCGCTTGCGCGGGAACACCGGCAGATCGACTCCGGCGCTCGCCGCCAATTCCCGGGAGCGGGTGCCGGCGGTGTTCACGGCGTAGGCGCAGCCGATGCGGCCCGCTGCCTCGAGCCTCGCGGCGAGTATTCGCCGCGAAGGTGACTGCTCGAATCCGATCACGCGGTCCCGCACGTAGCGCACGCCGCCCCGCTCGTTCGCGCCGCGCAGCGCTGCAAGCAAGGCATGGCCGTCGAACCAGCCTTCCGCGCCCTCGGTATCCGATCCGGCCGCAAGGTCGGCGGTGTTGAGCCACGGGTAGCGCTCTGCAAGCGCCGGTTGATCGCGTAGGGTTACCGGTACCGACGCCGACTGCTGGATCGCGACCCGCTGCGCGAGCGCTGCTCGGCCTTGCGCAGTGGCGAGGAACAGATAACTCGACTCGACCAGCGCCAAATCCTGGGCCGATCCGCCCTGCGCCCAGCATCGCGGTGCCTCGCGCAAAAACTCAAGCCCGAACGAGGACAGAGCGATGTTGAGCGGCGTGGAAAACTGCTGTCGAATGGAGCCGGCCGAGCGGGTGCTCGCGGCCTGGCGGTAGCCCGGATCCGGCTCCACCACGAGAACGGATCCGCGGAATTCGGGAATGGAGCGCAAAAAGTAGGCGCACGCGGAACCCATCACCCCGCCACCCGCGATCACGACGTCGAACTCGGTGCGCAACGCCCTGGGCTCCTCGGGCGCTAAGCGCGAACGCGCAGATTTTTCGGATCGTAGAGCGGCGCGAGCGATGCGCGAGCGCTCACTCGCCCCTCGCCAAGTTCGATCTGGTAGCGGCCGTCGATGACGTATTGGTCGCTGCAGCCGTGCGGGTTCGCCACATAGCCGAGGGCGACGGCGGCGCCGAGGGTATGCCCGTACATGCCCGATGTGACGAAGCCGGCGCGTTCGCCGTCGCGATAAATGGGCTCATTGTGATAAAGCATGGACACGGGGTCCTCCAACAGGAACTGGACCAGCCGCCGTCGCGGCAATCCGGCGTCGCGTTGCGCCGCCAGCGCCTCGCGGCCGATGAATCCCCCCGGCTTGCTCCAATCGCAGGTGAATCCCAGACCCGCTTCGAGCGGCGTGTCCGCCGGTCCCATGTCATGAGACCAATCTCGATAGGCCTTCTCGATCCGCAGGGAATTCAGGGTGTGGTAGCCGCAGTGGCGCAAACCGTGTGCCCCGCCGGCTTCGATCAACGCATCGTACACCGGCAGGGCGAATGAAGTCGGTATGTAGAGTTCCCAACCGAGTTCGCCGACGTAGGTAAGCCGGAGAGCGAGCACGGTTTGGTAGCCGATGCGCACCTCGCGGCAGGTTGCGAAGGGAAATCCCGCGGGCGAAAAATCATCGGCGGAAACCGCACTGAGCAGCGCACGAGCGGCGGGCCCCTGCACATTGAGCATCGCGTAAGCGTCCGACAAATCGGTCACGGTGCAATGCGCGCCATCGGGAATGTGATTGAGAATCCAGGCTTCGACATGCGTTTGCGTAAACGCAGCCGTGACCACGAGGAACCGCTCGGCGGCGAGCCGGGTGACGGTCAGATCCGCTTCGATACCGCCGGCGCGGTTGAGAAACTGGGTGTACACGCAGCGGCCTATGGCCACATCGACATTGGCCGTCGCGATGCCGTTCAGCGCACCGACGGCATCGCGACCCTGCACCATGAGCTTGGCGAAGGAGGATTGCTCGAATACACCGACGCGCTCGCGCACTGCCGCATGCTCCTCAGCATTGTTTGAAAACCAATTCTGGCGACCCCAACCGTAAGCGTAGGAGGGCGCTTGTCCGGGCCGCGCGTACCAATTCGGACGCTCCCATCCCGCAGATTCGCCGAAGCAGGCTCCTGCGGCCGCGAGTCGATCGTGAAAGATGCTCTTTTTGACGCCGCGCGCGGTGGTCCATTGGCGAAACGGCCAGTGGTCCTGATAGCCGATGCCGAGCGACTCGACAATGCGGTGCTGCAAATACCGGTCGTTGTCCTGCCATGGATGCATGCGCCGCAGATTCACCGACCACACATCCATGGGAGCCTGCCCCTCCAGGATCCATTGCGCCATGACGAATCCGGCCCCGCCGCCCGAGAGGATGCCGAGCGAGTTGAACCCGGCGGCCACGAAAAAGTGCTTGAGGTTCGGCGCCTCACCCATCAAATAATTGTGGTCGGCGGTGAATGACTCGGGTCCGCAAAAGAGCAGCTTGATTCCCGTCTCGAGAAGACACGGCACGCGCCGCATCGCCTTTTCGATATATGGGTACATGCGCTCCCAGTCGGGGGGTATCTCGCCGAAGCGAAAGTCCTCCGGCACCCCGCCGGTTGCCCAGGGCCGCGCCACCGCTTCGAACAATCCCACCATGATTTTGCCGGCTTCTTCGCGAATATAGGCGGAGTTGCCCGGATCCCTCAGTATCGGCAGCAGCGGATGCACCCCCGGCACCGGTTCCGAGATGAGGTAATAATGCTCGGCCGCCTGCAGCGGCACGTTGACTCCGGCCAGGCGGCCGACCGCCCGGGCCCACATACCGGCGCAATTGACCACGTATTCGGCCCTGACCGGACCCGCGGCGGTCTGCACACCGGTGGCACGGCCCTGATGGGTGAGGATTCCGGTGACCCGCGTTTGTTCGAAAAATCGGGCACCACCGAGTCGGGCGCCCTTGGCGAGCGCCTGGGTCACGTCGGTCGGATTGACCCGCGCGTCGTTCGGGAAATGGAACGCCGCCTCGAGGCCACCGACATCCGCCAGCGGCCACATGCCCTTGACCTCGGCGGCGGTAATTTCGTGCGCCTCGACGCCGAAGCTTTTTGCCATGTGAATACCGCGGCGCATCTCTTCGGCCTTATCCGTGGTCATCGCCAACTGAATGGAGCCGCAGCCGATGAGCCCCGTGGCCTGTCCGGTCTCCGACTCGAGCTTGCGATAAAGGTCCTGGGAATATTTGGCGAGCCGTGTCTGCGTCTCGGTGTCGCGGAGGGACGTCAGAAGCCCCGCCGCATGCCAGGTGGTGCCGGCCGTGAGCTGCGCCTGCTCGAGCACGATGACGTCGCGGCATCCAAGCTTGGTGAGGTGATACGCAATCGAACAGCCAATGACCCCGCCGCCGATGATGACCACGCGCGCTTGTTGCGGCAGTGTGTTGTCGCTCATATGATGCCCGCCAGCCTTTGACCGTCAAACCTTGGAATACCCACCAAGACCCGCACGAATCACCAATATACTCGCCAGAAAATAGACCAAGGCCGCGGCCGCCGCCGCCGGCAGCGAGGCGGATATGTACTCGTACGGGCCTCGCGATTGATATGTCAGCGGATTGAGCAAACTCACATACGTGCAGCAGCCAGCGGCGAGGGCGATCATCGCAGCCGGATTGATGCCGCGCCAAAATTCATAGGGCCGCTCGGCTCGCCCTTCGTAGATCGCGCGGATGTCGATGCGGCAGCGTCGCAAAACGAAGTAGTCGGTGATTTGGATGCCGCACAGCGGAGCGAAGGCAACGCCGATCAGTGCGAGAAAATTGCCGAATTTGGCGAAGAAGAGCTCGGGAATGAAGATCCCGACGAGAGCCACCGGCGTGATCGTGATCAACAGCAAGGTCGTCCACGATCGCCGCTGCAAGCCCGAAAAATTGCGCAAACCGATGGCCGAGGCATAGATGCCCGCGGTGGTCGTGCCGAAATTCGCGGCGGTGACGAATGCGAGCGAGACGATGGCGTAGGCGGGTCCGCCGACGGTTCGCAGCCACTCGGCCGGATCGGATGATTTCAGCACCAGCACGCCGGCGAGTCCGATGAGGCTCAGAAGCGGAACCGGCGCGCCCATGCCGAGCAGCACCGGCAGCACGATCGTGCGCCCGTTGGGCGCCATGCGAATCATGGCGCCGATATAGGGCCACCAGGACAAGGTCGCGCCCACGCCGAGCTCGACGCCGGTGGTGTAATTCCACAGCCTGCTTGGGCTCGCCATCGCCGGATGCGCGTCGATGAGTTCCGGCCAACGGCGCGACACCAGCAAATAAAGCATCCAGAGTCCCACGAACACGTGCGCAAACAGGATATTCGAGACCATCGACACGCCGGTGGCCCCCCGACGCAGTGCGGTGAAAATCACGCCGCACGCGAACAGCGTAAGGAGCGGCACCAGGATCGCGCTGCGCGATCCCGGCCCCAACAGCCCGAGCGCGACGCCGAGCTGCACCGCGGACTTGGCGAAGAAGATGATCAGCAGCGAATTCCACCCGATGATGGAGATGCCCTGCAGCACCGCCGGCAGCATCCACCCGCGCGACCCGAACTGAGGCTTGGTCGAAGCGACCGAATCGATGCCGAAGCGCACGCAGGTGGGTCCGGCCGCCAACAGCACCAGGAGCATGCCGATCAGACAACCGGCGGTGAGCGCGATTCCGCCTTTGACGAAGCCCAGGTAGCTGCCGACCGACTCGCCGATCAAATAGCACCACGTCGCCGCCGCAGTGGTCGCGAGCGTGAGCGTGAGCCGTACGCCGCCCCAGGTGCGTTCCGCGGGAAGCAGCGGCCATGCGCTTTCATCGGCAAGCAGGTTTTCCCGGATTGTCATACCCACCAACCGATCAGGAGCAGCAGCGCCGGAATGACGATCCCGATGAGCACCATCCAAAGCCAGCTCGAGCCGTCGAAGTCTGAGCCCGCCGCGGCTGTCTCCAATGCCGCAAGGCGCGCCTCGAGTTCCGCAGGCAGCGCCTTCGCGGGCAGGGGATGATGCGCCGGCTCAGGCAAGGGGAATACCGGGAAACGCCTCCGCGTCGGCATACGGGAACCACCAGAAATCGTGCGCTTGGGCTCCATGATCGATCATTGCCAGCTTGGTGTGGCGGAAGGTGTCCAAGCCTTCGGAGCCGAGCTGCCGGCCCATTCCCGATTGCTTGCGGCCGCCGAATGGCCCGGCATCGTTATCAAGCAAGGGTGCATTGACCCATACCATCCCGGCTTCCAACTCGTTCACCGCGCGTATCGACTCGTCGAGATTGGTGGTGTACACGGTCGCACCGAGTCCGTATCGGGAGCGGTTGGCGAGCATCAGCGCCTCATCGAAGCTCGCAACCTTGCACACCGGCGCAACGGGCCCGAAGGTCTCATCGTTCATGATGGGGGCGTCCGGCCCCACCTCGCCCAGCACCGTCGCTTCGACGAACCAGCCCTTCTTCAGATGCGCGGGCCGCCCGCCGCCGGCGAGCACCTTGGCGCCCCCCGTATGCGCACGGTCGAGGATGCGCAGATATCGCGTCAATTCGCGCTCCGATGCGAGAGGTCCCATGTCGACCCGATCAAGGCCGTTGCCGATCCGGATTCGCGACGTGTAATGCACCAGCCGCTCGACGAATTCGGCATAGATCTGCTCGTGCACGTAGAACCGCTCGGCGGCGGCACATACTTGACCGCAATTCAGATACGCGCCAAAGGCGGCGCCGCGTGCGGCGATGTCCACCGGCGCGGAGGGCATGACGATGAACGGATCGTTGCCGGAGGTTTCGATCAGCGTGCGCTTGTAGAGGCCCGCGCAAGTCTGCGCCACGCGACGTCCAGTCTCGATTCCGCCCGTGAACGCGACCATATGCGTGTCGCGATGCTCCACCAGCTGCTTGCCGGGGGCACCGCCGCCGGTGACGACCTGCACGAGTCCGGCCGGCAGCGCACCAAAGGCGGCCACGAACTGCAGCGTGGTCAGCGTCGTCAATTCGGACGGCTTGATAATCACGGCATTGCCGCTCGCGAGCGCGGCGGCCGCCTGCCAGCAAAGAAGGCACAGCGGATAATTGAAGGGCAATATGATCACGACCACGCCGAGCGGATCCTTGGTGGTGAAGTGAAACTGGCCGTCCACGGCGGCTCCCAACACCTTGCCGTTTTCGTGGCGCGCAACCTCGGCGTAATAGTCGATTGCGCTCGCAGACCACCCGACTTCATCGAACGACTCCTTGTACGGCTTGCCCATCTCGCGGGTCAGCATCTCCGCCACCAGCGGACGGTCGGCCATCACCCGTCTCGACACTTCGTGCAACAGTTCCGCTCGCCGGTGATGGTTGACCGCGCGCCAGGTGCGCTGCGTGGCGTTAGCCACCGCAACCGCCCGGTCGATATCGGCAGGCGTCGCCTCGGCAATTTCTCCGATGCGCTGCTCGGTCGCCGGATCGATGACGCCGATCGACGTTGCACCGTCCGATCGAACCAGTCCTTCCCCGATTCTTTGGTGGCCACTCAACCGCTTAAATGCCGCGATCGCGCTCATGCAAGGCTCCCGTGTCAACGCTCGATTCGGAACTGTAGCGTACAACACGGCTTTCGAGATAAATTTCAAGGGACCCGGGCGGGGCAGATGACCTTGAGCGAGGGGTCTGTCGCGGGATGGTGTTTGACGGAATTTGGAGGAGGGTTTATAAGTTCAGCGATCGACGTGATCGATCCATGAATATCCCCAGGATTGCATTGTGCAGAACCCGGCGCGGCCTGGCACCAAGCCTCGCGCACGGCGCTTTGTTCGCATTCGCCCTGGGGTTTGCCTGCATCATGCGCCCTGAAATCACGTGGGCGACCACGTTCGGGAACGTCTACTACGACCCGAGCACGGATCAGTTGGTGGTGACGATGATCTACAGGGGCACGAATCCCAATCACACCTTCTCATTGAAATGGGGATCATGCAAAACCGGGCCCGACGGCTCGGCACAGATCTTCGCCAATGTGATCGACAGCCAATGGCAGGATGAGGCGCAAACCGATTACCAGACAACGACGCGTTTCAATTTGGGAAAATTGAAATGTCGGCCGGTGAACGTCACCTTGAGATCGGCACCCAGATTCATTTACCAGCTCCATATTCCGGTGCCTCCCGCCCCGGCGCAACAGTAGCCACGCCGCGTCAATTCGCCGGTCTCCGGCTGACTACGTACATATCCGAATCCGTCATCTCCGGGGCGCAGTGCATACTCAAGCCCGTTGCGCGAGCAACAAACGAGGCGCCGATCAGGCGCCAAGAGAGCAATTAGATGGGTAAACAAGCCGATCGCAAGACGGCGCCGTCGGGGAAGACGCCGGCGGGAATCGGTGCACCGGTCCTCATACCCGTGGCCATCTCGGCCCGCCACTTGCACCTCACCGAATCCGCGATTGAAACCCTGTTCTGCGACAAGTACCGGCTGCACACCCATGCCGAGCTGGTGCAGCCCGGACAATATGCCGCCGAGGAATCCGTAACCTTGATCGGCCCACACGGGCGAATACCGCATGTACGCATCGTCGGCCCGCCGCGAGCGGTCAATCAGGTGGAGTTGTCCCGCACCGATGCCCTCACCCTAGGAATAAACGCTCCGGTACGCGAGTCAGGAGATCTCGCGGGCACGCCCGGTATCGTTCTCGAGGGTCCTCGTGGATCGCTTACACTCGATTCGGGCGTCATCTGCGCGCTGCGCCACGTGCATATGTGTCCGGAGGAGGCCGCCCGACTTGGCCTCAAGGACCAAGACCGGATTCAGGTGGCAGCACAAAGCGCAGATCGGCGAACGGTGTTCCAGAATGTGGTGGTTCGGGTGTCGCCGACCTATCGGTTGGAAATGCACTTGGACACCGATGAGGGAAATGCGGCGGGACTACGGTCGGGAGACCACGTCGTCCTTCAGTGATCCGCCGCAGCCACGCCCGCGGGCAATCGGCAACTTCGTCGGCCGATGGGTCGGCCTATGGATGGAAATAATAACGTTATATATCAATTTATTATAATAATTACTTCATCTTAAATATGCGATCGACTCACGGCGCGTCCACTTGGTACCCGTTCGTGCTCAGGTCCTCGAGCAGCCCGCCATGCCCGAGCAGCAGATCCATGTTGACGACCGCCAAGGTTGTCCCGCTGCCCTGCAACCCGCGTTCCAAGAACTCGAGCCAGGTGCGATGCACACGAGCGATGAGATCGCCCGCCGCCGAGCCGGAGTCGAGCGCGGCGAGACAGGCATCGACCTCGGCCGGTTCGCGCAGGCTCTCGATCCGCTCGACATTGCCCGTCGCCCACGCCTGGGCCCGGTCAATCAATCGGGGTAGGCCGCTTTCAACGGTCACTAAAGAGGCCCCGACACAGGTATTCTCGGTCGAGGGCGGCATGGTCTTGAGCGCATCCAGCAGATCCCCGACGCCCGCAATCTTCACTTCCTCGACACGAACGCCGTGCTTTCGCGCAAGCATCCGTACGGCCGCGCCCAAATCCAAGCGCGCCGATAAACCGACCTGATGAAATGCGGCCTGCTGCAAGAACGCCGTGGCAACGATGGGCCGATATCGCTCCCATTTGGTGGAATCCGCCGTGTACTTGGTTCGCAGCGGTGCGAACCTCGCGTACAGATTCGGGGGCATCACGTCCTTGAGCCGCTTGCCACCGCCGACCATCAACAGCCTATGCTCGGTGATCAACAGCCACAAAATTCTGACGATGCCGATTTCGAGGGGCTTGGGCACCAGCACCATGTTGGTGGTGCCGAGTACCTGCTCCACCTGCTTGGAGCGCCAGGTAATGCCCCTGGGCAATGGCGAAATGCTGCCCAATATCCACAGCTGCGCGCTGCCGCGATGTACATGCCACATTCCCGGCCCGGTGCGTTCGCCGGTCACGACGAGATCTTCGAGCTGCGTGGACGCCTGATCGGCCGCGCGCACGCTCGATGACCAGTTGGCGGCCAGCAGCGAGACTGCGATGAATAAAAGCGCTGGCGTTGGCCTTGGCATCGATAACATTCAACTGCGACAGGTACGCCGCACCGCGGTTTTAAGGAACTCCCCGTGCCAATTCTACATGCTGTCGCGGCGCGGTGCCGCCCGAGCCCGCGCATAGCGGGCCAAAGTGCGTACCCGGGCCTGCGCGTGAGTCACGATCGGTTCGGGATAATCGCGCCCGATGAGGCAGCATCGCGCCATCTGTTCCGCGGCGGACATGGTCCATGGGGCATGTATGAACGGATCGCGCACTCGCGACAATTCGGGAACATGCGAGCGTATATACCGGCCGCTGCGATCAAATCGTTGCGATTGAGTCACCGGGTTCAATATCCGGAACCATGGCTGGGCGTCGCAGCCGGTTGATGCGCACCACTGCCAGCCTCCGTTATTCGCCGCCATATCGTAGTCCAGCAGCCGATGGGAGAAATAGCGCTCCCCGAAACGCCAATCGATCCCCAGATCCTTGACCAAAAACGAGGCGGTGATCATACGCAGGCGATTGTGCATGCGTCCGCTGGTATTCAGTTCGCGCATGGCGGCATCGACGATGGGATAACCGGTGCGTCCAGCGCACCAGGCCCGCCAGTGATCTGCGGAATAATCCCAGTGTAGCGCGGAAAATTCGCGACGGAACGGCTCGTCCACCACATCGGGTCGCCAGGCGAGAATCGCGAAATAAAATTCACGCCAAATCAGTTCGGATAACCAAGCCTCGGCGCCAGGCCCCTTGTGCCGGCGCGCCATCAGCACCAGCGTGCGAATCGAGACGGTACCAAAACGAAGGTGCACGGAAAGCCCGGATGTCGCTGATCGCGCGGGAAAATCGCGCGACTTCGCGTAGTTCTCGATGCGCTTCCCGAATGCCTTGAGCGCATGGGCGGCCCCCGACATGCCGGCGGGAACCGGCAGGTCCGTGGACTCAAAGCCGATGTCGCCCAAGCTCGGCAGCGCCTCTGATTTTGCACGTGCCAATCGCCTGGATAAGCGATCGAGGTTGTGGGTCGCTATTGGTTCAGCCGCCAGCCTCGCGAGCCAGGCTCTCTTGTATGGCGTAAACACCGAAAACGCCGTGCCTTTGCGTGTTCTGATCTCGCCCAGTTCGAAAATGACCTGGTCTTTGCAGGTCCGCCACTCGATGCCTCCCGCCTTGAGCCGCTTGGCAACGGTCTCGTCTCGGCGCATGGTCTGCGGTTCATAATCGCGATTTGCGTACACCGCGCTCACGCCGAGCCGATTCGCCAGCCGCGGGATCTCGACACGCGCCCGGCCATGGAGGACATGCAAGGCCGATCCACGAGCCTCCAGCGACTCCCTGAGTTCCCGTACGCAGTTCCAGATAAAGGTCACGCGCCGATCCGTTCGCGATTTCAGCGCGTGCAGGATTTCGGTGTCAAACACGAAAACGCAATGTACCGATGCGTGCATGGCAAGCGCGGCGCACAACGCGGCATGGTCGAAATCCCGCAGGTCGCGGCGGAACCAAACCAATGCCGGGTCGGGGGACGGGGCGCGCACACCCTCGGTTGGCATGCGCTCAACCACCCGGCGCCAGGGCGGCCAAGATCGCTTCAGCGGAGATGCCCTCGATGTCGAGAATTTTTCTGCGGCTCGCGCTTCCAGAAATGACTCGCACATTGCGTTTCGGGATCTCGAGATGCCTGGCGATGAAATCGATCAATGCGAGATTGGCGGCATTTTCGAACGCCGGCGCAGCGATGCGGATCTTGATCAGACCGTCATGCGTGCCGGCAAACTCCGTCTTGGAGGCGCGCGGCTGTATGTAGACTTCGATGCGCACCGGCAGGCAGGTTTACCTCATCCTCGATTTCACCATGATTGACTCCCCGTCGACCACGAAGCGCCCGAAGCCTTGATGGTGGATGGTCTTGGAGTTGCGTTTCGCGGGATCAATCCACGCTTTGAGCACTTCCAGAACGAAAAGATTATAGGCGCCGACGAGACGCGTGTTGACGACTTTGCATTCGAGATTGGCGAAGCATTCGGCTATCAGCGGCGCAGCGACACGTTTCGCGGGTGTAGGGGTCAATGCGAACCTTTCAAACTTGCGCACATCGCGACCCGAACAGTTGCCGATCTTGACCACCGTCGCCGCCAGTTCAATTGCCGGAACGGCGATCACGCATTCTTTCGTCGCCCGCAACGCCTTAAAACTGAAGTCGGCGTTGCTGACGACACAGGCGATGAGCGGGGGCTCAAAATCCACCATCATATGCCACGACATCGTCATGACATTGAGGTGTCCACGTCGAGCAGTGGTCAACAGCACCACTGGGCCCGGCTCGATCAATTGGTACACCTTGGACAGCGGAAGCGCTCTTATACGCACGGGAATGTACCGTTGAATTCGCGGCGGAGAATTTTGCCTATCGATAAGCTGCAGTTTCGCAATTAAGCTTGGGCAATGCAAACCGCGCTAGGCGATGGGGATCGACGGAACCATGCGAGTCATCTCCTTTAAAAATACCCTCCTGTTCAAACGCGGCATATGGCTGAGCGGCGCCGCGCTGATCGCCTTCGTGATGGCGCCTTCGGCGCTCAATGGCGGCCTGTGGCAGGACCCGGTGCCGAATTGGGGCGCAGTGTGCATTCTCGCCGGCTTCCTGGTGTATTTCCTTCGGAAAACACCGATTCATCGTCTGGCCGACGAAGTGGTAGATTGCGAGGATTACTTGAAGGTTCGACGAGGAAAAACCGAGGAGATTATTCCCTTGTCGAACGTCTCCTCCGCGGACGTATCCAGCAGCAATGGCCTGCATCGGATCACGGTTCGCCTGATCGAACCCGCCAAGCTGGGGGTGCAAATTGAATTTCTACCCCAAGCAAGCTTATGGTCCAATCTTCCCGGGGTTAAGCGTGTGGCTGCCGACCTCGGGGATCGTGCGAACCAGGTGCGAAGCGGACACCGCAACGGATAAGCGACACTGGATGGGCGGAGCATGGTCATGGAATCAAGGTTCAAGGAGGGGGAAAATCAATATTGGTTCCCGGCCAAGCGTTACGGGTGGGGCTGGGGTCCGCCCACGAAGTGGCAGGGTTGGGTCGTGTTGATCGCTTGGTTTGTCGCGATCGCCACAGCGGCGGCACTTTTGATGCCGGCTCACGGGGTCGCGTTTCTCGGCTTCAATCTGCTGATGATCTTGCTCTTATTGCTGATCTGCTACGCGAAGGGCGAGCCGCCGGCGTGGCGTTGGGGTGGGATGTAAGAGGGCAGGGCGCATCAGGCAGAGCTCACCGGCCGGTGAGCATATGCGGCGTCGAATAATTTCTCGAGCACCGGCGAGACGCCTCGCATCTGATCGACGACCTGCTTGGCCCAACCGAAATACTCGACCCGGCGCTCGAACGACCAATCGACCGGCGGTGATCGCCTCATATCCCGGATGTTGCAAATCTTGTCGGCTATTTTCACGAGCTGAGCGGGCCGGCTCAAGGTCGCGGCATGCTCAATTTGCAGCTGTTTACGCACCGGCTTATCGAGAGCTTTGTCGTCGGTGACTTCGACCACAATCGAGGCGATCCCGGTTCCAAATTCGCCCTCGAGCTCCTCAACCGTGGTGTCGGTGTCCTCGATGGTGTCGTGCAGAAGGGCGGCGGCCAGGATGGCGGGATCGGTGATGCCCGCCTCGTTGGCGAGCACGTTTGCCACGGCTATCGGATGGTTGATGTAGGGACTGGCGTCGGCGCCCTTGCGTCGTTGATCGCGGTGCTTGTGGGCTGCGAAGGCGCTCGCGGCCAGGACAATTGATACTGGAGCCGTATTTTCTTCCATGATGATCTCGTTGATCGCGACGCCCGCCTGGCGATTAGAGTACTCCGGCCGGATAAGCGGCGTTTTGCTAGAATTGAAGCGATCATCAATAACACAATGCGGCGCGAGGCGGCATTACGCGCACGGTCTCGCACACGCTCCGAGAAGCCAGCGAGGGGTGTATGAGCTTTGGCGAGGCCGTAAAAATCTGTTTGGCCAAGTACGCCGATTTCAACGGCTGCGCATCAAGGTCGGAGTTTTGGTGGTGGGTGCTGTTTGTATTTATCGGGGCGGCAGCTCTTCAAAGCATCAGCTACCGTTGGTCGGAAGCGTTTTCGATCGCGACGTTTCTGCCGGGCATCGCGGTGACCGCGCGGCGTCTGCACGATACCGATCGAAGCGGATGGCTGTTACTCCTCTGGTTCGTTCCCCTCGCCGGGTGGATCATTCTCGTGATTTTGTGCATCGAGCAGGGCAAGCCCAACCGTTACGGCGACCCGTCGCAAGGACCCGCCGGCTGAGGCGCGGCGGGTATCGGGACGCGCGCCGTTAGAGTCCGGAGAGGACCAAAAACCCTGCGAGCAAAATTCCGATCACCGCCACGACCAGGTTGATGGTCGAGCCCAACCACACCCACGAACCGCTCGGCACGTCCTGGCGCGGCAGCTCGCGAACGAAACGGCGGAATGCCACCGTCGAAGCGATCTCGACGGCGGCGCCGAGCAAAATCAATACCACACCGACGACGAGCGAAAAGAGGTGGTGCGGAGAACTTTCGGGCGCCAGACGCAGCAAAGTGAGAAACAGGCTGAATCGCTCTATGACGAAGCCGAACGCCATCAGCGCCAGGCCCGATCGCTGCCAGGCCAAAAGGGTTCGCACACCGGCAAAAAAAACGCGTGGGTCGGATGTTTCAGGCATTGTTGCTCATAAGGATACTACGCGCTGCACTGCCGCGAGCTCGGAACTGTGCCGGGCGCACCGCTTTTGACGCATTCCGCTAGCGCGGACGCTCCAATATTCTGTAATCTGGGCCTTGAAAAGGCGCCGTCCGGAATGCATAGATACCAATGCTTTGGGCGGCTTCGCCGGGTTGAATTACAGGAGCTGAAATGGCAACGGGTTGGGCCGGTGACGGTGCTGTCCAGGATCAAATAGACGCGACCATCGAAGACGCCATCAGCCGCGTTCAAAGCCGGCTGCCTCGCGGACCCTCTGCAACGCACTGCGAGGAATGCGAAGCGGAGATTCCAGAAGCGCGCCGAATTGCCTGCCCAGGCGTTCGCTTATGCGTTTCCTGTCAAGGCGCGCACGATCGCGATCTGGCGAAATTCAGCCTCTATAACCGACGCGGCAGCAAGGACAGTCAGCTGCGCTGACGGCGCAGAGCACAGGGGCGACGAGCCGCACCGCCATTGCACCGACGTATCGTGTCGGCGTAAAGAGAATCTCGCTGACACTGATTCTCACAAATCGATATATTACAATGACTTGAATCGCTTCAACCTGATTATGGACAATGCGGTCGCAATCCTTTGCGAACGGGGCTCAAGGGAGGCGGCAGTACCGAGTCTTCGTAGGATACTGCTGCTCGGCACCGCCCCCTGAACTCTGACCGAACGGCAAACGGACCCCGACGTGATTCGGCACCCGGCCACATTTGTCGTCCGACAGGAAAAACTTTATAGACCTGCTGAAGTCCCATGTCAGGCAGGCAAACCTTGTCACGGTCGCGGAGAGCCGATTCTCTTGCGGAGGCCCGAATCAAATGGTATTCGCCTTCTATAATCTATCGGCCATCAGCAATGGCTATCGAGATTATGTCAAAGTGACTTTTGGGCTTATTTGAAGACCGCGAATTTTGCAGCAGTCAGGCGTTGAACATCGCTTACTGCAAGCGACCGCATCGATGCGCGGCCAGTGAATAGACCTTCTGTTAGCGCAGTGAGTGGCCGGACGGACCTGGATTTGCACACTGATGCATACGAATGAGAATTTCACCTTGGAAAACGAGACCCAATCGCAAGTAGAGTCGAGTTGGCAATCGCGGATCGATGCCCTTGTATGCGGCGAGTGTGGGGAAGATGATTTCACAGACGAGTTGACGAGTCTGTGGCAGGCAGCCCCCGATTCAGCATGGAACATCATCGCATTGCTCCATCAACGGTACAGACGCGGGCAAATGTCCGCTGGCCTCTTTCGTTCCATTAAATCCAAGATCGTTCAGAGTGGATTTGGCGCCGTCGATAACGCCATGACAATCGCTCTTGAGTTCGCGCTCGCAATACAACGTGACGCACCGATTTACACAAGCGATGTTCTGACGTTACCCGATCCAGGCGATCACATGCATACGGACGCATCCGTGCCTCAAGAGACACGACTGCACACTCCACAAGTTGGTATGGATGACCGATCTGAAACATATGTTCCGGAAATTGGTCACGTATTGAGAAATCGGTATGTTCTTGAGAGCCGCCTGGGCAGCGGCGGTATGGGTACCGTATTCAAAGCAGTGGACCGATACCGCTGCGATCTTCCCGAGGACAATCGGCGCATCGCGATAAAATTTCTGCACGAAGAAACTGGCAGCGGTTCTGAGGTCTCATCGAACCTGCGACGCGAATTTTATTGTGCACAGAGGCTTTCGCACCGCAGTATCGTCAAAGTATACGAACTGGATCGGGATGATGACTTCGCGTTCTTCACAATGGAGTTGCTAGAGGGAGAGCTTTTGAGCAGTGTGCTTGAGAAATCCCGTCCCTTGTCGATACCCAGACCATATGCCTGGGCAATCATACTTGAGATAGGAGACGGCTTGGCACACGCGCATGAGCGCAATGTGGTACACGGTGACCTGAAGCCGAAAAATATAATGATCACCAATTCTGGCGAATTACGCATACTCGACTTTGGCGCTTCTCATGTTCGTATTCACGAAAGCCCGAGTGCTGCTGAGCCTCGGAAAATCAACTTTACGCCGGCTTACGCTTGCTGCGAACTTTTGGAAGGGCAACAAGCCGAACCGCGGGACGATCTCTATGCACTGGCGTGCGTAGCGTACGAATTGCTTGCGGGAGAGCATCCTTTTCAAGGGCTGAGATCGACCGAAGC
The DNA here is from genome assembly GCA_963758145.1 of uncultured Gammaproteobacteria bacterium. Classification (GTDB taxonomy): domain Bacteria; phylum Pseudomonadota; class Gammaproteobacteria; order Steroidobacterales; family Steroidobacteraceae; genus Bog-1198. The sequence continues at coordinate 362,301 of CAVWUK010000011.1, forward strand.
ACGGAATCGTGGACTGACGCCGCGAAGACCACCAGGACTGACCGGACGACAATGGCAAACTCTGGCAATGGGTCTTTCATGGTGTCGGAAAGGTCGGGGGATATCGGTTCGCGGTTGGATCGCCAAGCTGAACCCAGGAGGGGCGGCGGGGCGGAACATGGCGCGCCTCGTTGACCTCGGTCGGGGGACGCCGGTTCGCGGTTGGATCGCCAAGCTGAACCCAGGAGAGGCGCTGGCGCGGAACATGGCGCGCCTCGTTGACCTCGGTCGGGGGACGCCGGTTCGCGGTTGGATCGCCAAGCTGAACCCAGGAGAGGCGCTGGCGCGGAACATGGCGCGTCTCCTCGACCGTAACGCCGAACGCTCATCTCAATCGACAGTGTATTTGTCACGCACTATCGCCGTCCTTGGCATTCTATTAGCTAGTCTAACCGTGTGGGTTTCATTCAATCACCCATCGGTCGAAAGAAAAATGGTTGGCAACGTTGCCGCTCCGAAGACCGCGGCGAATACGCTGACTATTACGGGTGCCGTGAAGGATTATCGGAATATACCGCCGGATGGAAATCCATTGCCGGGATCGGCCTCTATAGCGCCACCCCTGCCAGATATTTTGGCGCTAGGAAACCGGACCTCGCAGGCGGTAAAGCTTCCAGCAACAGTTAAGAGTGACGCAACGCGTACTGCGTTACACGACAAGAAACTAAGCAAGATCAGCATTTCTGCCGACAGCTACAGAATTCGCTCGCGGGAAAATTTCGCTGAGATAAAGGTCCGCCGTTCCCCCGGATTTGGTGGCGATACGACGTTTGAGTGGTGGACGGAACCTTCGTCAGCGAAACCCGGCATTGACTACGTGCCCCAAGCCCGTATGACTCAGTTATTGCCGAAGGGAAGGCACTTGACCAGTCTTTTCATCAGAATTATTCCGAACGCATCCCGAAAGCATTCCGCGGTGTTCTACGTCGACGTCGACGTCGACGATCCTAACAAAGGCTCCACTGCGGGCCACCTCGCGCGCACGGCAATATTGCTGCCACCATCAAGCTGACAGTGCTTTCGTCGGAGCAGGGTGATTCAGCACGTGTCGTTTGCATCGCAAACGCGTGCAATCGTACTGCTGACGGGGGCCCGCGGCGTCCATCCTATTACCCATTATCCCCTCCCCTTAATTTAACATAATATACATTATGCGAAGTACGATATATAATAATTATGCTATACATCAATCACTTATAGGTTAAATCGGCCCGCCAATAAAGATTAAATCAACGCCTGCCGTATCCAGACCGATCAGCCTGCCCGCTCCAGAATCACGCTCCTGAGCCCTTCCATGGCGGCATCACCATCGCAATAGCTTGACCAGGGGCCCGAACTCGCCGGCCTCGCCGCGCAAGAGCCCGCGCCACCCTCAGCCAACCGGGCGGCGCGGCCCGCGAGCATCCGGCCGGCCAGATCCCTGGTCAAGCGATTCCGTCAGCCGAGGTCAGCTCCGATTGAGCGGCCGCCGTCGACCCTGAGTGGCTGTCGTGCTATAAATTTTGCGTTAAATGGTGCGCCGCCGGGATCCGTCCGGGTTCGACCCACTGCTGCCGGATGCGAGAGCCAGGTTTGGGGCATCCAATCTGGCTTGCGGCCACGAAGTTCTTATGGCGGAAACTTCAACTCCTGCATCACTGCCTCGAAGCGCGGCTCTTTGCGCAGCGGGTCCATGAGCGGGTCGGTCTTCAGTTCCACCAGCCCCGAGTCGCGCAGCCGCAACGCCGTCTCGAGCCATTCAAGCGCCTTCGCCCGATTGCCCCACTGCGCGTAAATCGTGGCGTACTGGTATGCCCCGGTATCGCCAAGATCCGTCTTCAAATGCGCAAGCTCGGCTTCCGCATCCGAGCGGCGGCCGAGCTTGTCATAGAGTACCGCGAGGCACTGTTGACTCAACCAGTAGTCGGGATTCGTCTCGCATGACCCGCGCGCTCTCTGCAGATCCCCGAGCCCGTAATAGGCAAACCCGAGATCCCCGTAGATCGCCTTGTAGGGTTCAAGTCTTATGACTTCCGCAAATGCCGCAACCGCTTCCTCATAGCGGCGCGCCGCATAAAGCGCCCGGCCGAGCCACCCATGGATTTCACGAGCAACCGGGTCGAGCACGACGGCGCGGCGGGCGGCCGCAATGCCCCCATCAAAGTGCCCCATGTAGGCTGCAAATACCCCGCTTCGTCGCAAGACTTGGGCATTGCCCGGCGCGAGGATAAGTGCCCGCTCGTATTCGTCATTCGCCTGCGCGAAGTCGAGAGTGCTATCGGAAACGAACGCCAACGCGAGATGGGCCTGGCCCAGATCTGGCGCGAGCGCGATCGCCTGGCGCGCATCCGCCTGCGCCTTGTCAAAGGCTTCGCGTGCCGCCGCCGCCGTCGGGGCCTCCCCAGCGAACGAAGTAAACGCCATCGATCGGCCGGCAAACGCGAGCGCATAGTGTGGATCGAGGCGAATGGCTTCCGTGTATGCGGTAATCGCCGTCGGAGTGTCTTTGCCTTCGTTTCTCGAGATATACGCCTTTGCCCCGCGCAGATAGGCATCGAATGCGGCCGGAACGCGCGTCCCGCCGAGCTCGATTTTGGCCGCGATATCGCCGAGCAGCGTGACTTTCAGGGCGTTCGCCACAGCCGTCGCAATCTCGGTCTGAAGTTTCAGCACATCACCTAAGTCCCGGTCATATGTCTTCGACCACAGGTGAAAGCCCGTAACGGCATTGACCAATTGCGCGGTGATGCGGATCGTGTGGTCTGACCGCCGGACGCTCCCTTCAAGAACCGCGCCGACATTGAGCTTGTGGGCGACAGTACCGAGATCAATGTCCTTGCCTTTGAAATAGAAGGATGACGTGCGAGCGGCGACCTGCAGCTCGTTGATCTCGCTCAGCGAGTTGAGTAGCTCCTCGGTGAGTCCATCGGAGAAGTACTCCTGCTCCTTGTCGCCGCTCAGGTTCACGAACGGCAGCACCGCAATCGAGTGCGGCGGCGGGTTAAAGGCGGCGGCTGGAGTATTCTGAGCCACAGGCGCCGGCGCCGTTCCAATCTTCGCGTCACGATTCAAGAGAACGAATCGGTTTGTTACGAGGTAACCGAGTCCGACAACGAGTACGGCAATCGTCGCGAGGAGCACCGCCTTCGAGCGCGAGGAGACGGACACTGCCTTTCCGGTCGTCGCTGCCGCCGACACGCGAGCGACGGCCGAGGTGGTCTCAGCCGTTTCCTGTGACAGATCCCCTACCAGCAGCCGGCGCACACGCTCGACGAAAGCCGTCGGTGTGACCCCGTCCGGCAGGCGCGTCCAGTGCACATCCCGGAACCGTTCCGGCACGCGTTCATCATCATCACGCGTGTCGTCGATGACCACCGGCAACAGAAAGGCTTTGTCGGGAGCCATCAGGTTGCACCGATCCACCGCGAGCTTCCACTCGAGACGGAAATACCCCTCGTCGCGATTGTGGGTGTTACGGGAAATGACCGGGAGGAATAAGGCGCAGGTCTTGATCTGCTTGCGGATCGACTGATCCCACACATCGCCGCCCCGCAGTTCGCTCTGGTCGAACCAGACTTCGATCCCCGCGGCCCGGAGTGCTTCGCAAATACGGTTAGCCGCTTCCGCGTCCTGGGACGCATGGCTCAGGAACACCGCCTTGCTCGGTTGGGTCACGGAGTCCCCGTCGTGTCGTGATCTTGGCGATTATTAAGCTGGGCACGGTCGGCCATGCGCGGGCTCTTACTTGGCGTTTTCTATAGCCTACCGCAAGACCGGAGCGTCTGCTTCAGGGCACCTATTCCAGGGTCGTGACCGTCAAGTTATGTGCCGGGAACCGCCCCATGGCGCCCCCGAAAGCCGCCATTCCGCCGAATTTGACCGTGCCGAATTAGCAGGTGCCCGCCAATTGGCGATCACGACCCTGAAGCGACGGTCGTGACCGGCTGCTTTGGGGCAGCTCAACCGCGGCCAGGACGCTTCTCAACACCGCTATTCCGGCAAATTCATCTTCCGCAGGAACGCCTTGTAGCGCCGATCATCTTCAACATTGCGAAGCAGCGGATCGCCCTTTATGGAGTAGAGGTAGGGATCCTTCTGAGCATAGGCGCGTTCGAGCCAATGCATCGCCTCATCCGACTGGCCACGAAAAGCATACACTTCGGCGATGCTAAGCGCGCTTGTGTCCGCTTGGTGTTTAAGCATACCGGCGAGCGCAGCATCCGACTCCGTTTTTCTTCCGAGCGCGTAATAAGCAATTGCCAGACCCTGCTGCTTTCCTTCGTCGATCGTCTCCTGCTGCATCTCAAGCAATGCGGCGTCGCGGTCACCGCGCTCAAGCAGTATGATGCCAACGTTGTAGTGCCCATAACCATAAGTCGGGCGAATGTCCAGCACCCGTCGCGCCACTGCCTCAGCCTCAGACAGGTGGCCGCGAGTCTCTTGAATGCCCGATAGAATAGTGAGAAGGCCAGGGTTTATCGGGTCTTGAGCCAGTGCAGCTTTAATTTGCCTCAATGCATCGTCCAAGTGACCGAGTGCGGCGGAAAGAGCAGCCTCGCTCCATAACACGTCCACGTTATTGGGGGCTACTGTCGCTATCTGTTGGAGTACTCGTTCGGCGCCAGCCCAGTCCCAGTCATAAATGTAATGAATATCTGCCATTATGGCTTGGCCCTCGGCGCTTGTGGGATCCAGCTCAAGTGCGTGTGTTGCCGCGCGACGGGCTTGCTGAAAGCCGGCAGCCGGTGTCAGGGAACCCTGTAGCACTTGCAGAACATATGTATTAGCGAGCGCGGCTGCCGCGTCGGCGAATGTCGGGTCGCGGTCGAGAGCCTGCTGAAACAAACTAGCAGCCTTATCTAGCCCTTCCTGATCGTAGCGATCGAAGGCATAGCGCCCGCGCAGATACAAGTCATAGGCTTCGACGTTTTTTGAGATGGAGCGTGCGGTCAGATAGTCGGCGGCCACCGTGAGCTGCAACTCCCGCACGACGGCGGCGGCAATAGCATCCTGGAGCTTAAGTACGTCACCGATATGCTCGTCATAGGTCTCCGACCACTCGTGCGCTCCGGTTCGTGCGTTGATGAGCTGGGCGGTTATTCGGACCTGGTCGCCGGATTTGCGTACGCTGCCTTCGAGTACATAGGCCACGTTCAGTTTCGTACCGATCGTTCGAAGGTCCTCATTTTTGCCTTTGAACTGAAAGGACGACGTACGGGCAATCACCGTAAGACCAGGGATCTTGACCAGTAAATCGAGGATCTCCTCGGCCATCCCATCGCCGAAGTATTCCTGGTCGTGCTTCTCGCTCATGTCCGTGAAGGGAAGCACAGCGATGGATTTGTCGCCGATGACGTTCGTGGATGCAGTCGCCGGCTGCTCCGCAGCGTTATGCTTAGTCGGCAACAGCTTTTCCCAGGCGAAGTAGGCCGCTGCCACTAAGACGGCCAATGCAGGCACCAGGAGCCACGCTCGCCGGAGCGCCCGTCTGGAAGTTGGGGGCCGCTCGGCAGGACTTGCTGCTGGCCTTTGAGCCACTCCTGCCTGACTCGGCGGGGCGATGGCACGCTGTACGGCATCGACAAGCCGGGGAAGCGAGCGCTCGACGCCCTGAGCGCTGGCATCGAGCCACTGCGACGTATTGAGAAAGTACTCAAGGTCCGGGGGCATTGGCGCGGCGTCGATCCTGAAGGCGACCACGGGGTGGCGCTTCGATGCTGCGCGTTCGACTTCCCGCAGCACGTGTTGCGACGCCGCCCCCTGCTCCGAGAGGATGAGTACGATTAGCTTGGTGGCATCAATCGCATGAACGATCGCGCCAGCATAGGACTCACCCGGAACTACATCGCGTGGCGCGATCCAGCACGCCACCCCGGCCTTCTCCAGCGCCCGGCAAACCGCTTCGGCCACGGCCTTATCCTGCGAGGCGTAACTGATGAAGACACGGGCTGCCTGCGCGGTATCGGCGGCTCCCTGAGGAATATCTGGTTCGGCGGCGTCGGGCATTCACGAGCCTTTGCTGGTGTCTCTCTAGCCTACCTCAAGCTGTGAGCGACCGCTTCCGGGCGGCCATTTCAGCAACTCCAGTGACGGAAGTTGGCCGCCTGCTGCCCGCCGATCCGCTCCGAAGCTGCCGTTCCACCGAATTTGACACTGCCAATTTGGGGGATCGGTGTCAATTGGCGCTCTTGACCCGAATGAGACGGTCGCGAACGACCGGTATGCGGCAGTCAAGTTACTGGGCGTCATTTATTTTCATGCTTCTGGGCTCTAGGTCAGTCGATGAATGCAGCTCATATGCGTCCTCGGCTAGCAACCCAACTATAGGGCTAAGGCGTCAGGCTCAGGGACAGACCAGTGCTGCCGACGCTGGTTGAGCCCTGATTGCCGTCAATGGTCGTGAGCGCACCTGTGGAACCATCGATGGTGAACTGATAAATGCCGCCGCCGCCAGCATAGAGATTGCCGACGGTCGGATCCACAATGAGTGAAGCAGGATTATTGACAGGATAGGGACTTCCGGCGATGGCCGACAGGGCACCGGTGGACGAGTTTATTGTGAACGCCTCGATATTATTGCTTCCGATTCCATTATCACCGACGTAAAGGAAACGTCCGGTCGAGTCTACTACCACGGAAGTGAAGTAAATGCCGTTCTGGGTTCCGCCCCCGACCGAGGTCAGTGCGCCGGTGGATTCATTCAGAGAATACACATAAACAAAGGATACCAAGGGTAAGTTGGATGGGCCTGCGCAAATTACGAAGGGGCCGATGGGAGTCACCGTCATTGCCTCAATGCTTCGCCCTGTAAAAGCGAATGGACTACCGGGCAACGGACTCAGCACTCCCGTGGCGCTGTCGATGGTGTAGCCCAACAATGCCGCACCCGCGGCATAAAGGAACCGGCCACTCGGATCCATTGCGAGGACTTTCTGGTAACCACTACCGGCGCCACTGCTTGCTGAATACGGGCTGCCAGCGAGCGACTTTATGGCACCGGTCGATGAATCAATAGCAAACCCGGGAATGGTATTGGAACCGTAATTCATCACGTAAAGGAAACGCCCTGTGGGGTCGATCACAATGGAGCTTAGATTTGTGCCCACAGACATTGGGCTACCAGTAATTGCAGTCAACGCGCCTGTTGTGGAATCGACCGAGAAAGCCGAAAGTTTGCCAGCAGCATCCGGTGCATACGCGAATTGGCGGCTCGGCGTAAGTGCAATCGCCGACGGTACGGCACCCGTCGTAAGCTTGAACGGGCTGCCGAGGACGCCTGCGGATAAGCGACCAGTCGTTTGGTCGAGATAGAAGGCCGAAATACTAGGGGCGCCATTCGCACTATAGAGAAGTTGCCAGGGGCACACGACGCTGACATTTGCGCTGGCGTTGGTTATCGTGCCGCTGGCATTAAGCACCAAACACGTATGGCCCGAGGGTTGAGAGGAAATCGACACAGCGTATCGAGACTCGGCGGCGACCGCGGTCGAGAATGACCACTTGCCGCTCATGTTGATCGCCAGATCATCACCACCATTGTTCTGCAGCACCAAGCCGGACACATTTGAAAGCCCCGTGACCGTTACCCCTACCTTGTAAGGCAACGCAGCACAAGCAACCGATACGTTCGAGACATTAGCGCCGTTGGTTGATCCGCTGCCATTAGCTACTGAGCAATTCTGGCCCAACGGTTGCATCGCGACCGTCACCGCGTAAGGCATACCAGCTGGAACCGGTAGGCTGAAGGTAAATGTACCGTTCGCCGATACCGTCGTGCTGTTCGCGCCGTTGTTCAAGAGTACGACGTTGGTGTTTGCCAGGAGGCCCGCAACGCTTCCTCCCACCGTGTAGGGTCCGCCACCGCCGCCGCCGCCTCCTCCACAGGCTGAGAGGGTCATCCAACTGAATATTGTCCAAAGGATCAGACGTTGCGTTGCCATTACGCTGCCTCCGCGCATCTTGTGATCCTATTTGGGCGATTGGGTTGTTTAAATGCAGCGTGGTTAGTTTATCGCATGAAGCAAATGTCCGCTTAGCAGCAGCCGGTTCGGTACGGCCACCGACCGGAAGTGGCCGATAGCACCAGTTCGGGGACAGTTCGCCCGGCGCCGATGTTAGGCTCCTAATGAGGACGACAAGACCCTATCGGAAGCGTCTACCTGCGAGCGAATAGACATCGGCTCTCGGCTTCGAGTCACTGGACTAAATCGCTCGATAGAACGGACATTCGCGAACCGCTTTTACTCGGGCAGGCTCATCTTGCGCAGGAGCGCTTTATAGTGCGGGTCGTGTACCAGATTCTTTAGGAGCAGATCAGATTTTAGGTAAACGAGAGTATGGTCTCTGCGCGTATACGCTGTGTCGAGCCATTGCAGCGCCTGGTCATTCTGTCCGCGGAACGCATACACATCGGCGACAGCCATTGGCGTATCTTCGGCGTGCTCGGCGGCGAGACGCGCCAGCGCTGCCTCTGCGTCACTGTTTCTGTGTAGCGCATGATAAGCAAGCGCCAACCCTGCCAGTTGGTCCGCCGGATCGTCGGCCTTTAGCATTTCCGTGAGCGCGTCTTCTGCCTTTCCTTGTACCAGCAGAGTCACTCCCAGATTGTATGCGCCTCCGACGTACGTCGGACTGATCTCCAACGCGCGGCGACAGGCCTTCTCTGCCTCTGGCAAACGTCCGAGCATGGGATAAACCCAGCAACTCCACTCATAGACCGAGGGTCGCAAGGGGTCAACCGCGCGGGCGGCATCAAGAAGATGCACGGCCTGCGCCCACTGACCCACGATCAAGCGCTCGTCCGCGGCATAGACCAGAACGCTCGGGTCGTTCGGCGCAAGCACCAAAGCGATGTTCAGCTCTCGCTCAGCAGCGATCCAGTCCCATTGGTATAAGTAGACATTAGCAAGCGCTGCGTGGGCGATCCCCGACTTGGGGTCAAGTTTGAGGGTCGCCTCGGCAGCTTCGCGAACTTGTTGCCATCCGGTCTGTTCTGGTACGAAGGCAAATCCCGCCTGAAACATTAGGCTTTCCGTAAGCGCCTCGGCGGCCGGGACGAAGGAAGAATCGAGCTGCAGCACCCTCCGGAAATCGGCAACTGCTTCTTCCCAGCCGTCCAAAGTAAATTTGTCGGCCGCGTGAAGGCCGCGCAGATAAATATCGTAGGCTTCGCGTTCCTTCGGCTTCGATCGCAACCCGAATGCTATCGACGGGGAGACTTCCAACTCCAACGCGCGAACCAGGCTCGCCGCGATTTGCTCCTGAACCTTCATTGCGTCATCCGCATTGCGGTCATACGTCTCCGACCAACGGTGCGTGCCGTCGCGGGTGTCGATCAGCTGTGCGGTCACGCGCATATGGTCGCCGGAGCGCCGGACGCTGCCTTCCACGACGAAGGCCGCCGCGAGGATGGTTCCGATCTTCCGCAGATCCTCTGTCTTCCCTTTGAACTGGAACGATGAGGTTCGTCCGATCACCTTGAGATCCGGCAACTTGACGAGGAGATTCAAGATCTCTTCGGCCATGCCATCGGCGAAGTATTCTTGGTCATGCTTCTCGCTCAGGTCCACGAACGGCAGCACCGCGACCGATTTCTCTGGAATTGCCTGTATAGCCGGAGCTGGCGCGGGGCCGTTTGGCGGCGCCGTTGCCGCCGGAACTGCGTGCTTTGGGAACAGGAACTTGTCGGCAAGAAGGTAGCCCGTGGCGAGGATCAGCAGGCTGCCCACAACCCACGGGACTATCGAATGAGAGGCGGGGCGCGTTGATCGAAGCGACGCAACGCCCGTCGATGGCTCGTGCCTCACCGATTGCGTGACCTTCGTCGCTGCGGGTGCTGTAGCCTCCGGTGACAGCAGCCGATGCACATGCTCGACAAAGGCATCCGCATTCCCACCACCGGGCAGGCGCGTCCACTGCACCTCGCGAAACTTTTCTGGCACCAGGGCCTCTGTATCGGAGGTGTCATCGATAACCACCGGGAGCAGGAAGGCAATGCCCTCAGCCATGTCGTTCGTACGATCGGCGGCGAGCTTCCACTCACGCCGGAAATAGCCTTCCTTGCGTGACTGGGAGTTTGCCGAGATGATCGGTACAAACAGGTAGCAACTCTTGACCTGCCGGCGGATCATCTGATCCCAGGCATCGCCGCCGCGAAGCTCGCTCTGGTCGAACCAGACCTCAATCCCGGCGGCCCGCAGCGCATTGCACAGCTTCTGGGCTGCTTCCGCATCCTGCGAGGCGTAGCTCAGGAACACCGCCTTGCCCGGGCCGGTCACGGTGTCCCCGTCGTGTCGCGACCCTGACGATTCTCTGGCTCGGTGCGGTCGGCCATTCAAAGGCTCTTTGTTGGCGTTCGTCATAGCCTAACCTAAGATCTGAGCGTCTGCTTCCGGGCGGCTATTCCAGGGTTGTAAGTGACCGCAGTTGGGCGCCTACTGCCCGACGCACGTTCCGGGACCGGTCACACGGCTGGGGTTGGTCCGAATGGGAAATCCTGAATACGCCGTCACTTCTTATTGCGGCCGAGAATGGCCTCGATCTCGTCCATGATCGAGTTCATACGTGCGGAAAGTGCCTGGTAGGGCGCTGGCGTGGCTAGATCCACTCCCGCCTTCTTCACCAGATCGTAAGGGTAGCCGGAGCCACCCGCCTTGAGGAGGTCAAGGTAGCGGGTGAGCGCGCCGGGCTCGTGCGCCAGGACGCGCTTTGCGAAGAGCGCGCTGGCGGCGATCGATGTGGCGTACTGGTATACATAAAAACTGCTGTAGAAGTGCGGGATGTACGCCCACTCGGTGCAATAGGCGTCGTCGATGTCGACCACGCCTTCCCCAGCGCCGTGATAGCGCTTCAGGATGTCACAGTAGACATTAGTGAGTGCCTCGCCGGTCATCGGCTCGCCCTTGTCGACGCGTGCATGAATGGTGCGCTCGAACTCCGCGAACATCGCTTGGCGGAAGAAGGTTCCGCGCATGTTTTCCAGCGCAAACCCAAGAAAATAAAGACGCTCCTCGTCGGTCTGCGCCGTTTTCAACACACGTTGCAGCAGAAGCTCCTCGTTAAACGTCGAGGCAATTTCGGCGATGAATATCGGGTAATTCGAAGTCACAAACGGTTGTGCCTTGTCGGCGAAGTACGAGTGCATCGCGTGGCCCCACTCGTGCGCAACTGTGGAAACCGATTCATAGTCGTCGCTGTAGTTCATTAGTACGTAGGGATGCACGTCGTATGCTTGAGGGTTCATGTGCGCGCCGGATAGCTTATGCGGACGCGGGTAGGTGTCCATCCAGCGATGGTCAAGTCCATAAGTCAGCGCGTCGACGTAGTCCTTGCCGAGCGGCGCCACCGCTTCCAGCACGAGCTTACGCCCAACCTCATACGGCAGCTTGAGGTCGCTGTGCACGAGCGGCGGATAGATATCGTAGTAATGCAGTTGAGCTACGCCCAGCATCCTCGCGCGCAGGCGGAAGTAGCGGTATAGCGTCGGCAGGTTCGCATGGGTCTGCGCAATCAGCGTGTCGAAGACCTCGACCGGGACGTTATTGCGGTCGAGCGAGCGCGTGATCGAATCGGGATAGTTGCGCACCTTTGCGTATACGCTGTTCTGCTTAAGCTGCGAATACAGGTTGACACCGATGGTGCGTTCGTAGGTTTTGTACGTGCCGAAAAAGGTGTCCATCACCTTCTTGCGGTCCTCGCGGTTCGGAAGTTGGCGGTATTTTGTGTAGGCCGACGCATCGAGCGTGATCTCCTCGCCGGTGGAAAACTTGACCTTCGGCCACGGGATGTCCGCATTGGTGAGCAGCGTGTACGCTGATGCACCCGCGTCATCCATGAGGCCAAACTTCGCGATCAGTGCCTCGCCCTCCTCGTTCATAGTATGCGCCGCCATCCGCAGTGTTTTATCGAGCGGAAACCGGTAGATCGAAAGTGACGGTTCTTCGTGGAGAAACCCGGCAATGCGCTCCTTGCCGATGTGCAGAATCTCTGGGTCGAAGAACGCGCTCGCTTCGTTGACGCGGTTGCCGAGAAGGTCGCCTCTCTGTGCGAGTTCCAGATAGGCCGGGTTCCCAGTGTCTTCGGCGGCTTGCTCGCCTGCGTAGGTTTGCAGCCGGTAGTAGCGCTTGGTCAAGTCAGCCTGAAGATCGAGGCACTGCTTTAAGCGCGCAGCGCTCTCGCCTAAATGGTCCTTACAGCTGGCGAGATCTTTGAGCTGGGCGTCGACCTTGTCGGCATCGGCATTCCAGGCGGCGAGCGACGGGTAGATCTCGGAGAGATTCCAGCGGTCGGCTGTTGTCTCAGCATGCACCGGCGTAAGAAACGCGGCGGCGATGATTAGTAGGAGGTAGCGAAATGCCACAGTGGTGATTCCAGAGAGGTATGGTGAATTTCGCAATTTTTCGCCCGCGACATCGTAATGGGCGATCATCACCTGGTGAGGCCCTTCGGCACGCTTACCCGATAGCATAGAGGTTCCCCCGCTCCTTGCCCGGCATGGTCGCGGATGCTCTTGGTATTAGCAACAGCGGCGAAACTCAACCGAGGCGAACGTCGCCCTTGCGTCAACCAGTTTGGGTCTGTGAATGCCCGCTTCTGGCCGGGAAGAGCCCTATAGTCCACTCCGAAGCCGCCGTTCAGCTCGAAAATGCCAAATGTAACGGTGTCGGCTTAGTCGGCGACCGCTAATGGGCACAATCGCCCCCCCCTTTGCGACGGTCGTGACCGACCGGTTTCGCCGAGCCAATTACGGATTAAGAGCCGCGCGACGCGGCTACTCCGGTAGATTCATCTTGTGCAGGAGCGTTTTATACCGAGCGTCCTCTCGCAACGCCGCGAATTCCGGATCGCCTCGGATACCCTCTAGCTGATCCGAATCGCGCGTGGCCAGTCCCTTCTCTAGCCACTGGAAGGCCTTGTTGCCCTCGCCGCGATACGCGTACACTGTTGCGACACTATAGGGCCAGGTATCGCCCGCCTGGCGGATAAGGCGAGCAAGCGCCGCGTCGGAGTCGCCCTTCCGGTGAAGCGCATGGTAAATCATCGCCAAACCCGCATCTTTCGCGTCAGGCGCCACTTCCAGCTGAATTTCCTTGAGAGCCGCCTCGATTTCGCCGCGCACAATAAGCATTCTGCCTAGATAGTAGTGATTACCATCGAACTTCGCATTGATCGCGATGGACTTCTGCAAAGCGGATTGGGCGTCGGCAAAGTTTCCTGCTGCAAAGAGCATCTGCCCGAGATGTTGCTGTGTATAGGGATTGAGTGGATCGACGGCGAGCGAAGCGTTGAATAGCCGTTGCGATTCCGGCGTTAGACCGCGTGCGCCCGCCAAGATGGCACCATAGCTTAGTGCGGCCGGATCGCGCGGATTCAATGCGAGGGCCTGATTGAATTCGGCGTCACCAGCGTTCCAGTCGAACTCGTCTTCCCCGTGTACCAGACCAAGCACGGCGTGCGCAGTGGCGGACTTAGAATCGATGCGAAGGGCTCTTTGCGCCGCTTCCCGTGCATTCTGCCATGCGTCGCGGGATAACACTGCCTCATCGAATCCCTGATCGACATGCGCACGCGCCAACGCCTCCGCCGCGCGCAGGAACCCGGGATTCAGCCCAAGTGCCTGCTCGAAATCCCGGACGGCCTCAAATAACTTCTCAAAACTCTGCTGATCTTGCGCCAAAAGTCCGCGCAAATAGAGCGCGTATGCCTCGGCATTCGGCAAATGCCGCTGCGGCGGAGATTCGTCGGCATCGATGCTGAGCTGCAATGCGCGCGCGATACCAGTAGCTATTTCATCCTGTAACGCCAGGATATCGCCAAAGTCTCGATCGTAAATCTCGGACCACCGGTGCGCCCCCGACCGCGCATCGATCAACTGCGCCGTCACCCGAATGCGCGGGCCTGCCCTTCGCACGCTGCCTTCCACGACGAACGCTGCTCCTAGTCGTGCGCCGATTGTTCGCAGGTCTTCGCTCTTGCTCTTGAACTGGAAGGAAGACGTGCGCCCGATTACGGTTAGTCCGGGAATCTTTGCGAGCAGATCAAGTATCTCCTCCGCCATGCCATCCGCAAAGTACTCCTGATCCTTCTTCTCGCTCATATCAGCGAACGGCAGCACCGCAATCGATTTATCCGAGATCGGCGCGTCGGGTGCGGTGTTTGCTTGAGGTCCGTTCGACGCCGCGACCGCCGGAGCTTGCGTGGCAACATAACTCGACCGCCAATAGTGCAGACCTAAGGCAAACACGACACCTGTTCCGATGACAGCCGCCGCGGCGATGATCAGCCGCTTCCCGATACCCGTAGTGCCAACAGGACGTTTGCCGTCCGGAATTGCTTGGACCGACGTTGCGGACCCCTGCCCGACTGCCTCCGCCAGTTTTGCCAAAGCCGCCGGCATCCCTAGCGCCGGCACATCGATCCAGTGCGATTCGCCCAGGAAATATTCGAGGGCCCTACTCAAAGGTGCGGCATCGATTCTAAATGCGATGATTTTCTTGCGCTTGGACGAGGCGCGCTCGATCTCCTTGCCGACGTGGGATGACGCCACCGCACTCCCCGACAACACGAGGACCACGGTATTAGCCTCGTTGATCGCCCCGACGATGGCGTCGGCATACTGAGCCCCCGGTCTCACATCTCGTGGTGCCATCCAGCACTTGAGCCCATGCTGCTCGAGATTCTCCACAATGGATTTGGCGACCGCGGTATCCTGCGAGGCGTAGCTGATGAATACGTCGGGTATACCCGTTTGAGCAACGGTCGCCTGCGCTTCGCCGCCTTCAGCCACGTCGATCTCCCCCCGACATTTACATCATGTTGGCAGATACACCCCGTGTTTATCAAAATTTAGGGGAACGCATCAGTCTCCGGTCCGAATGTCGCCTTTGCAGCGGGCAGATTGCAGCACCCAATAGCGGGTCATAGCGGATAGCGGGCGGAATGACTGGTACCTGGCCACCGGAGCTGCCGTTCAAAACAGGGAATTTAACACTTCCAGGTTTTGATGTGTCCGCCAAGCTACGGTGCGTTTAAAAGCTAGGTTTTAGCTGCTTGACTTCGACTTTATCGTTCAAAACGGCGTCCAACGCGCGGGCAATATTTTGGTCACTAGGCACACGTGTGGTGTAACTTTTCAGGTTCTCCACCGCCTCAACCTTATCGCCGAGACTCAGATAGGTAAGACCTAACGTGTATTCGGCGCCCACGACCCCGAGAGTCTTGGCTTTTTCCAGCAACGGGATCGCCTCACTACGGGACTTATTCGTCCCCGCGAGGAACACGCCATACCGGAAGTTCACTTGCGGATCGTTAGGCCACGCTACCGAACAACAATCCCATGAGCATCACAGCGCAAGTCACGCACGCACAGCTCCATGACCAGGGTACACTGCGCCGATTACAGCGCGGCCATCAGGGTGTCGTGGACACAGCGGATGCTCCTCAACATCGTCAGGCTGCGCCACTACGGCCGTGCATTGCCGGGACTACCGGTTCTGGAATGACGATGGCGATTGGAAAGCGAAGCGCGCTCACAGCCATCATGGTTTTCCTTACGTTGGGGGAAACCGGCTCCGTGGAACAAGAACTCCCTTGGGGTTCGCAAGCGTTTTTTCGGTGGTCATTCTGAGGACACTCAAAATGGGAAATCGTACAGTTGAGGCTTCGCCGCAGGCATACGCACGTGTCGGCGGCGCCCTGTACCTGGTCATCATAGTTCTCGGTGCTTTTGCCGAGGGATTCGCCGCAAACAAACTCATTGTGTCGGGTGACGCCGCAACTACGGCCCATAACATTATGGCCGCACCGGCACTGTGGCAGTTCAGCGTCGCCGGCGACTTGATCATCGTGTTGTGCGCTGTTCCGTTGCTGTGGATCGAATATCTGCTGCTTAGGCCGGTAAGCAAACAACTGGTGCTGCTTGCCGTGCTTTTTAATCTCGTGTCGCTGGCGGTTGAGGCTATCAGCAAGTTGTTTCTTCTTGCGGTAATGCCGACGTTGGCGAATGCCGATTACTTGAAGGCATTTGAACCTCAGCAGCTACAGGTTCTTGCGAACCTCGCCTTGAGGTGGCATGAAATTGCCTTCAACATCGCGTTAATATTTTTTGGTTTCACGTGCCTTGTGAATGGCTATTTGATTTTTAAATCAGGGTATCTACCGAAGCTCATAGGCGCATTGATGCAAATTGCCGGTTTGAGCTATCTGACGGCGTGTTTTGCGGCATTTTTTGCCCCGACATTCGCGGACTTGATAATACCCGCAATCCTGCTTCCGCCATTGATCGGCGAATCGTCATTCTGCCTGTGGCTGCTGATCAAAGGTGTCGACATCAGCAAGTGGAATGAGCGAATGATCGTAAAGCATGGGCGCGAGGCCTCCACCCAGCCGTAGGATCTATCGCATCCGGCTATTCCGGCAGTTTCAATTTCCGAAGCAGCAACTTATAGCGCGGATTTCCCCTGAATAATTACAGATGATCCCGCGCTTCGTAAGCTCGATCCAGCCATTCAATTGCGCGGTAACCCGGACATGACCCGCCTCGGCGCGCGATGGTCCGCCGGCACCCCTTACTCGTGCGGACTAGCCGAGTTGAGCGCTCAGCACCCGCATCCGGCGGGATTGCAAGCGCAGCCCGTTTTCAAGTTCCTTAATGCGGGACTGAAGCAACGATCGCTCCCAGCGGCCGCTCACCGCTCGCCGGGCCTCGTGTAACCACTGTTCGCGCAACTGGGTCCAGGTGGCCACCGCTTGGCGAAAGGCTTCATATTCTTCCGTAATCCGCCTTCTCAATTGCTCAATCCGGGCGCCGCCGGTCTGATGGGCCAATTGGCGCTCGGCGCGACGAAATTGGTTGTCTAGCTTGGCCCGCTGGATCTTGAACCACGGGACACTCTTAAGGTTGCTTGTGAGCCCAATCCAGTGCATGGCGTAAATACACCACTTGGACGGGTCCCACTGCCACCAGCGCACGCCGTTGCGGTAATCATGCGCGAACATGTGATGGAAATTATGATAGCCCTCGCCAAAGGTCAGCAACGCGACAACCCCGTTGTCGCGCGCGGTGTTTTCATCGGTGTAGGGCTGAATGCCCACGATGTGCGCCAAGGAATTGATGCAGAAAGTCAGGTGATGGCTGACCACCAGCCGTAAAACCCCGCCCAGTAACAAGACGCCGACGATGTCGCCGCTCGCCCAGCCAATCAAAAGCGGGAACCCGAAGTTCATGATCAGCGCCAGAGGTAGATAATGTCGATGCTGCCACATCACCAAAGGATCGCGCTGCAAGTCGCGCACCGTGCTCAAGTCCGGTTCGCCGCTCGGGTAATTGCGCAGCATCCAGCCAATGTGCGAAAACCAGAAGCCGCGACGCGCGCAATATGGATCGCGCTCGGGATCATCGATATAGCGGTGATGAACACGGTGGCCGGCGCTCCACAAAAGCGCGCTATTCTGAAGGGCCATCCCGCCAAAAAGCAGATAAAAGAGCTTGAGGGCCGGGCGCGCCTCGTAAGTGTCATGCGCGAACAGCCGGTGGTAGCCGCACGTTATCGACAGCTCGTTGACACTCAACAGCACCGCAAACCAGATCCAGGCGTCGGCGTGGTAACCGTACCTAATTCCGTACCATGGCACAATGGTCACGGCCACCGCCCCGGTGATCACAAACATCAGGAGCGCCGGCCAATTGTACCGCGCCGATTCCCATTCACTTGGTGTCATAATTCTCCAGTCCTGCGTTCGCCGCCCAAAAGCTTACGCATTATATATGTGAGTGCTGTGCCGCAGCGCACTCTTTATCATCCTTTAGCAGGAAATAGGCCGTGGAAACCACGGATGGATCCTAAGGCGCCGATGTGCTGTTCTTGGATCCGGGCACTCACCAAGGCGGTGGGCCGTCCGTGCACGCTGCTTAGTGGGACAACCGGCAATAGCACTAGTTCAACCCTATCACTTGTGCCGCGCCGGCTTGGCCGCAATGCCGGCCACTTCGAAGTGCGCACCGCGGACCAAACTGCTGACGCCGATGAAGGCGCGCGCCGGGAAGTGGCCGTGAAAATAGCTTCGGTATACGGTGTTGAAAGCATCATACAACGTCAAGTCGGTGCAATACACGGTAACCGAGACTAGATCGTCCATTTGTAGTCCCGCCGATTCGATGGTGTGCTTCACGGCATCCATGACCGCATGGGCCTCGGTATCAATTTTGTCGGCGGCCTTTTGCGTTTTAGGATCGAGACCAATGTGCCCGGCCACATAGAGCGTATCGCCGACCAGGACCGCTTCGCTAAAAGGCAAGGAGGCGCCCGCAGGTGAAGGCGACATGTCGAAATACTGGCGACCCGAGTCCTCAGCAACGGCGCTCGAGGCGCAGATGGCTCCGATGAAGCTTGCGGCGATGACCCGGATCCACATGTGAATATCTCCTTGGGTTGGAAAGCATGGAATTTACACCGCAGCAGTCGAAATATCGACTGCTTAGGGCGTCGCCGGCGCAAGGACACGTACCTCGCAAACCTCGATCACCGGCAGCTCCCACGGGTGGGATGCCGCGAGCGCGGCCACCAACTCCGCCAGCCTTGCCTCGGATATCGCTTGAGCCACATAGGTCGTGACGACGATCGATGCGGTGGTCGAGGTCTTCCCGGCCATTCCCAATGCCGGTCGAGCCTCCGAATTCGGCGTAAAGCTTTCGCGCCCCCCGCTGAGCTCGTAGACATTTCGGTACGGCCCAAGGCCGCCGAATTCTGCGTTGGCCCGCAAGGTCTTGAACAGGGGCGCGATCATCGGGTCCTGCTCCAGGCGAGCGGTGTCCCCGGCGAGCAATGCCACCCATGCCTCGCGGGACGCCGGCCAATGGATCGTAATTCGTTGCGCGACGCTTAACCGCAAGGTGCTTTTCAGAGTCCCCATCGGATCCAGCCGGCTTGACCCACCCATTCAGCGCAGCGCGGCTTCGATGTCGGCTTCGATGCTTTGCGGTGTATCGGCGGGTGCATACCGTTTGATTGGCACACCGTCTTTGCCGACCAGGAATTTGGTGAAATTCCACTTGATCGCCTCCGACCCGAGCACCCCAGGACGGGCCTCCTTCAGATACCTGTATAGAGGATCGGCATCCGCGCCATTGACCTTGATCTTGGCGAACATCGGAAAATCAACACCGTAGGTCAGCGAGCAAAAGTCTTTAATCTCCGCCTCATCGCCCGGCTCCTGATGACCGAACTGATCGCAGGGAAATCCGAGCACTTCAAATCCGCGCTCGCGATATTTCTTGTAGAGCGCTTCCAGCCCCGCGTATTGCGGGGTGTAACCACATTTGCTGGCCACATTGACGATGAGCAGCACGCTGCCGCGGTATTTCGACAACGGCAGATCGGTTCCATCAATGGTCCGCACCGAAAAATCGCAGATGTTCATCATCGCCACCTCATGGTCGCTCACGACGTGAGTCGACGCGGCTCGACCGTACCGGAAAGCGACTCATCGCCGAACGAGACATATAGGTTGCGCTCCGCGACCGCCAGGTCAAACTCCATGCGCCGCTCAAGGCGCAAGACCAGCGCGGCTATGAGCTCTCGGTCCATGGCGTAGATTTCCACCGCCTCGGCGCGGTGAATTCGCTCACCCTCGAGACGGGACAACCAGGGGTCGACGTCCCGGTGTGCGTACACGACCACCCGGCGCGCCGCCTTGCCCGCCTTATGTAGGCGCGCACCCTCGGGGGCCCCAATATCAATCCAAGTCTGCAGCGTGCCCGTCAGATCACGCACCGCGATGGCCGGTTCTTCCGGATCCGACAGACCCTTGGAAAATGTGATGCCCTCCTTGTACTCGAGACAGTAGCCAAGCAAACGAGTGAGCAGGTACTCGGGGCTCTCCGAGGGGTGCCGCGCGACCCGCAGGTTGAGCGTTTCGTACACGCCGCGATCCGCGTCGGCCAGGCGCACCGTGAAGACATGGACCGTCGCGTTCAACGCCATGGCGGCCGCAAATTTGCAAGTATAATCACGAAACCCCCACGAATTTTGCCCTGCGGCAGCACCGCGTGGCGCCTGACTATACCCCTCGCCCGCCGGCCGCCCAAACCTGCCGCGTCTTGGCCCTGCTCGAAACCACTCGATCCTCGATTTGCGAATGCTGCTACGCTAATGCGCGATGTCGGCATTCCAGCGCGAAATTCTCGTACGGTTCGGCCACTGCGACGCCGCGGGCTGGGTGTTTTATCCGCGCTATTTCGAAATGGTCAGCGACTTCGTCGAAGACTGGTTCGAGGATGGGCTGGAAGCAAGCGCACCCGGTTTATTCCATCACAAGCAGATCCTGACCCCGTCGGTGCATTTCACGGTCGACTTCGTGAAGCCGACGCGTTACGGAGATCGTCTGACATTCAATTTATGGACCACGAAAATCGGACAAACCTCCTGCGAACTGCACATTGAAGCGTCCCATGGGGGCGAACTGCGCATGCGCTTGACGCAGGTGCTGGTGTTCATCTCCGCCGCCACAGCCCGCGCCACGGCCATTCCACCCGAACTGGTGAGTCGGATGCACCGGTTTTCGGCACGGACGGAGCAGTCACCGCCGCCACGGAGAAAACCCCGCACCAAGCCGCAGCAGTCCAGGAGGCAGCCCTAGCGGCCGTTGGGGGCCGGATTTTTTCAATAAAATACAGTATAAATACTCTATATCATAATGATTTATAATGAAATATTTACCATAATTTGTACTTGCCTCAAGCGCTGGACCTTAGTCCAATTATTGGTCCTCGCCTGGCATGCGATGCTCCCCGCCCCAATTAGTCTCTGCACACATCGGCGATCTGCCGGTTGAATTCAAATAACCCAACTCCAGGAGCTCTAAGTGACCCACCTCTACCGTATCGCCGCTGCACTCATGGCCGCCACTGTCGCGATGCCGCTCGCCGCACAGCAGTCATCCACTGCCGCGATGCCGCCTGCCGCGCAAGCACCGAAAATTGTTGATGCAGCCGGCGGATCCGACGTCACGACACTCACCGCCAAGATCGAGGCGGTCGATCACGAGAATCGCACGGTCACTCTGAAGGGCCCGATGGGCCGCACCGAGACTCTGAAAGTTGATCCCATGGTCAAGAATTTCGCGCAGGTCAAGGCAGGGGACGACATCGTCATCAAGTACGCCGAAGCCGTTTCGGTCAAACTCGAGAAGGGCGCCGTAGCGCGCGGCGCATCCATGGCGACGACCGGGCCCGTGACCGCGCCACCCGGTTCGAAGCCCGGCTTGGCGGCCGAGCGCCAGACGGTCATTGTCGCGAAGGTGATAGAGCTCGATCCCAAGCGCCAAGAAGTGCTGCTCCAAGGTCCCAACGACGGCTATGCCGAAGTCAAAGTCAAAGATCCCGCGGTATTCAATAACGTCAAGGTGGGCGACCATGTGCAGGTTACCTACACCGAGGCGGTGGTCATCGACGTCGTCACCCCGACTGCGGCCAAGAAGCAGTAGCTCGGGCTGCGGCCAACCGCACCGACCCGCTCTTGCGGAAACTTGGCTGGCAGCGCCTCCGCGGGTTCAGCACGGTTCGCCGGCGGCGCGCGCCCGCTCCTCCCGAGTATCCTCAGCGACTCCGATCTCGCGGCCGGCGCGCCACAGCAGAAGCAGCGCGAGAGGGGTTACGGCGATCGTGCTCAACATCCCCAAGCGCAGCGAGCCGGTGATGGCGGCCACCTTGCCGGTGCAGTACGGGCCGAGGCCAAGCCCGAGAATTGAGAGGGCCAGGATAAAGATCGCCGCGGCCGTGCCGCGCATCCGCGGCAGCACACAGTCCTGGATGGCAGCGGCTGCAGGCGCTACCCAGAGAAACGCGACAAACGTGATGAGCGGATATACAAAATAAAAAATCTTCACATTTGAAATTTCGAGCGCGGCATACAACAGCGGGGTCGGCAGTGCTATGGCCAGCATGCAAACGAATATCCGACCGCGGGGATCGCGCCGCTTCCACAGGTCGGCAAGATACCCACCGGTCAGGCTGCTGGCTGCGGATGCGAACGCCGCCGGAATCCCGAGCATCGGCCCGGCGACATCGGAGCCAACCCCGAAGGTGCGCATCGCGTAAGGCGTCCCCCAGAACAGCGCGTACGAGAAGAATGCGATGGCGCCGAAGCCGCCCAGGGCGAGCACGATGGCGCGGGTACCGAACAGCAGGGTGAAGGCCGGCCGGTCGGTTGCGTAAAGCATTTGGACCCAGGAAGTCACCGCGTAGACGCCGAGCCCGATGGCTCCCCATTGAAATGCATCGCCCGTGAGACGCGCAAGACCCAGCGTGACCGCGCCGATCGCCGTCAGCAGCAGCAGATTGCGTCTCAAAGCGCCCGGAAATCGCGCCACGCTCCATAAAGTGAGCGGCGGCAGAATTGCGGCCAGCTCCCGAGCAAACGCGCTCCAGGCGCCGGGACGCACCACGAGCGATGGGCGCCCTTCGGCAAGGCCGCGCACGGGCTCGCGCAATGTCAGCACCCATAGGGCGAGCAGCAGACCGGGGGCAGCGACAGCGAGAAACGCCACCTGCCAGCCGGCGAGCGCGAACGGCGCCATGCCGTGCGGGTAGCTGCGATTCCAGGCGTGGGCGATCCACCCGCCGAGCGGCAGGCTGAGCGCGGCGCCCACATATAGGCCGGAGGTGTAAATCGACAACACCAGCGCGCGCCGCCGGACCGGAAAGTAGTCCGCAAGCAGGGAGTAGGCAGCCGGCGAGGCACTCGCCTCCCCGATCCCCACCCCGATGCGAGCGAGCGCCAATTGCCCGTACGAGCCGGCGAGCCCCGACATCGCCGTCATCGACGACCACACGGCGAGGCCTGCGGCAATCAACCGTCCGCGGTACCAGCTATCGGCGAGTCTGCCGAGCGGGATTCCGAATAATGCGTAGAACACGGCGAACGCCGTGCCATAGAGGAAACCCAGCTGGTCATCGCCGAGGCCAAGATCGGCCTTGATGTCCTGCGCCAGGATCGAAATCACGTTGCGGTCGATGAAATTCACCACATAAACGAGGAACAGTACGCCGAGCACGTACCAGGAATAGAAGCTTGTCGCTTCGCGCCGAGAGGCCGGCATCTCGACCGGCATGGCGGACGCATCCTTTGGGCATGGGGAGGGCACGGCGTTTGACTCCACGGCGGGTCGCTAAGGCGCGCTGGTGCGAAGGGGCGGCCCTACGGCTCGCGCTGCTTGCCCGAATGATCGCCTGTGCCGTGTTCCACGACCTTTTTCGTCTTCTCGGTGATTTCTTTGGCGACGACCTTGACCTTGTGCGCGCCCGACCACGCCGAGACCAAAGCCAAACCACCCATGATGCCGTACCGGGTCTTCAATCCTCTCTCCCAACTATTGTCTTGCGCGGCAGCGCCCGCTGCGCCGAGGGCTGCGATCCGGTCACGATCCAATCCATCGGCACGTCGTGCGGCTGAGGAAAGATCGTCCTTAGCGAGGCGCCGGGATAGCCTACACCGATCGCGAGAGCCCTGGGACTCAGCGTCGCCAACGTCCGATCAAAGAAACCACCCCCGTAACCGAGCCGGTAACAGGCGCCATCGAACCCCACCAGCGGTGCGATCACGATCTCGGGGATCACCGGATCACCGTCGGCTGGATAGGGAATTTTCCAAAGTCCGCGCGCAAGGCGCGCATGGGGGTGCCATTCGCGAAACAGGAGCGGTTGGCCGAGTGCCAGGGCAACAGGCAAAGCGACCCGCATCCCTGCCTCCGATAGCGCCTGCATCCAAGGCCGCAGATCGGGCTCCGCGCGAATGGGCCAATAGACGCTGATCGTCGTTCCCGGCACGGACGCGAGAATCCGATCCAGTGCCTCGGCAATGGCGAGCGCCTGCTGTGCGCGATATTCCGCCGTGTACGCGCCGCGCTCCGCGAGCAGACGCTCTCGTTCCGCCTTGCGCCATTGCGCGACATCGCGCGCTTGTACCGGATCCACCCGCGGCGTGCCATCGGGCCACATCTCATGCAGCGAGCACGGCGGCGATGCCGGAACGCCAAACTCGTTGCCCTTGTCGGTGGTGATGGTCATGCAGCGGGAGTCCTATCCTGAGTGTCATCTCATCATCCCAACAGGGGATGGCCTTTGGGCAATTGATGCGCATACCAGGTCGCGAGGCGATGACGAACCGTCTTCTCGCCGACCTGATCCTCCGGCATCGGTGCAATAATCTTGTCGTGAACGAGTAAGCGGTAGACATACAGCGCCTTCTCGCTCGCCGAATCCGTGGGCTCGAACTCGACCGCACCGCGGCCCTCGGCGTATCGAACTCCGGCCAGCAGGGCGGCTTTGAACAGTTCAGCTTCGTGCCTGAGCTTCTTCACGTGCCGCGTTCCAAGCGCCGATCAATGCTCACGGCCGGCATCGGCTATTTGACCCCGTAATTTTGGGCAAGGTAATCGACTATCGGGACCACATCGCTGTCGGGAACAGGGGCCCCCATGATCTTCATCATTTTGCGCACCTCCCCCTCCCAAGCGGTGCGGGACAGAAATAATGAATTCATCACTATGTAGTCCAGGCTGTGGCAGATCGAGCAGTACGATTGGACCAGTGCCGCATGTTGGCCGGGCGCGATCTTGACGGGCACCTCTGCGGCATGCGCCGAGATCGCGCCGCACCAGCCTAGCAACATCCATCCGAATCGTCCTTTGATATTCATGCCTCGGCCCTCAGGCGATGTCGATCGCGATTTTTTGAACGACATTATTGTGATAACCAGGAGCATTGAAGATCAACTCGGACGGCTGCGACGTGCCCCGCACGTTGCTCGCGCGCGCCATGAACGTCATGCGCCCGGCCGCTTGCGGCGAGAAGCGGAATTCCCATGCGCGAAACGAATATCGACCGTAACTCTCGCCGAGCATGGCGCTTTGCCAGCTGTGCCCTTCATCGATCGACACCTCGAGATCCGCGATGCCGTACCCGCCGTCCCACGCGACGCCTTTCACCGCCACGGGCTGTCCGAAGGGGAAACGTGCGCCGTCGACGATATTGGTGATGAGGGAATTCACGAGAATCTCGGTAATCGGCGTGGAGGTGTCCGATTCCTGCGACACGAATCGATCGATGATCGGAAATTTTCCCTTGGGAATGCGATACGCCGGATTCATCCAGAAACTCGTGAGCGGTTGCGACAGCACGCGAATGGCGGTGACCTGCTTCATCCAATATGTGGCCGCCCAACCGGGCACGACGATCCGGGCCGGATATCCGTTCCAATGGGGAAGCGGCGCGCCGTTCATTTCGTAGGCAACCATGGAATTCTCATCGAGCGCCTTCCACGCCGGAATACTCTTCGCAAACGCCGGAGTCGCATCGAGCGGCCCCCGGTCGCCGCCATTGAAGGCGATCTCGACCGCGTCCTTTTTCAAACCCGCCCGCGCCAGAATGTCCCTCAATCGCACGCCCTTCCAGCGCGCATTGCCCATGGCGCCAGAGCCCCATTGCACGCCGGGAACATGCGGCTCCGACAGACCACGACGATTGCCGGCGCACTGGCAGACCGCCACCAGTTCCACCGGCTCGAAGTCGCCCTTCAACGCCTCCAGGGTCAGATCGAATCCGCGCTCGGCGCCGTCCCCGCCCACGGCGAGCCGCCATGCAACCGGATCGATGCGTGGGATGGCGGACAGATGCCAGCGCACGAAAAACCGGTCGTTCGGCGTGATGATGTCGTTGAAAGCGTCCACCGGCGATTCGTAGTTCGGGGGACGAAAGGCGCGCTTGATGAGCGGCTGCTTTTCCGGCAGCGCATCGCGCACCGCGGACTCCAAGGTTCCTTGAGGCAATTCCGCTCGTACGCGACCCGCCAATCCCGTGGTGGCGAGCACGATGCCGCCGGCCATCGTGCGCAGAAACGAACGCCTATTCGGCATGGATATCGGCCCCGTCCATCGTTGGGAAGGCAGCGCTTAAGATATACCGTCGGTGGCCGACGCGCATCATCCTGCCGCTCATGGCGGGCGCGCGCCCGTCTGCTCCAACCAGATGGCGATCGCGCGGCCATACTTTTCCGACAAGGACACAGAACCGCCCAGTCCCAGCCCGATGGTCCCGCGAGCCCCGGTGAACTCGGTGCCCGCCGCCGCGCCGATGGATTCGATCGGTGAATCCGTGATTTCCTGCAGCAAAATGCCGTTGGCACCCAGCTTGGCGGCTGCCTGCTTGAGCCTCCTGATCACCACTTCGTCCTTTGCGCCGGCGGAAAACGCCCAAGAATACTTGCTTGATGAATCGATGATCGCGATCTTCTGGTACGTGCTCTCCGGCGGCTCCAGACAGAGTTGCACCTGCTCGGCTAGAATCGGCGCACGCGGCCCGCCTATCAGCACCTGCGAGGTGACGCAGCCGCTGACCGATAGCATCGCCGCCACGACGCCGACTCGAATTGAAAGGCTCTTCGGGCTTGAGCGAAACACATGGAGGCATACGTGCTCGAACTTCGACCAAACTGTGAGTGCTGCGATCGCGACCTGCCGCCGGACGCGATGGACGCGCGCATCTGCACCTATGAATGCACCTTCTGTTCGACCTGCGCCGACACGGTGCTCGCGGGCCGGTGTCCTAATTGTGGCGGCAACCTCGTGCCCCGACCGATCAGACCGCCCGACATGCTGCTGCGCCACCCCGCCTCGACCAGGCGCGTGCTGAAATCGGCCGGATGCCGATCGGTGAGCCGCTAACCGGCACGCCGAGAACGCCGGCGAGGCCGCTGATTCAGACACCGCGCACGATGCGCATATCGCGCACCGCGCCGCCCGCCAATGCCGCGAGGGCGGCCTGATATTCGCGGCTGTCGTGTGCGGCGATCGCTTGCTCCACCGATTCGAATTCGATGATTACCGTGCGTTCAGTTTGACCCGCCTCGTAAGTGTGAGCAGGCGTCCCTCTGGCGAGAAATCGACCGCCGCCGGCTTCGATCGCAGAGCCCGCGAGTGCCGCATAGGCGGCGAGCTTCGCGGGATCTTTGACTTCACGATACAAGGTAACCCAATACGCCTTGGCCATGTGGATGCGTCCTTATTTGACCATGCAGCTCTTATTTGACGACGCCGGAAACCCGCTCCCAGATCTTTATGCGTGTGGTTTGCTTCCCCGGTGCGCCGCCGTGTCCGGTGAAGATCAGGCGGCCGTTGTCGAGCGTGACCTTTTGCGCGTAATCGAGGCCGGTCTCGGCAGGAATGAGGGACGATTCGACGTGATGGGTAACCACGGACTTGGCCTCGTCGAAATCCCATCTGCCAAAGTACGCATAATAGGTATCAAATGCGGCGGCCTTCAATGCCGCGTCCTGCGCGCCCGAGGCGGGCGGCAACCGCGATTCGGGAACGTCCCACGCCTTGCGATGCGGTGCCGCGATATGCACGCTCATCCAACCCGAGGCATCGTAGATAATGATGCCGGTCGAACCGGCCTGGTAAAAGGGATCGACAATCGGTCCGTTGCGATCCGAGTATTCGATGCCCACCAATCGCCAAGCGCCGACGAGCTGTTGTCGCGTCCGAAGCGGCGCACCGCTTGGCTCGGGTGCTGCCGCACCGAATTGCGGCGCGCACAAACAAATCACCCACAAGAGCGAGAGTTTCGCGTAACCGCAAGTGCGCATTGCCAATTCCCCGGGTGAGCTCGACAGCGGGACTTTTTAGCACGCCGCGGTTCCGCCCGCCGCGGTTTCGACTGTCGAGCGCGCGCCGACAGCGGCTGCCCCGCCTGGTCAGCGCCGGATGACTAACTGGCTTTCCGGCACCGGTGACACGAAACAGTTCACAGGAAAAATAACATATAAATCATATAAATAACAATTATATATGAAACTAATCTAATGTATTTTATAAGCTAAGATCATGAACCGCCCTCGATCGGCGTCCAGTGCGCTTACCATCTCCCAGCTAGGCGACATCAACGCGCCTTTACGGTTGCGATTCTCGAATTGACCGAAATGTCTCTCGAATGCAGGCCCGGTGTCTGGCCGTGTAGGTCAAAATCGAGATTGACGTTCGGCCGAAAAATCAGGCAATGGGTCGATCCTCCGAAGTGGAACATGCCAATTTGATCGCCCTTCTTCACGTGCTGTCCTTCGTACACGGTCATCTGGCAGGTGGAGACTTCGGCCATTCCGACGGGCATGACGCACATCAAGCCGATATCCGGGTTATCCGCCTCGATGAAGATGAGAGCCCTGGTCGCCACGGCCGTGATATAGCCTTGCGAATCATTCGGGCCCGCCGGATCGAATCCCTCCGACGGAGCCTGCGAGTAGTACGTCCCTTCCTTCACGTAGGCCTTCGCGACCGTTCCGCTCACGGGGCTGTGCCAGCGGTGATAACTGAGCGGGCTCAAGTAGGCCTGGTAAACCGTTCCGCCGACGAACAGCGGCACCAGGACGTCGTTGGCGAGCATATGCGCCATCGAGTAGGGCTGGGACTTGATCCAGAATTTGTCATGCCGCCGCACGTGTCGCGCCAATCGGCAGGGTGCGGATTCGCAGGCGTTCACGATGACCGCGTCGTCCTCCGGACTTGCAACCGGACGTATTCCGGGGCGAAATTCCCGGGTGAAAAAATCGTCCCATGACCTGAACCCATGATGGGGTAGTCGAGGGTCGCATTGGAACTCCGTCTCGAAGTTCGGCATCGCCTTTTTAGCGTCTGCGCCAAACCAACCTCTATGCGGGTGGTCGTTCAGGGGGTATGCGGAATCGCCCGAGCTCAGGAACCGGCCCCAGGCGTTCAATATCTTCTTTAGCTGCGCATTCACCCGTTCGTTCAAAAATGCGGTGAATCCGGCTGCCGTGCCCATCGGCCAGTCGAGAATCGAATTGATCGGACAACCGACCAGACCCGATTCGTTGAACTCAGGCGCATGAGTCATGATCGTATTCAACAGCTGCAGCATGTGCTGATAGCTGCGCACCTGCGGCTTACCCGTCGGATCCTTGTTGTAGGGCGGCCTTTTCGGGATTTGCTCAAACATCTGGTGAAACAGCATCGCAATCTCGGCATCGCTTTCGATGAGATTTTGAAAATCCGCAATCACCGGATGCAGGGCTTTCGCCTCCGCCTGGGTCTTTTGAATGATCGCTTCAAGCCATTTGGCGAGAAGGACCTCGTCCGACGGCAGCCACCGGCCAACCCTAAAGGGAGGATCTGTTCCCGCGGTCGCATTCATATCCACACCCGAAGCGCGCTCCTCGGAACGGTCAGCGCCTTGCCTTCACCACCAAGACGTCGCACTGCAGCCCGTCGAGCACGTGCTCGGCCGTGTTGCCGATGAATATTCTCTTCAATGCGGAGCGCGATGTCGCTCCCATGACGACCAGTCCTGCGCGAATCGAGCGCGCAAGGGCGGGAATTTCGCTCACAGGGTCGCCACATACCAAGTGGGATTTGTTCCTGGGAATTCCATGGTCATTGGTGGCCTCGGCAAATCGTCCCCGCACTTTGGCCTCATAGGCCCTCTCCTGCGCCGGAACGGGATTGATCACGACCGCACCGATCGGTGCGCCCAGAAGCGCCGGCGCGAGGGGCCGGTAGATATGCCCGGCATGCACGGATCCCCGCACCGCCTCGGCAACCGCGCACGCCGCCTCGACAATGTCGCCGTCGAGCGTGCTCGATTTGTCGTTGCTATGAAAGGGATCCAGAGCCGCCAGGATGCGCGGACTGCGCCACGCCGCGCGTCCTTTCACGATCAGCAGGGGAACCGGAGAGCCTCGAATGAGCTCGAAGTCCGTTTGCGTCAGCAACAACCGGGCGAAGACATTGTGTTTGCGCGCCTCTATGACCAGAAGGTCCGCGCCAGTGAGCCGCACCTGGCGCAGAATTGCCTGATGGACCGGAAGCCCGGTCTGCACGGCCACATTGACGATAAGCTCCTCGCGCCGCAATCGGTTCGCCGTTCGTTCCAGGCGTCGCCGGCTGTCGTCCTCGATCGTGCGCGTAAAATGCTCCGCCTGCGCGTGCGCCATGCCCGCGGAAACGACGGATGGTATCGCATGAAACAATTCGAGGCCGGCACCCGTTTTATGCGCCAATGCACTCGCCCGCCGCACTGCTTTGCTGAGCCCCGCCGACGGGTCAGCCACGGCAACCAGGATCTTATTGAATCGAAGATTCGACATGGGCCACCTACCCCGACGGGGATTCGCTTTACTTGCCGACTCCACGCTATTGTTGCGCGGGATGTCGAGCCCCGAACAGGCCTGTACGTACATTTGGCATTAACAGCGGACTTTCCACCTGCCTGCCGACGCGGAACACGCTACGCGTCGCAGCCCCTTGCTCATATTAACCCGAGGTTCCCAGATATCGGCGGTAGCGCTCCGAGGCCGCGGCCGCAAACTCCCGGGCTTCTCGCTCATAGGCGTTGGCCCAATAACCATGCCGCGCGGACTCGATCAAGTAGCGCCGGCGCGTCAAGCGTCCCGTACCCCATTGCCGCAGCACGTGAAAGTATTCGTGCAACAAACAATCCGGGTTCGCAACAAATTCGGCGCCGCCGATCGCGAGGAAAATGCGGTCGGGGCGCGTCGTTGCCGACACGCCGAGGTGAATCCGCGCATAAAGCGAGTGCTCGATGATCCTCACCCGGTCCACGGGCTCGCCGAACACGCGCTCCAGCGCCGCCGCCACCGGTTCCGGCAGCACATAGCCCCGGCCGAATAGGCTTTGACTGCCGACCGAGGCCCTAGTCACGACCATATCGCCATTTCACCTGCAGCCAAATCCACGCGCGCGCTCTGCCGTCACTCGGCAACTCAAGTACAATCCCAGCTCCGCCGTGACCGCTATTGTACGGCCGTACTTAGGGGAATTGCCCTTGATCCCTCCGACGTTCTTCATGGTTCCGCTTGTCGCTACGAGGCCTGCCACATGAAAACCCTGCTTCTCGTGCGGCACGCGAAATCGAGTTGGATTGACGCCGCGTTACCCGACAAGGAACGGCCGCTTAACGATCGCGGCGAGCGTGACGCACCTAGGATGGGCAAGCGATTGGCCAAACGCGGCGTCAAGGTCGATTTGATGCTGTCCAGTCCGGCGCACCGAGCGCTCAGGACCGCCGAGTTCATCGCCAAAGGCATCGATTACAAACGCAAGAGGATTGTGGTGGATGACCGGCTCTATCCCGGAGCCGTGGAGGACCTGCTCAGCATCATCCACGGCCTCGACAAGAAGCTGAATCGAGTGATGATCGTTGGCCATGACCCTGCGTTGGCCGAGCTCGCGCACCGTCTCTCGAACGAGATCACCCGTATGCCTACCTGCGCCGTCGCGGAGTTCACATTCGATATCACATCTTGGCCCTCGGTGGACAACTCCTCGCTCGCGGCGGTCGCGTTCGATAGTCCGAAGAAATCATAGTCCTCTGTCCATCCGAACCCGCCGGACTACTCTCCCGGCGCTCGGCGACATAGGGTCGCGACCCTGGGCCTCAGCGAGGCTTGAATCTCGCCAGGTCGGTCATGCCGAAGGCCGACAGCAGCTGCGCCTGCACCTCGTCGGTGAGCGCGTTGATCCTGCTCACCCCTAAATCGCTCGCTCCGACCCGATAACGGAGCTGTCGCTGCCCGGCGGGGGTTTCGATGATTTGCAGCGCCATGTCGGCGATTTCCTGCGGGTTCGCCCGCGATTTTCTCAAAACAGCGCCCACCATCTCGGGAAGCTTGGCCGCATCGCCGTAAGCGACCTTGCGGCCGGGGTCCTCTCCTTCATGGAATTTCGTCATGATGGGCGTCGGGTATGCCCCCGGCTCGATCAGCACCGAGTCGATGCCCAGCGGCGCCAATTCATAGCGATAGACCTCCGCCAGCGCTTCCATCGCGAACTTACTCGCGCAGTACATGCCCATCGCCGGGATGACGATGCGCCCCGCTCCGCTGCTGATGTGCAACAGCAGCCCCTTGCCCAGGCGCTTCATGGATGGAAGCACAGCGCGATTCATCCGCAGGGTACCGAAAAAATTGGTGTCAAACTGCCGTTGCGCCTGCGCCGGCGTCACAGACTCGGCCAGATCGACGACCCCGTAGCCGGCATTGTTGACCACGACGTCGATGCGCTCGCACCGCTTAATCACGTCGTCGACTGCACGTTCCACCGAGATCTCGTCGGTGACGTCGATTTCGAGAACTTCCAGCGCAAGCCCTTCCCGCGCCGCCATCGCCCTGACTTCCTTTGCCGCCGGCTCATTTCGCCCGTTCACCTCACGCATCGTTGCGAAGACCCAATAGCCTTTGCGCGCGAGAGTTTCCGCGATCAGCCGGCCGAAGCCGGTGCTCGCACCGGTGATCACGACCACCTCGCCCTTATTCATGGCCTCTCCCCATCGCTGTAGACACCCCGGACTATGCCGCGGGCGGCGTCAATCCGGGGAGCACTTTCATGACAAATACGAGCTGCGGCGCCCCCGTTGCCGATCGCGTGATTTCCTCGGACAGAACGTTCATCACATGGCCGAGATCGCCCCAGATCTGCGTAGACAAGGAATTCGTAAGTACCCTCAGTCCCGGATGGGTATTCAGCCGATCGATGAAGCCCTGAATCAATGGCAGATAGTCGCCCGTCAGCGGGTACAAGCTAATTTCGACGGCTGATTGCATTGCTACCCCCATTAATCTCCATATGCCAGTCGATCCATCATCTCGGCGAATCTACCCCAGTGAATGCGCTTGGCGCTCTGCCTTCTGGCGCCCGCCCAGAACAGCGATCCCCGTCCGATTTGGAGCTCGCCCAGTTTCAGATCCCTGCAATAGATTTGCAGCGCGAGCGCCGATTTGGCCTTGGCGAGTGTTGCATTGGAAATCTCCGCCTTCACTTCGTAAGTGCGCGCGAGCGACTTCGCTCGGCGCCGTGGCTTCTTTATGGACATGGGGACACCCCTCGTGTGAACCGACTCCGCTGCGCATTCTTAGGGAATTGTACCCCCGGATTGGAGCCACCCGCCGCCGTAATCCGGCGAAATTGCCATCTCCGCGGCGCCCCAAACGCAGCCATGCCGGAACGCTCCCCACCCGTGCCACTGCGCCAACCATTCCGTCGCACCCGCGCAGCGCAATCTCGAGGATCGCGCGCGGGCGGACATTCACATCGGCTTGGTGAGAACGAGGTGAGTGGCGCTGTCGGTCGCCACATGTTCGGATAATTGATAGCCGTGCTTTGGCAGGTCGATACCGCCGAGAAGATGCTCCCCGGAGCCGAGCAGAACCGGCGCAATGGCCAGATGCAATTCATCGATGAGTCCTTCACAAAGGTACTGACGGATGGTGGCCACTCCGCCGCCGATCCTGATGTCGCGACCATCGGCGGCCTCTCTCGCGCGTGTCAACGCGCCATGAATGCCATCGGTAACAAAGTGAAACACCGTACCGCCGTCCATGGAAACTGACGGGCGGGGATGGTGTGTGAGTACAAAGACGGGAGTGTGGTAAGGAGGATTGGCCCCCCACCACCCGTTCCAGCCCCCATCGAGCCAAGGTCCGCGAATCGGTCCAAACATGTTCCGTCCCAGAATCCAGGCTCCGATATTGGTAAAGCCGCGCGCCGCGAAGGCATCATCGATCCCGGTCGAGCCGCCCTCGCTTCCGTGCATCCGTTTGAATGTACGGGTGGCGAACATCCATTCGTGCAAGGCCATGCCGCCTGTTCCGATC
Source organism: uncultured Gammaproteobacteria bacterium (assembly GCA_963758145.1). Classification (GTDB taxonomy): domain Bacteria; phylum Pseudomonadota; class Gammaproteobacteria; order Steroidobacterales; family Steroidobacteraceae; genus Bog-1198. The sequence goes on from CAVWUK010000011.1 coordinate 395,996, forward strand.
GGATTGGCGAGGTCCTGGCGCGGCCCTGCACCGTAGCCATCGATCGATACGGCAAAACAATGTACACGGACCCTGCTCATCACCGACACCTGACTACGACCTATCTTTGCGCATGCTCATGTACCTTAAGTAGGTGATCAGATCTGAAAGTTCCCCATCCGAAATCGCCCCCTCGGGAAATCCATGCATCATTCTGCGCGGCCAGGTCCGTACGCTCGCCGGGTCCCGGATGAGCGAAACCAGCGCCTTCGCTTGAAAATACTCGGTCGGATTCATGGGAAGATTCAGGTCGGGCCCAATCGATCCTGCTCCATTTCCGTTCATTCTGTGGCACGCAAAGCAGTTCTTCTGGAACGATTTGAATCCGTTCTGAGCATTGGCACCGGCGTCGGCGCCGGGGTAGATCTTCGGGAACACGCTGCGAGGGTCCGGCAGAATGCGGAACGAGGCGATCTGGTAGGGCCATTCCTCCGATCCTATGGCGGATGCCTGCGGATCTTCCCAGACCAGATAGAACGGTCCCGCTGACATTGTTTTCCCGGCAAGGTGCGGCCAGGGCACCCTGGGGTCCTCGACCGCCAGGAAGGCCTTCGATGCCCGGGGGTCGGTGCTGAAGAGACGTGTTTTCTCCAGATTGGCGGAGAACCCGTCCGTGGAATTGCATTGCACCACCGCAAGCTCAGGAATGGTGAGACCCTTGAACAGATTCGCGATGGGAATGGCCTTGAACCGCGTGAATTGCCGCTTGTACTCACTGTCGGAAATGGAGATCGTCCGAAGGTCGTCGCGGGATAGCAATTGAGACTGCGAAAAAGTCAGCCTCCCCTGGTCGGCAATGATTTCCAGAGTGGCATCCGCCGCGAACGCATTCAGCGAAACAAGGGTGCAGGCCGCCAGGATCCAGTTCATTTAGGTTCGCCCAACAGATGTAGAGCCAGCGTACGGGATTGCGGACGCCGGCGGTGCTCGAAGAGGTAAATCCCCTGCCACGTTCCCAACGCCAGCCTTCCCTCGATTAATGGAATACTGAGCTGCACCTGAGTGAGCGCCGTGCGAATGTGAGCCGGCATGTCATCCGGTCCCTCGTCATCATGTTCATACACGGACGGATCCTCCGGCGCGATGCGCGCGAAATACCGCTCCAGATCTGTGCGTACCTCCGCCGCCGCATTTTCCTGAATGAGGAGCGATGCGGAGGTATGGCGGCAGAAAACCGTCAGCAATCCCGCCTTGAACGCCTGAGAGTCCGTCCAGTCGACGATTCGACGGGTGACCTCGAGCAATCCCTGGCGCTCGGTTCTTATCTCCAACAATCCGGCGATCTGCCTCATATCGCGCCCACGATCTGCCCGCATGGTGAATTCCCAATCGGTCGAGGGTCCCTCAGCAGCGCGCTAGCGGCCGTTTTGACGGTGTACGGCGGTTCGCAGCATTTCGAGCGCGGCCCGCACAACCGTCTCTTGTCCGTCGTTCGTCAGCACGGTGAACGCCAACGAGATCTCCCCGACGCGAATGATACCCTGTGTCAGATATTTGGCCTCGTTCGGCTTTGGCGCACGGTCGGTTGCCGTGAAGTAAAAACCCCGCCCGTCCACGCCGGTGATCTCTTGAAGCGGCAGCACGCCCTCCACCGATTGCGACTGTGCACTCCTCGCCGCCGCCGCCACGTCCGAACGAATCGCGTTATCGTCCGGCAACTTCTGCGCCGATGACATTGGCGACTCCACCGTCACGGACATCACAAATTTTGGGCCGTTCCGCGGCGCCAGCGTGATGGTCGGCGGCAGTTGAGTCCCAGGGGCGTTCATTTCGGCCGCCCATCCCTCCGGCACGCGCAGTGTCAACGTGCCGTGACCTGGCAATGGGAACTCTTTCGGCGACGGCGCCGCCATCGCGACCGCGAACGCTGCGATGACGAGAGAGGCGAGCAGAGACGTACGATACAAGGGGGAGTTCACCGTAAATCCTTGGTTTAGGGTCTTTGAACGATTCAATGTCCGCCGGGATAACACCACAACCGATCCTTTCCGGATAGCCCGGTCCAGCGCTGACGGATGTTGTTAATAGTATTTATTACAACAAACGTAGTATGTATTGTTTCATACATATCTTATTCAACCCTGCCCCCGCCGCGCCGACGAAGTGGCGGGAGCTGTTCTTTATTGCGCGAGCTATGTGCGGACCCGAGCCCAAACGACCGGCGATGCATCGGGTTACACTGCGGCGATACTCATACTGTCGGGCGGGGGGTCCGTGCGTGCATCACCTAAGACATAAGATATCGGTCAAATTGCGTATCGCCACCCTTATCACGGTTGGTCTTTGCGGGTTCGGCTCAATGGTTTCGGTGGCGGATGAGCCGGGGATGCCGAAGTCGCTCGACGAGGCGATCGCCATGGAGCGCGCCGATGCGATGCCGCTCACCGCCTTCTACGACACCCCGGCGCTGACTTCGAGCAAGCCCGGCGACCTCTTGCGCCAGGAGCCCGGAAACGGCTACCGGCTGCCGAACGGCGCCAGCGCGGTGCGCATCCTTTATCACTCGCTCAGCGCCGACGGCGCCGATGTCGCCACCTCCGGTGTCGTGTTGATCCCCGCCGGCGCCGCCCCTGCGGGTGGCTGGCCCGTCATCGTGTGGGCGCACGGCACCAGCGGCGTAGCGCGGCAATGTGCACCTTCGCTCGAAAAGGATATGGAATACGGCGAGGAAGGGCTCATGCCTATGGTCAGGGCGGGCTTTGCCGTGATCGCCACCGATTATCATGGGCTAGGCACGCAGGGTCCCCACGAGTACCTCAACAAGACCGCGCAGGGTCGCGACGTGATCTATTCGATTCCCGCCGCGCATGCAGCCGTGCCTTCACTCGCGCGCCGCTGGATCGTCATCGGCCACTCGCAAGGCGGTCTCGCGGCCTGGAGCGTCGCCGAAATGCAGGCAACGCTGCACGATCCCAATTACCAAGGCACCATCTCGGTCGCACCGGCCGCCGATCTCAGATCCCTCCTGATCGGCATGGGGAAGCCCGGCAGCAGCGCCGCCTACTACCTCGGCTACATGGCCTATGCCATGCAGGTGCGCACGCCTTCGTTCAATCCGTCCGACATGTTGACCGGCGAAGCGTTGAAGCGCTACACGGACGTCACGACCAAGGGGTGCTGGAATTACGCCTATGCCGCCTTCATCAACGCCCCGGTCGCACCGGTGCTGAAGCCGGGTTGGGATCAATTGCCGGCCGCGGTCCGATTTTTCGAGGAAGGTGATTTGGCGCGGGCACCCGCTGCCCCGCCGCTTCTGGTGATTGCGGGTGAGGCCGATGAATCGGTGCCCTTTGCGTCCCTGCGTGCGGTGGCTGCGAAGGCCTGCCGCAAGGGCACGGCGATCACCTTCCGCTCGTATCCGGGTCTCGATCACGACCCGACGATGGACAAATCCACCCCTGACCAACTGGCCTGGGCGCGCGACCGGCTGGCCGGCAAACCGACCGGGAGCAGCTGCGCGAGCCTCGCCCAATAAGCCCCTGCGGTGGAAGATGCGGATGCTGAGCCGTCTGTCAATTGCATTAGCGCTGGTGCTGGCCGCATCGGGCGCGATTGGACAAGCGACTGACGCAGCCGCCGCCAAACCGATGCTCATCGTCGCTCTCGGCGACTCGACCACCGCCACGGCGAAGGACTGGGCGCCGGAAATCAAAGAAGTCTATGCCGACTGTCTGCCTCACGCGCTCGCATCGCATGGAATATCCGCCGTCGTGATCAACGCCGGATTGGGCGACACCACCACCCGGGCGGCAATCCTAAGACTCGATCGCGACGTTCGCCGTCACCATCCGGATCTCGTCGTTGTGCAATTCGGGATCAACGACTCCTGGATCGATGTCGACCAGGGCCAGCGCCTCCCCCGGCTCAGCCGTTCGGAGTTTCGCAAGAATTTGAGAACGATCGTTGGGCGCCTCAAGCGCGACGGCGCGCTCGTGGTGCTGATGACGCCGAATCCCATGCGCTGGAGCGATCCGTATTACATCAAGGCCTTCACCGAGAATCCCGGCCTTCTCGATGTCGATCAAGTCCGCGGAATCGACCGTTTTCTGGATGTCTATGCACAGGATGTCCGCGATGTGGCCAACAGCGAGGCCGTGGCCCTGGTCGATGTCTTCGAGGCCTTCGAGCGCTTTGGCGAAGCACCAGGCCAGTCGATCAATGAAATCCTGTTGCGCGGCGACGGGATTCATCCGAATCAGGCGGGACAGCGGCTCATCTGCGCATTGCTCGCCAGCCGTATCGCCGAAGTTGCTGCGCGCACCCCTGCCCGCTAAGGAGTCTCCCCTGGAACGCCGACGTAAACCCCTACTCAATTACCGGATTTATGCGAGTAGGGTACGGGAAGGCTTCCCGAGCGAGGCGGCAAATGGATGAGGTGATCCGCAAGAACTCCGCCGGCGCGAAAGCGCCTCCGAATCTGCCGGAGTACGCGGCGGCCTATGCGCACTTTTCATGGGAGGATGCGCGTCGCGCGCGACGGCTCTGTGGATTATCTGTTGCGGCGGCTCGCCGGGGCATGAGTTGGATAAGGAACGCATTCACGCTATCGTTAGCGCATCTCCCTCCCCTGTCCGCAGATACCCATTCGCAAACTACTCATCGGATCACTCGCCCTGCTCGCCGCCCTGACCGCCTCGGCTCAGACGGGCGAGGTTCGCCGCGCCGCGGACGCGCCAATCCCGCACCGGCCGCGTATCGGCCTGGTGCTCGCCGGCGGCGGCGCCAAAGGGGGCGCACACGTCGGCGTGCTCAAGGTGCTTGAGGAAATGCGCGTACCGGTCGACTGCATCGCCGGCACCAGCATGGGTGCGCTCGTCGGAGGCGGCTATGCGTCCGGCATTCCGGCGCCGCAAATGGAGGCTTTCCTCAAGGGCATCGATTGGCGTCAGGTAGTGGGGGGACAAGGCGGCCGTAAGCTCGAGCCAATCGAGCAAAAACGCGAGGGCGTCACCTACACCAATAATCTCCAGCTCGGCATTAAGGGTTCGCGCATCGTGATGGCGCCCGGACTCGTGGACACCAGCGGCATCGAGACTCTGTTGCGCGGATTCGTCGGCAAGGCGCGCGGTGAAACCAACTTCGATCGCCTGCCGATTCCCTATCGGGCGGTCGCCACGGAGATGGTCAGCGGGCACATGATGGTCATCGATCACGGGGATCTCGCGACCGCGATGCGCGCGAGCATGGCGGTTCCCGGCGCCTTCGCACCCGTGGTCACCGAAGGGCATATTCTCTCCGACGGAGGATTGGTGCGGAACATCCCCGTCGACGTTGCCCGGGAACTCTGTGCCGAGGTCGTCATCGTCGTGAATCTGGCCTCACCGCCGGTGAAGCCGGAGCAACTGGTATCCGCACCGCAACTGCTCGGGCGAACCCTGGACTTGATGTTCGAAGAAAATGGGCGCCTGCAACTGGAAACCCTCACTGACCGGGATGTGCGGATCGACGTCGATTTGGGCGACATACGTGCGACAGATTTCCAGCGTACGTCGGAGACCGTCGCGCTCGGCGAAACGGCGGCACGCCGCGCGGCCCCGCAACTCGCCCGCTATGCCGTCTCAACGGACGAATATCTGGCTTGGCGCAGCCGGGTGACCTCCGATCAGGCCATCGAGTCGCACATCGGGGCGGTTGAGTTTGCGAAACTCGATCGCGTCAATCCGCTGTACTTGAATACGCTCGCCGGCATCAAACCCGGCGACACGGTCAGCACCGAACAAATCAGCCAAGGCGCGCAGCGAATGGCCGCTCTCGCGGACATCGACACCGTCGGCTATGAACTGAAGGGCGATCCGTCAAACGCCACTCTCGAGTGGCTGCCCAGGGAGAGGAGTTGGGGACCGGACTTCATCAAGGTGGATTTTGGCATGTACGCCGCCGCGTCCGGCGATGAGCGCGGCTTCGTGCTCTATCTGCAACACGAACGGACCTGGTTGAACAGCCTTGGAGGCCAGTGGCGCAATGAATTGCAGTTCGGCACCGAGCAGTCGCTGACCACCAGCTTCTATCAACCGCTCGACGTCGCGCAGCAGTTCTTCGTCGAGCCCAAGGCGTTCTTCGAGCGGGATTGGGAGAACGTATTTTATTACGGCGACGACATCGCCCGCTATCAATTCGGCGACCAGGGAGGCCGGTTCGACCTCGGCGTCAATCTCGACAATCAGGCGCAGCTGCGGGTCGGCTACTTCGACACCGTCCGGCGCGCAGAGCTGTCAACCGGCCCGCCATTGCTGCCGCAGATCGATTCCACCGACGCCGGCATCGCGGTCTCGGCCATCTACGATTCCCGCGATACGCCGTTCCGCGCGACCCAAGGCGTCGCGGCCGCGTTCGAATATTACGACAGCAACGGCAATCTGGGCGCGCGGCGCGATTGGCAGCGCGCGGAATTTGGGATCGGCACCGCGATACCGTTCTACCATGACGTCCTGTGGCTCGCCGCAGCCGGCGGCAGCCGATTGGGCAGCAATCTGCCCGCGGATCGAATGTTCGGCTTGGGGGGTCCGGTGAGCCTCCCGGGCTATGAACTCTACCAGCTGCGCGCCGGCGCCTATTGGACCGTCAACGCCAGCTACCTATGGCAGATCAAGAACATATCCCCCCTGCGGGGCCAAGCGCTGTATGCCGGGCTGCGCCTGCAGGACACCGAGGTCTATGACCCCTTCTACAGCACCGATCATGGGCAGATCCAATCCGTCATGCTGTTCATCACGGGCCGCACCCCGGTTGGACCGGTCAGCCTCGGATTCGCCACCACCACCGAGAATTCGCGCAGCGTGTGGCTCACTTTTGGCCGCCCGCTTGCGGACGGTACGATTCTCAGCCATGGGATTTTCCGCTGACCCCCTCGACGGCGATCAGGCTCGATTTCGCGGCACGCCGGCGAATGACGAGCAAGGGTTGATACTGCGCCGATTGGTAAAACGCCTTGAGTTGCCCCATGTCCGGAAATTCGAGAATCACCAGCCGATCGATCTCGCCCCCACCTTCCAGCCGCTCGGCCGTACCGCCGCGCACCAGGTAGCGTCCGCCGTACGCCTCGATCACCGCGGGTACGCGTTTGCGGTACTCCTCGTAAGCCTCGGGATCCGTGATTTCGACGCTGGCGAAAATGTACGCTGCCATGGCGATCCTTTCAAAATGGAGCAATATGCGTCGCGGCCACGCATCGAGCAAGCCCGCGTTTGGTTGCATTGCCCCGTACGCCCCGGAGTGCGATCATTGAGCGGATGGGGGGGCCAACGATTGCGTAGACTTTGGTCCAATTCTAAATTGGCGCTCGCGCATGCGATCCTTAATTCCAGATCCAAGGGCGCGGTTGCCGGCGGCGGCTGCGACAGGATCCCGGCACGTAAAGTGGATCAGCGCTACCAGAGCGTGCGCATCGTGGCGGCATACGACCCGGCACAATTGAATGGATCGTGAGCATCGGCAATTCAAGCCATGCGGTAGCGCCCGGGTGACGAGCGCCCGCTAGCGTCGAGTATCCCGGCAACGGAGGCATCTATGCAGCAAGCTGTCCGCAAATATCTCCAGGCGTTGGAAGCGGGCGAAGTCGAGAAGGCCGCCGCGTTGTTCACCCCCGATGGTTGGGTACAGTCACCGTTCTTGGGCCGACTGCCGGTACGCGAATTCGTCGCAAAGGTGGCCGGCGCCTCGCGCGGCAGCAAGCTCACCGTCCACGATGTGCTGGTGAGCGCGGAAGGGCACATGCGCTCCGTCGCCTATTATCTGTACGACTGGCGGCTCAAGGACGGAACTCACGTCGCCTTCGACTGTGCCGACGTGTTCAACTTCGATGCCAACACCGGCCGAATCGCTTCCATCCTGCTGGTCTACGACACGCATCTGGTGCGTGACGCCGTGTATAAGAAATATCCCTAGATCAGTTCGATCTCGACGAAGCGAAATTCATGGGAATTGGGATTGACCACGTTGTGTGCGATGCCCGCTGAACGCGCATAGGAGGCGCCGGCCTCCAGACTCACTTCCCTGGCGCCGCTCGGCTCTTCCAGCCGCAATCTGCCGCTGGTCAGGGGCACGACGACATAGTCGTGGGCGTGCACGTGGTACCCGGTATCCGCGCCGGGAGCGAAACGCCATTCGGTGATGATGACGCGCTCGTTCTTGACCTGCACAATTGAAGTCGCTTTCGCCATTCTCGAGCCTCCCGGCGCCCATCGTAGCCCCGGGGCAGCGATCTTTGTAGTGGTATCCTTGGCGTGCGCCTTCGGCGGGCAGGCGGCTCGCCCACATCGTTCTGGAGCGAGAACTCGATGCACTCTCCTTCATCGGAGCCGCGCGCTTCGGTCTTCTATACCTACAAAATCCACCCCTATCGCCATAGTCCGGATATGGACAGCGGCCGCGCCGCAGCGCCGGTGGTGATCGTGGGCGCGGGCCCCATCGGACTCGCCACGGCAATCGATCTGTCGCGCTTCGGGGTCGCCTCGATCCTCCTGGATGAGGACCTGCAGGTATCACACGGCAGCCGCGCCATCGTGCTCACGCGCCGTTCGATGGAAATCCTTCAGCAACTGGGCGTCGCCGGCCCATTTGGCGAGAAGGGTTTGCCATGGTCGTTCGGCCGCTCGTTCTACCGGGGCAAGGAGGTTTACCGGATGGTCATGCCGCACGACCAGGATGACCGCTTCCTGCCAGGCCTCAACATCCAGCAGCAGTACATCGAGGAGTACCTCATCGATTTCTGCGCGAAAAATCCCCTGATCGACCTGCGCTGGGGACAAAAGGTCGTGGGCATTGCCCAGGGGCCGGAGGCCGCGACCCTGCGCATCGACACCCCCGAAGGCGAGTACGACATGAGCGCGGACTGGGTGATCGCCGCCGACGGCGGGCGCTCGACGATCCGCAAGCTCATGGGCCTGCGCATGGAGGGGCGCTCCTACCCCGGCAACTTCGTCATCGCCGACATCAAGGCCAAGATCGATCTACCCACCGAGCGCCTCTGCTATTTCGATCCCGATTGGAATCCAGGCAACAACGTCCTGGTGCATCGCCAGCCCGATGACCTGTGGCGCATCGATTTCCGGCTGCCCGATGACGAAACGCCCGAGCAGGCGTTGGAGCCGGCGACCTTGAGCCGTCGAATCGACGCGGTACTCGCGATGATCCGCCACAAGGTGCCGTGGCGGCTAGACTGGGCCACCGTGTACACCGCCAACACGTTGACGCTGCCGCGGTTCGTACATGGCCGCACCATATTCACCGGCGATGCGGCGCATTTGCTGCCCATATTCGGCGTTCGCGGTTGCAACACAGGATTCCAGGACGGCAATAATCTCGCATGGAAACTCGCTTTCGTGGTGAAGGGGTGGTCGCGCCCCGCCCTGCTCGATACCTACTCCAGCGAGCGGGTGAAGGCCGCGCGGGAGATATGTGAGGAAGGAGGCAAAAGCACTCGCTTCATGACACCGCCCACCGCGGGCGCCCGTCTGATGCGCGATGCCGTGCTGTCCTTCTGCTTGTCGGAAGAGTTCCCGAAGGATCTACTGCATTGGCGCACCTCCCGCGCCCACGACTATCGCCTCTCCCCGCTCAACAGCTTTGGCGAAGCCGATGCCGCATTCAACGGCGGCATTGCGATCGGACAACCGGTGCGCAACATCAAACTTGGCGACGACGATTATTTTCTTGACCGGCTCGATGCGGGCGCCGGCTTTCACCTGATCGCATTCGCGGGCGATGGTGAGCTGAGCGGCGAACTCGAGCGGATCCTCGCCGAGGCCGCGCACCAGCCTTTTTCAGTCATTCGGGTGCTCGTCGGCCGGCAAGCCGATGAGTCCCATGCCAATCGCGCGGAACTCCTCATCGCCGATCCGCAAGGACGCATCGCCGCGAAATTCGCCGCCCAGGCCGGTACCGTCTATTTGCTAAGGCCCGACCTGCACGTGTGCGCCCGCTGGCTCGAAGGCCATGCGCGCCACGTGTCTCGCGCCCTTGCAATCGCGGCATGCTTGAAGGAACCGCGGGACTCAAAGATCGCGTAACGCCGCATCGATGGCTTGGGTGACTTTGGTGGAATCGTTGACAAGGTAGGCCAAGGCAAGGCTTAACTTGGCGAGGAACAAGGCCGCCTTCGCTTCGCCCGCGCGATCGATCCCCGCGCCAATCAGGTCATAGGCCTCTTCGAGCGCCACCGTCGTCCCCAGCTTGTCGATCACACTGAAATCTCCTAGGTGACTCCGGCCCTACTCTTCCTCCACGGAATCCGTAAGGACCGCCTTGCGCGCGCTCATGAACGCGAGCATCGCTTCGTCCGCCGCCGGATCGATGCCGGGATCTTGATACTCCGCCAGCATTTTTTTCCACACCGTGTTGGCGCGCTGCTCCGCGCTCAAGCGCCCCTCCAACGACCACTGCTCATACGAGGAGTAATCCGCGATGGTCGATTGATAAAACGCGGTTTCGAAGTTCGCCTGTGTGTGTGCGCAGCCGAGAAAATGGCTGCCGGGGCCCACTTCGCGCAGCGCATCGAGCGCCTGTCCTCGCGCCGACAGGTCCATCCCCTGTGCCAGCATCTGCATCATCGCCAGCTGGTCCGCATCCATGACGAACTTCTCGTAGCCCGCGACCAGTCCGCCCTCGAGCCAACCCGCCGCGTGCGTGACGAGATTCACGCCGGCGAGCAGCGTCGGCAGGAGAGTATGCGCGCTCTCATAGCCGGCCTGCGCATCGGCAATCTTCGAGGAGCAGAGCGAGCCGCCGCTGCGGCACGGCACGCCGACGCGGCGCGCGAGCTGTGCGGTCGCGAAAATCATCTGCGTCGCCTCCGGCGTACCGAAGGTGGGCGCTCCGGTACGCATGGAGATCGCGCCGACAAAGGAGCCGAGAATGACCGGCGCGCCCGGCCGAACGATCTGCGTGAGCGCCATGCCGGCCAGGGTTTCGGCGAGAATCTCCGCGAGGCACCCGGCGGCGGTCACCGGCCCCATCGCCCCGGCGAGCACCGCGGGTACGATGATGGTCCCCTGATTGGCGCCGGCGAATGCGCGCAGCGCCCCCAGCATTCGGCCGTCGAAAACCAACGGGGAATTCGAGTTGATATTGCCGAGCACCACCGGATGCGTCTCGAGGAAATCCGCCCCGAACAGCACGCGGGCGAGATCGATGGCGTCGCGCGCGTGTCCAGGCGTTTCCGGAGTCGCCTCGCAGCCCTGATCGCTGTAGCGGAAGAACGAATACTGCACGTCGAGGTGACGCTTGTTGGGTGGAATTTCCATCGGCTCGCACATGCACCCGCCGGAAAAATGGATGGCCGGTGCCATGTGCGCGAGCTTGATGAAATTCTGCAGATCCTCGAGCGTGCCGTAGCGGCGCCCGCGATCGATATCATAGACGAACGGCGGCCCGCCCACCGGCGAGAAAACCGTCGCGTCGCCGCCGAAGCGCACGTTGCGCGCCGGGTTGCGCGCACGCAGCGTGAACTCCCGCGGCGCCGTCTTGAGCAGATGACGGGCGAGGCCGCGTGGGATATGCACGCGCTCGCCCTGAATGTCGGCGCCGGCGGCCCTCCACAATCGCAAGGATTCGGGGTCGCGCCGGAATTCGATGCCGATCTCCTCGAGGATGGTATCGGCATTGTCCTCGATGATCTCGACCGCCTCAGTGCTGAGCAGCTCAACCGCCGGCAGCGTGCGGCGGATATAGGGAAACTTGGCGGCCTGAGTGCGGGCACGCGCCAGGCGGGATTCACGGCCGCGGCGCGGTGCTGGTTGGTTGGCGTTCACGGTGTCCTCGCTCGGCCTCGCGGCCCATCGGGCGCGGATTGCCCGCGCAGGGCGCTCACTATGCCTTGGCGGGGGGCTCCATACAATGCCTATTGAACGAGCGCACGATTACTCGATGCCCTCATTCGTCGTCCCGCCAGGGTATCGTCCACTCCTCGCCGCGCGCGGTGGTCACGTACTCGGGCCAGCGATACTGATGGGGTACCTTGAAATCGGCCGCAAGCAGCGGGGCCTGCCAGCGAACGCCGCCGACGCCGCCGCCGGTCCGCTCCCCGAATTCGCGCTTTGCAGCGGCGAGCAGCCCGTGATCCGTGAACAAATCGAGCAGCGTCGCGGCGACGGTTTTCGCGGCCACCTGGATCATCGGTTCTATCGTCGCGCGAATGCCGCCCAGCGCGTTTGCCACCCACGCGGGGTAGACAAATCCGGCGGGACCCGCGAGCACGGGGCGAGCGACGAACAATCGAACCGTCGGACAATGCCAGCAATATTCCGTGTAGTCATCCGACGTCAGGAATTGCTGCCAAGCCGGCATCATGGTGCGCAGCTGCCGCTCGCACTCCTCGGGATCAATGAGCCGCTCGGTTTCCGGCGAAAAGGGCCGCTCCAGCGGTTCGATGCCGAGGTTGGATTGTATCTCCCGTGCAATGCGAACAGCCTCGGCGCCCCAGTGCGGCGCGCCCACCAGCTCGAGGTTGCCGTAGGTGGCCCGAGCCAGTGCGTGATTGGCGAGCCCGCCGCGAGACTTCGTGACCCAGGTCTTGTTCCAGCGGCAGAATGCGGCCTTGGCCGCCGCCTCGGCGTTATTGTCCATTACCGAAGCGATGATGTCCGCCTGCTCGACCGAATCGGTGCGCACCATGTAGTCGATCTGCGCCACATGCGGAGCGAGATTGTCCGCCGTGGCCTGTCCCGCGGTCAGTATCGCTTCGTTGAAGCTCCAAAGTCCGGTCGCGGGCAGCATCGAACGGCGCAAGCCCTCGTTCAGGTGATAGAACAGCATCAACGCATCGTTCGCTCCAGGCGCACGCGCGCTCAGGTGATTCTGCGGGATGGGGTTCACCCGATCTGCGGCGATCCAGTTCTCCGGCTCGTCGCAGGTGAAAGTGTAAATGTAATTGTATCCGACCCCGCAATGAGTGTCCCAAGCGACCGTATTGCAAAGCGGCGACAAATAATGCGGATGAAAACTCACCGCCCCGTCGAGAGAGTTGTAATACCCCTTCGCCGCATGGATGGGCTTTGAGGCCCTGAGCTTCTCGGCCGGCTCGCCGAACAGCTTGAGCGTTCCGCCGATGCCGTGCCGCTGCATGACGGCCTTCACCGCGAGCGCGCCGCCGAGGGCGCTGATGCCGAGCGCCGAATGCGGGTCCGTATGACCGGGGGCATACTTCGATAAACCGCGTCGCGGCTGGCGCGTGGTGGCGGCGGCCTGGCAATTGCCGGGCACTGCATCGTATTCGGCATAGGCGGCGATGGTCGGTCCGGAGCCATTGGTAAAGGACGCCGCGAACGCGGTGGGCATGCCGCCGGAGCCAACCTCCACCGCGAAGCCGCACGCACGCAGACAATCGACATACCACGCGCTCGACTTGTATTCGCGAAAGGCCGGTTCCGCAAAGTGCCAGAGGATGTCGTGCCAATCGGACAGTTCGCCCAAATGGCTGTCGACCCAACCGAAAACCTCCCGCTTCGCTTCCCCCATCATCGATCTCCATCTGCCGTGGCTCACGCGCGCAGTCAACGACCGTCGGATCGAGTGTACAAGAAAGCGCGAAGCAGGGGCTTGCGCCCGGGGGGGAGGGGAAGAATGGGCCGCGGCCCCGCCGCCAAGAATCAGAACCAGCGGCTTTTTTGAGCGGCCACCCGCGGCGCGCTCGATGCATCCACGGATTTTACCGGGGCAGCGCTCGTGATTCGGCCTTCCCTCACGACCCGTTCGCTGGTGATCTCGATCACCGCGTGCTGGCCCGTGGCGCCAACGTCCTTGCGCGCTTCGAAGCATTCATCTGCAAATCGCTCGCGCTCGGCGGCGCTCACTCGCTTCACCATCGAGGTTTGATAAAAGGCTGTCAGGTAGCTCGCCACCGCACCCGCGGCGACCTCATCGCTGAAGAATCCCAGGCGTAACGCATGCATGACGCGCCCTTGCTCCAGTCCTGCCACGGAATACAAGCGGTATACGGTGAAAATATCGAGATTGGGCACACTGTCCGGATCGAAAGCCTGATCGGCAATCGACAGTTGAATCACAAACCAGCGCGATGCCGCCGCATCCTCGAGTTCCAACGGCGTCAAGGGTCGTATCGTTTGCGTGCTCTCGAAGCTTGGCGGTTTGGTCTCCAGTTCCTCGGCGGGTTTCGGGGCGGCGGCGGACACGGCCGACGATTTGACCATCACCGGCCGGGCGACCGGGGATGAGAGTGCTGCAGGCTTCGAGACCGGCGGCTTGACGATCGGCGGCTTGACGATCGGCGGCTTGACCGCCGCCGGCTCCACGGTCGGCGCCTCCACGATCCACGGTACCGTATCTGCTGCGGCCGCTGCCGGCGGCGCCGTGATTATTGACGGCTCGGCCACCCACGGCTTGAATTCTGGCGCGCCGGCTGACGCTGGCGGCGTCCGCGGCTGCTTGGCGGGCGCCGCCTCCATGATCGGCGGCTCTACGATCCACGGTACCGCATCTGCAGCGGCGGCGGCTGGCGGCTCCGCCACCCACGGCTTGACCTCTGGCGCGGCGGTCGGCGCTGAGAGCGTCTGCGGCGGCTTGCCGCCCGGCGCCTCTACGACCCACGGTACGACGTCTGGCGCGGCGGTTGGCGGGGACTGCGTCTGCAGGCACTTGGTGAGGGGCGGCTCCAGTACCGGAGGCTTGGCCTCTGCTCCCGCAGCTGGCGCCGGCGCCCGATCCATCACGGTGCCCCCGACTTGCGACCGCCGTTCACGGGGCAGCGGCGATCGCACCGACTTGGGCCGGGCGAACGACACCGCCTCGGAAAGCACCGGTATGGAGACGAGCGGCGGCGGCGTGACGGCATTCAGCGTCGGCGAATCACCTTTTGCTAACGCACCATCCACAGGCTGCGAATGAACCTTTTGCCCAGCATGCCCCGTGGGCTGAGCATCAGTCTTTGGACGCGTGGTGCCTTTGGTCTGCGCTGCGGTCCTCGCCTGGATGGCTTCCAGCGCGCGCAGATCCTCGGCTTCCGCGGTCGCCGTCAATGCGCCGGGATAGATATCTCGCACCTTTTCGAGTACAGCCAGGGCTTCATCTTCGGTCGAGAATGGCCCGAGTCGCAGCCGGTAGCGCAGGCGCCGGTCCTCGGTGCGTTGAATCTGATAGACATGCGCATCGGGACAACCCAGCACGCCCTTGATGGGTTGGCTGATCGGCGCCGTGGAGGCACTCAAGTTGATCACGAAGGGTCCCGGCCCGCCCAGCCGAGGCGATTCCTGCAGCGGGGCCAGCAGGTCGTCGATGCTCAAGTGCCAGATGTCCCCGCCCAATGGCCTCGCCATAATTGCCTTTCCACGAAGGGTCCGGAATTGAGCAAGATATTGGGCAAGCTCGCCGAATGAAACCGTGATCAGCGTCTCCGAGTTGCGACAAACACGCTGAATCCGCTTTATGTCATATCTGCGGAATACGGGATTTTTCGGACGGTCTGCGCGCTCATGCTCCCGCAGCAGCCGTACGCCGTGCGGACGACGCAGAGCACCCCGCCTGTGACAAAATCGTGCGTGATCACCGACATCCGCCTACGATTCGCCTCATGACCGCCGACAAATCCCCGGCCGCCAAAGGGCCTCACCCGCACATCAAAGCCGCCCGGTCCCGAACGAGCGGGCTGCGGCACATCAAGCTTGGCCAGCGCGAGGTCATCACCCAAGGAATCGCTCGCCCGGTACTACAGGATCTGTACCACTACTTCATGACGGTGAGCTGGCCGCGGGTATTCGGCACCATCGCCGTGTTGTTTCTGGCCTTCGACACCCTGTTCGGCTGCCTTTACGCTTTGGTGCCGGGATGCATCGCCAACTTGAATCCGCCTGGGTTCGTCGGTGCATTCTTCTTCAGCGTTGAAACGCTGGCCACCGTCGGCTATGGGGACATGCATCCGCAGACTTTGTATGGCCACGTGGTCGCGATGATCGAGATCTTCATCGGACTGATGATGCTCGCGCTGATCACCGGTCTCATGTTCGCGCGCTTCTCACGACCGCGGGCGCGTTTTCTGTTCGCGCGGAACGCCGTCGTGCGCCCGATCGATGGCAGGTCCACGCTCATGTTCCGAACGGCCAACGCGCGCCAGAACGTCGTGCAGGAAGCCTCGGCCCAGCTTCGCATGCTGCGCAACGACGTGACCCGAGAGGGTTTTCGAATTCGCCGCATCATCGACCTGCCGCTGGTGCGTTCGCAGCATCCGGTGTTCGCCCTCGGCTGGAACATCATGCACGTGATCGACGAGGCGAGCCCGCTCAAGACCGAGACGCCCGATACGCTGCACCAATCGGCGACCACGTTCATATTGAGCGTCAGCGGCACCGATGAAACGACCGGTCAGATGCTGATGGCGCGTGCGGAATACCCCAGCACCGCCATCCGCTGGAGTGAAACCTTCCGCGACATCCTGGAGGTGGCCGAGGACGGGACGATTTTCATCGATTACGGCAGGTTTCACGACATCGAGCCGCTGTCCAAGCCCTAGAAGCCTGTCTGAGTATTCCCCGTGGCGGGGACCGCTTGGGGTCGGCCCCGCCCCGCGATACACTAGCCCAAGCCGGAACGCGAATCAGAATCAACAATCAAGGGAGCTACTCATCTATGCATCCGCTCAATTCCGTTAAGGGCGCCATCACGACCGGCGTCGTGCTCGCCGTCGTCATCGGCCTGTGGCTCACCGCATGTGCAGGAACCGGTTTCGATTTCCAGCCGGTGCGAATCGATCGGTGGCTGCACATCCTCTCGGGTGTGATGTGGATCGGATTGCTGTATTACTTCAACGTCGTGCAGACACCGGGGCTGGCGGCCGCGGCCGCGGACAAGGGCGGCCCCGGAGGCGCCGGCATATCCAAGTACATAGCGCCGCGGGCGCTGCTGTGGTTCCGGTGGGCCGCGCTGGCCACCTGGGTGACCGGAGCGATCTACCTGCTGGGGGGGTATGGAACCGGCGACCGGAGCGCCATCGTCAGCGCCTTCACCCTGCAGCCTGGATTTCGCACGATAGGCGTCGGCGCATGGCTCGGAACGATCATGATGCTCAATGTGTGGGTTTTCATCTGGCCGAACCAGAAAAAAATCCTCGGGTTGGTGCCGGCGACGGACGATGAGAAAGGGGCGGCGCGCAAGACCGCGGCGCGGGCCTCGCGCGTCAATTTCATCCTGTCGTTGCCGATGCTGATGTGCATGGGCGGCCAGGCGCATGGACTGCCGTTCTAGCGGCGCATGAATTGATCCAGCCGCTCGATCACATCGTGCGGCTGGATCAAATCCATGACGCCCGGCCGCTCGATTTTCACCCACCACGGCAGTTGTTCGGGTTCACGGCGCATGAACGTTCGGGCCGCCTCGGGAAAGCGGTTGACGCACCACTGTTGGCTCAAGTACGGGCCGCTGCGGGCCGGATTGGTCGCTGCGTACAGACCGATGACCGGTGTGGCGACCGCCGTCGCCATATGAGCGGGCCCCGAGTCCGGCGTCAAGAGCACGGTCGCCTCACTTAGCAGGGCCAGCATTTGCGGCAGCGTGTCGCGGCCGATCTGGTCAATGGGCCCGGAAGCCGATGCGTTGATGACGCGATCGCCCATTTCGCGCTCGATCCGCGTCGGTCCGCCGCAAAGCACCACGCGCATGTTCCAGCGCCGCGCGGCATGATCGGCCACTTGTGCATAGAACTCGGGCCGCCAGTTGCGCATCGCGTGACTCGAGCACGGGCTTATCAGCAAAGTCGGCTGCGAATCGGGAATGATCCGCCGCGCATACGCGACCGCCTCCGCCGGCAACGGGAATTTCCATTCGAGCCGGCGTTCGAAAACACCGAGCGCCTCGGCAAATCCCCAAAAACTGTCGAGCACATGTTCGCAGCGGCGCGCCTGAATGCGCCGATTGGTGAAAAGCCACTGCAGGTCGCGCGCCCTCGCCCGATCGAACCCCAGCTTGATGGGCGCGCGCACCAGCGCGCAGAGCAGGTTGGCACGAAAGGTCGCATGCAGGTGCAGCAGCAGATCGAATCGCCGTGCCGCGAGTTGTGGCCGCAACCGCGCCCATTCGGAGGCGAAATGACGCTTATCGACCATGAGAAATTCGATTTCCGGCAGCAGCGACATGAGCTTCGCTTCGGTGCGGCCGATGATCCAGGTAAACCGGCATCCGGGCCACTTTCGCTGCAGCGAGCGAATGAGCGGTACGGCGTGACAGGTGTCGCCGATGGCCGAGAGCCGAATGAGGCAGATGCTCTGCACGAATCCGCGCTAGGCGAGCGCCGATCGGATGAGTGAGCCGCGCGCGGCGAAAAAATCATCGGCGGCGCGAACAACCTCATCGCAGTCGGACTCGGTCGTCGGCAACGAGAGTGCGATATAGCCGCGCCGCGAGAAATAAAATCCGCGCTCGAGCATTTCGAGATGGAAAAGCGCCTCAGTCGTCCTTCTTGCACGACCCCCATCGTCGTGGCCGGCGCCGGCATCGGCATGTGTTTCGGCCGCTGCGCTGCCGAAATGCAGTCCAATCAGCGACCCGAGGCCGGTCGCTCCGAATGGTACGGCGTGCGAGCTCGCGACCCCATTGAGCCGTTCGCGCAGCCGGTCGCCTAGCGCATTGATCCGCCGGGCCTCGGGCGCCGTGAAGACCTCGGTCAAGCCGGTGAGCCCGGCGGCCATGGACAGCACGTTATTGTTGAACGTACCGGCATGCTCGAACGTGTCGGCGGCGTCGGGATCAAAATGCTCCATGATGTCGCGCCGGCCTCCAAAGGCGCCGAAGCTCGCTCCGCCCCCCAAATACTTGCCGAGCGTCGTCATATCGGGCGTGATGTCGAATAGGCCCTGCAGGCCCGACGGGGAGAGCCGTGAGGTCATTACCTCGTCGAAGATCAAGATGCAGTCGTGAGCCGTGCATTCCTCGCGCAGCATCCCCAGGAATTGCCGAGTCGCCGGTATGCACCCGCCGCCCAACATCGGCTCGACAATAACGGCCGCGACCTCATCGGCGTGAGATCGCAGCAAGGCGCGGGTGCCCTCGATGTCGTTGTAGTCGCCGATGAGCCAGTTAAACGGCACATTGAGCCGCGAACCGCCGTGACGGAAACAGAGCACGCCGCCATGATAGCCGCCATTGAACACCAGGACGCGCCGGCGGGCTGGACGCAGCGCGCGCGCAGCCGAGAGGGCCATCAAATTCGCTTCGGTGCCCGAATTGGTGAAGCGCATGAGCTCAAGCGATGCGAAGCGTGCGCGGATGGCTTCCGCCAGCCGCGCCTCGTACATGTTGGGACCGCCCAGCGTCAAGCCGTCCTCGATCGCCCGTTTCATTGCGGCCTGAATGAGCGGGTTCGTGTGCCCGTACAGCCCCGCCGAATACTCCCCGAGCAAATCGATATACTGAAATCCGTCGATATCGGTGAGCCGATTGCCCCGGCCGCCCGCGAAAGTCAGGGGAAAGGGGCTGTAGTGCAGCACCGTGCGGGTGTTTCCGCCCGGCAGGTGTCGGGTCGCATTTTCGTGGCGGCGAGCACTATGCGGATGGCGTTCCCGGTAACGCGTCTCGAGCTGCGCGAGCGTCCGTGCAAGATCCCCCGAGGAGTTGGGGGCTCGATGCGGTCCAGGCACCATGAGATTGGGCGCTGCGTGCTACCGGTTCATCTGCGCCAGTGCTTCGCGCAGGGGTGCGCTCGAGACTTGCATCCACCCCCCATAAGGCTGGTTCATTTCGAGGATGAGAAAAATCGCGCCCGCCACCGACAAGGAGCCGACGACCAGGGCCACGATGACGGTCGCGTTGATGCGCGTGAACAGGCCGAAGCCAAAGAACAGCACGGCCAGCCACGAGATCAGCACGACCAAAAAAGGCCGCGACAGGGAGCCCCGCGACTGCTCCACCATGAGCCGCCGGGTCTCCGCGCTGCTCACGAGCAGCTCTAGCAGGCGGCTCTGGGCGAAACGGGCCAGATCGGTCTTCGTGGGCAAACTGGCGACGCCTTCGAAGAGCCGCTCAGCCTCTCGCTGTGCCGATAGCGGAGCGTACTTCGCGGCCACGCTCGTGTCCTTGGTCCATATCCGCTCGATGTCGGCGGCGACGATGCTGTGAAGCAATGTGCGTTCATCCGAAGCATCCGCACCAAATCCAACAAAAATGCGATCCATCTGATAATAATCGACGCTGAGCTTCTGCACTTCTGCCTGCTGTGAATCAAAGGCGGAATGCGCCGAGGAGATGAGCAAGCCAAGCACCAGTGCCGTGATGGTTGCGATCAATCCCAGCATGAGTTTCAGGAACTCCTGCGAATCACCCTTCAAATGATGCGCCGGCAATCGGTCCCGGATGAAAATCGCCGCGAGGGCCGCCACGAATGTGCAGCCGAAGGCCACCAGGCTGATCCACGTGGCATTCATCGCGGCCGGCTCCTAATCACCCCATTCAACGCTGCGTATAACTGAACTTTTGTCCGGCAACGGTCGCCGCATACATGAGGCCGCCCTTGGCGATGGTGAACACCGCCATCCCCTTCTCATACCCTGCGCTTGCCGTCACGGCGTCCTTCTTGCCGCCGCTCGCCGCCGACGTGGCGCCCGTGGTGCCGACGCTGGCGGAGGCGCCCGCCGTGATCGCCACCGCGCTCGCCCCGGCGGAAAACTCGAACGAACCCGTGGAAAACTCGTCGAATGCGCGCTTATCCTCGAAGAAAATAATTTGACTATAGTCCTTGCCGCCGAGCTGGAAGCCCGCGCTCACCTGCGTCATGCTGGCATCGCCCACGAGTTTCCCGGCCACGTATACCCGGCCCTTGCCGTATGCGCCGCCGACGATGAAACCCGCCTCGCCCACCGTCGGAAACACCGCATAGCCATAACTCTTGCCAAAGAAGACCGCGCTGGCGCCGGCGTTCTTGAAGAGTTCGATCGTATCGGAGTACGAGTCTGCATGCGCTATGCTAGCGGCTAGCAAGAGCATCGGGGCGAATGCCGTAAGGCGAATCATGGCTCTCATAAGGATTGGTTCCTAATGTCCGCAATAAGGCGGTTATTCTGACCTCAGCGCAACTGCAGCGCAATGGCGGGCCCGGCCGGGGCGCTTTTCACTCGATGGCCGCAAGCGACATGCGCAAGCAGGGTACCGGGCGATGGATCGATCGATGAAGCCCACATCGTATTCTCAATGCGACGGACTCGGATTGGCCGAACTGGTGCGCCGGAAGGAGGCGTCCCCGGCGGAGCTGCTCGATTGGGCCATTGCGAATGCCGCGACCATAAATCCGAGGCTCAATTGCATTGCTCACATGCACTGCGAGGAAGCCCGAGCGCAGATCGCCGCGGGTCTTTCGCCGGGCGCATTCCGCGGCGTGCCCTTCATCGTCAAGGATCTCGGAATCGAACTCGCAGGAACCGTCACCAGCGCAGGCAGCAGGGCCTTTTCGGACCGCGTGGCGACGTACGACAGCGAACTCGCATCGCGATACAAGCGCGCCGGCCTGGTCATTTTCGCGAAGTCGACGAGCCCGGAATTGGGTCTGACCTATACCACGGAGTCGAAAGCATTCGGTGCCACCCGAAATCCCTGGAACTTGAATCGCTCGGCCGGAGGATCTTCGGGCGGCGCGGCGGCTGTGGTCGCCGGCGGCATTGTGCCCATGGCCCACGCATCCGATGGCGGCGGTTCGATACGAGTGCCCGCCTCGTGCACGGGTCTGTTCGGCCTGAAGCCATCGCGCGGCCGAATGCCCTCCGGTCCCACGGTCACCGAGCGCTGGCTCGGCTTGGCGACTTCGCACGCCATCACCCGCAGCGTGCGCGACAGCGCCGCCCTGCTCGACGCGACCTGGGGCATCGAATTGGGATCTCGCTACAGCGCGCCGCCGCCTGAGGAAAACTTTTTGGCGCAAATGAACCGCCCGCCCCGGAATCTGCGCATCGCATTGATGCTGAACACCTGGTCCGGATCGGCAGTCGACCCTGAATGTCATGCGGCGGCGCGCGCCGCGGCGCGTCTATGCGAATCGCTCGGGCATCACGTGGACGAGGCGTCCCCGACGATCGATGCAGCGGCCTTGAACCGCGGGTTCGCGACCGTGATCGCAACCTCGGTGGCGCAGGCGCTGCGCGACCGCGGCGCCGAGCGGGGAAGGCCGGTATCCGCTGAAGAGGTCGAGATGGTGACGTGGATTTGCGCCGAGCAGGGCCAAAAGGCCAGCGCGCTCATGCTTGCGGACGCCAACGTCGCATTCCAAATCGCCGCCGCCTCCATGGCGAATTTCCTCGCGCGATACGACCTGCTGCTCACGCCCACCCTGGCCAAACCGCCCGCGCCACTTGGGATTCTGGGTCTCTCGCCTGCGGACTTGAGGCTGTACGCTCAAGAATTGGCGGCCTACAGCCCGTTCACCGCACTCGCAAACATGACCGGACAACCCTCGATGAGCGTGCCGCTCCATTGGTCGGCCGACGGCCTGCCGCTCGGCACCATGTTCACCGCCCGGTACGGTGAGGAAGCGACGCTGCTGGGGCTCGCGGCGCAACTGGAGACGGCGCAACCCTGGAATGGCAGGCGGCCGGTGATTGAATAAGGCGAGCACCCGGGCAACCTCCAGCGGCCCGCCCGATCTGCCCCGGCACCTACGCGTCGGTCGCTCGTCTCCCGCGCGAGCTGCGCTTCTCGGACGCGGGTCTGGCGGTCCCGACAGGGCTCCCGGCGTCGCTGTCGCGGCGTTGCTCGGTGCGGCGGTCCGGGTAATGCCGGTAGGTACATGCGCAAGTCTGCGGCCGATCGCATTCCGCCAGCGGCAACCGAGGCGCCTCGCCCGATAGAAATCGAGCCCCCCGGTACGAGTCGAGGGCCGCACAGCATTTACCGCGGCCCACGAGGGTCACCGCGTGCCACGGCTCCGGTCTTTCTTTGGGGCTGGCAATCGTCGTCTTGGATTTCATGGGATCCTCCACCAGAGCGTCCTCATGCGAATTGGACGCTACGCTCTTTGGTACGCCGCCAGCTTGCTATGGGTACGCAGCATGTCCTCCGGCTTCATCGCCCCGTCTTGCTTCGATTTGTCGCGGATAAGACGTTCGAAGTCGATTGCGGGCACAGGACGGCTGAAATGAAATCCCTGATACTCGTCGCAACCCACATTCTTCAAAAAATCAAGCTGTGCGGGCGTCTCGACGCCCTCGGCCACCACCTTGAGGCGCAAACTATGCGCTAGGGAGACTATCGCCCGAACGATGGACGCATCCTCGGGACGGCTTGCAATCTCGTTGATGAATATGCGATCGATCTTGAGTTTATCGATGGGAAAGCGCCGCAGATAACTCATGCTCGAGTAGCCGGTTCCAAAATCATCGACCGAAACGAGCACACCCATGGCGCTCAGTTGCTCGAGAATCGCGATCGACTCCTCGGGTTCGCTCATCACCGCGCTCTCGGTCAGCTCCACTTCGAGATATTGTGGGTGTAACCCCGCCTCATCGAGCGCGCTGCGTATCGTTTGGGTCAAGCCGCTGCCGCGAAACTGCGAGGGCGAGAGATTCACCGAGATCCGCAGCGGCGCCATGCCGCTGTCTTGCCAAGCACGCGCTTGGCGGCAGGCTTCGCGCACCACCCACTCGCCGATGGCGCCGATCAAACCGCATTCCTCCGCCAAGGGGATGAAGGAGTCCGGCGGAATCAACCCGCGTTCGGGATGCACCCAGCGAATCAGGGCTTCGGCGCTGCGCACCGTGCCGGTGGCCGTGTTCACCTTCGGCTGGTAATAGAGCTCGAACTGCTTCAAGGCGATGGCATTGTGCAAGTCGCTTTCGAGTTGCACGCGGTCTTCCGAGCCGGCGTTCATTCCTCCCTCGTAGCATTGAACGTTGCCGCGGCCGCGTTGCTTGGCGCAATACATGGCCGCATCCGCATGCGCGGTCAACGCCTCGATCGTGCGGCCATCGGCGGGATAAAAGGCAATGCCGATGCTCGGCGAGGTGTGCACGTCGATGCCCGCGATGCGCACCGGCGCTTGGAGAGTCTCGATCGCTTGGACTGCCAGGCGCTTCGCGTCCTCGGGATCTTGAATGGACGTGATCAGGAGGACGAATTCGTCCCCGCCGAGACGCGCCACGGTATCGACGGTGCGCACCAACCCGGTCAGGCGGTGCGCCACCTCCTGCAGAAGCGCATCGCCCGCCCCATGCCCGAGAGAATCGTTGACCAATTTGAATCGGTCCAGATCGCACACCATCAGCGCGAACGAGCGACCGTCGCGATCGGCGTGTGCCACTGCCTGCGTGAGCCGGTCCTCAAGCAAGACGCGGTTCGGAAGACCCGTGAGCGCATCGTGAGTGGCCAGGTGCCGCAGCTGCCGGTTTGCAGCCTCCAACCCGCTGGTGCGCACCGTGATCACATGCTCCAGACGCTCCATTTGCTCACGCACCAGGCGCTCGTTGTACCACTTGCGGCTGAGCGCGGTGGCACACTGCAGCACCTCGATCGGTTCCGCGGGTTTCCTGAGGACCAGGAGCCTATCCGAGTTTTGCAGGCGCTCCACCACCTCGGCCCAGTCGTAGTCGGTGTGCGCCGAACAGATAACCACTTGCACGTCCGGGTCCACCGCCCATAAGGCCTCGATGGTTTGCAGACCGTCCCAGCCCGGAGGCATGCGCATGTCGACGAACGCCATCGCGTAGGGAAACCCCGCCGCGATGGCACTGCGAGCCATCTCGACCCCCTCCTTGCCTTGATAGGCCGAGTCGATCTCGAAATTTGGCCGCGTCGGCGCCTTGCGGGCCTCGCCAAACAGATCCGCTTCGAGCACGGCAAGCTCGTTGCGCGCCGAATCACCGTCCTCGGCGCCGAGCACTTTGCGGAAATCCCCGTGAATGGCCGCGTTGTCGTCGATCAGCAAAATCCGATGCGAGACGGTGTTCGGGTTAGACACGCGACACCCTCCCCAGCCGACCAGGCGGCGCGGGCGGCTGAGTCGAGGCTTTCGCACCTGGGCGCAGAGCGTTCATCGGCCCGAGCATATCGATCCATGGCACATAAAACTGGCGCCAAGTTCACAATTACGCTCGTTTTTCGGGGCAGCGACCCAAACCGAGACCGCGGTAGCGCCAAATTTTCAGGGAATCGACGCCCAACCGGGCCGGACCCGGGCCCTAAATCAGCCTCAGACAGCCAGGGTCCCCGCCAAGCGGGCGGGCGATGGCCGTGGATCGGCGCAATGACTCAACGGCCGTGCGCCAGTGCATTCTCGAAGTCTTCAGCCGCTTTTTTGATGCCGGCGGCCGCGCTTTCGATCGCTTCCGCCACCGGCGGTACCTGCGATTCGGCCTCACGCCACTTTTGCTCATCCATGTACTCGCGCACGGCCGCGATCGGCTTGGCACCGTAACCGGTGTATGCCCCCGGCGCATAGATCTGGTTTTTAAACCATGGGCGCTCAGGCAGCCCCTTGTGGTTGAGGAACAGACGCGAGACTCCCAGCAAATCCGCATTGATCACGGCCAGCGATTGCACGGAAAGCGAGGGCGAGCCCATGCCCTCGAAGGCCGCGAGAGCCTGCGAATATCGATCTGCGCTTGTCTTCAGGGCTGCGATTGCATTTTTCAGGGGTGCAAAGTTGATGTAGGGTGGAACGACTTTGCTGGGCTGCAACTCTGTGGGATGGCGCGGATCTTGCGTCGCTTCGAGTACGCCCTCCTCGACTTCGAGATTGTGCTCGGCGAACTCCTCCTGCTTGTCTTTCAGCAGTTGTTCGAGTTCCGCCACGTAATTCGCGATAGCGGCCGCTTGCGGCGCGTAGTTGACCGGAATCAGATCGGCGTCGGCCAAACGCATGATCGCCGTGCCGGCGGTCTGCGACAGGGCCCTGCCGTAGACAAAATCCTTGTCGACGAAGTGCGTGTACCAATAAAAATCGTCATATGCCGAGTGGTATTGAGTGCCGTCCTCTTCATCCTCAAACCCCAGGCTCAAGCTCGAAATACCGGCGTAATCCTGAAAGGCGGTGTAGTCGGATCCGTCGCCGAGCGCGGTCACCTCGAGCATCGTGCGCTTACGAATCCGGCCGCGTTCGGCGGCGTCCTTGGCGTTGGCGATGCTGTAGAGATGGGAGCGCTGATACACCGATAGCGGCGTTTCCGGGTCCTGGACCTCACGCGCCACATCGCTGATCAATTGCTCCAAATCCTGCGTGCCGCCCGGCAGCATAAAGCCGCGCTTATTGGTGTCGGAGTTGATGTACGCGACCGCGTGGCTCTGCAGTTCATCGAGATGCGTTTCAACCCATTCGACCGAACCCAACAAGCCGGGCTCTTCCCCGTCCCATGCGCAGTAAATGATGGTGCGCGCCGGCGACCAACCCTCGGCGTGCAACCGCCCCAACATGCGCGCCTCCTCGAGCATCGCGGCCTGCCCTGAAATCGGATCCTCGGCCCCATTCACCCATGCATCGTGGTGATTTCCGCGAAGCACCCATTGACCCTCATCCCGCGCGCCGCGCAAGGTTGCGATCACGTCGTAAATCGGCTTGATGTCCCAATTCGATGCCACCTTGAGATGCACGACAGCCGGCCCGGGGCCGATGTGGTAGGTCATCCCAAGCGCGCCCCGCCAACTCTCCGGAGCCACCCGGCCACGCAGCGCCGATAAGAGCGGCGCCGCATCGGCATACGATATCGGCAGCACGGGAATGACGGTGAGGGTTTTGGCGTCCCGCAGGGGCAGTCGTTTCGCGTCCGCGGTCGCACCGACGCCGGGAGTGAGGGGATCCCCGGGATAGTCGGTGTCCATGACACTGCCGCGCTGAACCCCTTCCTTGGGCCGCCAACCACCGGCGGGAAACTCATCGCCCTGGTAATATCCGCCGCCCTTCGGATCGCTGTAGATGATGCAACCGATCGCTCCGTGCTCGGCGGCGACCTTCGGTTTGACGCCGCGCCAGCCATGCCCGTAGCGGGCGATCACAATGGCGCCTCTCACCGAGATCCCGAGACGATCCAATTCCTCATAGTCTTCGCGGTTGCCGTAATTGACGTAAACCAGGGGCGCCGTGACGTCACCGTCGATCGAATACGCGTTGTAGGTGGGCAACTGTTCCGAGGCCTGATTCGAGGTCGGATCGCCGGGGACGGGAGGCTCCTGGAGTCGGGCGCGATAGTTGGTCGGACGCAGCATCTCCAGGATGCGAATTTTCGGCGTTGGAAACAACACGTTGAAGGTTTCAATGCGGGCGTCGAAACCCCATTCCCGGAATTTGGCGAGAATCCACTGCGCATTGTCCCGATCGTAGGGTGATCCAACGTGATGCGGGCGGGCGCTCAAGCGGCGCATGTTCTCGCGAATGTTGGCCGGTGATATGCCGTCTCGGAACTTGCCTTCCCACTCCTCTTGCCGTGCGGCGCCTTGTGCGCTATAGCCGAGCATCGCCGAGCGATCCGCGGCGGGAGGATCCGCTGCGGCCTGCGCCCAAAGCATCGGCGCCGCGACCAGAACGAGAAGACAACCCAACCGGCGAAGTGTCATGATTTTACTCTCCACGATACGGCATGCACGGCCAGTGTAGCGATTCGCACCTCGAAGGAGGACCCTGTATGGTTGGATGGATTCCCTAGGCGAGGCGGCGCTTTGAACTCCACGGCAATCGACCTACCGCGAACCCAAGCGCCCACGCACCTCGAGCGCTGGTACGTCCTCGTCACGATGTGCGCCATTTACGCCGTCAATATCGCGGATCGCTATGTCGTATCGACCGTACTCGAACCCATACGCCTCGAGCTGCGATTGACCGACGCCGGCGTGGCATTCCTCACGGGAGTTCCGCTGGCGCTGTTCTACGTGACATTCGGTCTGCCGATTTCATGGCTTGCGGATCGCTTCAACCGCAGGAACATCCTCGCCGCTGCGTTGATTCTCTGGTCCTCGTTCACGGTGGCATGCGGCCTGTCGCGCAGCTATCTGCAGCTGTTGCTGGCGCGCATCGGCGTGGGCGTGGGTGAAGCCGGTGGGCTGCCGCCGTCTTCTTCAATCGTATCGGACTGTTTCCCCGCGGACCGCCGGCCCATGGCCTTCAGCGTATTGGCGCTCGGCGCTCCGATAGGCGCCTGGCTCGGAGCCGACCTGGCGGGCGCGGTGGCTCATGCCTACGGCTGGCGTGCGGCGTTCCTCGCTCTGGGCGCACCCGGGGTCGCCATGGGGATGCTTGCGTACCTGACCATTCGCGAGCCGGCACGCGGCAGATTGGACCCTGCACGGGCCGACGCCAGCTCCACCTTGCTCGGTGCCGTGCGGTTCCTGTGGCGTCAAAAGGCCGCCTTCCACGTTCTCATGGGATGCGGGGTGTGTTCCTTATGGGGTTGGGGACTCATCTGGTGGACACCCGCGTTTCTAATGCGCACCTACCGCCTCGACGTCGGTGAAGCGGGCGCCGTGACGGGGCCGATCCATCTCTTCGGCGGCATGGCCGCGACCGCCGGCACCGCCTGGCTCTTGTCGCGGCCATATATGACCGCGCCACGTCGGGTTCTGTGGCTGCTCGGCATCGGGGTGGGAATCGCGACCCTGCCCTCATTCATCGCCTATTGGACGCACACCCTGTGGCTCGCGAAATTGATGCTCTGGCTGTACATTCCGGCGATCTATTTTTTCATAGGTCCGTGCATGGGCTTGCTGCAAAATCTCGCGCCGGCGCATTTGCGCTCCATGTTCATCGCAATGTCCCTGGTGGTCGGCAACGTGCTGAATTTGATCGTTGCCCCCCAGGCCGTGGGATTCGCCAGCGATTTCTTTGCGCGCGGCGGTCCGACCGATGCAGCCTCATTGCGCCTGGCGTTGTTGCTTCTCGCGCCCACGGGATTCTGGGCGGTGAGTCACTTTTATCTGGCGAGCAGGACCATCATCTCGGATCTGCGGCAAGCGCTCGTTCACGAGCAAGCCCATCGCGGGTAGCGATCAGCGGGCGCCGGGTGCGCGCGCGCCGAACGGCGGCCTCGCCAGCCAGATGACGGGGATCAAAAGGAAAAACGCCCACCCAAAGGCGAAAAACACGTCGTTGACGGCAAGCGTCGAGGCCTGGCTGCCGATGAGTTGCTCCACGAATTGATATGCGCCGTCGCCGCCGATTCCGTGCGTGGCGAGTTGCGACCGGTACTGGTCCCAGCCGCCCGCGGAATTGCTGATGTGCTCCGCGAGGACCGAGTGATGGTAGTCGGTGCGGCGATTCCAGATCCAAACCGTCATCGCGGTGGAGATGCTGCCCGACATGGTGCGAATGAAATTGCTCACGCCCGAAGCGGACGCCAGATCGCGGGATGGAACGCCCGACAAGATGATTTGATTCAGCGGCAGGAAGAAAAAGGACAGGCCCATCCCCTGAAAGAAGCGCGGAGTGGCGAATTGGCCGAAGCTCGCTTGTTCATTCAACGTGGACGTCCAAAACACCGCGATCCCGAACACGCAGAACGAGAAGCTCGCCGCCAGACGCAGGTTCATGCGATTCATGTTGCGTCCGACGATCGGGGCCGCCACCAGCGCGAGCAGACCGACCGGCGCCACCGCCAAGCCGGCCCACGTGGCCGTGTAATTCAACGTCGTTTGCAGCCACAGCGGAAATATCACATTGACGCCCTGGAAACCGAAATAGGCGATTGCCATCACGCAGACACCCACGCGGAAATTTCGCCGGCCGAACAGGTGCATGTCGATAACCGGATGCTCATCCGTCAATTCCCAGGCGATCAAAAACGTCAGACTGATGATCGACACGACGCCAACCGCGGCGATGAGCGGCGAATTGAACCAATCCCGTTCATTGCCGTTATCCAACATGAACTGCAGGCTGCCGACCCCGACCAGAAGCAGGATCAGTCCCACCGCGTCGATGGGGCGGTCGACCGTGTCGGACTCGCGATGCCGCAGGAGCATCCAGCTGGCCGCGGCGCAAAACGTGCCCACCGGCAGATTGATGTAGAACAGCCACGGCCACGATAGATTGTCCGTGATCCAGCCGCCGAGTATCGGCCCGACGATGGGGGCGACGATGATCACCATGGAAAACAGCGCGATCGCCATGCCGCGCCGCTCGCTCGGATAATTGCGAAGCAAAATCGCCTGCGCCACCGACATCATGGGGCCCGAAACGAAGCCTTGTACGAGCCGGGCGGCCACCAGCATCGGCAGACTGGTGGCCAGCCCGCAAATCGCCGATAACAGCATGAACAGGCAGACCGAGGTGACGAAAGTCCTCACTTCGCCGAAACGGCGCGCGATCCAGCCGCTCAGCGGCTGCACGACCGCGGCGGTGAGCATGTAGGAGCTGACAACCCACGTCCCTTCGGAATTGCTCGCGCCGAGACTGCCCGCGATGGTCGGCACGGAAACATTGACGATGGTCATGTCAAGTATTTCCATGAACGCGGCGGTCGCGATCGCGGCGGTGAGAAACAGGAGCTTGCCGCCGCGCAACGGCGGGTACTCGCGCGCCGCCCCGGCGGTGGAAGCGATGGCCATCCTGGTGCCCCGCGCTTAGTTGCCGGCGCCCAGATTGCGGCTCACGATTGCATCCGCCTCGGCGTTTGCCCGGGCGAGATCCTGCTCGTACACCTGGGTATCGCCCACCGGTTTCTCAGCCGCTTTGCTCGGCAGAACCGGTCCCTCCCTGTTCGTCGTATCCACCGTCACGGTCGCCGAAAGCCCCACGCGCAGCGGCGACTTCGCGAGTTCCCGGTCGTCGAACTCGATCCTCACCGGTACTCGCTGCACCACCTTGATCCAATTGCCCGAGGCATTCTGCGGCGGCAGCAGCGCGAACGCCGCCCCGGTCCCCGCGGACATGCCCGCGACATGTCCGTGGTATATGAATGAGCCCCCATACAGGTCGCTGCGCACTTCGACCGGCTGGCCAATGCGCAAATTGCGCAATTGCACTTCCTTGAAATTGGCGTCGACCCACAACGCATGTAGCGGGATCACCGTCATGAGCGCCTGTCCGGCCTGAATGTGCTGGCCAAGCTGGACGCTTCTCTCGGCCACGTAGCCCGCAATCGGCGCGACCACGGCATTGCGTCGCGCCGCGATCCAGGCATCGCGAAACGCGTCTTTGGCCTCGAGCACTGCGGGGTTGTTCTGCGCCTGAGTGCCGTCGACCAAGGCATGCGCGGCGCTCGCCTGGCGTATCGCCTGCGTTACAGCCGCTTTGGCCAGATCGACCGACTCGCGCGCATGGCGCACCTCTTCAGGCGCAATCGCGTTTGCAGACAACAGCGGCTCGCGCTTGGCGAGGTCGGCCTGCGCACGCGCGAGCTCGATCTTGCGCGTGGCGATGAGCGAGTCGTATTGCTCCGCGGTCGAGGTCGCCTCGCGCACCTGCCGCACCGCCTGCGCCAGCGCGTTGCCGCTGCGCGCCAGGTTGATCTGCGCATCGACCGGATCCAGCCGCACCAGCACCTGGCCCGCCTGCACCAATTGCGTGTCGTCGGCGAGGACCGAAACGACCGTGCCCGGAACCTGGGCCGAAATGACCACTTTGTTGCCGTTGACATAGGCATCATCGGTGCGCTCGCGCTTAGTCAGAATCAGCAGCCAGTAAAGCGCCCACAGCGCGCCGGTGAGGATGAAGACCGCCGCAATGCGCAAAAGAATCCTGCGCCGTTTGCCGTTGCCGGAATCTGGCGCCGCAGGTGCGGGGGCAGGCGCGGATTCGGTGTTTGCGTTCATGGTGTTGCTTTCGTCCTTTCATAGCCGCCGCCGAGCGCGCGCTTCAGCCCGATGTCGGCCGCGACGGCGGCCGCATCGAGTTCCAACAGGGCGTCCTGCTGCGCGATCCACGCATCGGTTGCGCTCAATTCGGGTCTGGGATCGGTGAGGCCCTGACGCACGCGCGCCGCGGCGCTGATTTTGAGTTTGAGCGCCGCATCGAGTTCGATCTCGCGCTGGGTCCGCTGTGCCGAGAGCTGCGCGAGGGTCGATGCCTGAGTCGCCACCTCGCGCGCGGCGTCGACCACGGTGTCCTGGTAGACCGCCACGGCCGTATCGAGCGCCGCCTCGCTCGCCCCATAGCGCGCCTTGAGCCGTCCGGCGTCGAACAGCGGCAAATGGATTGCCAGGCCCGCATTCGGCACGCGGCTGCCGTATTCGATCAGGGTCGACATATGGATGCTCTGGATGCCGATCAAAGCATTGATGCTCACGTCCGGAAAGAATTCGGCGCGCGCCGACTCGCGGCTCCTTTCGGCCGCTTCAACCCGCCAGCGGCTGGCCGCGACATCCGCGCGGCGCGCGATCAGGTCGATCCGCACATCATCGGGCAGCGCGCCGGCGACCGGCGGCATCGGTTTCGGCGTCAGCGGCGGCAATTCGGCCGGGGCTCGGCCGACCAGCGCCGCCAGCGCCACGACGCGCAGCGCCGCCGATCCTTCGAGTATCGCGATCTGTTCGCGCACCGAGGCCAGCGCCGCAGCGGCGCGCTGCGATTCGTCCCCGGAATCAAGCTCCGCGCCGATTCGTGCCGCGGTCACCGCCGCCTCGCGTTGCACGGTGATACCGCGCTCCCGGGCGAGCGCGAGCCGGGCTTGATCGGCCTGCCAGCCGAAGTAGGTGTCGGCGACGGAGCTTGCCAGCATCAGCCCCGCGGCGCTGCGATCCGCCTGGCTTGCGTGCGCTTCATCCATGGCCGCCTCGACCGCCGCGCGCTGCTTTCCCCACCAATCGAAGGTGTAGCTCGCCTGCAATCCGAGGTCCATTTGGTTGTACCAGGTGAAACCCAACAGCTGCGGAGGGAACAACCCGTTGTCGCTGAGGCGCTGCCGCGACGCATCGCCGTTTGCCCGCAGCTGCGCACCGGTCGCGGTGCTTGCGATCCGCACCGATTGGCGCGCCGATTCGAATCGCGCATGAGCGGTGGCGAGCGTCGGCGAATAGCGCAACGCCAGCTCGATCAGCTGGTCGAGCGTCGGGTCCTGATACTGGTTCCACCAATCTCGCGCGGGCCAGCTGCCTCCTCCGCTCAAATCCGACAACGGAGCCTCTGTGGGCAGCACCACCGCAGTGGGCTTCGGCGGCAGACCGGCACATCCTGCAATCGAGGCCGCCAGCAGCAATGCCGTCCTGCATGCCCCCTTAGCACGGATCACTGTGGGGATTCCTGCGCCATCACCTGATCGAGCTTCACGCCCAACCGCTTGAGCTGTTCGATCAGCTGCTGGAGTTCCGCGTCCGAGAAGTCCCCGAATATCTCCTTCAGTGGCGCATGCAGCAGCGGCAGCAGCCGGCGCACCAAGGCTTCGCCGTTTTCGGTAATACGCAGCACCATGCGGCGCCGGTCCTGGGAGCTCGACACCCGCGTAATGAGGTCCCGGGCCACCAGCGAGTCGCTGATGCGGGACATATTCGCCGGGCTTTGCGAGGTTCTCGAGCACAAGTCGCTGGGATGCGCGACACCCTCAGGCTGGGAAAACAGCGCGGTCAGTACCCGAAACTCCGCCTCGGCCAGACCGAAGGGACGAATCCGCTGCTCCACCATGGCGGCCATGCCGCGACCGATGTGCAGCAACAGGCGGGCCAGCATGATCGCCGCAATGGGTGTCTCGGGCATCCGCGCCCGCAGACGCCCAAGGTTTGCCTCCAGCATGTCAAATTGCGAGGGGGGCTGATTATTCATTAGGGTACTGATAGTTTCATCTGGAATAATTTCAATATGTAATTTACACTCTGTAAATACTTCTTGCAAACGATAACCACTCGTGTCATTTTTCGCGCCTCGCCTGAGTCAAGTGATCAAAATTTCCCTTAATAGGCGTGGGAACCCGCGTCGACGCTCAAATCCGATGGTGGCCGGCAACTCATGATTCAACGAGCTAACCGCCGCCTCGCGGGCATACTCGTCGGCGCGCTAGCGGGATGCGCGGCGGGCCCGGATTTCAAGCCGCCGCCGGCACCTGAAGGCCCCGGTTTTGTTCCCGCGGGCCAGCTTCCCGAGCACACCGCATCAGCGCCCATGCCCGGCGGCGATGCCCAGCATTTCGTCGATGGTCTGGACATTCCGGGGCAATGGTGGACGCTGTTCCAATCGCCCGAGCTCAATCAGCTCATCCAGCTCGCCATGAGAAGCAACCCGAACTTGCAGGCCGCACAGGCCTCCTTGCGTCAGGCGAACGAGAACCTGGCGGCGCAACGCGGCGCGCTCTATCCGAGCGTTGCCGCGAATTACCAAGCTGAGCGCGCGCGAGCCTCGGCGGCGCAATTTGGCCTGCCGCAAGTCGGCTCGGGGTATCTGTACACATTGAACAGCGCGTCGGTGAACGTGTCCTACACGCTCGACGCCTTCGGTGGCGTCCGGCGCGAGATCGAGTTAATGCAGGCGCAGGCCGAGTATGCACGATTCGCCCTCGAGGCAAGTTACCTCACCCTCACTGCCAATGTGGTCACGGCCGCGATCGCGGAAGCTTCGCTGCGGGCGCAAATCGCCGCCACCGAAGACATCTCGCGGGCGCAGCAGAAGCAGCTCGACATCACTCAGCTGCGGGTGGTTGCGGGGGCTGCCTCGCGTGCCGACGTGCTGCAGCAGCAAGCGACCCTGCAAGCGACTCTGGCGACCTTGCCTCCGTTGCGCACCGCTCTCGCACAGCAGCGCAATCTTCTTTCGACCTATGTGGGATCCCTGCCCGCAGACTACGCCGGTGCGGAATTCCATCTCGATTCCCTGAGCTTGCCCATCGATCTTCCGGTGAGCCTGCCGTCGAAATTCGTGGAGCAGCGTCCCGATGTACGCGAGTATTCGGCATTGCTGCACCAGGCCACGGCACAGATCGGCATCGCGACGGCCAATATGCTGCCGCAGCTGACCTTAAGCGGCAATTACGGTGGCGCCGCCGTCAAATTCGCGGACATGTTCTCGCCGGGCTCGATCGTCTGGAGCCTCGCCGCCTCCGTGACGCAGCCGTTGTTCAAGGGCGGACAGCTCGTGCATGAGCGTCGTGCCGCGGTGGCCGCCGCGCAGGAAGCGGCAGCCAACTACAAAGCCACGGTCCTCGTCGCGTTTCAGAATGTTTCCGACACCCTGTACGCCCTGCACGGTGACGCGGCGGCGCTCGCGGCCCAGGCGAGCGCCGAGCGCTCGGCGGCGGGCAGCCTGGAGTTGGTGCAGGCGCAGTACAGGGCCGGTGGCGCCAGTTTTCTGCAGGTGCTCGCGGCAGAGCAAACTTATCAATCGGCCGCCGTCGCCCTGGTCAAGGCGCGCGCGCAGCGCTATGCGGACACCGCAGCGCTGTTTCAAGCGCTGGGCGGCGGTTGGTGGAACCGCGCCGACATGGCCGCCAATTCAACCGCTTCTCCTTAAGGATCTTCGCGAACATCATGCAATCCGCCACGCCTCAGGACGGAACGCCCGTCAAGTTCAAGGGAATGATCAAACCGCTCGTCATCGTGATTCTGGCCGTAGCGATCGTGCTGGGCGGAATATTCGGCTGGCAAGCCTTCATCGCCTCGATGATCAAGAAGAACATGATGGCTGGCGCGAGCGCGCCCGTGACCGTGTCCGCGATCACGGCGACGGCGACCAAGTGGCAGGCGCAGATGCAAGCGGTGGGCACATTGCGCGCCGTGCGCGGCGCCGATTTATCCGCCCAGGCTTCCGGCGTGGTCGATGACATCGAATTCGATTCCGGCAACGAGGTCGCGGCCGGAAAGGTGCTGCTGCGGCTCAAACCTAACGATGACTTCGCCAAACTACAGCAATTGGAAGCGGCAGCCGAACTCGCGGCGCAAACCTACAAGCGCGATCAAGAGCAATTCGCTGCGCAGGCGATCAGTCAGGCGACCCTCGACACCGATGTCTCGACGCTCAAGTCCGCCCGCGCCCAAGTGGCGGCGCAGCAGGCGCTGATCGAGGAGAAGATCGTCAGGGCGCCGTTCGCCGGCCGTCTCGGTATCCGGCAGGTCGATCTCGGTCAGTATTTGTCTGCCGGCGCGCCAGTCGTCACCTTGCAGGCGCTCGATCCCATTTTGATCGATTTCTACCTACCTCAGCAGGCACTCAAGCGAATCAAAGTCGGCGATGCAGCCACCGCCACGGTCGATACCTATCCCGGGGTCCGCTTCGGCGGAGTCATCGAGGCGATCAACTCCAAGGTCGACAACGCGAGCCGCAACATCCAAGTGCGCGCCTCGTTCCACAATGCCGACAGGCGGCTGGTGCCCGGCATGTACGCCACCGTCGCCGTTGATGCCGGCGATGCGATGAGCCGGATCACCCTGCCGCAAACGACCATCACCTACAACCCTTATGGGGATACGGTCTACGTGGTGAAACACGGCGGCGCCCATGACACGGTCCAGCAGCGCTTCGTGACGCTCGGCGATACCCGCGGCGACCAGGTGGCGGTCGAGAGCGGCGTCAAGGAGGGCGAGGTGGTGGTATCCGCCGGCCAAGTGAAGCTGCGCAACGGCTCCGCGGTCGTCATCAACAACTCGGTGCAGCCCACGGATGAGTCCAATCCGACGCCGCCGAATGAATAGGACCGCCTCCTCCGCATGAAATTCACCGACCTTTTCATTCGCAGACCGGTGCTCGCCTCCGTTGTGAGCCTGTTTATTCTCGTGCTCGGGCTGCGCTCATTCGGCGCGCTGCAGGTTCTGCAATATCCGAAGACTGAAAACGGCGTGGTGACGATCACCACCAGCTTTCCGGGCGCGGATCCGGAGTCGATCGCGGGCTACATCACCACCCCGATTGAAACGGCCGTCGCCCAGGCGAACGGCATCGACTACATGACCTCGGCCAGCGAGAACAGCACCAGCACCATCACGGTGAATCTGCGCCAGAACTACGACACCTCGAAAGCGGCCGCCGAGATCAACATTAAGGTCAACTCGGTCCTGAACCAGCTTCCGACCGGCTCGCTGCTGCCGACCATCACCATCCAAATCGGGCAAAGCATCGATGCCATGTACATGGGGTTCACCAGCAACACGCTCGCCGCGAATCAGATCACCGATTACCTGACGCGCGTCGTACAGCCGAAGCTGCAGGCGGTCGAAGGGGTGCAGACGGCGGAAATCCTCGGCGGCAAGACCTTTTCATTGCGCGCCTGGCTCGACCCGAAGAAATTGGCCGCGCTCGGCTTGACGGCAAGCGATGTGGCGGCGGCGCTGGCCGTCAATGACTATGTTTCGGCGGTCGGCAATACCAAGGGTCAGATGATTCAGGTGACATTGACCTCCACCACGAGCCTGCACTCCCTTGCCGAATTTCGCGATCTCGTCATCAAATCGGTCAACGGCGCCAACATTCGCTTGAGCGATGTGGCCGAGGTCACATTGGGGGCCGACAGCTACGAGTCGCGGGTCCTGTTCAATGGCAACACCGGGGTGTTCATCGGCATCCAGATCGCGCCCTCGGCAAACCTGCTGACCGTGATCAAGGGTGTTCGGGCCGTATTTCCGGAAATTCAATCCCAGCTGCCGCAGGGCCTGGAAGCCCGCATCGTCTATGACTCGACCGATTTCGTGAACGCATCCATTCATGAGGTTGTCGTCACGCTGGTCGAGGCGCTCATCATCGTCATGCTGGTCATATTCGCCTTCTTGGGCTCGCCCCGTTCGGTGTTGATCCCCGTCATCGCGATTCCGCTGTCCCTGATAGGCGCCCTGGCCATCATGCTGGCCCTGAAATTTTCCATCAACCTGTTGACACTATTGGCGCTCGTGCTGGCGATCGGTCTGGTGGTCGACGATGCCATCATCGTGGTCGAAAACGTCAACCGTCATTTGGAGGACGGCATGTCGCCGCTGGCCGCTGCCATGCAGGCGGCGCGCGAATTGGGCACCGCGATCATCGCCATGACGGTGGTGCTGCTGGCGGTCTATGTTCCGATCGGACTTCAAGGCGGTCTCACGGGCGCTCTTTTCACCGAATTCGTGTTTTCGCTTGCCGGCGCGGTCACCGTGTCCGCGATCATCGCGCTCACGCTCTCACCCATGATGTGCTCGAAGCTGCTGAGGCCGCATCACGCCGGCGAGAGCGGCTGGGAGAACCGCATCGTCGCCTTCATCGACACGCGGTTCGAGCGCTTGCGAAACGGCTACCAACGCCGCCTCGAGCGCAGTCTCGATTTCACGCCGGTGACTGCCGTTTTCGTGGTCATCGTGCTGATCAGCATTGCACTCCTCTACCGCAGCGCCAAGAGCGAGCTGGCACCGCAAGAAGACACCAGTTTCGTGTTGGCGCAATCGACCTACGCGCCCGATGCGACATTGCAGCGCAAACTCCTGTACGGCGCCGAGGCATTCAAGATATTGAAGGCTCAAAAAGGCGTCCGGCAGGTCTTCCAGTTCGAAACGCCGGATCGCTCGTTCACCGGCCTGCTGCTCACTCCGATCTCGCAGCGCCCGGGCGCGACCGTGATCCAAGGCAGCGTTCAGCAGAGCTTGAACGCGATTGCCGGGGCGAAGATCGCGGCCTTTCAGCTGCCGCCGCTGCCGGGTGCCTTCGGATTTCCCGTGCAATTCGCCATCAAGACCACCGAGCCGCCGCTGCGCTTGAACGAGGTCTCGCGTGCGTTTCTCGACGCAGCGAACAAGAGCGGCACCTTCATGTTCCTCGACACGGATCTCAAATACGATCTGCCGCAATCGGTCATCGAAATCGACCGCGACAAGGCGGCGCAGATCGGTTTGAACATGACTCAGATCGGCTCCTCGCTCGGCAGCCTCCTCGGCGGCGGGTACGTCAACTACTTCAGCATGCAGACCCGATCGTACAAGGTCATTCCGCAAGTCGAACGGATTTCGCGCCTGAACGCGAGCCAGTTGCTCGATTATCCGATCGCCAATGTGGGCGGCGTACCGGTCCCCTTGTCGACCATTGCCCGGATCCGCACCGAGACCGTCCCGGAAACCTTGAATCACTTTCAGCAATTGAACTCGGCCACCTTGTCGGGCGTGGCCGCGCTCGGCGTGTCGCAAGCCGAAGCTCTCAGTTACTTGCGCGATCTAGCCGCACGTACGCTGCCCGCGGGTTATAGCATCGATTTCGGCGGCCAGACGCGCCAGTTCGTTAAAGAATCAGGCGGCGTCATCGCCACATTCGCTTTCGCCATCATCATCGCGTTCCTTACGCTCGCCGCGCTCTACGAAAGCTTCCGCGATCCGCTCGTCATTCTTATCTCCGTACCCCTGTCCATCGCGGGCGCATTGATCTTCATTGCCATCGGCGTGGGCGGCGCGACGTTGAACATCTACACCCAGGTGGGCCTGGTGACCTTGATCGGACTGATCAGTAAGCACGGCATATTGATCGTCGAGGTCGCGAACGAAGAGCAGAAAAGCGGCAAATCCAAGCGTGCCGCCATCGTGAGAGCGGCGAGCGTGCGGCTGCGCCCCATTTTGATGACCACGGCGGCGATGGTGCTCGGGGTAATCCCCTTGGTGTTGGCGCGCGGCGCCGGCGCCGAGTCGCGCTATGCGATCGGGCTCGTGATCTCCAGCGGTCTCGCGATCGGCACTCTATTCACGCTGTTCGTGGTTCCCGCGGTTTACATGATGATCGGCGCAACGCACACCCCGGAAGGCGCCGAGAACTCGGCTTTAGCCGAAAATTAAGCCCGATGGGCTGACAATTATCTCTTACATTCAATAAATTACGACAGTTACCTGATATTAGGTCAAATACGTCGACTGCCGGGTTCAGCCTTCCGACCCGTGCAAAGTCCGCAATTCCTTGGTGACGAGATCTAAAAACCTTGACAAGGTCCGCGTTGCGTTTTATCGAATGTCTTGTATATTCCAATTGCAGTGTATTGATTTAACAAGATTCCGAGGAATGGACCAACCTCGAAATCACTTTAAGTTCCAGTTTTCGTCCGTGGGGTTAACATGATGAGCGCTTGGGAGAATCTGCACTTCGCGACCTTGGAATTGGTCCGCTCCACCCCGATCAAGCAACGATTGATTTCTGCGTATCGCCGGCACCTCGCCTCCGTGGCCGTGGATCAACTGCCAAACGAAGCTCGCGATTCATTTTCACAGGTCATGCGCAACTTGGCGGGCGTGCAACCCTTGCGCGGAGAGGACGCGGTTGCCGCTTCGGTGCGCAAAATGTCGAATCAAGAGGCGGACGACTGTGCCGCGCTCATCGTGGAGATCTTCGGACTGATGTGCCGCGCTGAAGCGAATACAACCCGTCAAAGCGCTTCGGTGGTCCAACTGCGCAGCGTCGAGGTCGAGCATGCCGCGAGCGACTTCGAAATTCCGGCGCTTACGGCGGCCAGCTGACGCGCGGAGCGTCGCATTCCAGGCCTGCGGCCGTCAATCGAGCTTGAATTCAATCGTGTCCCAGCGCGTCGTTTCTTGATGCCGAGCCTGGCGGCGCAAGGCATCGATTAAGCTGCGCGCGGTCCACGGGCTGACCTCGTCCGCCAAGTCCTTGATGGCCTTGGCCAGCGGTTCGTTGGATCCGAAATTCTCCATGGCGACGATCGGCCGATCGGCCGCCTTGGCAAAGGTCATCTGGAACTGGACCAAATCGGGCTCGGCCCGATATACGCTGGGCAAGGCGATGATCACCTCGCATGGCGCTATTTGGCGGCGCAGGTCCTCGCGCTGGCTTTCCTTGTCGATGGGCCGTTTCCCGTGCGGCTGACTGGTGTTGACGTAATAGAAGGTGCCCGGCGCCTCCAGATATTCGAAGACGCGCGTGTAGTCATCGTTCTCTTCCCAATTGTGGGTGACGAATAGGCGAATCGGGTTTACACGGCTCGACATCGGCTCCTAGTGTAGCTCGACGATGGTCATGCGCCAAACATTGGGCGTCGATACAATGCCGAAAGTGCGATTGCTGCTCTATAACATCCGATATGCGACCGGCACCGGCCCGGCGTTCCACCTTCCGCTGCCGGGAGCCGGGTATTTGCGCTCGAACCCGCAGGTGCTCGCGGAGATTACCGCGTTCATTAAGCGTCAGGACCCGGACGTGGTGGGCCTCATCGAGGTCGATACCGGTTCAATCCGCACGGGAATGATCAATCAAGCGGAGTTTATCGCCCGCTCGCTCGGCCATTACTCCACCTTCGAATGCAAGTACGGCGTATCTTCGCTGAATCAGCTCGTGCCCATCGTGCGCAAGCAGGCGAATGCATTTCTCGCCGCGCCCCGGGTACGCGGCGAACGATTCCATTATTTCGACACCGGCATCAAGCGGCTCATCATAGAACTTGAGCTGGATGACATCGCGATCTTCCTCGTGCACTTGTCGCTCAAATACCGGCACCGCCAGTACCAGCTGCGCTCGCTGTACGATCTGGTGCGCAAGACCAGTAAGCCCGTGATCGTCGCCGGGGACTTCAACACCTACTGGGGCGATAACGAGCTGTACCTGTTCATGCAGGCCGCGGGGCTGACCAACGCCAATGCGCGCGGCCTGCCCTCCTATCCCAGCAGGAGTCCGCGAAAGGAACTCGACTTCATCCTGCACAGCGCACAGATCGAGGTGACTCGATTCGAAATGCCCGGCATACAGCTATCCGATCATTTGCCGCTTATTTGCGATTTCACGATTCACCAACATGCTCTCGAGGCGGCGTAAGTCATGACGCAGATCGGCGGCTGGCGCCTGGACGTGGACGCCGAGCGCATCGCTTGGCTGACATGCGATGTTCAGGGGACTTCGACCAACGTTTTATCGGCGGCGGTGCTTCACGAATTGGCGGCCGCTTTGGATCAGCTTTATGCGCTGCCGCCGGCCGGCGTCGTGGTGAATTCCGCCAAAGCCAACGGCTTCGTCGCGGGTGCCGACATCAAGGAATTCCTGAACGTACGGACTCCGGAGGAGGGTTACGGACTGGTGCGTGCGGGACAGGCGGTGCTCGATCGGCTGGAGCGCCTGCCCTGCCCCAGCGTCGCCGCCGTGCATGGATTTGCGTTGGGCGGCGGCCTGGAGCTCGCCCTGGCGTGCCGCTATCGGATCGGAGCCGACGACGCAAAATTGTCCCTAGGGCTTCCGGAAGTGCTGCTCGGCATCCATCCCGGTTTCGGCGGCACCGTGCGCGCCGTTCGGCTCATGGGCGTCCGCCCGGCCATGGAGCTGATGCTCAAGGGCAGGCCGTTCAAGGGTGCGCGCGCGCTCGCGGTGGGTCTGCTCGATGAAATCGTGCCGCCGGCGGAACTCAAGACACGCGCTAAACACCTGCTGCTGCACCCGCCCGCGGTCAAGGCCGCACCCTTCGTCGAGAAACTATTGAATCTCGATGCGGTGCGGCCGTTTGTCGCCCGCAAGGCCGCTGCCTCCCTTGGGGAAAGGGTGCCGCGCGAGCACTATCCCGCCCCCTATGCAATTCTCGAATTATGGCGGCGCCACGGCGGCGCCGGCGCCGAGAGCTACGAGGCCGAGGCGCGATCGATCGGCATGCTCATGTGCACACCGACGTCGCGCAATCTGGTCCGAGTGTTTCTGCTGCAGGATCGCCTCAAAGGGCTCGGCGGCAAGCCGCCA
Source organism: uncultured Gammaproteobacteria bacterium (assembly GCA_963758145.1). Taxonomy (GTDB): domain Bacteria; phylum Pseudomonadota; class Gammaproteobacteria; order Steroidobacterales; family Steroidobacteraceae; genus Bog-1198. The sequence continues at coordinate 438,450 of CAVWUK010000011.1, forward strand.
ATTGAGCTCCGGCACGTGCACGTCGTGGGTGCGGGGGTGATGGGCGGCGATATCGCGGCATGGGCGGCGATGCGCGGATTTCGCGTGACACTGCAGGACCGCACCGAGGACTTGATTCGGCCGGCCTTTGCGCGCGCCAAGGCGTACTTCGAAAAGCGCCTGAGCGCACCGGGAGCCGCAGCCGAGGCCTTCGCCCGCATGCGCATGGACGTCGCCGGCTCCGGGGCGACGGATGCGGATGTTCTGATCGAGGCCATCGTCGAAAATGCCGAGGCCAAGCGCGCCTTGTATGCGCAGATCGAGCCGCGCCTCAAACCGAACGCGGTATTCGCAACGAACACATCCAGCATCAAGATCGAAACATTGGCCGGAGGACTCACGGACCCGGGCCGGCTGGTCGGGATTCACTTCTTCAATCCCGTGGCTCAAATGCAGTTGGTCGAGATCGTGCAAGGTCACGCCACCCGGACCGAGGTCGCGGGGGCTGCGGCCTCTTTCGTTCGCAAACTCGACAAACTGCCGCTGCCGTGCAAAAGCGCGCCGGGTTTCGTCGTCAATCGAATATTGATGCCTTACATCAACGAAGCCCTGTTTGCGCTCGCGGACGGGATCCCGGCGGCGGTCATCGATCATGCCGCCACACGTTTCGGCATGCCCATGGGTCCGATAGAGCTCGCCGACGTTATCGGATTGGACGTTGCGCTGCATGTCGGCCGCGTTCTCGCCGAGGCCTTTGGGCGGCCGGTGCCGCAGGTGCTGCTCAAGCTGATCGACCAAAAGAAGTTGGGGCGCAAGAGCGGCGAGGGTTTCTACGCATGGCGGGACGGCAAACCGGTGCGCACGCGGGCGCAGAATAGCGAGATCCCCGCCGATCTCGAGGACCGGATGGTGTTGCCGATGCTGAACGAGGCCGCGGCCTGTCTTAGGGAGGGTGTCATAGAGGACGCCGATTTGCTGGACGCGGGCGCCATTTTTGGGGCGGGTTTCGCGCCTTTTCGCGGTGGTCCGCTGCAATACGCCCGGGAGCGCGGCGTGGACAAGGTCATTTCCCGCCTCCTGGATCTGGAAAAGCGCTATGGCGAACGATTTCACCCCGATGCCGGATGGAGCAATCCATCGGCCTCCACGCAGCCGCCGCTGTGATCCAATACGTGGCCGTACAGGGCCCCACGTGTGATAGCATTCGCAGCCAAAATCATAGGGTTGTAACCCCTGGCGCCGGAACAGTTTTCGATGACTGAACGACCGATCAATCTCGCTATCCTTCGAACCTTCTCGCCCCTCGACGGATTGAAGGCGGAGAATTTGACGGCGCTGGCGCGCAAAACGCAGCTGCGCGAACTGGGCGCCGGTCGCGTACTGTTCAAGGAGGGCGACACTGAAAAACGCACCTTCTATCTGGTGGCCGGCAGCGTCGAATTGCGCGCCGATGACCGTCTTATCGGAACCGTGCGCGCCGGCAGTCCAGAGGCACGCGCGGCGCTTGCGCCCGGCTTGCCGCGCAAATTCACGGCGCGTGCAGCCACCGATCTCGAATACATCATGATCGACAGCGATTTGCTCGACGTGCTGTTGACATGGGATCAGACCGGCCAGTACGAAGTGTCGGAACTGAACAGCGACGGTCTCGACGTGACCGGCGACTGGATGACCACTTTGCTGCAGACGAAGGCCTTTCATCGAATACCGCCGGCCAACATTCAGGCCATATTCATGCGCATGCAGCGCATCAACTACCGCGCGGGCGATGTCGTGATCAAGCAAGGCACCGAGGGCGATTATTTCTACGTGGTGGTCTCGGGAAAATGCGTGGTGACCCGGGAGACTCCCCTCAACAAAGAGGGCATCAAACTCGCCGAACTCGGCTCGGGCGACAGCTTCGGCGAAGAGGCCCTGATTGCGGAGGCCAAGCGCAACGCGACCGTGACCATGTCGACGGAAGGGACATTGATGCGGCTCGGCAAACAGGATTTTCAGACGTTGCTGAACGAACCGATGCTGCAATGGGTCACCCAGGATCAGGCCAGGGAGATCGTGGCCAAGGGCGGCAAATGGCTAGACGTGCGATTGCCGAGCGAATTCCAGAATTTCCGCATCGACGGCTCCATCAATATACCCCTGTATTTCATTCGACTGAAGCTCAATGCGCTCGACAAGGGCACGCCGTACATCATCTGTTGCGACACAGGGCGCCGCAGTTCGGCCGCTGCCTACATTTTGAGCGAACGCGGCTTCGAAGCCTACGTCTTGAAGGGGGGGTTGGCCGCGACCGAAGCCGCTCGCGCCAAACCTGGTTGAGCGATGCCGCCCAGATCCTGGCGCGCCGAAGCCTACGTTTACAAGCCCCCGTCCATGCTCGCGCAGCACAAGGGCTTGGCCGTCGTGTTCGCGATTCTGTGTTTGGTGTTTACGGCGTATTGCTTCATGGCGCCTCACGGCACCCGCTATTCGCCGCCCCCGAAGCAACCGATTTACGTCGATGCCGTTCCGCAATAACCGGAACTATTCATGAACTAAAGATGTTCTCATGGATGGGGTTCAATGGGCGCAATCAGTCGTACCACGCCGGCGACTTACGCACGGTGCGAAAGAACTCCATGCTGTGACCGATCCACAGCTGCGCTCCGGTCCGCCGCAGCAGTTCCTCGACCTTCTGGCGCGACTCGACCGTGCCCGTGGTCTTTTCCTCGTCCGGCATGCGCTTTAGCGCGCGCTCTTCCGCGTAATGGTACAGATCGCCCGAAAGCACGACGGGTCCCGTGTTTTTGAGGCGCACCAGCAGCGAACAGTGCCCCTCCGTATGTCCCGGCGTCGCGATCACGACCACGGTGCCGTCCCCGAAGACGTCATGGTCGCCGCTCAGAAGCACGGTCTTGCTGTTCTCCAGCGCTGAATACTGGCTGAACCACGGATTGGCGCGTGCCGCTTCGGTGAACATCCGGTCGCGATCGCCCTTGTAGACCAGCCATGTCGAACCGGCGAAGTCCCCGGCATTGCCGACATGGTCCCAGTGATAATGCGACAGCACGAGGTAATCGATATTGGCGGGCGTGACGCCGATGTCGGCCAGCTGTCCGCTCAGCGTGTTGAACTTGATCTGGGCATAACCCTCGAGCACATTCTCGTACAGCGGCCTGCCGACCAGTCGGTCATTGAGGCCCGTGTCATAGATCAGCATGCCCCTCGGATGGACCACCAGGTAGCAGGTGACGCCCATGTTGCTATCCTTGACCTCCCCGCGCTTGAGGTTGTAGTCCTCCGGTTCGTTGTAGACCAGCGTTCCACAATCGAATACGTACAGGCGTGGACTGGTCACCTTGGGTGGGGGCGCAAGGTCGGCCGCCCTCGCGGGCGAGGCCAGCGCCGCGGAGCCGAGCATGGCGGCGGCAAGCAGGCGGATCATCATGTGAACTGCAAAGCGCATGCGCCCCCCGTCGCCAATTAGCCGCCTATTGTATATCCGACGGCCGTCGGTAGATGACGTGATACACGAGCCCCACCAACACGCTGCCGCCGACGATATTACCCAATATAACCGGCACCAGGTTGTGGAAGAGACCGGCCCAAGTAATGGTATTGGCGTTCACCCCGATATGCTCGAAGGTCTGCAGAAACATGGCGATCGGGATCAGGTACATATTCGCGACGCTGTGTTCAAAGCCGGCCGCGACGAACGCGGATATGGGAAAGACAATTGCCACGGCCTTGTCGACCACGCTGCGTCCGGCGAGCGCCATCCACACCGCCATGCATACCAGAACATTGCACAGGACACCCCTGAAGAAGGCGGTCCAAAACGGCATCGCCACCTTGGCTGCGGCGATCCTGAGATACTCCCGCGCAATTGCACCGTCGTTCATTTCGGGGTGGCGCGAGAGAACAACCAGGATCGCCAGTCCGACCGCGCCCAGAAAATTGCCGCCGCATACTATCGCCCAGTTCCGCAGCAGATCGCGCGTCGAAATCTTCCCGTCCGCCCAGGCCATCGCCAACAGATTGTTTCCGGTGAATAGCTCCGCGCCCGCCACCACAACGAGAATCAACCCCAGTGCGAAGACGATGCCACCTAGAATCTGGCTAGTGGCAAAGCTCAAGGAAGGGTCGGACTTGACCATCACAAAGCTGAGCGCACCCAGTCCGATGAAGACTCCAGCCAGGATGCTCAGCATCAGAATGGAAAGCAGCGGCAAACGCGTCTTGGCGACACCGATGGTGTCGACCCGCGCGGCGATTTCCGCGGGAGAGAAGGCATCGAAGCCGAAGATCTCAGACATGGCACCAACTGGTCGGACGCTCCCGCTCGGCAGCGTTGATCGCCGGCCGCGACGCGGAGACTTCCCCCCTGCCGCGCGCCATGTCGCAGCTCATGACCGGTCTCACCGATAGCCGCCAAAGAGATGTAATTCCGTCGCCATCCCGCACATGCTAGGCGCCCACGCACGAAGGTCTATCCGGAGAAGTACCTGGGTCCAGGGATGCTCCGGCTTGCACTCACCTGCCGGACCTCGTTCGCATTGACGAGCGGCCTGTGCCAACATACGAAACGGCGAGCCGGCGGACGGATCCCCGGCGGCTGCGATGCACTGGCAGTGGGGGATGCTCAATGGATACAACGGCCGGCGAGGACGGCGGCGCACGCCGCGCGCTCGACTATCTCAATTCGGTTCTGACCGCAAACGAGACGCTCGAAGCTTGGGCGATCCAACGGCGGCTGTTCGCGCTCAAGCACCGCCGCCGGGTCGTGGCGGCGACCAGCGGTCGATTCCTGGCACTCGAGCGCGGATTGTTCGGCGGCTTCACGTTGACCGATATCCGCTGGCAGGATCTCAAGGGTGTCAAGATTGATGTCGGCATCGTCGGGGCCCGTCTGACTCTCGAGGCTTTCTCGAGTCCCGACCTGGCTTCAGCTTCCGCGCATACGGCCACCTTCGTTTACGCGGGTCTGCGCAAGGATCAGGCTGAAGCCCTCTACCGCATAGCGCAGGGTCATGATCAAGCATGGCGCGAAAAGCGCCGGGTCCGGGACCTCGAGGAGATGCGGGCACGCGCGGGCGGGGTGCAGGTCGGGAACCTCGCCGGGGCGGTTCCCGATAGCGCTTCGGGTGATGCCGCGCAACGATTGCAACAAGCCAAGGGGATGCTCGACGCCGGCCTGATTTCCGACAGCGAATACGAGGCGCTCAAGGCGAAGATCATCAGCCAGGTGTGAGCGCGCGGCGCGGGGTTCACATCGCGCCGAGATCACATCGTGTGGGTCGGTTTATCTCCGCCCAGCGCGCCCGCCAGGTAATTCTCGATCTTCTTCTGCGTATTGCCGCGGTCTTGATCGCTGAACTGCACCCCGATCCCCGCGGTGCGCTTGCCCTGGGCACCCTTGGGGGTCATCCAGATCACCCGCCCCGCAACCGGAAGCTTTTCTTCCTCGCCCATCAGATTGAGCAGCATGAATACTTCATCGCCCAGCCGATAGTTGCTATTGGTGGGGATGAACAGTCCGCCATTTTTCACGAACGGCATGTACGCAAGGTAAAGCGCGCTCTTATCCTTGATCGTGAGGGTCAGCAATCCAGGTTTATTACTAGGACTTCGCAATTCTTACCATTCCCACAAATGACTTACTTCGCCAGCGCGGCCCTGCCGCTGAGCAGCACAGCCTCCAGCGCCAGTTGTTGGTTCAACCCGGTCGCCGCAAGCCGCCGCAACTCGCGTACGGCGTCCAGCAGCTCAAATAGAGCCCTTATCTTGGGCTTAAGTAAAGCGGCAGGCAAGCGGACGGGTTCCGCACTTTGCAGCGATGTGGCCACGCCGGGGGACGCATGTATGCGCTGTGTGATCCAGTTCTCAAGCCAAATCAGCCGCAGGTTGTACTCGGACTTCACCCAGGCGCCGGCCAGCAGGGTTACATCGACCGCGCCTGCGGCCATTTCCCGAAGATTCTCCTGCATTTCCTTCTCGAGTGCGGCGATGCCTGCGTTCTCGATATCGAGCGCCAATAGGGGTGCGTCTCCGGCCAGCACCAGCGCGGCGTCCCAACTACGTGGGTTCCCCCCGCGGGCCTCCAACCAGGCCACGGCCGCCCGTCTCGGCGGCGCACGCAACGGCAGGCGCATGCAACGGCTGGCGACGGTCGCGGGCAGGCGATGGCTCGGTTTGGCGACCATGATCAGGAGCGTATTGTCGGTGGGTTCCTCCAATGTCTTTAAAAAGGCATTGGCGCCGTTTGCATTGAGCGCTTCCGCACCCTCGACTATTCCGACCTTGTAGCCGCCGCGATAGCTCGAGAGCGACAACGATTCGATCAGATTACGAATCTGATCCACCTTGATTTGCTGCGCGTCCTCTTCGATCTGCACGACGTAGCAATCCGGGTGGTTGTCGGCGCGCAGCAAGTGGCACGAGGCGCAGGCGCCACAGGGGCGCCGGGCGTCCGACTCGCACAGCGTCAAAGCGGCGATCCAATTGGCCAAAAACTCCGCACCGAGACCGGGCGCGCTCAAGAGCAAGAGCGCATGCGGAAGACGCCGCGCCGATACCGCCTCCCGCACCCGCTGTTGCGGCCCATGCAGCCACGGCAGGGATTCGGCGCTCAGGAAATCCATAATCTCGCGCGCAGCGCGGAAATAATCTGTTCCGTGACCTCCTCCACCGTTCGGCCGGCATCGATCACCGGCATGCGCTCGGGCTCCGCCGCCGCGCGCGCCAGATAAGCGGCGCGCACGCGCTCGAAGAACTCCGCACGCTGCAGCTCGAAGCGATCCTGGCCGGCATGCGCGACACCGGTGTCTTCGTTGCGCCGTCGTGCGCGTCGCAATCCAATCGCCACCGGCACATCGAGCAGCAGCGTCAGATCCGGTCGTCTGGAACCCTGTACCATCGATTCCAGGCGGCGGATGGCCTCGTCGCCGAGGCCGCGTCCCGCACCCTGATACGCGTAGGTCGCATCCGTGAATCGATCGCACAGCACCCACCGGCCCGCGGCCAAATTCGGTTCGATCAAATGTTTGAGGTGCACCGCGCGCGCGGCGAACATGAGCAATAATTCCGCGGTATCGGGCAGTGCTTCGCCGCGTGATCCGAGCACCAGGTCGCGGATCTTCTCGGCCAGGGGCGTACCGCCGGGTTCGCGGGTCACCACATGGGGAATGCCGCGATCGGACAGTATTATCGAGAGGCGGCTGAGCTGGGTGGTCTTACCCACCCCTTCGATGCCCTCGATCGTCATGAAACGCCCTTGCGCCTCGCTCATCGAAACCCCTCCGCTCGTTGACGCCTCACGCTCATTGGGCAGCCGCCGCCTTCTGGCGCTGTCGCGACAGGTATTGTGCGACCGCGGCGTTGTGCTTTTCGAGCGTGGCCGAAAATACGTGACTGCCGTCGCCGCGGCCGGAAGCCACGAAATACATCGCGTCGGTTTGTTCCGGTCGAGCCGTGGCGCGAAGGGCGGCGGCACCGACCAGTGCGATCGGGGTCGGCGGCAGACCGACGCGCGTATACGTATTGTAAGGTCCGTCGGTGCGCAGATCGACGGTGCGAAGCTCCCCATCGTAGCGTTCGCCCAATCCGTAGATAACGGTGGGGTCCGCCTGCAATCGCATGCCGATGCGCAAGCGGTTCAAATAGAGCCCGGCAATTTTTGGCAGCTCCTGGGGAATACCGCTCTCCTTTTGAACGATGGACGCCATGATCAGCAGCTCCTCGGGGCTGCGCAGCGGCGTAGATGGGTCGTGAACCGCCCACGCCGCCTCCAATTCGCGCCGCAGGGCCGAATGCGCCTGGCGCAGCAGTTCAAGGTCGCTCGTGCCGCTCGGAAAGCGGTAGGTTTCAGGCAGGAACTGCCCTTCCGCGTCGATCCCCGGGTCCCCGAGTTTTTCCATCAGCTCCTTCGGCGACGCCGGCAGCGTCGAATCGACATCGGGATTGCGCCTGAGCGCGGCCAGCATATCCTGTACGCGCCAACCGTCGACGATCGTAAAAGAATGCAAAAGCACTTGCCCACTGACCATTTTATCGAGCAGCGCGCGCGGCGTGGTACCAGGCTCTATTTCGTACTCACCGGCCTTGATGCCGGATGCAAGACCCTTCCAACGCGCGTACAAGATCCACGCATGCGGCTGGGCGACAACCCCACGGGAGGCCAGGTCGGCCGCGACGTGCGCGAATCGGGCGCCGGCGGCCACCTTGAAGCGCAGCGGGGCGGAAAGGCTCAAGGGTTCGTCGAGACTCTTCAGTCCGCTCCAAAATACTGCTCCCACCGCGCCCAGCAGCAGCAGCGCGGACACCGCGACGACGCGCCAAGCCTTCACAATGCCTCCAGGCGCTCGCGCAGCGCGCACGCACCGCCCTGGTCCCGGAATCGAATTCGCGCCGCGCCGTCGTGAAGGAGCGCGACCGACACGACACCGGCAACCGCGTTGGTCATGAACGCCTCGTCGGCCTGCCGGATTTCCTCCCAACGCAGCCGCCCTTCCAATGGGCGCAATCCGACATGCACCGCCTGCTCCAATACCCAGCGGCGCATGACGCCAGCGATACCGCACCGATCGAGGATCGGTGTCATCAAATACGATCCGCTTCTGATGAACAGGTTCGACATGGTGCCGGAGACGAAATTGCCGTCGAGGTCGCGCAGCAATCCCTCCCATACGCGCGGGTCGCGCCACTCGCTGCGCGCCATCACCGATTCAAGACGATTGAGCGTCTTGATTCCAGCAAGCAGCGGATTGCCGCCGAGACGAGTGGCGCACACACGCACTCGCACCGCGGGGCGCGGAGTCGGCACCGCATGCAGCGACACTACCCGTGTACAGCGCTCCTCCCCGCTCGGCCGGTAGCCGCGCGATCCCGCCCCGCGGGTGACGATCAGTTTGAGCACCGCCTCCGCGCGCAGCGCCGCCCGCGACTCGAGCTCACGGCGCAGCCTCGCAGCGCCCGGCGGCTCGATCTTGAGGCGGCGGCAGCCCTCGGACAATCTATCCAGGTGAAAGTCCAACAACCGTACCCGGTAGCGGCGCACCCGCATGGTTTCGAACACGCCGTCCCCGTATTGCAGGCCGCGATCGCGATGATCGATCACCGTACGCGAGCGGCCATTGATCCAGGTGCTCAAGTTTCCGTCTTCAAGGCGCGTATCAAACCTTCGGCCTTGGCGCGCGTTTCAGCGAGTTCCTGCATGGGATTCGAATCGGCGACGATTCCGGCGCCGGCCCGAAACTTCAGGGCGTTGCTTCGGGCGGTGATCGTACGGATCAAAATGTTGAGATCGCAGCTGCCGTCCCGATTCAAGTATCCGACTGCGCCCGTATAGGCTCCGCGCCCGCCGCCTTCGAGCTCGGCGATGATCTCCATACAGCGCACTTTGGGGCATCCGGTGATGGTGCCGCCGGGAAACATGGCGCGAATGGCGCCGATAGGTGAAACGCCGTCGCGCAAAAGGCCGCGCACATTGGACACGATGTGATGCACGTGGGCATAGGATTCCACGGCCATGTACTCATCGACGCGCACCGAACCACCGATGCATATCCGGCCCAAATCGTTGCGTTCCAGATCGATCAACATGATGTGTTCCGCCCGCTCCTTTTCATTGTGAAGCAGGGATTCGATCAGCGCGGCATCGCGATCCGCGGACGCGCCGCGCGGTCGGGTTCCCGCGATCGGCCGCGTCGAGGCGATGCCACCCCGAATCGACAACAACCGCTCCGGTGAGGAGCTGATCAAGGCAAAATCGCCGTCGCGAACCAGCGCCGCAAACGGACTCGGATTGGCCGCGCGCAGGCGCTGATACAGCGCCGCCGGATCGATGGCACCGGCCGAAATTCCCTGCCACTGGCGCGATAGATTGGCTTGGTACACATCTCCCGCACCAATGTAGTCGAGTGCGCGTTCGACCGCCTGAACAAACTGATGTGGATCCTCCTCCCGCAGCTCGAATCGTGCCGCCGGGCCGCCCGCCGATGCGTTGGCGCGGGTCACATCCCCGGCAAATCGTTCAATCAGCGATTCGCAGCCCGATTCGGCGACGACCCATGCCCGCCGACTGCGGCGGTCGCGGATCCACGCCCCCGGTGCGCGAATCGCGAGCGCGACGAACGGATCGGCGCTCGGCGGCAGATGCAAACGGGGTTCGATTTCATCGGCAAGCTCGTAGCCCAAATACAACAGCCAACCTCCGGTGAACGGCAGGGAAGCCGGATCGCCCTCCGCCCGCAGCGACCGCCACCAGTTCTCCAATGCGCCCAAAAAGCCGCGTGCTCCGGCCGCATGGGGTCCGGACAGGCGGCGATCGGCATCCAGGCGCAAACACTCGCCGTTGCTGATGGGCAGAATATCGAAGCGGCCGCCGCCGGTTGCGGGGCCAATGGGAGCGCTGCTTTCGAGCAGTCCCGGATAGATGTCGGGAAACTGCGCGACTAGGCCCAGTGGCTCAAATTCGGCGGAAAACGAGCGAACCGTTGGTGCCACCGAAGCCGAATGAATTGGACAGCGCGTACTCGATTTTCAGCTCTCGCGAAAATTTGGGCACGTAGTCAAGATCACAGCCCTCGCCGGGCTGCTCCAAATTGATGGTCGGAGGGGCGACCTGGTCGCGCAGCGCAAGGACGCAAAAAATCGCTTCCACGACTCCGGCGGCACCCAGCAGGTGGCCCGTCATCGATTTCGTTGAACTTACCGCCAATTTCGCGGCGGCCGGGCCGAAGGCGCGGTGAATCGCCGTAGTCTCGGCGCGATCGCCCAACTCGGTCGAAGTCGCGTGTGCATTGACGTACTGCACTTGATCGGCATTGATCCCCGCGTCGATCAACGCGTTGACCATCGACCTGCGCGCGCCCTCCCCGTTTTCCGGCGGCGCGGTGACGTGGAAGGCGTCACCGCTCATGCCGAAGCCCTGCACCTCGGCATATATGTTCGCACCCCTCGCCCTGGCTTGATCATATTCCTCGAGCATCATCGCGCCCGCGCCGTCGCCCATCACGAATCCGTCACGATCCTTGTCCCAGGGCCGGCTCGCCCCTTTCGGATCATCGTTGCGCTGGGACAGTGCCTTGGCCTGGGCGAAACCGCTCATGCCGGTGACGCAGGTCGCCATTTCCGATCCGCCGGCGAGCATTGCATCCGCGTCGCCGCATTGAATCAGCCGAGCCGCGAGTCCGATCGAATGGGTGGAGGTGGTGCAGGCGGTTGCAACGGCAAGGTTCGGGCCCGTGAGATTGAAGGCAATCGACAAGTGACCGCTTACCAGGTTGATGATGCTGGCGGGAATAAAGAACGGCGAGACCTTCTTCGGCGAGTGAGTCTCCATGAACTTGACGTAGGTTTCCTCAATCGACTCGAGTCCGCCCATTCCCGAACCCATCAGAACCCCGATGCGCGCCGAGTTCGCCTCGGTGACGACCACTCCCGAATCGCGCATCGCCTGAACACCGGCGGCGACGCCATATTGCATGAACGCATCCATGCGCCGCGCTTCCTTCGGGCTCATGTATTGCGCGAGATCGAGATCGCGAATCTCGCCGCCGAAATGCGTGGGAAAATTGGTCGTATCGAATCGGGTCACGGGAGCGATGCCGCTGCGGCCCGCGACGATGGATCCCCAGGCCGACCGGACGTCGTTGCCGACCGGGGATACGATCCCCAGACCCGTAACCACCACGCGCCGTTTGCTCAACCGCGACTCCTCAGTGGGATGCTGCCAATGCCGACAAGTGACCCGTAATTCGCGCCCCGCCGCCGCGTCGCTGCGTTAGCCCCAATGGGTTTAGGCCTTGCCCTTGTGCGAATTGATGTAATCGATGGCTTGCTGAACGGTCGTGATTTTCTCCGCATCCTCGTCCGGGATCTCGGTCTCGAATTCCTCTTCGAGCGCCATGACCAGTTCAACAGTGTCCAGCGAGTCTGCGCCGAGATCATCGACGAACGAGGCATCATTGGTGACTTCTTCTTCTTTAACGCCCAATTGTTCAGCCACGATCTTCTTAACCTGCTGCTCAACAGTACTCATTGTTATGGTGTCCTTTCGGGAAAACCCAGTCGGGAAAAAATAATAAACACGTGTCCAATGCCCTAAGGGCCCGTGGCCACCCTCTGGTATCGGCAGGGCGCGTATTTTATGTGAACGCGACCGCTACTGCTACCCGGACTGCGCAATTGCCCCTATCCAGGCACAACCTGCCTTGACAATTGACCTTTCTTAAGGGCCTGCGCCTCGGGCGTCAGCAGCTCTCGGGCCACACGCCCATCATGCCTCTAGGCCATGTACATGCCGCCGTTCACATGCAGGGTCTCGCCCGTAATGTAGGCCGCTTCGGCGGATGCCAGGAACGCGACCGCGGCAGCGATGTCTTCCGGCCGACCCAGCCGGCCGAGCGGAATCTGGGCGCTCAAGCCGGTGCGTTGCTCCTCGCTCAGCGCCCGTGTCATATCCGTGTCGATGAACCCCGGTGCGATCACATTCGCGGTTATTCCGCGCGAGCCGACCTCCCGCGCCAATGATTTGGTAAACCCGATGATGCCCGCCTTGGCCGCCGCATAGTTGGTCTGACCGGGATTTCCGGTAAGCCCCACGACCGATGCAATGCTGATGATGCGGCCCCTGCGAGCCTTCATCATGCCGCGCAAAACCACCTTGGAAAGCCTGAACACGGATGCAAGATTCGTCTGCAGCACCGCGTCCCAGTCCTCCGGTTTCATGCGCAGCAACAATGTGTCGCGGGTGATGCCGGCGTTGTTGCAGAGAATGCCGATGGGACCCTCGCGCGATTCGATGTCCACGATGAGGGCATCGATCGACTCCTGGCTGACGACATCCAGTACCGCGCCGCGGCCCCCGCGCGCGGCCAGCGCTTCGCTGATCCGCAATGCGCCCTCGCCCGTGGTCGCCGTACCCACCACGCGGGCGCCATCCGCGCTCAGACGCGCGGCGATGGCGGCGCCAATTCCGCGAGAGGCGCCCGTCACCAACGCAACTTCTCCGTTCAACATGGGGGCTCCTTCACACTGAGGGCGAGCGCGTCGTCGAGGGATTTCGCATCCTCGAGCGCCAGCATTTTCAGATCCCGATTCTTGTCGATGCGGCGGTTCAAGGACGTCAGCACCTTGCCCGGTCCGCATTCGACGATGTGCGTGGCACCCGCGGCAATCATCCTGCGAACGGTCTCCGACCAATAGACCGGGGTATGCAGCTGTTTGACCAGGCCGGCGCGGATCTCGGAGGGCTCCGCATGCGTCTTCAGGTCGACGCCGTACACCGCAATTTCCACCGGGGCAGCCACCGGTATGCCGTTAAGGCGAAGACGCAGCTGTTCAGCGGCCGGCGCCATCAGCGAGCTGTGCGCCGGAACACTGACGGCCAGGGTCATGGCGCGGCGCGCGCCCTTGGCGGTGGCGGTCTCGACGGCACGCGCCACCGCGGACGCCGCTCCGGCGATGACGACTTGCCCCGGCGCATTGAAATTCACCGCCTCGACCACTTCGCCATGCCCCGCCTCGCGACAGGCGGCTTGGACGTCGGCATCCTCCAGCCCCAGAATGGCTGCCATGGCGCCCTGACCCTTGGGCACCGCAGCCTGCATGGCTTCGGCGCGAAACTTGACCAGACCCACCGCGGTGGTGAACTCGAGGCTGCCTGCCGCCACCAGCGCACTCCACTCCCCAAGGCTGTGCCCGGCCATGAGCCTGGGGCGCGCGCCGCCGCGTTCGATCCACAGCCGATAGGTGGCAACTCCGGCGGTCAACATCGCCGGTTGAGTGCACTCGGTCGCATTCAACGCCTCGACCGGCCCGTCCTGGCAGCGCTTCCACAAGTCGTAGCCCAGTACATCAGAGGCCTGCGCAAACGTCGCCTCGATAACGGGCGACAATTTGGCCAACGCGCTCATCATACCGACCGATTGCGAGCCTTGGCCCGGAAAAACGAAGGCGAGTGACATTGCGTGCGGTCCTCAGGAGCTGGAAAGGTGGCGAATTATAGCGATACGCCACGAGAGTGCAGCCCCGACCGCAAAACCGGCAGCCGAGCCGTACAGGTGGGCATCGACGACGATCATGGGCCCCGCATGGCCGCTCGACTGCTCGTAGGCCAATTTCACGCATAGGGCGATCAACAAAAGCCAGCGATCCCAGGCGCGCTCCGCCAAATGCTTGGCGCAGCCCGCGGCCATGACCGAGTGCAGCACACCCGAGGCACCGACGTACCAGATCACATGCGGGCTCAGCCACCACAAGCCGCAACTGATCGCGAGGGCGCCGGACAGCACGATTACGCACCATTCGACCGGGTCGTAGTCTCGCGCGAACAACGACCACATCAGCACCAGGCCCAACTCGTTCAGCAACAGGTGGTGCACGTCGAGATGCACCGCGTGGGCGGTGAGCAGCCGCCACCAGCCGCCGGCCGCAATGGCGCCGCGATCGTAACGCAGCGCCTGGCCGACACTGTCGCCAAGACCCAACATCAAATCGAGAATCAGCAGAATTAAAAGCAACCAAATCCAGCGGCCGCGATCCCATTGCAGACCCTCCGCGAACTGCGCCAGCGGATTTGCTCCGTTACGCGGCATCGCGGGCGGCTATTTTGGTATCATTCATGGAATTCTTGAGGTCACTATGCACAAGCGCCAGAGCGGTTTTACCCTTATCGAGATCATGGTCGTGGTCGTCATTCTCGCAGTGTTGGGTGCGCTCGTCGTGCCGAAAATCCTCGAGAACGTCGACAAGGCCCGGGTCACGCGTGCGGCCAGCGATATTCGGGCGATCCAGACCGCGCTCGACCTCTACCGCCTGGATAATTTCAAATATCCGACCACCGAACAAGGTTTACAGGCGCTGGTGACGCAGCCGAACGATCCCACGATCACGAATTATCGATCGGGCGGATATTTGCCGTCGTTGCCGAAAGACCCTTGGAACAACCCCTATCAGTACGTCAGTCCGGGCCCCAACGGGCGCGACTACGAGATCACGAGCTACGGACGCGACGGCAAACCGGGTGGAGACGGCTACGACGCGGACATCAGCACCTCCACGCTCGAACAACGGTAGGCCACTCGCTTGCGGGTGCCGCGCCATGCGCAGCAAGGGTTTCACGCTCGTCGAAATCTTGGTGGTCGTGGTGATCATGGCGGTGGTGATCTCATTGGCAGTGCTGTCCATCGGCGTGTCCGGGCGAGATTCGCAGCTGGACGAGGAGAGCAGGCGCATAGAAGGCTTGGTTGACCTGCTGCACGAGCGTGCCGTGCTCGAGGGGCGCGATTTCGGATTGCTCATCGAGCCGGCGGCGTACGAGTTCTTGGTATATGAACCGGCTCGCGGCCTCTGGCTGAGAGTCAACGATGAGCATGAGTTTCGCCACCGCGAACTGCCCAAGGGCGTGACTTTTCAACTGGAATTGGACTCACAGGCGGTCGTTCTCAAGCCCGTTGAGCGCAAATCCGACAGCGATGAGGCGCCGCCCACCCCGCAGGTGGCGATCGCGGCGAGCGGGGAGGGAACGCCGTTTCGCCTGACGCTGCTGCGCGAAGCGACGCGGAGCCGGGCCTCGGTCGACGGCGACGCGTTCGGCAAGACGACTATCGAGAATTCGAACCACCCGGAGAAGCCCACGTGAGCCGCTCGCCAAACCGCGGCTTTACGTTGGTGGAGGTGCTGGTCGCGCTGATGATCGTCGCGATCGGTTTGGCCGCCCTGATGAGCGCGGTGAGCGGCACCGCTCGAACCAGCGGTTATTTGCGGGACAAAACGCTGGCACAATGGATCGCTCTCAACCGTCTCGCCGAAGTTCGTTTGATGGTGAACAAACTCGGCGCAACCGCCGATACCGGTCAGCTCGAGTTCGCCAATCGGACCTGGCACTACGATACCCGCTACTTCGATACGAGCGTCGGCAGCATGAAGCGCGTGGTCGTTCGCGTCTGGCTGGGAAAAACCGACACCAAGAGCAACCCCGTGGTGGAATCCTACAGTTTTATGGGCGCCTCGGTCGCCACCCCCGGCAGTTCCAACGTCGATTGGACCGCGGGCACCACCGCCGCCCCGGCGGTCCCTTGCACGCCCGTGGCGGGCGGTACTCAGACCGCCGGCGCGCCGGGCTCCCCGTGCCCGCCCTCGACTACGCCCGCGGTGTCGCCCACCGCTCCGCGCCCCGCGATCAATACCATCGGTCCCACCGGCACCGTACAACCGACCCCGCAATGAGCAGGCCTTCCCGAACGCGTGCGCTCGAAAGAACCTGCGGCTTCACGCTGGTCGAATTGCTGGTCGCGCTGCTGATCCTCGGCATCATGTCTGCACTGGGTTATGGCACCTATCGGGAAGGACGACTCTCGGCGGAACGCACCGAAGAGGCATTGAAACGCTCGCGAGAAATCGAGTTCGGCATGCGAGTGGTGGCCATGGATTTCGGTCAACTGACGCCGCGGCCGGTACGTGATCCGCTCGGCCAAACCCGGCTGCCGGCATTACATGGACTTTCCGGCAATGGCACCAGCGCCGGGGTCGCAGGCGAAAGCCTTGGAAGCACATCGTCGGACTCGTCGAGCATGCAATTCAAATCCGACCCCGGATTCAAATCCAGCTTCAGCGAATCATCCTCCGACTCCGCGCTGCCGTTGGCCGAACTGACGCGCGCGGGTTGGTCGAATACCGCCGGCCAGCAACGCGGCACATTGCAACGCGTGTCCTACGCTCTGGTGGGCGATGTGCTGAAGCGCAGCTACACCTCGGCGCTCGACACCGTTCAGGGCACGAAACCCGTGATTCAGGACCTGTTCGGCCAGGTAAAGACCGTGCAGCTGCGCTATCTGGATGCCAACCAAACCTGGCAGAACCAATGGCCGCCCGCGACCATGCCGCAGCCGGAATCCCTGTGGAGCCGGCCGGTCGCGGTGGAGATCACGGTCGAGTTCAAGGACTGGGGCCGTGTACGCCGGTTGATCGAGGTGGCGGGGTGAGCCGTCGGGGTGAACGCGGCGTGGCGCTGATCATCGCGCTCATCCTGGTGGCGCTTGCAGCGGTTCTCGCGACCAAGCTGACCTACGACGGCTGGCTGGAACGACGGCGCGCGAGCGGTGTCATGGCTGCCGAGCAGGCATTCGAATTCGGCATGGGCGCCGAAGCATTGGCGGCCGACGTGCTCGGTCAGATTGGGCAAAATCCACAGGCCACGCCGGCCGGGCAGGCCACGCCGGCCGGGCAGGCCGGGCAAAGTGCACAGAGCACGCAAAACAGCACGCAGGTGACTCTGGCCCAACCGTGGGCGCAACCTACGCAACCATTGCCCATCACGCCGGAGAATGACCCCGAAGGAGAGCCGATCGGCACCGTGCAAGGATCGTTGGAGGATATGCAGGGTCGCTTCAATTTGAACAATCTGGGCCATGTCATCCTGGTGAACGGCAAGGTCGAACAGGACCCGGTACCGCTGCAGCAATTTCAGCGCCTGCTGGTTGCGGTGGGACTTGAGCCCAAATGGGCCGGCATCGCGCGCGATTGGATCGATGCGGACGATCAACCGGGAAGTCCCGATGGGGCGGAGGATGCCGTGTACACGGCGCAATCGCCGCCTTACCGGACCGGCAACTGGCCCATGACCAGCCCGAGCGAGCTGATGAATCTTCCCAGCTTTGGAGCAGACCGCTATCGCAAGATCGCCCCGTACGTAACCGCCCTGCCGTACGCCACGGCGACCATCAACATCTGCACCGCACCCGGGCCGGTGCTCGAAAGTATTGCGGACAACCTGAGCGGCGAGTATGACAATCCGGAGTTGCTCACCAGCGCGCGCGCGAGCGGCTGCTTTCCCGACATTCAAACGTTTAACAACATTTTGGGCCCCAACGCCCCACTCGTCTCCAAACTGTTCTCCGACCAGAGCTCCTATTTCCGCCTTACGACCCGGGTGACGCTTGGCAGTACGCAGTTCACCTTGTACAGTCTTTTGAGGCGAGGTACAGGTGGCAAGGTGACGCCGCTGCTGCGCACATTCGGAACACTCTAGAGCACATGCCGCACACACTGCTGATACGCCTCCCCGCCGCCGGTCAAGAAGACACCGAATGGGTGAGCATCGATGAGACCGGCCTGCCGACGGCTGCGAAGCAACGCGGACCGTTGAGCCTGGCGGCTGCAGTGGCCCGGTCGGCGAAAGTCCTGGTGCTTGCGCCGGCGACACAAATTCTATTGGCGGAGCCCGAATTGCCTCCGGGCAGCGGCGTCAAGCTGGCGCGCGCGGTTCCGTTTGCGCTCGAGGAGCAACTTACCGAGGATGTCGACCAGCTGTGCTTCGCGCTCGGGCGTCGTCATGCCGGCGGGCGCACTCCGGTGGCGGTGGTCGCGCGCAGCGTGCTGCAGGGGTGGCTATCCTCGCTCACCGACGCAGGCATTGAGCCGCACGCCCTGTATGCCGACATCGCCTTGATTCCCGAAAATCCGGGGCAAACCGTGTTATGGCTGGAAGGAGAGCGGCTCGCCGTGCGACGACCCGGGCTGCTGCCCTTCGCGGTGGAACTCACGCCGGTCTCGGATGCGTTGGTGGTCGCTGGAGTCATCCCGGATCCTCTCGAGAAATCATCGGAACCGAGGCCGTTGGAGAGCGCCATCCTGTATGCGACCCGCGAGGACTGGATACGAGTTCAGGACGAGTTCGGCCGGCTGTCGGATAAGTTTTCAACGTTGAAAGTGCAGCTGCTGCCCGAAGGTCCGCTGCCGTGGCTGGCGCGTAATCTCGCCGCCACCGATGCGGTCAATCTTCTGCAAGGCGAGTTCGCTCGATCGACCGACTACGGCGAACGGTGGCGCCGATGGCGAACGGCCGCGCTGCTGGCGGCGGCGCTGCTCGCGGTGCATGTTGCAGCAGCGGCGCTCGAGATTCACCGCGCCAACCGCGAGTCGGCCGCGCTCGATACCGAGATGGCCCAGGTATTTTCGCAAGCGATGCCCACCGAACCGATGCAGGATCCGCGCCGCCAGATGCAATCGCGTCTCGAACGCGTTCGACGCTCCGGAGCGGGCCCCGAATACTTCTTGCGTACGCTCGAGGCCTTGAGCGGCGCGATTTCGGTCATGCCGAACACCATCATCGATACGCTCAGTTATCGCGAGCAAGCGCTCGATTTGAAGGTGACCGCACCGAGTCTCGCGGCGCTCTCCCAGCTGTCTCAGCTGGTGGGCAAGCGGGGCTTGACCGCCGAAATTCAATCCTCCGCGCCGGCGGGCGCGGTCATCGAGGCGCATTTGCAGGTCAGATCCGCCGCTGCCAAGGCGCACCGATGAATGAGCTAATCGCCAGCCTCAGGCGCCGCTACGCCGGGCTGCAGCCGCGCGAACAACGCATGGTCGTCATCGGCGCGGTGGGCGTCGCTTTGCTGGTCCTGGTGGGTGCGGTATTGCTGCCGCTGCAGACCGCCGTCTCGACGGCTCTGAAGCGCGCTGAGACCAAGCGCGCGGATTTGGCATGGATGCGCGTGAACGCGCCTGAAATCCAGGCGGCGCGCGGGACGCTCATCATGGACAGCACCGAACCGCCCGTGGTCGTGGTGGACCGCGTGGGCCGAGAGACGGGCCTCGGCAACGCGCTGCGGGGCACGCAGCCGAGCGGCAACGGCGTAAGGGTGCAGTTGGAAGCGGCGCCCTTCGACGCCCTGGTTGCGTGGATCGCGTCTCTCGATCAGCGCTACGGTCTTGCGATCGATTCAATCACCATCGACCGCGCCGACAAACCGGGAGTGGTCAATGCGAACATCACCTTCGCCCCGCCGCGGCGCTAGCGCACAGACGCCGGCCCCGCCGGCACGCCCTTTCTGGTCCTATGTTCTGCCGATGTTGGTGTTGGCGGCGATCGCCGTTGCCGTGAGCGCCCTGCCCGCGTCCCTAGCCGCGCGCTTCCTGCCCGCCGCGGTGCATGCGGAGGATTTCTCCGGCACCATCTGGCACGGCTCGGCCGCCAGGATCATCGTAAATGCCCGGGATGCCGGTTCGGTCGAATGGCGCCTGCGTCCCAAAGCGTTGCTGCGTCTTCGTGTAGCCGCCAATGTGCGCTGGGTGCGCGGTGGATTCGTGCTGGAGGGCGACGCCGCCCGCGACGGCAACGGGTTGAGCCTTTCCGGCGTCAAGGGCGGGGGTTCCCTCGAGGATCTGCGCGGCTTGGGGCTGCTCGCGCAATGGCGCGGCCGGGTTCAAATCCACATCCAGGAGCTACAGGCGGTGATTTCGGGTTCCGCAATCAACCTTCAAGCCGCTGTGGGCGATATCGAGGTGTCCGATCTGTCCAATCCTCAAGTGGCGCAGGGCGCGAATTTGGGAGGCTACTCGCTGCGATTCACCGATCCGGCACTGACCGCCGATTCCGATGCCGGCGCGCATATTCTCGACACCGGCGGTCCGCTGATGGTCGAGGCGGCGATTCACTTCTCCCTCGGGCAACGTAGCGCCATGCTCTCCGGACGCGTGATGGCGCGCGGCGACGCTCCACCGGCGCTGCGCAGCGAACTGGATGATCTTGCGCGCATGCACGCACGCGATGCGCAAGGACGCATACCCGTCGATTTCGAATTCACCTACTAGGAGCCTACCGCCCGCGCCCGAGCGGGGCTTTCGCAGGCTTTTCGCTCTGAATCGCAGAGTGCTTGACGATACAGTGCAAACCGCTTAGATTTGCGCGGTGTAAGGCAAGAATCCGGAAGCACACATGCGATCCGATGTTCCGGCGTCGATACATACCCACGCACTGGGAACGCTTGCCTATATCCGCACGTCGATCGAGTTGTCGAGCTCATTGGTCGTGCCGGGCATGGCGGGCGTGTTCATGGGCTGCGTCGGCATCATCGCCGCGATTGCGGCCTTGACGCCTCGCTGGGCTTCTCACTGGCTCGCGATTTGGGTGTTCGCAGGCGGTGCGGCGTTTCTATTGGGCGGCGCCCTGATGGCGAGGCAGGCCGCCCAAAGCGGGCATGCTCGCTATCTCGGACCGGTGCGCAAGTTCTTGCTGTGTCTATGCCCGGCCCTGCTCGCCGGCGCAGTCTTGACGATCGTGCTGTCGCGGGCCGCCATGGACCGCCTGGTACCGGGCACGTGGCTGTTGCTTTACGGTTGTGCGGTCCTATCGGCGAGCACGGTGACCGTTGCCAGCACCATGCGGCTCATATGCATCATGGGCGGGCTGTTCGTCCTCTTGGGTTGCCTCGCCTTCACGATGCCTGCGGAAAGCCATTCGCTGATTCTCGGTGCGGGGTTCGGCGCCCTGCATATCATTTTCGGCCTTCTCATCGGACGCCTGAGCCGTGGCCAATAAATCGACTGCCGCGAAACGCAATGAATCGCCGGGTGCGGATGGTGCGCTGAAAGCGGCGCCGCGACCGGTGCCCGTGCAGAATATCGCCGGCATGAACAAGGTCACTGGATTCGATCGGCTGATCTACGAGCGGGTGCGCCTCGGCATCATGAGCGCTCTCGCCATGAACGATCAGCTCACATTTGCCGAGCTCAAGTCGCTGTTCAATGCGAGCGACGGCAATCTCGGCGCTCATGCGCGCAAGCTCGAAGAGGCGGGCTATGTCGCGTGCACCAAGTCGTTCGAGGAACGGCGACCGAAATCCCTGTATCGCATCACGGTTCTCGGGCGCAAAGCCTTGCTACGCTATCTGGAGCACATCGAGGCGGTCATCAAGGCGACTCGCCGCGTGTAATGCGGACTCCCGATTCAATGCGGGTTTTTTTGCTTATTAACTTTGTAGCGCAAAGCCACCAGTAAACCGGTATGCATGTCGCAATCATCATGGACGGCAACGGGCGTTGGGCCACGCAGCGGGGCATGCCGCGCACCGCGGGCCACGTCGAGGGCGCCAAAACGGTGCGCGCCGTGGTCGAGGCGGCGGCGCGCGCGGGAATCGACACCCTGACGCTGTACGCATTCTCAGCCGCCAATTGGGCCCGTCCGGCGGCGGAAATCGCAGCCCTGATGCGTTTGTTCGGCCAATATCTTTTTACCGAGACACGCCGCTGCGTCGAGCAGTCTGTCCGCATCAATGTCATTGGCCGGCGCGATCGGCTCAGCGAAAGCCTGCTGCGCTCGATCGAACAGAGCGAGAGGTTGAGCGCCGCCGGATCGGGAATGCACTTGCGGCTCGCCGTCGACTATTCGTCTCAACACAGCATCGTCGCGGCTGCGCGGCGGGCCAAGGACGCCCCTGACCTGGATCGTGAGGCGTTTCGGCGCCTGCTGCACGAAGTCGATCATTCCCTTTATTCCGCGGGCGAGGTTGATCTGCTGATTCGCACCGGCAGCGAACAGCGGCTCAGCGATTTTCTGCTGTGGGAATGCGCTTATGCGGAGCTGCACTTCGCCGACTGTCTCTGGCCTGACTTCGACGAGGAGCGATTTCACCGCGCGCTCGAGGACTACGCCGGTCGTCAGCGGCGCTTCGGCGCGCTCAAACGCGATTCGCGCTGACCCGGCGGCTGCTAAGGCGGGCTCAATTCTCCGGCGACCAGTCGCGCCAGGCCCGCATGAGTGGAAAATACAGGCCGACGCGCACCGGCTCGGGGCCCAATTTGCGCGCCAACAGCGCGTAGCGCTGCAATTGCGGGCGATAGCGGTCGACCTCGCGATCCAAAAACTCCGCGAGGGATCCGCCGCCGTGCTGGCTCGTCTTGTAATCGATGACCCAGCGGGTGCCGCGCTCATCGATGAAGCTGCGGTCGAACACCGCTCTCACCAGCTCACCGCGCCACTGTCCCGAAACCGCGAATTCGCGCACATCGTCCCGCCCTCCCCGCCTCTGCAATATCCAGCGACCGCGCGGATCGCCTTGAACGGCGATCAATGCGTTCATGACTCGCGCGCTCGCGTCCTTCAGCATTTCCTCGGGAACGCCATGCAGCGCCAGCCAGCGCCTGAAATGCTCATCCGAGGCGCGCACCGCCCCCTCATTCATGCGTTCGATATCCATCACCTGTAGTTCGGCGTGCACCAGGCTGCCGACGCGCCGGGCCGTCTCACCGGCCCAGTCGAATACCGGGGTCTCCTCGCGCGGCGCGAGCGGCATCGCGGGAGCCGCACCCATCTGAGGGAAAAGGTTGGCCGGAGACCAGTCGCGGGGTACGCGGCGCAGCGGTCCGCCGTGCATCACCGGGCCGTCCGCCGCCGACGGCGGATCGATGACCGGGGTGCGCACCGCGGCGGTGAAATCCAGGCCCACGGTGGGCCACAGGACGGCGAGCAGGCTGCCCGCGCGCGGCTTCCATCGTCGTGCGCTGTCCGGTTCCGCGGATCCCTCATCGGAGTCTTCTTCGATCGAATCGATGGTCGCGGTCAAATGCAACTGCCATTTGGCCCGGGTGCACGCCACATACAGCAGCCGCTCGGACTCGAGCGCAGCGGCCTCTTGATCCCGGCGGCGCAGAAACTCGAACAGCCGCTCCTGGTCGGCGCCGACCGCGGGCCGCGCGGCCATCACCATGCCGTCGCGGCTGGTGCGCGCGAACTGATGCATGAGCAACAGCTGATCGCGATTGGATCCCGGGTGCCGATCGAGCGCCGGCAGCACCACCATATCGAATTCCAGACCCTTCGCCTTGTGAATGGTCATTATTTCCACCGCACTCGCGCCGCCGGTGTCGGCAAACAGGTCGGCAAAACCGTCTGCAAGATCGGCCGCGTCCGGAAGACCACGTTGCTCGAGTTCCCGTAACCGCGCGAACACCGCGCGGATGTGATCCAGCTCCGACTGATCCGCCACGCACGAGGGGCCGCCGATCCCAAGCCACGTGCGTTCCACCCAGCGTACGATGGTTCCGTGGCTTTGCACGTGAAAAGCGGCCTCGAGAACGGCACGCAGCCGCAAGCACCGCACCCTGCCCTCGTCGCTCAACCGTCCAAGCACCGCATCTTCGCGCAGAGCGTCCCAGACGGCCGGTGCGGCGCGGGCCACGATCAGCAGATCCGCGAGCGTGAGTCCGACCCACGGCGCGCGCAGCACCGCCAGCCACGCCGCACGATCGCCGAGATGCAGCAGGGCACGGACCAGCATGACCAAATCCCGCACCGCGTCGCGATCCTGCAGCGGCTCGAGGTCCACGGCACGAAATGCGACTCCGCGGGTGCGCAGGCAGCTCGCGATATTCCGTGCGTACGATCTGGCACGTACCAACACGGCAATGCGCCACTCGGGATGCTGCCGGCGTCTCGCCTCGACCAACTCGGCGATGGCCAGCGCCTCCGCACCGCGGGTACCATAGCTTCGAATGGTCACCGAAGGCTCCGCGGCGGCCGATGATTGAACCGCCGAATCGCTCGGCCTAAAGGCGATGGCTCCCCGCTCGCGGTCGTCCGATTGCGGCAGGATCCGGGCGAAACAGGCGTTTATCCAATCCACCACCCTTCGGTCGGAGCGAAAGTTGCTGCTCAAACGCTCCACATCGAATCGCAGATCCCCGATGCCGTCCTCGGCGAGCTCCAGGAATGCCCTGACCTCGGCTTGCCGGAATCCATAAATGGACTGCATGGGATCCCCGACGCAGAACACGCTGCGCCCGTCGCCGCGCTGCCATCCCGCCGTGACGAGCCGCACCATGTCGAGCTGGGCGCTCGAGGTGTCCTGAAATTCATCCAGCAATAGGTGCTGCAGCCGATAGTCGAGCCGCAGGTTGAGATCGGTGGGGGCCATCGGGGTGCCGAGCGCACGCAATGCCGCCATCGACACCGCGGGAAAGTCGACGGCACCCCGCTCGCGAAACACCCGCTCCAGCTCTGCCGCGGCGAGCACCAGAACCTGCGCCACATCGCGCACCCGCTCCCAATTCTCGTCGCTGTACTTCGGCGCCGGCAAATTGCGCACTTCTCGAAGCGCGCCCAGCGCCTCGGGTGAGTCCGCGAGTTCCGCCAGCAGTTCCAACATCGGCGATTTCTCCGCGCATTGCGCCGGAAATCCCTCGGCCTTGGTGAGCCGCTTGCGCAACATCGACCCGTTCGTCAAACACAGGGCCGCCATTCCGCGCCAACGGCCGACGTGCTTGGCTTCGGGTCGCAACGGCCCTTCCTCGATCCGCCATTCGGCGATATCCGAGCGTTCGTCATCGATGCGCAGCGCGGCCGCATGCAGCAAGGGCGCCAAGGCCGCGATACGCTCGCCACCCAGCGCTTCGTAGGCACTGCGCAGCGTGCGCGTGACCAGAAGTTCGAGATCTTCATCGAAGCGCCGGCGCACCTGACGCAGCTGCTCCTCATCGAGCGAGCTTGCCGCCTGTAAGCGCCCCACGAGCAGCGGCAGCCAGCGATCCCTGCTCCGCAGCATCTCGGCGATCAACTCGACCAGCCGCCGCCAGCGCTGATCGTCGAGCGCAAGCAGCCGTTCCACCGCCCAACCGAACGGGTCCGCCCCGTCGTGCGCCAGCGCGCGCCGCGCCGCCTCCTCGTACATCGGCGCGGCGTTCTCCACCGTATTGAGGCGCCCTCCCGCTCCGGCCGTGATCGGCAGCTGTGCCGCCAACCAGGCGTTGAACGCATCGATGGTCTCGATGCGCAGCCTGGACGGCTGCCGTTCGACGTCGATCTGCCGCGCCTGCAGATTTCGTGCTGCGGAGACGGCCAGCGACCAGGTTTGCCGGTTCATGGAGGGCGGGCAGGCCGCTAGCGGGGCGGTGCGCAATGCTTCGGTCACCCGATCCCGCATCTCCTCGGCGGCGCGATTGGTGAACGTCAGCGCCAGAATGCGCTCCGGCGCATCGCACGAGGCGAGCAGCGACAAGTAGCGCTGCACCAGCAGGGTCGTTTTGCCGCTGCCGGCCGGCGCCTGCACCAGCACGGAGCCGCTCGCCGCGACCGCATGCCGGCGCGCAGCGCCATCCTTGGCGACCTCGTACGGATCAGTGGACACGACACAAGCCGTGCAAGCGGCAGGACTCGCAGGCCTTCGGGGTCGGGTCCACCTCCGCACGCCCCGCAGCAAACGCCGCTGCGAGATTTTCGATGCGCTGCAGCCACACGCGCATGAGGGCCTCGAGACTGTCCATGCCCTCCATCCCGGTGCGCTGCGAGGTCCGCTTGAAAATTCCGCGGCGCTCGGCCTCGGCCACGAACGAGCATTCCGATGCGTTTACGCTTCCATACGCCACGGCCACCAGCGCCTGCGGAAGCAACAGGGCATAGATCGGCAATTGCGGATTGTCCGGCCGGTCGCCGCGCCAGTCGGCGACCGGCGAGCCGCTCTTGTAATCGATCAATACCCGAGCGCCGTCCTCGAGCCGGTCGACGCGATCGATGCGCACGCTGAACTCCACGCCGCCGAAACTTGCGCGCTGCGATCCCCCTTCCAGGCTTTCGACCTCGAACGGCGAGCGCTCGGCCTCGATTTGCAGCCACCGGCTCAAGACGCCATTGAGGCGAATTCGCTCGCGCTCGCGCCAGCGCGCACCCGGATCGCGTCGCCGGCACGACGCGGCGACCGCCGAACGCGCGCTGTGGTCCAGCAACTCGGCGCGCTGTTGCCCGCCGAGCGCCGCCAATCGCCTCGAGTCGCGCAGTTCGGACCAGATGCGCTCCAAGGCATGGTGCAATATTTCGCCGCGCTCGCGCTCATTGAAGCCCGGGACGGGCCGCTCGAGAGTTTCGGTCATCAATCGGGTTTCGGCAAAACCGCGAAACGCGCAGCGCGATTGCGCCCTGAGCGTGGATACGCCCCGCGTGCGCTCATCCGCGGCGAATCGCGGCGCCCGCTCGTCCGCGAGCGCCTCGAGTTCAGGTGCATGGTTCAGCTGCGCCAGCCAATGCGGTTGCGGCGCGGACATCAACGGTTCCCCCGGCGCCGTCGAGAACAGCAGCGCACTCGGCGCGGCATGGCGACCGTCGCCGGAATCAGCACAACTGAACACGCAGGAGCGTGCGCGCACGCGCCAGCGCCGCTGCAGATCCTCGGCAAACTGCAGTTGCGCCTCCGCACCGGCCGCGACCACCCCATGCTCCCTTTGCAACCGTACCGGCAGCAGCGGGACCGGATCGACGGGCGGCGGCCAGCGCGCCTCGCAGCATCCTGCGACCCACAAGCCATCGTAGGTGAGCCAGGGATCGATTAATTGACCGCTGACCCAGACCGCGGGAACGCCGGTTTGCATTTGAAACGCGGTATCGCGTGCGGCCCGCCGCAGGATGCTCTCCGCGGCCGCGCGTGACTGCGTGCCGAACACCGGATCACCGCCCGCAAGTGCCGCGAGCAGTTCGCGAAACCGTTCGGCCGATTGATATTCGCCGCTCGACCAGCGGCGGCGCAAACTCCACGGAGCGCTCTCGAATGCCGCAACCCACAGGCGAACCCACCGGCTCATCGGATGTTGGCCGCCAAGTTCGCCCAGAATCCGTGCGCTCGCCTGCAGGCGCTGTAATGCACCGACGGGTCCCAGGGACTGCGCACGCGCCGTGGCTTGCGCGAGCTGCAGCCAATCCGCGAGTGGAATTTCGCTCGGCGCGCGGCTGCGCAATGCCACATCCAGAATCGACGCCACGCCCGCCTCCGCGCCCGACTCCTGAAGCTCCGGCGAGCGCAGCAGGGCGCTGAATTGAGTGAAGGATACCGGTCCCGCGCTCGCCGCCAACAGATCGAGCGCCGCGCGCACCGGCGCATAGCCGGCAAGCGGCGTGCCGCCTGCCACCGCATAGGGCGCGGCTTCGGAGGTCTCGTCGAGGGAGAAGCGCTGCGGTGCCAGCGCCGCATCAAAGGCATCCACCAACTCGCTTCGACACCGAGCCAGGTCGGGTACGCATATCCAGGCGCGAAAGGCCGGATTTGCCAGAAGAGCCTGCCGCGCCCAGTCGGACATGGCCGCGAATTCCTCGGCTCGCGACCCGGCCCCGAGCAGCCGCGATGCCCCGAGCCCGTCCGCCGCTGCCGGCGGCGAAGCCTCCGACGGCTCAAGGGCCGGGCCGATTTGCGCCTGCAGCCAGCCTCGCGCGACCGGTCGCCAATGCGGGCTTTCGATCCAGGCAAGGGGCGACGCGCAATCCATGGAC
Organism: uncultured Gammaproteobacteria bacterium; assembly: GCA_963758145.1. Classification (GTDB taxonomy): domain Bacteria; phylum Pseudomonadota; class Gammaproteobacteria; order Steroidobacterales; family Steroidobacteraceae; genus Bog-1198. The sequence goes on from CAVWUK010000011.1 coordinate 466,438, forward strand.
ATCGGCAGCCGGTCCGCATCGATGCAGCGCACAGCCCGGCAGCGCTCCTCGAATCGGGCATTCCAGTCCAAGAACATCAGTGATTCCTCGCCGCCGTCGGCGGCGATCGCGCGCGGGGGTATCGCGTATTCGTGCATGGCACGGCGCGCGCGCCGCGCCGCGCGCACCGCCCCGGATGGATCCAAATACGGCTCGCCTGGCTCGCGCTCGAGCACCACCGTGTGCCACACTTCGCGCTCCTCGACGTCGGTCAAGCACCGCGGCGTCGACGAGTCGGTGAATTGCCGCTCGATGTGCCGCTCCCTCAACCATCCGCCGAAGTCGCGCACCCGTGGTGTCCGCCATATCTCGCGGCCGGAATCGCGATATGCGCGTTCGAGCGCATCGAACAGCGCCGCCGCCAGCTCGGTGTTCGGCGCGAGAATTGTGCCGCCGGCGTCGGCGGATTCAAGCAGGGCGCGGTTCACGCGAGCTCACGCCAGCGATGACAGGCAACCGCATGCTGCGCACTCACCTCCTCGAGCCGCGGGACCTCGCGCTCGCAAATTCCCTGCGCGTACCAACAGCGGTTGCGAAATGAGCAGCCGTTGGCAACCGCGTTGCCGGCCGGGGGCTCGCCGGCGGCGGCCAAATTCTCGTCCGGGACCCTGGCGGGACCCTGCGGCGGGCGCGTCGGGTCGGGCACCGCGGCCAGCAACGCCCGGGTGTACGGGTGAGCGGGCGCGAGGAACAACGCGTCGCGCTCCGCGTACTCGACGATTCGGCCCAAATACATGACTAGAACACGATGGCTGATATGCCGGACAACAGCCAGATTATGGCTGATGAACAGAATCGCGGTGCCGAACTCCTTTTGAAGATCCATCAACAAATTGACGATCTGGCCCTGAATCGACACGTCCAGCGAGCTGACGGGCTCATCGCATACCAATAGCTTCGGGCGCAACGTCATTGCGCGCGCGATCCCGATGCGCTGGCATTGTCCGCCGCTGAATTCGTGCGGGTACCGATGGGCGTCGGTGCGCGCGAGACCCACCCGTTCCAGCATCTCCTCGATCCGCGCCCGGCGATCCTGCGCCGCGAGGACGGGTTCGAAGATCTCGAGCGGTTCCGCCACCGCCTCGCCCGCCGTCATCCGCGGATCGAGACTCCCCAGCGGATCCTGAAATATCATCTGCAAGTCGCGCCGTTGCCGGCGCAGGGCCGCCGAGTCGCTCGACAGCAGATCCACTCCGCGCCACATCACGGTACCGCGCGCGGCCGGTATCAGGCGCAGGATCGCGCGCGCGAGCGTCGATTTGCCGGAACCCGACTCCCCCACCAATCCCAGGGTCTCGCCCGCGCCCAACTGGAAGCTCACTCCCGCCACAGCGGCGAAGGCGCCGAAATTCACGCTCAAATCGCGCACCTCGAGAAGCGAGTCGTTCACGGCGACAGCGGGTGATGGCAAGCCACTTGAACCGACTGATGCACGCTGCGCAATGGCGGCCGTTCCGCGCGGCACTGCCCGCTCGCACGCGGGCAGCGCGGGGCGAACGCGCAGCCGCGCTCCTGCATACCCGCGCCCAACGCCTGTCCCGGAAGACATGGCATGCGCTCGAGCCGCTCCTCACGCAGGTTCGGCACGCACTGAAGCAGCAATGCGGTGTAGGGATGACGTGCGCGCTGCAGTACCTCGCTCACAGGCGCATCCTCCACCACTCGACCGGCATACATCACGACGATTCGATCGGCGAGCTCCGCCACGACACCGAGATCGTGGCTGATCAGAATCATGGCCATTGCCGCTTCTGATCTCAGCTCGCGCAGCACATCCACGATCTGCGCCTGAACCGTCACATCGAGGGCACTGGTCGGTTCGTCCGCGATCAGGAGCTGCGGCCCGCACAGCAGGCTCATGCCGATCATGACACGCTGACGCATCCCACCCGACAATTCATGCGGATATTGTCGAAGGCGGCGTTGCGGGTCCGGCACACGCACGCGCTCCAGTATGGTCGCGGCGGCGCGCAGCGCATCGCGCCAGGAGAAGCCGCGGTGAGTCACCAGGACCTCTCCAAGCTGCACCCCGATCTTCAAGTGCGGCGCGAGCGAAGTCATCGGATCCTGGAATATCATGGTGAGATCCGAACCGCGTATCCGATTGAGTGACTTCGGCGCCAGACCGAGAATCTCACGCCCGGCGAAGCGCACGCTGCCGCTCGCGCGGGCATTGCGCGCCAACAGACCCATGGCCGCCATGAACACCTGGGTCTTGCCCGAACCCGATTCGCCCACGATGCCGAGACACTCGCGCGACGCCACCGTCAACGACACCTCGCGCACGGCCGATATGGAGCCGCCCGCCAGCGCATAGGTCACCTGCAGATTCTCCACGCACAAAGCCGGCATGGGGCTGAGGTGCGGCCTCATCCGCCCTCCTTCGCATCGAGGGCATCGCGCAGCCCGTCGCCGAGGATGTTCAGGCTCAGCAGCAGCAGAGCGAGAAACCCGCCAGGCATCAGCAATATCCAGGGCGCGGCCTCCATTTCTCCGGCGCCCTGCGCAATCAGCGCGCCGAGACTGGCATGGGGTTCCTGAATCCCCAGCCCGAGAAAGCTCAGAAAGCTTTCGAACAATACGATCTGCGGCACCGTGAGCGTGGCGTACACGATCACCGGACCCAGGACGTTGGGCACGACGTGTCTGATGATGATGCGTGCGGTGTCTGCGCCCGAGGCGACCGCCGCCTCGATGAACTCCTGTTGACGTATGCTCAAGGTGCGGCCGCGCACGATACGCGCCATGGACAGCCAGCCCACGGCGCCGATCGAGACGAACAACAGCGTCTCGCTGCGGCCGAGGATGACCGTCAGGAATATGACGAAAAAAATCAACGGCAGCCCGCTCAGGATCTCGATGATGCGCATCATGAGCCGATCGGTGCGCCCGCCGAGATATCCTGCGACGGCCCCGTAGCTTACGCCCAAGCTCAAACTCACGGCGCTTGCCACCAGGCCGACCGCGAGCGATACCCGCGCCCCGTCGAGGGTGCGCGCGAACAGATCTCTGCCCAGACGGTCGGTTCCGAACCAGTGCCCGTGCGCCGTCCCGGGCGACGCGGCGATATGCGACCAATCGATCGCTTCTATGTCATACGGGCTCAGCCACGGCCCAACGAGCGCGGTCGCCACGAGGATCACCAGGATGCACAGCGCAATGACCGCGCCGGCATTGGCGCGAAGCCGCCGGCCGGATTCTCGCCACAGGGCGCCGCTCACCGGGCGAACCTGACGCGCGGGTCGAGCCACGCGTACAGCAGGTCGGCAACCAGTCCCATGCCGATCAGCACGGTCGAGTAGATGATCACCATTCCCATCACCAGCGTGTAATCGCGATTGAGCGCGCCCTGCACGAGGTAACGGCCAACGCCCGGCAATCCGGCGATGGATTCGACCACCAAAGAGCCCGTCATGATCGACGCGACGGCAGGCGCCAGATACCCCACGACAGGCACCAGCGCCGGGCGCAGCGCGTGCCGCACGATCACCGTATGCAATGGCAGCCCCTTGGCGATGGCGGTTCGGATAAAGCGGCTGCGCAGCACCTCGATCATGCCCGCGCGCGTGAGGCGCGCGATATATGCCAGCGGCGGCAGCGCCAACGCAATGACCGGCAACACGAGATGGCGGATAGAGTTCGGCTCCCATCCGGCAACGGGCAGCCAGTGAAAATAAACGCCGAAAACCAAACCGAGAAACGGCAGTACCACGAACGAGGGTATTGCGATGCCGACGACGGCCAGGGACATCGTGGCGTAGTCGCCGGGGGAGTTGTGCCGCAGCGCGGCGAAAATTCCAATCGCAATCCCAAGCGCCAGGGCGAGGGCCAACGCGACGGTCCCGAGTTCCAGAGTCACGGGAAGACCCTGACCGATCAGTTCGGTGACGGTAAAGTCCTTGTATTTAAATGAGGGGCCGAAATCGCCGTGTCCCAGGGCGCGCATGAAGCGGGCGTATTGCACCCAAATGGGTTGGTCCAAGCCGTAGGCAATTTGCAGGTTGGCCATGATTTGCGGCGGCAGCGATTGCTCCCGGTCGAAGGGCCCGCCGGGCGCCGCCCGAGTGAGAAAAAACGTCAGCGTGACAATGACGAATAGCGTGGGAATCGCCCCACCCAAACGCATGAGAAAATAGCGGATCATCGAGGCGAGTCTATCGGTTGACCGCAAGGTGGACAAGCGCAGGCTTGATCCCTAAACTACGGGGATCACCTGATCGAGGCTTCATGGAATCAACACGCCCAATCCGCGCGCTCATGCGCGGTCTTGATGCGCTGACGGTGCTGAATATGCGCGACGGCGCGACGGTCTCCGAGGTCGCGCACGAAATCCGGTTGCCGCGCACGACCGTCTACAGAATCTTGGAAACTCTGTGCAACGCCGGCTTCGTGTTTCGCGACGAGGGCGACGACCGCTATCGCCTCACTCTCAAGGTACGCGCCCTGAGCGGTGGCTTCGACGACGAAGCATGGGTCAAGCAGATCGCCAAACCGCTGATCCACGAGTTGTGCAGGGACATCGTGTGGCCCATTGCGCTCTCCACCCCCTCGGGTGGCGCCATGATCGGGCGCGAAACCACCGACCACGCGAGCCCTCTCGCCACCGACCGCCTCTCCGCGGGCCTTCGTGCGCCGATGTTGGGGAGCGCCGCGGGTCTTGCATACCTCGCCTTCTGTCCGGCGCCGGAACGCGAGGCGATCATCGATATTCTGGCGCGCTCGTCCAAGGACGAGGATGCCCTTGCGCGGCCTCCGCAGACACAGCTGCAAGCCAGACTGTCCGAGATCAAGTCACAGGGTTACGCGGCCACATCGAGCGCCCGCCGTTCGGCCGAGGAGATGAGTCTCGGTGTACCGGTATTATCAGACAGGCGCGTGCTCGGCTGCCTGTGCGTGCGGTTCGCCACCGCCGCCGTACCGCTTCAAACGGCGGTAGAACGTTTCTTGCCGAAGCTGCGGCAATGCGCGGCCCGGATCAGTCTTTCATTCTCGGAACAACAGGTCGCGGATCAAGCCACCGGCGCGCAACGCAAGGCCGCGCCGCAAGCGGCCGATTAAGGAGTCATCAATGCAGAAGATCATGGTTTGCATCAAACGGGTCGTCGACTACAACGTGCGCGTGCGCGTAAAGCCCGACGGCAGCGGGGTGATGCTCGATGGCGTAAAGATGAGCGTGAATCCGTTCGATGAGATTGCGCTCGAGGAGGCGCTGCGCATCAAGGAGCGCGGCTCGAATGTCGAAGTGGTGGCGGTGAGCATCGGAGTCCCCGATACGCAGCAGCAATTGCGCACCGCCTTGGCAATGGGCGCCGACCGGGCGATCTTGGTGCAAACGGATCAGCCGGTGGAGCCGCTGTTGGCCGCGCAGACCTTTCTCGCGGTGGCCAAAAAGGAAAATCCGGATTTGATTTTTCTCGGCAAACAGGCCATCGACGACGATGCGAACCAAACCGGGCAGATGCTCGCCGCGATTTGGGAACGGCCGCAGGCCACTTACGCTTCCAAGGTCGAGATCGACGGCACCAAAGCGGCGGTCACCCGCGAGGTGGATAGCGGCCTCGAAACCATCGAAGTGGATTTGCCGGCCGTCATCACCGTAGATCTGCGATTGAACGAACCGCGCTACGTGAAACTGCCGGACATCATGAAGGCGAAGAAGAAACCGTTGGACGTCACGTCGCTCGACGCGCTCGGGATAAGCGCGGGTCAGATGCTCAAGACCGTGAAGACCGACCCGCCCCCGCAACGCCAAAAAGGGATCATGGTCAAGGATGTGGCTGAACTTGTCGATGTACTCAAGAAAAAGGGTTTGATCTGATGCACAAAGTACTCATCGTCGGTGAACACGACGGCAAAACGCTCAATCCCGCGACGTCCAAGTGCGTCACTTGCGCAAAGACCATTCCGGAGGCCGAGATCACCATCGCGCTTTTCGGCGCGGATACCTCGGGCGTTGCGGCACAAGCCGCTGCCGTGTCGGGCGTCAACACGGTATTGCGGATAGATCGGGCGGAGAATGCGCATCCGCTCGCGGCCACGTTTGCACCGCAAATCTCGGCCCTTGCGGCCGGATATACCCACATCCTCGGGCCCTCGACCAGCTTCGGCAAGGATCTCATGCCGCGTGTCGCCGCGTTGCTCGGTGTGCCCCAGGTGAGCGACCTCATGGCCGTTGAGGCCGCCTATCGCTTTCGCCGGCCGATTTACGCCGGCAATGCGATCGTGACCGTGGAAGCGGATCCGGGCCGCAAATTGATTGCCACGGTGCGCGTGGCCTCTTACGAAGCCGCGGGCGGCGGCGGCAGCGCCTCGATCGAATCCAAGGCCCTGGCGGTGACCCTGCCCTCGCATACGCGCTATGTGGGCGCCAAATCAGGATCGACGGACCGGCCGGACCTGCAGACCGCATCCCGGGTGGTGTCCGGTGGCCGCGCGCTCGGCAGTGCCGAGAATTTCAAGCTGTTGTTCAGCTTCGCCGACAAAATCGGCGCGGCGGTCGGCGCATCGCGTGCCGCGGTCGACGCCGGATACGCTCCCAATGAAATGCAGGTCGGTCAGACGGGAAAGATCATTTCCCCCGAAATCTACATCGCCATCGGCATCTCCGGCGCCATTCAGCATTTGACCGGCATCAAGGATGCACGCACCATCGTGGCGATCAACAAGGACGGCGAGGCGCCCATTTTCGAAGTGGCCGATGTCGGATTGGTGGGCGATCTGTTTCAAATCGTCCCGGAACTCGAGCGACTGGTCGGAACTTAGCCCCGGCTCCTTGGATTATGTCCAAACCGGGCGCTTCCCGCGTTCCTGAGCCGCCCGCGGCATTGATTACACGGAGCGGTCGGGAGATACTGTGCCGGGGCCTGATTCACTATTCTAGGAATGCCAGACATGAAATGGGAAACGCCTGCGGCGATCGAACTCCGATTCGGAATGGAAATCAATTCCTACGTCTCGGTTCGCTGAAGCCTTTGAGGTAGCGCCCCAAAATTTTGGGGCGCCGCCAATCCACGGTCTCGCCGCTCGTCCATAACCGCCGGATCGTGTTCATTCGTGTTCTCGGCTCGGCGGCTGGCGGGGGCTTCCCACAATGGAATTGCAATTGCCGTAACTGCCGCGGGGTGCGGGACGGCTCCATCAAGGCCACCCCCAGGACTCAATCCTCGATCGCGGTCTCGAGTGATGGCGATCGATGGGTGCTTTGCAACGCCTCCCCCGACCTGCACCGCCAGATCGCCGCCAATCCGCCTCTTCAGCCGCGCACCGGGGTCCGCGATACGCCGATCACCGATGTGCTGCTGGTCGATGGACAGATCGATCATTCGCTCGGCTTGCTGCTGCTGCGAGAGCATCGCCGGCGGCTCGGCGTGTGGACGACCGAGGCGGTTCGCGCGGATTTGACCTCGGGACTCCCGCTGCTGTCGGTCCTGCAACATTATTGCGGCATTGACTGGCATCCGATCGGCATCGACGGCAGACCGTTTCAGATCCCCTCGCTGCCGGGTCTCGAACTCACCGCCCTGGCGGTCGACGGCAAGGCCGCCCCCTACTCGCCCAACCGCCAGAACCCGCGAATCGGTGACAACATTGCGTTGTCGTTTCGCGATATGAACAGCGACCGTCGGGCCCTGTACGCCCCCGGCCTCGCGACCATCAGCGCCTCGGTGAACGAGGCGCTGCTCGCCAGTCAGTGCGTGCTCTTGGACGGCACCTTCTGGCGGGACGACGAAATGATTGGCGCCGGTGTATCCTCCAAGCGCGCATCGGAGCTTGGGCATCTGCCGCAAAGCGGCACCGGCGGCATGATCGAGACCTTGGCCAAGCTGCCGGCCGCGACACGGCGTATTTTGATTCATATCAACAACACGAATCCGATACTCGACGAGCAAAGCGTCGAACGAGCGGCGCTTACGGACGCCGGCATCGAGGTCGCATTCGACGGATTGGAGATTCGGTTGTGAGCGAGACATCCCCTACGTTGGCGCCCTGGAACGCGGCGGACTTCGAGCAAGCCCTGAGGGCCAAAGGCCGGGCCTATCACATTCATCACCCCTTCAACGTCGCGGTGAATACGGGTCGGGCGAGCGCCGATCAGATCCGCGGGTGGGTGGCCAATCGCTTCTATTACCAGATCAATATCCCGCTGAAAGATGCCGCCGTGATGGCCAACTGCCCCGATCGGGATGTCAGGCGCCAATGGGTGCGCCGCATGCTCGATCACGACGGCACCGATCAGGACCCCGGAGGCATCGAAGCATGGGTCAAACTCGGAGAAGCGGTGGGAATTTCACGCGAGGATTTATGGTCGCTGCGCGACCTCGTCCCGGGCGTGCGCTTCGCGGTCGACGCCTACGTCGACTTTGCGCGCAGACGCCCCTGGCAAGAGGCCGTTTGCGCCTCGTTGACGGAATTATTCGCCCCGCAGATCCACAAGGAGCGGCTCGCGACCTGGCCGATTCACTATCCCTGGATCGACTCCGCGGGGCTTGAGTATTTCCGAAGCCGCATTCCGCTCGCGAGCCGCGACGTCGAGCACGGGCTCAAGATCACGCTGGGGTACTTCACCACGCGGGAGGCCCAAGACCGTGCACTTGAGATTCTGCAGCTCAAGCTCGACATCCTCTGGTCGATGCTCGACGCCATTCAACTGCGCTACGGACCCATCCATGACTGATCCGGAGCCGAACTCGACGTCCGCCCGCCCTCGCGTCGCCCCCCTGTTTCGTCTGCAGTGGGAGGAGGCCCAGCAGGCTCACGTACTGCTGTTTCCGGAGGGCATGGTCAAGCTCAATGCGAGCGCCGGGCATATTCTGCTCCGGTGCGACGGCATCAAATCCGCGGCCGAGATCATCGCCGAGCTCGAGAACGCCTTCGCCACCACCGGACTTGGGGCGGATGTCGAGGCGTTCCTGAAGGTCGCCACCGACAAGGGCTGGGTCGAGTGGGTGGACCGATGAGCGTGACGCCGCCGCTATGGCTCGTGGCCGAACTTACCTATACCTGCCCGCTGCATTGCCCGTTCTGCTCGAATCCCTTGGATTTCGCCGCACAGAAGGACGAGCTGTCTACGGCGGACTGGGTTCGGGTGCTGAAAGAAGCGCGCGCCTTGGGCGCCGTACAGCTCGGTTTTTCCGGGGGCGAGCCCCTGACGCGCAAGGATTTGGAAATACTGGTCGCCGAGGCGCACGGGCTCGGCTACTACACGAACCTCATCACCTCGGGAGCCGGCCTCAATGAAGTCCGCATTCGACTGCTGAAGGAGGCAGGGCTCGATCATATTCAGCTTTCGTTCCAGGATTCCACTCGCGAGGTGAACGATTTCCTGTCGAGCACACGCACCTTTGATCTCAAACGGCGCGTGGCCGGATTGATCAAGGGCCACGGCTTTCCCATGGTGATGAATTGCGTCATCCATCGTCTCAACATCGATCACGTCGATCGCATCATCGATCTGGCGCACGAAATCGGCGCGGAATATCTGGAGCTCGCCAACACTCAGTATTACGGCTGGGCACTGCTCAACCGGGATCATCTCATACCGAGCCGCGAGCAACTCGAGCGTGCCGAAGCGGTTGTGGCGGCGCGCCGTGCAAGTCTCGGTAACCGCCTGCGGCTTTTCTTTGTCGTGCCGGACTATTTCGAGGGACGCCCGAAGCGCTGCATGAATGGCTGGGGAACCACCATCCTGTGCGTGAGTCCGGACGGGACGGCTCTGCCCTGTCAGGCGGCCCGTATGCTGCCCGGTCTTGAGTTTCCTTCCGTACGCAGCTCGACCGTTCGCGATATTTGGTTCGATTCCCCATCGTTCAACCGATTCCGCGGTGAGGCATGGATGCCGGAACCCTGCCGCAGTTGTCCGGAACGAACCACGGACTATGGCGGCTGCCGATGCCAGGCGTACCTCCTGACGGGCGATATCGGGGCTACCGATCCGGTTTGCGATAAATCGCCGCACCACCGGATCGTTTTGGATGCCGTCAAAGCGGGAGAAAGGATTCCGCAGCGGCCTTTGTTGTTTCGTTCCCCGGAAAATTCGCGCCACATCATCGAAGCCTCGGACGGCCGGACGAACCTTGAGTGACACCCTCGTTATCGGGGTTCCGGGCACTCGAATCGCCGCGCCTGCGCTCCTATCTGCTGGGACAGTTGATCTCGCTCACCGGAACGTGGATTCAGCAAATCACGATCGCCTTGCTGGCATTCCGCGCGACCCGCTCGTCCGCGGCCGTCGGCGTGGCGCTTGTCTTCTCGCAATTGCCGATCTTGATGCTGTCCCCGCTCGCGGGGGTGCTCAACGACCGGTTTGATCGCCGCCGCGTCCTCATCTGCACTCAGCTCGCGAGTCTCGCTCAAGCGCTCCTGTTGACGGCGAGCTGCGACGGCGGAGCGCCTCGCACCGCCCTCTTGTTCACGCTGACGGCGATCGGCGGGGTGATCAGTGCGCTCGATCTGCCTGCCCGTCAGTCGATTCTTGCCCGCCTGCTGGATCATCCAGGAGACATCGGAAATGCCGTGGCCTTGAGCTCGGCGTCCGTCCATGCGGCGCGCCTGATCGGACCGGCACTCGCCGCCTTGCTTCTCGGAAGATGGGATGCCCGTGCCTGCTTTGCCGCAAACGCCCTCTCGTGCGCCCTGTTTTGTGTCGTGCTTTTCAAGCTGAGCATTACCGCACACGAACCGATCCGGCGAATCTCACTGAATTCGCTGCGCGAAGGATGGCTCTACTGCAAAACGCATGCACAGACGCGGCAAACGCTTGCCTGGATAGGGATCGCCACGCTGTTTGCGATTCCATATACAAGCCTGCTGCCGGCCGCGGCGCGCCTATGGGCGGCCGGCCAATCTATCTCCTATGCGCAATTGATGACTGCGGCAGGGGGCGGAGCGGTCGGCGCTGCGCTGATTTTGGCCCACGTGGAAACGGATAAAACCCTGCGCAGCGCGATTCCGGCGTCGCTGGCCATCGCGGCGCTCGGGCTCATCGCCGTGGGGGTTTCAGGCGCCCGATTGCCGGCCGGTATTCTTGCCCTGTTGGTGGCGGCGCTCGGGTTCTCACTGACGGTCGTGGTCTCCGGCGGCAACATGCTGCTTCAGCAGAATGTTCCGGAAGCGATGCGCGGCCGCGTGCTGGGTCTTTTCGTCATGTTGTTCAACGGAGTGGCCCCGATCGGCGCATGGATGTGGGGCATCGTGGGCGATCACCTGGGGGTAGCCACGGCATTGGCAGCCGCCGGCTCCATCACCGCGCTCATCGTAGCTGCAAGATGTGCGGTCCTCGGCAGTGGGCGGTAGGCGCGGGCATCGGCATCCCGCGAGCCGCGCAAGGGACAGTCTATGCGCCGCCCGGGTGCGTTTCGACCATCGTCGCGGCGGCATCGAGCGCGTCGATCAACAGGTCCGCGTGCTCAACACGGAACGGCATCGGTGGCCGCAGCTTCAGCACGGCGGCCTCGGGACCTTCGTAGCCGATGAGCACCCGCGCCTGGGAAACCAGGATGTTGATGATCCGCTTGGCGCGCTGACGCGCCGGGTGAGCCGGCATGCCGATGATTTCGAGCCCGAGCAGAAGGCCCACCCCGCGCACCGCTCCGAGGCAGGGATGCCGAGCCGCCAAATCGGTTAATCGCCGGCGCAGGTACTCTCCGGTCCTGTGTGCGTTGGACATGAGTTGTTCGCGATCAAGCACCTCGAGCACCGCAAGTCCCGCGGCAGCCGCCACGGGATTGCCGCCGAAGGTGGAAAAGAAACCGAATTTCGATTGGAATGCCTCGATCAGCGCCCGGTTGGCGATGACCACGCCCAACGGGTAGCCGTTGCCCACCGGTTTTCCGAGCGTGACGATGTCGGGTTCGAAGCCGCGGCGCGCGAATCCCCAGAAGTGCGACCCGGAACGGCCCAGCCCGTACTGCACTTCATCAGCCACGATCAGACCGCCGGCCGCCCGCACGCGCTCGGCCACCGCGGCTGCCCACTCCGGCGGCGGATCGAGAATGCCGGAGCTGGTCAGGGCGGAGTCGACGAAAAAAGCGGCGGGTGCGAAGCCGCGGCTCGACAGGGAATGAACCGCGCGGTCCGCATCCTCGGTGGCCGCCGCAAGCTCGCCGCGCGCCAATGCCTCGTGCGCGTTGGAGCCCGTTGGAGGAATCGCCAGCGTCACGACCCGAGCGTCGCGCGGCTCTCCGGTACCCGGCGTAAGCGCCGCCACGGCATCCGTTATGCCGTGGTAGGCGTTCTTCATCACCAAGGCCCCTTTGTTGCCGGTGGCCGATTGCGCGATCCGCCACGCGACGTCGTTGGCCTCGCTGCCGGAGTTGACGAAGATGCAGGCGTCGAGATGCGCCGGCAGAGTTGCGGTCAACCGCTCTGCATACTCGAGAATGCCGCCGTGCAGATAGCGGGTGTGAGTCGATAAGATCGCCGACTGCTTTTGTATCGCCCGGACCACCGTCGGATGGGCGTGTCCCACGTGCGGCACGTTGTTGTACACATCGAGATAGGGGCGCCCGTTGCTGTCGTAGAGCCACACTCCGCTGCCGCGCACGATGTGCAGCGGCTGCTCGTAGAAGAGCTCCGCACCGGCGCCCAGCAGCCGGTGCCGGCGCGACAGATCGACAGCCGCCGTCGCCGCCCACAGCCCGCTCGGCGAGGTCGAGTCCGCGGCATCGTGCCACGTCTTGGTCAGGAAATCGCGTCCCGCCTGCGTCAGGACATCGAGGGAACGCGCCGCAAGTGCCGCCGGGCGATCGAGAACCGCTGCACCGCGATCGTCCTGCCGCCCCCTGAAAGCGTGCACCAGAATCGTCGTGGCAAGGCGCCCCGCGATGAGATCATATAGGACCTCGACGTCGGCGGGTTCGAGCGGCTGACGCTGCGAATAACCGCGCAGCAGCAGCGACAGCGCGTCCAGCGGCGCCAGATCATCGCTGAGCAATTCGGACATTGCGACCGCAGGCTCGAACACCAGCGGCGCGTGTATCATGTCGCCGAAATCCAAAATGCCGCTGATGCCGACCCCCTCGGCGTCGACCAAAAGGTTGTGGCCATGGCAATCGCCGTGAATCGCCTGACTGCGCAGTGATCGCAGAGCCGGCATGCGTCTCGCGAGCTCCGCGGACACCTCCTCGATCCTATTTCGGAGCGGAAGGGAATGTATGCAGGGGGCGAATTCGACGAGCTCCGGAAGCCGCCTTACGTCCCATGCGAGGCGCTGCGCAAGCGCGGGATGGAAGAAGCCCTGCAATGCGCGATCCAGACGCGCGAGGGTGTCGCCGAGATTGAGCAGCAGCGCCGCGGCGGGTGCGCGTTGCGCGAGCAGCTGTCCCGGCAGGTAGCCCATGAGACAGGCCGTGTAGATGCCGTCGTCCCGCCGGATGGTGCCGACGTCCTCGCCTTGCGCGGTGGCATGAATGCGCGGCACCGGCAGCGCCGGGTCGGCTTCGGCCAGATGACGAAGCACGCGGATTTGGCAGTCAATTGCCTCGGGGGTGGCTTCGCGATCGACGATCTTCAGCACGTATTCGAGCTGATCCGCGCCGCGCAGGCGAAAGTTGCAGTCGCGTTCCCCCGACAGCGGCTGGGCTGAAACGGAAAGGTCGTAGCATTCCCGCGCGATCCGCTCGGCTTCCGCAACGGCGAAAACGGGCGGCGAAGTCCGCAGGGCAAGCAAGGCGCGCCGACTAGCCTGAACTATTCATGAACGATACGTGCACTCGTGCGCGGAGGCTGGATCGGTCATGCATTTTCAGGAGCGTGAAAAACAGGACGTTTTTCCCGCAGCCTCCATGGACGGATTTACGGCGGTCCGGAAAATGCGTGACCGATCCAGCCTCGACCGAACTATCCCCTCGTTCATGAACAGCGCAGGCTAGAGCTGCTTGAGGATGTATTCCGCCGCGGAAACCTTGAACTCGCCCGGCGCTTCCACGTTCACGTGAGTGGCGAGCCCGTTCTTCACGACGACCGCGAAGCGTTGACCGCGCATGCCCATGCCGAAGCCGCTGGCGTTCAACTCGAGCCCCAGCGCCTTGACGTACTCGCCGTTGCCGTCGGCCAACATCAGAATCTTATCGCCAACGCCCCCGGATTTACCCCATGCATTCATCACGAACACATCATTGACGGCTGTACAGGCGATGGCGTCCACACCCTTCGCCTTTAACTGGTCGGCCAACTCGACGAATCCGGGCAAATGCTTGGCATCGCAGGTCGGCGTGAATGCTCCCGGAACCGAGAACAGCACCACGGTCTTGCCTTTGAACAGTTCGTCGGTGGTGAGCTTCTGTGGACCGTCCTTGGTCATGCGGGTGAATTTGCCGTCGGGCATCTTATCGCCGGCTTTGATCGTCATTGCAATTCTCCTCTGACCTGGCCGCTCATGAGCCGAGCTTTTCGGCGTAAAGCGTCCACAACTTCAGCACGCGCGGGCTGATGTCGGGCACGAGTTTCAGATTGGCGAAGGTCCGTTTGGCTTCCGGGAAATTCTTGATCTGGGCCTGGGCAAGTCCGAGATACACGTACGCCTCGTCCAGGTGCTTGACTTGACCCTTTTGGATACCGCGGCTGATGGCGTCCACCGCCTTTTGATAGTCGCCGAAGCCGTAATACACCTCGCCGAGCTTGACGTCGAGCTCGCCCGCCGGATTCTTCTGCGCCTCGGCGTCTTCCTGCGCCAGACCTTTTTTGTCGGAATCCGCACGGGACTTCAACGAGGTCAGGAGACGATTGGTGCGTTCCTTGTGCTCATCCTTGAGCACGCCGGTGGAAATGGCCTTTTCGAGAACCGCCTCCGCCTCTCCCGGAAGAGCCGCATCGGCCAGCAGCTGCGCCATCTCGATATAATCGGTATCCGCATTCATCGAATTGGTGTTGTACATGATCCGGTAGATCATCAACGTATTGCGGTCGACCCGCTCGTCCTGGCGCTCTATGCGCAGCAGCGTGTTCCAATACGTCGTCTTATTGTTGAGGCGGATGAGATCCATGAGCACCGCGTCCATCGTCGCGGTATCGCCGGCGTCGGACGCACACTGCAATTTGAACAGATAGATGTTCTCTTTGGGCGTCTCTCCGGCCTTGCGCGTCGCGGCAATCGCCTTGTCCGACCACAGGCTCGCGTTCTTACAGTCCTTCAGCTGGTAGTAACTTTGCGCAATGATCGCCACATTGTCGGGGGTCGCGGTCCCCGCATCGACCATCTGCTTGCCGTAATCGATGGTCTTCTGATACTGGTTGGTGCTCGCGGAGATGCCGAACAACGTTCGGGTGATGTTGGTGACTTCCTCGGGCGTCGCGGCGCCCGTGGCCAGGACCTTTTCGAATTCTCCTTGGGCGGCTTTCAAATTGCCCAGCTTGACGTCGGCGAAGCCCTTGAAATTGTAGATGGTCTTTTTATCGAACGTGGTGAGCGGAGATTTCGTCTCCGCCTCGTCCAAACTCTTGAGCGCCTCGGCCCATTGGCCTGCCTGCAGCGCCTTCTGCGCCGCGGTCATTTCCTTAGCGATGACGCGGCTGATTTCCGGTCCCTTGGGCTTGTCGGCCGCCGAGACCGCCGAAGTCATGGCAACGCACGCCGCCGCCAGCACGAGCACGAGGCCCGCGCCGCGCGTCCAGCGCTCGAACCGTCCGGGAACCCTATGTGTAATCGATTGAGTCATGAGTACATCCTCGCTGCTTTGCGATCTCAACTTGTGTTTGCAGGCGGACCGGTCAAACAAACGGCGCGTGAACCCAGTTTTTATTGGGGCCGACGCGCCGAGATACCCGCCCAGGATCCTAGTTAGAAATAATCGTTGTTGACGAATCCAATCTTCTTCAATCCGCGATGCTGCAGATCGGCGAGCGTCTGAGCCACGATTTCATACTTGGCGAACTTGTCGACCGTGATGTGCACTTCCGGCTGCGGATCCTTGACGGCCTCTTGGCTGATATAGCTCTGCAGCGTCGCGCGATCAACCGGGGTCTTGTTCCACAGCAATGTGCCGTCGAAGTCGATCGACAAATCAATGACTTCCGGCGGCGGCGGCGGTACGAAGTTCGGCGGCGGCGGCAACGGGTTGTCGATCTTGACCGCGTGCGTTTGGCTCGGAATCGTAATGATGAAAATGATGAGCAGCACCAGCATGACGTCGATCAACGGCGTCATGTTGATTTCAGAATACGACTGCCCTTCCTGACTGCCTACTGCCATCGCCATGTTGGGTCTCTCCTAGGTGCCGGGACCGAAATGATCGGGCGTGGTGATGAAAGCCACCTTGCGTATGCCGATCTGCTGAGTGGCCACGAGCACCTGTCCCACGTACTGATAGCGAACATTCGAATCGCCGCGAATGTGCACTTCCGGCTGCGGCTCTTCACGCGCGATGGCGCGTAAGCGAGCCTTGAGATCATCTGTGCCGTTCACCTTCAGGGTATTCCAAAAAATATCGCCCTCTTTGTCGATGGCAATGGTGATATTTTCCGGCTTGGTCTGAGTCGGCAAATTGGTGGCCTTCGGCAATTCCACCGGCACCTGTTGAATAATGACCCGGATCGTTATGATGAAAATGATCAGCAACACCAACATCACGTCCACCAAGGGCGTGACGTTGATGTCCGACATCGCCTCGCCTTCGTCACCGCTGCCGATGTTGATCGCCATGAGCTAGGTTCCTAGCGAGCCGCAGCAGTCGCGGATTTGCCGACCGGCGCGGGTCCCTTGTCCATGCCCAAACCCATCTTCGCACCCGAAATCAAGTAGGCATGCAGTTCATGGGTAAAGTGGCTGACGCGTTCCTGGGTGCCCTTATTGCGGCGCAATAGAATGTTGTAGCCCAGCACCGCCGGCACGGCGACCGCCAACCCGATGGCCGTCATGATGAGCGCCTCGCCCACCGGACCCGCCACCTTGTCGATGGATGCCTGACCGGCCACGCCGATGGCGATCAATGCGTGGTAGATGCCGATGACCGTACCCAGCAGTCCGACGAACGGCGCGGTGGCGCCGACCGAAGCGAGCACCGGCAAGCCCGCTTGCATGCGGCTGATGACGGCGTCCGCGGTTCGCTGCAGCGATTCGGTAATCCACTCGCTGGTGCCGATGGCGCCCGAGAGCCGGCTCTTGTTGATCTCGTGGTATTCGACCGCCTGCTTGCCCGTCTCGGCGAGCGCGCGGAAGGGATTCGAATTGCCCTTCAGCTTGCCGATGGCATCGGTCAGACTCGTGGAATCCCAAAACTCCCGCTCCGCTTCGATGGCCTGCAGACGATGCCGGCGTTGATCGAAAAACTTGGTGATCATGATGAACCATGTCAAAAGCGACATGATCAACAGGATGGCGAGGATCGATCGGGCGATTATGTCGCCATTCGCGATCAACGCACCAAGGCCATATGGGTTTTCAACAGCTGTCTCTTGCATTGACCGATTCCCTCTACATTTGGATTTGCGTAGTAGTAATCTAACTCTAAATCAGCGCCGACTCATTTATTCGTGAGTTTCCAGACGATCGGCAGGGACGCAGTCTTTTCGACCGGTTTGCCGTCCTCGGTCGCCGGGAGCATGCGCTGCCCGTGCACGGCCTTCAGGCATGCTTCATCCAAGCGCGGAAAGCCGCTGCTGGTCTGAAGCGATTCGGACTTGATCATACCGTCGGCCGCGACCGTCACCTGCACGACGCAGCGACCCTCTTCATTGGCTCGCTTGGACGCATCCGGATACCACTCCTCGCCGATCTTGAGCGGATGCTTCGGATCCATGCGCAGCGGCGTGCCGGGCCGGGGCGGCGGCGCCTGTACGACCGGCGCGGCCCTTTGCACATTGGTCGTCTGGGTGATGGCGGTGGTCTCTTGCTGCGGCGCCTGGATGTCGACGAATTCCGGCGGCGGCACGTACGGCTTGATTTCCTCGAGCTTGGGCGGCGGCGGCGGCGGCTTATCCACATCCTTCGGCTTGTCGATCTGCGCGATTTCCACCGGCGGAATGATCTTTTGGTAGAGCTTGCCGGCCAGTCCCGTGTAAAACGCCCAGACTATGCCCACATGCAAAATGATGACGGCGATGAGGGCCGCGCCCCTAGTGCCCGAAAATAATCCCGGCTCTTCGAATTTATACATAAGTCTGTTTGCGACCTAGGCCTTTATACACAAACTTGCCATGCGCGCCGCGCGCATGTCTGCCACGCACACCTGGAAAACCAGCATCCCAATGAATTTCCCGCGGCGTCCCTTCAAGTCCTCTGCGGCAGGTAAAGAGACTGACACACATCCCGCCCGCACTGCAAGCGCGACCTTGGGCCCACAGCCTCACTCCAAGTCGGTCACCGCACCCGACGAGGCGCTGCTGACTTGCCTCGCGTATTTCGCCAACGCGCCGCGCCGCGCATAGGGTTTTGGCGGCCTCCATTTCTTGCGCCGGCGTTTCAGTTCAGCCGCGCTGACACTCAAGGTGATTTCTCGCCGCTTTGCATCAATCGTAATCTCGTCACCGGTCTGCACCAGAGCCAGCGGGCCGCCCACGGCCGCCTCCGGCGACAAATGTCCGACGACAAACCCGTGGCTGCCGCCGGAAAAACGCCCGTCGGTGATCAGCGCGACCGCGGCGCCGAGCCCCTTGCCGATGATTGCGCCGGTCGGGCTGAGCATTTCGCGCATTCCAGGGCCGCCTTTCGGACCTTCATAGCGGACCACCACCACGTCCCCGGCCCGCACCTTCCCGCCCAGGATTCCCGCCAGGGACTCTTCCTCGGAATTAAAAACGCGCGCCCTGCCGGTGAAGCGCAGGCCCTCCTTCCCCGTGATTTTTGCCACCGCCCCCGCAGGCGCGAGGTTGCCGTACAGAATGACCAGATGACTGTCCTTCTTGATCGGATCCTTCAACGGCCGCACGATTTCCTGCCCAGGGGGATAAGGCGGGACCGCGTGCAGGTTCTGCGCCAAGGTACGCCCGGTGACCGTCAGGCAGTCCCCGTGCAGCAGTCCCGCGGTCAACAGCGTCTTCATCAAGGGTTGAATTCCCCCGATCGCCACCAGCTCGGACATCGAGAACCGGCCGCTTGGACGCAGATCCGCCAATACCGGAACGCGCTTGCCAATCCGAGTGAAATCATCCAGTTCCAGCTTAATGTTCGCCGCCGAGGCCATCGCCAACAGATGCAGCACCGCATTGGTCGAGCCGCCGAGCGCAATACACACCGTGATCGCATTCTCGAAGGCCTTGCGCGTCATGATTTGGCGCGGCCTGATGCCGCGCTTGATCAGCTCGACCACGGCGGCGCCGGCGCGCGCGCAATCATCGCGCTTCTGGCTCGATATCGCGTCCTGGGCCGAGCTGTTCGGCAGGCTCATACCCAAGGCCTCGATTGCCGATG
The DNA here is from genome assembly GCA_963758145.1 of uncultured Gammaproteobacteria bacterium. Taxonomy (GTDB): domain Bacteria; phylum Pseudomonadota; class Gammaproteobacteria; order Steroidobacterales; family Steroidobacteraceae; genus Bog-1198. The sequence goes on from CAVWUK010000011.1 coordinate 485,819, forward strand.
CCATGGTGTTCGCCGTATACATGCCGGCGCACGACCCCGGACCTGGAATCGCCGTACGCTCGATGAATTTGAGCTGCTGCTCCGTGACCGTGCCCTGTGCTCGGCCGCCGACCGCTTCGAACACCGAAACAATGTCGCGCTTGTCGGCTCCCGGCCGGATAGTCCCGCCGTAGACGAAGACCGCGGGGCGGTCGAGCCGCGCCAGCGCGATCAAACAGCCCGGCATGTTCTTGTCGCATCCGCCGAACGCCACCACGCCGTCAAAGCCCTGGGCGCCGACCACCGTCTCGATCGAATCCGCGATGACCTCGCGCGACACCAGCGAGTAGCGCATGCCCGGCGTGCCCATCGAAATACCGTCGGACACCGTGATGGTGTTGAAGGTGACGGCCTTGGCGCCTTGCGCCTCGACCCCGGCCGCGGCCAGGCGTGCGAGTTCGTCGATGTGCATATTACAGGGGGTGAGATTGCTCCAGGTGGAGGCAATGCCGACCTGAGGTTTGTCGAAGTCCGCATCGCTGAAGCCCACGGCATGCAGCATCGCGCGCGCGGGAGCCTGTTTGAGGCCGTCCACGACGGTCCGCGAATAGCGGCGCGAATCGTCGGACCGTGCGCTCTTCGAAGCACTTGCAGCTGATTTGGATTTGTGTCGCATATCTCACACCGTACCGTAGCGCTCGAGCAAGTAGCAATACACGCCGCGTACCGACTGTGGCTCGGCGCCGACACCACGTCCGGGCCGCTCCCGCGGATTCCAGGCATACAAGTCGAGGTGCAGCCAGTGCTTGGTCTTCGTGACGAAGCGTTTGAGAAACAGGGCGCCGAAGATCGCGCCAGCAAACCCCGACGCGGCAACGTTATTGAGATCGGCAATCTTGCTCGCGAGTTCATCGTCGTATCCCATCCACAACGGCATGGGCCACAGCGGGTCATGGGCCGCGGCGGCGGACCGCGTCAAATCGGCCACAACCCGCTCGTCGCTGCCGAACAGCGCCGGCAACTCCGGTCCCAATGCTACCCGCGCGGCCCCGGTCAAGGTCGCAAAGTCGATGATGAGGTCTGGACACTCGGCATCGGCCAGCGCCAGCGCATCGCAAAGCACCAAACGCCCTTCGGCGTCCGTGTTTCCCACCTCGACGGTAAGGCCTTTGTGCGAGGTCAGCACGTCGCCCGGCCGGTATGCGTCGGCACCGATCGAGTTCTCGACCGCCGGGACGAGAATCCGAAGCTCGGCGCGGACCCGACTGCTCATGAGCATGTGTGCGAGTGCGAGTGCGATCGCCGCGCCACCCATGTCTTTCTTCATCAACGCCATGCCGGAGCTCGGCTTGATGTCGAGGCCGCCGCTGTCGAAGCACACGCCCTTTCCGACCAGCGTCAGGCGCGGAAGCGTAGCGGACTGCATGGGCGACCAGCGGATCTCGAGCAAGCGCGGGGCGTCCGCGCTCGCCCGACCCACGGCGTGAATCGCCGGAAAGTTGGCGCGCAGCTCCTCACCCGCCCATTCCCGGTAAACGGCGCGGTGCCGCCCGGCCAGCTCGCGCGCCGCAGCCGCGAGATGCGTCGGACCGAAGTCCGATGCCGGGGTGTTGATCCAATCGCGCGCCATCGTCAGCGCTTCGCACGCCAGTGCGACGAACGACTGATCCGCATTCGGCGGCGCCTCGATGGTCGCGCCGGCTTCGGACTTGACCGACCGATACCGGTCGAACCGGTAGGCTCCGTAGGCGAATCCCAGGGACAGTTGTGTGGCATCGCCGGCGCTCCAGTCTTGCGCCAATCGATAACGGCGTGCCGGGAGCCGCTCCGCGAAACCCGCCGCGTGCCACATCGAGAGGGCTCCCTGGCGCTTGCCCAAGCCGCAGACCGCCAAGAGCACGCCCCCCGCCGCATCCGCTGCCAACAGCACCCGATGCTTCTCCCCGCGAAAATTATGCTCGCCGAGCCACTTCGCCAGCTGCGCACTCTGGCGCGCGCGCCACCCGTCCACTTCGTCCTCGTACAAGAGCCACAGCGGAACCGCAGCGGCGGCGTTGTCGGTCATGATCATGGGTCCCTCAAGAAGCCGTATGGATCGGCGGTAGCCCTTGCATGATAAGAGATTCTGTGTTGCTATTTGCGGCTACTTTCAGGGAGCATCACATGCGTTTGTATTCGCAAAAAGACGTCGATAAAAAAGCCCTGCGCGGAGCGCGCATCGCCATCCTAGGTTACGGCAGCCAAGGTCGTGCGCACGCGCTCAATTTGCGCGACAGCGGTTTCGACGTGGTGGTCGGGGTACGCAAGGGCGATAGCTGGAACAAGGCCAAGAAGGACGGCCTGAAAGTGCAGGAACCGGTCGCCGCCGTCAAGGACGCGCAGCTCGTGGCGATGCTCGTTCCCGACCTGGCGCAAAAGGCGCTGTATCATGAATTGAAGCCGCACATCGAAAAGGGCGCAACCTTGCTGTTCGCGCACGGCTTTAACGTGCATTTCAAGCAGATCCGGCCGCGCAAGGATCTGGACGTGGTGCTGATCGCGCCCAAGGGGCCGGGCGATCTGGTGCGCCGCCAGTACAGCCAAGGTCGCGGCGTGCCATGCTTGATCGCGGTCGCGCAAAACCCGAGCAGACACGCCAAGGCCAATGCCCTCGCCTATGCGCACGGCATCGGCGGCACCCGCGGCGGCGTACTTGAGACGACGTTTGCCGAAGAAACCGAGACCGATCTGTTCGGCGAACAGGTGGTGCTGTGCGGCGGCGCCACCGAGCTCGTCGTCAAGGGTTTCGAGACGCTGGTCGAAGCGGGCTACCAGCCTGAGGTCGCTTATTACGAGTGCCTGCACGAGCTCAAGCTGATCGTCGACCTGCTGCACGAGGGCGGCATCACCAAGATGCATCGCTTCATCAGCGACACCGCCAAGTACGGCGACCTGACGCGAGGCCCGCGCGTGGTGAACAAGGCCACCAAGAGGGAAATGAAAAAAATTCTCGCGGAGATTCAATCCGGCAAGTTTGCGCGCCAATGGATTTCCGAAACCAAGAGCGGCCGCCGCAAGTACTCGAAGCTGCTGAAGGCCGACCTCAACCACAAGATCGAAAAGGTGGGTTCATCGTTGCGTGCGCGCATGCCGTGGCTGGAATCCGGCAAGGCCTGACACGATGACCGCGGCCGCACGCACGTTGTTCGACAAGGTCTGGACTGCACACGAAGTGCTGCCCGAGACCCCCGACACGCCGGCGGTGCTCTACATCGATCTGCATCTGATTCACGAGGTCACATCGCCGCAGGCGTTCAGTCTCCTGAAGTCCCTGGGCCTGCCGGTGCGCCGCCCCGATCGCACCCTCGCCACCATGGATCACTCGACGCCCACCCGCACCGAACAGGTGTTCGGCAACGTGCCGATTGCGGTGGACGCCGCCGCCAAGCAGGTGGCCCAGCTCGAGCGCAATGCCGCGGATTTCGGCGTCGAGCTTTTCGGGCTGCGCGATGCGCGACGCGGCATCGTGCACATCATCAGCCCGGAACTCGGCGCCACCCAGCCGGGCATGACCATCGTCTGCGGCGACAGCCATACGAGCACCCACGGCGCGTTCGGCGCCCTCGCCTTCGGCATCGGCAGCACCGAAGTCGGGCACGTGCTCGCCACCCAGTGCCTGCTGCAGCGAAAACCGAAGACGTTCGCCATCAACGTCGAGGGTGCACTGCCGTCCGGCGTCACAGCCAAGGACCTGATCCTTTCCATCATCGGCAAGGTCGGGGTATCGGGCGGCACCGGACATGTGTTCGAGTACCGTGGCGCGACCATCCGGGCGCTCTCGATGGAGCAGCGTATGACCATGTGCAACATGTCCATCGAGGCCGGCGCGCGTGCCGGCATGATCGCGCCCGACGAAACCACGCTGGCGTACCTCAAGGGCAGGCCGCGCGCCCCGACGGGCGCCGATTGGGAAGCCGTACGCGTGCGCTGGAAGGAACTCGCCACCGACGCGGGTGCCGTGTTCGACACATCGGTCGAAATCGATGCGTCCAGGCTCGAGCCGATGATCACCTACGGCACGAATCCCGGCATGGTGGTGCCGATCAGTTCGCCGATTCCCGATACCGCCGGCGATGCCGTTGCGGAAAAGGCGCTGCGCTACATGGGATTTCACCGCGGCGAGGCCATGGCGGGTAAGCCGGTGAACGTGGTGTTCATCGGCAGCTGCACCAATGGACGGCTCGAGGATTTGCAGGCCGCGGCGCAAATCCTCAAGGGCCGCCGGGTGGCGGCCGGCGTGCAGCTGCTCATCGTGCCCGGCTCGCAACAGATCAAGCGCGACGCCGAGGCGGCCGGTCTCGCCGATATTTTCCGCACCGCGGGCGCCGACTGGCGCGAGTCGGGCTGCTCCATGTGCCTGGGCATGAACGGCGACACGGTCCCCACCGGCCAGTACGCGCTCAGCACCAGCAACCGCAATTTCGAGGGGCGGCAAGGCATCGGCGCGCGCACTTTGCTGGCCAGTCCGCTCACCGCGGCTGCGAGCGCGGTTCGCGGCAGAATCACCGATCCCAGAGAGTTCATGTGATGGAACCCTTGAAGCGAGTGCGCTCGCGCACCATCGTTATACCGTCCAGCAATGTGGACACCGATCAGATCATCCCCGCGCGGTTTTTGACGACGACGACCAAGGAGGGATTGGGCAAGCAACTGTTCGCCGACTGGCGCTATCGGGCGGACGGCACGCCGAATCCGGATTTCGTGTTGAACCGCGCGGCGGCGCGTGAATGCCGGGTGCTGGTGGCGGGACGAAATTTCGGCTGCGGCTCCTCGCGCGAGCACGCGCCCTGGGCGCTTTTGGACTACGGGATTCGCGCCGTCATCAGCACCGAAATCGCCGATATTTTTCGAAGCAATTCGTTGAAGAACGGACTGCTGCCGATCACGGTGGATGATGCCACCGCGGCCTGGCTGCTCGATCATCCCGGTGCGGAGGTCGACATCGATCTGGAAACCGCCCGATTGACGCTGCCCACCGGCGCCACGGTCGCCTTTCCCATCGAGGCCTTCGCGCGCCATTGCCTGCTGAACGGGATCGACGAGCTTGGTTACCTGCTAAGCAAGCACGGCGACATCGAGCGTTATGAAGCCGCGCGAATAGGCCCCGGAGAGGGTCATTGCACGCATTGATTGCCGTGATCGCCGGCGACGGCATTGGCGCGGAGGTCACCGCCGAGGCGGTGCGTGCGCTCGAGCGCGTTGCGGATCGCTTCGGCCACGCCTTTCGATTCGAGCCGGCGCTATTGGGCGGCGCGGCCATCGACGCGACGGGGGTGGCGCTGCCCGCGGACACCTTGAGCCTCTGTCAGCGCGCCGACGCCGTGCTGCTCGGCGCCGTGGGCGGCCCGAAGTGGTCGGATCCGAATGCCAAAGTCCGCCCCGAACAGGGGTTGCTGCAGCTGCGCCAGGCGCTCGGATTGTTCGCCAATCTGCGCCCCGTGGTTCCGCATCCGGCGGTGCTCGATGCCTCACCCATCAAGGCCGAGCTGCTGCAGGGCGTCGATATCATGGTGGTGCGCGAACTGACGGGGGGAATCTATTTCGGGGAAAAGCGGCGCACCGCCACCGAGGCGGTCGACATCTGCCGCTACACCGTGATGGAGATCGAGCGCGTAGTGCGCCTCGCGGCGCAATTGGCGCGTTCGCGCCGCGGAAAACTCACCTCGGTCGACAAGGCCAACGTTCTTGAAACCTCGCGCCTGTGGCGCACGGTGGTCGAGCGCATATTGCCGGCCGAATTTTCCGACGTGCGCTACGAGCACGTGCTGGTGGATGCGGCGGCCATGCACCTGTTGAAGCGGCCGCGCGACTTCGACGTGATCGTCACCGAGAATATGTTCGGCGATATTCTCACCGACGAGGCATCGATGCTGGCGGGTTCGCTCGGCCTCCTGCCCTCGGCATCCCTGGGCTCGGGCGGGCGCGGCGGACTGTTCGAGCCCATCCACGGTTCCGCGCCGGACATCGCCGGTCGCGGCATCGCCAATCCCTATGCGACGATTCTGAGCGCGGCGATGCTGCTGCGCTACTCGCTGAAGCTCGAGTCCGAAGCGGGCTTGCTCGAGGCCGCCGTTTCGCGGGCCGTCGTCTCGGGTGCCCTGCCGGCCGATCTCGCCGGACCGGGACGAACGCCCGTCACGACGCGCGCCGCCGGAGATGCGGTTCTGGCTGCGCTTTAGCCGCGCGCTCGAGACCCGCGCTCACGTCGGCGGCGAGGTCCGAGGCACCCTCGATCCCGACCGACACACGCAGCAACCCCGCCCCGATGCCGGCGCGAAGCCGGGCTGATTCGTCCATGCCCGCGTGAGTCATCGTGGCGGGATGCGAAATCAGGCTCTCGACCCCACCCAAGGACTCCGCGAGCGTAAAGCATTCGAGCCCCCCGAGAAACGCCGCCACCGCAGGCTCGCCGCCGGCGAGCTCGAAACTCAACATGGCGCCGAAGCCCGTCTGTTGGCGGCGGGCGAGCTCATGTCCGGGATGATCGGCCAACCCCGGATAAAACACCTGCCGCACCGCCGGGTGGCCGTTCAACACTTCAACGACCGCCGCGGCATTCTCGGCATGCACGCGCATGCGCGCGTGCAGGGTGCGCACGCCGCGCAGACTCATGAAGCTGTCGAACGGCGCGCCGGTGACGCCGATGGCATTGGCCCACCACGAGATACCCTCCGAAAGCTCCGGGGTAGCCGCGATCACCGCTCCGCCCACCACATCGCTGTGGCCGTTCAAATACTTGGTGGTGGAATGCATCACGAGATCGGCGCCAAGCGTCAGCGGCTGCTGCCATAGCGGCGAGAGAAACGTATTGTCTGCGGCCACCAATGCGCCGACCGCGTGCGCCGCCTCGGCGACCGCGCGAATATCGACGATGCGCAGCAGCGGATTGCTCGGCGTCTCGATCCACACCAACTTCGGCTTGGCTGCGAGCGCCGCGCTCAAGGCCGCGGCGTCGGACTGATCGACGAAGTCGACCACGAGCTTGTCCTGCGCGTGCAGGGCCGCCAGCAGCCGGTAGGTGCCGCCGTAACAATCGAAGGGCGCGAGCACCCGAGCCCGATGCGGAAGCGTGGAGAGGATCAAGGTGATCGCCGCGAGTCCCGTGCAGGTCACCACGGCTCCTGCGCCGCCCTCCAGATCCGCCAGCGCCCCCGCGAGCTGGTCGCGGGTCGGATTGCCGGACCGGGTGTAATCGTACTTGCGCGGCTTGAGGTAGCCCTCGAAAGCGAAATTCGTCGACAGATAAATCGGCGGCACGACCGAGCCGTACTGCGCATCCGATTCGAGTCCCGCGCGCACCGCCCGCGTGGCCTGGGACTTCGTCGCCGGGGATTTTCCTGGTTTATCGATATCGCTCATGAACCGTGCTCCGCTAAGGCTTGTCTGATGATAGGCGTAAGCGCCGCGCCCTCCTTCAAGAACGCGTCGTGACCGAATATGGAATTGATTTCGATGAGCTGGCGCGGTCCGTTGAGGCGTGCGGCGAGAGCCTGCATATCGTGGAACGGCACCAATTGGTCCTCCCGCACCGCAATCAGCGTAGCCGGCGTGTGAACCTTGGTTGCGTCCATTTGATGCAAATCGATCGACTCGCTAAGGGAGAGAAAGGTCTCCGCACGGTACTTTTGCACGTAATTGTTTCCGCGCGCGAACAGGTATTCCTCGATCGGGAAGCGAAACCGGTCGGCCTCGCGCACCGGCGCTCCGCGGAAGCGCAGCTCGAATTCCACGGCGCTGCGATAGGTCGCCATCGCGAGCGCGCGGGCGAGCCTCAGCCCGGCCGGGCCATCGCCCCGTGCAATGGCCTCGCGCACGATTTGCCGTTGAACGCTGCGCCAAGCGGTCGAGAGCACCTGGGACCTGTCGGCAGCGCTCAAGACCACGATGCGGCCCACGAGTGCGGCGTGTCGCTCGGCGAAGCACAGGGCCACCATTCCGCCGTAAGATGCGCCGACAATGGCATGCAGCGATTTCAGTCCCAAATGCAGCACGATCTGCCGCAAGGCGTCCGCCTGATCGAAGGAACTGAGCGGGGGAAAACCCGAGCCGGGCTGCGGCGCCGAACTCGCGCCGGGTCCGCCCAGATAATCGATGCCGAGGACGCGGAATTTCCGTGTGTCGATACCGAGCCCCGCACCGACGATCTCAGGCCACCATCCGGCAGCGCCGTCCAACTGCCGGTGGGCGGAAATACCGCCCACCACCACCACCACCGGTGCGTCCTCCGGACCGACCAGACGGAAGGCGATCCGCGCGTCATCCAGCGCGTCACCATGGTGCAACCGCCATGGACTCGGCAGAGGCAGAACCGCATCGTGAACCGGCGGCTCGCTACGGATCGACGGTGCGAATTCCTGGCCTTGCGCCGCCGCGGCGGCATTGTTCGGGAGTTTTCTCGACATCGGATCGCTCGCTCCTGACAAGGTTTACATAACCCCTGAGGAGCGGCGCCGCTCTTTGGCCATTGCAGCGGCACTGTGCGCGCCGCTCAACCCGCCGCCCATCTATCGGACACAAGGCCCGGAGCCTCGTTCCGCAGGAGTTGGCACCGTTCCCAAGCGATCCTACGGACCCTCGGGTGGTTGCCCCGGCTTCTAAGGGCCTTTCCCTCAGCCGGTCTAGATGAGCCCACAAATGGTATGCAGGCCGCGCGCGCGCGTCAAGCAATTTACGCTTGCGCGTCCCTCTTTAATGTACTAATGTATTAACACGTTAATACATTGTGTCATTAGATCTCATGAAAACCAACCGCCCGGTGACCCTGCGCCAGGAACAGCAGCATGAGCGCGCGCTCTTTACGGCGATATTGGCGTTGCGCAGCGTTGAGGAATGCCGCAGCTTCTTCCGCGATCTGTGCACCCCGGCGGAGCTGCAGGCCATGGCCGACCGCTGGGCGGTGGTGGAGCTGTTGGAACGCGGGCTGTGCTACCGCGAGATACACAAACTGACCGGGGTGAGCGTGACCACCGTAGGGCGCGTCGCCCGCTATCTGATTTCGGGCAACGGCGGCTATCGCGCCGTGACCGAGCGGCTCAGGCTCGACACATGAACACGAGCGCCCCCATGCGGCTGAAAATCGCGGTTCAAAAGAGCGGCCGGCTCACCGAGAACTCGCTCGACCTGCTGGCCCGCTGCGGACTCAAATACAGCCGCGGCAAGGACCAGCTCATGTGCTACGGGGAGAATATGCCGCTCGACGTGCTGTTCGTGCGCGACGACGATATACCGGATCTGGTGCAGGAGGACGTCTGCGACCTGGGGTTGGTCGGCTTGAACGTGGTCGAGGAGAAGCTTCTCGCGTTTCGCACACGCGGCGTGACGCCCCTGTTCGAAACGGTGAAGACTCTGGATTTCGGCCGCTGCAAGCTGTGCATCGCGGCGCCCGATGGATTCGACTACCGCGGCGCGGCCTCTCTCGCCGGCAAGCGCATTGCGACCACCTACCCGCACATTCTCGGACGATTTCTTTCCGAACGCGGCATCCGGGCGGAGGTCGTGGTGCTGTCCGGATCGGTCGAAATAGCGCCCCGCCTCGGCAGGGCCGACCTGATCTGCGATTTGGTTTCCACCGGCTCGACACTCGCCGCGAATCACCTGCGCCAGACCGATGTCGTGCTCGAGAGTCAGGCGGTGCTCATTCGCACTCCGGTGCCCATCGCGGCCGAAAAGCAGGACTGGACGCGCCGCCTGCTGATGCGCATCGACGGCGTCGAACAGGTGAAGGGCAGCAAGTACATCATGCTGCATGCGCCCCGCTCCGCGCTTCCCGCGATCGCCAAATTGCTGCCCGGCAGCGAGGCCCCGACGGTCATTCCTCTCGACGGCCTCGGCGACCGGGTTGCCGTGCACGCCGTATGCCGAGAAAGCGTGTTTTGGGAGACTCTCGAACAGTTGAAAAGCGTGGGCGCGAGCTCCGTGCTGGTGCTGCCGGTCGAGAAAATGCTGGCCTGAGCGGGCAAGCGTGAAGGGCATGCGTGTTCTCGACTGGAAATCCCTCACCTCGGCGCAACGCCGGGACGCCTTGCGCCGTCCCGCGCAACGCGATGCCGAGCGCATCGCGGCCGCGACGCGAGAGATCATCGATGAGGTACGGCGCGATGGCGATGCCGCGCTCATCGCGCTCACCGAAAGATTCGACGGGGTTCGGCTTTCCGAATTGGGCGTGTCGGAGCGGGAATTCACCGCCGCCGAACGCCGTTTGAGCGCCGCCCAGCATGCGGCGATCGATGCCGCCATAGCGGCCGTGGGCAAATTTCACGCGGCCCAATCGCCAGCGCCGTTGCGCATCGAGACCGCGCCGGGCGTGCTGTGCGAGCGCATCAGCGTGCCGGTGCGCGCCGTGGGGCTGTACGTTCCGGCGGGCTCCGCGCCCCTGCCCTCCACCGCCATCATGCTGGCGGTGCCCGCGGCGATCGCCCGCTGTCCGGTGCGCATCATGTGCACCGCCCCCACCCGCAGCGGGGACGCCGATCCGGCGGTTCTGGTTGCCGCGCGCAAGGCGGGTGTCGAGCAGGTCTTCAAGGTGGGCGGCGCGCAAGCCATCGCCGCCATGGGTTATGGCACGGAATCGGTACCGAAGTGCGACAAGCTCTTCGGCCCGGGCAACGCGTGGGTCGCGACCGCCAAATCCCTGGTCGCGAGCGATGCCGAGGGCGCTGCGGCCGATTTGCCGGCGGGTGTCTCCGAAGTCATGGTCGTCGCCGATGCGCATGCGCGCGCCGACTTCATCGCCGCGGATCTGCTCGCCCAAGCCGAACACGGCGCCGACGCTCAAGCGCTGCTGGTGACACCGGAGGCCGCGATCGCCGGCGCCGTCGCATGCGAGGTCGAGCGGCAGATGCGGTCCCTTTCGCGCCGGTCCATACTCGAGGAATCGGTGGCCCATATGCGCTTCATCGTGGTCGACTGCCTCGATTCGGCTTTCGACGTCGCCAACGACTACGCCTCCGAACACCTCATCCTGCACGTCCGCGAGCCACGCACATGGCTGGCGCGCGTTCAGGCCGCGGGGGCGGTGTTCCTCGGCGGGTGGTCGCCGGAAACCATGGGCGACTATTGCAGCGGCCCGAACCACACGCTGCCCACATATGGCTTTGCCAAAGCCCATAGCGGCCTGTCCCTGGAAGATTTCCAAAAGCGCATTACGGTGCAGGAGCTCACGCCCGCCGGGTTTCGAGCCTTGAGCGACACCGCGCAGATCCTTGCGAACCTCGAGGGATTGGACGGACACGCCGCCGCCGTGACCGTGCGTCTCGCCGCGCTCGAGGTGGCATCGCCATGAATCCGGTATTGGCGCTGGCGCGACCCGAAATTCGCAGCCTGGAACCGTATTCGCACGCCGCCTGGCTGCCGTCGATGACCCGGCTGCACGCCAACGAGGCGCCATGGCGCAGCGCCGGCGATGCCACCGTCGCCGGACTCAATCGCTACCCCGAGCCGCAACCCTCGGCCCTGGTCGAGCGCCTCGCCTCGCTCTATGAAGTTCCTCCGGCCTCGTTGCTCGCCACCCACGGCAGCGATGCGGCCATCGACGCATTGTCGCGCGTGTATCTGCGGGCGGGAACGGATGCGATACTGCAATGCAGCCCGACCTTTGCGATGTATCGGGCGGCCGCACGCATTCAAGGGGCGGGCGTGATCGAAGTTCCGCTCGAGCGCGCGCAAGACTGGAGCCTGGATCCGCGACGGCTGTTGGCCGCATGGCAGCCCCACGTGAAAATCGTGTTCCTGTGCTCGCCGAACAATCCGACCGGAAACCTGCTCGAGATCGACGCGCTGGAATCAATCGTGAGCGCACTCGACGGCAAGGCCATCGTCGTGATCGACGAGGCATACATCGAATGGTCGCAACGGGCAAGCTTGAGCGCATGGTTGAGCCGCTTTTCGACGCTCGCGATCCTACGCACGCTTTCCAAGGCTCATGCCCTGGCCGGTGTGCGCATCGGCGCGCTGCTCGCCCATCCGGAGATGATTCGGCTGGCGAGGCGCGTGATTCCGCCCTACTCGCTGTCGCAGCCATCGGTCGACGCGGCCATGCGCGCGCTCGAACCGAAGCAACTCGCGACTTCCCCGGCCCGGATCGCGGCGCTGCTCGAAGAACGCGAGTACCTGCGTCAGCGCCTGGAAAACTCGCCGTTGGTTGAACGGGTTTGGCGAAGCGACGCGAATTTCCTGCTCATCGACTGCCGCGACGCCGATCGATTCATGTGCTCGAGCATGGCCGGAGGATCGATCGTGCGCGACATGCGCGCCCATCCGGCGCTGCCCGCGTCGCTGCGCATCACGGTCGGAACCCGGGTGGAGAATGACGCATTGCTCGACAGTTTGGAGGCCTCGTGAGCGGTTACCGCATTTTGTTCCTGGACCGGGACGGAACCCTGATCGAGGAACCGCCGGACGAGCAAGTTGACAGTCTGGAGAAAATTCGCCTGATGCCGGGCGTGGTGGCGGCGCTGCTCGATTTGAAGCACGCCGGCTATGGCTTCGTCATGGTCACCAACCAGGACGGACTGGGCACCTCCAGCCTGCCGCGCGAGAGCTTCGAGCGTCCGCAGCGGTTCCTGTTGGAATTGTTCGCCTCGCAAGGCATCGACTTCGACGCCGTGTTCGTCTGTCCGCATTTCCAGCACGAGAATTGCGCCTGCCGCAAACCCAAACTGGGGCTGCTGCAGCAGTACCTGGACACCCATCCGCTCGATAAAGGGCGCAGCTACATGATCGGAGACCGCGACACGGATATGGAATTCGCGGCCAATCTCGGGATTCAGAGCGTGCGCGTCCGATTGAGCGGAGCGGAGCAAGAGACATGGCCCGCCATCGCGCAGCGCATCATCGGCGCGGCCCGCCGCGCGCACGTACGGCGCAAGACCAAGGAAACCGAGGTAGCGGTCGACGTCGATCTGTCGCGCGAGGGGCCCTGCCGCATCGCCACCGGCCTGGGGTTCTTCGATCACATGCTCGAACAGATCGCAAAGCACGGCGGATTCGCGCTGCAATTGAGCTGCGTCGGTGATCTACGCGTCGACGAACACCACACGGTCGAGGACTGCGCCCTCACTCTCGGATCGGCGCTGCGGGAGGCATTGGGCGACAAACACGGCATCGCCCGCTACGGCTTTGTCCTTGCCATGGACGAGGCCGAGGCGCAGGTTGCGCTCGACATCTCCGGCCGACCCTATTCTGTCTGGGAGGGCCGCTTCACCCGCGAGCGCGTCGGCGACTTGCCCACCGAGCTCGTAGCGCATTTCTTCCGCTCCTTCGCGGAAAGCCTGGGAGCCGCATTGCACGTTCGCGTAAGCGGCGAGAACAGCCACCATATGATCGAGTCGTGCTTCAAGGGCGTGGGACGCAGCCTCCGGCAAGCGATTCGCCGCGAAGGCGCGGAGTTGCCGAGCACCAAGGGCGTGCTGTGAGCGCAAGCGATGTCGTCATAGTCGCCAGCGGCGGCGCCAACATCGCCTCGCTGCAATTCGCGTTGGAACGACTGCAAACCCATGCGGCCGTGTCGGCCGATGCCGCGCGAATCCGCGCGGCCAGCCATGTCATTCTGCCGGGAGTGGGCGCGGCCGCGGACGCCATGGCGCGACTGCGCCGCAGCCGGCTGACCGAGGTGATACCCGCCTTGAGCCAACCGGTGCTCGGCATTTGCCTTGGGATGCAGCTGCTGTTCGAGGCTTCCGAGGAAGGCGATGCACGCTGTCTCGGCATCGTTCCCGGGCTGGCGGCGCGTTTGCCCGAGGCGCCGGGACGCCCCGTTCCCCATATGGGCTGGAACACGCTTGAAATCCTGCGGCCCTGCCCCCTGCTCGAGGGTCTGGGGGACGAGGATTACGCCTACTTCGTCCACAGCTACGCGCTGCCGGCGAGTGCATCGAGCGTCGCGATCTGCCGCTATGGCGCGCCGTTCAGCGCCTGCGTGCAATGGCGCAATTTTTCCGGGGTGCAGTTTCATCCCGAGCGCTCGGCAGCCGTCGGCGCGCGCCTGCTGAGGAACTTTCTGGCGAGCCCATGAAGAACGCGCCGACATGCGATTGATTCCCGCCCTCGATTTGAAAGACGGCCGCTGCGTGAGATTGCTGCGCGGCGATTTCGCCGCGGAAACGCGCTACGAGGCCGAACCGCTTGCGCTGCTCGCCAAGTATCGCGAACTCGGAGCCGACTGGCTTCACATCGTGGATCTCGATGGCGCGCGCAATGGCAGCAGCGGAAACCGCGGCATCATCGCCGACCTCGCCGCCCATGATGGCGTCAAGCTCCAGGTGGGCGGCGGACTGCGCGATACCGCCGCGGTCTCGCAAATGCTCGACCTCGGCGTCGATCGCGTTGTCGTCGGCAGCGCCGCTCTCATCAAGGCCGACCAGGTCCGCACCTGGCTCAAGGACTTCGGACCGGAGCGGATCGCGCTGGCCTTCGACGTGCGCCTCGACGGGGCCGGCACACCGTGCGTTGCCACCCACGGGTGGCGCCGGCAGTCCACGCTGTCGCTGTGGGACGCGGTGGCAAGTTTCGTGCCTGACGATCTGCTGCACGTATTGTGCACCGACGTCGGCCGTGACGGAACGCTGTCGGGGCCCAATCTCGATCTGTACACGGAGGCCGTGCGGCGCTTTCCGCTCATCGCATGGCAGGCCTCGGGCGGCATTCGCGATGCGCGCGATATGCGCGCCCTGGCCGAATGCGGCGCGGCCGCCGCCATCAGCGGCAAGGCCTTGCTCGAGGAGCTCATTCCCGCCGAGGAGTTGCGCGCATTCTTGCCAAACGCATAATCCCCTGTCTCGACGTGCGGGCCGGACAGGTCGTCAAGGGCGTGCGCTTCAGCGAGCACCGCGTCGTCGGCGACATCCTGGATCTTGCACAGCGCTATCGCGATCAGGGTGCAGACGAGCTGGTGTTCTACGACATCACCGCGAGCCCCGAGGACCGTTCGGTGGACCGATCCTGGGTGGCCCGGGTTGCGCGCCTGCTCGACATCCCGTTCTGCGTGGCCGGTGGCATTCGATCCATCGCCGATGCCGAGGAAGTGCTCGGGTCCGGGGCGGAAAAGGTATCGCTCAATTCACCCGCTCTCGAGGATCCGCAGCTGATCGACAGCTTGAGCCGGCGCTTCGGAGCGCAGTGCGTCGTCGTCGGCGTCGACAGCCAGACCGTCGGCGGCGACTATCGCGTGCAGCAGTATACCGGCGATCCGGCGCGCAGCCGCGATGCGGCGCGTAGAACCCTGGATTGGGTGGTCGAGGCGCAGCGCCGCGGCGCGGGTGAAATCGTGCTCAACTGCATGGCGAGCGACGGCGTGCGCCGGGGCTATGACATCGATCAGCTTCGCGCCGTGCGAGGCGTTTGCGGCGTGCCTTTGGTGGCCTCGGGCGGCGCCGGTTCGGTGCGGCATTTTGCGCAGGTGTTTCAGTCCGCCGGGGTCGATGCCGCGCTCGCGGCGAGCGTGTTTCACAGCGGCGAAATCGCGATACCGGATCTCAAAAGACAACTGCGCGCGGACGGCATCGAGGTGAGAACATGATCGGACCCGACGAACTCGATTGGAACAAGGGCGGCGGATTGTTGCCCGCCATCGTGCAGGATGCCGACAGCGGCGCCGTGCTAATGCTGGCATACATGAACCGCGAGGCGCTGGCCGCGACTCGGTCGAGCGGGCGTGTCACGTTCTGGAGCCGCAGCAAGCAGCGGCTATGGACCAAGGGGGAGACCTCAGGCCATTTTCTCGAGGTGCAAGACATGGTCGCCGATTGCGACGCAGATACTCTTTTGATTCTGGCGAAGGCGCACGGTCCGGCGTGTCATTTGGGCACGCGAACCTGTTTCGGGCAGGACGCGCCGCAGCCGGCCGCCGGACGAATCGCCTTCCTCGCGACCTTGGAAGGAGTCATCGCCGAGCGCATCGAGAAGCGGCCCGAAGGCAGCTATACGGCGAAGCTGATGGCCCGCGGCACCCGGCGCATCGCGCAAAAGGTTGGAGAGGAGGCGCTCGAATTGGCGCTCGCAAGCCTCGCCCAGCCGGATGACGAAGTCGTCGGCGAAGCGGCCGATCTCTTATATCACCTGATTCTGTTGCTCGAGGCACGGCACCTATCGCTGCCCCGGGTCGTCGCCGAGCTCGAGGCGCGGCATGAATCGAAGGCATGAACGCAAATGCGAATCGCGTGGAGATCGTCATCCACAAGCGCGAACGCACGCTCCTCTTGTATATGGAGGGCCGCCTCGCGCGCACCTATCCGGTGGCCTTGGGTAGGAATTGGGCCGCCGACAAGGCCGTGGAGGGCGACGAAGCCACGCCCCTCGGTGAATTTTATATCTGCGCCAAGAATCCGCGCAGCCGATATTTTCTATCGGTGTGCATCAGTTATCCCAATGCGGAAGACGCGGCGCGCGGACTTGCCGGGGGGCTGATCAGCCTGCAGGAACATGCGGACATCGTCGACGCGATCCGCCTGCGCACGATGCCGCCGCAGCACACGATGCTCGGCGGCGAGATCTATATCCACGGGCACGGCAACGAGCGGGCGGATGAACCGATGAGGGACTGGACGCGCGGCTGCATCGCCTTGGAAGATTTTGCCATGCGGAATCTCTATGAATTGGTCGGGATCGGCACGCCGGTGCGCATAATGGAATAGTCCCCATCGGGCCGCTTGACACGAGGCAACCGCCGGTGCAGGGTTCGCCGGCCGGCGGCACCCGCCGCAGCAACCCCGCCAGAGGAACCGTCAAACGATGAAACCCGTGTACTCCGTCGCCGTTCTGGTCGGCAGTCTTCGCAAGGGCTCGATCAACCGCAAGCTGGCCCATGCGCTTGCAGCACTCGCGCCCGATTCGCTGAAGCTGCAGATCGTCGAAATCGGCGATCTGCCGCTTTATAACCAGGATCTCGACGAGAGTCCGCCGGCGCCGTGGATCGCGTTCCGCCAGCACATCCTCTCCGCCGACGCGGTTCTGTTCGTCACCCCCGAATACAACCGCTCCGTGCCTGCCGCGCTCAAGAACGCGTTGGATGTGGGGTCGCGGCCCTATGGCAAGAACGTGTGGGGCGGCAAGCCCGGCGCCATCGTGAGCGCCTCCCCGGGGGCCATCGGGGCGTTCGGCGCCAATCACCACCTGCGTCAATCATTGGTATTCGTGAATGTCCCGGCCATGCAGCAGCCGGAGGCCTATATCGGCGGCGCCGACAAACTCTTCGACTCAAGCGGACAATTGATCGACGATGCGACCCGCGCATTTCTACAGCGGTTCATGCAATCCTACGCGGCTTGGATCGCCGCCAACGCCCGTTAGCCCAGCTCCAGGCGCAGCCGCTCCTGGCGCCGCGATTCGTCCGCGCCGAGCCCGCTCAAGAGCTCCTCGAGCGGCTCGGGTGCGCCGATCGCAGCGCCCTGCATGTAATCTGCGCCGCATCCGCGCAGAGCCTTGACCGTCTCGTCGCTCTCGACGGATTCGACGATGGTCTCCACAGATACGACGCGCGCGAAGTCGACTATCGAGCGCAGCGTGGCCAAGGGGATGCTCGAGTGGAATTTGATCCGCGTAATGTCCAAATTGCGGATGTGCAGCAGCGAATCCTTGCCCATGCTGAATTCATTCAGCGCGAATCTGCACCCGCACTTTTTCAGGCGCCCGATCATCTCCTTGGCCTGCACCAGACCCTCCGTCGCCGCCTGCTCCGTGAACTGCACGGTGATGCAGCCATCGGGCAGAGCGGCCGCCTTCAGTTGATCGACGAAACGCGCGACGAAAGCACCGTCGGCAAACGATTGTCCGGCGACCGGGATCAAAAACCCGAGGCCGCAGCTGCGCAGCATGCCGGCGTACGGTCCCAGCAATTGAAGCGCCCGCTGCGTCACCCAGCGGTCAATCGACGGCAACAGATGATAGTGCTGCGCGGTACGCATCAGCGCGCCGAGCGGGGCGATGTCGCCGTCCTCTTCACGCACGCGAACCAGAATCTCGTAGCCGCCGGCCTGGGAGGGATTCTTGAACGGCTTGAAGCGCTGTGCGTAGAGCAGCAGCCGGTCGGACTTCATGGCGGCCCGCAGCCGTCCGACGGCGATGGCATTGTCGTGTCGCCGCATCATCGAGCGATCATCGCTCGCATACAGCTCGACGCGATTTCGGCCGCGGCTCTTGGCGGTCTTGCAGGCGATTTCCGCTGCGGCGATGGATCGCTCCAGACCCTGGGGCATTGCGACGACATCCGCGACGCCGCAGCTCACCGATACCTCGGCCGGATTGTCGGCGGGACCGATTTTCAGACCCATGACGGCCGATTGCATTGCTTGCGCCATGCCCTGTGCGGCCCGCGAGTCGCAATTCGGCAGCACGATCACGAACCGATCGCCCGACAGGCGCGCCGCGAGCGCCGTGCTTGGCAACAAGGGGGGCGACAGCAGATCGGCGATTCGGACGATCAACTCATTGCCGATCTCGAAGCCATGCAGCTCGTTGACCACCTGCATGTGATCGACGTCCAGATACGCCAGCGCGCATGGGGAGCCGTCGGCGTCGTCCGCGAGATCCGCATGGATTTGTTCCAGGGCGCCCCGCGTATACAAACCGGTCATGAGATCGAATTGGGTATCGACGACGCTGGCCGCCTGCAGACCGAGATGCTTGGCGAGATACACGTGGCGGCTCACGTAGTCAGGCGCGAAAGGGGGATTGATGAACGCCAGCACGCCAATGACCTTGCCTGTGTCGCGCACGACCGGCACCGACAGTATCTTGCAGCGGGGAATTTTGTCGCCGTTTCGCCCGGCGCTGTTGATCACCAGAGGGGTATTGCGCCGAAGCGCCCAATTGAGCAGATGTTGGTTCGTTTGGGCCCACACTCCGCGCAACGCTTGCGGTCCGCTCCAGCCGCTGTTCGCCGCCGCCGCGACCTCAACCGTGTACTCGACGCAAACACGCTTATCCGGAATCGCACACACCCCCATCGCGCTGCCCAGACGTTCCGTGGCCGCGGCCAACAATTCCTTGATGGCGTATCGGTCGTCCGCCCCGCCCTTGACCTGGCTGGTGACCTTGAACAGCCACTCGAGCTCCGATGTGCGCTCTGTCATCGTCTGTACGCGCTCACGCACCGATATCCCCGCCGCGAGCTCGCGGTAAATGCAGTCGAGCAAGGGCTTGAGGCGACGCGCGAGATCCGCCGCATGTCGTGTCGGATACGTCGGCAAGTTGCTCATGGATTGCTGCACGCAAAATGCGCCCAACAAGGTCGTATCGGATTGCTCGAGCGGAATGGCGATGATCCACTCGCCGGGTGTCGGGGACTTCGCGACGGGCTGCCGTGCGAGCGTGCCGTTCCAGCCGAGTTCGTCGACCCAGTTTTTGACAAAGGACAGCATGATGCGACCGGTCGAACCACGTACACGCCATTGGCTGTCCAAGAGACAGGCTCCGGACAACGTGCCTATCAAACCCTGCGCCAACTGGGCGTAGGATTCGAACATCGGATCATCCGGGTCCCTTGATTTCGCCGCCTTCTCCAAATCGCCATCCCCAGCTTGCAGTACCGCAACGCATTATCACAGGCCGGTCCCGCGGGAAATACCGAGCAAGCGGCAAGTCCCGGGCGTTCGGCAGGCTGGTGCCTCAAAATGTGATGCAAGTTCGGCGATCAGACCGCGAAACCATGATCCGACGGTTCGATCGAGCGCTCGAGACGAGGCCGCCGAACGGAACATGTCGCCGGCGGCGTGAATTGCTAAGCATTGGGTCTTCCCGCAATATCACGAGCCTGTGGCGAAGATAAGAACCCTATGAGCGGATTCGGAGACCCGGTACAACCCGATACTGAAACCACTCGGCGGACCGTGTTCGTCAGCTATGCCTCCGCGGACGCAGGCATCGCTGAACAGGCGTGCGCGGCCCTCGAAGCCGCGGGCGTCCCTTGCTGGATCGCACCCCGCGACGTGCGTCCCGGGGATCCGTACGCTGCCGCGATCGTCGAGGCGATTAACGGCTGCCGGCTGATGGTGATCGTATTGTCGAAAAACGCGATCGACTCGCCGCACGTGCTGCGCGAGGTCGAGCGGGCGAGTTCGAAAAAGCGCCCGCTGCTGTCGATTCGCGTGGACAGCGCCGCGCTGCCGGCCGAGCTCGAATATTTTCTGAGCTCCAATCAATGGCTCGATGCTTCCGGCGGTCCGGTCGAGCGGGTGTATCCGGCGCTCATCGCCGCGGTCCGCGGACGCCTTGGGTCCTCGCGCCAGACCGAGGCCAGTGTGGATTCAGCGGCGACGCCGACCCCGCGGCAAGGTCGACCGGGCTTTCGGCAGCCTGCGATCGCGGCGGCCGCGGTATTCGGGCTCGCGTTGGCCTTCTTCGTCGCCGACCGCGTGTGGCTGCACAAGTCCGGCCAGCCGGCGGCCGGCGCGGCGCCCTCGACCGTGCCCCTCGTCAGCGAAAAATCGATCGCGGTACTGCCCTTCGCCGACATGAGCGAGAAGCACGATCAGGAGTACTTCTCCGACGGCATGGCCGAGGAAATCATTGATTTGTTGGTCAAGGTGCCCGAGCTCAAAGTGCCGGCACGCACCTCATCCTTTTACTTCAAGGGCAAGGCGACCAAGATCCAGGACATCGCCCGCGAACTCGGCGTCGCAAACATCCTCGAGGGCAGTGTGCGCAAGTCCGGCGATCATTTGCGCGTGACGGCTCAGCTGGTGCGTGCCGACAACGGCTTTCACCTGTGGTCGGAAACCTACGACCGCCAGCTCGAGGACGTGTTCAAGACACAGGACGAAATCGCGGGGTCGGTCGTCAGGGCGCTCAAGGTGTCCCTATTGAAGGCCGATGCGCCAAGTGCGCAGCTAACGACCAGCAGCGAGGCGTACGAGCTCTACCTGCAGGCGCGCGCGCTCGCCAGCCGGGGCGATACCGACGACACGATCAAGGGCTATCAGGATCTGCAGCAAGCCGTGGCGCTCGATCCGAAATTCGCGCTCGCCTGGGCGGCGCTCGCGCAAATGCTGGCCCAGGACAATGTCGATTGGACCCGGGTGTTTTCGCTTGGAGGCCCGAAGCCGCGAACCGATGAACCGGATCTGTCGGATTGGGGTGTCGTGTGGGCCCAGGCCCGTGCGGCAGCGCATGCGGCGGCGGACCGGGCGATTACGCTGGGGCCGAACCTCGGCGAAACGCACGCGGCCAAGGCGTACGTGCTCGCCTGGCTCGATTGGCAATGGGCGGCCGCCGATGCGGAGTACGCAAAGGCGCTCGAGCTCGCGCCGACGAGCGCCCGCATCCTGCGCGACGCCGCCGACATCAACATGGCGCTCGGCCGGCTGCCCGAGGGGCTCGATCTCGCCAATCGCGCGCTCGCGCTCGATCCTCTCGGCTCCGCGTGGGGCGGGATTTCCTACGCGCAGTTCGCGCTTGGAGATCTCGACGCCGCGGAAAAGGCGGCGAGGAGAAGGCTGGAGATCCGGGCAACCTCGGAGGGTCTGCATTACGAGCTCGGCAACATTCTGCTCGTGAGGGGCGACGCCAGGGCGGCGCTGTCTGTTTACGAAAAATCCACTACGGCCCAATGGCGGGCGGTGGGCGTGCCGCTCGCACTCGATGCGCTCGGGCGCCGCCGCGAAGCCGATGATGTGCTCACCTCCGCGGAGCAGAAATACGGCAATGGCATGGCCTACCAGATCGCCTGCGTGTATGCCGGGCGCAAGGATCTCGATCGAACCTTCCAGTGGCTCGATCGCGCCTACAAGCAGCGCGACGGCGGCCTGAACGCTCTGAAGGTGGATCCGATGCTCCAGAATGTGCGCCAGGACCCGCGCTACAAGACGCTATTGCTGAAAATGAACCTGCCGGTGTAGCGAATTGTATTTGGATCGGTGCGCGATCGGATTGATCTCGCTTGCCCTGGGCGCCTCTGTCGGCATCGCTGCGACGGATGAATCGTCCACGGTGGCGATGATTGCGGACGATTATGGCCCGCCGGCAAGCATGCCGCCGATAACGGTCGTCGGCAGCACGCCGCTGATGGGATCGGATTTGAATCGCGATCAGGTCCCCGAAACCACCCAAGTCCTGGATGCGGGCGACATCGTGCGCACCGGCGTTCCCAGCCTGACCCGGGCCATTCTCGACAACGTGGCCTCGGCGACGATCAACGACACGGAGGGCAATGTCTTCCAACCGGATATCCTGTTCCGCGGGTTCACCGCCTCGCCCGTGGCCGGCACCTCCGAGGGACTCGCCGTCTACGTCAATGGCGCACGTTTCAACGATGCGTTCGGCGACACGGTGAACTGGGACCTGATTCCACCCTCAGCCATCGCGTCGGCCAGCCTGGAGGCGGCAAACCCGGTTTTCGGCCTGAACGCACTTGGCGGGTCCATCAGCATTCGGCTCAAGAACGGATTTGGCAATCCGACGGAGAATCTGACGGCCTACGGCGGCTCTTACGGCCGCGCGGCCGCGATTCTCGAATTCAGCCATCAGTACGGTGACTTTGCGGTCTATGCCGCCGGCGATGCCACGCACGACAACGGCTTTCGGCAGACCAGCACCTCGGATTTGTACCGGCTCTACACCGATCTCGGGTGGCGCAGCGGCGGCGGCGAGCTGCACCTTGGCATCACCGCCGCGCACGACGAGCTCGGCAATCCAGGTGCCACACCGGAGCAGGCGCTCAACATGAGTATCTCCAACATCTTCACGGCGCCGAACGTGGTCGACAACACTTATCTCGGCTTCAATCTGAACGGCGGCTACAAACTCAACGGCTCCGCCGCGCTGCAAGGCGTCGCGTATTTTCAAACGCTCAACCAGGTCATCCCCAACGGCACCACCGTGGAGGTCGCGCCCTGCGCCAACGGCACCGACCTGCTGTGCAATTCGGACGGTACGGCGGTGAACACTTACAATGCCCAGCCGGTGACCGATTTCCTGCACGGCGGCCCGTACTCGGGCCTGAGCGTGCAGCAATTGGACAGCCACGCCTACGGGGTGTCCGCGCAGGCCACCGACGCCGCGCCCCTGGGGAGCCACGTCAATTACCTCGTCGGAGGCATGAGCTTCGATGGCTCCGACAGCATCTTTGCGGGCGTGGCTGAAATCGGCGGCTTCAACCCCTACTCGCGCGAGTACGAGGGTCCGGGCGTCGTGCAGGATCAGCCGAGCGAAGGGGTGAACCCGGTGCGCGTGAAGAGCGACACCCGCTTTTACGGGCTGTACATCATCGATGTGCTCACCGTGGCTTCCAATTTGGACTTGACTCTCGCCGGTCGTTTCAACGACGCGCAGATCGATCTGGAAGATGAGCTCGGCGGCCCGGTAAACGGTGATCACACCTACAACCGGTTGAATCCCAGCGCCGGGCTCACTTACCGCTTCACGACCTTGCTGCAGTTCTACGGCAACTATGCGCAAACCAACCGTGCACCCACGCCGCTGGAGCTGTCCTGCGCGAGCCCCGCGGCGCCCTGCAGCCTATTGAACTTTTTCGTGGGCGATCCGAACCTGCAGCAGGTGGTGGCGCATACCTACGAGTTCGGCCTGCGCGGCCACACGGGGGAGGCCGCCGCCGGGCAGTGGAGCTGGAATGCAGATGCTTATCACACCCAAAATACCAACGACATCATCTACGAGACGACTGTTTACAATCCGAATCTCGCGTTTTACACAAATGCCGGGCGAACGCTGCGGCGAGGCGTGGAGGCCAATCTGCGCTATGACCGGCAGCGGCTGCACCTCAACCTGGGGTACGCGTACACCGACGCCACGTTTCAAACTCCCCTCTTGCTGAACACGAGCAGTCCGGCGGCGGATGCCAATGGAAATGAACAGGTGCTGCCTGGAGCCCGCATTCCCGGGGTCCCGCTTCATCGCGGCAATTTCGTATTGGACTACGCGGCGACCGGGCGCCTCAGCGTAGGTGGATCCGCCGTGGTGCAAAGCGATGTCTACCGGTACGGCGATGAGGCCAATCTGACCCAGCCGCTCGGCGGGTATACGGTGGTCGACCTGAATGCCGCCTTCCGCCCCACCGATCACGTCATGCTGTTTGCAATCGTGAACAACGTCTTCGACAAGCGATTCTACACCTACGGGTCGTTCGGACCGGTGAGCGACGTACCCTGGCCGAACGTCCCCGGAGGCGTAACGGATCCGCGTACCGCCAGCCCGGGAACGCCGGTCACCGTGTACGGCGGAGTGCGGCTGATTTTTTAGGCAGAGTGCTTGCGCTTCAGGCCAATCTCGGCCTGAGGCTGCGTACGTCCCGGGAAGAAACTGCACTCAGCAAATGATCGTTTTCGTCGGTAATCGGCAGCGCCCGAAAATTGTAGCGCTCGAAGAGCATCGCGGCATCGCGCAGGGTGGCGTCTTTCGGCAATGAAATTACGTGCTCCGTCATGATATCGCCCAGCGTCTGTCCCGGTTCCGCTGCAACCATATCGCGAATGTCCACCACACCCTTCAACGCACCCGCCGCGTCGGTCACGTAGACATACATCACGACCTCCTTGCCCTTCGCGAGTTCGCGATATCGGTCAAGAACCTCCGCGGCCGGCGTGCCCGGAGGCAGCCGGATGAGCTCGGACGACCCATAGAGAAGAATCTGCTCATCGTGCTTGTCGATAATGTGCCCGACTTTCGAGGACTTGTCCCGATCGAGCAGCTTCAGAATCGCGCTGGCCTGGTCGCGGGGAAGAATGGCGAGGATATCGGCAGCCTGCGCCGGAGACATATCGTTGATCAGGGCCGCGGCACGCTCCTTCTCGATGGCGCGGATCAACTCCCTTTGCACCCGCGGCTCAACTTCCTCCAGCGTATCCGACGCCTGTTCAGCGTCCAACGCGTTGAACAACGCGACGCGCTGGCCGCCCTCGAGCTCCTCCAGGATATCGGCCAGATCCACTGGATGGATTTCGCTTAATCCTGCTTTCGGCACCTTGAGCTTGATGTTCCCGGCGAAGCTCCCCAACTGCTCCGGGAGCGGCTGCACGTACAGCCAGGAAACCCTATCCCCCCGATTGCGACTGGTGAGAAGCTTCGCAAGCTTGCGCAAACCCAGCCGGCGCAGTGCACGATAGTGGCTGAAGTCCACTTCGGCTGCATATAGCTTGTCGTTTTGAAACGCGAGCTTCACGTCGTAGACGATTTCGACCTCGTGGTCATCCAGGTCCAGAATCTTCTTATCGAGGATGTGATCGTGGAGAAGGATCAAACTGTCCTGCGGCGCCCGCTCGAATTGCGAGATCTCCTCGCCGATGTCGAGTACGATTTCCTGATTGGAAATGAGGCGCACACGATCCCAAGGAACCGTCAGCGACGGGTAGCCGAAAGATCGCGAAACAACCACGTGCGTGACTTCGGGGAGCTTGCCGGTTTCGGCGATCGCGAGATCGCTTAAACGCCCTATCGGCTTTTTCTTGACGAATACTCGCCGGCCGAGGATCTCGCTTAGGAAGAACTCCTGCTCGATAACGGTCGCCATCGCCCTACCCTTGCGTCACTATCAGAACAAACTTGTAGATCATCAGCGCCACCAGAGCCAGCAGATACACCCTGAGGACCAGCAGCGACAGCCGCACCGCTCCGGACATGGCAATTCGCGGTTCGCGATAGCGGGAATTTATCGCGGAGAACTTGCCGAACAGATTGCGCATTTTGCTCATGTCGGCGCTCCCACCTATTTGAACAGATTGGGGAATATCACGGAAACTCCGTACAGTGTCGACAGAATGATGATCGAAAGGACTATGAATCCGCCGATGAGGTTCTGACTCGGCGTATTGCAGCGCGCACCCATGGTCGTGCGGTCATTCAAAAGCAAAATCAAGAAAACCAGCGCCGCGGGCAGAAGCGTCACGGCGATCACCTGAACGAACAGGGTGATCAACACCAGCGGCGCCTGCGGAATCAAGACAACCAGGCCGGCGGTGATGAGCATGAGAAAATACGTCGCGTAAAACCACGGCGCCTGGCGGATCTTCGTGTTGAGTGAGTGCGCCCAGCCGAAGATTTCCCCGAACGCCCAGGAACTTGCGAGGGAGATGCAGATGGCGCCGAGCAGGCCGGCATCGAACAATCCGACGGCAAGCAGGGTCCCCACGTAGCGGTCGGTCTTCATCAGTTCCTGGGCAGCCTGGGCGGCCGTGTCGATGTCGATCCCCGGGAGCACGGTTCCGGTCACAATGACGATGAACACGGCCACGACCACCGTAATAATCGAGCCCAGCAATGTGTCAAAGCGGCCCCACGGAATGTCCTTCTCGAGCATCCCCTTATCGACTACGGCGCTTTGCTGAAAAAACAGCATCCAGGGGGCGATTGTCGTTCCTATGTTCGCCATCAGGAAGAAAAACAGCTGTCCGTCGAAACCTCCTGCGAAATTCGGGATCAGACCCTGGCGCAGCACCTGCGAGACGGACGGGTGCACGAGAAATGCGGCGGGGATGTAAACCAGGTTCAGGGCACAGAACAACAGGGCAAGCTTCTCGAACGTCCAATACCTGCCATTCAGCACAATGATCGCCATCAGCACAATGACCGCCGCCACCGTGATCCATGGGGGTACACCGAAAATCGCGAACGCCGCCGTCATACCCACAAATTCCGTGACCAGCGTTAGCCAGTCAACGATCAATAAATCGATGAGCGAGAACCAGCCCCAGAAGGCGCCGAAACCGTCAAAGATCGCCTCCGCGTGTCCCCGTTTTGTCACGGCGCCGAGGCGCACGGTCATCTCTTGCACGTAGTAGGCGACCGGAATCAAGATGAGAAGAAACCAGATCAGGTGGTAGCCGTACTTCGCCCCCGTGGCCGCGTACGTGGTAATGCCGCCTGCGTCGTTGTCCGCAACCATGACGACGATACCCGGTCCTGCGATGACCAGGTAGAGGCCGACCGCTTTCCAGGCCTTGCGAAGGGGATAGTAAAGTCGCGCGAAGAAATTCACTTCATTGTCCCGATTTCCTCTGTCCTCACATGAGGGAGGCGGCCACAACGGCGAGCACACAGACGAGCGAGCTTACCATCCAAAGGAACAGCAATACTTCGCCGGCCGCCGCCGCGACCCGCACGGCCCCCGTCGCGAAAAGGGCCGATCGGCGTCGGAGTCCATCGGAGTCCGCCAACACGGATGCACGATTGAACGCGAGGCCCGGCATGAAAGCGTGAAAACCGGAAAATGCAGCCATGATCATCGCTCCTCGAATCGCTCAAGCGCTGTTGCTCGAGCCCGGAAGCGTTGGCTGCAGGGGATCAGCAGATCAGTGCTGCGGTCCTGCGGCCGGCCCTCTTCCGGGCCCCCGATCCGTCCATCGGTCGGCGGCACAGCATCCCCGCGAGGCGGCTGTCCGTATCGATGGGCGGGGTGCTAGGTTGTGGTTCCATGGGCGCTTAAGAGACTCCGCAATTTGTCGAACAGTTCATCCGAGTGAAAATATACCCTACCCTGGTATAGTAAATCAAACGGAGAATTACCTGGTGAATCACGTTGCGGATACATAAGGGCAAACTGCGGATCCGCCTCAGGCGCCTGCGCGGCAAGGTCGAGGCGATCGAGCACGCGGTTCAGGCGGACCGTGAGTGCGCCGACGTTACAAGCCGTTGCGGCCGAAGAACTCATCGATATTGTTCACCAATTCCTTAAGAGGTAGCGCGCTCACCCCTGCCGCGACAGACATCCCTCGCTTGACACCCGGCAGTCTCCGGTGCAGGGTTCCGGGGCATTGAGGCGCGGCGCGCGGCGCCGCCATCACTTGCGGGCGGCGTACAACTCGACATGACCGACAAAGATATATCCAACCAGCGGCGCAGCTTTTTAATTCAGGCAGCCGGCCTCACCGCAGCGGGCTCGCTGCTCAAGACCAATACTTCGGCCGGGGCGGCCACGCCCGCCGCGACCGTACCGGACAGCGCTGCGGATGCAGCATCGCCGCCGTACCAATCGCTCAGCCCCGATGAGGCGACCTTCATTGAAGCGCTGGTCAATGTCATGTGCCCGGCGGATGAGTACTCGCCCAATGGGGTCGACTGCGGAATCGCGACCTACATCGACCGGCAGCTCGCGGGGCCGTACGGCAAAGGCGACGGCCGCTATCTGCAGGCACCGTTCCGCAGCGGCAAACCGGAGCTCGGACTGCAGTTACCGCTTACGCCCGAGCAATTCTGCAAGGCCGGCATCGCCGCCGCCAATGCCGCTTGCGTGAGCGAACATGGCAAGCCGTTCGCCGAGCTCGACCCGGCGCAAGCCGGCGAGTTTCTAAAGGCCGTCGCCGCGGGTCGCGTGCCGGCCGGAGAGCCGCCGCTCGCGCTGTGGTTCGACACCGTGATCTATCGGCTGTTCGTCGAAGGCTGCTTCGCCGATCCCATGTACGGCGGCAATCGCAATGCGGTGTTCTGGAAGATGATCGGCTACCCGGGCCTGCCGGCAACTCATACACTCGACATGGTGAAATACCGTGGCAAGCCGTATCCCGGGGCCAGGGACCCGAAGTCGATCGGCGACTTCACCTGATGGCATCCCATCGCCGGACGGCGTTCTAGGAACATGTCGAAGAAGTTGCCGAAGCGAACGGTGGTGATCGTCGGTGGAGGCCTGTGCGCCGGACTCGTGTCCCGGCAGCTCACGACAAAAGGCATCGACGTCGTGGTTCTCGAGCGGGGAGTCGACCACACCAATGGAGCCGAAGCACGGCTCCCGAACCAGCGCGACGAATTGCGATGGGACCGGCGCCAGGGCCTGATGCAAAATTGGCAGAGGGAAACCTACACTCTGCGCCATTCGCGCGCCGAGCAGTCGCTGCCGATTCGATGGATGGAGGCGTTTCTACCCGGCGAAGGGGTCGGCGGCGCTGCGAACCACTGGAATGGCAATCTTTGGCGGTGGTCGGAGTACGATCCGACGCTGCGCAGCCGGTACGAGTCGCACTACGGCAGGGCCGCGATTCCGGCCGATATGCCGATTCAGGATTGGGGCACGACTTACGGCGAACTCGAGCCCTACCACGATCTGTTCGAGAGACTGTTCGGCCTTTGCGGCAGGGCCGGCAATATCGGAGGCGCGATTCAAGCCGGCGGCAATCCGTTCGAGGCGCCGCGCCGCGGCGAGTACCCGCAGAAGCCGCTCGAGATCACCGAAGCGGGCATCCTATTCAAGGAGGCGACCGAGTCGCTCGGGTATCGCCCCTTTCCGCAGCCCGCCGCCAATTCCTCCGGACTCTATCAAAACCCCGACGGTCAGCAACTCGGCCAATGCCAGTATTGCGGCCACTGCGAACGATTCATCTGCGAAGCGCATGCGAAGAGCACACCCGCCACCCTTCTGTACCCGATGCTGCGGACGCGTCCGTCGTTCGAGCTGCGGACGCGCGCCCAGGTTCTGCACCTCGGCTATGACCGGCGCGCCAAGCGCGCCACCGGCGTGCACTACCTGGACTTGAACTCGGGCGAGCAGTACGAGCAGCCCGCGGACGTCGTCGTCACGGCGGCATTCACCATGACCAACACGAGGCTGCTGCTGCTCGGGGGAATTGGCGAACCCTATAGCCCCACGACACGCCGCGGCGTGGTCGGAAAGAATTTCTGCTACCAGACGAACTCCGGCGTCGATGTCTTTTTCCGCGGCCGTTGGATCAATCCCTTCCTCGCCTCGGGTAGTACTGCCATGGTCATCGATGAGTTCAACAACGACAATTTCGATCACTCGGCCCTGCCGTTTCTGGGCGGAGCGAGCATCGATGTTTTGCTCAGCAACGGGCGTCCGATTCGCTCCCGGCGCACACCGCCGGGGACGCCCCGATGGGGCAGCGCTTGGAAAAAGGCGACCGCAGATTGGTATTCGCACTCCTTCACCGTCGGGGCGCAAGGCAGCTGCTATCCGCATCGCGAAAACTTCTTGGATCTGGACCCTGATTACTCGGACGTCTACGGGCAGCCGCTGCTGCGCATGACCTTCGATTTTCGCGAGAACGAGTTGCGTATGTCGGAATGGGTGACGCAAAAGGTGGGAAATATCTGCCGAGCGATGGCGCCCGACATGATGGGTCCGGTCGAAGGCTTGAAGGGACCCTTCGATACGCGCCAGTATCAGACCACACACGTGACTGGCGGCACGATCATGGGCGCGGACCCGCATCTGAGCGTCGTCTCACCGCGCCTGCAGCACTGGGATGCCGAGAACCTGTTTGTCGCGGGAGCATCGGTTTATCCGCACAATTCCGGTTACAACCCCACCGGACCGCTGGCGGCGCTTGCGCTGCGCTTGGGCGATGACCTCGCACGCTACATCGAACGGCCGCAGATGCTGTGATGCGCACGCCGGCGAGTTCTCGAGGCACGCGGGTCTGCACGGCAATCGGTTGCGCGTCCATCGTCGCATCCATGGGCGGCGCACTGACCCTGGCGCCTGCGTCCCTCGCGCAAAGCACTGCAGCCGATAGCGCCGCATTCCAGCTCTGCGCACCCTGCCATTCCCTCGACGGCAGCAACGGCACCGGCCCCACTCTCAAGGGCGTCATCGGACGCCTGTCAGGCACCGTCCCGGGATTTCGCTACAGCCGGGCCATGAAGAGCGCGGCCATCACCTGGGACGCCACATCGCTCGACCGCTACCTGGCCGATCCCCAGGCGCTGGTCCCGGGGAACATCATGCCGTTCTCCGGAATACAAGACGCCGCGACGCGGGACGCCGTCATCGTGTATTTGCGCTCCCTGCGCTGAGCGCCGGGGAGGCGCCGTCGAGCCCGCGATTTGCTACGGGGCGTCCTTGGGCGGCAGATCGAACACGAGGACCTCCGCGCCCAACCCGTCATGGAGATCGAGCGATCCGACATCGGAAATCCTGAGCGCATCCCCTGCATCGAGGACCGTGCCGTTGACACTGATGGTGCCGCGAGCCGCGTGAACATAGCTCAATCGTCGCCGGTCGAGCCGGCACGCCGTTCGTTCGCCCGCATCGAAAAGCCCCGCGTAGAGCCTGGCATCCTGATGCAGCATCACCGAACCATCGGCGCCGTCCGGCGAGGCGACGAGTCGCAGCCGCCCGCGCTTTTCATCCGCGGAAAAATGCTTTTGCTCATAACTCGGGGCAATGCCCAAGACCCGGGGTTGAATCCAGACTTGCAGGAAATGCACGGGCTCGCGGTCCGATGGGTTGAGTTCACTGTGTTGTACGCCGGTGCCCGCACTCATGCGCTGAACGTCACCGGGGACGATGACCGAGCCATTGCCCATGGAATCGCGGTGAGCGAGCCGGCCGGCGAGCACGTAACTCACGATTTCCATATCGCGATGACTGTGCGTCCCGAAGCCCTTGCCCGGCGCCACCCGGTCCTCATTGATGACCCGCAGCGCCCCGAAGTTGACGTGCGCCGGGTCAAAATAGTCTGCAAACGAAAACGAATGACGCGACTGAAGCCAGCCGTGATCCGCGTAACCTCTGTCGACGCTTTTCCTGATTTCCCACATCGCCCACACCTCGCGAGTCTATAGTGTACCCCTCGCGCGTCACTTCTGATTAGGAACGCCCAAATTGCGAACAGTTCAGCCAAACATCTGGCGGAGGCGCCTTCTCGCGTATCCACTGGCCGCCGCGGCGCTGGCTGGGATTCTAGCGCGCAGAGCCGGCCCCGGATCGGCAATCGGCGCAGGGATCTCGCCCTCGGCGGCGCCCGGTCCGCCGGACGATTCGCCGGCTCGACAAGGATGGTCGATGTCGAGCGAGCATGCGCCCCACGCGCGATGCTGGATGGCATGGCCGGCGCGAACGGAAGTTTGGGGAGATCAATTGGCGGCGGTGCGACAGGATATAGCGCACCTGGCCCGAACTATCGCCCGCTTCGAGCCGGTCCGCATGCTGGCGCAGCCGGGCCAGGAATCTTTCGCACGGAAATCCTGCGGCGGCGACATCGATATTGTGCCGATGCCGATCGATGACATGTGGCTGCGCGATTCCGGCCCCATCTTTTTGACCGATGGGCAGGGAAAAGTGGCCGGCTCGGTGCTCAATTTCAACGGTTGGGGCAGGAAGCAAATGCACTCGCGTGACGCCGGCGTCGCGGCAGCGCTGCTTGCGCATCTGCACATGCCAGCCTTCCGCGCGCCCTTCGTCGCCGAAGGCGGCGCGCTCGAGACCGACGGGGAAGGAACGCTCCTCGTCTGCGAGCCATCGATCGACAACCCCAATCGCAATCCCGGAATCTCCCGCGAGCTGCTGACCGCGTATCTGCGCGGATGGTTGGGAGTCGATCTCGTGTTATGGCTGCCCAATTCCAAACCCGACTACTGGACCGACGGTCATATCGATGGAGTCGCGCGATTCGTGAAGCCGGGCGTGGTACTCGTCGATCAGGGGCTTGCGGAAACCGTAAAGTTCCTGCGCGAATCCTCGGATGCGCGAAATCGACGTTTGCAGGTAATCGAACTGCCGCCCCCCGACGAGCCGCACCGCGGCCAACCCAATTTCTGCGATTGCTATCTGAATTTCTATACGCCGAACGGCGCGGTGGTCATGCCCTCGTTCGGCCAGATCAAGTCCGACCAGCGGGCGCGAGATCTCGTTGCGGCGGCATTCCCCGGCCGGCAAATCGTGCCCATCCGATTGGATGCGATCGCCTCGGGCGGCGGGTTGATGCACTGTGTGACGCAGCAGGAGCCGGCCGCATGAGCGGCGCGTGCGCCTCGGGCCGCGCACCCGGAGCGGCCGAAAGCGGGTAAAATCGCCTGCATGAATAGCCAGGACATGCCGGCTGCCGCACATTCATCGAGGGGACTGCAATGATTTACTTCCTGGCGCTGCTTCCGGCGACCGCACTGACCATCGCCGGCTATTTCGTGCTCTTTCTGTCCAACCGTTCCGAAGGCGCCTTGCGCACCTTTGGCCGATACCTCGGATTTTGGGCCTTCACATTGGCGGGGCTGGTGATCCTGGGGGCGATATTTGCTGCCGCCCGCGGCCGCCATCATGGCGGCATGATGATGGGCGGGCCCGGCATGTACGGCCGAATGCATGGCTTCTGCCCTGGCGATCCGCGGTTCGCGGGCCCGCCGGGCGCCGCTCCGCCGGGCGCCGCTCCGCCGGGTGCCGCTCCGCCGGGTGCGAGTCCGCCGGGTGCCGCTCCGTCCGCGCCTCATTGAGCCGCAGCCGGTCGCCTTGACCAGGGGCCCAGCAGCGGCAGCCGGCTAAGCCGGCGGCGGCCGTGTGGCGACCATCGATTCGCGCTTCGCAAACCGCTCGAACCAGGCTGCCGTGTCCGGGCACTTTTCACGCCATTCGAGCGATGCGAACCGGAAGTCGAGGTATCCGAGCGCGCACCCGACCGCAATGGTGCCCGCGTCGACGCGCCCGGCGAAGCCCTGCGCGCGCCGTTCGAGTTCAGCGAGG
The DNA here is from genome assembly GCA_963758145.1 of uncultured Gammaproteobacteria bacterium. Classification (GTDB taxonomy): domain Bacteria; phylum Pseudomonadota; class Gammaproteobacteria; order Steroidobacterales; family Steroidobacteraceae; genus Bog-1198. The sequence goes on from CAVWUK010000011.1 coordinate 519,183, forward strand.
CCGCAGGTGACTTTGTCGAGTTGACCGGTAATCCAGTCGTTCCAGCGCAGTTGCTCGGGCCGCGCAGCGCTCTCGTAGCGAACCAACACGGCCGCATCCATCACGCCGTCCGCCAGAGCCTGATCGACCAGCACCCGCCAACGCGCCGGCCCGCGCGGCGGAATGAGCGCGCCGTCGGCCACCGCATTCAGGTACTCACAAATCACCCGGCTGTCGTACAGCACCGCGCCGTCGTCGGTTATCAATGTCGGAATTTTTCCCAGCGGATTGCTCGCCACCACCGTCCGGTCCCTATTCACCGGATGCGGCGCGGCGGGCATCAACTCGAGGCGCTCGCGCAACCCCAATTCGTAGGCGCTGGCCAAGCACTTGCGCACAAAGGGAGATGTGGCGGCATAAAATAGCTTCATGGGCGACTCGTGATGTTCAAAATGAAACCCATTGTGCCAAATAGCGGCAACCGTTGGAAAGCTTGGATTCGCATCGTCCGCATTGCTATATGATGATTCATTCGGCGCACGCCAGGAGACCATTGGATGTCCAAACCGACCATTGCACAGAAACCCCCTTTCCCCGTTCAGGTCGAGAGCGGCAAGCAGTCGTTCTTCGGCGGCAGACATCAGAATCGGTAGCGCGCCGCGCCAATCCGCTCTTGAGCATGCCCATTGAAGACCCCCAAGGGCCTGCAGCCGCTGATTGAAGATGGAATGATCGACACCGTCGTGCGCCGACTGAAGAGCGGCAAGGAAGCGTCGGTGTACATCGTGGCCTGCGGCGAGGCGCTCCGTTGTGCGAAAGTCTACAAGGAAGCCGAACAGCGCGGCTTTCACAAGCTCGCGCAATACCAGGAAGGCCGCAACACCCGCAACAGCCGCGATGCGCGCGCCATGAGAAAGCGCGGCCGCCACGGCCGCAGGGTCCAGGAAGAAGAATGGAAGAACTCCGAGGTGCAAGCCCTCTACCGCCTGGTGAGCGTGGGAGTACGGGTACCCGCGCCGTATCTCGTGCACGAAGGCGTGCTGGTCATGGAGTTGGTGCAGGATCGATTCGGCAATCCCGCCCCGCAGCTCTGCGAGGTCGATTTGACCTCCGATCAGGCGCGCGAGTGGCATGGTTTCATGATCGGGCAGATCGTGCGCATGCTGTGCGCCGGTTTGATACACGGGGACCTGTCTGACTTCAACGTGCTGCTGGACGCCAAGGGACCGGTCATCATTGATCTACCGCAAGCAGTCAGCGCCGCCGGAAACAACAGCGCGTTGCCCATGCTCGAGCGCGACGTGAACAACATGCGCGCGGCCTTCGGTCGGGCCGCACCGGAGTTGCTCACGACCGAGTACGCCCGCGAAATCTGGAAATTGTATTCAGCCGGCGAATTGACGCCCGAATCGAAGCTATCGGGGCGCTTTGCCGAGGATACGACCGCGCCGGACGTGGGTGCGGTGCTCAGTCAGATTGAAGCCGAACGGCGCGAAGCCGAGGCACGCCAGCGCCGCCGCGAGGCGGCCGATGCCGCGTAGCGCGCCGGCCGCGCCAGGCGCCCATGAATCGAGCCCGGGTATCAGCGGGCCTCGCGGCCGCGCCGCCAGGCATAGACGGCGATGCCGAGCCACACCACGTTGAGACCGACCGACGGCCACGCACCGTTCCATCCGCTATTGATGATCAGTCCGGCGGCCCCGACCATATTCATCCACTGATAAAGCGGCCGATGCGCTTGCATCTTGCCGGACGAGATCAGGGCATAGGCGCCGATGATCAGCAACGCGGCGAACCAACCGACGATCTCAATGTAGGTCTTCACATGCAACGCACTTCACCACGGCGCGGGCGCTGGCACTTGAGCAACGCCAAGGCGCCTTTTCATTTCCCGTCGCACCAACCACAGGCTCACCAGAGCCTGCGAAGTCACACTGGCGACTGAAACATACCAGAGCCGAACCAGCGCAAAATTCGGCTGCGCCGCGAGCCAAAGCGCCGGAACAACGAAGCTCACGATGCGGGTCGAGGAACTCACCACCGCCGGCATCGTATTGCCGAGCCCTTGAAACACAGCCGAGCACGTGAACACCAATCCGGACGCCACGAAATTCCAGGAGACCACTTGAAGGAACTGCGCTGCAACCGCCACTGCCTGGTGCTGGGTGGTGAATGCGCGAATGACCCACTCGGCACGCCACTGACAGAGGAGCGTCAGTATCGCCATGATCAGTGAACCGATCGACGCGGCAGCCGCAAACGTGAGCCGAACCCGTGCGAATTTACCGGCCGCATAGTTTTGACCGACGATCGGCGCGGTCGCGAAAGCGACCGCCATCGCGGGCAGAAACATGCTCTGCATGAGGCGCATTCCCACTCCGAAGCCCGCCTGCGCATCCTCGCCAAAACGCCTGATGATCCAATACATGACGGCCATGTACATGAACATCAGCGCAAATTCCCCGCCTGCCGGCAGACCGATGCGCAGCAGCCGGGCCCAAGCCGCCCAATTGGGGCGCCAGGCCGTCGAATCGAATGCGACATAGCGCTCCAAGCGATGAAAATACATGCCGAGCAGCACGACCCCGACCGCAACCGAGAGCGAGCTGGCGAGCCCTGCCCCGGCGACCCCGAGCGCAAGCCCCGTGCCCCAACCGGCAATGAGCACCGGCGCCAAGATGGCATTTAGCACCACGCTGAGCACTTGCACGATCATCGTCGGCTTCACGATCCCCGTGCCGCGCAACGCCGAGCTCATCGCGACCAGCGCGAATTGCAGCGCGAGACTCGGCAAATACCAGTGCAAATATTCCACCCCGGCGCGCACCGTGGCACCATCCGCGCCCAACGTGTCCATGTACGGCGCGGTCAGCGCATAGCCGAGCAGCAGCGTGATCGACGCGCAGGTTGCCGAGAGCCCCACGCTTTGATTGAAGACCAGTTTCGCATCCGCTTGGTCCTTGCGGCCGACCGCCTGCGCGATAAGCGCGACCGTTCCCACACCAAGCACCTGGGTCAGGGCGAACACCACGAACGTCAGGTTTCCTGCGGCGCCGACCCCGGCAATGGCGGCATCTCCCAAGTGAGCCACGAAATACAGATCGACCAAGAAATAAAGCGTCTGAAAGAGCATGCCGGCCCCGATCGGCACCGCCATTTGCAGTATGTGCTTGCCGATCGATTCCTCGGTCAGGTCCTTCACGCGATTGTCCCAGGGTGGCTTGAGGTGAATGGTGGCATCCCGCGGCCCGTGCCATTGTGCCATAGCGGCGCGCCGTACGGCCTGGCGGCGCGCTCAGCCTGCGCCGTACGCGCAATGCTTTTTCTCGACGGCGCCGAATCGTTCCGATACTCTCGGATTGTGAACAAAGTACCGCCGGTCAAGCGCTATCCGGATATCGATGAGTTGGCGCGTCAAGCCGCCGCCGACATCGCGGCATGCCTCGCGCACGCGATTGCGGTACGCGGACTGGCGAGTCTGGTGGTTTCCGGCGGACGTTCACCGGTCAAGCTGTTCGAGCAGCTGCGCGTGCAGCCGCTCGATTGGAGCCGGGTTTGCGTGGCGCTCGCCGATGAGCGGTGGGTGCCGCCGACCGATGCCGGCAGCAACGAGAGGCTGGTGCGCGAGGTCCTGCTGCAGGGACAAGCCGCCGCCGCGCGTTTTCTCGGGCTCAAGAACGCCGCGCCATCGCCGGATCTTGGCGCCGTTTCGGCCTGGGAAACCTTTGCGCGCATCCCGCGACCGTTCGACCTGACGATGCTCGGGATGGGCGATGACGGACATACCGCTTCGTTGTTTCCGGGCTCGCCCAATTTGCGCAGCGCGCTGGATCCGGCAGCCGCAGCCGGATGCGTCGGCATGTGGGCGCCGATTGCGCCCCAGCCGCGGCTGAGTTTGAACCTGAGCGCGCTGCTCGATTCACGGCGTATCGTGATTCTGATCGCCGGTGAGGCGAAGTGGCGTACCTATATGGCCGCGAGCGCTGCGGGCGCCGCCGAGGATATGCCGGTGCGAGCCGTGCTGCGCCAGCAGCGCACGCCGGTCGAGGTGATTTGGGCGCCTTAGGACAGCAGGAAGCGCATGGTTCGCCGCAAGGGTTCGGCAGCTCCCCACAGCAGTTGATCGCCGACCGTAAAGGCCGATAGATATTCCCCGCCCATTGCGAGCTTGCGCAGCCGGCCGACGGGTATGGTCAACGTGCCGCTGACCGCAGCGGGCGCCAGTTCCCTGATCGACGACGCCCGGTCGTTGCGCACGACCCTGGCCCAGGGATTACCGCCGGCGATCAATCGTTCGACCTCGGGCAGGGGAATATCATTTTTCAGCTTGATGGTGAGCGCCTGCGAGTGACAGCGCATTGCGCTCACCCGCACACAGATGCCCTCGACCGGCACGGGCGCCGCCTCGGTACCCATGATCTTGTTGGACTCGGCACCGGCCTTCCACTCCTCCCGGCTCTGGCCGTTGCCCAGATCCTTGTCGATCCAGGGGATGAGATTCGCGGCCAGCGGCGCGCCGAAATGACCGGTGGGGAAATCGGCGCGGCCGAGGGCGCGCGTGACCGCGCGGTCGATGTCGAGGATGTTCGACGAGGGATCGCGCAACAGCTCCGCGGCCGACTGATGCAGAGCGCCCATCTGTTCCAGCAGCTCGCGCATGTGCTGTGCGCCGGCGCCCGATGCAGATTGGTAGGTCATGGCCGTTATCCACTCCACCACGCCCGCGCGCAGCAAACCGCACACCGCCATGAGCATGAGGGACACCGTGCAATTGCCGCCGATGAAATCCTTGACCCCGCTGGCGCGCGCGGCCTGCATCACCGGCAGATTCACGGGGTCGAGCACGATGACGGAGGTTCGCTCCATCCTCAACGTCGACGCGGCATCGATCCAGTATCCCTGCCAACCCGCCGAGCGCAAGCGCGCATGCACCGATTGCGTGTACTCGCCGCCCTGCGTACTGATGAGCATGGGCAAGCGCGCCAATGACGCGAGATCGTTGGCGTCCTGCACCGGACCGACTTTGCGGCCGATATCCGGCGAAGCGCGTCCCGCCTGGGACGTGCTGAAAAATACGGGGTCGACCAAATCGAAGTCCCGCTCGGCGCGCATGCGTTCCAAAAGCACGGAGCCGACCATGCCGCGCCAACCGATGAGGCCAATCCGGTGGGTCATTCGATCACAAACTCCTCTGCCGGGGGTCGGCGATTATAGTTCGACGACATGACAAAACCATAGGCGCCGCAGTTCGCGATCAGCAGCACGTCGCCCTCCTCGGTCGGCGGAAACCAGCGGTCGCTGCCGAGCTGATCGGCGGATTCGCAGATCGGACCCACGATGGTCACTTTTTGATTCAACGGCTCCGCAAGACGGGTCAGGTTGCGGATGTCGTGATGCGCGCCGTAAAGCGCCGGTCTGATCAGCGAGTTCATCCCGGTCGAGATGCCGACGTACTGCTCCTCGCCCTTGCGCTTCAACTGCGTCACCACCGCGACCAATACGCCGGCCCGGGCAACCAGATAGCGCCCGGGTTCCATCCAGAATTCGATCGAGGGGAAGCGCTCCTTGAGCCGGCCCACCCCCGCATCGAGCGCGGCCAGGTCGACTCCATCATGGCCTATCTGCTCCGGAACGCCGATTCCGCCGCCGAGATCGACGATGCGCACGTCCGGAAAGCGCTGCGCAAGCTCGCCAAGCAACGCTCCGGTCTCGGTCCAGTTGGCCACATCGAAGATCCCGCTCCCCGTGTGTGCGTGCAGCCCCGTGACGCGCACACCCGCAGCCCGGGTCAGCGCCACCAGCTCGTCGATTTCGGAGATCGGAATTCCGAACTTGGAGTGGGCTCCCGCGGTGCGCACGTGATGATGATGACCGCGCCCGAAGCCGGGGTCGATACGCAAAAATATCTCCGCGCCGCGGAAGATCCCCGCCCACATCTTGAGCGGGTGCAGGTTGTCCAACGTAACCCGGACTCCCCTTCCCAGGCCGTACTCGTATTCGGCGCGCGGCGCAAAATTCGGGGTGAACAGTACCTGATCGGGGGCAAGATTCGGCACGGAGGCAAATGCGTGCTCGAGCTCACCTTGCGACACGCACTCGAGCAGGAGGCCGGACGAATGAATACGCCTGAGGATATCCGGGTGCCAGTTCGCCTTCATCGAATACGCCCAGCGCGCCACCGAGCGCACGCGCCGCACCGCCGCGATCGCCGCATCCAAGCTCTGCATATCGTAGACAAACGCCGCCGATTCTCGCACGGCGATGTCGTGCAGCTGCCGGCGCTTGCGCGGCTCTTCCCACCAGTTGGGCGCCGGAGCCGCGGCGCCTTCCTTCGGCGAGAACAGCTGCAACCACGTGGGTCCGAGCACCCGGTCGGATCCGATGCTCTGAATCAGCCGCTCGTGCAATTGATGCACCAGACGGTCGCCCTGGGATTCATCGATCACGAACGTAAAGTTGAGATCGTTCGCGGCCTGGCTTACCAGGTAGATTTTGTGGTCTTGAAACAGTTCGAACGCCGATCCCAACTCATGCAAGATACCGCGAATGTTGTGGCCGACCAGGCTCAACGAGGCGCACGGCCCCAGCACCTCGACTCGGCACAGTTCCCCCAGGGCCGCCGCGAGGCGAGAGAGGGAGGCCGAACTCAGGGTATTGGCGGTCGGATCGAGCGACACCGTCACGTTGGTTTCCGAAGTCGATATGAGATCCACCGACATGCCGTGCTGCTTGAAGATCTGAAAGGCATCGGCCAGGAATCCCACCTGGTGCCACATACCGGGGCTTTCCATGGAAATCAGGGTGATCCCCTTCTTGATCGCAATGGCCTTGACCTGGCCCGCGCTTCCGGCGACGTTCGCCGAAATGACCGTGCCTTCGAGACCGGGGGCTTGGGTGGCATAGACATGCAGCGGGATTCGATATTGCCGCAGCGGCAGCACGCAGCGCGGATGCAGCACCTTGGCGCCGTTGCTCGCGATCTCCTGCGCTTCATCGTAATGCAGGGCCCGCAGCAAGCGCGCGGTGGGTACGGCGCGGGGATTCGCGCTGAACATGCCCGGCACATCGGTCCAAATCTCCAGCCGTGCAGCCGCCAATTTGGCGGCAAAGTACGATCCGGAGGTATCGGAGCCCCCGCGGCCCAATAGCACCGTGTCGCCCGCGTCATCAGCCGCGATGAAGCCTTGCGTGATCACGACCTGATCGAGCTCACGCCATTGCGCCTGCAGCCGCGCATCCGGCGAGAAATCGCAGATTGCCGACAAGTAACCCGCCTCGGTGGTGGCACCACGGCGCGGTTCGGCGCGCAAAACCTCGCGTGCATCCACCCAGGCGGCTCTCAAACCACGGGCGTTCAAATATGAGGCGCCCAACGAGGTCGCCAACAACTCCCCCATCGCCATGACCCGGGCGCGCAGCCGATCGCTGATTTGGCGGCTTGCGGCCGCACCGGCCGCCAAGTCCCGAAGATGCGCCAAGAATCCTTCGAAGCGCTCATCGGGAACCACCGATAATGCCCCGGCAAGATCTCGGTGCTTCTTCTCGATCTCGCCGAGCACGCTCGTATGGGTGCCGGCCGCCAAAGCCGCCAGCAGCGCCTCCAAGCGATCGGTTACGCCGGAGAGCGCGGAATGCACCACGACCGGACACTGGTCCGCCGCGATGCGCTCTCTAAGCACGCCGAGAATGTTGTGCCAATTGCTCGCCGACGACACGCTGGTGCCGCCGAATTTGAGCACGACCCATGGTTTTTTACGTTGCGGCATTGATCACGGCGCGCGCTGCGCATGCCGCCGGACATTGCGGCAGTGTGGCTCCCAAGGGGATCAATCGTCTTCGAAAATGTCGCGCAGCTCTTTTTCCAATTGCCGCTGGGCGAGGACGTCCTCGACTCGGCTCCACGCCGCCTTGCCGCGTTTGCCCACGGCGGTGGCTTTGGGCCGCCGCTCCGCTCGTTCCAGCAGTGGGTCGAAATCATGGGATTCTTCGGCTTCGCCAAGAAACTCATCATCGATATCGAAATGTTCGTCTGCGCGTTCGCTCATTGTTCGAGAAAAGCCCCTGAAATCAATAGGATCGATCAGCTAGATGCACGAAGTTGCGCACTATATCGGATTCTGTCAGGCATTCAACTACAACGACGAATATCCGCGCGCACGTCAAGTTCCGAGGTCGGGGCAACCCTCGGTGATTTCAACATGAAAATAAATACCTTTATGTTTCATGATGTTATTAGATATATGTTATGTATATATTCATGTGATTGCAATGGCCAAGACAGCGATTGGATGGATTGGGCTCGCGGTCCCAATGCCGCCGCGGCGAGTCCATCGGCTTGCCAAGGCTGCGCTCGGACGTAAATCGGCCGCGATCTAAGTGCCGGTTCGGGCGCTGCCGTCGCGCGCAGGCAATGCGCCTTGCGCGATGGCGCGATTCACGGCCGACAGAATCGCCAGCAGCGATGCCGTGATGATGTTCGGGTGCATGCCGGCGCCGAACAGGGTTCGGCGCGAGCGAGTTGTGATCTCGATGTAGGAGACCGCCTTCGCCGCGCTGCCTTGCCCGCGCGAGTGTTCCTCATAGGAAAGCACGTCGAACGGAAGGCCGACCGCCTCCACCATGGCATCGATCGGACCCGACCCTTGCCCAAGCCAGGTCTCGAGCCGTCCCTGGTACTCCACTTGCAGGGATAACCGCTCGGTATCGGCGCCGTCGGTGGAAGCGGCGAGCTGGTGCGAGCGATACACGATGGGCGGCCGAGGCGCCAGATATTCCTGCGTGAACAGGTCCCATAGCTCCTTGGAGGTCAATTCCTTACCGGTGATATCGGCCGCTGCCTGCACGACCTGACTGAATTCGATTTGAAGGCGCCGCGGCATCACCAATTGGTAGTCGCGCTCCAACAGATAGGCCACACCGCCCTTGCCGGACTGGCTATTGACCCGAATGATCGAATCGTAGGAACGCCCCAGATCCGAAGGATCGATCGGCAAGTACGGCACATCCCAAAGGTCGCCCTCGGCGCGGGCCGCAAGCCCCTTTTTGATTGCGTCCTGATGCGAACCGGAAAACGCGGTGAATACCAAGTCCCCCACGTACGGATGGCGCGGATGAATGGGCAATTGATTGCACGACTCCGCGCAACGCGCGACCTCGTTGATATTGGAAAAATCGAGGCGGGAATCGATACCTTGCGTATAAAGGTTGAGAGCCAGCGTCACCACGTCCACATTCCCCGTGCGCTCGCCATTGCCGAACAGCGTGCCTTCGATGCGCTCCGCACCCGCCATCAGGGCAAGCTCCGCCGCCGCCACCGCAGTGCCCCGATCATTATGCGGATGCACGCTCACGATGACGCGGTCGCGCTTGCCGATGTGCCGCGAAAACCATTCGATCTGATCCGCGTACACATTGGGCGTCGCCATCTCGACGGTGGCCGGCAGATTAAGAATGGATTTGCGCTCGCGGGTCGGTTCCCAAACCGCGTTGACGGCATCGCAGATCTCAACCGAAAAATCGAGCTCGGTTCCAGTGAAGCTCTCGGGGCTGTACTGGAACACCCACTCGGTGCCCTTGTTGCGTTCGGCATGCTCGCGAACGTGCGTCGCGCCACGCACGGCGATATCGACAATACCGGCCCGGTCGAGCCGGAAGACGACCTGGCGCTGGGCGATCGAGGTCGAGTTGTACACGTGAACGATGACCCGGCGGGCGCCTTTGACCGATTCGTAGGTGCGCTCGATGAGTTCGGCACGCGCCTGCGTCAGGACCTGAATGGTGACATCGTCCGGAATCACCCGCTCATCGATGATCTCGCGCACAAAATCGAAGTCGGTCTGCGAAGCGGCGGGAAAGCCAACCTCGATTTCCTTGAAACCGATCTTGACCAGCATGTCGAACATTCGGCGCTTGCGCGCCGCATCCATGGGTTCGATCAGCGCCTGGTTGCCGTCCCGCAAATCGACGCTGCACCAGGTCGGCGGGGCCGCGATGACCGTGTTGGGCCAGGTTCTGCCGCCCAGATCGATCGGGGCGAATGCACGATACTTAGTCGAAGGATTACGCAACATGCTGCTGTTCTCTTGTTCGGTCCGTCCAGGTCCTCAACGTCGGCCCCATGCAACGGGAAGCATTGCATTTGAGGAATTCGATTGATTCGGTCTTGTGAGCGCGACCGCGCGCGGGGGTGATGGGCGCCTAGCGGCGCAGCAGCGCCAGCAGGCTCAGGCCACACGAATCCGGCCGCCCCAAGCGTGCGGGGCCGTGGAAAGATTGGAAGGCCCGTGAGCTCATATGCTCTAAATCTAGCATTGGGGCCGCTTGCTGCGCAAGCCGCGTCCCGTTCGGCGGGCCGGCCCGCGGATCAGCCGGCGCCATACGCCCGGTCCTTCCATTGGGGGCCCACGCCGCACCAGTGATTCACCGCCGATGCGCCGGTTGCCGCCATGTAAAAGACAGCTATCAGCGGTAAGGCGAGCGACCAGACCCAGCTGCGTCCATATCGCGCCAGCGTAGGAAGGTAGGTGAATGCGCCGAGGGCATATGCCGCGAGGCCGTACCCGCGATCCAGGCCGTGACCGAACGCGAGCGCCCATGCGGGAACCAGCCACACCAGCGTCAGACCGAGCAAGGTGAGCCCGAGCAGCCCGGCCGAGCAGCGTAATTGCGTGAACGCCGTGCGCGCAATCATGCGCCAGACATCCACGAAGCGCGGGTACGGGCGGATGGATGCGGCGAGTGCGGAGTGGCCGAGATATATGGGTCCCGAGGCTTTCACGGCCTTGGCGAGCGCGACGTCGTCGATGAGCGCATGCTTGATCGATTCAATGCCGCCGATGCGTTGCAGCGCCTCGCGGCGAATCAGCACCGTCCCGCCGGCCGCGGCGGCGATGCGCGACTCCGCGGCGTTGACGCGTGCGAACGGATACAACATCTGAAAGAAATACACGAAGGCCGGCACCAATGCGCGCTCTGCGAAACTCGCGCAGTTCAAGCGAACCATTTCGCTCACCATATCCACGTGCGGGGCCTGCAACCGGGCAATGAGCGTCGATAAATGCCGCGGATCATGCACAACATCGGCGTCCGTAAACAGCAGCACCGCGGCACTGCCGGCGGCCACGCCCTGATTCAATGCCCATAACTTGCCGGACCAACCCGCGGGCTTGGGTTGCGCGCGAATCACCAGCAGGTTCGCAGCCCTGCCGGCGTGCTCCGCCGTGCCATCGGTGGAATTGTCGTCGACCAGAATGACGCGAAACCTGCCGGCGTAGTCCTGGGCGAGGAGCGAGGCGATCGCGGCACCGATGCATTGGGCCTCGTTGCGAGCCGGAACGACGATATCCACATCGGGAAGCTCGGAAGGCACGGCGGGCTCCAGTTCCGGCTTGGAGGCCCAGAACTTACCGTGCGCCGCGCACAGGTAAATCCAAACGAGCAACGACAGAAACACAATCATCGCCTAGATCCAGCCCTTGAGGTGACGTCGCACGATCGATACGAGCAATTCCGCATGGCGGTCGTCGTCGTTGAGAGAAGGCACCAGCGTGAGTCGCTCGCCGCCCAACTCAAGGAATTTATCGCTATATTCGATGGCCACCTCCTCGAGCGTCTCCAGGCAATCGACGGCGAAGGACGGCGACACGACGGTTAATTTTCTCAAGCCCCGTTTGGCCAGGGCTGCGAGTGTATCTTCCGTATAGGGCTGCAACCACACCACCGAGCCGAAGCGCGACTGATAGCAATGCGACCATTCGCCCTCCTTCAACCCCAATCGCGACACCAGCAATCTCGAGGTCGCCTCCGTATGGGCCTGGTAAGGATCCCCCTCCTTCACATACGCGGCCGGAATACCGTGATAGGAAAGAAGTAGATGCGAACGCTCGCCGCGCTCGGCCCAATGCTCCTCGATGCGTGCGCCAAGGGCCTCGATGTAGCCCGCATCGTCGTGGTAATCGTTCACGAAACGTGTTTCCGGAAGCCTGCGCCAGCGCCGCAAGGCCGCAGTGGTGCGGTCGAACACCGATCCCGTGGTCGATGAACAATATTGCGGGTACAGGGGCAGCACCAGCAGTCGCTGCACATTGTGCAGGGCCAGGGATTGAAGCGCACTTGCAATGCTCGGATTGCCGTACGTCATGCCAAGCGCGACCCGCACCCCATCCCCATGGGTCGCGCGCAGACGCTCGCTCATCTTGCCCGCGAGCCGGCTCGAATACGCCGCCAAGGGTGAGCCGCCTTGCAGCCAGACCTTGCGGTATTTGCGCACCGTTCGTATCGGCCGAAACGGCAGCACGAAACCGTACAATATCGGCAGCCAAAGCCAGCGGGACGCGTCTATGACGCGTCGATCGCCGAGGAATTCGCGCAAAAAGCGCTGGACGGCGAAATAGGAAGGCGCATCGGGGGTGCCTAAATTAACCACCAATACACCGATTCGATCAGGGGCCGCCGCCGCTTGCGCCACGGCGCGATAATAGGGCATGTATCCAGATCCTTAAATATTCGCCGCGCCAGTATACTGCCTGGCGCATGAAGCCCCACACAGTCGTATGGATTGCGTAACGTGATGTGGTTGAGCCCCAGCGAAAGCGAGGCCCTGCGCTTGAGCTTGAGCGTCGCCGCCCGCAGCGTCGCGTTCAGCTTGCCTCCCGCGATCCTCGTAGCCTGGGTACTGACTCGCCGGCGATTCATCGGCCGCACTCTGCTCGATGCCATGGTACACCTGCCTCTGGTGCTGCCGCCGGTGGCGGTGGGCTATGTGCTCTTATTGCTGTTCGGTAGCCGCGGCCCTGTCGGTTCCTGGCTCGAGCGGAATTTCGGCATTGAACTTATTTTCACGCGCAACGGAGCGGCGCTTGCCACCGCGGTCATGTCCTTCCCGTTGATGGTTCGCGCAATTCGGATCTCCCTGGAAAATATCGACCGCGGGCTCGAGGAAGCGGCACGTACGCTGGGCGCCGGCGCGTTCGATCGGTTCGCCACCATCACCATGCCGCTCCTGTTGCCGGGCCTGCTCGCCGGGGCGATCACGGCCTTTTCGGCGGCGTTGGGCGAATTCGGCGCAGTCATCACCTTCGTGTCGAATATTCCGGGGGAAACCCGCACCCTGCCGCTCGCACTGTATTCCGCTTTACAGGAACCCGGCGGCGAGTACGCCGCGGCGCGGCTCGCGGCGCTTTCGCTGGTCCTGGGTCTGGGCGGATTGCTGTTGTCCGAATGGTTCGCACGACGTGTGCGGCGCCTCCTGGGCCGCTGATGCTGCACGTCGACATCGCCAAACAAATCGGAGCCCTGCGCTTGGAGGTCCGGTTCGATCTGCCGACTCCAGGCGTGGCCGCGCTGTTCGGACCGTCCGGCTGCGGCAAAAGCTCGACGATCAACATCATCGCCGGCCTGCTGGAGGCGGATCGCGGCCGCGTGGTGCTCGAGGAGACCGTGCTGTTCGACGCGCAGCGCCGAATCGACCTGGCCGCTGAACAGCGCCGCATCGGCTATGTCTTTCAAGACGCCAGGCTGTTCCCGCACTTGAGCGTCGCGGGCAACCTCCAGTATGCCCTTAGGCGTGCAGTCGGCCGCCGCTACGTGAGCCTCGATACCGTGGCGAATTTGCTCGATCTTGGAGCGCATATGCACCGGCGCACGCACCAATTGTCGGGCGGCGAGCGGCAGCGGGTCGCGATCGGTCGGGCACTGTTGTCGCAGCCGCGTCTGCTGCTGCTCGACGAGCCGCTGGCCTCGCTCGACCGGAACCGGCGCGAAGAGCTGCTGCCCTATCTGGAAACCCTGCGGGATCAGCTGGACATTCCAATGGTCTACGTCAGCCACCAATTCGACGAGGTGCTGCGCCTCGCCACCCACATCGTGCTCATGCAGTCCGGAACCGTGGTTGCGCAGGGCGGCATTGGAGCGATGAGCCTCGACCCGCACCTGCGCTCCATCATCGGACCCGATGCCGTGGGCGCGATCATCGACGGGGTGGTGCTCGGGCGGGACTTAGGGAGCGGCCTCGCCCGGGTGCGCGTCGGAGGGGGCGTACTTAGGTTGCAAACCGCCGAGATGGCACGGGGCACCACTTTGCGCATCCAACTGCTGGCGCGCGACATTATCGTGTCGACCCAAATGCCCCGCTACCTGAGCGTGCGAAACAATCTGCAGGGCAAGGTGACGGCCATCGACGATGACGACGGCAATTCGGACCTCATCTCCATCGACATCGGCGGGGCTCAAATCATCGCGCGAATCACCAAGTCGGCGACGCGCGAACTCGCGCTCAAGCCGGGTTCTCCCGTCTGGGCGCTGATCAAGTCGGTTTCGCTGCGCGGCCATTCCTTCCCCGCCTATCACGACCGATGAGCGGATCCGCCCCGTCCGTCCCGACTATGCCGGGCGTGTCCCCAAATGCATGATTGCCACGATATGATCCTGTGGCTGCAATCCCACCACGGCCTTGACGTCCGGGTCATAGGCCGCCGCCCCGGTTTTCCACATGACGCCGTAGCCCAAATCATGCGCGGCCAGGAACAGATTTTGCGCCGCGGCGCCCGCCGCAACGACCTGCTCGATGTGCGGCACTTTGGGGTGCTCGCGCACCGCGCAGCCGACGATCACAATCGTCGGCGAGCGCAAGATCCTCTGGCGCTCCGAGGCAAACTGCTCATCGCTCATGGAAGGAAGCCGCGCGCGCTTCGCCTGTGCCGCCGCCATCGCGAACGGCTCCTTGATGGCCTGGTCCAACACCACCAAACGCCATGGCTTCAGTCGGCCGTGGTCGGGAGCCCGACCCGCCGCACCGATTATGCGCGCCAGATCCTCGGGCGTCGGGCCGGGCTCCACCAGGCGCGCGGCCGAGGAGCGGCTCTCAATCGCAGTCAATAGTTCCATTAGATCCCTAGCAGCCGTTCCACATCGGCTATGATTCGCGCCTGAGATCGACACCGGCGACCCCTGGTCGCGGCTGTCGGCTCTGCCGAATTATACTCATTCTATTTTTAGGAGCCCTCAATGTATCGTCTCGCTTTGGCGTCCCTTGCCACGCTCATCTGCGCATCCAGCGTCGCGACACCCGTCACCTACACCCTGGACCCACGCCATACTTACCCGAGTTTCGCGGCCGATCACATGGGTGGATTGTCGATTTGGCGCGGCAAATTCACCGACACCTCGGGCACGGTCGTGTACGACAAGGACGCCAAAAGCGGATCCATCGAGGTCACCGTGAACACGAGTTCCATCGATTTTGGCCTGGCGAAGCTTGATGAGCACGTCAAATCGCCCGATTTCCTTGACGCCGCAAAATTTCCGACCGCGACCTACTCCGGGACCTTCACTCAGTGGAACGGTTCGACCCCGACCGAAGCGCAGGGAACCTTGACGCTGCACGGGGTGACCAAGCCGCTCACGCTCAAGATCAACTCATTCATGTGCAAACCGCACCCGATGACCAAGAAAGAAATCTGCGGTGCCGATGCCTCGGCGCAATTCAACCGCAGCGACTTCGGAATCACCTGGGGCGATGACCACGGATTCAAGATGTGGGTGAAGCTGGAGATCCAGGTTGAGGGCAGCCCGGCCGGCTAGCCGGCGAGCCCAGTGAAAGGGTTCCGAGCGGACTCACCAATAGTTTAAGAAAAAAGGATCCGAATATGCGTAATAACGTGGCGGTGGCAATCTGTTGCGCGGCCTCGACCTGCGTTTGGGCGGGCGCGAGTCCCGGGCCGAATTCTGCGAACATCGCCCCGGGGACCGACCGGGCGATCGCCTCGCCTCAGGATCGTGCGTATCCCGGCGAGATCCGCCTCGCAGTGGATGCCTCGGATGTCGACCGACGAATCGTGCGCGTTCACGAGACAATGACCGGCGTCGGCGCCGATACCGTGCTTCTATATCCGGAATGGCTGCCGGGGTCGCATGCGCCCGAAGGCCCCATCGATCGATTCGCCGGGCTTAGGATCAGCGCCAACGGGGCACCGGTCGTATGGAAGCGGGATCCGCTGGATGTATACGCATTTCACGTGTACCCGGCCGCCGGGATCAAGTCGATCGACATCGAGTTCGAGTATCTGTCGCCGACCAGCACCAGAGTCGCCGATATGGAAATCAGCCGCGACGTTTTGTTTCTCGAATGGAATTCACTGCTCCTCTATCCGGCCGGATATTTCGCGCGGCAGATCCCGGTGCAGGCGAGCATCACGCTGCCTCACGACTGGAAGTTCGGCTCGGCTCTCGAGGTGCAGTCCGCGAGCGGCGACCAAACGACGTTCAAACGCCTGAGCCTCGAGACTCTCATCGACAGTCCGGTGTATGCGGGCCGCTACGCATCGCGGCTCGATCTTGATCCCGGCAGCGCCGCGTCCGTCCACCTCGACCTGTTTGCCGACCGGCCGGAGCTGCTCACGGTGAAACCCGAACAGCTCCAGGCCTATCGCAATCTGGTACAGCAGGCATACCGGCTGTTCGGATCCCACCATTACGCCCATTACGATTTCCTCTATTCATTGAGCGACCAAATTCATGAGCAAGGTCTCGAGCATCATCAGTCGAGCGAGGACGGGACCGAGCCCGATTCCTTCACCGAGTGGGACAAGAACGCGTACGACCGGGATTTGCTGCCGCACGAATTCACCCATTCGTGGAACGGCAAGTTTCGCCGCCCCGCGGACCTGTGGACCCCGAACTACAACGTGCCGATGCAGGACAGCCTGCTGTGGGTGTACGAAGGCCAAACGCAGTACTGGGGCGAAGTGCTCGCCGCGCGCTCGGGCCTGTGGACCAAGCAGCAAGCCCTCGATGCGCTGGCTCAGACCGCCGCCTATTACCAGCAGCAGGCTGGCCGCCGTTGGCGACCCCTGCAGGACACGACCAACGACGAGATCATCAATCCACGCCGCCCCATGTCGTGGCGCGACTGGCAGCGCTTCGAGGACTATTACGACGAAGGCCGGTTGATTTGGCTCGAGGCCGATACCCTGATTCGCGATCGTTCGCAGGGAAAGCGCTCGCTCGATGACTTTGCGCGATCGTTTTTCGGTATCGACGACGGCAGCGTCGTGACGGTCACCTACACCTTCGAAGACGTCGTCAAGGCGCTCAACGCGGTCGAACCATACGATTGGGCCGGGTTTCTGCGCGAGCGCCTCGATGGGGCCGCAAGACCGCCGCCCCTGGAAGGATTGCGCCGCGGCGGCTACAAGCTCGTCTACACGGACACGCCGAGCGAACTCGAAAAGGCGAGCGATCTCGAGCGCAAACGCTTGAGCCTGCGTTACTCGATCGGCGTTTCGCTCGACGACAAGGACGGCACGGTGTTGCAAGTCGCCTGGGACAGCCCCGCCTTCAAGGCCAAACTCACGGAGAGCACGCAGATACTCGCCGTTAACGGCGCCGCCTTCAGCCCCGATGTTCTCAAGGATGCGATCCGATCGGCCAAGGATACGACGCTGCCAATCGAGTTGATCGTCAAGACCGGCGACCGGTATCGGGTCGTCGCCCTCGATTACCACGATGGATTGCGCTATCCGCATCTGGAGCGCGACGAGTCGGTTCCCGCGCTGCTCGACGACATCTGGGCCGCAAAACACTAGCTCTCATGGAGCATGGGACTCTGAGGTGATGCGGGATGCCCAGCGCCTGGCCTGGGCAATGGCGATACGAATGGCCTTGCCTTCATCGTACCCGTCGGCGAGCAAGGCGTTCGCGATCCCGATCGCTTTGCCGCGCACCACCGGCGGCAGGCGCATCATCGACCGCGGATAACGGTCCTCGTTCCACGGCATCGCGGCAACTCAATCAATCGCGCGGCTCATCGCGCGGCTCATCCGGCGATTCGCCCTGGAGGCTCAAGAGCACCCCCGCCAAAATGCCCGCCGCGGCGGCGATGCCCATGACCTTCCAAATATTGTCCTGCAAATAGCGGTTCGTTGATTTCGCCGCACCCCTGGCGCGGCGCATCGCGTGCCGGCCCGTGTCTTCCCAATTGTGCTGCACGCTGTGCAAGGAGCGCCCAATGCGTTCGCGAACCGAGCCGATCGCTTCGGTTGCATTGGCTCCCATCGCCTTGATCAGTTCGTCGATATCCTCGACTACCGCCCCCAGATCCCGAACCAGCCTGCCCGTATTGACGTAGCGCATGAACCCCCCTAAAGACCGAATGGATAGGTGTCGGGAAGACCCTTCAGTTCCTCGGCGTCTATTGGCGTTACCGCCTTGGTCTCGTCGAACCAGATATATTCGTCGAATTGCCGAGGCAGCACCGCCTCGAAGTAATGGCTCTGCAATTCGGTCTCAGGCCGGTAGATGACCCCGATTGCGCGTTCGAGGCGCGGCTTCAAGAGCTGCCCCGCACGTGACCCGGGGCCCACCTCCCGCAACGGCAGCAGGAAGCGCGCAGCGCCCGTTTCGTGGCATAGCCGCTCGTAGCTTCCTGCCAATGCCGGGCGAACGGTCTTGATCTGCATCGGCTCGTCCCAATTCGAGGCCGCCGCCACGGTGCCGGTATTGGTCCCAAAGCCGACCGAATAGCTTGCCTCACCAAACTCCTCCCGGCACAGGTGGCCGATGTTGTATTCGTCGCGCGCCGACATCTCGGTCGCGGCGGAATCGCCCACATGCGAGTTGTGCGCCCAGACGATTCCCTTGCTTCTCGGCCCGTGGTATCCCAGCAAATTCTTCAGGGTCTCGAACATGTGCCCGTCACGCAAATTCCATGAAGCGCGCGATCCGTAATACATGATCCGATAATAGCGCTCGGCGTTGGCGACAAGCCGCGCGTTCTGTACGGCGTCCAAGAACTGTTCCCCGCCGTGTTCGGCGTATGCCTGGCGCTTTTGCAGCAAGTCGGTGAGCATCGAGGTGACCTCGTGCTCGCAGGTCTGGTACCTGCCGGTGAGCGTTGCATGACCATAGACGGCAGGGTCCGATTGCCATGGCGTCAGGCACCCGTAACGGCGCCGCGCCACCTCCGCGGTTTGCGGATCGACGGTGTCGAGGTAGGTCAAAACCGCCTGTATCGAATTGTACAAACTGTAGAGATCGAGACCGTGAAAGGCGACTTGCGCGCCCTCTTTGACGCCGCCGTTATGGGCGCGCAACCAGTCGACGAATTGGCGAACTTCGCGATTGCGCCACATCCATACCGGAAAGCGCGCGAATGCCGTCCACTCCGACGGTGGAACGGCGCTGTATCTGACGTAGTGATCGATGCGCGCCGCATCCGGCCAGTCACCCTCGATGGCGATGAAATTGAATCCCTTGTGCAGGATCAGCTCGCGCGAGATTCGTTCGCGCATGCGATAGAACTCCGAGGTTCCATGGGTCGCTTCGCCCAGCAGCACAACGCGCGCATCGCCGATTCGCTTCAGCAGCGGCTTGAGGTCGACGGATTCAATCGACGAAAATTCCTCGCCCGCGCTTAAAATTGCCCGCGCCGCAGTTCCGTCCGCCGGTTTTGCGGCGCGCTGCCCTTGCGCAGCCCATCCTTCGGCCCCCACCAAGGGAACGAATCGCACGTCGGCGAGTTCCTCCGTCGAGTATTCGTGCTCGCTCACACGCACGACGCGCACCAGTTCCTGGAGGCGCCGATCGGCCCCCACCGGAATCACCAACCGGCCGCCGACCTTAAGCTGCGATTTCAGGGATTCCGGAACCTGCGGTCCGCCTGCCGCGACAATGATTGCATCGTACGGCGCGTGGTCGGGCCAACCGCGCGTTCCATCACCGTGCAGCACATGTACGTTGCCGTAACCCAACGTCGCAAGGGTGCCGGCGGATTTTTCGGCGAGCTGCCCGATGCGTTCGACCGTATAGACGTCCTTCGCGATTCGCGACAGCACCGCCGCGGCGTATCCCGAGCCGGTGCCGATCTCGAGCACCTTCTCACCGCCCTGCAACTCCAGCGCCTCGGTCATCATCGCCACGATGTAAGGCTGCGAGATCGTCTGCCCTTCGGCGATGGGGAGCGGCGTGTCGTCGTACGCGAACTCCCTCAGTTCGGGGGGCAGGAAAGCTTCGCGGGGCACGCTTTGCATCGCCGACAGCACCAGCGGCGAGTGCACGCCGCGGTGAGCAATATAACGCTCAACCAATTGCGTTCGGCGCTTTGCTAAATCCATTTCAGTTTTCCTATTTTGCGCGCTTAGATTGGGCCGAAGGAGACAGGGCTGCCAATACGGCCATACCACAGCGCACCGCGTAGGTTCCCTGAGCGTCAGGCCGGCAAGCTGAAAACGATGTGGTTTCTAGATAACTAAAATAACCTATTGTTTTATTACATAAATATTTATTAATTAAATGCCTCGTATTTAACCGGCAGCGGCCACGGCGAGGGATGGGTCGACCTCAGCGGACCAGGCGAGCAGCCCCCCTTCGAGATGTCCCGGCACCGCGATTCCGGCGCGCACGGCCATCGTACAGGCAGCCAGGCTGCGGCTGCCGCTGCGGCAGATGAACACGGGACTCACGCGGGGTGGAATATCCTTCAGGCGCGCCCGCAGGTCGGTGAGCGGGATGTTGACGGCACCCTCGAGGTGACCCGTGTCGAACTCTCGCGGCTCACGCACGTCGATGAGCACGAATGCGCCGGCGGAAGCGCCATGATCGAGCAGCCTCCGCAGTTCGGTCGCCGTCAGCCGGCGCACCGTATCCGCCGCCGCATTGCCGAACGATTCCTGCGCATCCCGAAGCTCCGTAATCGTCGGCTGGTCGCCGCATACCGCACAGTCGCGGCGCCGCTCGAACGGAAATTCATGAAAGCGCATCTCGAGCGCATCATAGGTGAGGATCCGGCCCACCAGCGGCTCACCAATTCCGAGGATCATCTTAATCGCTTCGGTTGCCTGAATCGCGCCGAGCACACCCGGCAATGCGCCCAACACGCCGGCCTGCGCGCAGTTCGGCACCACCTCATCAGGCGCTTCGGGAAACAAGCAGCGATAACAGGGACCGCGCCGCGGTACGTAGGTCATGGCCTGGCCTTCGAAGCGATGAATGGCCGCCGCGACCAGAGGCTTGCCGAGGATCACGCACCCGTCATTGATCAGATACCGCGTCGACAGGCGATCGGTGCCGTCCAGTATGAGATCGTAATCGGCGAACACTTCCCGCAGGTTGGCGGCTCGCAGCTCAACCGCGTGCGCGATGACCGTGATCTGCGGGTTGAGGCTTTCGAGCCGCTCGCGTGCCGCATCGGTCTTCAGCTGCGAAATGCGCGACGTGTCGAACAGCACCTGACGCTGGAGGTTCGAAAGCTCCACCCGGTCGCAATCGACGATGCCGAGCGTTCCGACACCCGCTGCCGCAAGATACAAGGCCGCCGGCGATCCGAGACCTCCCGCACCGATCACGAGAACCCGCGCTCGCTTGAGCCTCTCCTGACCCGCGACCCCGATCTCATCGAGCGACAGGTGGCGCTGGTAGCGGGCAAGCTCCGCGGGCGAGAGGGCCATCGCTCACCCACCGCTCAATGCGCAAATCACATGAATCGTATCCCCGGCATGCACCGATTCGGACAGCCCTTTCGCCTCGCTGGTGTTGACGAACAAACGCATGTGCGGACGGATGCGGTCCTGCTCGTCAACCATGCGAAAGCGGATTCCGGGGAAACGCTGTTCGAGGTTTGCAAGTATCTCGCGCAGCGTCGCCCCGTCGGCCATGATGCTCGCTGCGCCCAAGGTGTAAGAGCGCAATGGGCTGGCGATTCTGACCTTGCAATTCACCGTACCCATCACCTCTACACCGCGTGCGTGACCGAATAGATCTCCGGAAGGTGCCGGACAATGCAATTCCAGCGCTCTCCCGCATTGGTGCTTCCCCACACGTCGCCGCCGGTGGTGCCGAAATACAGCCCGACCCGCGCGCACTGATCCGTGCACATGGATTGGCGAAGCACCGTGAACCACGCCTGGGAGCTGGGCAGTCCGCGATCCAGACGGCGCCAAGTATTGCCCGCATCGCGCGTGCGATACACCGCCGGTTTGCCGCCGATGGCGGTGCGAGGCCAGACAGTCCGACCATCCATGGGAAACACCCAGGCGGTGTCGGGATCGATCGGGTGAAGCACGATCGGAAACCCGATGTCGCCGATTCCCTTCGGCATGGCCCTGCCGACCCGGATCCAGCGCCGCTCGGGGCGGTCGAGGCGGTAGAGCCCGCAGTGATTCTGGTGATAGAGGCGATCGGGCTTGAGGGGGTGCAGCGCAACACAGTGAGGATCGTGACCAAACGGCACCTCGGGATCCGGTAAGAATTCGGCGGCGACTCCTTCATTGAGCGGCATCCAGTCAACCCCACCGTCAATGGATTCAAAGATGCCGCCGATGGAGATGGCGATGTAGAGATGTTTGGGGTCGCGCGGATCGATGAGGACGGAGTGCAGGAACTCACCGTCGGGCGTGCCGGCCGTCACCCACTTCGAGCGCATCGGGTGATCGTTGAAGCCCGCGACCGGATTCCAACGCGCTCCGCCATCCTCCGATCGAAACAATCCCGCCGGAGAAGTTCCCGCGTACCACGTGCCTGACTCGGATGCATGGCCCGGAGTCAGCCAAAAGACACGCTGAACCGCGCGCGCCTCTTCTCCGTCCGCCGCCCGTCGGAAAGCCGGAGGTTGCGATGCTTCGCGCCACGTGCGGCCGCGGTCCGCGCTCCTGAACACCGTCGGCCCAAGATGGCCCGTCTTCGCCGCCATGAGCAGAACCTTGGGATTGCGCGGATCCTGAACGATGTGATGGACGATGTGTCCCAGAAAATGCGGGCCCGCCAATTTCCAGCTCTTGCGCGCGGCATCGGCGCGCAGCGCGAACGCCCCTTTACGCGTCGATATCCAGAGCGTGCTCGCCATAAGGGCAAAGCTTCCGCGTCCCGGCTCCCGGATGTCAAACGCAATGAAAGCGGCTGGCGCGCCCGGCTAGCACGGGACCTTGATGGAATCTCAGATATCTTATAGGTATATATCATAAGTATTTGATTATTAGTTAGATACATTGGCGAGACGGCCGGCCCCGAGCTCTCGGTCTCAGCTCTTAGCCGTACCTTGTGGCCACTTCCAAGGCAGCCGTGCGCGGGAGGAAGTGGGTCGAGATGGCTTCCCGCAGCCGCAGCACGCCCCTTAGAAGGAATTCGTCGGATCTGTCAGAAATTCGAGCTCGTCGGCTGTCGAAGGCCGGTTCAGCACTGCGTTACGGTGGGGAAAGCGGCCGAACCGATCAATGATCACCTTGTGTGCCATGGCATACTCCGTCCAACCCTCATTCTCCAGCTGTGTGATCAGGCGCAATGCGAACGCCTGGTCCTCGCGATTCTCGCTGTGTTCGAAGGGATGGTATAGAAATAATCTTTCCTGTTTGGTCATGAAAATGTCGAAACCCTGTTCGACGGCAGTTCTGGCAAGCCGTCGCGCAATCGAATCGACCGCATAGGCGCGTGGATCGCCCCTGAATAGGTTGCGTGAAAATTGATCCAGAACAATCACGGCTGCGAGGATGGAGCGTGGTTCGGCTACGCCTAGGCCATCTTGCGTCGCGAGTCGTTCGTGCAGTGAGAAAAAGCGATCACGGATTACCGAGTCGATGTAATCATTTTTTGCATACCACTGGGCTTCCGTGAGATCTTCAAACCAGAAATGAATGACTTCACCAACCCAAGTCGGTTCAGCATCCAATGTTTTCGAGTCGACGTCGGACATGATTGTTTTTCGTCAAATCGACCCATTGCCGACGTGTCTGGTCATCATTCCGGCAGGCCAGCCATGAGCAGCGAATCGGCCAGGGTCGCTGCATCGGCTGAGCTCTTGAATGGCTGCTTCGCCAGAAAGCGAGCGGTCGAGAAGTCCGGTTTCAGGGTGAGGCACTCCGCCACGCTCGCACGGGCGCCGTCCATGTTCTCCAGCCGGGCATGGCAACCGGCCATGAATGCGGCGACCCGGTAGTGGCGAACGGGCAAGTGACTGAACGCCGCCAGGGCTTCCGCGTACCGATGCAGGATCATGTAAGCCAGACCAATCGCTCTCCAGTACCACGGCTGATCGAAGTAGGGATCGATCTCCTTGGCTCGTTTGAACCAGACTAGGGCTTCCTCGGCCTGACCGAGATGAACCAGAATCCCTCCCATGTCGGCCGCATTCCATTGGTTATTCGGATTCATCTCGACGGCTCGCCGGACGTACTGCAGGGCCAGATCGAAGGACCGGCACATCAATTGGGCCCAGCCCAACAGCGCGAAGCAGGTGCTCTCGCTTTCATCAAGTTCAACCGCGCGCTTCAGCATCGTAACGGCCTCGTGCAGGGCGGCATCCGAGTTGCCTGGGTCGTCCTGCCATTTGCCGTACTGAATTGAACCGAGAAGGGCATGAGCAAGACCGTAGCTCGGATCGATTTCGATGGCCTTCTCGAACAATCGCGCGGCCTCCATGGCGCCGTCCGGATCCTCCCAGGACAGCGCGTTGCCCTGCAGAACACACTCATAGGCTTCCAGGCTCGCCGGTGGTTTCCGCCGCGCCCGTTCGGTGTCGGAGACCTGGACACGGCCCACCAGCGTACTGACGATCGTTTGAACAACCTGGTCCTGAACGGTGAAAAGTTCCGCCAGATCCCGATCAAATTTCTCAGCCCAGACGTGGCTGCCGCTCCCGGTGTCGATCAACTGAGCGTTGATTCGGATGCGTGCTCCCATCCGCCGCACGCTTCCTTCGAGGATATAGCGAACGTTCAATTCACGAGCGACTTGCTTCATGTCGACGGCGATACCCCGATACCGGAATGAGGCGGAGCGGGACCGCACCGCGAGAAGACGCCACCGCGACAGTTCGGTAATGATGTCCTCGGTTATCCCGTCGCTGAAATATTCCTGTTCGGGATCACCGCTCATATTGGCGAATGGAAGAACGCAAATCGTGACGCGAGCGGGCTCGACGGCAGGAGCGGAAGGCATCAAGCCGGAAGCGCTGCTTGCCGGCGCCGGCGCCCGATCACGATTGATGAGAGCCTCGAGTGCACGCAGCACTTCCTGGGCCGGCGCGCTACAGGGGTCCTCCCGCCAATCATCGAGGTCGGTGGTATGCAGCGCGCGCACGTCGATCGGCAGGCTGGCGTGTTTGAAACGGACGGGAACGAGAACGCCGCGCTCCGCGCCGTCCCGCGCCTCGCCACGCACCCAGCGCGACGCCACTGACGTTGGGGTCCATACCACCAGCACGGCGGCGGCGGCCTCGAGTCCCGCCGAGATCTGGCGGTCGAACTCCTGGCCAGGATCAATCGCCGGGTCCCACCACACCGACCAACCCTTCGCCTCGATCGCTGCCACCAGCGGCGCGACTAGCGCCTTGTCGCTGCGGGCGTAGGAGACGAAGACGTCGGCCATGCGTGTCGATCCCGGGGGCAGATTGCGCGCCGCACTCCCGGCGCAATGCGGTAGATTAACCCCTTTTCGTGCAGGTGCGGCAGAACAAGCGGGCCGATTACTCGTGCCGCGCCTGCGGTTGTTGGGCGATCGCCCCGGGCTATGATCTGCTTCAGGCCAGCGGCTAGGGAGGCGGGCTGCCTTCTTTGATCGCTTGCTTCAGCATCTTGCGGAACTCCGCTGTGTCGTGGTGGCCGTGAACCTTTATCCCATGCTGCACGGCGACTTCAATGAGTTCCTTTTCGTTATCGGCAGATATCGCAACTGTGCATTTGCTCTCAGAAGGAAATTCCCTGCAATCGACATATTTCCTGGCCATGGCTGCCGCCCCCTTTGAGTTCGAGAAGCACTAGAAATCCTTCGCGCTCAGCTCAAGCGAGATCATCCGTCCGAATGACCCGTCTGGCAACACCCCTTATGGCGAATTAGCGACGGCCGTGCACGTCGCAGTAGGATCAAGATATGGGAAAGTTAGCGATTCCAGCGCTCGGTAGCGAGCGGTCACTACGGGATCAAACGCGGACTTGGTACCTACTCCTTAAATTCCGGCCCCATCATTCGCGCTCGAATTGTGCTGTTTATTTCGCTGGGATATATATACCCCCAATCGCACTGTTGGAGTATTCAGCTCATGGCTTCGATCGCAGTAGAAATCTCTACCGAGGCATCTCCATCGGCGGTATGGGACGCCATTCGCGACATTGGCGCACTGCACACACGTCTCGTACCCGGGTTTGTGGTTGCGACTGAATTGGTGCCGGGCGGACGGCGCGTCACCTTCGCCAACGGCATGATCGTCGTGGAACCGATCGTGTCCCTGAATGAAGAGCTGCATCGCTTGGTGTGGACAACGCACGGAGGTTCATCTGGGCTCATTCATTACAACAGCGCCGTCCAGGTGTATCCACGCGAGGCCGGGGGGAGCCGAGTCGTGTGGATGACGGACGTACTTCCGGATGAGGCTGCGCGCCGCATTGGGGCCATGATGACGCAGGGTGCGACCGCCATGAATAGCGCGTTCGTGCGCCTTGCAAAGGAAGGCGCCAAGCAAACCTAATCGCCATAACCTCATGCCCATCGTGCATTGATCACGAACGGTCTTCTGCTAAGCGGACGTTGACGCGCGGCAGGTCAGGGTCCGACTTGCTCATTCGCAGGCGCCCGCAGGGGGGCAGGGTCCGAAAGCGCGCGCCCGGAAAGTTGTACACTTCATGACGGTCTTTTGGCGCGGATTGATTATCGTCGAAAAATGAATCCACTGGTAAGCAAGGTTCACGACAAGGAGAAGCGCTGGAGCGCTGAATATGCAGCGCTCCGCCAACTATGCCTTGCCTCGGGCCTGACTGAATCACTGAAATGGGGTCAAGCCTGCTACGATCTGAATGGTAGCAACGTGGTCTTGATCCACGGCTTCAAGAACTATTGCGCTTTGCTTTTCATGAAAGGCGCTTTGCTTGAGGACCCCAAGGGCATCCTGATTCAGCAAACCAAGAATGTGCAGGCCGCGAGGCAAATCCGATTTGCTACCCTTGCGGCCATCAACAAGCAGAAAGCGGTGGTTAAGGCCTATATTCGGGAAGCCATTGTGCTCGAGAAATCCGGCGCGAAGGTACAGATGAAGAGCGCGGCGCAATTCAATGTGCCGGAGGAGTTTCAAAAGCGTTTGGATAGTGAGCCTAATCTCGCCGAAGCCTTTCATGCGCTTACCCCAGGACGGCAGAAAGGTTATTTGCTGCATTTCGCCGGGGCAAAGCAATCGGTGACTCGAGCCGCACGCGTGGAGAAACACGCGCCCAGGATTTTGAAAGGAATGGGACTCGATGATTAAAGCCCGCGACGCGCACCGGCGAGGCTCCAGCCAGAACAAGCTGCTCCCAAGCAGCTGTTGGCGACTGTAAACAACGGGCCGGCTTTGAGACGTTATCTTGGTGGTTGCCCTCGACAAGTTCTGCCAAATCACTATCATCTGACACAATGGCCGCTCCGAACCGCATTGTCCTCGATCCGGCCGTTTCCCATGGCAAACCCGTCATTCGGGGCACCCGCGTTCCTGTCACAGTCGTGGTGGGGGGCCTGGCTGGGGGCATGACGATCGAGGAAGTCCAGCGCGAGTATGACGTCACCGCGGACGATATTCGAGATGCGCTCCGATTCGTCGGGGAACTGGCCGAGCAGGAATCGTTACATCCCCTACCGAGCGCCTAGCTCGGCATGCGCTTTCTGATCGACGCCAACCTGCCGCGCGCGGTCATCGCCGTGGCGCAAAGCCTGGGGCATCAGGTGGAATTCGCGCGCGATATTTGGTCTGGCGTCGGCGACCGACGAACAAATCGCCAAACATGCATTGCAATATGGTGCCGCGCTTCTTACTCGGGACTTGGACTTCGCGGATATCCGTCGATACCCGCCTGATCGGTACTCACGTATTGTCGTTTTGCGTTTGCCGGACACCGCTGTGGCCGAAGAAATCGCAGCGGCGGTGAAGCGCTGTCTATCGGAACCAGGGCTATTCGCTTCACTTTCTGGTCGACTTGCGGTTGTCGAGGGGAACCGGGTCCGCTTCCGTCCACCGCTGACGTTATAGGATCAAAGACAGATCAAATGCGTGCTACGCGCGTTTGGCGAAAAAATCCTAGCGCCTTGGAAAGCCTAAGATTTCCTTTATTCGGGGGAACGGCGGGTCTTGACGATCTCCGCCCTCAATCTTTCTCAAGCGGCCGTGCGTCGTGTTTTTATCGGGTTTCCGGCTGTATTGCAATATCACTGGAAAATCGCCTCGTCGCGGAGACGGAGTTTTTCAACAGAATAGACCCGTTGCGGACGATCGCCACAGCCTGGCCCGAACTGAAGCAGGCCAAGGTGGCCGACAAGTCTCGTTGTGCGATCGCCGTTAGTAGCCGATCTAAGACCATTTCCGGTTGAACATCGTTGATCATCTTGGCACCCGTTCCTGTTTCCGCTGACATCGCCGCCACCGTGACACATTGCCCGAGTATCACAGCCGATATTGTCTGCCACGTTCGCATCGTTCTCGCTCCATGGAACCATCGATTGCTCGCTAGGTAGCGTACCGAAACTTCCGGACTACCGCTCGCGACCCGTTGTTGAGGGTCACGTGCGGCGGCTTTCGGGCGCCTTACCCGAGGATTTCTGGTGATAGCCGGCGCTGAAGCATTTTCCTCCACTGAAATTGCGGAGTTATCTCGTCGCGGTCAGTCGGGCGGTCGAGATTTCGTAGACGTTGATGTCGATCTGCCCGTAGACTGGCCGAAGTCCGTCTGTAGATGCAGGACTGCGACGCAGCTGCGGTCGCGGGCGGTCCCCCGGGCATCGGGTAACGTCGATGAGATGGTATCCGACGACCCGGAAACGTTCGATCGCGCGCGCATGAATTTCCGTGCGGACACCGCTTTCGGGCTCGGCGGCTGGTTGTGATGGATTGCTTAATTGCCTTATAACCCGGGTCATTCCGGGGCGTCTCGTATCCAGGAGTCTTGCATGGGGAAGAGTTGCTTTACACGCACGATGATCCGCGCCGCCGCGGGATTCGTCGGAGTTATGGTGCTCAGCGCCGCATCCTCGACGTTCGCAGCGGATGCGCCGGATTCCACGACGTTGTTCTACAACGCTCATGTATTCACGGCCGAGCCGAATGCGCCCTACGCCGAAGCGGTGGCGATCCGGGGCGATCGCATCGTGGCGGTCGGTGCGCTGGAATCGGTCGAAAGGGCTGCCGGCCAGGGTGCGCGGCGGGTCGATCTCGGCGGCCGGTTTCTCATGCCCGGCATGCTCGATGCCCACGCTCATCCCGTCGGCAGCAGAGGAGTGCTGGGAGGCGGCACCACCCTGGTGCTGGCCAACTTCCCGGATACCAGCGACTCGCTCCCCGATCTGGTGAGCTTCGTCGGCAAGACGGTCGATTCGCGAGCCAGCCTGATGGGCGATACCGTCATCGTCAACGGACTCGACATCGGCTACTGGTCCCACGCAGCCGACATCGATGCGGCATTGAGCGGCGGTCGGTTTGCCGAAGTACCCATCGTCCTGTTCGGGTCGGATGGCCACACCGGCTGGGCCAATAAAAAGGCCCGGGCGCGGGCGGGCATCACCGCGGTTTACTTGCGCAAGCTGGCGCCGGCGCAGCGGGCGTACTACGGATTTAGTCCGGGTTTTGCACCCAACGGCTTCGTTGTCGACGTGGGGCTCACGCGCCTACGGATGAGCATGCCCGCTGCGTCGATGGAAACGCAGCTGTCCTTCGGCCGGGCCGGCGTTCATTATCTCAATGCGCTCGGCATCACGGGGTGGCTCGATGCCGCCGTGGCGGGTGTGGTTGGCGGCGACCTGCCGCTCACCCTCGAGGATCCGGGCGCCCTGCCGGTGTACCGGGAATTGGCCCGGCGCGGTGAGTTGACCGCGCATGTCGCGGCGTATCCGGTGATCAGGCCCAACGATGGCGTGCAGCAGCTCGATGTCGTCGAGGCTCTGCGCAAGCAGTATGCCGACGTGCCGAACTTGACCATCCCCGGCCCCAAGGTGTTCGCCGATGGCGTGGTCGAGTATCCCTCGCAGACGGCGGCGCTTACCAAGCCGTATTTGAACACCGGCAAATCCACGCCCGTGCTGTTCGACCCAAAGAGCTTCAACGATCTGGTCGTGGAAGCCGACCGGCGCGGCATGATCGTGCACATCCATGCGATCGGGGACCTCGCCGTGAAAGTGTCGCTCGATGCCTTCGGCGCCGCACGCAAGGCGAATCCCAACGGTACGCTGCCTCACACCATAACGCATCTGCAGTTCGTCGACGCCGAAGACGTCCCGCGCTTCTCGGAGTACCGCGTCATCGCCGCGCTCCAGCTGTTATGGGCCGTCGCGGATCCGAGCACCAACGAGGAGGTCAAGCCGTACATCGATCCGGCCATCTACGCCCGGATGTACCCGGCACGGTCGCTGCTGGAATCCGGGGCCACCATCGCCGGAGCGAGCGACTGGCCCGTGAGCACGGCCAATCCCTTCGAGGCCATTTACCAGGCAGAGACGCGCGCCGGGCCCCAGGGCGTGCTCGATGCCGGCCAGCGCATGCCCCGCGAGGCGATGCTCTTCGCCTACACGCGGAATTCCGCGAAGGTCCTCAATCAGCTCGATGAGATCGGCTCGATCGCCGCCGGCAAGCGAGCCGACCTCGTGCTTGTGGACCGCGACGTGCTCACCGTTCCCGCGGCCGAGGTGAAGGACGCCAAGGTTCTGTGGACGATGTTCGGCGGCAGGATCGTCTACGGCGCGGGGCCGTAGCGGGCCTTGCTGCGCACGAGCGGGCGGCGCTCCCGCGAGGCGCCGCTCAGTTCATTCCGCTCGAAATTGCCGAATTTGACAGTGACGGGTTAGCCGGTGCTCGCCAATGGGCAAAACGACCCGTTCCGGCCGGTCACTTCCGTCTGCTTCGGGGCGGCCAAATCCGGCTCGTCTGCTTTGCTACTGCCTCGCGCGCTTCTTTAAGCTCCTTTCAATTTGGCGCAAACAAACGAGGCCGCGGCCTCGACGGCGGGGCGATCAGCCTTAACAGCGGATTCTCCCTATCGATCCGCCTCATCGACAGCGCAAACGCGCGAAGTTTTAGCTCTTTGCTGATTCGGTGGGGCAAGTCCGAAGTCCCAGCAGCGTATATGCGGGACAAAAGCTGAAAAGTCCGGTCGCGAGCGGCACAACACCGATGTAGCCCCACCAGCCGACTTTTCCAAGGGCGGCAAGCGTGACCAGCGCGAGCCCGGCGATTATCCGAACGAGGCGATCAATAGTTCCGACGTTTGCTCTCATGGCGTGTCATCTCCAGTCGTAAAGATACTCGGGTTAGTCGTTTTCCGATCACCCCCAGACATCGGTAAGCGTACCGATTAGCGCGAATTCAACAATGAGGGCTAACCGATAAGTGGCATCGGTTTTGCGCTGCTTGAGCAGCGTTTCTCAAGCCAAACATCATTGATTCGCACCATGCTGGGACAAGGTTTTGTTTTTAACTGCGATGACGGCGAATGGCAGCTCTAGAGAATCCTAGTCAACGACTCTAGTGACTACTCGTGCGCCGGCAAGCGACTGACGCACCTCTCATTAAAATTTGTGCCCCGGGGGGGGGTAAGGCGACGTACTTTCGGAGTCTCGAATCCCCGGTCGCGAGCGTCACAAGGCGCTCGTCCACAAATGCTACCTTGAGGCGGCCGGGTGGAGTACTGCGTAAGAGTACGGATTGACTTGAGCAATGCATCAACGATTCTAGTGTGGATCATTGGAGGCTCAAATGAATGCTCATGTCAGATATACGTTCTTGGCGATCATCTTTGCCATGATCCTGCTCGTCCTGGCATCCGTCTCGGCACGTGCGCTGGATCTATCCAGTTACACGGGGGTTCAGCTATACATGCGCTTTTGCTCCAGCTGCCATGGCGACAACGCGCGTGGCGATGGGCCCGCGGCGAAAAATTTCAAGATTGAGGTGCCCGACCTCACGCGCATCGCTCACCGTCATGGCGGCGTTTTTCCGACGGAGCAAATCCGTAAGATCATCGACGGCCGCAAGACTCTGCCGCCCCATGGGTCGCGGGAAATGCCGGTGTGGGGTTTTGAGTTCTATCGGGAAAATGAGAATAGCGGGAATCCGAACCCGCAGGGCCGCACCGATGATCTCGTTGCGCGCCTGACCGAATATCTGCGGACCATTCAGCTCGAATAATGTCTCTTCACCGGCCTGGCCACGGTGGAGTTCCTGGCGACCGGTCAAACGCCATGCGAAGAAGGCGAACCCCTAAAAGTGCGAGCCTGGCAGCTGGCTGTTCACCGATACTGCGCATGACTGCAAACGAAAAGGCATTCCGTTATGTCGAGATACCGGTACTGGCCGGGGAGCCCGTGGCATCGGCGGCGACCGCCAACGCGTACTCCCCACCCAAACCCGCCGGTCACCAATGACGGCTATCTGGGGGTGAAATTTCGGCGGCGTCGGCGCGCAAATCAACAACTCGCCGCATGGCCATGCTGAGGTGTTGGCCAAGAAGCTCCATTGCGCCACAGTATAGCTCGGCGATGAAAGATCCTGCGTTGACGCAAAAGGTGATACGGGCGTAGCCTCGGCGGCGCCGGATTGCAGTTCACCGGAAGAATGCATTACTTAGTACAGCCGGTAGCCTCATAAACTCGAACAAACGCGCGATTCGCGCAATAACAAGGGGAAAATGATGATAGCTCACAGGAATGGATTGGTTCGCATCGCGATGATGTGCGCGCTGTTTACGGGCGTCGCTTTCACTTCACAGTCGCAGGCCACGGTTTTGCGCGTGGTCGTGGTGCAGACTGAAGACACCAGCGCCTACGTCAAGGAACTCTCAAAGGCGCAGGCTATCGGCAAGCGGCTGGGTAGTACCGCGGTGCTACGGGTGTGGCGGGCGCGATTCGCAGGGCATGACACGGGTACCGTGGTTGTGTCAATAGAATATCCGAGCCTCGCAGCACTGGCCCAGGACGAGGCAAAAGAGTCGGCGGACGCAGAGTATTCCGCCTGGCTGAAGGGACTCGACAAGATTCGCAAGATCGTCTCCGATAGTACCTACGACGAGCTGAAGCTGTAATTTCCGCGTCGGCGCGGAGCCTCCGGGTCCAGCGTGATCCGGAGGTTTCGAAAGACCACGAGCGCCGGGGCTACCGCAGCCGCATACACCGGCAGTTCTAATTGTCGCCGGTCAACCATTGTTCCGGCGCCCATGCGCCCATTTGAGCGTCTGCTATAAGGCGACCGACTACATGGGCCGAATGTTGAGTTGTGGCCGATATTTGCCTGATGATCTGACCGAACCCGCCTTTCGGCAAATTATTGGCAAATCAATTGCGAACGCCGGTCGAACGGTCAAAGCCGACTCCGGGGGTGCCGCTCACGGGCGTCCGCGTCCGGCTGCATCAATCCTCGCCAGTCGCGAGATTGAAAGCGGTAGACTTCGAGCGCTGAGCGGCGGCCCAGCTTCGAATTGTTCGAATTGCGCCGCGCACCATCATCAAAATGAGGATGTGCATGTGAGCACTGGTGCCGACGCGATTTCACCACGAGCAAGGGCAAGGATTACAGGCATCGTTTATTTGCTCTACTTTCTGACGGCAGTGTCCGACGAGGTCTTCGTTGGCCGGGGCCGGCTTGTCGTATTTGACGCGGTCAACCTCATCGCGTACGCGTTCTACATCGCCGTGACACTGCTCTTCTATTACTTGTTTAGACCGGTGAATAGGAGTCTCTCTCTGGTCGCGGCGCTTTTCAGCCTTGCGGGATGCGCCAACGATGTTCTTGGGCTCTTTAATCTCGTTCCTTACAAAATCAGCAGCCTTGTATTCTTCGGCCCCTATTGTCTCCTGCTCGGCTACCTCGTTTTCAGGTCGACCTTCCTGCCTCGAATTCTGGGCGTGCTGATGGCGCTAGCCGGTGTCGGCTGGTTGATCTTTCTGTCCCCGCTCGCAAACCATCTGCAAGCGTACCTCAAGATCCTCGGCTTCTTGGCGGAAGCATCCCTGATGCTGTGGCTTATCGTGAAGGGAGTAAACGCTCAGCGGTGGAGCGAGCTGGCAACTTCGCGGTAAGTGAGTCACGCTTGGAGGCACCTCCGCGGACGGCCGCTTTGCAGAGACGATTTATGGCGCGTGTAGTGATTTTAAGTCTCACCGTCGGCTCCAACGTTAGGCAGACCTCAGCTCTCACTCGCTTAGCTATTTAACTCACTCGATCTGGCAGGAGCCCGCGGCCTTGTCGCAGAGCTTTGAATCTACCTTGATAGACGAAGCGACGTGCTCTAGATAGGCAATGCGCTCTCGCGTCATTTTCATTAGGCAGTCACCTGTTGCTACCACCGTCCCAGACGCGGAGGCTTGACTGAGCATCCCCGCCTCTGCCGCGCACTGGGCATCTCGAAACTTTACCCATGCACGCTCTGCAGCTACCAAATCCCTTTTCTTGTCGTAGAAGAACGCGCTCGCCGGATCCACTGCACCGGCATCAAACATCTTCACGATCAAATCGTAAATCGCATTGAGACGCTTATCCGTCACCGCCAATGCGTCGTTATGGCGCTTGCCCAATTGCGCGGCGCCAACAGTGTCATCACACTTCGAGCGCGGAAGATCCTCCGCTTGAACATGCGACAACACACTGATCCCGACTGCCACCACTATTGCCATGCGCTTCATAGGAGGTAAAACTCGCTTTAACCATGCAGTTCACAGGGAAAACATGGTAGCCGAAGCTTTGCCCACTGTGCTCCGGTACTCGAAACGAGTGGTGGCTTTTCGAGGCGCGGACAGCAGTTTTTGGCCGATCAGCGACCGATTTGCCTCTCCAGACCCGCCGTTCAGTATGAAGAAGCGGGAACCGCCGGCATCCGGCAAATCTCGACCCTCTATAGCTGACGGACCGGACCGGCAGGTATCGGCCAGGTGAATTAAGGCAATTTCAGCGTGCGGCACTGATGGAGCGGTTGTCGCACAAAGGTTACCAACACTGGAACCATCCCCATCGCCTACTCAGCTGGCGATAGCGAGTACTTACCTGGTGGTGCAACTTGCAATTCCATCGGTATCAAGCTTTATGGTGGCACTGGCGCGAGTGCACCGTTCAGCGCGACCGGCTTACCTCTCTTCTCAAGCGCGACTAGCAATACTGGCGTATCCGGGTCACCGATCGACACCGGGAGGATGGTGCAGCGCGTCGTAGGCCGAAATATCCGCTGCTGAAAAATTCTCAGCCTTCCACACCATCGCCCGATGAATGCGACTCCAGCCGCTCGGGTGGTCGAAGAAGATAACTTCTTCGACCGGTCCCGGCTGCATCTTGCGGTATTCGGCCAGGTGCAGCGCCGCCTGCGCGGCGCCGTCCGGCTGTCGCGCCGCGTTGAGACCGAACGCGTCTGCCTCTGCCTCCGTCGTGCGCGTGACCGTGTTGAACACCGGCGTCAGAACGAACACATAGACCGAGAACAGCGCGACCAGTAAGGGCAAACCGGCGACGTCGGCGACGTCGCGAAATCCCCATCGCTCACCGAACTTGAGTGTGACCCGGCCGAATGCCCATGATATGAAGGCGAAACCGATAACGACGAGGACGCCCAGTGCGAGCACGCCCTTGTACATGTGGTTCAGCACGTAGTGCCCCATCTCATGACCTACCACGGCTTCCACCTCCTCCGGAGAGGCCCGATTCATCAGATTATCGTTCAGACTGATTTGCGCCGAACCCGCCATGCCGCTGACGTGCGCGCTCATCTTGGTCGTCTGCTTGGAAGCATCGAATTCGTAGACCTGCTCGACCGGAATCCCGTTGGCGCGTGCCAACGACAAAATGCGCTGCTTCAGCGGGCTCTCGGCCAGCGGATAGAACTTGTTGAACACGGGTTCCAGGTAGGTCGGGCCAATAGCTACTTGAAAAATGACGAATCCGATCGCGACCACGGAGCCCCACAGCCACCATGTTTTCGGAAACTTGCGAATGACTGCGTAGATCGCGACTGCCGCGAGCGTACCGAAGATCAGGGTGATGACGAGCCCCTTGGCCTGGTCCCCCAGCCAATCCGTGAACCCCTGGTGGGACATACCGTACTGGCGCTCGCGGACATAGCCCTCATAGGCCGCCCAAGGTAAAGTCACTACCGTGCTGAGTACGAAATACTGAATGGCATAGAGCGCGGTCTGCACCCAGCGGAAGCGAGTCCGGCGTGCGGCGAAGTCCCGCATCCGCATCGAGAGCCGCGAACCAAGCAGCGCCCATGCGAGCAGAAGTCCGATAACGAAGTCCCATAGCATTAGCCAATAACCACCCTCGAAGTAGGCATCCGACCGAGCCCGCGCCGCCGGCGTCATCGTCGCGAGATACGCGGCGGTTGCGGCATCGGCGTTGAAATGCCCCGAAGCCGCCACCCTCGACGGAGTGTCTGCAGCGCACGCGGACTGCGAGGAGCCAACGGATGTGAGCGCGATGAGTGCAAGGGCGACAATCGCCAGGACGACTCCGCGGATCATGAAAATTCACTCCCGGTTGCGGCAATTCTGCGGCGATTCTATAGCGTCGTGCGAGCCGGGGCGTACTACTCCGCCGATGCGCTCCGCAATATCAAGGTGATTGTCAAATATCACTGACATTATTGCTCTGCGCAGGACCGCGCTCAACAGCTGACTCGTACTCGATACTACTCCATCAGCACTACATACCGTCCTTCCACGTCGCTCGAACCAGGTAACAATAGAGGCGCCTAATAACACCGACACCCGCCTTTATCAAAGATCATATGAGTGACTCCATTCTCGCAGGCGTTTCGGCACGTCTACCGCTGTGGGCCAGCTGCAACTACCAGATCCCACATCCGGATGGCCCGCTCGGAAGCCACCGTTCCGCCGAATTTGACAGTGCCGACTTAGCAGATGCCCGCCAATGGGTGATGACCATTATTGGGAAGTCTAAAGGGCATCCTATTTCGTATTAGTCTCCGGCTTCTCTTGCCATAGAACGTTTACGATGACCCACCGCCCGTTGATTCTTGCAAGATGCACATAGTCTACCCACCCAAGGAATACTACTTTGGCACTCGCCTCGTCTT
The DNA here is from genome assembly GCA_963758145.1 of uncultured Gammaproteobacteria bacterium. Classification (GTDB taxonomy): domain Bacteria; phylum Pseudomonadota; class Gammaproteobacteria; order Steroidobacterales; family Steroidobacteraceae; genus Bog-1198. The sequence continues at coordinate 556,163 of CAVWUK010000011.1, forward strand.
CGTAGATATCAAAGACCGTTATGTCCTTTTGCTGTCTATCCTTAGGAATCAATGTGCATTTGGGTCTCGACTCCGTAGAATTCGCGGCGCAACCCCCGTCTGTGCCTGTGCCTGTAATTAGCTCTTCGGCAGTCATTTGCTCCAGGTACTCTTTGCCAAATCCGGATAGAGCGCACGCTTCATTCGCGCAGCATTGCCTTCGTACCAGCCCTCCACATAGTTAAGCAAGGTCTCCTTGATCGCCGCCGAGTCGGCGTCGGTTTGCGTTGACACAATACCCCCCGCAACAGCTAGGTTTATGAACACTTGAGTCCCGATACAGACCAAAAGTGAAGTGCGCATTCCCACTCCCTTACGCGTTGGCGACCGGATGCCCTGAAGGTAGTCTAGCTCGCGATCGGCGGTTTTGCGGCGGCGAATTAGGCGCAGTGGATGACCGGTCGTGGCCGAAAGTCCCCTTTCCGGTATGGTGTAAACATTCCCCTTTTTGAGTCGCCGTAAATGCGCGAGTTAATTGACTTGCAGCTACGTTTCGCAGGAAATTGAAGTCCACAGGTATGCCGGCGCCAATGCTTGTTTTTGGGAAAGTTTGGCATGTCCTTTCTCGGAAGCAGCCTGTCGCATTATGCAGCTGCGGGGGTCGCTGCTATCCCATCTTAGCCCTTCCATGAATACGGACCCCGGCCTATGGCGTGAGAACGTACCCCCAGTTAATTTCCGTACGGTTTCCGTACAGCGGATTGATAAAGTCGCGTAAGTATTTGATTTTATGGTGGGACGGCTGGGACTCGAACCCAGGACCAAAGCCTTAAAAGGGCCTTGCTCTACCAACTGAGCTACCGTCCCGTTTGAGCGGCGCATCATAGCCGAACTCGCGCGTCCCAGCACCGGGAATGCGAGTCACGCGTAACGGGTGGGGTCGCGCAGACCGGCGGCGGCGAAACCCTCGGCCCGCAGGCGGCACGAATCGCAGCGGCCGCAGGCCATCCCCCGTGCGTCCGCCTGGTAGCAGGACACGGTCATACCGTAATCGACTCCGAGGCCCACGCCCGCACGGATGATGTCGGCTTTGGACATCTTGATCAACGGCGCATGAATCTGGAAGGGCCTGCCCTCGACACCTGCTTTCGTTGCGACCAACGCGAGGTTTTCGAATGCCGTTATGAACTCCGGTCGGCAGTCCGGATACCCCGAGTAGTCGACTGCATTGACGCCTACGAAGATGTCTTGGCCTCCGAGGACTTCCGCCCAGCCGAGAGCGAGTGACAGCAGCAAAGTGTTTCGCGCCGGCACGTAGGTGACGGGGATGCCCGCGCTCGGCGACTCGGGCACCGCGAGGTTGGGGTCGGTCAACGCCGAACCACCGATGCCGGCGAGATCCACGCTCATCACTCGATGTTCCTGCGCCCCCAAATGCGCCGCCACGCGCTTCGCAGCCGCGAGCTCGGCATGATGGCGCTGTCCATATTGCACGCTGAGCGCAAAGGTGCGGAAATTGCGCGTGCGGGCAATGGCCAGCGTCGTGGCCGAATCCAATCCGCCCGACAGCAAAACAATGGCCGGTTTCATTTTCCTACTTCATCTTCCTGGGATATCGCCCCACAGAACCTTGTGGAGCTGAAGCTGAAAGCGCACCGGCAGCCGGTCGGCCAGGATCCATTCCGCTAAATCTTTGGGCGGGACCTGGGTATAGCTCGGAGAGAACAGAATCTGGCATCGCTCGGACAGCGAGTGCTTCTCGAGGAACGCCTTGCTCCAGTCGAAGTCCTCGCGCGAGCAGATCACGAATTTCAGCTGATCGCGCCGCGTGAGTAGGGGGAAATTTTCGACTCTGTTGCGCGCGACCTCGCCGGAACCCGGAGTCTTGACGTCGACCACCCGTGCGACCCGAGAATCCACCCCGGCGATATCGAGGGCACCGCTGGTCTCCAGCGACACCTCATGGCCCGCGTCGCACAGTCGCGTAAGCAATAGCCGGCAATACGGCTGCGCCAGCGGCTCTCCGCCGGTCACACAGACATGAGGCGTGGCGTATTCCGCGACCCGATCGACGATTGCGTCGATGTCATGCCATTCGCCCGCGTGAAATGCATATTCGGTATCGCAATACCGGCAGCGCAACGGGCAACCCGTCAACCGCACGAACACCGTGCGAAACCCGACCGCGTCGGCCTCCCCTTGAAGCGAATGAAAAATTTCATTGACGCGCAGCCGCTCGGCCTTCGGCAATTCCACGCGCATTTCTGCACCGCTCGATGCCGCTCCGCCTCCGGGGTTGCCTCTTTCGGTCAATGCTTTTCGGCCTCCATCTTCTCCAGACGCTGCTGCGCCAAGTGTCCTGCGGGCGCATCCGGATATGACGAGGCCACCTGCGACAACGCGTCTTTCGCCGCCTGCCATTGCTTAAGTTCGTACTCGCAATAACCGATCTTGAGCAGCGCGTCGGGAAGCTTGCGCGATTGCGGGTACTTCTCGACCACTCGTTGGAAGGCGGACAGTGCCTCCGGAAACGATTTATTGACGTAATAGGCTTCCCCCAGCCAATACTGGGCGTTGTCCGCCAGCGCACTGTCCGGAAAGGACTGCAAAAACTGCTGGAATGCCGCAATGGCGCGATCGTATTGGCTGTCCTTCAACAGCGCGAACGCCGCCTGATAATTCGCCTTATCCGATCCGTCGGGAACCGGCAAATTGGACGCCTCGCCGGATGGCCCCGCGGGGGGTGCACCGGCCGCAGACGCCTCGCCTCCCGCGGGCGCATTTCGCCCCTCGAGTCTCTTCAGGCGCTGATCGAGATCCGCGTATAGATCCCGCTGCTGCTTGCGGCTGATATCCATATTATGGACCAGCTGATCGATATCGTTGTGCATGGAGCGAACGTCGCTGCGCAACGCGTCGAGCTCATTGGAAAGCTGCAGCAGACTTTGATTTGACACCACCCGTTCGATCCGCGCCAGACGCGCATCCAAATCGTTCAGTTTGACCTGCACCGGATCTTCCGCGGGCGGTGTCGCAGCGCATCCGGCCAGCGCCAACCCGGCGAGACCCGACGCGCTCCAAGCGATCGCTCGCATTCTCACGGCGTGGAAACCATGTCCACGCGGCGATTCTTGGCCCATGCGGCCTCATCATCGCCTTCCACGGCCGGCCGTTCCGCGCCGAAGCTCACGGTCGTCAACTGGGATTCGGAGACGCCCTGGAGCATCAGCGCCCTGCGGACCGCCTGCGCGCGGCGTTCGCCGAGGCCGATGTTGTATTCGCGAGTCCCTCGTTCGTCGGTGTTGCCCTCGAGCTTGAGTTTGAGGTTCGGATGGGCCGAGAGGTTGCGCGCATGCGCGGAAATTATATCGGCGTATTCAGGTTTGATGTCGGACTTGTCGAAATCGAAATAAATGACGTTGCGTGCCAACGCGCCTCCGGCACCCTGCGTCCCCGAGCCCATCGTGCCCGCATCGCCGCCGAGCGCAGCCGTGGTGGCCGAGCCTGGGCGTCCGGCCGCGTCCGAGGAGCCCGGGATTTGCGTACCCGCGGCCGGCGGTTCGACGGTGGTGGCCTTCTTGGGGCAGCCCGCAAGAAGCGCAGCAGCCGCGCATAAACAGCCGATCGACAGCATCTTTGTCATTGAATTTCCCATGAGAATCCCGCCTCCTAATTAACTCAAGACTCAAGCGTACCGGGCAAACCGGTGTTTGTGTACCGTGTTTGGCATCGTAGCGCTCAGAACGGCGACCATGCGGGCTCTTGCACTTCGCCCTCGCTCGCCACCAATCGTTCCTGTACCCGGCCATCGGCGCTGACCAGCGCCAAAACGCCGCGCCCGCGATCCCGGCTCGCGTAAATGATCATCGCGCCGTTCGGCGCGAAACTTGGGCTAACGTCGAAGCGCCCCTTAGTCAACACCTGCATCTCCCCGCGTCCTTTAAGATCCATGAGCGCGATGCGATACGCGCCATCCTCCTGCGTGACGAAGGCGAGCTCGGATTCGTCCGGCGACAGGCGCGGTCTCGCATTGTAGTTCCCTTGGAAGGTCAAGCGGCGCGGATGATCGCCCGCTTGGATGCCCACGCGGTAGATCTGCGGACCGCCGGCGCGATCGGAAGTGAAATAGATGGTTTGGCCGTCCCTGGACCACTGCGGTTCGGTGTCAATGCCCGGATCGTCGGTGATGCGGGTGAGCGCATCGGTGGCAAGATCGAGCACGTAGACATCCAAGTTGCCGTCGCGCGTGGAGAGGGTCAACGCCAGTTTTTTGCCGTCCGGGGACCACGCAGGCGCTTGATTCACACCCGCGCGCCCCGAGACCCGGCGCCGCTCGCCGGTTTTCAGCACCTGCACGTAGACCGAGGGCAGCCGATCCTCGAAGGAAACATAGGCCAGACTCTGGCCGTCGGGCGACCATGCCGGCGACATCAACGGTTCGTTTGATTGCATGACGACGTGCGGATTCATGCCGTCCGCATCGGCGACGATGAGCCGGTAGGTCCTGTTCGGCAACGATCCAATCACCGAAATGTAGGCAATGCGCGTCGCGAACGCACCACGAATGCCGAGGATCTTGTCGAAAACCATGTCGGCGATCTGATGGCTCGCGAGTCGCATCCCGGTACGGTTCGCGCTGATTTGGTAGCCCATCACGCGTTGCCGGGTGAGCACGTTAAAAAGCTCGAAGACGATGTTGTAGCGATCCTCCCCCTGCGGCAACATGAGGCCGACCAGGATGTAGTCGTTGCCGAGGCGTCGCCAGTCGTCGAATGCGATGCCGGCGCCGTTGTGCGGCTCTTCGATCATGTCCTTGCGGTCCATGGCTTTGAATCGCCCGCTGCGCGACAGATCATCGGCGACCACCCGTGCGACGTCGAAGGCATCGGCATCCGTCTCCTTTGGGCTGAACGGAACAATGGCAATGGGTATGGCATCGTCCTGCCCGCGCGTGACCTCCACCACGAATTCGCCCCATGAGCGGGAACAGAAAAGCAAAAGACTGATCACGGCGATCGAGCAAGGCGCTTTATTCATCGGGTTTGAACCTAAATGCGAAATTTCTTTGGAACAGCGCCGGATCCGGCGGATCCGGCAACGGCGAGGCGCGATAGACCGCGTTTTCGATGGACTGGCGAACCGCTTCGTCGCCATTGCACTGGGTAACGCGTGCGTTGGTGACCTCACCGCCCGGCACCTGGGTGACTTCGACCAGGCAGTCGACGCCGATTCGCGCAGACTGCGGCTTAATCCACGCATGCTGAATGCGATTTCGCAGACTCTGGACGTAGCGATCGCCCAGGGGACCGGCTTCAATCGCGCTCACGTGCTCCTCCTCGGCCAGTTGGCGCCGCAGTTCGGCCTCGCGGTCGTGGCGAGCACGATCGTCTCGCGCCTTGATCTCCGCGGCGTGTTTCGCATCCTCCGCCTGCTTGGCTTCCGCCGCCTCCCTGGCGTCGGAAGCCCGCTGCGCTTCGGCGGCGCGTACATGTGCGGCATAGGTTTCTTCGTCCACCCGGGCCTGGGCGGCCGCCTTGGCCGCCTCGACCGACTTAGCCGCCTCGACCGCCTTCGCCTCCTCGGCCGCCTTCGCCTCCTCGGCGGCAGCCGCGCTCGCCGCCGCGGCCCGCTGCTCGGCCGCGATGCGCGCCTGTTGGGCTTCCTGGGCGGCATGCAATATCCGCGAATCCACGACCACCGCATTAACCGTCGGGGCTTCCACGCTCCTCGTCGAATGCGTAGCGCTCAACATCGCCACCAGCACCAGGGCCGCCGCCAAAGCCGCGTGCAGCAGCACCGAGAACAATATCGGCCAGGAATTCTCGCGCACGGCACCCTGCATTCAGTGCGCTCCTTCGGCAGGTCCACGGCTCTCGCCGCGGACCGCCGGCGCCGGCCGCTCGGGATCGGTCAAGAGGCCCACCTTGTCCGCGCCCGCCCGTTGCAGAAGCACCATGGCGTGCGCCACGACCCCATATGGCACGGTCGTATCGGCTTTGACCAACACCGGGGTTTGCGGATCCCGGCGCAGGAGCGCGGCGGTCCGGGCGCTCACCGTCGTTTCGGAGGCCGGCTTATCTTGGTTCGGGCCGAAATTCACATACAGGCGTCCACGCGCATCGATGGTCACGATCAGCGGCTCGTGCTTTTGCAGGAACGCCGGATCGATCGGCCGCGCCCCGGCATTCGGCAAATCCACTTTGATGCCCTCCTTGAGCAGCGGCGCCGTGATCATGAAAATGATGAGCAGCACCAACATCACGTCGATGTACGGTACGACGTTGATCTCACCCATCAATTTCCGGCGGCGCGGCTGTGCAGCCATGGAATCTAGGCGTGCGCGCGCGCCGGTCCATGGCGCTGCAGAATGGTGGAAAACTCTTCGACGAACGTGTCGAACCGAAGCTCCAGGCGGCTCACCTGATCGGCGAACCGGTTGTAGGCCACCACGGCCGGAATCGCCGCGAACAAACCGATCGCCGTCGTGATCAAGGCCTCGGCGATGCCCGGGGCCACGGCAGCCAGCGTCGCCTGCTGCACGTTGCCGAGATTGTGGAAGGCGCTCATGATGCCCCACACCGTCCCGAACAATCCCACGTAGGGACTCGTGGACCCGACCGTGGCGAGCGTCGCCAAATTGCGCTCCAGTCGGTCGATTTCACGCATTTGCGCCACGCGCATGGCACGCCTCGCGCCCTCCAGCAATTGCTCGGCCGGTGTGCCCTGCTGGCGCAGGCGGCTAAACTCGCCAAAACCGGACTCGAAGATGCTCTGCATACCGGTGCCTGCACGGCCCTTGGTATCAATTTTGCGGTAGAGCGCGGTCAGGTCCCCGCCCGACCAAAACTGCGTTTCGAAGTGATCGGCGCCGTGCCGCGACTGCGAGATCACACGGCTCTTGCGAAAGATGATGGCCCAGGAAGCCACCGAGGCGAGCAAAAGCAGCACGACCACCGACTGGACGATGGGACTCGCGTCGAGCACCAACATCCAGACCGACAGATCATTGGGCATTACGCCACTCCATGAATAGATCCTTGGGGATGGCGCGCGGCTTCAGCGTGCCGGAATCGAGGCAGGCGACGCGGGTCGTTGCCTCGATGAGTTGCGCCTCGCCGCGCCAGATCGCTTGCTTGAAGGAGATTGTCGCACCGCTCAGCCGCACCAGTTCGGCGGTGACGATAACTTCATCATTGAGAAGCGCAGGCCGCAGAAAATCCACCGCGATGCTGACGACAGCGAATTGCAGGCTGCGCTCGGCGCGCAACCGAAGCTGATCCACCCCCAAAGCGCGCAACCACTCGGTCCGGCAACGCTCCATGAATTTCAAATAATTGGCGTAATAGACGACCCCGCCCGCGTCGGTGTCCTCCCAATATATTCGGACGCGATGCCGGTGCGAAAAGTTCCTCGCCGGCGGCATTTATTGCCCGTCCCTGAACAGCGGCAGATTGAGGTCCCGCTCGACGGTCGGCGCAGACAGCCCGAAATGCGCATAGGCGGCGCGCGTCGCGACGCGCCCGCGCGCGGTGCGCATCAAGAAGCCCTGCTGAATCAAAAACGGCTCGATCACATCCTCGATGGTGCCGCGCTCCTCGCTCATGGCCGCCGCCAGGCTGTCCACCCCCACGGGGCCGCCCTCGAATTTCTCGATCACCGTCAGCAGCAGCTTGCGATCCAGCATGTCGAACCCTTGCGGATCGACTTCCAGCATGTCGAGCGCCGCGAGAGCCACATCCCCGCTGATGAGTCCGCCGGCTTTCACATCGGCAAAGTCGCGCACCCGGCGCAGCAGCCGGTTCGCGATGCGCGGCGTACCGCGCGAGCGCTCGGCAATGCGATCCGCGCCCTCCGGTTGCAGCTGCAGCTTGAGGATCGCGGCGCTGCGGATGACGATCTTTATCAATTCCTCGGTGGAATAGAATTCCAGCCGCTGCACGATGCCGAACCGGTCGCGCAGCGGCGAGGTGAGCAGCCCCGCGCGGGTCGTGGCGCCGACCAGAGTGAATGGCGGCAGATCGAGCTTGATCGACCTTGCACCCGGGCCCTCGCCGATCATCAAATCCAGTTGCGAGTCCTCCATGGCCGGGTACAGCACCTCCTCCACCACCGGACTCAAGCGATGGATCTCGTCGACGAACAGCACGTCGCGGGGTTCGAGATTGGTGAGCAGGGCCGCCAGATCGCCGGGGCGCTCCAGCACCGGACCCGAGGTCTGCCGCAAATTGACCTTGAGCTCATTGGCGATGATGTGGGCAAGCGTGGTCTTGCCGAGGCCCGGTGGCCCGAAAATGAGCACGTGATCCAGCGCCTCGCCGCGCATGCGCGCCGCCTCGATGAAGATCGCCATTTGGGTCTTCACGTTCGGTTGTCCCACATAGTCGGCCAGGCTTTTCGGCCGCACGGCGCGATCGAGCGCCTCGTCCTCGCGCCGACCCGCGCTTGCTATGATCCGGTCCTGTTCGATTCCCATGATCGCCGCTAACTCTTCACGGCGGATTTGAGGGCGCGCCGGATGATTTCCGTCGTGGAGAGTCCCGGCTCATCCGCGGCCTTCAGAAGCCGCGCCGCTTCGGGCGCTTTGTAGCCGAGGGCGATCAGTGCGCCGAATGCTTCGCTTTGCGGGCTCAGCGCGCCCGCCGGATCCGATGCATTGCCGGTGCCGGCGCTGGGAACTGCCAGCTTTTGCGCGCTGTCGCGCATTTCGATGATGACCCGCTCGGCGGTCTTGCGGCCGATGCCCGGAATGCGCGTGAGCATCGCGGCGTCTTCGGCCTCTATGATCCGCAGAAAATCGTCGACGCTCGCGCCCGACAATATCCCCAGCGCGATCTTCGGACCGACACCGGATACCTTGAGCAGGCCGCGAAACAACCGCCGCTCGCCGTCGGTGCCGAAGCCGAACAAAATGTGGGCGTCCTCGCGCACCACCAAGTGCGTGTACAGCGCCACCGGTTCGCCCACGGCCGGCAAACCGTAGAAAGTCGACATCGGCGCCTCGAGCTCGTAGCCGACGCCGTTGACATCGACCACCACGGCGGGTGGATGCTTCGACGCGAGCCGGCCTTTCAGAAAGCCGATCATCCGCGGCTCGACGCGAGTTCGATCGAGGTGCGCACCCGACCGCGCAGCGCGTGGCAGACCGCGGCCGCCAGGGCGTCCGCCGCATCAGCGGGCACGGGGCTGTCGAGCTTCAGAATGCTTCTCATCATGAGCTGAACCTGGGCCTTTTCGGCATTGCCGGAGCCGACCACGGCCTGCTTGATCTGCCGCGTCGCGTACTCGAACACATCGGCGTTCGCGTCGATGGTTCCGCAGATCGCGGCGCCGCGCGCCTGACCCAGCTTCAGGGCGCTGTCCGGATTGCGATTGACGAACACGCGTTCGACGGCGATTTCCTGCGGCCGATATTGCGCGACGATGGTACGAACACAGCGGAATATCTCGCACAGGCGCGCCGCGAATTCCCCATGAGGCGTTCGAATGACACCGCTCGCGACGTACGTCAGGCGCGGCCCGGCGGCGTCCAACACGCCGAATCCGGTGCACTGCGAGCCCGGATCGATACCCAGGATTCGCACCGTCGAGTACTTAAGCGCCAAGCGTCTGGCCTGCCGCCGTGCGAATGGAGTTCTTCGTATTCGAAATTTGCATGGTTCAGGAGCCTGTCTGAGTATTCCACGTGAGCCGCGCAGGCTCCCTAGTATGATACCGGCAATGGACGCTTAAACCCACCAACCTTAAGCGCTCGCAACCGATGGAAACCACCGCGCCAACCCTGACCGAAAGCTCGAGGCTTAAGGAATGCTTCGCCGCCGTGCGCGCGCTTGAATTGTCCGCGGCCGCCCGGGCCGCGCGCGACACCGCGCTCGAAGTGGCCGAGATCGTGCGCACGCTCGATGCCGACGATGACGTGGTGATCGCCGCGATGCTGCAACCGCTGATCGAGGCGAAGCTTTTCGACATCGATACCGCCGTCAAGCGCTTCGGCGAGGAGCCGACCCGGCTGGCAAGGGCCTTGAGCCAATTGGGTCACTTCGGCCTGCCGCCCGACTGGACCCCCGAGCGAGGCCTGGAGTCGGCCCAGGCCGAGGCGCTGCGCAAGATGCTGGTCGCGATCATCGGGGACGTGCGCCTGGTGGTGGTCAGGCTCGCCGAGCAAACGCAGAAGATGCGCTCTTCCAAGGCGGCCGAGGCCGCGGTCAAACGCAAATTGGCCATCGAAACACGCGAGGTGTATGCCCCGCTCGCCAACCGGCTCGGCGTTTGGCAGGTGAAATGGGAGTTGGAGGATTTGGCGTTCCGCTATCTGCAGCCGGCCGACTACAGGCATATCGCCGCGGCTCTCAAGGTGCGCCGCTCCGAGCGCGAACGCTACATCGAAGAGCTCAAAGACCAGCTGCAGGGCGAATTGCGCGCCGCCGGCATCGAGGCGAAGATCGAGGGCCGGCCGAAGCACATTTATAGCATCTGGCGCAAGATGCAGGCCAAACAGCTCGCCTTCGAGCAGCTCATGGACATCCGCGCGGCCCGCGTGCTGGTGAACACCGTGGCCGAATGCTATGCCGCGCTCGGCATCGTGCATTCACTGTGGCAATTCATTCCGGGCGAATTCGACGATTACATCGCCACGCCGAAGGACAATCTGTATCGCTCGATTCACACCGCCGTGATCGGGCCCGGCGCCCAACCGGTCGAGATCCAAATCCGCACCCACGAGATGCACGCCAATGCGGAACGCGGCGTCGCCGCGCACTGGCGCTACAAAGAAGGCGGACGCGGCGATGAGGCGTATGAGCGCAAGATCAACCAGCTGCGCGCGTTGCTCGCGCCCGATGGCGGGGACAGCACGCACGATTTCCTCGACCGGATGCGCGTCGATCTGTTCCAAGACCGCGTCTACGTGCTCTCACCCAAGGGCGAAATCGTCGATGTGCCTGTCGGCGGCACGCCGCTCGACTTCGCATACCAGGTCCATACGGACCTCGGTCATCGAACCCGCGGTGCGAAGGTCAACGGCCGCATCGTGGCGCTCGATTATCAGCTCAAGAACAGCGAGATGGTTGAGATCATCACCGCCAAGACGCCGCAGCCGTCCCGGGATTGGCTGTCGCCGCAGTCGGGCTTTCTGGCCAGCCCACGCCACCGCAATAAGGTACGTGCCTGGTTTCGCAAGCGCGACGAAGCGCAGAACAAGCTCGAGGGCCGGGCGATGCTGGATCGGGAAATCCAACGGCTCGGCGTGCACAGCCCGCCGATGCCGGAATTGTTGAACGAATTGAAACTCGCGAACGCGGAGGCTCTTCACGAGGCGTTGGGACTCGGCGAGATCAGCGCCGCACAGGTCACGGGCGCGATCCAGCGGCTGCTGCACGCCCGGGATGCTCGTCCGGTCGAGGCCGCCCGGCCGCGGACACCCGCGCCGCGCGAGCCGGACATCGAAATTCAGGGCATCGGCGAACTGCTGTCGACTTACGCCGGGTGCTGCAAGCCGGTGCCGCCGGAGCCGATAGTCGGTTACATCACGGTTGGCCGAGGAGTGAGCATTCACAGCCAATCCTGCGCAAATCTTGGGCGCTTGCGCGCAAAAGCGCCGGCGCGCGTTCTGGAGGTCGCCTGGGGCGCAAAGGCCGGCGCCGAGTTCCCGGTGGACATCGAAGTGGAGGCCTTCGATCGGCGCGGCCTGGTGCGCGACGTGAGCGCGGCGCTCGCCGACGAAAAGATCAGCATCCGCAGCATGAACACCATGACGGACGGACGCGACCACATCGCCCGCATGCAAATCGGCATTCAGATCAACGGCCTGCCGCAATTATCACGGGTATTGGCCCGCATCGCGCAGCTCCCCAATGTCCTGGGCGCGCGGCGAAAAAAATAGCTGCAGCCGGTCGCAGGTCGGCCCGGCGGGCTCTCGCTTGGGGATCCCTGCGTCAGCGATTGATGGCGTCGATCGATTTCCTGTCCGCCGCCAACGCCGCCTCGTGGATCGCCTCGGAGAGGGTCGGGTGCGCATGGATGGTGCGCTGGATATCCTCGGTGCTCGCCGAGTATTCCATCGCGAGCACCGCCTCGGCGATCAATTCGCCGGCCATCGGCCCGATCACGTGGACTCCAAGGATCTCATCGTCGTCGACCGCGGAGACGATCTTGGCCATGCCTTGCGCCGCTTCCATGGCGCGGGCTCGGCCGCTCGCGGCAAACGGAAATACTCCAACCTTGTACGCCCGGCTGCTCGCCTTGACCTGTTCCTCGGTCTGGCCGACCCAAGCGATCTCGGGCTGCGTATAGATGACTGAGGGAATCGTCTTGTAGTTGACCTCGCCGTAACGGCCGGCAATCAAATCGGCCACCATGACGCCCTCCTCCTTGCCCTTGTGCGCCAGCATCGGTCCGCGCACTACATCGCCGACCGCCCACACATTGGCCGCAGGAGTGCGGCAGTGCTCGTCAACCTGGATGAATCCGCGCTGATCGAGCAGCACTCCGGTCCCGTCCGCCAATAAATTTTCCGTGTACGGGCGCCGCCCCACGGCCACCACCAGCTTGTCGACCACGAGGGTGTGTTCGCCTTGGGTGTCCGTATAGATCACCTCGACCGCCGTGCCCGACACGGCGGCCCGCACCACCTTCGCTCCGAGTTTGATCTCCAGCCCCTGCTTCTTGAAATGACGGTGCGCTTCCTTTGCAATGGCCTGATCGGTCATGGGCAGCAGCTCCGGCAGGGCCTCGAGCACCGTCACCTCGCTGCCCAACCGCCTCCACACGCTGCCGAGCTCGAGTCCGATGACGCCCGCGCCGATCACGCCGAGACGCGCCGGTACCCGGTCGAATTCCAGCGCATTCCACGAGTCGACGATGAATTTGCCGTCGTGAGGCATGGCATCGAGCCGGACCGGGGTGGAACCGGACGCCAAAACCACGTGCTTGGCTTGCAGGGTCTTCTCGGCGCCGTCCGCACCGGTGACCAGCACCTTGTTTTCCGGCAGCAGGCGGCCATGACCTTGATAACCCACCACGCCGTTGGCTTTGAACAACGCCGTAATGCCGACGGTCATGGTCTTGACGATCGATGCGCGGCGCTTTTGCATGACCGCGAGATCGAGTTTGATGTCCCCGAGCTTGATGCCGTGCAGGGCGAACTCCTCCTTGGCCCGCTGGTACAACTCGGAGGACTCGAGCAGGGCCTTGGAGGGAATGCAGCCGGCGTTCAGGCAGGTTCCTCCAAAGGCATAGCTGCCGTCGGCATTCTTCCACCCATCGACACAGGCGACTTTCAGTTTGTTCTGGCCGGCGCGAATGGCCGCCGGATAGCCGGCCGGACCCGCGCCGATCACCACCACGTCGTAGGTCTCGCTCATATGCCGAGCACCATCCGCGCCGGATCCTCCAAACACTGTTTGACCGCCACCAGAAACTGCACCGCCTCGCGCCCGTCGATGAGCCGGTGGTCGTAGGTCAACGCCACATACATCATGGGACGCACGACGACTTGGCCGGCGATCACGACCGCGCGATCTTGAATCTTGTGCATGCCCAAAATGGCGCTTTGCGGAGCATTGACGATGGGCGTCGACAGCAAAGAGCCAAACACGCCGCCGTTGGTGATGGTGAAGGTCCCGCCCGTCAATTCCTCGATGGTGATGGTTCCGGTCCGCGCTCGCGAGGCATAATTGGCCACGGATTTCTCGATCTCGGCGAAACTCAGCTGATCCGCCCCGCGCAATACGGGCACGATCAGTCCGCGATCGGTCGAGACCGCGACTCCCAGGTCGAAGTACTCGTGGTAGACGATATCGCCGCCGTCCACCGAGGCATTGACCGAGGGAAATTTTTTGAGCGCTTCGATGCACGCTTTCGCGAAGAACGACATGTATCCCAATTTGACGCCGTGTTGCTTTTCGAACGGCTCCTTATAACGGGCGCGCAAATCGTTGACGGCCTGCAGATCCACCTCGTTGAACGAGGTCAACAGGGCCTGCGTGGCCTGCGCCTGCACCATGCGTTCGGCAATGCGCGCACGCAGACGGGTCATGGGCACGCGCTGCTCCTGGCGCGCGCCGCGCACGCCGGGCGCCGCCGGCGACGTCGGCGGCGGCGGCGGCGCCTTGGCGGGCACATCCTTGGCCTGAAGATAATTCACCAAATCCGACTTCGAGACGCGCCCATCGCGACCGGACCCGGCCAGCGTCTGAGGATCCAGCTTGTTCTCTTCGGCCACTCGCTTGGCGGCGGGACTCAGCTTGGCGGCGCTCGCCGCCGGCGCGGCCGCCTTCGACCCGGCGGCCACGCCGGTGGCGGCCGCGGCTGCGGCCGCGGCGCTGCCAGCGGTTGCGTGTTCCTCGATCAGCGCCAGGAGCTGGCCGCTGGTCACCGTCGTGCCGTCCGTCAGCGTGATCTCCTTGAGAACGCCGGCCGCGGGCGCCGGCACTTCGAGCACGACCTTGTCGGTCTCCAGGTCGACCAAATTCTCATCGCGCGCAACGGCGTCCCCGGGCCGCTTGTGCCAGGCAACCAAAGTGGCGTCGGCCACCGATTCGGGCAGCTGCGGCACGCGAACTTCAATTGTCATGAACCGGTCCTAGTTTGGGCTGCGGATGGGCGTATCGTTCGGCGCGAGGTCTCTTCCGGCGGCGCGCCGTGCAGCGCCGCGGAGACCAGATTCTTCTGCTGCCGCTCGTGCAGCGCCACGATACCGGTGGCGGGAGCCGCGGCCCCCGCCCGACCCGCGTACAGAAGCTCATGCTTCTCGCCGAGGGGGGCCTGCAGGCGGTGTCGAATTTGGTACCAGCCGCCCTGATTTTGCGGCTCTTCCTGGCACCAGACGAATTCGCGGGCGTTCGAGTATTTGCGCACGATCGCGACGTAGTCGTCGCCTGGGAAGGGATACAATTGTTCGATGCGCACGATGGCCACCCCGTTCACGTCGTCTTCGCGACGCATCTTCAACAGATCGAAATACACCTTGCCGCTGCACAGCACGACGCGCGTGACGGCGGAGACATCGAGTTCGTCGATTTCATCGATCACCGGGTGGAATCCGCCGGCAGCCAGCTCTTCCAGCCGCGATACCGACAGGGGATGACGCAGCAGGCTCTTGGGAGTCATGATGATCAGCGGCTTGCGCAATGCGCGCACCATTTGCCGGCGCAGCATGTGGAACATTTGCGCCGGCGTCGAGGGCACGCAGACCTGGATGTTGTATTCCGCACAGAGTTGCAGAAACCGCTCCAGGCGCGCCGAGGAGTGCTCCGGGCCTTGACCTTCATACCCGTGCGGAAGGAACAGCGTGATGCCGGACAACCGGCCCCACTTTGCTTCGCCCGAACTGATGAACTGATCGATGATCACCTGCGCGCCGTTGCAAAAATCGCCGAACTGGCCTTCCCAAATCGTCAAGCAGCGCGGCTCGGTGGTGGAATAGCCGTACTCGAAGCCCAATACCGCCTCTTCGGACAATATCGAATCGGTTACCGTGAAAGCGGGTTGGTTGGTGGCCAAGTGCTGCAACGGAATATAGCGCCGACCCGTGATTTGGTCGTGCAGCACCGCATGGCGATGAAAGAACGTCCCCCTCCCGCTGTCCTGCCCGGTAAGACGCACCAGATAACCCTCTTGAAGCAAGCTGGCGTAAGCCAGGCTCTCCGCGCAGCCCCAGTCGAGCGCGAGTTCGCCGGCCACCATGCGTTCACGCGCGCGCATGACCGCCAATACCCGCGGATGCAATGTCCAGTCGGCCGGATACGTGGTGATCGCCCGCCCCAGGGCCCGCAGACGCCCCATGTCGACGGCGGTGGCGACCGGCTCCGACCAATCGGCACCCATATATTCGCTCCAGTCGACCGTATACTTGTTGCCGATCAGTCCGAGCGCGGCACGAGCCTGCGGTTTGCCCTCATCCAAACCGTTTCGGTATTGATCCATCATGGTCGCGGCGTCGGCGGCCGAAAGCACGCTCTCGGCCGCGAGCTTCTCCGCATACAGCTGCCTCACGGTCGGCTTCTTGCGGATGATCTGGTACATGAGCGGCTGGGTCGCGGCCGGCTCATCGGCCTCGTTGTGGCCGTGTCTGCGATAGCACACGAGATCGATGACGACATCCTTGTGAAACTTCAGCCTGTAGTCGAGAGCGAACCGCGTCACGAAACAAACCGCTTCGGGATCATCCGCATTAACGTGAAAAATCGGCGCCTCCACCATTTTCGCGACATCCGAACAGTACAGGGTCGATCGCGCATCGCGTGGATCGCTGGTGGTAAAGCCGACCTGGTTGTTGACTATGACGTGCACCGTGCCGCCGGTATAAAAGCCGCGCGCTTGCGACAGCTGCAGAGTCTCCATGATGACGCCCTGGCCCGCGAATGCGGCATCGCCGTGTATTTGAACCGCGAGCACTTTGTCGCCCTTGGCATCTCCGCGGCGATCCTGCCGCGCACGCACCGAACCTTCCACCACCGCGTCGACGATCTCGAGGTGCGAGGGATTGAAGGCCAGGGCGACGTGCACATTACCCGAGCTGGTCTTGAGATCGGCTGAAAATCCCTTGTGGTACTTGACATCGCCCGAGCCGCGCAGATTATCGAGGTCGTAATGACCCTCGAATTCGCTGAATAAGTCCTTGGGAGACTTGCCCAGCAGATTCACCAGCACGTTGAGGCGGCCGCGATGCGCCATGCCGATTATGGTCTCCTCGATGCCGGCTCCGCCGCCTTGCTGCACCAAATCGTCGAGCAGCGGTATGAGACTGTCCGCACCCTCGAGGGAAAAGCGCTTTTGGCCCACATACTTGGTGTGCAGATAGCGCTCCAACCCCTCGGCAGCGGTCAGCTGCCAGAGAATGTTCTTCTTCTCGTCGCCGCTGAAGCGGTGGCGAATACGCATGGACTGAAACTGATCCTGAAGCCAGAGCCGCTCATCGGTGTCGGACACATGCGCGAATTCCGCGCCGATGGTGTCGGTGTAAATGAATTTCAGGGTCGTCAAAATATCCCTCAGCTTCGCACGTGCCGCAATCGCCTCGGTACGGCTGCCGGTGAAGAACTCCGTATCCAGATCCGCATCGCCCAGGCCGAAATATTCGAGATCGAGCACGCGGGGTTTGGCCCGCTGCTGAAGACCGAGCGGATCCAGGCGGGCGATCAAATGGCCGCGATTCGCATAGATCTGGATCAGCCGCGACACCGCGCCCTGCTTGGCGCTCGCCGCCTCGGCGCCCGGCCGCACCCCATCGGTGATCCCCGGGGTTCGCAGCGTCGCCGACAATCGCTCGCGGATGCGCCGGTGTGCGGCCTCCTCGGTGCCGGCCGCGGGCAGGCTGCGGAAGTATCGCGCCCAGGAGGGGTCGACCGCCGCAGGATCCTTTAGAAATTTTTCGTAGAGGCCCTCGATGAAGTCCGCGTTTCCGCCGTAGAGCGCCGTTGCCGCCAATTGATCCGCAAGTGCTTCGCTCATGAGTGCATCAAACAGGCAAAAAACCTCGAGTAGATCAAGGCCATGCGAAGGAGAATAGGGTTTCGCAACCGCGCCGGAAGTTTAGCTCAACCGGGCGCAATAGGGAATGTGAGGCGGCAGTTGAAAATCAGAACAGATGCACGTCCGGAATGTTCTGCAGCATCCGGTATTCATGTCCGATCAAGATCATGTAGCCGACCAGCACAGCATACAGAATCAGCTCCACCCGCACCGCGCGCATGAACCGGTAGCGCGCAAGAAACACCATCACCACGACGCTGATCCCCGTCATGGCGATTTTCAGCGCCGCGAATACCGCCGGACTGCCGTCGACCAGTACCGCCATGACGGGGTTGATCTCGACGGCACCGTAGGTCATCAAGGTGAGCGTCAGCGCCGCGTCCGCGACGCTCATGATCAAGATGCCGATCGATACGGCCAACAGATGAGCGTCGTGCCAGTCCAACGAGTGATAGCGCGATTCATCCGTGCGACGCGGTGGGCGGCGACGCCGCGCATTGAAGCTGCCGTACACCACCGACCAAAGGACCCGCTGGCGCCTGTCGGGAAGCCTGCGCTGCTCGCCAGCCACGCTCGATGCGCAGGGCGCGGTGACCTGCAGTCGGTTGGAGACCCGATCGCGCGGATTTGGAGTATCGGATCGCTGCATGCACACACTATCCGGATGCGGGGGGGTGCCCGGCAAGCCCGATGCGTCATAATCCCCGATTGCGGCGCGGTATTTTTCTCGGTTCCGGCCGTGAGCCGACGTCGGGGCGTCGCGGTCTAGCCGGCGCTGACCAGCTGCGCCATGAAGTCGCTGACCGCCATGGACTGAAGCGCGGCGCGGTCGCCGAACATCCTATTGATGGCCGCGCTTTGCTTGGCGCCAAAATGCGCACCAACGCTCGCCTCGAACTTCCTGACCAACACCGGCATGCCCTCGGCCCGGCGCTTACGGTGACCGATGGGGTAATCGACCTGGATGCGGGGGCTCGCGGAGCCGTCCTCGAAAAAAACCTGCACGGCGTTGCCGATGTAGCGTTTGTCGGGCGCGTAGTAGTCGCGGGTGAATGCCGCGTGCTCCTTGACCTGCATCTTGGCACGCAAGGCATCGACCCGCGGATCTGCGGCGATCGAATCCTCGTAATCCTGCGCCGTGAGCCTGCCGAAGAGCAGCGGTATCGCAACCATGTATTGGAGGCAGTGATCGCGATCCGCTGGATTTGCGAGGGGTCCCGTCTTATCGATGATGCGCACGCCGGGTTCCTGTGTCTCGATCGCCACACGATCGACGAGTCCCAGTTTGTCCTTGATTTGCGGGTGCAGAGTCATCGCCGCTTCGACCGCGGTCTGAGCGTGGAATTCGGCCGGATACGATATCTTGAACAGCACGTTTTCCATCACATAGCTGTCAAGCGCCTGAGGCAGCACCAGGCGGTTGGATTTGAACAGCGCATCCTGAAAACCCCAGGTCTTGGCCGACAGCGCCGATGGATAACCCATCTCGCCCTTCAAGGCGAACAGCGCGAGGCGCACGGCTCGGCTGGTGGCGTCTCCCGCGGCCCAGCTCTTTCGCGAACCGGTATTGGGCGCATGCCGGTAGGTGCGCAGCGCGCCGCCGTCGATCCAGGCATTGGACACCGCATTGACAACCTGGTCGCGGTTGCCGCCGAGCAGCCCCGTCACCACGGCGGTCGAGGCGACCCGCACCAGGAGCACGTGGTCGAGACCCACCCGGTTGAAGCTGTTTTCCAGCGCCAGCACGCCCTGTATCTCGTGCGCCTTGATCATCGCCGTCAATACATCGCGCACCGACAGCGTACGGCCGCTGCGCGACAGGTAATCGGCGACCGCCAGGATACCGCCGAGGTTATCCGATGGATGCCCCCATTCGGCCGCCAGCCAAGTATCGTTGAAGTCAAGCCAGCGGATCATGGCGCCGATATTGAATGCCGCATTGACGGGATCGAGTTCGTATGAGGTGCCGGGAACGCGCGCGCCGCCCGTCAGCGTGGCACCCGGTACGACCGGACCCAGGAGTTTGGTGCAAGCCGGGTACTTCAGCGCCTGAAATCCGCAGGCCAGCGTGTCCATCAGGCCGTAGGCCGCGGTCTCATAAGCCAACTCGCTTTGGATCGTATGGCCCAATACATAGTCCGCAATGGCGGCGAGCAAATGATCCGGCTTGGGCCGTTCGGCCGATTTGATGTCGTGCGACATGGAAACCTTCGTGTTTGCGTAAAGGAGCGGGCGCGGCCGGCGCTCAGCTGCGATCCGCCAGCGGCCGGAACTCGAGCCCCTCGGGGCCGATGTAGTTTGCGCTGGGACGGATGATCTTGCCGTCGATGCGCTGCTCGATGATGTGCGCGGCCCAGCCGGAGGTGCGGCTGATGACGAACAACGGCGTGAACATGGCGGTCGGCACGCCCATCAAATGATAGGAAACGGCCGAGAACCAATCCAGATTCGCAAATAAATTCTTGATGTCCTTCATTACCGCCTCGATGCGTTCGGCCACGGCGAAACCGCGGGTATCGTTGGCGGCAAGCGCCAGGCCTCGCGACACTTCTTTGATCACTTGATTGCGCGGATCCGAGCTCGTATATACCGGATGCCCGAAGCCGATGATGACCTCTTTGGCGGCAACGCGCCGCTTGATGTCCTCTTCGGCCGCATCGGGCGTGGGATATCGATTTTGGATCTCGAAGGCGACCTCATTGGCGCCGCCGTGCTTGGGACCGCGCAGCGCACCGATGGCTCCGGTGATGCATGAATACATGTCCGAGCCCGTGCCCGCGATGACGCGAGCGGTAAAAGTCGAGGCATTGAATTCATGCTCGGCATAGAGAATCAGCGATGTGTGCATGGCGCGCACCCATTCTGCCGGCGGCTTGCGCCCGTGCAGCAGATGCAGGAAGTGCGCGCCGATCGAATCATCATCCGTCTGCACCTCGATGCGTCTTTTATTGATTGCAAAGTGGTGCCAGTAACACAGCATCGATCCCAGGCACGCCAATAGCCGGTCGGCCAGGTCGCGTGCGCCCTCGGTCGGATGTCCGGCGGCCTCTGGGAGCCAGCACCCGAGCGCCGAGACGCCGGTGCGCAGCACATCCATCGGATGGCTGGAGGCGGGCAATTGCTCCAGCACGGCGCGCACCGCCGGCGGCAACTCGCGCAGCGTCCTCAGCTTGCTCTTGTACGCCGCCAACTCCGCTCGATTCGGTAATTTTTCATGAACCAGCAGGTAGGCGATCTCCTCGAACTCGCACGTCGTCGCGATATCGAGAATGTCGTAGCCGCGATAATGCAAGTCGTTGCCCGTTCTGCCGACGGTGGACAACGCGGTGTTGCCGGCGGCGACGCCAGAGAGCACCACGGATTTCTTCGGTTTTGGTTCGGCCGTCTTGGATTCCGTCATTTACCCTTCCCCTCCGCAAACAGCTGGTCCAGTTTCGCTTCGTAGGCGTGATAGTCGAGATAGCCGTAAAGATCGGCACGGTTTTGCATGCGATCGAGAACATTCTTTTGCGTGCCGTCGCGCCGAATCGCCTGGTAGGTGGCGAGCGCCGCCGCGTTCATCGCCCGATACGCCGAGCAGCAGTAGAGGACGATGTCGACCCCAGCCGCGGCCAATTCGGCGCTCGTATACAGCGGTGTGCGGCCGAATTCGGTGATGTTGGCGAGGATCGGCACGCCGACCGCGTCCTTGAAGCGCCGGTAATCACCAAGCTCGGTGATCGCCTCGGGGAAAATCATGTCGGCGCCCGCCCCGACGCAGGCGACGGCCCTTTCTATGGCGCGGTCGATCCCCTCCACGGCCACGGCATCGGTGCGCGCCATGATGACGAACTGCGAATCCGTACGCGCATCCACCGCGGCCTTGATGCGGTCCACCATCTCCTCGCGCGGCACCACTTCCTTGCCCGGGCGGTGCCCGCAGCGCTTGGCTTGCACTTGATCTTCAATATGCAATCCCGCTGCGCCGAACTTGATGAAGGATTTCACCGTGCGTGCAATGTTGAACGCCCCGCCCCACCCGGTGTCCGCGTCCACCAACAACGGCAGGGCGCAAGCGTCGGTGATTCGGCGCACGTCGGTCAGCACATCGTCCATGGTGCTGATCCCCAGATCCGGCACACCCAAAGAGTTCGCTGCCACGCCGCCGCCCGAAAGGTATAGCGCACTGAAACCGCAGGCGGCCGCCATTCGCGCCGCATAGGCATTGATCGCCCCCACCACTTGCAGCGGGCGCTCGGTATCGAGCGCGGCGCGCAAGCGCGCCCCGGGCGGGTGCATCGGCGCAGAAACATCGGCGTTTGCCATACGTTAGCTACCTAGGAGTGCAAAGCTGCTGATTTCGGCGAAGTGGCGACAAGGCGCTCGTGCCGCAGAATATCCCATGCGATTCCCATTCTGACTGTATATAATTCCAGTGGCCATCATGCGCTTCACGCCGTCCACTGGATCCAAGGTTACGCTATGCAACCAACTCACGGGACTGGGAGCCTGTCTCCCAAGGCATTAGGGAATTAAATCCGTGGAACCCTACAGCGAAGAACAGAGGATGATTCGCGATTCGGCGCGCGAATTCGCGCGTCAGGAATTAAAACCTCACGCGGCGCAATGGGACCGGGACGGCTGGATAGCCGACGCGGCGGTCGCCAGGTTGGGCGAGTTGGGACTGCTCGGGATGATGGTGCCCGATGAATGGGGTGGCTCCTACACCGATTATGTGGCCTACGCTCTGGCGATCGAGGAGATCGCCGCCGGCTGCGGCGCCACTGCCGCGCTCATGAGCGTGCACAGCTCGGTCGGATGCGGCCCGATCTTGAAATTCGGCACGACCGAACAGAAGCGCCGCTATCTTCCCGACATGGCGCAGGGCAAGGCAATCGGCTGCTTCTGCCTCACGGAGCCGCAGGCCGGCTCCGAAGCGCACAACTTGAAGTCGCGTGCGGTCCTTAAGGACGGCGCCTGGATCTTGAACGGCGCAAAGCAGTTCGTGACCAATGCCAAACGCGCGAAAATCGCCATCGTGTTCGCCGTAACCGATCCCGATTTGAAGAAAAAAGGCATCTCGGCGTTCATCGTCCCCATCGCAACGCCGGGACTTTCGGTGGGCCGGCCGGAACACAAACTCGGCATCCGCGGCTCGGACACTTGCGCCGTCACGTTCGCGGATTGCCGGATTCCCGAAGACTGTTTGCTGGGCGAGCGAGGCAAGGGGCTGTCCATCGCCTTGTCCAATTTGGAGGGCGGGCGCATCGGGATCGCGGCGCAGGCGATCGGAATCGCGCGCGCCGCCTTCGAGGCGGCTCTCGCGTATGCGAAGGAGCGCAAGCAATTCGACCGGCCGATCGCCGAGTTCGGCAGCATCGGCAATATGCTGGCCGACATGCATACCTCCATCAATGCCGCTCGCCTGCTGACGCATCAGGCGGCCCGCCTGCGCGGTGCCGGTGAACCCTGCCTATCGGAGGCCTGTCAGGCTAAACTATATGCCTCGGAAATGGCCGAGCGGGTCTGCTCGAAGGCCATTCAGATTCACGGCGGCTACGGCTACCTGGAAGATTACGACGTGGAGCGGCACTACCGAGATGCGCGCATCACTCAGATTTACGAGGGCACCAGCGAGATTCAACGTCTGCTGATTGCGCGAACCCTAACGACACGAGAGGATCCGTCATGAACACCAACCCCGCGGCGCTCGAGAATCGGGCGCCGACCGTCAAAATGCTGCTCGACGGCAAATTCGTCGAATCGCGCACCAGTGAGTGGCACGACGTCGTCAACCCGGCAACCCAACAGATGCTGGCGCAGGTGCCGTTCGCCACCGACGCCGAGATCAATGCCGCGATAGCCTCGGCTAAAGAAGCCTATAAGACCTGGAAGAACACCCCGATCGCGGCGCGCGCCCGCATCATGCTCAAGCTCCAAGCGCTCGTGCGCGAGCACATGAGCCGGATTGCGCAGACTTTGAGCGCCGAACAGGGCAAGACCCTGGCGGATGCCGAGGGCGACGTGTTCCGGGGTCTCGAAGTGGTGGAGCATGCATGTTCGATCGGCACCCTGCAGCTCGGTGAGTTCGCGGAGAACGTCGCCGGCGGCGTGGATACGTACACTCTTCGTCAGCCCATCGGCGTATGTGCCGGCATCACGCCGTTCAACTTTCCGGCGATGATTCCGCTCTGGATGTTTCCGATGGCCATCGTCTGCGGCAACACTTTTGTGCTCAAACCATCGGAACAAGATCCGATGACGCCGATGCTATTGGGCGAACTCGCACTGCAGGCCGGTGTGCCGCCGGGTGTGCTCAATATCGTCCATGGCGGCAAGCGCGCGGTCGACGCGCTCTGCACCCATCCGGATATCGCTGCCGTTTCCTTCGTGGGTTCAACCGCCGTGGGGACTCACGTATACAATCTCGCCTCGCAGCACGGGAAGCGCGCGCAGTGCATGATGGGCGCAAAGAATCACGCGGTCGTGCTGCCCGACGCCAACAAGGAGCATTCGCTCAATGCACTGGTGGGCTCGACATTCGGAGCCGCGGGGCAGCGCTGCATGGCCACTTCGGTCACGGTACTGGTCGGCGCGGCGCAGAAATGGATACCTGACATCGTCGCCAAGGCGAAGACGCTCAAAGTCAACGCGGGCAGCGAAAAAGGCACCGATCTGGGCCCGGTCGTCTCGAAGGCCGCGAAGCAGCGCATCCTCGGGCTGATCGAGGACGGCGTCAAGGAAGGCGCCAGGCTCGAATTGGACGGCCGCCCGATCAAAGTCCCCGGCTACGAACACGGCAATTTCATCGGACCCACCATATTCTCCGCAGTACGGCCTTCCATGAAGATCTACACCACCGAGATCTTCGGACCGGTGATGGTCATCGTCGGCGTCAACACCCTGGACGAGGCGATTGCGCTCGTGAACGCCAACCCGTTCGGCAACGGCACCGGCATCTTTACGCAGAGCGGTGCGGCCGCGCGCAAATTCCAGAGCGAAATCGACGTCGGCCAAGTGGGCATCAATGTGCCGATTCCCGTGCCGGTGCCGTTCTTCAGTTTCACCGGATCGCGCGGCTCGAAGCTCGGCGATCTCGGACCCTACGGCAAGCAGGTTGTGCAGTTCTACACGCAAACCAAGACCGTCACATCGCGCTGGTTCGACGATAGCAGTGTCTCCGCCGGTGTAAATACGACCATCAGCCTCAAGTGAACATCGCGTTCATCGGTCTTGGCCATATGGGCGCTCCGATGGCGCGAAATCTTCTAAAGGCGGGTCACGCGCTCACGGTATTCGACTTGGTCCCGGGCAATGTCGCGGCGCTTGCGGACCTAGGTGCAAGCGCCGCGGACTCGGCCAGCGCCGCCGCGAGTCAGGGCGAGTTGGTGATCACCATGCTGCCCTCCTCACCGCACGTGAAGGGGGTCTACCTCGGCGATCAGGGCGTGCTCGCCGGAGCGCTTCGAGGCGCGCGCTTCATCGATTCGAGCACCATCGATCCGCACGCGGCGCAGGAAGTGGCCGCCGCCGCCGCGAAGCGCGGGCACCCCATGGCCGATGCGCCGGTTTCCGGAGGCACGGGCGGCGCCGAGGCCGGCACATTGACCTTTATGGTGGGCGCGGAACCGGCGTTGTTCGATCACATCAAACCGATTCTCGAACACATGGGCCGGCACATCGTCCATTGCGGGGGCATCGGCACCGGCCAAACCGCGAAGATTTGCAATAACCTGCTGCTCGGCATCTCCATGATCGGCGTGTGCGAGACGATGAGCCTGGGGGCCGCTCTCGGCATCGATCCGAAAGTGCTGGCGGGAATTCTCAACTCCTCGAGCGGGCGGTGCTGGAGCTCGGACACCTACAATCCCTACCCCGGGGTCATGGATAACGTGCCCGCCGCGCGCGGCTACTCCGGCGGCTTCGGCACCGATCTCATGCTCAAGGATCTCGGGCTCGCCACCGATGCGGCAAAACTCGCCAATCAGCCGGTGGTCCTGGGCGCCGTGGCGCAGCAGCTCTACCAGATGTGGAGCGCTGCGGGCGCCGGCACCCAGGATTTCTCGTCCATCATCAATCTCCTGAAGCGGCCCACTTGAGCCCGAACCGGAGCAGACCATGATCGAATGCACGGTCGAAGCGCATGTCGCGCTCATCACCATCAACAATCCGTCCGCCAATACGTTCACCGCCGAAGGGCTCGGCGAGCTTCAGGCCTTGGTTGGGGATCTGAACAATGACCCACGCGTCTACGCCGCCGTCCTCACCGGCCGTGGGGAGAAATTCTTCAGCGCCGGAGCCGATATCAAGGAATTTGCCGCCGGCGACAAAGTTCGGGCGCGGCTCATGGCGCAGCGCTTTGGCGCGGCATTCGAGGCGTTGCAGGAGGCGCGCCCGGTCGTCATTGCCGCCATCAACGGCTATGCGATGGGCGGCGGGCTCGAGTGCGCACTCGCCTGTGACCTGCGGATCGCGGAGGAGCAGGCGCAGATGGCCCTGCCTGAGGCCTCGATCGGATTGCTGCCCTGCGGCTGCGGCACCCAGACTTTACCCTGGCTGGTCGGTGAGGGCTGGGCCAAGCGCATGATTCTGACCAACGAGAGGCTCGATGCCGCGACGGCGTTGCGCATCGGCCTGGTCGAACAGGTCGTGCCGCGCGGCCAATCTCTGAGGACGGCCATGGAGCTGGCGCAAAGGGTCGCGTCGCTGCGTCCACGCGCCGTGGCCCTGTCGAAGCGCCTGATACACCAAGCGCGCTACGGCACTCCGCGCGGCGCGGCGCTCGCCCTGGAGCGCGAACGCTTCATCGATTTATTCGACGGCGCCGACCAGCGGGAGGGCGTGAATGCCTTTCTGGAAAAACGCAAACCGAACTGGTCCGACACCTGAGCCGGGCGATCCAATGAGCGACGATGTGCTCTGCGAGATCCACAACGGGGTGGCGTTCCTGACGCTGAATCGACCCAGCGCCCTCAATGCCCTGACCTTCGAGATGATCGGCGAGTTGCATTCGCGCCTGCGCGCCTGCGCACTCGATCCGCAGATCCATGCGGTTCTGATCCGAGGCCAGGGGGACAAGGCATTTTGCGCCGGCGGCGACATTCGCGCGCTGTACCAAAGCCTCACCGAATCCGGCTCGCTGCATCGTCAATTCTTTATCGCCGAATACTCGCTCGATTTTGCCTTGTACTCCTACTCCAAGCCCTGCCTTGCATTGATGGACGGCATCACGATGGGAGGCGGGATGGGTCTCGCCCAGGGCGCGGGCCTGCGCATCGTCGGCGACCGCACGCGGATCGCGATGCCGGAAGTGGCGATCGGGATATTTCCCGACGTGGGTGCCAGTTATTTTCTGTCGCGCCTGCCCGGCTCCCTGGGGCCTTATCTGGCGTTGACCGGCACGCAAATCAGGGGCGCGGACGCGCTGTATTGCCAATTGGCCGATGTGTACCTGCCTGCCCCCGCCATCGCCTCGCTCGAGAAGTCTCTCGACGGATTGAAATGGAGCGCGGACCCGCGGTCGGACTTGGTTCGCCTCATCCGCGCCGAATCGGCGCAGGGTTTGGCGGCGCCTTCCTTGAGCGTGCTGCGACCCGCTATTGACGCGCATTTCTCGCACCCCTCGATATCGGAAATCGTCGCCTCGCTGGAACGGGAATCCCGCCCCGAGTACTCGGATTGGGCGCAGCAGACCCTGAAGCTCCTGCACGCACGTTCGCCGACCATGCTCGCGGTTACGCTGCGCCAGCTGCAACGCGGCAAGACCATGGCCCTGGCGGACTGCTTTCGCATGGAACTCGGCATGGTGCAGCAGTGTTTTGTGCATGGCGACTTCGTCGAGGGCACGCGCGCCTTGATCATCGACAAGGACAACGCACCGCACTGGAAGCCGGGCCGGATACAGGACGTCACCGAACAGATGATCGAGCCTTTCTTCAAAGAGCGTTGGCCCGCCCGCGCTCATCCACTCGCAAACTTGGAAACCCAATTATGATATTCAGTCAAGCATTGGCGGTAATCACGGGCGGCGCCTCCGGACTGGGCCGTGCAGTCGCCGAGCGCGTGGTTGCCGGCGGCGGGAAGGCCGTCATTCTGGACTTGCAGGACGCCGGGCACGGCGTCGCCAAGGAAGTCGGCGCATCCTTCATCAAATGCGACGTCGGCGTCGAATCGCAGGTCATCGCCGCGATGGCTGCCGCCCGTCAATCGATGGACGGCATCAATCTGCTGGTCAACTGCGCCGGGGTCATTGGCGTGGGCAAGCTGCTCGGCAAGGAGGGACCGATGGCCGGCGATTATTTCGAGAAGGTGGTTCGAATCAATCTGGTCGGCACCTTTTTGTGCGACAAGGCCGCAGCGGCCATCATGCGCGAGAACACGCCCAACGGGGAAGGCGAGCGCGGCGTGCTGATCCACACCGCCTCGGTGGCCGCCTTCGAGGGTCAAATCGGCCAGGTGGCCTATGCGGCGACCAAAGCGGGCATCGCCGGCATGACTTTGCCCATCGCCCGCGAACTCGCCCAACTCGGCATTCGCTGCGTGGCCATCGCGCCCGGAATCTTCATGACCCCCATGCTCGCGAGCTTGTCGGCGGAGGTGCAGGACTCGCTCGGCAAGCAGATTCCCTTCCCGTCCCGCTTGGGGAAACCGGAGGAATTCGCGCAGCTGGTGCAATCGATCGTGGAAATTCCGACGTTGAACGGCGAAGTCATCCGCCTGGATGGCGCCATTCGCATGCAGCCGCGCTAGCGCGCTAGGCCGAGTTCGCTCGCCTTGCGGGAAATGCGCCGGCCCGGCTCAGCATACCCGGCACCTCGCGCCCCATGGCGGAGCCGAGCCAAAGGGCCGACTCGATCAGCCGCTCGAGATTGAGCCCGGTCTTATATCCGGAACGCTCCAACAGGTACGCCACGTCTTCCGTCGCAACGTTACCCGTGGCGCGAGGCGCAAACGGACAGCCGCCGATCCCGCCCAACGAGGCATCCACGGTCTTTGCTCCGGCCTCGACCGCCGCCCACACATTGGCGAGACCGGTGTTGCGCGTGTTGTGAAAATGCACGCGCACCGGCAGAGGCTTGATCGCGGCGGCCACACGGCGCACCAGACGCGAGACCTGTCCGGGACCCGCGACGCCAATGGTATCGGCGATCGCAATTTCCAGCGGACCGGCTTCCGCCGCAGTGCGCGCCATTTCGACCACCCGCTCGGGATCGACTTCGCCGTCGAACGGGCAGCCGAAAGCCGTTGATATGGTGACTTGCGCGCGGCGCCCATGTTCAATTGCGAGGCGCACGACCTCGGCGCACATGGCGAGCGATTCGTCCGAGGACATGCCTTGGTTGCGGCGCGCAAACCCGTCGGATGCCGCACAGACCGCGCCCAATTCGTCCATGCCGGCCTCGATGGCGCGCAGCGCCCCGCGTTTGTTCAGCACCAATCCGATGAAGATGACGCCGTTGCGGCGGGTCAATCCTGCCGCGACCGCCTCCGCGTCGCTCATCTGCGGCACCAGTTTCGGATTCACGAAGCTGGTCGCCTCGATGCGCCGCGCGCCGGCATCCACTACGCGCCCGATCAGCTCGAGCTTCTGCGCCGTCGTGAAGAGCGTCGATTCATTTTGCAGCCCATCGCGGGGGCTGACTTCGACCATTTCAATGTCCGGCATGGCGGCTCTCCGTCGAGAACGGTTTCCATGAATCCGATGTTACGCCTTCCACCTAAATTTCACCGTAGCCGCCGCCGCCCGGGGTGCTGATGACGAATACATCGTCCGGCGCCATTTCGGCTTGCCCAATGGCCCCCAGCCGCTCGATGCGGCCACCGGCCCGCTCGATGTGGTTCTCCCCCGGTGCACCGGGCGCCCCACCCGCCATGCCGAATGACCCGCTGCGGCGCCCGTTGCTCAAAATCGACGCGGTCATGGACTCCAGGAAGCGGATGCGCCGCACCCCGCCGTCTCCGCCGCGCCACCGACCCTGGCCGCCGGAATCGTGGCGAATTTCAAACGATTCCAGGCGTACCGGATAGCGAAATTCCAATACTTCCGGATCGGTGAGCCGAGAGTTGGTCATATGGGTCTGGACCACGCTCGCCCCGGCATATCCCGGGCCCGCGCCCGAGCCGCCCGCGATGGTCTCGTAGTATTGATGGTGCGCGTTGCCGAACGTGAAATTGTTCATGGTGCATTGGCTCGCCGCCATGACGCCCAACGCACCGTACAGCGCATTGGTCACGCAGGTCGAAGTCTCGACGTTCCCGGCCACCACCGCGGCCGGCGGGCGGGGGTTCAACATGCAACCCTCCGGCACCACGATATCCAACGGCTTCAGGCACCCCGCATTCAGCGGAATTTCATCCTCCACCAAGGTGCGGAAAACATAGAGTACGGCGGCCACCGTGATCGATCGCGGCGCATTGAAATTATCGGGCAATTGATCGCTGGTGCCGGTGAAATCGATGCGCGCGCTGCGCCGCTCGGGATCGACGCGGACGCTCACGCGGATGCGCGCTCCGTTATCCAGCGGCAGCGTAAAATCTCCGTCCTTGAGGGCGGTGATCGCCCGCCGCACGCATTCCTCGGCATTGTCCTGCACATGACGCATGTATTGGACCACGGTGTCGAGCCCGTACTGTTCGACCACGAGCGCAAGTTCCTGCGCACCCTTCTCATTTGCGGCAATTTGCGCACGCAGATCCGCAAGATTCTGCGCCGGATTGCGCGCCGGATAGGGCCCTTGGCCCAGCAGTTCAAGCAAAGCCGTGTGGCGAAGCACCCCATGCTCGACCATCTTGAAGTTGTCGATGAGCACGCCCTCTTCGGCAATGGAGGTCGAGAACGGCGGCATCGACCCGGGGGTCGTGCCGCCGACGTCGGCGTGATGTCCTCGCGATGCCACGAAAAATCCGGGAACGGAGGATCGCAAAAATACCGGAGTGACCACGGTGATGTCCGGCAAATGCGTGCCGCCATGATACGGATCATTCAGCACGAACACGTCGCCCGGCTTGAGCGTGGGATTGCGCAGGATCACCGTTTGGATCGATTCGCTCATCGACCCCAGGTGCACCGGCATATGCGGCGCATTCGCGATCAAGGAGCCGTCCGCATCGAAAATCGCACAGCTAAAATCCAGCCGCTCCTTGATATTGACCGAATGCGCCGTGTTCTGCAGGCGTAAACCCATCTGTTCCGCAATATTCATGAACAGGTTGTTGAATACCTCGAGCATTATCGAGTCCGCACGGGCCGGACCGGCATGAGTGCCGGCGGCGGCGGTTACAGGTCGCGGGCGAACGCGCCGCAATTCCAAATTCCGCGCGGCGGTAACCAGCGCCCGCCATCCCGATTCGACCACGATCGTCGAGTTTCGCTCGGCGATGAGGGCGGGCCCGTCAATCGATGCCCCGGGCTCGAGACTTTCGCCCTCGAAGAGGCGCGCCTGTCGCCAACCGGCGGGTTGTTGATCCGCGAGACCGTACATCGGGATCTCGGCGCGCGCAGAAGGTGCAAAGACCCGCTCCGGTTCCGTCGTGCGGGCGCCGGCGACTTCTCCCACCGCAATGCATTCCACCGACACGGACTCTATGACCATGTCCAAATGCGGCATCAGGAACGCGTAGCGGCGCCGATACGCACGCTCGAACTGCGCGCGAAGACCGGAGGATCGCCCGATTGCCGCCGTAGAATCCGCCGGCAACTCGCAAGGCAACGCCGTGTCCGTACCGTGATAACGGATATAGAGACGCACCACGCTGCGCAGCCGCAGAGGATCGGCCCCTTGGAGCTCCAGTTCGGCCCCCGCTTCCCGCCCCAGGCGGGCGGCGAGTTTGCGCGCCGCGGCGATCCCGTCCTCGTCGAGCACTCGTTCGAGCGCAGCCTCGCGCATCGCGATCTGATCCGCCACGCCCATGCCATAGGCGCTCAAGACCCCGGCCAACGGATGACAAAACACGTGCTGCATGCCCAGCGCATCCGCGACCAGACAGGCATGCTGCCCGCCCGCGCCTCCAAAGCACTGCAGCGTGTAGCGCGTGACATCGTAGCCGCGCGCTACGGAGATGCGCTTCACCGCATTGGCCATGCTCCCCACGGCGATCCGCAGTGCGCCGCCCGCGGCCTCCTCCGGGCCGACTTCACGCCCCGACTCTCGGCTCATGCGTGCCGCCAAATCGACAAAACGCCGCGCAACCACATCCCGGTCGAGCGCTTGATCCGCCCCTGCTCCGAAGACTCGCGGAAAGCATTCCGGCTGAATGCGCCCGAGCATGAGGTTGGCGTCGGTGATCGTCAGCGGGCCGCCGCGCCCGTAGCTCGCGGGGCCGGGATCGGCGCCCGCCGATTCCGGACCGACGCGCAAACGCGCGCCATCGAAGCGGATGATCGAGCCGCCGCCCGCGGCTATCGTATGAATGCTCATCATGGGCGCGCGCACGCGCACGCCCGCCACTTCGGTGTCGAACGCGCGTTCGTACTCTCCGGCGTAGTGACTCACGTCGGTGGACGTGCCTCCCATGTCGAAGCCGATCAGGCGCTCGTGTCCGGCGGCTCGCGCACTGCGCACCATGCCGACGATCCCTCCCGCGGGTCCCGACAGGATGGCATCCTTGCCGTGGAAGCGGCGCGCCTCCGTCAATCCCCCGGAGCTTTGCATGAACAGCAGCCGCACTCCCGGCATCTGATCCGCCAACCGCTCCACATAGCGGCGCAGGATGGGTGAGAGATAGGCATCGACCACGGTCGTGTCACCGCGCGGGATGAGTTTCATCAGCGGGCTCACGCGATGCGACACGGACACTTGAGTGAATCCACAGGCGCGGGCCAGCGCTTCGGCCGCCAGCTCGTGCGCCGGAGCCCGAAAGGCGTGCATGA
The DNA here is from genome assembly GCA_963758145.1 of uncultured Gammaproteobacteria bacterium. Lineage (GTDB taxonomy): Bacteria > Pseudomonadota > Gammaproteobacteria > Steroidobacterales > Steroidobacteraceae > Bog-1198. Next base: position 588,459 of record CAVWUK010000011.1, read on the forward strand.
ACACGATGGCGCATGCGCGTATGCCCGCCTCGTAGGCCGCCTCCATCTCGCGCTCGAGCGCCTCCGAATCCAACGCGCTCACCAGGCCGCCACCGGCATCGATGCGCTCATCGGCTTCAATCACGCGCTCATAAAGGAGTTCCGGCAGCACGATCCGCCTGTCGAACAGCCGCGGCCGGGCTTGAGTCGCAATGCGCAGCGCATCGCGAAAGCCGCTTGTCGTGACCAGCAGCGTGCGCTCCCCGCGCCGTTCGAGCAGCGCATTGGTCGCGACGGTGGTGCCCATCTTCACGCATGAGACGCGTGTCGGATCGATCGCTTCCCCGGCCGCCAGGCCGAGCATGCGCCGGATGCCCGCGACCGACGCATCTGCGTACTGCTCCCGGTGCTCGGACAGCAATTTCAAGGTGTGCAGCCGGCCGTCGGGCGCGCACCCGACGATATCGGTGAACGTACCGCCGCGGTCGATCCAAAATTGCCATCGATCGGGCATCCCGGCCCGCTAGCCGCCGGACTCGGGTTGGGCCGCCCCAACCGGCGGCGCTATACGAATGCCGAGCCACGCGGCCGCACTGACGAGTGCGAATCCGACGCCGATCATGAACGCGGTGGACCATGCATGATGATCCGAGAAATACCCCACGATGGGCAGCGCAATAATCCCGCCCAGGTTGCCGCCGGTGTTCATGAAGCCGCACACCGCCATCGTGTCGCCGCGACCGACGGTCATCGCAGCCCCCCAAAACGCGCCTTCGGTCAGCTCCACGGAGCCGAAGCAGAACGCGAGTGCGGCCACGGCGAGATAAGGATTGGCGGCATTCACGGCGACCATCAAAAGCACGGCGGCAGCCGGCAGCGCCGCCACCGGAACGATGCGGTAGCCCCAGCGGCTGCCGAAGCGCCGCACCAGCAGAGCGGTCACGAGTCCCCCGAGCCCCGCGCCGACCGCGGCGGCGAGCGGCGGCGCACTCGCGAGCCAACCGCTTTCGAGCGCCGAAAAATGCCGCTCCTGTACCAGGTAGAGAAAGACCCAGTTCGACAGCAGATAGAAGGTGTAATTCATGCTCATGTAGGAGATGAACAGCAGCAGCACGCTCCGATTTGCGATGAGCCTCAAGACCTGTCGGATGCTGATCGATGCGTGGACCTGCGGCTGGTTGCCGATCTCGAGGAGCTCCTGCGCGTCGACCGACGGATGCTCGCGCGGCGTGTTGCGCGCATACCAGGCCCAAAGCGCGATCAGGCCGAGCGCCGGCAGGCTCGCCCATATCAGCGCCCGCTGCCATCCCAGGTGTAAAGTCAGGTTCACGATGAGCGGCGGTGTCAGTGCGGCGCCGAGCTGCAGTCCCATGGTTTGCAGGCCCTGCACGTATGACCATCGGCTGGGCGGGAACCAGGCCTCGAACACCCCGGCTGACACCGGAAAAATGGCCCCCTGCGAAGCCCCGAGCAGCAGCTGAGCGCCGAGCAACGCCGCAAAAAGCGCCGATCCGGAGAAAAAATTCGGCGCCAGCGGCATGGCGATGGTCGCGAGAAACGCGGTCAGTCCGATAATGACGAAAGTGCGCCGCGCGCCGATGTGCTGGCCGAACAATCCGCCCGGCAGCTGGAACAGGGCGTAGCCCCAGACGAACGCGTCCTCGAGCCAGCTGATCTGCAGCTGCGTCAAATGCAGGGCGGGCATCATCTGTTCGGCCGCCACGGTGATGGTTTTTTGCTGCACGTACGCCAGCAGGCCGAAACCGAACAGAAAGGAAAACATTCGCCAGCGGACGGGGACCGCGCGGCGCCCGGCGGATGTCATCACGGCGACTCAACCATCACGTTTTGTTCCGTTCGTTAAGCCAATCGAGACCTATGTGCAGCGCCTCGCCAAAGGAGGGTGCCGCTTTGTCGGCGCCCCGTATAGTGTCGATTGCGGACTGCGGCTGCAACAGCATTCCGGGCAGAAACACCGTGACCAGCACCGCGCCGGGATAGCGGCGGCGTATCTGCTCGGCGACCGCGTCGGCCTGCCCGCGCTGTTCGTTGGGAAAGGCGCTCACCAGATACACCATCGAGATGCTGGCGGGAGAGGCGTCGGGGGGCGGCGCCCGCTGCAAATCCTCGAGCGATATATGCCGCGCATCCACATTTTGATCGCGCAGGATGCGCACCAACAGTTCGGCCGCGAGGTCATCGGGAATCGATCCCAGGCTCACGCAGAGCATGACCGAGCCCGGCGGCACGGCGAGCGGTCCCTGCCAACGGCCCGACACCTGCTCCCGCTGCTGGCGCAGGAGCCGACCCGCGCTCGACTGATCGAGAACCGAGACCCGGTTGCGGCGCGCGCCGAGCCTGCGGCGCTCGCCGCCGATGGCGGCGATCACCGCCACAATGGTGTTGCGCACCTTGAGCTGCTGCTCCTTGCTGATCGCGCCGCTCGCGACATCGATACCGGCCAGATGAAGTGCCGGCATCAACACCAGGTCGCAATATCCCGCGAACGAGTCGCGCTTGAGGAAGGCGCGGGCACTGGCAATGATCTCATCGGAGTCTTCCGAAAGTGCGCGCTGATAAAATCGCTGCGGCATGGTGAGTGCATGATTGTCGCTCAGCAGAATATCCAGCAGACTCAGCGCCTTGATGTGGCGTCCCGCAACCACCAGGCATAAAGTCAGGGGAGTCGAAACGATGAGTCCGACCGGGCCCCACAACCAGCTCCAAAAGATCGCCGCGATCACCACCGACAACGGCGACATTCCCGTGGTATGGCCGAACAGCTGCGGTTCGATCACCTGACCGGCGATCAGCTCGACGATCACGAACAAGGCCAGGGTGCCGATCGCCAGCGACCATCCCGGATCGACGGCCGCCGCCAGCACCGCCGAGAATAGCGCCGCGATCCATACGCCGACGTAGGGGACGAATCGCAGCGCGGCGGCCAATGCTCCCCACAGCATCGCATGGGGCAAGCCCATGATCGCGAGGCCGATCCACAGCGCAAGGCCCACGCCCATGTTGACCGTGAACTGCGAAACGAAGAATCGCGATAGGAGTTTGCCGGCATCGTTGAGCGCAATCGTCGTTGCCCGCAGGTCGGTTTCGCCGGCGATGCGGATGAATCGATCGCGCACCGCCTCATGCTCGAGCAGCACGAACACCAGAACCACCAGCACGATGCCCGCCGTCTCGAGCGGCACCCACACCGAGGCGAGCACCTTTTCCAAGGTTTGCGCAGGACTCGTCGGAGGAGAGTGCACTTCCACGGGAATCGGGGCGACCGCCGTGGCCGCCGCCGCGCTCGCCGCCGCGCTCGCCGCCGCGCTGTCCGACTGCCCCAGTTTCCCGCTGAAGAGCCGCCCCGCCTGGGAGTTGATCGCGTTCAAGCGGCCGATGGTCAATTCATTCAGCGTCGCCAATTTGCCGCGGATCGTGTGTTCGTACTGCGGAAGATCTGCCGCCATCCGCGCCACCTGCGCGCCGATCACCGCCGCGCCCGATCCGAATATGACGGCAAGCGCGAGCACGGCGACCAGCACCGAGGAGGTGGCGCCGAGGCCCAGCCGCCGCAGAGCGCGCACCACGGGTGCGATCAAGAAGCTCAAAATCACCGCGAGCGTGATGGGTACCAGCACATCGCGCGCAAAATACAGAATCGCCAGTATCGTGCCGGTAGCGACGATGCCGCCCGCGCGGTCGCTTAAGGAATGGCGCGGGGCGGTGTCGGTCATTGGCCCGCCGGCGCCTCCGGGTTGACCTTCTTGAGCGGCTCCTTCGGGTGCAGGCCCGCATCCTCGATCAGGAGCTTTCGTACATACAAAAAACGAATCGTGTCGTATTCGAATGGCGAGCCCGAGGCGTAGTAGCGGAAATCGACATTCGCGCGCTGATCGACCGCGTTGAGAACGCCGAGTCCCCACGACTGGCCGTCACGATACAGATTGGCAACGTTAATGGCATACGAGGTGCCGTAGTCTGCGGCAAGCCCGACGCCCTCGCGCAGCGTCGAGGGGCCGTAAATCGGAATCACGAGATACGGGCCGGGATGCATGCCCCATTTGGCGAGCGTCGTGCCAAATCCGGTCGGTGCCCGGGGTAAATTCAGCTTCTGCGCCACATCGAACAGGCCGCCGAGGCCGAGTGTGCTGTTGATCGCGAATCGCCCGACACTGCGCACCATGCGCCCCAAACGCCCTTGCAGCGTGTAATTGATGATGCTGTCGATTTCAGCCAGGTTGCCGAAAAAATTATGCACGCCGGCGCGGATCGGCGACGGCAGCATGCGGTAGTGGTTTGCCACCGGCAGAAAGACCGCCTCGTCGAAGCGTGCGTTGAGCCGGTACATCGAACGGTTGAAGCCTGCCCAGGGGTCGTACGTCGCCAGCGGCGGCGCGTCGGCCGGGGTTATCGGAGCGAACTCGGCGGCAGTCTCAAGGCTAGCGCTCTTGGCTGCGCTGGCGGCCTCGGCCGCCAGCGCCAGCGCCTTCTCGAGATTCACGGCATTGTTCGCCGCCGGCATGTCGGGCGGCAATTGACGATACCGTACCTCCTGCGAGGCGCAGCCGGTCAGGGCGAGGAGGAGCGCGATCGCGGCCCCGGAAGCTCTCACTGCGCGCTCCCCGGCCAGCGTCCGCCAAGCATGTCGAGCATGTCGGCCGCCTGCTGCCGATCGCCCAGGTTGCCCAAATGACCGCCGTGATCGTAGACCTGGATGCGGGAGCCCAAGGTGCGCTTCAGCCACTCGAGTTCCGAAGCGTCGAGGATCAGATCGTCGCTGTTGGTCTGCGCGTAATAGTCCGGATCGCTCCGCAGCGCAGCGCCGATGACATCGAGGCGGTTCTCGGCAACCAGCTCATCCGCGGTGGTATTCGGGCGGCGGTGCAAATAGTAAGGTGCGAAAACGCGGGTGAAATACTCCGAAAACGGCTTGCCGCGCAGGATTCGGAAGGTTTCTTCCAGCGAGTCGTTGACGGTGGGCGGATGCCGCGGATCGACCACGACGCCCGAACCGGAGTAAAGGTCGCCGGCGAAGAACACATTGATCAAGGCAATTCGAAACGTCAGGGCAATGGCCGTCGAGAATTCCGCGCTCGTCTTCAATATGGACGCGGCCGCGCCCAACAGGAAATCCTCGTCGAGTTCCACCCGGTCTGAGGCTCGGTATAGATTCGCGAGTTGTGCATACAGTTTCTGATAGAAGCGCTCGACGCCCGCATCGCTGTTGCCGAGCGTAATCGCGTACAGCTTGTCGAGCCGGCCGACGGAGGAGAACAAGCTCACCGGGGGATTGATCATCAGCGCGCGATGGATGTTGATTTTGCGTTCGGCGGCGTCGATCGATTTGACCATGGCCGCGTTCGCGCCGCCCAGGCTGTAGCCCAGGATATCGATGTCGGTGATCTGCACCTTGTGCGGCAGATGCGCAATGATCTCCCGGATTGAAGCGTACAGATCCCGCCCGTCTTGCACCAAATCGCCGGCGACGCCGGTGCTCGATGCCGAGACGATGAAGCCCGGGAAGGTCGGCGACGGCATGGTGAGGACGTGATAACCGGCACCGTAGAGCACGGCGCGCAGGATGGCCAGCTTCGCCGTGTTGCCGTCGCCGCCGGTGCCGGCAATGACGATGGCGAGCGGCGCCGGTTTATCCTGCGCCGAAAACCACACCCGCAGCCGGCGGTCGAACCAAAACACGGCCGGCACCGGCCGCGCCCACGGCAGCGCGAGATCCATCTCGAGAAGCGGCACCCTCTCGGGCAGCGGCGCAATATTCTGAGGCGGCGTGCCGAACACGGTGGCCCGCAGCGCCGCCAAATCGGCCAGCCCCGTGGGCGGACCCGACGCGGGCGGGGCTCGAATCGGCGCCGGCTCCGCCCCGGTGACCGGAAAGGCACACAGAATTGCAAGGGCGAAAGCCACGACGCATTGCTTCATCGTGTGCTTTATAGCGTATTCGCGCGCCGAAAGCTCGGTAAGCTTCGGCGCCAAAGCGCCGCCGGTGCGCACAAATGCACGCACCGGCGGCCTACCAAATTAGTGTTATCCCAATCCCACCGGGATGAAGATCCGGCTGTCGCCGCGTTGAATCAGCAGCGCAACCTGTTTGTCATGCTCGCGCACCAAAGTGCGCAGCTGCTCAACGCTCTGCACCGGGGTACCGTCGACGGACAGGACCACGTCGCCCGGCTGGATGCCGGCTTCAGCCGCGCGACCGCTCGCCTCCTCCACGACCAGCCCGGCTGAGACGCCGGCCTGTTCGCGCTCCTCCGGGGTGAGCGGGCGCAATCTCATTCCGAGGTGCGCCGCTTCCGGGGCGGCTTCCGCGTTCTTGGCGACGCTGCCCCCGGCCGCCGAGCCGATGATCGCAGTGACGGTCAGCGGTTTGCCATCGCGAATCACTTCGAGCGTCGCCTTGTCGCCGGGTGCCGTGCCGTTGACCCGCACCGACAACTGACCGGAATCGGCGATGGTGTTGCCGTCATATTTGATAATCACATCTCCCGCCTTTATTCCGGCGCGTGCAGCGGCGCTCCCGGGCTCGACTTTGGCGACCAGGGCGCCCGCCGGCGTGCTCAACTTGAAGGACTGAGCCAGCGACTGATTGATGCTTTGAATTTCGACACCCAATCGCCCGTGCTCGACCTTGCCCGTTTTGACGATTTGCTCCTGCACCCCTTGCGCCAAATTGATCGGAATGGCGAACGAAACGCCCTGATATCCTCCGGAGTTGGTGTAGATCTGCGAATTGATGCCGACCACGGCGCCGCTGGCGTCGAACAGCGGCCCGCCCGAATTTCCCGGATTCACGGCGGCGTCGGTCTGAATGAACGGCACGGCGCCATCACCCGGAAGCGAGCGGCCGGTGGCGCTGACGATGCCCGCGGTCGCCGTCTCCTCGAGGCCGAACGGCGCGCCGATCGCCAGAACGTAATCGCCGACGCTGAGCTGATCCGAATTGCCCATCCTCACGAACGGCAACCCCTTGGCGTCGATCTTGAGCACGGCGATGTCGCTGGTCTTGTCCGTGCCCAACACTTTTGCCTTAAATTCCCGGTGATCGATGAGCTTGACCGTCACTTCCTTCGCGCCCTCGACGACATGGGCGTTGGTGAGCACGATGCCGTCCGAATTGATGATGAATCCGGACCCTTGCGCGTGCGTGGGCACTTCGCCCCGCGGGCTCGGAAGGTGCCTGAAGAATTGGGACAGCGGGTTGTCGTTGTCGTCGCCGAAAGGGTTCTGGCCAAATGGATTCGCGCCAAACGGTTGAACGGAGGCGACCTTCATTTCCCCCGCAGTGGTGATGCCCACCACCGCGTCGCGATTCTGCGCGACGATCGCCCGATAATTCGGCGCGGTCCCCAGCGGGATCGGAGCGGGCGCGGCCGGCGCTGCGGCGACGGTCATGGATGAACCCGGAACTGATCCCGCGGCCTCGGCCCGGGCCGTCCGCAACACCGACGGCGCCATCCACCCGGCGAGCGCACCGAAGGCGAATACGGCGGCGGCCGACACCGCGATTAAATTGGTTTGACCTTTCATGGACTGACTCCTTGCAATGGATAGCGGGCCCTGGTTTCGAGCTCCTTGGGGTATGTTCCCCCTGCCCGCTTAAGCGAATCTTAATTTCGCCGGGCAAAGTCGATCGCCACCTTCAAGCCCCCTCCGGGAGCATCCGCAAGCGACACTCGGGCGCCGTGCCGGTCGGCAATTGCCTTTACAATGGCGAGACCCAATCCGCTGCCGCCCTCCGGTGCGCCGACCCGCCGATAGAACCGGTCGAAGACGCGCTCGCGGTCGGCCGCCCCGATGCCCGGTCCCGAGTCGCTCACCTCGAGAACAGCGCCTTGGGCCGTCTTGGCGGTTCGGACCTGAACCCGTCCGCCCGCCGGCGTATAGCGCACCGAGTTGTCGACCAGATTTCGCACCAGCGTGCGCAGCGCATCGCGGTCGCCCATGATGCGAACATTCGGCTCCGCGTCCAACCCCAGGTCGATGCCGCGCGCCAGCGCCAGTGCGTGGGTATCGGCGACCCCTTCGGAGGCGGCGTCCTCGAGCAAAACCGGCGACAGCTCCCCCCCTTCGTCGCGTGGCTCATTGCGCGCCAAAGTCAGCAGTTGCTCCACCAAGTGGATGGCACGTTCGACGGCCGCGCCAAGATTGGATCGCGCTTCGAGGCGCGCCGCCTCATCCGGCGCGCGATCGAGCAATTGCAGGTCCAGGCGAACCGCCGTCAGGGGCGAGCGCAATTCGTGGGCGGCGTCGGCAATGAAGGCGCGTTGCGCTTCAAATGCGGAGTGCAAGCGGATCAGCAGGCGATTGAGCTCGAGGACCAGGGGCGCCACTTCCCGCGGCAGGCTGGTCACGGCGATCGGTGTCAGGCTGTGTACGCCGCGACGTTGAACCTCGATCGCAATGCGCTGCAGCGGCAGCAATCCGCTGCGCACCACGCCGACGATGGCGGCTCCCAGCACCGGCAGCAGCAGCAGCAGCGGTATCACCACGCGCAGCGCCGCGCCGCCGGCCAACTGCTCGCGAACCCGCTGCGGTTGCGCGATCTGAATCACCCCATCGACCGTCTGCAGCCCGTAGGTGCGCCAAGGCTCGCCGCGCACGTTGACATCCGCGTAGCCTAACGCGGTTTGATTGATCATCGGCAGACCGGGCCGGGACAGATACACGCGCGTGCCGAACAGATCCCATATTTGGATTACGAAATCCGTGTCTAGCTGATCGGGCGGCAGCTCCAGTCGGGGCGCCATGGACACCTGGGTGCGCAGGGACAGCGCCATCTGGCGCAGCTGATAATCGAATAGAGTGGAGGTTTCCGCCAGCACGCGCCTATACGTGAGTGTTCCGGCCAGCAGCGAGATCGCCGCCACCAGAGCCAGCAATGCAATCAGCAATCGTGTGCGGATGGAATCCATTACTTCGGGATGAAATACCCTACGCCGCGCAGGGTGCGGATCGAGTCGCCGCCGAGCTTGCGGCGCAAGGCGTGGATGTAGACCTCAACGGCATTGCTTTCGATCGATTCTCCCCAGCCGTACAGTCGGTCCTCGAGTTGAGTCCTGGAAAGCACGGCCCCCGGACGCTGCAGCAGCGCCTCCAGCACGGAAAACTCGTGCGCCGACAACGGAATCGCAATCCCGTCGCGCTCCACTGCATGCGTGACCGGATTCAAGGCAATGCCTCGATGCCTGATGCATGGATCGCCGCGGCCCGCCGCCCGGCGCAGCACCGAGCGCATGCGCGCGGCAATCTCATCGAGATCGAAGGGTTTGACCACGTAGTCATCCGCACCGGCGTCGAGCCCCTCGATTCGATTACGGATGTCGTCGCGCGCGGTCACGATGACGACCGGGGTCGAATCGCCACGGCCGCGCAGCTCGCGCAGAACCGCGAGCCCGTCTCTGCCGGGAAGTCCGAGGTCGAGCAGCACGATATCGAAGCGTTCGGTGCGCAGCGCCTCGGCGGCGCGGCGCCCGTCGCTCACGCCGTCCACCGCGTAGCCGTCCTGCCGCAACGCCGTTTGCAGCCCCTTGGCAATCATCGGATCATCTTCGACCAGCAGCACGCGCATACGGCTGACCCCCGCGGCCATCATCGGATTACAATTTACAGGGCACCCGCAAGAATCCCCGAAATCGCGCCCGTCCGCCACGCGTCGGGGCGGTCGCGAGTGAGTAAGAGGGAAATCTTTTTAGGAAACGGCCAATCGCAATCGCCGCTTCGAGCCGCGCCACCCCCACACCCGCGCACTGGTGAATGCCGCTCGCGAAGGCCAGATGACGATTGGGCGCACGTGCCACATCGAACCTTTCGGGCTCGACGAATTGTTCGGGGTCGCGATTGGCCGCGCCTATGCACACAGTGATCTGAGTCCCGGCGGGCAGCGACACCCCGCCGAGCTCCACGGGAACGGTGGTGATGCGATTGCCGAGCTGGTTCGGACTTTCGTAGCGCAGAAATTCCTCCACCGCGGTATTGATCAACCCCGGATCGGCGAGCAGCCGTTCGCGCTCAGCGGGGTGCTCCACCAGCGCAACCAAGCCATTGCCGATCAGGTTGGTGGTTGTTTCGTGCCCGGCATTGAGCAGGAAAATGCAGTTATGGACAAGCTCGGGCGCGCTCAAGCGCTGGCCCGCGTATTCGCCGTGCAGCAGCAGGGAAATCAAATCCGATTGCCGGTCCGCGCTCTGCGCGCACCGTTGGTCGATCAGTCCCTCGAGATATGCCGCGAACTCGCGAACCGCGTCGTTGCCTCGTCGCGCCGCATCGGGCGACAACCGCGGCTCCAAGGCGCCCAGAATGGCCAGCGACCAGCCTCGAAGCGGCGAACGTTCGTCGCGCGGCACACCGAGCATGTTACCGATCACTTCAACGGGAATCGCGGCGGCAAAATCCTCAATCAGATCGGCCGACTTTCTTGCCGCCATGTCCTCGATCAATCGATCGACCCAGTTCTCCAGATCGGGCTGGATTTGCGCGACGGCGCGCGGCGTCAGAGCGCCGTTGATCAACCGGCGGATTCGCGTATGCAGCGGCGGATCGTTGAAAACCAAACTGGTCGTGTGGTGCGCAAACAGCGGCGTCAAGCCGAACTTCTCGCCGAATTCGCGCTTCTTGTCGGAACTGAATATCTTCGGGTTCTTGTAGACGAACTCCACATCCCGGTAGCGCGTCAGTAAGATCGAGCCGTCCGGCATTCGTTTGACAGGCGATCGGGCCTGCAGCGCCGCGTAATACGGAAACGGATTTTCATAAAAATCCGCCGGCAGGTCTCGCAAATCGAAGCCACTGATGTCGTGCACCCGCCCATGATATCCCGGCTCGGGGCCGGCCGGGCATCCCTATTGATGCCGCGGATCGGGGGCCGGGATATCGAACAAGGTGGTTCCGAGCAACGATAGCACCTTGACATCGTTTTGGTTCCACAGCTCCCAGCGCGAACGCACGATGCCGGTTCGGCCGGACGCCGAGCGCCTCGATTCGAGCACCTCGGCGCGCAACCGCAGCGCGTCTCCCGGCCGCACCGGCTCCAGCCATTTGAGTTCCTCGATACCGGGCGAACCGAAGGATTCGGAATCCTTGAGCATGGATCCGACCGCCAGTTCCATCGCAATCGCACAAGAATGCCAGCCGCTCGCGATCAAGCCCTTCCAGCGGCTGCCGCCGGCTCGCTGCGGATCCGTATGAAACCACTGCGGGTCATAGCGCGAGGCGAATTCGACGATTTCCTCGGCACTCACCGAGCGGGGACCCGCCTCGATCATCATGCCCGGCTGAAAGGTCGCAAAGCGCATCGGAGACTCAATTGAACCGCACGTACTCGAAATCGGCCGGCTGCTTGTTGATCTTGAGCGTCGGCGGCGCGATCCAACTGGCATAGGCGCCCGGAACCGCGACCCGCCCCATCAGAGAAGCGACGAACGCCCGGTCCTCATCGGTGGCGAGCCATTCACGCTGTTTCGCGCTCCAATCCGTTCCGCTCACGACGCGCCCGTCCGGAGCGATTTTGAGCCCGGCCAGGGGCCCTATTTTGCGGTTGAACGCCTTGTGCGGGACGGTCAGTTCGAATGCAATGCCGGCCTTTCGTATGATGCGATTCCAACGTCCCACTCCGGCAACCGAATCCCGGATGTAGTCGTCCCTGAGCTTCTCGTTGAGCGCGTTGAGCGCCGGCGCCTGGCGTACCACAACACAATCGCCGACGACCTGCAGCACCGGGTAGGCCGCGTCCCGCAACAAGTGGTCATCATGGAATTTCGTTTCCTCGTAGCGCCCTTTGAGGCCGCTCGAGTAGAACGTGGCGGCATTGGATGACACATCGGCGCCGAACAGATCGATGGTCACGCTGTAATGAAAATTCAGGTAGCGCTGCACGGTCGGCAAATCGATGACGCCGAGCGCGCGCAGACGCTGCGGATCGTCCGTCTTGTGCTCGGCCATGACTTCGCAGGTGCGCTGGACGACGCGTCCCACGCCCGACTCCCCGACGTACATGTGATGAGCCTCCTCCATCAACATGAAGCGCGTGGTCCGCGCCAACGGATCGAAGCCGGATTCGGCCAAGGCGCAGAGTTGAAATTTTCCATCGCGATCCGTGAAGTAGGTGAACATGAAGAATGCGAGCCAATCGGGGGTCCTTTCGTTGAACGCCCCCAAAATACGCGGATTGTCGATATCGCCCGATCGGCGCCCGAGCAGCGCCTCGGCCTCTTCCCGTCCGTCGCGCCCGAAATACCGGTGCAGCAGATAGACCATGGCCCACAGGTGCCGGCCCTCTTCAACATTGACCTGAAACAGATTGCGCAGATCGTACAGCGATGGGCAGGTAAGACCGAGATGCCGCTGCTGCTCGACGGAAGCGGGTTCGGTGTCGCCCTGCGTGACGATGATCCGCCGCAAATTGGCCCGATGTTCGCCGGGGACGTCCTGCCAGACAGGTTCGCCCCTGTGATCGCCGAAATTAATTTTGCGATCCGCCTCGGCAGGGCTCAAAAAGATACCCCAGCGGTACTCGGGCATCTTGACGTAATCGAAATGCGTCCAGCCGCTCGGGTGGACGCTGACGGCGGTGCGCAGGTAAACGTCAGCGGTTTCCGAGTTCTCGGGCCCCATGTCCGCCCACCATTTCAGGAACTCCGGCTGCCAGTGCTCGAGCGCCCGCTTGAGCACCTTGTCGCTCGCAAGATCGACATTATTTGGAATCTTGTCGGCGTACGTAATGCTCATGCGCGCTCCATATCTAGATGCGGTCCCGGTTGAATTTCGCCCTGCGGCCGGTGCCGAATACGCTCAGGGCGCCCGCCTCGCCCACGGCGTTGGGTCTGTTGAAGATCCAGTTTTGCCAGGCCGACAGGCGCCCAAATACCCGCGTCTCGAGCGTCTCGCCCGGACCGAAACGCAAATTCGCCTCCATGCCCGTCAAGGCGTCCGGCGAGAGCGCAGCGCGCTCCTCGAGCGCCACGCGAATCTCCTCGTCCCAGTCGAGGGCGTCCGGAGCCGCTGTGACCAGGCCCTGGGCAAGAGCCGCCCCGGTACCGAGTCGCACACCCGCTTCAGCGCGCGCTTTACCGATGCGGTCCGCATCGCCGTAAAGGCGCGCCTCGATTCGCGACCGCCCGTGTACCGCCGGCAGGAGCCCGAAGTTCGTCCCCGACATGATCAGCACGGGCCCGTCGCCTTCATGCTCCGGACGCAGCATGTAGGTTCGATCCGCGGCGAGCGCCAGCTCGAGCAACGTGCCAGCGAAACAGCTGTCGGGCCCGATCAGGGCAAACATGGAACGCGAGGACACCTCGAGGCGCGCCAAGGTTCGCCGCAGCTGCCCGATGACCTCGCGCACGAACCAATGTGCCTTGTTCTCCAAGAGAAACCGGTCGACGCCGAGCACGTGCGCCGCATTCCCGCGAGTCTTCATCACCCAAAGGCCGTAGTCGAGAAAATTGCTGCGCAGATTCAACACCGCATCGTCGAGTTCGCGGGCCATTTGCAGCGGCCACCAGCCCGCGCCCGCGGCGAGCGCTTCGGATACCGACACCGGCGGCGGCCTCTCGGGCGCCGCCACGGTGAGCTCCGCGCGCCGCGTCGGCGCGTCGAGCCGGACATCCACGAACCGATAATGCAGTCCGTGCGAATCGATCACCCGATCGAGCGGCGGAAGCGGCACGCCTTCGGCGTTCTCGGGGCGGTCGCACGTGGCCGCCAGGGCCAGTGCGCGCCGCTCCACGTATTCGCGGAAGGCATGGGGTTTCACCACTGCATCGACCAGCCCCCAGTCGCACGCGCGCCGGCCGCGCACACCCTCGACGGTGGTGCAAAACACGTCCGCGAGATCGCGGCGCACACGGCGCTTGTCGGTCAACCGAGTGAGACCCCCGGTGCCCGGCAGCACGCCGAGGAGCGGCACCTCGGGCAGGCTCACGGCGGAGGACCGGTCGTCCACCAATACGATTTCGTCGCAGGCGAGCGCCAATTCATAGCCGCCTCCGGCCGTCGTGCCGCTGCACGCGGCAATGAACTTGATCCCCGAATGCGCACTTGAGTCCTCCATGCCGTTTCGGGTTTCATTGGTGAATTTGCAAAAATTGACCTTCCAGGCATGGCTCGACAGACCGAGCATGAAGATATTCGCGCCGGAGCAGAAAACCCGGTCCTTGGCGCTGGTGAGAATGACCGAGCGAACACCGGGGTGCTCGAAGCGGATCCTCTGCAGAGCGTCGTGCAACTCGATGTCGACGCCTAAATCATAGGAATTGAGCTTCAGACGATAACCCGGCCGGATACCGGCTTCCTCGTTTACATCCATCGTCAGCGTCGCGACCGCACCGTCCACCGAAAGGCGCCAATGACGATAGCGGGACGGATGGCTGTCGAAGCTCACCGGTTCGGCTTCGGTTTCGGTCATCGAGGCTCGGTCCGCCATGCTGTATCACCGTGCATATGCAGTATATTGCATCATAGGTTAGCGATCGGATCGGGTCAAGCGAGGTCCCGGGGTAAGCGTCGCGCAAAACTCGGCCTGGCAAGCCGGCAGTTAAATGCATTATAGTGCGCCTCAATGGATCTGGCGCATATCGAATCGGCGGCCGACCCGCCTGTGTTGCGGATTCCGGACCGCTTCAACGCCGCATACGACCTGCTCGAGCGCAATCTTCGGGCGGGCCGCGCAGACAAGATCGCGTACATCGATGATGCGGGCTCCTATACGTACGCGGAGCTCGCGGCGCGCGTCAACAGATTCGCCGCATCGCTGCACGGTTTGGGGATGCACATGGAGCAGCGAATTCTGCTCTGCCTGCAGGACACCATCGATTTTCCCACCGCATTCCTGGGCGCGATCAAGGCGGGGATCGTGCCGATACCGGTGAACACGATGCTGGCGCCCGCGGATTACGCCTACCTCTTGTACGACAGCCGGGCGCACACGCTGGTCGTTTCCGAGGGGCTTCTCGCGCAGTTCCAGCCGATTCTCGCCCAATCACCGTACCTCAAGCATATTTTGCTGTCCGGCGAGGGTGCCGCGCCCATCGGCACGCGCAGCCTTGCGGATTTGCTGGGCGCGTCGTCCGCCGAATTCGAACCCGCGCCGACGCTGCGCGACGAGCCGTGTTTCTGGCTCTACTCTTCCGGATCCACCGGGGCACCCAAGGGCACGGTGCACGTGCATTCGAGCCTGATCGAAACCGCGGTTCTGTACGCGCAAGCCACCCTCGGATTGCACGAGGGCGATGTGGTGCTCTCCGCGGCGAAACTGTTCTTCGCCTACGGGCTCGGCAACGCGCTGACTTTTCCCCTCTCGGTGGGCGCCACGGCGGTGTTGATGGCCGAACGGGCCACACCGGAGGCGGTCGCCGCGCGCTTCAAGGCCCATCGCCCGACGATTTTCTCGGGTGTGCCGACGTTGTACGCATCGTTGCTCGCGAGCGGCCGGTTGCCCGCTGCGGGCGAGATATCGCTGCGCTTGTGCAATTCGGCCGGCGAAGCCCTTCCCGAAGACATCGCCCGGCGCTGGCGCAAATGGACCGGCGTGGATATTTTGGACGGTATCGGCTCGACCGAGATGCTCCACATTTTCATCTCCAATCGTCCCGGGCGGATTCGCCACGGCACGCTCGGTATTCCGGTACCCGGCTTCGAGGCCAAAATCGTCGATGATGACGGCAGTCCGGTCGCCCCGGGCGAAATAGGCGATCTTCTGGTCAGGGGTTCGACCAGCGCCAAGTTCTACTGGAATCAGCGCGAGCGCAGCCGCTCCACTTTTTTGGGCTCCTGGACGCGCACCGGAGATCGCTTCCGCGTCGATGCGAACGGCGACTACGTATTTGCCGGCAGGGCGGACGATATGCTCAAGGTGGGCGGCATCTATGTATCGCCCATCGAGGTGGAGTCGGCGCTGGTCGCGCATCCGGCGGTTCACGAGGCGGCGGTCGCGGGCCGGGAGGATGCCGATCGCCTGATCAAGCCTGCCGCATACGTGGTCCTCGCCGGCGGCTTTACGGCCTCCGAGGACCTGGCCGCAGAATTAAAGGGGTTCGTAAAATCGCGCCTCGCGCCCTACAAGTATCCACGCTGGATCGAATTCGTCGCCGAACTGCCGAAGACCGCCACCGGCAAGATACAGCGCTACAAACTGCGTGCTTCATGCAAATCGACTCCCTGAGCTTCGGCGCTCGTCAAATCGAGTATCGATTCGCGCTGCCCGAAAAGCCCACGAGCGTCGACCTGGTGATGCTGCACGAGGGTCTGGGGTCGATGTCGATGTGGCGGGATTTCCCCGAACGCCTGGCCGGCGCCACCGGATGCCGCACACTCGTGTACTCGCGTCATGGATACGGGCATTCGACCCCGCTCGATCGGCCGCGCACGGCCGACTACATGCACGAGGAGGCGCGAATTTGGCTGCCGGCGATCCTCGAACGGCTCGACATTCGGCGTCCGCTGCTGTTCGGCCACAGCGACGGCGCATCCATCGCGCTGATTCATGCGGCACGGCCACAGAGCGATGTCCGCGCGGTGGTGGCCTTGGCTCCTCATGTCAAGGTGGAGGAGGTCACCATTCGCAGCATCGCGCGGGTCAAGACGGCGTTTGGCAATACGAATTTACGCGAGCGGCTGGGCCGCTACCACGCGGATGTCGACTCGACATTTTGGGGATGGAATAGGATCTGGCTCGACCCTGAATTCCGCTCGTGGAACATCGAGGCCCTGCTGTCCTTCATCCGCTGTCCGGTGCTCGCCATTCAAGGCGAAGACGACGAATACGGGACAATGGATCAGATCAAGAGCATCGGCCGTGGCGCACCGGCGGCGACGCTGCTCGCGCTTCAGGACTGCCGGCATTCCCCGCATCGCGATCAACCCGAAGCGGTCATCGAGGCCACTCGGCGCTTCGTCGAGGCCGCGCTCGCATGAGCCCCCGGCCGAAGCTGCGAGGAAACAGTGTGCAGGACCGGGCTTATCTGCGCATGCTCGCGGACAAGATCCGCGACGCGCGCGCGCAACGCGGAATGACGCGCAATGCGCTCGCCGCCGATTCCGGCGTATCTTTGCGCTTCTTGGCGCAGCTCGAAAGCGGACAGGGCAATCCCTCGGTGCTGGTCCTGCGGCGTATCGCCTCGGCGATGGGCTTTGCTCCGGATTGGCTGCTGTCCGACGAGCCGATGCGCCCCATCGATCAAACCCTGCCCATGCGGGTCCTGAAGCGGCTTTCGCAGCAGGAGTTGCGCCAGGCGGGGGAGCTGCTCACTCATCATTTCGGCCGCGACGGCGCGGCGGCAACCCCGTCGCGCTATATCACGTTGATCGGTCTGCGCGGGGCCGGCAAGACCACCCTGGGACGCAAGCTCGCCCGGCATCGCGAAGTCCCGTTCTTCGAACTCGATCGCGAGGTCGAGCGCCTATACGGTGCGACCATCGGTGAAATTCTGCAGCTGCACGGCCAGCCGGGTTACCGGCGTTTCGAGCGTGAGATTCTCCAGGCCGTGCTGGCGAAGAACCCCGCCGCCGTGATCGAGACCGGCGGCGGACTGGCGGCGGATCCTCAAACCCTGCCCTTGCTGCTTGAGGGTTCGCTCGCGGTGTGGGTGCGCGCCTCTCCCGAGGAGCACATGCAGCGGGTGATCGCTCAGGGGGATCTGCGGCCGATGGCACGCAGCCGCGAAGCGATGCGTGAATTGAAGGACATTCTCGCTGCGCGCGATCCCTTCTATCGGCAGGCCCATCTGCATCTGAATACATCCGGCAGAACCGTCGAACAGAGCTTCGCGGAGCTTCTCGAGATGATCGAGCAGCTGAACATCCCAGCCGTTCGTTACCAACCGGATCCCGGCGTCAAGGGAACGCGCGGGGTGGGGCGCGATTCCGAACGCAGTCAGGCTCCCGTGCTTGCCCGCCACCACCAGACGCCCCGCGGGTCGATCTCGCGAACCGCCCGGCCCGTCCGCAAGAGGTGATTGAGGTGCGCCAACGCCTCGCCCGTGGCCATGCCGAGGAGTCCCGGGGAGATGGGGCGCGAAAATAATGCGGCGAACACATCGACGGTGCGCCGCGGGGTGCGCAGCATTTCCTGCAACCGTGCCAGCCCCTGCACATGCGATTCACCGAGTTCTTCGATGCGCGCGTGCAACCCGTGAAACGGGCTGTTGTGCGCCGGCAGAACCAGCACCTCGTCGGGGATCCGCTGTTTGATCACTGCCAACGACCTGAGCCAATCGCCCAGCGGATCGGCATCCGGCTCCACCGGGTAAACGGACACATTCGAGGAGATTTTCGGCAATACCTGATCGCCGGCGATCAGCAGCTTTAATTGCGGACAATATAGGCAGGCGTGTTCGGGCGAATGGCCGCTGCCGACCACGACGGTCCACTCGTGAGCACCCAGCCTTAGCGTGTCGCCGTCCGCGATGCGATGATATGAGACCGGAAGCGGATATATCATCTCGCCGAACGCGCCGAACCTCTCCTGATAGCGCTCGATGGCGGCATCATCCCAACCCGCCGCTCGATAGAACTCGATGGCCTCGCGTGGCGCTTGGCGCCCGGAATCGGCCGCCATGACGCGGCAGGTCAGATATTCCAGCCGGCTCATCCAAAGTTGCGTCCGAAATCGCTCGACGAGCCAGCCGGCCATCCCGCAATGATCAGGGTGCATATGCGTTACGAGCACGCGGGTTGCCGGCGCACCGTGCATCGCTCCGGTGAATGCGGCATTCCAGGCCGCCATGGTATTCGGCGAGTGCAGACCGGTGTCGACGATCGCCCAACCGTCCTCCTCCTTCACGGCCCAGACATTGATCCAAGGAAGCGCGGCGAACAACGGCATTCGCAGCCACAGCACCCCGGGCGCCACCGCCACGGCGGAACCGTCGCCGACCTCGGGCTCAGTTCGCAGCGGATAGCGCAACCTCGATGCCGGAGCCGGCTCGGCCGGAGCTTTTGACGATGTCATGCCTCGATACTCGCCGCTTGCGGAAACAGCGATTCTACAGATCAATCGATCCGTCGCGCGCCGACCGGTTTGAAATTTGGCGCCGCGCCCTCGGCGATGCGACGACATGCTAGAGTTGGCGTAGATCGGCTAACCCACCCGGCAATCCTTACGGAGGCGCGACATGAAAGCACTAGAGGGGCGGCGAGCATTGGTGACAGGAGCGGCGCGCGGCATCGGTCGGGCAATCGCCATCGCCCTTGCCAGCGGGGGAGCCGATATCGCCATCAACTATCAATCGAGCGAGGCCGATGCGCGTTCTCTGGCCGACGAGTTGGCCAAGATGGGCCGCAAGACTCTGCTGTTCAAGGGCGACGTGGGCGAGCGCTCCACCTGGAATTCGATGATGGAAAAAATCAAGCAAAATTGGGGCGGACTCGACATTTTGGTCAACAACGCCGGCATCACCCGCGACAAGACCCTGCGCAAAATGACCGACGACGACTGGCTCGCCGTGCTGCATACCAACCTCAACGCCTGCTATTTCGGCGTATCGACCTTCGCGCCCATGATGATCGAGCAGAAATTCGGAAGGATCATCAACATCAGCTCATTCGTCGGTCAGGCCGGAAATTTCGGACAGGCCAATTACGCCGCGAGCAAAGGCGGCATCATCGCCTTCACCAAAACCGCCGCGTTGGAGCTTGCCAAATACAATGTGACCTGTAATGCGCTCGCCCCGGGATTTACCGAAACCGGCATGTTGGCCAAGGTGCCGGAACCCGTGCAGGCGACTATCCTGGCGCGCATTCCCATGGGGCGTTTCGGCAGGCCGGAGGAAATCGCCAAAGCGGTTTTCTTTCTGGCCGCGCACGGCGATTACATCACCGGTCAACAGATCAACGTAAACGGCGGCGTGTATATGTAGGCGCCCCGGGTTCATCGCGCCGCGAGCCACCCGGCGATCCTGCCCGGCACCTCGCGTTGCGCCCGTTCGCTGATGTACATGCCGATGTGCCCGAGATCCAGTTCGAACGCCGTGTAGTCCTCACTGCCGACCAGCTGCCGCAGGGCCGCCGAGGCTTCGGGCGGCACCAGGTGATCGCGCTTGCCGCTCAGGTTCAATATCGGCATCCGCAGCGCGCGCAGATCGACCTTGCGACCGGCGATCTCGAGAGTGTTGTGAACCAGACGATTCTCCTGATAGAACCACACCACAAACTCCCGGAACGCGGCGCCGGCCTGGTCCGGACTATCGAAAATCCATTGCTCGACCCGCAGGAAGTTCTCGATGCGCGCCGAATGCAGCCCTCCCGCCAGCAGATGCACGTATTTTTGCTGAGTCAGACGAAACGGCATGAGGGACAGGTACAGCAGATTCAACGCTTCGCCCGAAACATTGCCCTCGCCCACCCACGCCGGCACATCGATTTTTCTCGCCCATTTCGACAACAGATCCTCCGGGGTGTGGAAGTCCACCGGCGTGACCATGGTGACCAGATTACGCACGCGCCGCGGATTCAGGGCGCTATAGCACAGGCTGAACACCCCGCCCTGGCAGACGCCGAGGATGTTGAGGGCGGCCAACCGGTGCCTCTGCAGGATGCGCTCGACGCAGTCCGCGAGATACCCGTCGATGTAATCGGCCATTGTCGTGAACCGATCGGCACCGTCGGGATAACCCCAATCGATGAGATACACATCCAGCCCGGCTGCCAGCAGGCCTCTTATCAGCGACCGGTCTTCCTGCAGATCCATCATGTACGGCCGATTGACCAGCGCATACACGATCAGCAGGGGCACGCCTCCCGCCGCCGGCCGTGCGATCGGCCGGTACCGATACAAGGTGAGCTTGCCCGACTCCCAGACTGCCTCCCGTTCCGAGCAACCGCCGGCCACCCGCCTGGCCGCGGCGAGGCTGGCGTACGCCTTCGCATCCGTCATGATTTCGCCCTGCGGCGCGCGCGCTGCGGGCGCTTCGCTGCAGCTTTCGGTTTGCGTTCGGTCGGTTCGCGTTCGGTCGGATTACGCTTCGCCGGTCTTTCCGCCAGCCGCTCCTCCAGGGATTTCAGCCGCTGCGCGAGCGTATTGATCTCGCTGCGCGTCGGCAAATCGAGCATTTTCGCCCACTGCTCGACCGTGGTCTGCAAGTCGCCGCGCCACTGGCTGCTGGCGTTCACGAAATCGGCCAGTGCGTCGCAGAACGCCTCGCTGTGCGCAGCACGCGCATAGGCCTCTTCCGCACAGTCGATCCAGGTGTCGTAGAGTTTATTCAGCGCCTCGGTGCTGGGCGCGCTTGGTGTGGCCGTCACCAACCGCGCCGCGAAGGCGGTGGCCGCATCGCGCAGCGCATCGGACCAAAGGCGCTGCAAGCGGCGCTGCGCATCATCCATGCGGCGCCAAGCCTCCGCCATGCGCTGCGCGCGCTGTTGGTGCTCGCGGGTCGCTCCGATCGCCGGCAAGTCCCATGTCGCCGTTGCCCCGTCGGCGTTCGGATTGGCGATGCCGAACGCGGCGGCCCACGGGGGCTGTGCGGCGGCGGCTTGATCCCGCAAAAAGTCGCTGAATTTCCGCACCGCCTCCGCCAGCGACGATGCCGATGCACTTGCGCTGCTCTCGATGTAGGCGCGCGCCTCGGTCGCGAAACGCTCGGCCGAATCGATGAAGGGCGCGAAGCCGGCCGCGCCGTGGCGTCCTTGCGGGCCCTGAGCGGAAGGCGCCGGGCCTTGGAACAACGGCGCGAATTGCGCCGCGAGCGCCTGCCACTGCCGCCACAGATCAGGTTGCACGGTCAGCCACTCCGTATGCGACGCAACAGATCCCGCGTTGTGCGTTGCCGCGGATGTAAAACTTCATAAATGAGATATAAATCATTGTTTTATATAAGTCCATAACCTCATGATTCTACTATGGTCGCGCCTCGCGCATACGTAAGTTGTGCAATGCGAAAGCTTGGCTTACGATGCCGGCCAATTCTTCGGGCAGGACGATGCAACAACAACGCGTCATACGCAAATATACGAACCGCCGGCTCTACGACACGACCGGCAGCCGTCATGTGACTCTCGAAGACCTGCGCCACCTGATCGTGTCGGGTGAGAAAATCAAAGTGATCGACGACAAGTCGGGCGAGGACCTGACGCGGCAAGTGCTCCTGCAAATCATTTCCGAACAAGAGCACCTCGGTTCGCCGGTATTGAGCGCGGAACTGCTCGAAATGATCATCCGCTTCTATGGGCGCCCGATGCAAGCGCTGCTCAGCGGTTATCTCGAACAGGCGTTCACCGCCATGCTTCGGCAGCAGGAGACGGTGCAGTCGGAAATGGCCAAGGCCATGCAGGGCCCATTTGCGCCATTGACCGAGCTGGCGCAGAAGAACCTGGCCCTGTGGGAACAAATGCAGGCGGCTACTCGCGACGCGTTCATGGGCGGCGCAGCCGCCGCCAAGACGAGCGAACGGAACGACAAGAAGCCGAACGACGGCAAAAAAGGTAAATGACGCAACATCATGGAACTACGTAGCAAGACTGTTGTGGTAACCGGCGCCGGGCGCGGCATTGGCCGCGCGATCGCCCTGCAGCTCGCTCGGCAGGGGGCGGATATCGCGCTCTTTGATCGCAACGAAGCCGACCTCGACGAGGCGGCTGCGCTTTGCGCCGCCGAATCGGTTCAGGCGCGCCGCTATCGGGTAAATGTTGCCGACGAGAACGAAGTGTCCGCCGCGATGGCCAAGGTGGGCACCGAATTCGGGCGGTTGGACGGGCTCGTCAACAATGCCGGCATCGTGCGCGACGGCTTGCTGGTCAAGGTCAAGGACGGCGCCGTGGTCGGACGGATGAGCCTGGACCAATGGGACTCGGTGATTGCGGTGAATCTCAGCGGCGTATTCCTTTGCGCACGCGAGGCCGCGGCGCATATGATCGAATTCGGCAACGGCGGGGTTATCGTCAATATCTCGAGCATTTCGCGGGTGGGCAACGCCGGCCAGAGCAACTACAGTGCCGCCAAGGCCGGGGTTGAATCAATGGGCGTCGTCTGGGCGAAGGAATTGGCCCGCTACGGCATCCGCGTCGGCTCGATCGCACCCGGCTTCACCCACACCGACATCCTCGCAACCATGCGCCCGGAAGTGTTGGACAAACTCACGGCGCCGGTGCCCCTCAAACGACTGGGGAGGCCCGAGGAAATCGCTCATGCGGTGCGCTTCATATTCGAGAACGATTTCTTCACCGGCCGTTGCCTGGAAATCGACGGCGGTTTGCGGCTCTGATGCCGGCCCCTCATTGAGGCCGAGCGCGGCGCAGATCCCCCTGCTTGCCCGCACCACTCGGGAAACCGACGCCGACAGCAGACCGTCGGTCGGACTCTCTTCGCCTCGATCACCCGGAGCAACACGCGGGCCCAGACCAAGCTGCAGCATCACCAAGGCTTCGACCGCCTCGGCTTCGTATTCAAAAAGAGTGCAAAGCACATGAGAGCGCTCCTCCCAATGCACCAGCCAGTGGGTAAGTTCGTGCACCAGCGTCGAAAGTTCCTGCTCCGGACTCTGACCGGTGCGCACCAGAATGAGGTCGCGCAAAACCCGGCCGGCGACGCATTCGGGCAGAGCGGTGCGCATCAGGCGGGCGCCACTGCGCTCGGCATAGAGTTCCAAGCATCGGATGTGATGGGAGATCGCGGACAACGCAAAATCCTTGAGCGTCGGCACTGATCCTGATCATGCGCTCAAGGTCGCTCGCCCGTCGATAATTTCCCCGCGCATCGCGCTTGACGCATGAATTTCCCCGATCATCCAAATCGCTTTTGCAACGCATTTATTCAAGCCTTGACGATCGACGTTAACTTCCTATAATAAATATTTAATTTGTTATATATCAATTAGTTATATGGAACAAGCGGCCGGCGAAGGAGAAACGATCGATTTCTCTTGCACTGCATACAAAATTGGCTATAATGAGCCCAGCACCAAACCCCATCGATTAGGAGATTGACTATGAGCGACTCGACTTTTGATCCCAAGGCCATCTTTGAAGCCTACCGAAACGCGTTCGCGCCGGCGCTGAAGGCCCAGCAGGAAGGCGTCAAAGCCGTTGACCGCCTGGGCCGGTATCAGTACGCCGTTGCGGGCGATTACCTGGAGTGGAGCCTGGCACAGGCCAAGGCCGCCCTGGCTGCGCAGACTCCGGCCGAGTTCGTGACCAAGCAAGTGGAGCTCACCACGGCGCTCAGCGAGAAGCTGCGTACGCGTGCGCAGGAATTCGTCACGCTGGCGACCGATGCGCAAACCACTGCCCAGACCACCTTCACGGAAGTGGTGAATGAGGCGACCGCCAAGTTCGGCGACGTAGCCAAGTTCGCCGACGTTTCCAAGAAGAAGGCGGGCTGATCCCACGCCGGCGCCTCCGGGCGCCGGTCTGCCGCGCCCCCCGCGGCGGGACTACAGCGGGGTGGGAAGCGCTAATGCGCCCCCGCCTCCGCTGTTTTTTTATGCTGTAATCAGCCATCCCAGTGACGGACCGACAGCAGCATGACCAATCGTACGATCCACGGCAAGCACGTTGCCAAATCACCCGATCCCAAGGAATCGGCCGAGCTGGCGCATGCGCTTCGCGCCCAATTGGCGGCCATGACCGGCGGCCTCGCCCCCGACATGTACGCCAACGCCTGGTGGGACTGGTACTTGAACCTCGCCAAGGACCCGCCCAAGCAGCTCGAGATCATGCAGGATGCGTTGGCCAAGACGATCGACACCTGGACCTTCGCACTGCGGGCGGTCAGTGGGCAGCCGCTGCCGCCGGCCGAGGCCGATGATCGATTCGAAACCGAAGGCTGGGCAGAGTGGCCGTACAACATCTACGCGCGCACCTACCGTAATTACAGCGACTGGTGGCAGAAGGCCTGGTCTGGAGTAGCGGGCGTCGCGCCCGAAACCGAACGCACTCTGGATTTCGTGGCGCGCAACACCTTGGAGGCCGTTTCCCCGGCCCACTACCTTGTCACCAACCCTGAACTGCTCGACACCACCCGCGCCGAAGCAGGCGAGAATCTCGTGCGCGGCTTCAATCACTGGCTCGAGGACGTCAAGCGCACCCTGGGAGGCGCGGAACGGCACGGGCACCTCGCCGACAAATTCGTGGTTGGCCGCGATGTTGCCGCGACGCCGGGCAAAGTCGTGCTGCGCAACGAGCTCATCGAATTGATCCAGTATTCGCCGGCGACCGAGACGGTCTATGCCGAGCCGGTGCTGATCGTGCCGGCTTGGATCATGAAGTACTACATCCTCGACTTGTCGGAGAGAAATTCCCTGGTGAAATTCCTGGTCTCTCAGGGTCACACGGTGTTCATCATATCGTGGAAGAATCCGCACGAGAGCGATCGCGGGCTCGGCATGGACGACTACCTGCGGCTCGGCATAGGCGCCGCGCTCGACGCCGTGGCGGGAATCCTGCCGGCGCGAAAAATTCATGCGGTCGGCTACTGTATCGGCGGCACCCTGCTGTCGATCGCCGCCGCAGTCTACGCCGCGGAGGGCGATCAGCGCTTGGCGAGCATGACGCTGCTCGCGGCCCAGCAGGATTTCAGCGAGCCGGGCGAGCTGTCGGTATTCATCAGCCCGAGCCAACTCGACATGCTCGAATCGGTCATGCAGCGCACCGGCGTGCTGAAGAGCGAACAAATGGGCGCGGCATTCGCTTTGCTGCGATCCCGCGATCTTTTGTGGACGCCGGCGGTCGACACCTATCTGCGCGGCAAACGCGCATCGCCGAACGATTTGATGGCTTGGAATGCGGACGGCACGCGCATGCCCTGCCGAATGCATGCGGAATATTTGCGGCAACTGTACCTCAACAACGCGTTGGCCCGCGGGGAGTTCCATGCCGAAGGCCGGCGCGTCGATCTGGGCGCGATCCAATTGCCGATGTTCGTCGTGGGCACCGAGACCGATCATGTCGCGCCATGGCAGTCCACTTACAAGGCTCGAAGCCTGACCCGTTCGAGCGACTACACCTATCTGCTGACCTCGGGCGGGCACAATGCCGGCATCGTGAGCGGCGCCGTGCACCCGCGACGGCGCCACCGCGTGCGCACCTGGTCAAATGCCACCGACACGCTCACGCCGCAGGAATGGTTCGACACGACCGAACCGAAGGCGGGATCGTGGTGGCCGGTCTGGGAACATTGGCTCGCGGGGCATTCGACCCGGGCGCGGGTGGCCCCGCCGTCGATGGGCTCCGCCGCGGCCGGCCATCCGCCGATCGACGATGCGCCTGGAAAATACGTCCTGCAGCGATAGCAAGATTACGCGGCCCTGCCGCAATTGTCGCGCGATGGCAACGATTCGTATGCAAGGTCGTGCCGGCACTGTCGGACATGGGAGACATCTTGAAATGATGTCCATCCGATGAGACGTTGCGGCCTATGCCGAACCCTGATTATTGTTCTCGATGCAATTGCGTCGTGAACGAACGCAACGACCCGAGCTACGCTTTCTTCTACGGGGTGTGTATGTGCAAGGCGTGCCGGGAATGGGCGCCTCTCAACGACGAAAAGCGGAATAAGCAGGATTCGCCGGTTGCCGTTGCGGCAGTACGTCGCACATCAGAGTGAGACCTGCGAGCCGCTTGCTGATTTTGCCCCGTTCGTCCTGCGCGACTTCGACCTGCGCAACCGCTGCGAAGATGTGCAGCCGGAACGGACACAGTGTCAAGGAGTGCCCCGGGCAGGAATCGAACCTGCGACCTAGCGCTTAGGAGGCACTCGCTCTATCCACTGAGCTACCGAGGCTTGAAGAAAGGCCGGAGCCAACCGGCATCCGGCCGCGGGATTGGTGGAGGAGAAGGGGATCGAACCCTCGACCTTCGCATTGCGAACGCGACGCTCTCCCAACTGAGCTACTCCCCCCAAAACGGGCCAGAATACTAGCAGCAAAGCGCCGCGAAGCCAAAGTATCACCAATTTTCCGCGAACTTAGCTAGGATGTAGTCAAGAGGAGGATGTAATGCTCAAGGCGGGGGAACGCGCGCCGGAATTCACCCTACCGGATGAGACCGGAACGGATCGATCGCTCACCGAGCTATTGAGTACCGGCGGGATTTTTCTATACTTTTATCCCTCCGATTTCACCCCCGTTTGCACCCGTCAGGCTTGTGCGTTTCGCGATCTGCACGCGGAAATCGAAAAAGCCGGCCTGCGGGTGGTCGGCATCAGCCCTCAAGATCCGGCATCGCACGCCAAGTTTCGCGAAAAATATCGCCTGCCGTACGTTTTACTCTCCGATGAGCACAAGACCGTCATCAAAATGTACGGGCTCAACGGCCCCTTGGGGCTCGGCGTGCGCCGTGCCACCTACCTCATCGACGGCAGCCGCCGCGTGCGCGGCGCGGTGCTCGCCGATTTCATGGTTGGGCGGCACGCGGACTTCGTGCGCAAGGCCGTCCTCTTGCGCGCCGCGAGCTAATAGTTCAGCCGCAGGTAATTGGCATGGCCAAGCCGCGGCACGGTGACGAAATACATGGTGCCGTATTCCAGCGCGCCGATCGGCGGAATGTCCTTGGCGCCGCTCAATGCGGCAACGATCGCCGGCACCGTATCGCTATGCCCGACGACAAGAATTCTGCCGCCGGGGTGTTCGCGCAGCACGCGGCGCGCCAGGCCGCCGGGATCGTTCGCCGGCGCAACGACGGGCGTCAGCCCGAGCCGCGCGGCCAGCGGTGCGGCCGTCAGCCGGTTGCGCTGTGCCGGCGAGACATAAATGGCATCAATGCGACCGACCAGCCGCGCATCGCCGAACATGCGCGCGAGCAGCGCCGCGCGCGCTTCACCAGCCTCGCTGAGCGGCGGATCCCCACCGACGTCCATGACCTTCTCGGCATGGCGCACCACAATGATCACGGTTGAGTCGGCCGTGGCCCACAACCACACGGCGAAGGCGCAAACCACCACCCCGGTGAGCACGGTCAGCGCCATCAACCAGATGGGGGTTAAAAATGGCCGGCGCTGCCGACGCATATGCTCGATGACCATGGGGGCATGATACCAATGAATCGCGCCTCGCGGCCCACGCCGCAATATGTGATTCTGGCGGCAGGATTCTCGACCCGCCTGCGCCAATCCAAATCCTTGGCACGAGTGCGCGGCGTGAGTTTGATACGCGGCATGGTCAAGCTCCTTGCGCCTCTGGCAGCGTCGAGAATCTTGGTGGTGATTCCGCCACGGGCAGTGCGCGTCCGGGCCGAAGTACCGGGACGGCGAATCCTATGGCTGGAAAATTCGCGGCGCGCCAGCGGCTTGTCGAGTTCGGTGCGCCGCGGACTCGCCGCCGCTCGCCGCAGCGCTGCGGTGATGTTGCTGCCGGTCGATCTGGCGCACCTCAAGCGCCGGGACCTCGAGCGAATGATCGCGCGCTGGCGCGGTGCGAGGCGCCGCGTCATCGCCACCCGCTACGGCTCCCACGGCGGCGCCCCGCTCATTGTGCCCCGCTGGCTTTATACGCGAACGCAACTTATCCGCGGTGATCGTGGATTGAAAGAGTTGATCGGCAGCTTGCCGCCCGACCAGGTTTCGCTGGTGAATCTTGCCGGCGCAGCGCGTGACATCGACACGCCGCAGGATCTGCAGCGTGCGCGCCGCGGCCCCCCGGCCCGCTGAACGGCGGCCCACGACCGCAGCCGTCACGAAGCTCCCTAGGAGTCGCGCAACCAGCCGGGGTACGCCCGGAATGCCTGCAATGCCAGGTCAACCTTGCTGCGCGGGGCGTCCAGATGCGTCACCAAACGGGTATGCGGCGCGATGCAGGCCAGGATGCCGCGTTCGGCCAGGTGCGCCGAGAGCGCGGCCACATGCTCTTCGGGAATAGCGACGAAAACCATGTTCGTGTGAGGCTGATCGACCGCAAGCCCGAGGGTTCGAAGTCCCTCTGCCAGCCGCTCCGCGTTGTCGTGATCCTCGGCAAGACGCTGCACCTGGTGCTCGAGCGCATACAGCCCGGCCGCGGCCAGGATACCGGCCTGTCGCATGCCTCCGCCGAGCGCTTTGCGCCATCGCCGTGCTTCCGCGACAAACGCACCCTCACCCATCAGCATGGTGCCCGCGGGAGCACCCAACCCCTTCGACAGGCACAATGACACCGAGTCGAAGCCGGCGACTGCCGCCTGCTCGTCCGCTTTGAGTTTAACGATGGCGTTGAACAGCCGTGCGCCATCCAAGTGCGTGCGCAGGCCGTGATCATGCGCAAAATCCGTCGCCGCCCGCTGGTAGGCGGCGGGCAATACGCGTCCGCCGAGGGTGTTTTCCAGCGTCAGCAACCGCGTGCGCACATAATGCACGTCATCGGGCTTGATGGCGTGCGCAATCCGCGCGATTTCGATACCGCCCGCCGGATCATGCTGCAGCGGATGCGGCATGATACCGCCGAGCACCGCGGCGCCCCCCTGTTCCGATGTGTAGATGTGCGCATCCTGACCGACCAGAAACTCATCGCCGCGGCCGCAATGCGCCATCAATGCGGCCAAGTTGCTTTGCGTCCCGGTTGGAAAAAAAAGCGCACTCGGATACCCAAAGCGTTCGGCAACCACAGCCTGCAGGCGATTAACGGTCGGATCATCGCCATACACGTCATCGCCGACCTCGGCGGCGGCCATGGCGGCGCGCATTCCGGAGGTCGGCCGTGTCACGGTGTCGCTGCGCAGGTCGGTCAGATTCTGCATGGAATCGAGTTTGCCCGACCGCGATTGGCATCGACCACCGCAAGGGCAGTCATGTTGACGATGCGGCGCACCGTCGCCGCCGGGGTCAAAATGTGCGCCGGTGCGGCGCAGCCGAGCAGAATCGGTCCGATGGCGACGTTGTGACCCGCCGCCGATTTCAACAGATTGTAGGCGATGTTCGCGCTGTCCAGATCGGGGCATACCAGCAAGTTGGCACTGCCGTTGAGGGTGCTGTCGGGCAGCACCGCCCTGCGAGCCGCCTCGTCGAGGGCGCTATCGCCGTGCATTTCGCCGTCCACTTCCAGATCCGGCAGGCGCTCGCGCAACAGCGCCAGCGCGGTGCGCATTTTGCGCGCTCCGGGCGAATCGCTGCTGCCGAAATTCGAATGCGACAGCAACGCCACCTTGGGCGCCAAACCGAAGGCGTGAAGCTGGTCCACGGCGAGTCCGGTGATGTCCGCGAGTTGTTCGGCGCTCGGGTCGAGATTGACGTGAGTATCGATGATGAATACCTGCCGTCCGGGCAGGATCAGTCCGCACATCGCCCCATACACATTGACTCCGGCACGGCGCCCGATGACTTGATCGATGTACTTCAGGTGCCGCGCGGTCGTGCTGATGGTGCCGCATATCAACCCGTCGGCCTCGCCTTTCTTCAGCAGCATGGCGGCGATCAGGGTGGTGCGGCGGCGCATTTCCAATTTGGCATACTGCGCCGTTACGCCGTTTCTGCTCATGATCCGGTGATACGCCTGCCAGTATTCCCGGTAGCGATCGTCGTGTTCCGGATTGACCAAGGTCACATGCTCGCCGATGCGAATACGCAACCCATGGCGCTTGATGCCTTGCTCGATCACCGCGGGCCGGCCCACCAGAATCGGGACGGATAGTTCCTCGTCGACCGCGATCTGCGCGGCCCGCAGCACCCGCTCGTCCTCCCCTTCGGCAAAGACGATGCGGCTGCGCTGGGGCGTGACCCTGCGCGCAGCATCGAAGATGGGCTGCATCAGCGTGCCGCTGTGATATACGAATTGCTGCAAACGCTGGCGGTAAGCATCCAGATCGACGATCGGGCGGGTCGCCACGCCGGAGTCCATCGCCGCCTGGGCAACGGCCGGGGCGATCTTCACGATCAAGCGCGGGTCGAAAGGCTTGGGGATCAGATACTCGGGGCCGAAGCTTAAATCCTCGACGCCGCCGTAGGCCGCCGCCACGATGTCGCTTTGCTCCTGCCGCGCCAGCTGGGCAATCGCGTGCACGGCGGCGATTTCCATCGACCGCGTAATGGTGGTTGCGCCCACATCCAATGCGCCGCGAAAAATGAAGGGAAAGCACAACACGTTGTTCACCTGGTTGGGATAGTCGCTGCGCCCTGTGGCGATCACGGCGTCCCCCCGCACGGCCCTGACTTCCTCCGGCAGAATTTCGGGAGTCGGATTGGCGAGGGCCAGAATCAGCGGTTTCGGAGCCATCGAGGCGACCATGGCGCGGGTCAGGACGCCGCCGGCCGACAGCCCAAGGAACATGTCCGCTCCGCCGATGACCTCACCCAGCGTACGTGCGGCGGTCCGCTGCGCGAATCGCGCCTTGTGCGGATCCATCAATTCCCTGCGGCCTTCATATACGACGCCCGCGAGATCGCTCAGCCAGATGTTTTCCTGCACTAATCCGAGGTCGAGCAGCAACTCGACGCAGGCGAGCGCCGCCGCCCCGGCGCCGCTCACCACCAGCTTGATCTCACCGATTTGCTTGCCGCAGACCTTGAGGCCGTTGAGCACCGCGGCGCCGACGGTGATTGCGGTTCCATGCTGGTCGTCATGAAACACCGGAATCTTCATCCGTTTGCGCAATTCCCGCTCGACGAGAAAGCACTCCGGCGCTTTGATGTCCTCGAGATTGATGGCCCCGAAGGTCGGCTCGAGAGCGGCGATCATCTCGATGAGCTTGTCGGGATCGGACTGCGCGATTTCGATGTCGAATACGTCGATACCCGCGAATTTCTTGAACAGCGCCGCCTTCCCCTCCATCACCGGCTTGGCGGCAAGCGGTCCAATGGAACCGAGACCGAGCACCGCGCTGCCGTTGCTGATGACCCCGACCAGGTTTCCCCGGGCGGTGTATCGGAAGGCGTCGCGCGGATCCGCCACGATCGCCTCGCAAGCCGCGGCAACGCCCGGAGAGTACGCCAGGGACAGGTCACTCTGGTTGATGAGCTGCTTGGTCGCCGTGATCGAGATCTTTCCCGGCGTGGGAAATTCGTGATAATCGAGGGCGGCCCGCCTGCGGTCCTCCGTTGCGTCCTTCCCGTTCATCGGCGCATTTCCAGGTGAATCCATGGGATGGGTT
The DNA here is from genome assembly GCA_963758145.1 of uncultured Gammaproteobacteria bacterium. Taxonomy (GTDB): domain Bacteria; phylum Pseudomonadota; class Gammaproteobacteria; order Steroidobacterales; family Steroidobacteraceae; genus Bog-1198. The sequence continues at coordinate 620,427 of CAVWUK010000011.1, forward strand.
TGCTCATCTGGTATGGTAACAAGACCGTAACCTTTTGCCGTCCCATTCGTTATGCTCTGTTATGCCGCCCTGCAGGCAGAACTTCGTCGGAGGACCGCTATGAACACCCGTTGGAAACTCAGCGCCAGGCGCCATGCCCTGATCGGCGCCCTGGCCTGGTCGAGCGCGACCTTTTTGCCCTTCCTCGGCGCCCCAGGGGCCGCTTTCGCCGATGCCCCCTCGCCGGCGCCGGCACCCGCACGCGTCGCCGCTTCCTGGCAAAAGCATCAGTACTCGTTTCAATATGTTGGATTCACCAGCACCTACTCCTGCGACGGCCTCGCCGACAAGCTCAAGTTGCTGCTGCTCGCAGCGGGAGCGCGCCCGGACGTCAAATCGCAGCCCGGCGCGTGTGCGTCCCCGTATGGGCGCCCGGATAAATTCGCACGCGCGGATTTAACCTTCTATACGCTGCAGCCGCTCGACGGCGGCACGGTCAAGGATCTGGGGGCGGCCAGCGATGTTCGGGCGGCGAGCACCCCTCCGCCTGCAGCGGCTCAAGCCAAGCCGCTTGATGCGATCTGGCGGCCGGTGGTATTCGCCGCCTTTTCACCGCAGCAGCTTCGCGTGGGCGACTGCGAACTGGTTGATCAGTTCCGTCACGACGTGCTGCCCATGTTCGCGACCCGCAACCTCGAAAACGGCGTGACCTGCATCCCGCACCAGGAATCCGGCTCGGTCATCAACCTGAAGTTCGAGTCGCTCAAGGCTGTGCCGGCCAGCGCGGCTCAATCCCATTGAGGACATCGAGAGGGCGGCGGCGGCGCTATTGCTGCGGCGCATGATTCGCGTGGTCGGCCTCGACCTTCGCGACCGCGGGTCGCGCCAGCACGAGCCCGGCATGCGCGCCGAGCGCCGGCAACTGCGCATGCAGTTCGGCCTTGTCCGGATACCAACCGGCGAGCATGTATAAATAGGCATCGGCAATCGAATACTCCGCTCCCAGCACGTACGGATTCAGGCTGCGGCCGATCATCTCGGCATGCGTGAGGAAATCGACCGTGCCTTGCTCGCGGATCGCATCCCCGTCCGAATCGCCGCGCGATGAAAAGCGTGCTGAATAGTAAATGCGCAACACCGCCTCATAGAGGTTCGCCGACAGAAAGACCATCCACTGCAGGAACAGCGCATGCCGGGTCGTGCCCGGCGGCGGCGCCAGCTTGGCGTCCGGGTAGAGCAATGCAAGGTGTATCAGCATGGCGGCCGATTCGAAGATGTGGGTGCCGTCCGGCAGCATCAACGCCGGCACCTTCCCGGTCGGGTTCAATTCCCGGAAACGCGCCACCTCCGCCGGTTCCTGCCCAACCCAGACCCGCTCATAAGGAGCCCCGATTTCCTCGAGCGCAATCTGCACGGCGAGCGAACCGGAGCCCGGTCTCCCATAGAGCATGAATGGCTTGCTCAAAGATCGATTTCCGCTTTCGAAGGCGATTCGGAGAGCTGCAGGTGCTTCATCACGCGCTTGAGATTGCGGCGAATTTCGTTCAGATGACCGATGCTGACGGCGGTTTTCATCGCCTCCTTTAACGGCTGCAGCGGATAGCCGCCGTAAGGCCCCGAGTCGAGCACATCATTGGTCACCGCCGAGCGGCCTGCCAATACCACGTTATCCGCCAGCGTCACGTGCGAGGTCACCACGGAACAGCCGCCGGTGACGAATTGGCGGCCGATCTTCGTCGAGCCGCCCATCATGAAGCCGGCCGTGTAAAAGCCGTTTTCCCCCAAATCGCAGTTGTGGGCGATGTGGCAGATGTTGTCTAGCTTGGTGCCCGAGCGGACATAAGTGGAGGTAAGCGTCGCCCGATCGATGGCGCAGTTGCTGCCGATTTCCACGCCATCGCCGATTTGGACGTTGCCGAGGTGCGAAATCTTGCGCGGCGTGCCGTCGGCCTCCAGCGCATAGCCGAAGCCGTCGCTGCCGATGGAGGTATGCGGATGAATTTCGCAATCTCGGCCTATTTCGCACGCCGATCCGATGAACACATGCGGATGGATCACGCATCCTGCGCCCACACGCGCATGATTTTCTACCACGACATGCGCGCCGATCATGCACCTATCGCCAATCACGGCGTGCGCGCCGACGACGCAGTACGGGCCAAGGAAGACTTCCTCGCCGATTTTCGCATCCTCATGCACCACCGCGGTCGGGTGGCGTTGCCCCCATTGCGTGAACCGCATCGGCTTCTGATCGAAGTACTTGAGCAGCACCGCCATGCCCATCGATATGTTCCGCACCGAGAAGCAGCAGGTCTCGCCATTGGGCGGCGCCACGTAGGACTCGGCCAGTTGCGAGGAAAGGATCAGAATCGCAGGCTCATGCCGAAGCGCCTCGATCACTTGATCCTTGTTGCTCGCATAAACCAAGCTGCCGTGCAGCGCTTCCTCGGGAACCTTGCAATGGCTCGCCGGCCGCTCGAGATTTCCGTTGAGAAACGTAAACACGTCCGCGTGTTGATTTTTGATCGTCAGGCCGGTGAGCACGATACGACTCCTGGGTTTCCGATGCGCGACTATACGCTAGTCCATGCCCGCGCGAACGCCGGCGGCACGCTGCGCGGATATCCCGCCGCTCGAATTTTTCCCGGGATAAGGCTTAGGATATGCGGAGCGCAATGTTCCCGGACGGACGCACCATGCTCGACAAACCCGTGAATTCCCCGCTCATGAATTCGGACGAATGGCGGCTGCGCCGCGAGCTCACCGATTTTTACCACCTGGTGGATTACTTGGGCTGGACAGAACTCATTTTCAACCATATTTCGGTGCGGCTGCCCGGACCCGCCCACCATTATCTGGTGAATCCGTTCGGCCTCAATTATCGCGAGGTGACGCCCGAGAACCTCCTCAAGGTGAGCGTCGAGGGACAATTGGTCGAACCCTCCGAATATTCCGCCAATCCGGCCGGTTTTGCGCTGCACGGCGTCATTCATGAAAGCCGGCCCGACGTGGGCTGCGTCGCCCATACCCACACCACGGCGGTCTCTGCGATCGCCATGAAGCGGGGCGGATTCGATTACAACAATTTCTACGGTGCGCAGTTGATCGGCCGGGTCGGCTACCACGATTTCGAGGGAATCACGCTCTACAGGGATGAGCGCGCCCGAATGCTCGCGAGCCTGGGCGGCCACCACGTGCTGGTGCTGCGCAATCACGGCATCGCCGTCTGCGAACGCGATATCCCGTCCACGTTCATGCTGCTTTGGGTTGTGCAGCGCGCCGCGGAAATCCAGTGCCAGGCGGGGCAATTGGCGGGGGATGACTGCGAACTCACCGACGCGGTTCGGCAACGCTGCCGCGCAGATTCCGGGGACCTCGGCAGCAGCATCAGCCTCGCGAGACTCGCCTTCGACGCCACCGTGCGCCGGATGAAATCAACCGGGCGATGATGCGATTTTTTCTCGCATGCCTCGCGGCGGTGCTGGCGGCGGACCATGTGTGGGCCGCGGGGCACGCCACGGAGGAAGGCGCCCGATGGCAATCCGAAGCCCGCGCGGTTCGCATCGTCCGCGACCAGTGGGGAATTGCGCACATTTACGGCACATCCGATGCCGATGCGATATTTGGCGCGATGTACGCACAAGCGGAAGACGATTTCGGACGCATCGAGCGCAATTATCTCATCGCCCTCGGCCGCCTGGCGGAGGCTGAAGGCGAATCGGCGGTTTATGGTGATCTGCGGCAACGGCTTTTCGTGGACCCGCAGCGCCTGCGCGGCCAATTCGCGCACAGCCCGGCGTGGCTGAAATCCCTGATGGTGGCGTGGGCCGATGGATTGAATTTCTACCTCGCGACGCATCCGCAGACCAAACCTAAGATCATCCGGCATTTCGACCCGTGGATGGCGCTCTCATTCACCGAAGGCAGCATCGGGGGAGACATAGAGAGCGTCGATCTTGCCAAGCTCGAACAGATGTACGGTCCGATCGCTCTGCGCGCGCCGGCGCCGGCTACGGACGCGCGGCCGTCCGCGCCCTCCCCCGGCGGCTCCAATGGCTTCGCGATCGCGCCGAGCCGCAGCGCTTCCGGCCACGCGCTCCTGTGGATCAATCCCCACACCTCCTTTTACTTTCGCGCGGAACTGCAAATGAGCAGCGAGCAGGGACTATGCGTCTACGGCGCCGCCACCTGGGGCCAGTTCTTCATTTACCAGGGCTTCAACGCACATAACGGCTGGATGCACACATCGTACGGCGGCGACGCGATCGACGAATACGCAGAAACCATCGTCGATACGCCGCGCGGCCGGTATTACCGATACGGGGCGGGTTTGCGCAAGCTCAGGATCAGTCGCATCACCGTCGTGGTGCAACGCCGCGGCCGCCGAATCGCGCATCACTTCATGGTATTTGGCAGCCACCACGGGCCGATCGTACGTTCCGAGGGCGGCAAATGGATCGCCGTCAAATTGCTCCAGGATCCGGTGCGGGCCCTCGAGCAATCTTATTTGCGAACCAAGACGGCGAATTACACCTCGTTTCGCAAGATCCAGGATATGCGCACCGATACATCGAACAATACGGTGTATGCGGATGCCGACGGCAACATTGCTTATTTTCACGGGAATTTCATACCAAGGCGCGATCCACGCTTTGATTTCACCCTCCCGGTGGACGGCAGCGATCCGGCGACCGAATGGCATGGCCCGCATGCGATCGATGAGACCATTACGCTGTTGAACCCGGCGAACGGCTGGATCCAGAACACCAATAATTGGCCATTTTCCGCGGCCGGAGACCAGAGCCCGAAGCGTGAGAATTACCCGGCCTACATGTGGACCACGGGCGAGAACCCCCGTGGCGTACATGCGGTGGAATTGCTGCGAGACGCCCAGGGCCTGACGCTGGACGGCCTGATCGCCCTGGGCTATGACGGCCATCTCACGGCTTTCGATGCCTTGATACCGCCACTGCTGAATGCCTACGACCGTCTATCTCCCGATGATCCGCGGCGCCCCGGCTTGCAGGCGCCGATTGCCAGCCTGCGCGGTTGGGACCGGAGGACCTCGGCGGATTCTGCGCCCACCGCGCTCGCCATTTATTGGGGACAACAGCTCATCGACAGCAAGCGCCTCCAGGCGCGAGAGGCGGATGAACCTGTGTACGAGTACTTGGTCGGCAATCTTACGGACGCCGAGCGCCTGGATGCGCTGCGTGCCGCCACCGCCGAGCTCGAGCGCGATTTTGGCCGCTTCGCGATTTCGTGGGGCGAAATCAACCGCTTCCAACGCCTCACCGACGACCTCGTTCAACCCTTCGACGACGGCAAACCCAGCTTGCCGGTGGGCCTCGCGCCCTCGCAATGGGGGGCCTTGGCCTCCTTCGACTCGGTCAAGCCTCGCGGCACCAGAAAAATCTACGGATCGGTCGGCAACAGCTTCGTCGCCGCGGTGGAGTTCGGACCCAAGGTGCGCGCCAAGGCGATCATGACCGGCGGGGAAAGCGGCGATCCTTCATCGCCTCACTTCGCCGACCAGGCCGCGATGTACAGCGAGGGACGATTTCGCGACGTGCTGTTTTGGCCACAGGACGTCTTGGCCCACGCCGAGCGGCGCTATCATCCCGGGGAATGACGGCCATTAGAAAATTGCGCCGATATCTGGGTGCAGCGGCGGCATGTCTGGCCGGCGTGCTTGCGGTCGCGGCGGCAGCGGCGTGGCTGGCACTGCGCGCCAGTCTTCCGGCCATCGACGGACACGCGGCGCTGCCGGGTCTCGAGGCTCGCGTCTCCATCGAGCGCGATGCCGCGGGCGTCCCCACCATCACCGGCCGCAGCCGCAAGGATCTGGCTCGCGGATTGGGATACGTACACGGCCAGGACCGTTATTTTCAGATGGACCTGCTGCGGCGCGCCGCGGCCGGTGAGCTGTCGGCGCTGCTCGGGCCCGCGCTGCTGGCCACCGACCGGCAATTGCGGCTGCATCGATTTCGCGCGGTTGCGCGCGCCATCCTGGCGCAGCTCGGACCCTCCGACCGGGCACTGCTGGATGCCTACGTCGCCGGGGTCAATGCCGGGATATCCTCCTTGCGCAGCCGCCCGTTCGAGTACTGGGTGCTCAATGCCCGGCCACAACCATGGGGCGCCGAGGACAGCATCTTGTGCGTGGATGCCATGTTCCTGCAGTTGCAGGATTCCGCCGGTCACCTGCAGCTGCAGCGCGGATTGCTGCGCGCGACCCTGCCTGCCGCATTGTGGCAATTTATGGAAGCCGCCGCGCCCGAATGGGATTCGGCCATCGACGGCAGCCGCAGCCCCGAGCCTCGGCTGCCGGGCGCGGATGAATTTGACCTGCGCAACCTTAAGGGCATGCCGGTCCTGCCGCCCTCGAACGCCTTGCGGCAGATTGAGAATCTGGGCAGCAACAACTGGGCGGTCGCCGGTTCGCACACCGCCAACGGTGCCGCCGTGCTCGCGAACGACATGCATCTGGACTTCCGGGTTCCCAACATCTGGTACCGCGCACGCCTGGTCCTTACCGGCCGCGGCGAGACACTCGACGCCACGGGAGTCACTTTGCCGGGCACACCGTCCCTCGTGGCAGGCAGCAATCGGCATATCGCCTGGGGATTTACCAACAGCTATGGTGAATTCGCGACGGTTATACGGCTCGTGCCCGTAGAAAATGATTCCACGGCGTACGCCACCGCGTTGGGCCCGCGCCCGTTCACCTATGCCGATGAAGCGATCGAGGTCAGAGGCGCGCCGACGGAGCACATCAAGGTGACCGAGACGCAGTGGGGTCCGGTGATCGGCAGGGATTGGGAAGAGCGTCCGTACGTCTTGCAATGGACGGCGCAGGATCCCGCGGCCGTCAACCTCAAGCTGGCCGATCTGGAACGTACGCATTCGGTCGAGGACGCCGTGCGCATCGCCGCCGACTTTGGAATTCCCGGTCAGAATTTAATGCTCGCCGACGACGGCGGCCACATTGCTTGGACCATCGCCGGTCGCCTGCCGGGACGCGGCGACGCGGAGCCGGGCATCCCGCAATTATCGACGGATGCCGCGGTCGGTTTTGTCGGGTGGTTGGCACCGCAGGCGCAACCGCATGTGATTGATCCCGCCGCCGGGCTGCTGTGGTCGGCCAATGCCCGAGTGGTGGGCGGCTCCAGTGCCGCGCTGATCGGCGACGACGGCATGGATCGGGGCGCTCGCGCCGCCCAGATTCTTGCGGATTTGAAGCAGGCGCCCGTACCGTTCACACCGGCGTCCAGCTTGGCGGTGCAGTTGGATGACCGCAGCCTGTTCCTCGAACGTTGGCGCTCACTCCTGGGCGAGGTCATCGAGCGCGATCGGGCCCTCGGGCACCATGATCACGACGCGGCCCACGAGGTCCTTGCCGCGTGGAGCGGACACGCCGCGCCCGGCGATGCCGCCTATCGGCTGGTTCACCTGTTTCGTTCGCAGGTGGAAGTGCGCGCATTTTTCATGCTCGTTGCCCCGGCGCGCCACCAGGCACAGAACTTCCGCTTCGAGATACCGTCCTCCTTCGAGGGCCCGCTGTGGCGGCTCATGCGCCAGCGGCCCCTGAACTTGCTGGCCGCGCATTATGCCGACTGGGATGCCTTCCTTCTTGAAGCGTTGGTTGCCGCCGAGCGGCTGCCCGCCTCGTGCGCAGATCTCGCCTCCTGCAACTGGGGCAAAGTGAACGCGGTGCGGACGGCCCATCCCTTGTCGGCGGCCCTGCCGCTGTTATCCCGCTTCCTCGACATGCCGACGGTCATTGTGGCGGGCGGCCGCGCCGACATGCCGCGCATTCAGGGACCCGACTACGGTGCATCCGAGCGCTTCAGCGTTTCTCCCGGACACGAGAACCAAGGCTATTTTCACATGCCTGGCGGACAGAGCGGCCATCCCTTATCGCCTTTCTATCGTGCCGGTTTCGCCGCCTGGGCGCGGGGGGAACCGACGCCGTTTCTACCCGGGCCCACCGCGCATTCGCTCACCCTGGAGCCCTAGGCTTCTTTTACCCGAAGCGAGGCTATTTCGACGCCGGCAGCGGTGACAAGGCACCCGCGCCCACGCAGCCCTTGCCTTCAGTGCAGATTTGATTCACCGGACAGACCACGGGATTGCCCCTGACGCAGCCCCGGGCATCGGCACCGGCACTGCGCGGCTCGCAGCGCTCGCGGCCGTTGCAGCTGCGATGGTCGTCGCAATCCGCATCGTTGGTGCACATCAAGGTGCTCACCTCGCGCTCCATGGTCGCAAGCTCGCCCTGCTTGTCGATCTCACCGGACAGCGTGGCGTCGAGCAGCAATTGAGGCGGCGCACGGCCGGCCGACAGATCGATATCCGCAGCCACGACTTGCCAGGGCGGCGCCGCGACACTGGCGGCACGATAGTACAGACTGAAACGCACCACATCGCCCGGATCGATCGGCTCGCTCAGGTTCAATGGAATGACCCGGGTCGAGTCACGCGGCCAGCCTTCACCGTGCGTCAAAGGCAGCCGCCTCACGTCCTTGCCCGCTTGATAAATGCGCAATTCCACATAGCTGCCCGCACTCAGGTCCGTCGACCCGGTGACGATGCGCACCTGCATATGCTTTACGGGCAGGGCATGCCCGACCGTGCACAGCGCCAAGAGCATTAATACGAACCCAAGTCTATTTGGCGCTAGGTGCAGCTTCACGGGTCCCCTCGCAACGGAACGGCAGGATCGTCTTTCGGATCATAGCCGATCTGCCGGCGTACCCGGTAAGCGGCGCACTCACACAAGCGTCCAGTTAACTTATTCTCGGCTCACCCGCCCGCCGTGGTTCATGCGGCGCTAGGGCTCGTGTTTGTAAACAGCGCCCTCTTTCATGACGAAGGCGACATGCTCGAGCACATGGATGTCGGTGAGCGGATCGCTCTTGACCGCGATGATATCGGCCGACTTGCCCGCCGTTATCGAACCGAAGAGTTCCGAGTGGCCGATGAGATCCGCGGCGTTGACCGTGGCGGATTGAATGGCCTGCATGGGAGTCATGCCGTACTTGACCATGAACGCGAATTGACGGGCATTGATTCCGTGGGGACAAACTCCCGCATCCGTGCCGAACGCCATTTTCACGCCGGCCCGAACCGCTTTGGTGAAGTTACGGCGCTGGGCCTCGCCCAAATCGCGGTCGTGCTGCAAAAAATCTGCCGGGGTATCCGCCGCCGACTGGATGCATTCCTCATCATAGATATCCATGACGAGATAGGTTCCGTGCTGCTTCGCCAGAGCGATTCCCTCATCGTCGATCAGGGTCGCGTGTTCGACCGATGCGACGCCCGCGCGGATCGCATTCTTGATGCCCTCGGCGGCGTGCGCGTGCGCGGCCACGCGTAATCCGAAATTACCGGCCTCCTCAACCGCGGCGCGCAGCTCCTCCGGTGTGAACTCTATGGATTTTGGATTGCTGCCATGGGTGAGCACCGCGCCGGTGGAGAGCACCTTGATGTGATCGGCGCCACGGTGCGCAAGCTCGCGGATCTTTTGACGCACTTCCCAGGGGCTGTTTGCCACGCCGAATTGCAGATCCCAAGGCAGCTGGATATCCGGGGACAGGCCGGTCATCGCGCCGGCGCCTTCGCTAATGGTGACGTACGCACCCGCAACGTACATGCGGGGACCCACGATGATTCCCCGGGCAATGGCATCGCGCATGGCCACATCGTTCAAGGCCCGGTATACACCCACGTCGCGCACCGATGTAAATCCCGCCAACAGGGTGACGCGCGCGTTCGGGATGGCCGCATAGGCGGTATCGGCAGCGGTTCGCTTCAGGACGTCCAGCGGTTCGGCATATGCGAGGTCCGCGAGATGCGTGTGGCAGTCGACCAAGCCCGGCAACACCCACATGTTCGACAGATCGATGACTTGCGCGTCCTCGGGAATCTTAAGATTGGCGCCCACGGCCTCGATCTTGGTTCCCCTGACCAGGACGATTTGGTCCGACAGGGTCCGGCCCGCTTCCACATCGAGGAATTTGCCGGCGCGTATGGCGATCAGCGGAGCGGGCGCAGACGCCTGTTGCGCTGGAGCCTGGCCCGCGAGAAGCACGAAACAAAGGGTCAACAGACCAATCTTACCGACCACGGCCCATCCCTCCCGCCGGCCGAAGCTAGCTCGCCATCGCCGCCTTGCTCACTTGTGCGATTACCTCGTCCGCCACCTGTCTTGGTACAGGGTCGTAATGCGAGAACTCCATCGTATAAGACGCCCGCCCGCTGGTCATGCTGCGCAGCTGGCCGATGTAGCCGAACATCTCCGACAGCGGCACATTCGCGACGACGGCGATATTGGTGCCGCGCTCCAACTGGTCCAGGATGGTACCGCGGCGGCGATTGAGATCCCCGATCACGTCGCCGAGATAATCGCCCGGCGTGACGGTCTCGACCTTCATGACAGGCTCCAACAAAATCGGCGCCGCCTTGCGGATCGCCTCGCGGAAGCACGCCTTGGCGGCGATTTCGAAGGTAAGCGCGTTGGAATCGACGTCGTGATAGCTGCCGTCGATCAACGTCGCGCGAAAATCGACCGTCGGATAATGCGCCAGAACGCCGTCTTCCTTTTGTATGCGCAGACCCTTTTCCACCGACGGGACGTACTCCCGCGGCACGGATCCGCCCACGGTCTCATCGACGAACTCAAAACCGGCACCGCGCTCGAGCGGTTCGAAAACGATCCACACTTCGGCGAACTGACCGGCACCGCCGGTCTGCTTCTTGTGAATGTACTGTTCGGTGAGTTTCTTGGTGAAGGTTTCGCGGTAGGCCACCTGGGGCTCTCCCATGGTGCCTTCGACGCCGAACTCGGTGCGCATGCGATCCAAGGTCACCTCGAGATGCAGCTCGCCCATGCCGCGCAGGATGGTTTGGCCGGTCTCGCGGTCGGTCTCGAGATGCAACGAGGGATCGGCGCGCACCATCTTGCCGAGTGCAGCGCCGAATTTCTCCTGTTCCGCCTTGGTCTTCGCTTTCACCGAGACGCTGATCACCGGATCGGGAAAGCGCATGCGCTCGAGCACCACGGGGTTGGCGGAGTCGCAAAGCGTATCGCCGGTTTCGGTGTCGGCCAAAGACACGAGCGCAATGATGTCCCCGGCGCGAGCCTCCTCGACCGGATTGGCCTCTTTGGCAAACATCTCGACCATGCGGCCGATCTTCTCGCGCTTGCCGCGCGTGGAATTGAGCACCGAGGCGCCCTTGGTCAATACCCCGGAATACACCCGGATGAAGGTGAGCGCGCCATAAATGTCGTTGATGACCTTGAACGCGAGCGCCGAAAACGGTTCATCATCGGAGCACTTGCGTTCACCGATCGGTTCGCCGTCCGCATCCACCGTCTTGATCGAGGCGACGTCGGTCGGCGCCGGCAGATAATCGACGACCGCATCGAGAACCTGCTGCACCCCTTTGTTCTTGTAGGAGGAGCCGCACAGCACCGGGGTAAATGCCGAGTGCAGGGTGCCCTTGCGCAACGCGCGGCGCAGCACGTCGCCCGATGGGACGACGCCGTCGGTCAGGTAGGCCTCCATCGCCTCGTCGTCCTGCTCGAGGCAGGTGTCGACCAGTTCCGTGCGGAATTTGCCGACGTCCGCGAGCAGCTGGCGGTCGCTCGGCACCGTGATGTGCATCTTGTCGGCCAGATCCGGCGTGACATCGAGAATCTGCCACTGCGCGTCCTTGTCGTCGGAGTCCCAGACCAGCGCCTTCATCTCGACCAGATCGATCATGCCCTTGAAATTCTCCTCCGACCCTATGGGGATCTGGACCGGAAGCGGACGCGCGCCCAATCGCTTTTTGATCATGTCCACGCAGCGCAGAAAATTCGCGCCGCTGCGGTCCATCTTGTTCACATAGCAAAGGCGCGGGACGCCGTAATTGTCGGCAAGCCGCCAGTTGGTTTCCGACTGCGGCTCCACCCCGGCGACCCCGTCGAACACCACCACCGCGCCGTCGAGAACCCGCAGCGAGCGGTTGACCTCGATCGTGAAATCGACGTGCCCGGGGGTGTCGATGAGATTGATTTTCTTGTCGCGCCAGAAAGCCGACACCGCCGCGCTCTGAATCGTGATGCCGCGCTTTTGTTCCTGCTCGAGATAGTCGGTCGTGGTCGAGGTCTTCAGATCCTTGGTATCGTGAATATCGATGATGGTGTGCTTGCGCCCCGTGTAATAGAGGATGCGCTCGGTCGTCGTCGTCTTGCCGGCGTCGACGTGGGCAATGATGCCGATATTGCGGATATCGGAAAGGGGTATTGTGCGAGCCATATCGAACTTCCATGACAGATTTAAAGCGAGGTCGTCGTCGACCCACAGTTAAAACAGCCGCGTTGCCGCGTAATCCGTGCGATCACGGGTCATTTCGCGTCAAGGCTGGCCGTTTAATGGGCGCAGAGTTTGACACGTCACCGTGGCGCGTGTCGAACCGAGAATCCTGTCATTGTCTTAATGTCGGCACGTGCCCGCGCCGGCTGGCGGTCACCGCAGCCCGGCTGCGGCGGCCCGGCTAGTTGCAGTCCGTGTCGGCTTGCACGGTCACCGTGTCCCCGTCGTTCAGATTGGCCGCATCTCCACGCCCGCACATACGCGTGTCGGCGTCGGAAGTTCTCGCTGTCCAGGACACATGGCCCTGTCCCTGGTCATCCGCCGCCACGGGCACCGCCACCGACGAGTTGCCGCTGATCACTTCATTGGATAGAACCTTCGGCGACGAACCGGCGTTCAGATCGTAAACGCTCACGAGCAGGGTATCATCCGTCGAGTTGACGATGGTAATCGTCAAGCCGCTGCCGGCGAACGCCGCGGCGAACGCCGCCATGCTAAACACACAGGCGATCAGGATTCGATTCATGGCATGCATGGAATACCCCCGGGGGTGCGGCAGCGGCCTAGGCCGAGCGCGGCAGATCGAACTCCTCGCTGCGCACAGCCGGCAACGTTTCGCGATTACCCGCCGCATCGGAATGGCTGGCCGAGAGCCGATTCATCAGCGGCAGCATGGCGATCGCGATCAACGTGCAGGTGATGCCCGCGAAACCCAGTTTGTTGAACAGGCTGGTGTAGATGGCCAGCGATTCGAGCGGATTCGTGATGTTCTCGGGTATGTGAGCGAAATTGGCCACCACGCTTCCCATGTACTGAGAAAGGCCGGAGGCGACGAAATAGGCCCCCATCATGAAGCCGCCCATGCGCGCCGGCGCATAGCGGGCAATCATCGCCAACCCGAGACCGCTCACCAGCAACTCTCCCAGCGAGTACAGGCCGTAACCCCAGACCATGATCCACGAGGACACCTGGCCGTTGACCGCCCAGCGCGCACCCACGCCGTAAATGAAAAATCCGATCGCCACGGCGGCGAAGCCCCAGGCGAACTTGGCCGCGATCGGGGGGTCCTTGCCGAGCCGGCCGAGCGAATTGTAGATGAACACCAGTACAGGGCTCAATACGACGATCCAGATCGAATTGAGGTTCTGATATTGCTCGGGGATCCACGTGAACAAGTGCCAGCCGAACAGGCTGAAATCGAGGTCGACGTTCTTCTGTGCGAACAGATTGAGCGAGGTGGACATCTGTTGGTAGAAGATGAAAAAGAAGATCGTCTGCACTACCAGCACCAGCGCGGCGATCAGCCCGGCACGCTCGTCGCGATGGCTGGTGCGGATCAGGTGCACGAAAATCCCCAGGATAACCACGCCCGCCGCATAAACGCATACACGCGCGACCGCCTGGCTCTGCAAGATGAAGGCCGAGATCAGCACCATGCCGATAGCGCCGGCGAGCACCATGACGAGGCGCCTGCGGTTTACAGGCGCCTCGTCTGCCGGCGATCCGATATGCGCCAGAGCACGGCTCATCAATAGGTAGTTGACCATGCCGATGATCAACCCGATCGAACAGACGCCGAAGGCGGTGTGCCAGCCGGCCGAGTTCCCATAGCGGGCGCCGATAGTGTCGCGAATCCACGGGGTCAGCGTCATCGAGATCATCGAGCCGATGTTCACCGCCATGTAGTACATGGTGAAGGCGCTGTCGATTCGTGTCTCGTCGCCCTCGTAGATCTTGCGCACCAGATTGCCGGCGTTCGGCTTGAACAGGCCGTTGCCGACGATGATCACGCCAAGCGCAAAATACAAAAAGTACTCGTTGTTGGTGGGCAGCCACAGCAGTGCATAACCTGATGCCAGGACCAAGGCGCCGATCCTCATCGTGCGCCGCGTGCCGATCAATCGATCGCCGATCCAGCCGCCGATCGCCGGGGTCGCGTAGATCAGCGCCGCCGCGGCTCCCCACACGAGATTGGCCCGGGTATCGACGAATCCGAGCTTCTTCATCATGTAGGTGACCATCAGCACCTGCATGCCGTAGAACCCGAAGCGTTCCCACATTTCGATCATAAAGACCGTGCTGAAGGCCCGGGTCTGAGAGACCGTCGGATTCAAGGTTGCCATCAATCTTCTCCGTGCATGATCGTCGAGCGGCGTCGCGGCAGCCGGCAGGTTAACAATATCGGCAGCCGAGCGCGATTCCTGGGCCGATCCGAGTGTAGCCGGTGGGATGCCGATTGGCACCCGCGGCGCTCGTCAACCGAATGTGTGACGCAGTTAACGCCCCGCCCGCCGCTCTCGGCATAAGTTTGCGCTCTTCAGACTCCGGAAGCAGGGAAAATGCAGCCTGATCTTCGCTGGCTCCTTTACGGCGCTTTCACCCTCTTGCTGGTCTCCGGCTGTGATCTCAACTCCCCCTGGGGCAGCAGCGGCACCGGCTCCGATTACGGTTCGAACGCCGCCGCGGCAAGCACCGGAAGCACGGCCGGGAGCGGCGCCACCGGAAACGCGGTTAAGCCGGGTGTGGGCGGCGAGAGCAGGATCAACGGCGCCGATGATTCGGTGATCGCGACACCCTCCGTCGCCGGCGTCTCGGTGGCTACCGGAGCGAGCCAGACCATCAGCATCACCTTCACCTCCAGTGACGGACTTGCGATCACGGGATTCGAAATTTCCGGCACCTTGAGCAATCTTCCCGCCGGTTGGAGCGGGCCCGGCATCTTCACATGCTCATCGGTCAGCACGGGCAGTGGCTGTGTCTTGAACCTCACTTACGCTCCGACGGCGATCGACAGCGGTTCGCTTGTGATCACCTACGTCTACATCGACAATGCGAACATCCCGAGGGCTCCCGGCGGCACCGTGACCATCCCCTACGCGGCCACTGCCGCCAATAACGTCGTCGCTGCGGCCTCCCCGACCGGCCAGATCAATGCCATCCTCGGCGCGGACGCTCAGACCGTCAGCGTGAATTTCACGACCGACGACGGCAATGCGGCCACCAACCTCGCGCTGACCACCAGCCTCAGCGCATTGCCATCGGGCTGGAGCAGCACGGCGGCGGGCTTGTCGTGTGCCATCGTCAGTTCGGGCAACGGCTGTCAACTGGCCTTGGACTACGCACCGACCGCGGCCGGTCGCGGCACGCTCATGTTGAACTACAGCTACACGGACGACTCCGGTGCCCCTAGAACCGGGACGATCAATATTCCGTATTCCACCACGCCTAACAACGCGATCATTGCCACCGCATCACCGACCGGGCAGATCAATGCGGTCGAGAAGACCGGCGCTCAGGCTGTAGTCCTCACCTTCACCACCAACGATGGCAAACCCGCGGCCGACTTGGTGGTGACATCGACCCTCGGCGCTCTGCCGCCCGGCTGGACCAGCGCGGCGGCAAGCTTCTCCTGCGCCGGCGTGAGCACCGGCAACGGCTGTCAGCTGCATCTCAGGTACGCACCCACCACGCTCACCCGCGGCACGGTCACGCTCACCTACGCCTATGACGACGAGGCGGGAACGGCGCAGACCGGAACCCTGAACCTCGCGTACGCTGCGACGACCAACGACAATGTGGTCGGTACCGCATCGCCATCCGGGCAGATCAATGCAGTGGTCGGCGCGGGCAGCCAAACCGTCGCCGTGACGTTCACGACCGACGATGGCCGCCCTGCGACGGCACTGCAACTGACGAGCGACCTGGCCGCGCTGC
This sequence comes from uncultured Gammaproteobacteria bacterium, assembly GCA_963758145.1. GTDB lineage: Bacteria > Pseudomonadota > Gammaproteobacteria > Steroidobacterales > Steroidobacteraceae > Bog-1198. The sequence goes on from CAVWUK010000011.1 coordinate 636,482, forward strand.
CGGCGGGCTGGAGCAGCCCCGACAGCTCTTTTGCCTGCAGCGGTCTTTCCACGGGCAATGGGTGCCGGCTCACGTTGACCTACGCGCCTGCCGCGGCGGGCAGCGGAACGCTGGCCCTAAGCTACTCGTACCTAAACAATGCGGGCGAAGCCAAGACGGGCACGGTCAGCGTCCCGTACCGGGCAACGACGAACGACAGTGTCGTCGGGACGCCCGATCAGAATCCGCTCGCCGTCGCGGTCGGCAGCCTGACACCCGTCACGGTCACTTTCACGACCGATGACGGCAATCTCGCGAGCGCGCTCTCGCTGACCTCCGGATTGACCTCGCTGCCCCCGGGCTGGAGCAGCACATCAACCAGCTTTAGCTGCGCCAGTGTCAGCATCGGCATCGGATGTCAGCTTGCCCTGAGTTACGGTCCAACAGCCCCTGCGAGCGGCACCTTGACGTTCGGGTTCAGCTACACCAACGACTCAGGCATCGTGAAGACCGGCAACGTGTCGATCGCCTATACCGCCACCTGAAAGAGCCGTCGTAAAGGCTCAAGGAATTAGCGCGAGTGCGGATCCAGGATCACCCGTAACCGCTCGCGCACTTCGCGCGTGTGCACCGGCAGCACGATCACATCGCCGGGACCGGCCGCATTCAAGAGCCTCTGCGCCGCGGTCTCCTCGTCCGGCTCCATGCAGATCCGCTCGGAGGCAACACCCGCCCCCAGCAAAGCGCCCTTGATCAATGCCGGCACCTCGCCCAAGGCGCGCCCGCGAAGCACCTTCGGCAGCTCCTTGATCACGATGCAATCGGGCTCAAAACCGGCGGCAGTGCGCGCCAACTCGGCAATGGCGTCGTCGCTTCGATTGCCCGCTTGACCCAACAGCAAACACAGCCGCCGCGGCCCCAGTGCGCGCGCCGTACGCAGCAGCTGAGCCAGCGCATCCGGGTTGTGCGCAAAATCGATCAGCACCTGGGCCCCGCGCAGGCGCCAGCGTTCCAGGCGCCCCGGGTTATCCCGCGGCACGGCGCCGAAGCGGCGCACGGTGTTCGCGACCGACACGAGCGGCAGCCCCAGTGCGGCGCCCGCAAGCGCAGCGGCGGCGAGGTTGGCCACGTTGTAGCTCGCGGCTCCGTCGAAGGTGAGCGGCAGCCGCTCAACCTCGCCAAGCACCCACTCCTGGTCGGCATGATGCAGCATGAGTTGACCCTCGCGTACGGCACAAGTGCTGCCGCCGCGGGCGCGCAAATCGACCAGCGCCGGCTGAGAGAACTCCCATGCGAACAGCGCGCGAGCAGCGGCGGCAGCGTACGGCAATCTCATCGCCGCCGCCATCAGCGTCGCATCGTCGGCATTGAGCACCAAGGTTCCGCCTCGGCAAACCGCTCGCGCCACGACCAACTTGGTCTCGGCCAGGTCTTCCGCGCTTTCCATGCCGTATTCACCCAAGTGATCGGCCTGGATGTTGGTGACCACGGCCACATCCGCCCGCTCCACCGCCAACCCGCGTCGCAAAATACCGCCGCGAGCGGTTTCCAACACGGCAAGTTGCACTTCCGGATGGCGCAACACCGAGCGCGCGCCATCGGGCCCCGAATAATCGCCAAGTGCCACGGCCCGGCCGCCGACGAACACGCCATCGGTGCAGCAATAGCCCGCCGTCAAGCCTGCATCGGCGCTCATTGCGGCCAGCAGGCGCACCGTGGTGGTCTTGCCGTTGCTGCCGGCGATGAGCGCGGTGGGCACATCGTGCAGCGAGAGAAACGGAACCGCGGCGGGCGTAGGCAGCTCATTGCGTGGCCATGTCCGGCTGCCGCTGCCCGCGCCGATCGAGATCGCCTCGTCATCCTCGAAAAACGGCAGCCGGTGATCGGAAGCCGCGGCGCGCAGCGCCCCGATCTCCGGGCGTCGCTCCTCTGCGGCACGCGCTGTCAGCACGGCCGTGGGGTCATCGCCGAGATTCTGCGCGAGATCGAACGAGAATTCTCCGGCGCGCGCGGCGGCGCGCTCCCATGCCCACTCGCCGAGATCCGTAGCCGTCAGCAGGGCGTTCCGCGGCGCCTTGAACGCCAAAATCGTTTCCCCCGTGCGACGCTCGATGACGGGCATGGGGTCCGGCCATCCAAGCGCGCTCGAGACGGCACGCACGCGCCTTGCCCAGTCTTGCAGGGCCTCAGGATCGGTTGCCGCCTCCCCGAGCGGCGTCAGCGTTGCAGCGGGCTCGGCAAAATACCGGTTCGGGCCGGTGAGCCTGCGCGAATTGGCGAAGCCATGGTGAGGCTCCGGCGCGTCGGTCATGACAGGCCCTCAATCCGCCGCTTCACCGACAAAGCGAAGTCCACGCTCCTCGCGCACGAACCCCTGGGCTTCGAGTGCCGCATCGTCCTGAACCGCGATCGAGACATTCTCTTCGGCGGCGGCGGGAGCGGCACGGCGTGCCCGGCGCGCAGGTTCCGCAGGCGCCGGCGTCACCGTGTCAGCCGCCGCGTCGGGCTTGAATTTGATGATTTGCTTCCACGATCGAGTCAGCGCATCGCCAAACACCAGCAGCAGATCTCCGGGCCTTCCCAAGCGCAATGCCGCATCGAGCGCCGCCTGCTCGTCCGGAATGATCTCGATCGCGCTCTGCGCCACTCCAAGGGAGCGCAGTGTCTGCGCAATCATCTTCGGCACTTCATCGTCGGTGCGGCCCCGCAGGTTGTCGTCGCGGCGGCAAATGTAATGATCGAATCGTCCGGCCACGCTGTTCGCGATCTCGCGTATGTCCTCGTCACGACGATCGCCGGGCCCGGCCACCACCACGATGCGCCTGCCGCGCACGTCGAGTCGCGATGCGAGTTCGGCCATCGCGCCAACCGCATGTGCATTGTGCGCATAGTCGAAGATCACCTTGAACGGATGCTCGTCGTAGACGTTCATGCGCCCCGGCGCCTGGAAGAACGTGCTGTCGAAGGTTCGCAACCCCTGGCGTATGGCATCGAGCTTGACGTCGAGCGAAAACGCCAGCGCCGCGGCGAACATCGCATTTTGCACGTTGTGCATGGCGCGCCCCTCGAGCGTCGCAGGAATCAAGTGCGTCCACATCAATGGAATATGCCGGCCCTTGTCGTACAGCGTGATCATATGGCCGTTGACCCCCAGCTCGAGCGCGCAGGCCCGGCCGCCGGCCCGGATATGCTCGCGAACGACCGCGTGCTGCGGATTCAAAGTGACGTAGCACAAGTGTTTCGCGTTGGTGTGCGCCGACATGCGGATCGTATTTTCATCGTCCGCATTGAGCACCGCGCAATCGCGCGCAACTTCCACCACGATGCGCTTGACCTCGGCGAGCTGCTCGAGCGTGTCGATGCCTTTGAGCCCCAAATGATCGGACTGCACGTTCAACACCGCACCGACATCGACAAAGGGCACGCCCATGCCGGCGCGCAGCAGCCCGCCGCGCGCGATCTCCAGCACGGCCAGGTCGATGCTCGGATCGGCGAGCACCATGCGCGTCGCCACCGGCCCCGTCATGTCGCCCTCGAAGGTGCGCTGGCCGTCGATGTAAACCCCGTCGGTGGTCGTCAATCCCGGCGTATAGCCCGCCATTTTGGCGACGTGCGCCAGCATGCGCGCGGTGGTGGTCTTGCCGTTGGTGCCGGTGATGCAGGCAATCGGAACCCTCGCCACGGCGCCCGAAGGGAACAGCATGTCGATCACAGGGCCCGCGGCGTCGCGCGCAGTGCCCTCGCTCGGCGCGACGTGCATCCGAAAGCCGGGGGCGGCGTTCACCTCGCAGATGCCCCCTCCGACGTTCTTGTAGCTCTCGGTGATATCAGGGCATAGGAAATCGACGCCGCCCACATCCAGGCCGATTGCGGTAACGGCGCGCACCGCCATGTCGCGATTGTCGGGATGAATGACATCGGTCACATCGGTCGCGGTGCCGCCCGTCGACAGATTCGCCGTACTGCGCAGCAGGACCACCTGGCCGGCCGGTATCGTTGAATCAGCGTTGAGCCCTTGGCGCGCCAGCATCATATCGGCCTGCGCGTCGAGTTCCAGGCGCGTCATCACCTTCTCGTGACCCACGCCGCGGCGCGGGTCCTGATTCACGATGTCGATGAGCTCCCGGACGCTGTGCACGCCGTCGCCGATCACCCTGCCGGGTGTACGCCGCGTGGCGGCGATGAGTTCGCCGTTGATGACGAGCAGCCGGTGATCATCGCCGCGCAGATAGGTTTCCACGATCACCGAGACGGAGTGCGCCGCCGCGGCCGCGTACCCCGCCCGCACTTCCTCCGGCCCCGTGAGCCCGATCGAAATACCGCGGCCATGATTGCCGTCATAGGGCTTGGTCACCACCGGATAACCCAGGCGTTCGGCGGCGCGCACGGCGCGCTCGGCGGAGCGCACCAGTTCCTGCCGCGGCACCGGCAACCCGCAGTTGGCAAGGATCTTGTTGGTCTCTTCCTTGTCCTGCGCCAGTTCGACGGCGATGTGACTGGTGCGGCTGGTGACAGTAGCCTGGATGCGCTGCTGGTACCTGCCGTGACCGAGTTGAATCAAACTCTGTTCGTTCAGGCGCAGCCAGGGGATGTTGCGCTCCTGCGCCGCCTTCACCAGCGAGGCCGTCGACGGGCCCAGTGCCCGCCGCTGCGCGTAGCGGATGTAGTCGTCGCGCTTGTCCTTCCAGCTCCAGTCGGGCGGCACGACGCCCGCGGGCCTGAGCTCCGGCGGCAGCAGCGAACACAACAATTCGATCCCGAGTTCGCCTGCGGCGATGCCTTCGTCGCGCTGCGCATACTCGTACACGACCGTGTAAACCCCCGGCACATCGGTGCTGCGCGTCTTGCCGAACGACACGTCTTCACCGGCGATGTTCTGCAGTTCGATGGCGACGTGCTCGAGGACGTGGCCGAGCCAGGTGCCTTGCTCCTCGCGCATGCGCCGGATCAGCCCGCCCGGCACCTGATACGAGCATCCGTGCTCTTGAAGGCCGGGCAATGCGACCATCAGTGCGTCGACGAACGAAGGCCCCAGTTTTCCGCTCGGCCACTGTTCCAGCGGCCCGAGATCGAGCAGCAACTTGATCACCGGGAAGTGAGCGTACATCGACGGACCCACATAGACGTTGCGCTCGAGGATTCGCATGGGCGCCCCCTTGGTCTGATTCTAACTTTTCGAATGAACGAGTGCGCCGGCGTCCGGCTGCCGAGTTTGCAGGTTGAAAGTGGCGCCCTGCGTCAGAATATGCAGCTTGACGCCCAGCAGGCACACGGGCCGGCCTTCCTGAACCTCGTCCATCGAGGAGAACTGCACTTCGGATGCGTCCACCACGGTAATACCGCCCGAACCCTCGACATTGATGGTGTTGTCGGGGCCGATGAAAGCGGCGGTGTCCTCGTCGAGGCCGATGCCGACCGCAAACGGATTGTAGGCGAGCGCCGTCAGCAGCCGCCCCAAACGATCGCGCTGTCGAAAGTGCTGATCGATGATGAAGCGGTTGGTGAGCCCCAGGCCGGGCGCCAGGCGCACCGAGCCGGCCACCGGGGTGCTGCCTTCGTCTCCGAAGGCAATCATATGTTCGCTGATGAAGGCCGCGCCCGCGCTGGTGCCCGCGACCGGAATCCCGATGGCGTTCATTTGCCGCACCGCCCTCGCAACCGAGGTGCCCCCGATCAGCGTCGACAGCCGCAGCTGGTTCCCGCCGGTAAAGAACACGCCGCTGGCCCGGCCCAAACGCTCGAGTCGTCCCGGCTCCTCCGCGTCCCGCCGGGTATCGAAATCCAGCGACGTCACGCGTTGCGCCCCCATGTCGCTGAAAAGGCGCTCGTAGCGCGCGCCGGTACTTCGCGACATGCTCGCCGTGGGTATGATCGCGATGTCGGCGCTGTCGCCGCCGGCCAAACGGACGAATCGGTTCAAGATCTGCGGCGAGTTCTCCTTGTCCTCGGCGCCCCCGATTGGAATGATCCATCCCCGTTTGCCGCCTTCGGCCACCTTGCTTGCACACATGCTTCAATCCCTCGCTTCGCAGACGCAATCATGCCATCCCGGCGCGAAGGATTCAGCGAATTGACGAATCGGCGGCGAAAAGGGTGCAAGGCCGAGTTGTGCGCGGCCCATGCGGAATGCTCAAGACAGGCTCCTAGGCGGCGACGCCCATCTCGACCAGCTTGATGCGCCGGTCCGCCGCCGCGGATTCGAATTCGGCGCTGAGAATGGTCAGTTCCCGTTCATTATGGGCGGACACCGCACTGATCAGACAGGCACGGTCGCGGCCGCGCCGTTTGGCCATGTACAGCGCCTTATCGATGAGGCCGATGGCGCTGTCCAGGGTAATCTCGGTTTCCGATCCGGCCATCGGAAAATACGCATAACCGATGGAGATGGTGCATTTGATCGTCTTGCCGTTCCACAACACCGGATCGCGGCGCACGGCGTACAGCAGCCTCTCCACGGTGCGATCGGCCTGTTCGGGGGTTATCGGATCGAGGACCGCAAGAAATTCCTCCCCGCCCCAACGGACGAGTTTATCGTTCTCGCGCAATGCCGCCGACAGCCGGTGGCTCACGGTCGCCAACACCGCATCCCCCGCCTGGTGCCCGAGCGTGTCGTTGATCCGCTTGAAATGATCGAGATCGGCCAGAAGTACGCAGCCTCCGACGGGACGCGCCCCGTCGACGCTCAATACGTGCTCGTTGAAATAGCGCCGGTTGCGCAATCCCGTCAGTGCGTCGCGCTCGCTGTTGAATCGCAGCCGATCATTGGCCCTGCGCACGCGGGTGAATGCCCAAATGAGCGCCGCGCAGATGCAGGTCACGAACAGCGCTGCGGCCAGAATCAGCTGCTGGCGCAAACGCTGTGCGCGCATGTCGGACGCCTTGAGGGCGTTGTCGCGGCGCAGAAGCTCGAGTTCACGCGCCTTGCGCTCGTCGTCGAATTTGGCCGACAACTCGAGAAAGGCGCGCTGCCGCGTGCTGGTCATTATTTTTTCGCCCAGCTCGTCGTAGCGATGATAGATCTGAATCGCCATCATCAAATAGCCCGCATGCTCGAGCGCGTTGGCGTACTCGCGCAGCAGTTCCTGCGCGTCCAGCAGGTTGTCGCCGGCCATCGTTTGCGCTATCGCGCCCTCGGCCAACTTTTCCCCCGCCTTGATGTTGCCGAGACCGATGTTGGCGAGTCCTTCGTTGAACAATACGATCGGCTCATCGCCGCTGCCGCGCACTTTCATCACGAGCGGCAGCGCCTGCTTGGAGTACTTGAGCGATTCGTCGAAATCACGTGTCTTCAGATACGAATCGCCGAGATTGACGAGCGCATGCGCCAGCCACTTGGTGCTGCCCGAGCGCTTCGCATGCTCGAGCGAGGACAAACTGGCGCGCCGCTCCGCGACGCGATCGCCGCGATCATCCTCGATGCCTGACAAGCAGCTGTCGACCTCGGTAAGCGCCGCCTCGTCGCCGAGCGAGGTCGCCAGGCGCCGGGCGCTCTCCAGCTGTTCGGCCGCACGATCGAAGTTGCCGGTATTGCTGTAGATATGTGCCAGCCAGAGCATCGCATGCAGGCCGCGCACATCGTCGTGCATGTCGTGCGCAAGATCCAAGCCCCTCTCCAGAAAGGGCAGTGCAGCCTCCGCCTGGCCCAGCGTCCGCAACGTGTTGCCGCGCAAGATCGACACGCGATAGCGCTCGGTATCCGTCGTCAGCGATTCCATATCGATGCGATTGAGCTCGTCACTGGCGGCGGCGTACTGGTCGCGCTGATAAAGAGAATACCCACGGACATAATGCTGCGCCAGCACGGCGGAGTGAGCGCCGTGCTGGGCGATGGTCTGCAGCCGCGCGATGATGGCCTCGACTTCCGGATCCCGGCGCACATCGACGTACACCATCGCTCGCACCTCGAGCATCTCCACGTCGGACGCACGGCTTTCCGCCAGCGTCGGCACCGAGTCGATGAGTTTTTCGGCGCGCTCCGGGTCGGACCAATCGAGCATTTCGATCCGATCGACGAGAGTTGGCTCGGCGGCGGAAACCGCCGAGGCGGCAGCCCACCCGATGACCCAGAGCAGTGCGCTTATCCTAAATCGCCACATATCCCTTGACGTCTGACCTGCAGTGCAGCATTGCGAATGCGCCATTGTTGCCATAAGCGCCCGCTGCCCGGCGTGACGGAGGTCATTCGCCGACATTTTAAGGCAACGTCGGCGCCAGTATTGGCCCACCCTGTGAATCGGGTCCGTATTGGCGGATATTATGCCGGCACAAGGCGCAGCCGCGGCGCGCCACAGGCGGATTTACTGATATTTCACCGATCGGCGTGGCCGGCAACGCCAACGAGGGCCGTCCTGGCCCTCGTTCGGTGGGCGCAAGGCGCCCAAAATCACCATCGGCGCAGCGACTATTTCTTGTTCTTGTTTGCGGCCTCGGCCGCCATCTTCAGCTCTTGGTTCACCTGATCCAGCAAATCCTTGGCCTTGGCCGCGTGTCCGGCCATGTCCCATTCGTTTGCTTGTTGCGCAGCGACTATCTTCTCCCAGGCTTTCTGCGACAAGTTCTGCGCAGCGGCAAGATTGGGGTGCTTCTTGGCGCTGACGTTATCCACCGGCTTCTGCGCCATGGCGACTCCACCGCAAAGAAGCGCAGCGGCGATGGTGGCGGTGACGAACAACTTTTTCATGATGGGTCCTCGTTGGAATTAATGTGTGAAACCAGGCGCTAAGGCGCGCTAATGATCAAACAGCGATTGCAAAGATGCAAGATAGACAACTCATAGATTGTCGGTCAGCAGCGACAGGCTCCCCGTCGCTTGGGAATCGAACAAATACAAATCGCGTGTCGCGGGATCCTGGGTCGACAGCGCGTTCTCGGCTTCCAGAAATCCCGTGTTCGAAGCGTCCCGGAACGTGCCGTTGAGCGTTGTCGCGGTGCTGACCGGCAGCTGCCCGATCGTCGTTACCGGTTGATTCGAGCCCGCGTCGATGGCGATCAGGGTTCCACCGGAGACGCCGTCCTCCACGTAGATCTCGCCGGTGATCGCATTGGTCACGGTCACCGGAGACAGACCTTGTACCTGGAATAGCGTTTGGTATGCGGTCGCGGTGGTCGTCGTGTCATCGGGCCATGGCTGCTGTTGGCCCCCGTTCACGAAGGTCGAGTTTGCGAGCGGCGCTTGAATGAGGCTGCCATTCACACCGACGATCCCGCATTGGGTCCCGCTGCGGGTCAGCGTATTGGTCGATGTATCGAAGGATTGTGCCCAGGTTTCATAATAAATGGTGCTCGCCGTAGCGATGAATGTACCGTCGTTTTCCGCACTATTGACCAGCGTCGTCGATGCACCGCCGGCGGCCGGCAACGTACGGATCGCATACGTCGAGTTCACCACCCCCCATAGGAGATTTGCACCCTGCACCGGGAACAGCAATGTGGCGATGCGGCCGGGCTCGGTGTCGACCGCGGATGGCATGGCCGAGCCGTCGGCCGGCATCGCGAAGATGGTGGCATGAGCAGGCGTCACGCCAACCGCCGGCGTATTGACCGAAAAGTAAAGGGTGGTCGGCGAGGCGGCGAACAGCGCTTCGGGGTTGGTCGGGATCCAATTCGGAATGGAGTACAGCGTTCCCGACACCGTTCGGGCGGCGTAATTCACGTACACGATGTTCCCATCGACGACGTAGAGCTGGCCGGTCGGATAACCTTGTGTGGTTCCCACCGGCAGCGCCACCGCCACACCGATCGGTGCAGCAAAGGTGCCGAGCACCGCGGGATTGGCGAAATTACTGTCGACGAGCTGCAGGGTCGCCCCGCTCTTGACGACAAAGCCCGAGATGCCGCCCTGCGCCGTACGCACGGTCGCCACCGGCATGCCGGAAACGATGATCGGCGCATCCGTCGACGCCATGCCGGTCTTGACCATGTGGAAGATGTCATCGGCGGTGTTGCACACCCCATCGGGACCCGGCAGACGGTAGATATAAGATGAATTGGTCGTCGTTTGCAGATCCGCGGCGAAGTAGACGCCGATATAGTCGTAATCGGCGCCCGCGACCTGCGTACCCGGCAGCGTACAGACGTCATCGACCGTCGCAGCCGCCTCGGAGGACAATTGCTCGCCGGCCGGCATGCCGATCGCGGCCAAATTAAGCCCATAGATGTGGCCGTCGCTGCCTTTGTAAACCTCGATACCGGCCGGTTGCGACAAATTCGTTCCGGATTGGAAATCCACGGTACCGCGCATGACCTGTTTCTTACCGGCATAGCTGCCTATCGGCGCCGCGGCAAAGTTGCCGCTGATCGGATCGGCCCAGGCTACGAAGACACCCGTCGTGCCGACATAGCTTACCAACGGCGGCGGACCGCCCCCTCCGTTGCCGTAATAACCGCCTGACCCTCCACCGCACCCGGACAATGCGCCCAGAGTGGTCACGCCAAGGACGAATACGGAGGTGAAATAGCGCATGCGAGATTCCCCAGGTCAAAGTATGGTTGCCGCGAGGAGATGCAACGGCACGCCGGCACAGTCGTTGACGTTTGGCGGCAGAAAGGTACATTACAAAATAGACAGCAAGAACTTGTTAGACTAGGCTGAATGATCGCGGCCACGCTTGGTCACGAAAGCAAACGATCCAGGGGAAAGTCATGCGAACCACAACGCACTGTCTTCGCCTGTTCAAAGCTACACATTAGAGGCGGATGGACACGGCATGGACCCGCCCAAATACCGCGCCTTCATCAGCTACAGCCACCGTGATTCGCACTGGGCGTCGTGGCTGCACGGCTCGCTCGAGAGGTACCGCCCCCCGAAACCGCTGATCGGCACGGTGACCGAGCGCGGCGAGGTGCCCAAGCGCATTGCGCCCATTTTCAAAGACCGCGACGAGCTGCCGAGCGCCACGGATTTGGGATCCCTGATCAATGCGGCGCTAACAGGCTCCGCCTGCCAGATCGTGATCTGCTCGCCGCAGGCGGCGAAGTCGAAGTGGGTGAATGAGGAAATTCTCGCCTTCAAGCGCTTGGGGCGCGAGGACCGCATCTTCTGCCTAATCGTCGGCGGGGAGCCGAATGCGACCGACATGCCCGGACGGGAGGCCGAAGAATGTTTTCCGCCGGCGCTGCGCTTTCGCTTGGGCGCGGACGGGGAGCTCGGCACGGCGCGCACCGAGCCGATCGCGGCGGACGCGCGCCCGGGAAAGGACGGCAAGAACAACGCCAAGCTCAAAGTCATATCGGGACTCCTAGGCGTCGGCTTCGATATGCTGAAGCGGCGCGAGCAGCAGCGGCGCAACCGCCGCCTGTTCGCCTTCTCGTGTGCGGCGATGGCCGGCATGGTGCTCACCAGCGGACTCGCCGCCTATGCGCTCATCGAGCGTGCCGCGGCGCAGCGCCAGACGGTGCGCGCGGAGGCACAAGCCGAGACGGCCAAGCAAACCACGAACTTTCTGGTCGATCTGTTCAAGATCTCGGACCCGAGCGAGGCGCGGGGCAACACGGTGACGGCGCGCGAGATGCTCGATAAGGGTGCGGCGCGCATTGACCGGGAGCTGGCGAAGCAACCGGCGATCCAGGCGACGCTCAAGGATACGCTCGGTACCGTGTACATGGGGCTCGGACTCTACAGCCAAGCGCGGCCGCTGCTCGATGGCGCGCTCGCCACGCGTAAGCGGTCCGGCGGCGCGGAGCCGGCCGATCTGTCCGATACGCTCAACCACCACGGCGAGCTGCTGAATTGGCAGGGAGACTATGCGGCCGCCGAGAAGGATTATCATCAAGTGCTGAAACTGCTCGCCCAAGAGCCCGACGGCCGGCGCAAGCAGGAAGCCGTCGCCCAGGCGCAGTACGGCCTCGGCATGGTACTTGCCCAAGAAGGCCGTGGCGCGGAGGCGCAAGCGAGCTTGAGCGATGCGCTCGCGCGGCGGCGCGCGCTTTACGGCGAGGCGAACGACAGCACGGCGCTCACGCTCAAGGATCTGGCATTCGTCATCGACCAGAATGGCGATCTCAAGGCGGCGATTCCGCTCATGGAAGAAGCCGTCACGGTGGAGCGCGGGCTTCGAGGCGGAGCGCCGCATCCGGCACTCGCTGAAGCCCTCAACGATCTGGCTGTTCTGCAGATAGATAATGACCAGCCCGATGAGGCGGAAAAACTGATGGTCGAATCGCTCGCGATGTATCGCCGCTTGTACGGGGAGAAACACGCCGACATTGCCATGGGACTCACCAATCTTGCCCTGATCTACTGGAGGAAGGGCGACCTCGACCGCGCGGAGGCGACCTATCGCGAAGCCTACACGATGCAGCGCCAGCTGCTCGGCGAAAATCATGCGGATGTGGCATTTTCCCTCGGCAAGATTGCCTTCGTGCAGTACGAGAAAGGCCACACGCGGGAGGGCCTGGCAACTTTGCAGGAGTCGCTGCGCATGTACCAGCGCCTATTTCCCGGGGATCACCCCGACGTTGCCCGGACCATGAACCTCGTCGGCTACTGGCTGATGCTGGACGGCGACTACGGCGCCGCCGATCGCGCGGTGCAGACCGCGCTCGCGATGCGGCGACGCCTGTTCGATGCCAAGCATCCAGACATCGCCTCGAGCCTGTTGCAGCTCGCGATGCTTGAGGTCGCCACGGGCAAGTTCGCGGAGGCCGAGCGGGACGCTCGAGAAGCAAGGGAAATCTATACTGCTGCTTTATCGCCGACTCACTTGACGACTGCGCTCGCCGCAAGCGTCGAAGGCGCAGCACTCACCGGTCTCGGCGATTACGCACAGGCCGAGAAACTGCTCAACGACGGCAACGCCATCGTGAGCAAGGCTCCGTATGCCTTTGCGGCCGATCGGGCGCTGGTGCGCGGTTATCTGGTGAACCTCCACCGCGCAGAGCAGCGGCACACGTCGGACGCACACGCGCATGCGGCGCCGATCCGCCCGCAAGTTTCAGCGGTGCGAGAGACGCCGGCGCACGAGATTGCAGCCAGCAGGTAAACATAATCCGGTGTTGCGCCGCCGCAGCGCCGGTCTGCAAGCACTGTAATCAATAGTTCAAGCATGCTGGCATCGCATGTGCTAATTTCGTCGGTAAGAATAGTAATACGAAGAATTATCGACTCGAATGGACTCGAATAAGATAAAAGCTCGGGATGCTTCGCACTACCTCGACTCCGCATGTACCTGCGCCGCCGATACTTAGAAAAAATATTGGGGTGAATTATGAAGAGTTGCAACTCATTCCTGCTGATGAACACCTGGGGCCGTCTAGCAAGCGCCAAGCGCCGAGCGGCAAGCACAGCCGGTCGAAGCAGTCTGATTTTCGCGAGCCTCGTTCTAGCCGCCACGATGATGCTGCCGAGCGCGGCCTTTGCGGCGACAGTTGGCGCAGCCGGATCCTCACCGACTCTCACTCTCCAGCCGGTCGGTGGAAAGGATCCGCCGATTAACTTCAGCTTCAACATTGGCGGGAACAGTGGTTCCGGGTCTTTAACGGCGACCAATGAGGGTGGTGGTCAGTTCCTGGCGACGAGCGGCACGCTTACCATGTCGTCGACGAGCGCCGGAGATGCCGGCCTCACGTACTGTCTCGTTCCGTGGCTAGGACCTCTGCCGGGGCCGTCCAATACGAACCCGTATTGGACGTCACCGTTGGGGGCTTTCCTTTACGACGATGTTGTAACGCCCGGGGCGAATCTAGCGTTTCCGGACATTTACGGGCTGCTCTTCACTGGACCGGTTGCATCCGCGAGCGTGTGCCCGCCCCCTGGCACGGCCCCGGCCAGTGGCACGGACGAAATCAATATCTGGGCCGGTATTAATGGAACATATACCGGTGTTCTTGGACAATATTCTTTTTATGATTATACGCAGGGTGCTGGTTACACAATTTCATATTCTACTCCCAGTGGCTCGACGGACTCTTTTAATGCCACGGTCGTCACGACGACCTATTCGTATACGGGGAACGCCTTCAATCTGTTCTATTGCGGCTCCGGGATTGCGGATTGCTCGACCCCGCCATCCGGAAGCCCGTATGGGACCAATAACTCCGTCACTGCGGCGCTGCAGCTGGCCGCTCCGCTGTGCTCGACTGGACCTGGTACCTGCTCGACTGCGCCGATCAACGTTCTCTGCAGCCCGGACGGCGTGACTACTAACCCGAACTTTGTGGCCCTGACATTGAACGATGGCGTGAACACGGTCAGCGCAAACACCTGCGGCACAGGCGCAACGGCGTGGGTAACAACCGATACCAACGGGAACATCATCAATTGGTATCTGGACGCAACCGGGGGCGACGGTAGCGAAGACATCCATACTCTGTACGACCCGTCGGGCACCATTGCGGCAGCCTGCACGGCCTCGCTTGGATACAATTGTTATGGCAGCGACGATCCGAAGGGCGAGGATAAGGGCACGTCGAGTCCCTATTACGGCTATGTACTCAACTCGCCTGGGACGTTCTTGGCGCCGGGCCAGGGCGGATCGACAACGGCGGGGAATTGCACCGTCGCGTTGCCCTGCCAGAACAGTCCCATATCCTCGACGGCAGTAACGGCGCCCAGTGGGGTAACAATTCCCCCCAATGCCCCCATTACAGAGTCCGCGTACTACATTCCGGCTGATAATGTGCGCGGGTCGAACTGCGGCTACAACGGCGCGACGGGATTGCCGGTGCCAGTGCTGCTCTCGAGCCTCAAGGGCCAGGACCTCTTGGGCAATCCAGTGAGCTTCAGCGGCTTGGGCGCTGAAGTGATCCCGTGGAATGTGTGCATTCCGCCGGGTGGAGCCTGGGTCGATTACGTCATCGACGAACAGCTGGCCACCGTTAATGGACTCAACGCCTTCCCGAGCTTCATCGCTCCGCCGGGGGCGAACGTTCAGCCATGCCCCACCGGTAGCTTTCAGCCGGCTACCCAGCTCATCGTCGGCGCCACGCGCAAAGCCTCCCATACGGAGGAGCAGCACCCGGAGGGAACGTTTATCCCTGCGATCGCCTCGTGCGATGGCGGCCATGGCTCCGGCAGCCCCGCCCGTTCGGTCACGCTCTTCAACGTTGAGTTCATCCAGCCCAATCCGCAAGCGAAACACCCGATCCCCCTGACCGCGACCAACCAGCAGATACAGGTGACCGAGATCGCGGTTGAATACGGGTACCTGGATATCGTCTTACGGCCGCTCATCAAGTTCCAGCCGGCGAGTGTCGGAACTGCGCTGCATTCTTGCTATCAGGAGGCCCAGCAGCTGATCGGAAAGGGGAACTACAATTGCGCGGCCTACCAAACGTATCAGTGTGATCAGATCCTGAAGAAAACGCCCGTCGGGGAGGTCGGCCCCTCCTCATCACCGTTGCGCCTGCCGGATCCCTATGGAGACCTGCACAGCCGGCACCTGACTCTGTGGTATCTGCTCAACGCGGGAGCCGCGGGCACTTCGGCGGCCTATCCGGCGGCGGTGTCGCTGGACGCGGCGGCCGCCCAGATCCAGCAGAACGGGGGGACCCTCCCCACGCAATGGCAGTCATGCGCCACTCATTGACCACCGACGGCGGGTGATCGGGCCTGCCGCGGCGTCCACCAGGACGCCGCGGCAGGCAGGCGCCATGAATCGTCGCGATTGCCGTGGCTGGTCTTTCGCGTCAGGCGCGCGGCTCGCGCGGTCGCAAATGATGTCGATATGAGAGCGCAAACGGATACGGCTGCTGAACCGCTGATTGCGCCACCGGCGGTTCCGGCATGGCTTGCGCCTCGGACCGATGCCGCTCGAGAGCAACGGTTCCAGAGATTCCCGCGATGATCCCGACGGCTGCCGCGATTGCTATCTTCATGGAGTAATGGTCGTCCCGCAGCGCTGATGTTGGCCGTGCGCTCGCTCACATAATCCTGTGACTGACTGACATTATGTTGAAGCGACCGGGCTAAAAGCCGAGCCTCTACTTGCGAACCGGTATCTCGATATAGCTGTCGTTATACCAGCGGATCTTGAGAGGAATTTTTCCGTCGGCGATCGATTCCTCACTCACGTCGGTACCCGTGCCGTAATTGATCTCGCGATCGGGCCGCTTGTTGATGCCGAGTACCATGACCAGCCGACTGCCCTTTTGCAGCTGCCGGCTCGTCAGCCACTCGCTCTTGAACCCCAACTCCTGGCGCTCTCCCGCCTTGAGCAGGTGCCGATGAACGCGGTCGCGCGCATAACTGGCGCGAAATTCATAAGCGGGATTGAACAGGCGGATGAAGTCGCCGCCGGCGAGGCGCTCGTACAGCGTGATGTTCAGGTCCATGTCCATCTTATTCACCGCAAAATCGAGCCGGCCCAAGAACACACCGTTGAATTCCATGGGTTGCGTCAGCGGTTCGCTCACATACATGATGTCGTTATGGGTTACCGGACTCTGGGTGACCAGATCCGCCGGCGGCATCCAGCCGGCATCGCTGCGATCGGCGAAATTCACCGTCTGCGAGACGAACGCCGCCTTCGCGCTCTTATGCCGCGCGAGACGGCGCCGCCCGCCGGACGCGGTGGCGTCCAGATAAAACCTGAGCGATCGGCCCGACATGGCTTCGAGCGATGGCGCGTGCCGCCACTCGTTCGCTCCCATGACCTCGTAGTTGATGCGGTCACTCAACAGAGCGGGCGGTGCCGCGCCCTTCAGGACGTGGTCGAACCACTGATATTGCAGCTCATGAACATCGACGCGCGCGGCTGAATCGACTTCGTACCCGTGCAGCACGGCCGGCGGCGGGCGCCGCATCACGCCGTCCTCGTAAGGTCCGATCACGAGCGTGTGATCGGCGTGCGGGTTGTATCG
This sequence comes from uncultured Gammaproteobacteria bacterium, assembly GCA_963758145.1. Classification (GTDB taxonomy): domain Bacteria; phylum Pseudomonadota; class Gammaproteobacteria; order Steroidobacterales; family Steroidobacteraceae; genus Bog-1198. Next base: position 653,258 of record CAVWUK010000011.1, read on the forward strand.
AGTGTGCTGCGTGAAGTAATACAGTGCGCCGGGCTCGGTGGCGGCGAAGTAGCCCGTGGCCGTCAGCACCGGGATGTTGATTTTGGCGAACTGCTCCCGGTAAGGGATCATCTTCTGCCAGAAAACGTCATAGCTCGGGTGGTTCAGCCAGCGGATGAAGAGCGGATCGGGGTGTCCGTACAGCCGGCCCAAATCCCGGTAGCGGCGTCCGCTCCGATACCACTTCTGGTCGAGCGCGCGCCACGGCTCGTCATCGTTGAGGTCCTTTTCCACCGCCGCATCGGTGGTGCTCACGGTCAAAGACCATCGGTAGGCGGAGTTGTGAAAGATGCTGCCCGCCATGGGCACGTCGATCCCCGGTGCGGTGGAACCCGATGTGGCAATGGCCTTGAGCGCGGGCGGCAATCGCGCTGCTGCGGCCCAGGAGGTGAAGGCACCATAGCCGTCGCCGTACATTGCCACGCGTCCGTCGCTCCACGGTTGCTTGACCACCCACTCGATGACCGCGCGCGCGTCCTCGCCGTCGTGCTCGTAGGGAACGACATGGCGGGGATTCGCGCGCGTTCCGCCGGTGTGAGCCATCACCCCCACGTAGCCGTGTGCCGCACACTCCTTGGCGGAGCCTTGCGAGTCGCCGATCGTGACCTCAAGGAGCGTCGCCAGCGGTTCGGAACGGCTCTTCGGGCGGGCCACCACCGCCGCGATGCTCGCCCCGTCCGACGCCTTGATGAGGATCTCGCTCTCGACCGCATAGCGCCGATCATCGTCTGTAGCGACGAGCGCATCGACCAAGGGACCGAAGCTCCGGTAGGCATCAAACGAGAGATAGGTCCGGATCAGTTTCACCGCATCCGATTGGTCGATGCTGTCCTTGGCCCGCTGCTGGTCAAGCGCCCTCTGCAGAGCCGCCTGAAACACTTGCGGGGCCGTCTGGAGCCATCGAGTCACCGCGTACGCATCCGGATCGTCGAGACGGGAAACCACCTCGCCGAACGCCCTGGTGAATGCTTGGCTGAATGAAACCCGGTTCTCCGCTTCGATCGCCTTCGCGTACGCGTAAATATCGAATACCACCGAACGGCCCACGGGCTGGCCGACGCGCACCGGCCGCCGCCGAATGCGCAGCGCTTGGCGCGACACATCCGCGGCCGAATAGCCGCCTGCGACCAGTTGAAGCGCCGATAAATTCTCGAGATAGCGGTCAGGATCGGTGTCCTGATAGACGGGAAGCATCCGCTGGGCCAAATCGCGCATGGCCGCGGACGTCTTCGCATCGTTCGCGGCCTGCGGTGCGTGAAATTCGAGGTCCGGCGCCGCGGCCCATGCTGGCGATAGCGCAACGAACTGAAAAGCCATGAGCACTCTCGCGAGCCGTACTGCGCAGCGCCTCGCAGTCGGTATCGGGGTATGTTTCATCGGCTCATTCCCGGCGCGCTTGGGTCCGTCGCGCTCTTCGGTATCCGAGGCGCTTTGACGAGATGCAGGACACTCGGGAAGAGCCGATGGGCTTCCCCGGGTGCGCCGATATGAATGATGCTGATGTGTCGAAGTTCGTTGGTGAACACGTCGACGACCAGGTCGAGCACGTCGTCGTCGAGTGACCCCAACGTGCCGTCGATGAGCACCCAGGGCGGCGTCTGGATCAAGATGCGGGCGAAGACCAGACACAGCTGCTCGTCCTGACTCAATTCCCAATCCCAACGGCGCGCCTCATCGAGCAAGGGCGCGAGACGCTCGAGGCCAAACCGGTACAGCGAACGCGTGAAGGCGTCCGTGGTGAAACTCTCCGCCGTCAACGGATACGCGAGCACCTCGCGCAGGGTTCCCCGGGGCAGATACGGTGTGCCGCGCGGCACGTAAAATATCTGTTCGCCTCGCGGGCGGGTGATTTGCCCGGCGCCCCAGGGCCACAAGCCCGCCAATGCGCGAAATAGCTGGGTTTTGCCGGTTCCCGGCGCACCCGAAATGAGGGCGCGTGCCCCGGCCGCGACGACCACTTTCCTTTCCTTGAGCATGTCGGCGTTGGCGGCGGACACGATCTGAAGGTTCTCGATTCTTATTGCCCCCGGATCGCCCTCCAGGTAAGCGATGCGGCTTTCGAAACCCTTGGGTTCATGGGTACTGATCAGGGCATGGCGGAAATTCGCGACTCGAAGCAGCGTTGCGCGCCAGTCGGCAATGACGCTGAAATTGTCGATGAACCAGCGCAGCGATGACACCACCTGCGTAAAGGCCCCGGCCGCCATCATGAGACCGCCGAACGAGACCTTTCCCGTGAAGTAAAGCGGCGCCGCGACGAGAATGGGAGCGACCAGCGTCACCCAACCGAAACCCGCGGTGATCCAGGTGAGATTGGTGTGTCCCCACACGATGCGGCGCGTTGCGGCGAGCACCTCGCCCAGATTGAGCTCGATGCGGCGCTTCTCGCCCGCCTCCCCCTCGGCAAGCGAAATGTCATCGACGTGTTCGTTGACGCGCACGAGCGAAAAACGCAGATCGGCCTCACGCGCGTAGCGATCCGCGTTGCGGCCGACCAGACCCCGCCCGACCCAATAGCTCAGCAGCGAGCCGCCGCTCGCGTAGATGATGGCCGCCCACACCATGAATCCCGGGATGGCGTAGTCGCGATCGCCGAGGCGGAAATCGAAGTCGCTGGAAAGACTCCACAGTACGCCGGCGAAGGTACCGAACAAAATCGTCGCCTGCAGCAGCCCGACCCACAGATCGGCCGACAATTCGCTCAAGTGGCGCGCATCTTCGTGCATGCGCTGATCGGGATTGACGCCCATCGCTCCGGAATTGGCGAGCCAGAACGCGCGGCGCGGCTGCATCCATTCCTCGAGCAGACTCTTGACGAGACCCTCGCGCAGCTTGACCTGCAAGGTCTCTGCGAGCCATCTCTGCCACACGTTGAGGAAGAGAATGAATCCCGCAATCAGGAAGAACACGCCGAGCTGGAACAGAAAGTCCCGCAGGTCGCGGCGCGACAATGCATCGTAGAACGGCTTATTCCAGCGGTTGAGGCGAACCTGTCCGTAGGCGGTTGCAATGACGACCAGAATGATGGCGATCACCAGCAGCACCAGCGTCTTGCCCGCAGGCGAGGCGAAGATCGCCCGGATCGTCATGATCATCTCTCGCCAGAGACCTAGATCGGCCGCCTCGCCCTCGGGCGCGGCGCCGGAGATTTTGGTTGAAGGTTCTGTCACCGTGCTTCGCCGCCTGTCACGCCTCGATGGGGCAGAATACCAGTTGGTCCCAGCGGCATCCCGCGCAGAATTGACGAATGCGGCCTGCGCGCTGACGGCAAGCAATTCAGAGAGTCGTGCAGGTGACCTCCACGGGGACGTTGCGGACCGTCACGGAGTCCCCGTCAAAACTCGTGCAGGCGCTGCCGTTGACCATCACGCTGCGCAGCGGCGCCGCGAGCGGCGGACGCAGAACCAGCTTGACGGCGATTCCGCCGCCGATTTTAACTTGCAGCGTTTTCGCATCGATTCTGCGCAACGAATAACTCAGGCTGCCGTAAAGCGTCGGCATTTCATGCACTTGCGCGCCGGCCCCTTCGATCCATTCGGGCGCCAAGCCCGCCGCCAAAACCAGGCATTGATCGGCTTCGCGCTCGTAAGCAAAGAGACTCCGCACGGCGAGCACATATTCGGCGGCAATCCACGTGTGCGGAAGATCGCCGATGTGGGCAGGCGCCTTGCGATCGCGCCACGCAATCTCCGGCCACTGGTTCCAAGGCACGGGACGGCGATCCGACAGAAAGAACCGCAACAGCTCCAGAGCCGCATCGCGCTTTCCCAAGCGCACCAATGCGCCGATGATGCGGATTTCATAAGGCGTGTAGCTCGGCGATTCCACGGCGCCGCTGCGCTTGCCGCGCCAGTCGGCGAGATATTTGTCGAAGGTTCGATCGAGAGCCTCGCGATTCAGTCCGTCGGGCACATCGAGCAAATAAATCGCATTGGCAGTCGCCGTCGGGTCGAAGTCCGCCCATTCGACACTGCCGGGTATGAAGTCCAGTTTGCGCTGCGCCCGGGTGGCTTCGATCGAGACGAACAGCGAGGAGGCCAAGCGCGCAGCGAGCGCCTGCCAGCGCCGCGCAACCCCATGCCGGCCCAACGATTGCGCCAGGCCCGCCGCGTCGCGCAAACCCCGCAGCGCCCAGAAGTCGTCCCAATAGGAATGCACCGGCTGCGCGAGATAGCCCTCGTGGCTCACCGATATCGGCAGCAGTCCATCCGCTTCGAGCAGGCGCTCGATGCATCCGACCGCCTTGTCGACGAAGATCCACGATTCCCCGAGGAAATGGTCATCCCCGCTGAACCGGTGGTAGTCGGCTATCAATGCCAGCAATTGTCCGTGGCTATCGTGCTCGACCAGCCAATCGGTGCCCTCGCTGTCCACGCAGCAGGGCACAAACCCATCTTCGCGCTGATGCGGAGCATACCAGCGGATGAAATCCCGGACCTCATCCGCGTGCCCCATGCGCAGCAGCGCGGCGCTCATCATCGCGCCATCCCGGATCCAGGAACGCGTGTAGCGGCGCGGTCCCGGTTGCAGGGCGGGACCGGAGCGGGTCACCAGAATGTGCGCCGTCGCGGTGAGCGCCGCATGGATCGCCTCCCCGATCGAGCCATTGCCAGCCCATTGGGTCACCGCGAGGGTTGACCGCCAGTCGAATGCCGCCTCGCCCATCGAACCCGCCGCAGCGAGCGGCGTGCAACTCATCACCCGTTCGCAGACCTGACGCGGCTGCAGCGACAACTCAAAGGCGAGCGCACCCGTGGCAAAACCGAATGGATCGTGCGCCTCCGTGCTGCCCGGCAGCTTACCCGCGAGAAGCCAGGACGCCATGAACCCGTCGTCGAAGCTCATCGCTCCAAATCCCGCCGGCTGGGTCATCGGCGCGATCAGCATGGTTCCGTTCACGCGCACCGCCTGTCCGTCCCACGCCAAGTCATGGATTGGGCTGACGCCGCCCAGCTTGCGAAAATGCTGCCAGGGCGGCGTGACCTGAAACGGACGCGCCAGCACGAAAAGCTTGGCGGACTGTGTTTGATCGGTGAGGTTTTGGAACCGGTAGCGCACCCGCAATCCGCCGCTCACCGTCGCCTCGGCCTCAACGCACAGGCTCCATTCGCGGGTCTCCCAAATCGCCGCGGGCACCGGCATCCAACCCTCCCGCAGCTCCTGGCGCGAGGTCACATCCGTCCACGTGAAGAGCCGACCCTCGATCCACAACATGGGCTCTATCGAGAATGATCCTTGGCCGACCTCGACCATGCCGTCATCGTTCATGAGCGCGCAGTGTGTGCCGTTTGAGGTGCCGATCGGCGTCCACACACTCTGTTCACGATGCAGCCAGCGCGGATGCCAGCCGCGCGCTTCCGCTTGGGCGATGTGGTACCAGAAGGCGTGGATCGAACGCGAAAATTCAAAGGATTGCAGACGCACGACCACGCCCGCCGTGGGTTCGTCGAGTTCAAGGCGCAGGAATCGGGTCTTGAGTCCGGGCAGAAACACGTAGCTGCGTCTGCCGCCTGCCCGCGTCGCGGCGTGGAGCATTTTCCAGCGACGACCGCTGTTTGAACCGCGAACACGAAAACCGCCCGCGGGTGCATCCTCCCGCCAATCGATGATCAAGCCGCCCACCATGCGAGGCCGGATCGAATCGATCGCGAGCCAGGGCCGAAGATCATCGGGCCGCGGTCTCCAACCGGTGTCGAGCAGCGCGCCGGCGGCTTCAAAACCCGGCAATTCGCTGGAGGCACTGGCTACCGGAACGTCGGTAGCGCCGCAATCCTCGATCTGCATATCGGCAATCCACATCGTGCCCTTGCCGCCTTCACCCGCGACAATGGCCAACTCGATGGCACCCAGATTCGAAATGCCGCTGCCGCTCGACGGACCCCAGGCAAATTCGATGTCCCGGCTCTGCACGTTCATTCGCGTCCATCGCGCTGGAAGCCGCAAGTCCTTGTACACGTATCGCCATACGTTCTGGCCCGTGGGATCAATCAGCTTCAATTCCAGATTGTTCACCGCGCCGCGGCCGCGCAGCCGAAAATGCACCGCATAGTCCTTGGGCATCACGCGGCCGCATGCCCGTCTCGCGACGACAAAGCCTCCACCGCCCTTGAAATCGAAATCCATTTGAAGCGCCGGCGCATGCCCCGCCATTACCGCTAGACAGCAGCAGCTCCGCGTTACCGGAAACTGTCGGCTGCCATTCGGACAGAACGGCGGAGTCGGTCGTCTCGTTTCGCGTCATTGTTTCGAATACGGTCGTTGTAGCGGATACATAAACATAAATAACATTAATTTTATCTTGTAACTAATTATTTTTGCTATCTTATTATGCTGTCACTAAGATGCAGGAATTTCTGGCCGGCGATCCGGCCAAGAGCGGCGAAGTGGGCTTCGACGGCCTGACGCAGGTCGCCGCGCTCTCTCGCTTACCGCGAACTCGCTACTTGCCCGGCGTCGGACACTGGAATTCCCGCTCCTTTTGCGGCTTCGGCTGATCGAGCTTCCAATCCGCCGGCAGCTCAAACTGACTGCTGGCGATCGGTTCGGTACCGATCGAGGTGGTCTCGATCGACCATTCGACGAGCGGTACAGGCTTACCCGCCTGGGCCGGCGTGGTCGCGCTCGCGTCCGGTTTGGCCGGCGGGGGCGTTTTCTTGGCAAAGAGCCCGCTCATCAGCTTCGACCCGAAGGCGCCGGCCGCCGATCCAGCGATCGAGCCGGCGATGCCACCGGACTGACCTGCCGCCTGAGCGGCCGCGGCACCGGCGGCGCTGGTGGTGGAACTCTCTGCGGCCTCTGTCGCGGCGCCCGTCGCGCTCGCCACGGTGCCACCGCCGGACGCCCCTTGAGGCTGCGACTTTGCCGCCTGACAGTGCTCACCGCCCATCGCGATGGAGATGGAAGTCTTGAGCGGGTAGCCTTTGAAATCGCCGGTCTTTCCACCCGCCTGGCGCAAGGCGTCCATATACGGCGCGAGCAGGGCCTGCATCTGCGGCTTAATGGCTTGTGCGGTTTCATCCAGGCCGAGCTTCTTGGCGTACGCCTCGTGAAACGCCCTCACATCGGCAGCGCCGGGAATCTCGTCCTGGGTAAGCCAGCTGTCGACACCGAGGATAATGTCGCACGCATCGCCCGTCTGCTTGTTGGTACAGGTCTGTGTCATCGTCACCGTTGATCGGCGCGCCTGGTGACCGGCAAAGAACCCGGTGTCGTCGGTTTGCTTGATCTCGAATTTCGGCGGCGACATGTCGCACTTGGAGGTATCGGGCGCGGTGGGCTGCGGGGTCGGAGTCGGAGCCGGGCAGCTTTTTAGCTTCGCCATCATCTCTTCTGCTTTCTGCCGGGCTTCCGCCCGTTGTTCGGGCGTCGGAAAGGGCTTTTCCAGGTACTCCTTCTTCGCCGGTTCCAGCGTCCAGGTAAGATCCTTGTCGAGGCGGATGATTTCGCCGCCCTTGATGTCCCCGCAGAGCCGCGACATCAGGAAACCATCGCAGCGCGTCTCGGAATCCGTGCGCTTCTTGTCCCCGGAATACCGTTCCGTATCGGTGCTGTTGATTTTCATGATCGACGCGTTGAACGTGCTGGTCTTGGTCTCGGTGACATCGGCCCAAGCGATCGCCGCCGGCAGCGCAGCACCCGCGAGTGCGGCGGCGAGGCCAAGCAGGTGGTGCAATTTAATTCCCTTTGACATGGTATTCCCCCTTTTTTAATTTCCGGCTCCGCCGGTCCATGACGCAGTGGAAGAATCATAACTCCGATCGGCTGTCAGCGGCGACGCGGATCCTTGGCGCACACACGATGCATAATGCGCTGCCTAAAGTGTTGTTTTTCTTATGCTATGCCGCCCTCGCCCTGCGGGCGCGCCGCGCGCGTCCAAAATCGCTCCAGGCGATTTCGTCGAACCCACGGCGATATTTTCGTCACGCCGGTTTTCAAGTCCGCCGACCGCAACTTTATTACTTCCCCTGCCCGCTGGCGGTCGCGGAGGCTTTCGCACACAATCGCACTATTACCGCGGGTGAGCAGGCGGCGACGGCCAGGAAGGAAATTCAGCGTTGCGCGACGCGTCCCAAAACTAAACGTATGAGCCGGCCATGGAGATCGCGCGTACCGCTATTGCTTGCGGCCCTCACCTTGCTGCCCTTTGCCGGCTGCACGGTCGGTCCCAATTTCAAGGCACCGGCTGCTCCGAATGTCAGCGATTATACGGCGCATCCGCTTCCGGCCACCCTCACCGCGACCGACGTTTCCGGCGGTGAAGCCCAGCGCTTTGTCAGTGGAAGGGACATTTCCGCGGAGTGGTGGACCTTATTTCATTCCGAGCCGCTCAACGAGTTGATAAAGCAGTCCCTCGCGAACAATCACGACCTCAAGGCCGCGCAAGCGGCACTGTCCGCGGCAAGGGAAAATGTCCTGGCTCAACGGGGCGCTTACTATCCGAGTGTTGCGGCCGGCTTTTCGGCCACTCGTCAGAGGCAATCGGGACAGATCGCACCGGCGCTCAACTCAAACGCCTTCCTTTACAACCTTTTCACTCCGCAAGTCAGCGTCTCGTATGTGCCGGATGTCTTCGGCCTCAACCGCCGGACCGTCGAGTCATTGACGGCACAGGAACAGGAAGTTCGTTTTCAAATGATTGCGACCTATACCACATTAACCGCCAATGTGGTGGTTGCGGCGATTCAGCAGGCCTCGTTGCAGCTGCAGATCGACGCGACGCACGAGCTCATCGCCATCAACTCAAACATGGTTCAAATCCTGCATTATCAATTCGACAAGGGTTATGCCAATCGGCTTGATCTCGCCGCACAGGAATCACAGCTCGCGCAGGTCATTGCCACGCTGCCGCCGCTGCTCAAGCAGGCGGCCCAGCTGCAGGACCTGCTGGCCGTTCTCACCGGACGGTTTCCGAGCCGGGCACCGGATGCAAAATTCGAGCTGTCGAGTCTGAAACTGCCGGAGGATCTGCCGGTAAGCCTTCCATCGCAGCTCGTCGCACAACGTCCGGATGTGCTCCAAGCCGAAGCCAACCTGCACGACGCCAGCGCCAAAATTGGAATCGCCACGGCAAATCGGCTGCCAAATTTTGTACTCACCGCAAATGCCGGCAGCTCGGCAGCGGCCATGGATCAGCTGTTCACCACGGGCACGGGCTTTTGGGGATTGGGCGTGGCAGCAACGGCGCCTCTTTTCCAGGGCGGGACATTGCTGCACCAAGAACGCGCGGCGAAAGCGGCCTACGTCCAAGCCGCCGAACAATATCGCAGCACGGTGCTCACCGCCTTTCAGAACGTTGCCGACACATTGACGGCGCTGGAGCAGGACGCCGACGGCCTGAAAGCGGCGGCGGACGCCACGGATGCCGCCAAAGTGACGCTGGACCTGGCCCAGCGACAATTACAGGACGGTTACGCCGGATACCTGGCGCTGTTAAACGCCGAGCAAGCCTATCAGCAAAATCGGATCAATTTGGCGCAGGCGCAGGCCAATCGCTACGCGGATACGGCGGCGCTGTTTCAAGCGCTCGGCGGCGGCTGGTGGCACCGCGCGGATCTACAGGACGAACATGAACAATAAGCGAATGCACCGGATCGCTCCCGCGGACCGTCGAGTCAATCTCCTGCGCGCGGTTGCCGTTGCCGTGGTCGCTGCCGGCACGGCCACGATGGGGAGCGGCTGTTCATCGAAAAACGACGGCGGCTCACCGTCATCGCCGGCCGCGCTCGGCACGGTCACGTTGACGGCAGCCCAGCGACAGAACATCCGCCTTTACACCGTCGAGCCGTCCAAATTCCGCAAAACGATTGAGGTATCCGGGACCGTCGATTTCGACAATGATCAGGCCACCAGTGTGTTGGCCCCCATCTCCGGTCCGGTGTCTCGGCTGCTGGCTTCCCTTGGCGACGAGGTCAAAAAAGGCGCCCCGTTGGCGGAAGTGGACTCACCCGACTTTGCCGAGGCTATTGCCGCTTATCAGAAGGCACTCGCCACCGCCAAGACCAACCGTAGGCTTGCCGACCTGGACAAGGATCTAGTCCAACATCACGGCGTTTCTCAGCGCGAAGCGGAGCAGGCGGAAACCGACGCCGTCAACGCCGAGGCGGACCGCGACGCCGCCCTGCAGGCTCTGGTTTCGCTGAACGTTCACCCGCAGACCATCAAGGACATTCAGGAAGGCCGACCCGTCTCGCGCAGCGAAGGAATCATTCGCTCGCCGGTCGCGGGGACCGTGGTCGAAAAGTTGATCACGCCCGGGGAACTTCTCGAGGCGGGAACAACGCCTTGTTTTACGGTTGCCAACCTTTCCCGTGTGTGGGTCATGGCGCAAGTGTTCGGTTCGGATCTGGCCTTGGTCAAGCTCGGCGATTCAGCTGAAGTGGCGACCGGTATCGGTCCGGAAAAGTTGACCGGACGAGTGGACAACATCGCGTCCCTGGTGGATCCGGACACTCGCTCGGTGCTCGTGCGGGTAGTGGCCGATAATCCAGGGAACCTTCTCAAGAGGCAGATGTACGTGCGCGTGCGGCTTCAGGCCCGCCAGGAAAGCACCGGAATGCTGGTACCGGTTTCGGCGATTCTGCGCGACGACGAGAACCTGCCCTTTGTTTACCTCGTTCAATCCGACGGCAGCTTCACGCGGCAGCACGTGAACCTGGGCTATCGAGCCGGTGAACAATATGAAATTCCCGCAGGTATCAAGTCCGGCGACCAAATCGTGGTCGACGGGGGCATCTTTGTTCAATTCATCCAGAATCAATGAGCACGCCCCTGCCCCCGACCGGACCTGCGCCGCGCATTCCTTCAATGATGAATCGAATCGTGGCCTCTTCGTTGCGGCAGTCCTTTCTCATCATCCTCCTGACGCTCGTGCTCATCGGAGCAGGAATGCGGTCGCTGGTTCGCCTCCCTGTGGATGCCTATCCCGATCTTTCCCCCCCGATGGTCGAGGTCATCACCCAATGGCCCGGCCGCGCGTCCGAGGAGGTGGAAAGGCTGATCACCGTACCCGTCGAAAAGCAGATGAACGGCATTGCTCAGATGACCGCGATACGCTCAATCTCGCTCTACGGATTGTCCGACGTCATCCTCACCTTTCAAATTGGCACCGACAATTACTTCGCCCGGCAGGAAGTCTTCAATCGGATGGGCGACCTGAGTTTGCCGAACGGCGTGACCCCATCGGTGGCGCCGATGTCGGCGCCTTCCGGCCTGATCTATCGCTACGTGCTGCAAAGCCCCGACCGACCGCCGATGGAACTGAAGACATTCGAGGATTGGATTGTCGAACCCCAATACAAATCCGTTCCCGGTGTGGCGGATGATTCCGGGTTTGGCGGCGGCACCATGCAATACCAGGTGTTGCTCGATCCGGTGAAAGTTGCCTCGATCGGCTTATCGGTGCCCCAGGTGGAGAGTTCCCTGACGGCCAACAACGACAACTCGGGCGGCGGGTTCTATTCGCAAGGCGGCGAGTTCTACTACGTGCGCGGCATCGGGCGCATGGACACGTTGGAGGACATAGGCAACGTGGTGGTGGCGGTGCACAACGGCACTCCGGTGTTGGTAAAGGAGGTTGGCCAGGTGCGGATCGGTATCGCACCGCGCCTGGGTGAATTCGGCTACCAGGGACAGGATGACGCGGTGGAAGGCGTGATCCTGCTGCGCACCGGCGAGAAAACCCAAGACGTCCTGAAGCGGGTTGAAGCAAAGACCAAGGAACTCAACGATGAAATCCTTCCGAAGGACGTCAAAGTTCTGCCGTTCTACGACCGAAGCGACTTGATCGCGTTGACGACGCAGGTTGTGGAACGGAACCTGCTTCGAGGCATGCTGCTGGTTGTCGTGATTCTCGTATTTTTCCTTTATGACTTTCGCGCGGGACTCATCGTCGCCACCAGCATCCCGTTGGCGCTTCTATTCGCGTTTGTTTGCCTCGATCTGCAGAAAGCGTCGGCCAATCTGCTTTCCATCGGCGCGGTGGATTTCGGAATCCTGGTGGATGGCGCGGTGGTCATGGTGGAAAACATCTTCCGGCAGATCGTCGCGCGCAGGGGTACTGCGCTCAACGTCAGGGAAATCATCGAAGATGCCGCGGCAGAGGTGGATCGCCCGCTTTTCTACTCCGTTGCGGTGATCGTTGCCGGCTTCCTGCCGATCTATGTCTTGGCCGGACCCTCCGGCACGCTGTTCAAACCGATGGCCGACACCATGGTGTTCGCGCTGATCGGATCCTTGATCGTCACGCTGACGCTGCTGCCTGTGCTATGTGCGTGGTTCATGCGCAATGGCGTGCGCGAGCGGCGCAACCGCAGTTTCGAAGCCATCAAATCGGTTTACATAAAGGGCCTCGATTTTTGTCTCGCGCGTCCATGGGGGACCGCCTTCGCATCGGCCGTCCTGTTGGCAGGCTCGCTGCTGCTCATTCCCCGCATCGGCGCCGAGTTCATGCCGCACCTTGATGAAGGCGCGCTGTGGGTGCGCGCAACAATGCCCTATACCATTTCGTTCGACGAATCGGCCAAGATCGCGCCCAAGGTGCGGGATATATTGCGTTCCTTTCCCGAAGTCACCACGGTCGCTTCGGAACTGGGCCGGCCCGACGACGGCACCGATCCGACTGGTTTCTTCAACGTCGAGTTCTACGTCGATCTTAAGCCGTATACGCAATGGACCGGCCCTTATCGCACCAAAGCGGGACTGATTGAGGCCATCAACCGCAAGCTCGAGGCATTTCCCGGAATCACTTTCAATTACACACAACCGGCCGAAGATGCGGTGGATGAGGCGGAGACCGGGTTGAAAAGCGCCCTGGCCGTCAAGGTCTTCGGTTCGAACCTCGATATGCTTCAAAAGAAGGGCAAAGCGATCAAGCAGGTCTTGGAGCGGGTGCGCGGAATCCGTGATGTCACCCTGGTGCAGGAGCTCGGGCAGCCCAGTCTGACCATCAAAATCGACCGTGCCAGGATTGCCCGCTACGGCTTGAACGTCGCAGACATCAATAGCTTGATTCAGACGGCGATCGGCGGGGACGTGGCCACTCAGGTGGTGCAGCAAGAAAAGCAGTTCGATCTCATCGTCCGCCTCGAACGCCAATACCGGGATACCCCCGAGGAAATCGGAAACATCCCGGTCGCCACGCCTGCCGGTCAACAGATTCCGCTCAAGGAATTTGCCGACATTGAAGTGACCAATGGCGCCTCGTTCATTTATCGCCAGAACAATTCACGCTACATCGGGGTCCAGTTCTCAGTGGAAGGACGCGATCTGGCGGGCGCGGTGGGCGACGCCATGCAGCAGGTGAACGGCAAGGTAGTGCTGCCGCAGGGCTATCGGTTGGATTGGGGCGGCGAATACACGGAGTACACGGCGTCGCGCGAGCAACTGAATGTCATTCTGCCCCTGACCTTGTTTCTGATTTTTCTCATGCTCTTCTCGCTTTACAGCAATTTTAAGTTTCCGTTCATCACGGTGCTCGGCGTGCTGCTATCGGCACCGGTCGGCGGCATCGTAGCCCTGTGGATCACCGGCACGCCGTTTTCGGTCTCCTCGGGCATCGGTTTCCTGGCCCTGTTTGGTGTCTCGGTACAGACGGCGATCGTCTATATCTCGTATGTCAATGAGCTTCGCCGCAGGGGCACCGCCCTCCCCGAGGCTGTTCGTCAAGGCGCAATCCTGCGGCTGCGTCCGATCATGATGACCGCGTTGGTGGCGGCGTTGGGGCTGTTGCCGGTGGCGCTGGCCACCGGTGTTGGCACGGACTCCCAGAGGCCGTTTGCCCTGGTCATCGTCAGCGGCCTGTTCACCCGACTGTTGATCAGCATTTTTCTAATGCCGGTGCTCTACGTCCTCGTGGCCCGGTCCGGAGATCGGCTGGAAGTCTGACATGCCTGGCTGCCGAACCCGCGAAACCCTTCAGTTTGCCGATTTTCAAGTCACAGAGTCCGCACCTAGATTGTACGAATTATATCGTAAACATATGATTATTAAATATATTGTATCGAAAAGAATCCTGGTATCGGTGTTTTAAGCACTTAGTGCAAATCAGCGGGTGGCGCGATTACGCCGTGCGTGGCCGGCGAGGCTGTCGTGCCAATTGCGTCACGCCCAAGGAGAGCGGGAAGACGCAAGATTGCTCGAGTCGATGACTTTTGAGCACAAACGTCACCGAGCAGATGATATTGAGAATGGAGAGGTTCGTGAGCAATATGTCTCATTGCCGGTTTCGCCGTATCGTGACCGATTTTAGCGACTGTGAAGATGCGATCGACGAACTATTCAACGGCGTTACCGACGACGGGCAACCGTTATCGGATGACGAATTGCGCGCGGCTCAACGGCTGGTCACCTCGTGCATCAGCATCGTTGCACGAGTCGCGGACATGGGGAACATCACCGTGGACCTCGACGATGTCGAGCAATCGATCGACATCGTATTACGCAAAGCGAACAGCGCCCCGCTCGAGGCCCGTTACGATGCCCGCGACGAGAGAGTATTGTTGTCGAAGGTATCGAAATAAAAGCCGCGATCGGCTACCGCATCGCGCACGCTCGGCTCACCGAGTGTAAATGCTGATCACGCGATCAGCCCCATCCAGGACAATCGCGTCAGCCGGCAGGGGAATTGACGTCACCGACTGGCGGAGAGGGTGGGATTGACTCGGGCCATCCTGGCCCTCGCCCTGTGGGCGCGCTGCGCGCGTCCAAAATCGCTCCAGGCGATTTTGTCGAACCCACGGCTTTGTATTGGCGGAGAGGGCGAGATTCGAACTCGCGAGACTCGTTAGAGTCTGCCGGTTTTCAAGACCGGTGCATTCAACCGCTCTGCCACCTCTCCGAAGGTCAAAATCGACCCAAAATCAATGGTCGATACGAATTCTTAATACTACCTTAAGGGGCGTGAGGAGTGCGCGGAGCAAGGCCGGCGCATTGAATGTCCGGGATGCGACCCTATATAAGCACGGCAGCTTCGGCACGCCGATCGGTGGGGTGGTAAAATACCCGTACGCAAGGACAGAGGATTAATCTTCATGGCTAATTTTCCGAGCAACAACGCGGCTTTCCCGGGAACGGCGATCGACAGCCGCGCTATTTTCATTACGCGCACCTACACGCACCTGGTGGGCGGAATTCTCGGCTTCATCCTGGTGGAGCTCGGGCTGTTCGAATCCGGCCTCGCGCCGCAGATCGCGCGGTTCATGTTGGGCTTCAATTGGATGCTCATATTGGGCGCCTTCATGGTGACCGGTTGGCTGGCTTCGCGTACCGCACAGACCAGCAGCTCGATCGGCATGCAGTACTTCGCCTATGCGGTGTACGTGGTGGCGGAGGCGCTTATATTCGTGCCCCTGCTCTATATCGCCGATGCGAAAGCGCCCGGCACCATCGACAGCGCCACGCTGGTGACCGCCATGGGAGCCGGCGGGCTGATGTTCGTCGCCCACCGCACGCGCAAGGATTTTTCCTTCCTGCGGGCGATTTTGATGTGGGGCGGCGTCTTGGCGCTGGTCGCGATCGTCGGCGGCGCGATCTTCGGCTACCAGCTGGGCACCTTCTTCTCGGTGCTGATGATCGGGTTCGCGGGAGCCGCGGTTCTGTACGACACCTCGAACATCATTCTGCACTACCCGGAAGACCGCTACGTGTCGGCCGCGATGCAGCTGTTCGCCTCGATTGCCCTGATGTTCTGGTACGTGTTGGCGCTTTTGATGGGCAACCGCCGGTAGCCGGATCCCTCAACCCAGCTTAAGCTCGCCACCCATGTAGGGGCCGAGCACGGACGGTATTGCGACGCTACCGTCCGCCTGCTGACAATTCTCCAAAATAGCGACCAACGCACGGCCCACGGCCACGCCCGAGCCGTTGAGCGTGTGCACCAGCTCCGGCTTGCCGGTGGCCGGATTACGCCAGCGGGCCTGCAGGCGCCGCGCTTGAAACGCCTCGCAATTGCTGCAGGACGAGATTTCGCGATAGCGCTGCTGCGACGGCAGCCAGACCTCGAGATCATAGGTCTTGGCACTGCTGAACCCCACGTCTCCCCCGCAAAGAGCCATCACGCGATACGGCAGCTCGAGCGCCTTGAGCACCGCTTCGGCATGACTCGTGAGCTCTTCGAGCGCCGCGTAGGACTCCTCGGGGCGCACGATATGCACCAACTCCACTTTCTCGAATTGGTGCTGTCGAATCATGCCGCGCGTGTCCTTGCCGGAGGCTCCGGCTTCCGAGCGGAAGCAAGGGGTGTGCGCCACGTATTTGAGGGGCAGCTGGCCCGCGTCCAGAATTTGGTCCCGCGCAAGATTCGTGACCGGCACTTCGGCGGTCGGTATCAAAAAGAATCCGGGGTCACCCGGCACCGCGAACAAATCCTGCTCGAACTTCGGCAGTTGCCCGGTCCCGACGAGCGCCGCCCCGTGAACGAGGTACGGAACGTAGGCTTCACGATAGCCATGCTGGCTCGTGTGCAAGTCGAGCATGAACTGAATGAGAGCGCGGTGCAGCTTCGCCAGTCGCCCGGTCATCACCACGAACCGCGCTCCGGAGATGCGCCCGGCCGCCTCGAAATCCATGCCGAGCGGTGCGCCGATCGCCACGTGATCCTTCGGCTCGAAATCGAATACCCGCGGAGCGCCCCAGCGCCGCAGCTCGACGTTGTCGGTCTCATCCCGCCCTGCCGGAACGCCGGCATGGAGGATGTTCGGCAATCCCAATTGTGTGGCCGCCAATTCGGCTTGAATCGCCTCGAGCTGTTGGTCGATTCCCTGCAGTTTTTGCCACACGGCCTCTCCGAGGGCGATCAAGGGAGCGGCGTCATGTCCCTGCGACTTGGCCTTGCCCACCGCTTTCGCATTGGCATTGCGCTCGGCCCGCAGGCGGTCGGCCTCGATTTGCGCAGCCTTGCGCTGTTCCTCCAAGGCGGCAAACCGCTCCACATCGAGCACAAAGCCGCGCCGGGCCAGCTGCGCGGCCACTCCCGGCAAATCGCTGCGTAACAACTTCGGATCGAGCACGATGGTCTTCCTTAAACGCCGCAGCCCGCCATTGTAGGCGAACGCACCGGCGATTGGCCGCCGTTGTCGGTCACGATCCGCCGGCGCCGCGCGCCGGATCGCGCGCGCGACGCGCAGCCAGGGCTTCGCCTATTTTGATCTCCAACCCGCGGGGCGCGGGCACGTAGTAGCGGCGATCCGGCATGTCGTCGGGAAAATAGCGCTCGCCGGCGGCATAGGCATCCGGCTCGTCGTGCGCATAGCGATAACCCTTGCCATAGCCGATTTCCTTCATGAGCCGGGTCGGGGCGTTGCGCAATTGCAGCGGCACCTCGAGGGAACCCAAGCTCTCCGCATCCGACTTGGCGGCGTTGTATGCGGTATAGACGGCATTGCTCTTCGACGCGCAGGCCATGAATACGATGGCTTGCGCGATGGCCAGCTCGCCCTCCGGGCTTCCCAGGCGCTCATAGACCGCGCAAGCCTCCAAACTCAATGTCAGTGCGCGTGGATCCGCATTGCCGATGTCCTCGCTCGCCATGCGCAACGCCCGCCGCGCGATGTAGAGAGGATCGCAGCCTCCGGCCAGCATGCGGCACAGCCAATATAGGGCGGCATCGGGGTCGCTGCCGCGAACCGACTTGTGCAGCGCAGAGATTTGATCGTAAAAATTCTCGCCGCCCTTGTCGAAGCGCACATAGGTGCTGCCGATGACCGCACGCATCGTGTCCACGTCGAGCCGGTGGACGGAGCGGTCCGGCACGCTCAGATCGGCGGCGGTTTCCAGAAGGTTCAGCATGCGCCGCGCATCGCCGTCGGCCGCCGCAAGCAAAAGCTCCCGGGCGCCCGGCTCCATTTGTAGTCTCACGCTCCCCAGACCGCGTTCCGCGTCTTTCAGGGCTCGATCCAGGAGTTTCCCCAAGTCCTCCGCGGTGAGCGGCTTCAGGATATAGACCCGAGCCCTCGACAACAGCGCGTTGTTCACTTCAAACGATGGATTTTCGGTGGTCGCGCCGATGAAGATGAGCGTGCCGTCCTCGACATAAGGCAGAAACGTATCCTGTTGGGACTTGTTGAAGCGATGGACCTCGTCGAGGAACAACACCGTGTCCCGTGTGCCGCGCAGGCTCCGCGCCCGTTCCACGACGGCGCGTATGTCCTTGATGCCGGCAAGCACCGCGGACAACGCGATGAACTCCGCGTGAGCGCCCGAGGCCACCAGTCGTGCCAAAGTGGTCTTACCCGTTCCCGGGGGTCCCCACAGGATCATCGAATGCGGCCGGCCGGATTCCAGCGCCCGGCGCAGCGGTGCACCAGCGCCCAACAAATGGGATTGCCCGACGAATTCATCCAGGGATTGCGGGCGCAGCCGATCGGCCAGTGGCCGGTAGGTACCGTCGCCGATCGCGGTCACGGGGCGCGCCCGATCACATCGACTCCCGGCGGCGGCGAAAAGGAAAACAGGCCGGGAGCGAACTCGGGATTGCGGATCGGGTGAGTGAACTTGAGCTGCGTGATTTGATTGAGCTTGTCGGCGAGGAACATCGACGCCAGTTCGCCGTGGCCGTCAAACCCGATGCGCACCAGTTGAAAATCGGTCTCCGGATGCTTGGGAATGAGTTGAAACCACCTCAAGCCTCCGCTCTCCGGCAGTTCGGTGATGTCGAATTCACCGCCCACCGACCCGCCGGACAGCAGCATCGCGGGCGTGCTGGCGAGCGTCGAGTCCATGTCCCGCACATTGGCCTGGGCCAGATCCTTGTCGTAAAACCAGATTTCCTTGCCGTCGGCCAGTATCAATTGCTCGGAAGGCTGCTCGTAATCCCAGCGAAACCTGCCCGGCCGCTGCAGATAGAACTTGCCCGAAGCGCTGCGCAGCACTTTGCCGTGACCGTCATCGATGGTCTGTTCGAAGTCGGCGGACCAAGCCTTCAGGCCCGCCATATATTTTTCGACCTGAATTGCGGGCGATGAAGCCGCGAGGGCGGCGCTCATCACGGCCATCCATGACACGAGAGCGGCAGCCGCTAGCCGGTATCTGGCCATGGAACTCATTCCTCCGGCGGTGCGGCGCCATAGATTTCGCGCGCGCCATTCGACTGCAGAGGACCGACCAACCCGGCCGCCTCCATCGCTTCGACCAAGCGCGCTGCACGGTTATAGCCGATCTTGAGCCGCCGTTGCACGCCCGAAATGGATGCCTTGCGCGTCTCGGTGACGATTCGCACCGCCTCGTCGTAAAGCGGATCCGCTTCGGCATCGTCGAGAGCGCCTTCCGCACTCTCCTCATCATCGGATGGAAAGCCGGGAATCGGCGTTCGCGGACCCTCGAGAATCTCTTCGATGTAGATCGGAGGCGATGCCGCCTTGAGTCCGGCCACCACCCGGTGCACCTCCTGGTCGGAAACAAAGGCGCCGTGGACGCGTGTCGGTATGGAGGTGCCCGGCGGCAAATACAGCATGTCGCCGTGGCCCAATAAGGACTCGGCGCCGCTTTGGTCGAGAATGGTGCGCGAATCCACCTTAGCGGAGACCTGAAATGCAATGCGCGTCGGAATGTTGGCCTTGATCAACCCGGTGATCACGTCCACCGACGGCCGCTGGGTGGCCAATATCAAATGAATACCCGCCGCGCGCGCCTTTTGCGCGAGGCGTGCGATGAGTTCTTCGACTTTCTTGCCGACGATCATCATCAGATCGGCCAGTTCGTCGATGATGACCACGATGAACGGCAGCGTCGTCAGTTCCGGCACGTCCTCCGCCACCACTCCCGGCACCGCCTGCATGACCTTCTGCATTCGAATCGGATCCTTGATCGGCTTGCCGGCGTCGGCAGCCTCCTTCACCTTGCGGTTGAAGCCGCCGATATTGCGCACGCCCAGGGCGGACATGAGCTGATAGCGCCGCTCCATCTCCGCCACGCACCAACGCAAGGCATTGGCCGCCTGTTTCATGTCGGTCACCACCGGCGAGAGCAGATGGGGAATTCCCTCATAGACCGAGAGCTCCAGCATCTTCGGATCGATCATGATCATGCGTACATGTTCGGGCGTCGCCTTGTACACCAGGCTGAGGACCATGGCATTGATTCCGACGGATTTTCCGGACCCCGTGGTTCCCGCGATCAACAAATGCGGCATGCGCGCCAGATCCGCAACCACCGGCACACCGCCGATATCCTTGCCGAGCGCGAGCGCGAGCGGCGATGCGACCTCGTCGTAGGGCTTGGATTTGATGATTTCGCCGAGCGTGACGATCTCACGCTTCTCGTTGGGAATTTCCAAACCGACGACCGATTTTCCGGGAATGATTTCCACGACGCGCACGCTGATGGCCGACAGAGCGCGCGCAAGATCCTTGGCGAGATTGCTGATCTGGTTGACCTTCACACCCGGCGCCGGCCGCAACTCAAAGCGCGTGATCACCGGACCGGGCTGAACCGCCACCACTTCGGCCTCCACGCCAAAGTCTCGCAGCTTCAGCTCAACCAGACGCGACATGGCTTCCAATGCCTCGTCGGAGTAGGACTGTTCGCGGGGCCGCGGCTCATCGAGCAACGACAAAGCCGGCAATTCGCTCGACTTCGGGGCATCGAACAATGGCACCTGCCGTTCGCGCTCGACGCGCTCGCTCTTTTCCGGCAGCGGCGCCGCCGCCTCGATGCGCGGCGGGGGCCGATTGGCGACTTTCTTCTGCTCCTCGCGCACCACCTCCTGACGCGCCTGCTTGCGCTGCTGGCCGAACGCCAGCTCCCGCCGCTGGTCGATCTTCGCCCGCGCCCAGTCGATGCCTTGCAACACCCACGCGCCGAGCTTGTCCATGACGTCGAACCAGGAAACGCCGAGGAACAGGGCCACGCCGGCGAGCCAAAGTCCGAGCAGCAGCAACGTCGCTCCCAGGAAACTCAACCCCCGCGCAGCGCCATTGCCGATGAGCTCGCCGAGCGCGCCGCCGGCGCTGTTCGGCAGGGCCGATCCGTCCCAATGCAGCGTGGTAAGTCCGCAGCTCGTGAGCAAAGTAAGCACAAACCCAGCCCCGCGCATCACTGTGTTCAGGCGCGAACGGGCGTCCGGTAGCGAGTGGTCCTTGTGCACGAGCCAACCCGCATACGCCAGCATGACCGGGAAAAGGTATGCCGGCCGCCCGAAGAGGAACAGAAAGAACCCGGCGAGCCATGCGCCCACCGGTCCGATCCAATTGCTCACCGGACCGGCTTCGCCGGTGTCCGCGAAGCCAGGGTCGTGCGGCTGATAGGACAGCAACGCCAGCAGCAGCAAAAGTGCCAACGCGCATAGAATCCACAAGGTGCCCTCGCGCAAGGACCGCGCCACGGCGGCGGAGAGTTTCATGGCTTGTTTCGAACTCTTGTGGGCGGCGGCTTCGGTCAATTCTCGATCCTTAATGATATATAGTGCTTAACTATTTGAATATTATGTAATAATAACGGGGGCGGCGGTTGCCCGCCACCATTCCTCGGCTTAACGACGCACGGGCTCGTTCGAACTGGCCCGCGCCCCCGGATTTACTTACCATGAGGCAGCGGCGCTGAACATCGGCGAGGCATATCTGAAGAGAGGCGAATTATACATGAGCGTTGTCAGCCACCGTCCACTCATCATCCTAGGCTCGGGTCCCGCCGGATACAGCGCCGCCGTGTACGCGGCTCGCGCCAATCGAAAGCCTCTGCTGATCACCGGCCTGCACCAAGGCGGCCAGTTGATGACCACCACCGATGTGGACAATTGGCCTGGCGACGTCGAGCATCTTCAAGGGCCGCAGTTGATGGAGCGCATGCGCCGGCATGCGGAACGCTTCAGTACCGAGATCGTTTCCGACCACATCAATCGGGTGGATTTGCGGCAACGCCCATTTCACCTGGCCGGCGACAACGGCGAATACAGCTGCGACGCCTTGATCATCGCGACCGGTGCGTCGGCCAAGTACCTCGGCCTGCCCTCGGAAGAGGCGTTTCGCGGCAGGGGAGTATCCGCGTGCGCGACCTGCGATGGATTTTTTTATCGGGGAAAGGCGGTTGCGGTCGTGGGCGGCGGGAACACCGCCGTCGAGGAGGCGCTCTATCTCGCCAACATTGCCTCGCACGTCACCCTGGTTCATCGTCGCGATAAATTAAGAGCTGAGAAAATACTTCAAGATCGGTTACTTGCACTGCAAACCTCAGGTAAAATAAATATACTCTGGAGCCATACGATCGAGGAGATCCTGGGCGATGCGGCCGGAGTCGTCGGCGTCCGTGCCCGGGGCACCCATGGTGGCGCGCCTCGCATCCTCGACGTCGATGGAGTGTTCATCGCCGTCGGCCATCAGCCGAACACCCAGCTCTTCGACAAGCAGCTCGATATGCGGGGCGGCTACATCCTCGTCAAGGGGGGCAGCGACGGAGACGCCACCGCCACCAGCATCGCGGGCGTTTTTGCCGCCGGCGACGTGGCGGATCACGTGTATCGACAAGCGGTCACATCGGCGGGCACCGGCTGCATGGCGGCGCTCGATGCGGACAAATATCTCGAGCGTATCGCGGCCGAGCCACGCTTAGAACCCGTCGCCGCCCAAGCGTGAGTGAGTATCGGGCGCGATTCATCGATCACATCGCCGAGGTTGATGCGGCCGCTTGGAATGCGCTGGTCTCATCCCATGCGCTGCGGGGCGCTGCGGGCCAGCCATTTCTGCGGCATGAATTCCTGTCGGCCTTGGAGCAGTCGGGCAGCGTCGCTGCGCGCACCGGCTGGGCCCCCAAACATCTGCTTCTCGAGGACCCGCGCGGCCGCATGGTCGGCGCGATGCCCCTGTACCGAAAGGCGCATTCGCGCGGCGAATTCGTGTTCGACTTCTCCTGGGCCAACGCCTATGCCGAGCACGGCATGCGGTATTACCCGAAGCTCGTATCGGCGGTACCGTTCACGCCGGTGACCGGGCCGCGCCTGCTGGTCGGCGCGTCGGCCGATGAACGAACCGTGACCGCCGGCTTGATTCGGGCCGCGAGCGAATACGCGCGTTCGGAGCATCTTTCTTCGTGGCACATATTGTTCCCAGCCGACGAGGACTTGACGGCACTGCGCCAAGCGCCGCTCATACTGCGGCGCGACTGCCAGTTCCATTGGCAAAACCGCGCCTACGAGTCGTACGAGGATTTCCTCGCCACGTTTACCGCGGAGAAACGCAAGAAGGCCAAGCGCGAAAGGCGTCGAGTGGCCGAGGCCGGCATCGAATTCGACACCCACCTGGGCGGGGAAATGAGCGATGACCTGTGGCGCACGGTGTATCGATTTTATGCCGATACCTTCTTCCGTCATGGACATGAGCCGTATCTTAACTTGCGATTCTTCAAGCTGATCGCCGCCAGCATGCCCGAGTGCATGATGATCAAGGTGGCGCGCCATGGGCGCGAGCCGATCGCGGCGGCCATCTTCTTCGTGGGCGAGGACGCGCTGTTCGGACGTTACTGGGGTGCGAGCGGCAATTACCACAGCTTGCATTTCGAGGCGTGCTACCACCAGGGCATCGAGTACTGCATCGCCCATGGGCTGCAACGATTCGAGCCCGGGACGCAGGGCGAGCATAAAGTCCCTCGCGGCTTTGTGCCGACCCTCACCAGTTCGGCCCACGACATCGTCGATGCGCGTTTCGAGGCGGCGATTCGCGATTTTGCGGCGCGCGAAGCCCGGGGAGTCGCCAGCTATGCGGCCGCGGTCAACAAGCATGTGCCCTATCACCGGGCGCCCAACGAGGAATTGCAGCTCTGAGCAGACTGGTTTGGCTGAGCGAGCAGGCCGATCCGCACTGGTTTCCGCCACTGAACCAGGCACTGCGCGAGCCGCCGGGACTGCTGGCCGCCGGCGGCGATCTCAGGCCGGCACGGCTGCTGGCCGCTTACGAACGCGGCGTGTTCCCCTGGTATTCGGCGCAGCAGCCGATTCTGTGGTGGTCGCCGGATCCGCGCATGGTGCTGTACCCCGAGGAATTCATTGTCTCCCGCAGTTTGCGCAAGACTCTGCGAAACCGGCCATTTACCACGCGCGTCGACTGCGATTTCGCGGCCATCATCCGGGCCTGCGCGGAGCCGCGTCGATCCGGACCCGATACCTGGCTGCACGACGAGATGATCGATTCCTACGAACGGCTGCACAGCCTCGGTTTTGCTCACTCTGTCGAAGCCTATCTCGGCGAGCGGCTGGCCGGCGGTCTTTACGGCATCCAGTTGGGCGGCGTGTTTTTCGGCGAATCGATGTTCAGCCGCGAGCGTGACGCATCGAAGGTGGCCATGGCCCGCTTGGTCGAGGAATGCCGCGCTCGCGGCATCCACCTGATCGACTGCCAGGTCGCCAGTTCCCATCTGGCCAGCCTCGGAGCCCGCGAGGTCTCCCGCGACCAATTCGCGGCGTTGCTGCGCCGCTACGCCCGTCGCGCACCGTCCGGCACCTGGAACGTTCCGCAGCCTTAAAATTGCATTACCAGGGTGCTTTATGCACAATGCGCCCGGCTTATCCCAACCCCGCGCACAACAAGGACGCATGTCAAAAGAAGAGGCAATTCAGTTCGAGGGCGAAGTCGTGGAAACTCTGCCCAATACCACGTTCCGCGTCAAACTGAAGACCGGTCACGTGGTCACCGCCCACATCTCCGGCAAGATGCGTAAAAACTACATTCGCATTCTGACCGGCGATCAGGTCACTGTGGAAATGACCCCCTATGACCTGACCAAGGGCCGTATTGTCTACCGCGGCCGTTAGGGGCCTGTTCAACTCTCGTGCGACAGCAGCGCCGGCTCATCCGCGGCCCGCGTATCAAGTCTCAGCTTTTCGCCGTCCTCGCTCACGGTCACTTCCACGTGCCCGCCCTTGACGAGTTTGCCGAACAGCAGCTCCTCGGCGAGCGGCCGCTTGATGTATTCCTGGATGACCCTCGCCATCGGCCTCGCGCCCATTTTCGGATCATAGCCGCGTTTCGCAATCCAACGCCGCGCCTGATCATTGACCGAGATCGAGACACGTTTTTGCTCGAGCTGCGCCTCCGCTTCGATTAGCAACTTGTCGACCACCCGCTCGATCGTGTCCTGATCGAGGCCGCCGAACTGAATGACCGAATCCAGGCGATTGCGAAATTCCGGCGAGAACAGGCGCCGTATCGCCTCCATGCCGTCCGATGCCGTGTCCGACTGGGTGAACCCGATGCTCGGGCGGTTCATTTCGAATGCTCCCGCATTCGTCGTCATGATGATGATCACGTGGCGGAAATCCGCCTTGCGGCCGTTATTGTCGGTCAACGTACCGTGATCCATGACCTGCAGCAAGAGATTGAAGACATCGGGGTGCGCCTTCTCGATCTCATCGAGCAGCAGCACGCAGTGCGGATGCTTGGCGATGGCTTCGGTCAACAGACCGCCCTGATCGAAACCGACGTAGCCAGGAGGCGCGCCGATGAGACGCGACACGGTGTGCCGCTCCATATATTCGGACATGTCGAAGCGCACGAACTCAACGCCCATGGCGATCGCGAGCTGCCGCGTCACCTCGGTCTTGCCGACGCCGGTCGGCCCCGAGAACAGGAACGAACCCACGGGCTTTCGCTGATCGCCCAGCCCCGAACGCGACATCTTGATTGCCGCCGCCAGCGCTTCGATCGCCTTGTCCTGGCCGAAAATGGTGAGCTTGAGATTGCGCTCCAAGTTCTTGAGCACGTCCCGGTCCGACATCGACACATTCTTGGGCGGTATGCGGGCGATTCGCGCCACCACATTTTCGATCTGCGTCACGGTCACCGACGGTTCACGATCCGCGACCGGCCGCAGCCGCAGGTTGGCGCCAGCTTCATCCACCACATCGATGGCCTTGTCGGGCATGTGCCGGTCGTTGATATGCCGCGCGGCGAGCTCCGCCGCCGCCCTCAACGCGTCGTCCTCGTACCTGATGCCGTGATGCTCCTCATAGCGCGACTTCAGTCCGCGCAAAATGTCGACCGTGTCCTGGACCGAAGGCTCCGTGATGTCGATCTTCTGAAAGCGCCTCGCCAGCGCATGGTCCTTCTCGAAAATCCCCCGATATTCATTGTAGGTGGTCGACCCGATGCACCGCAGTTCGCCGTTGGCGAGCGCCGGCTTGATCAGGTTCGAGGCATCCATGACGCCGCCGGAGGCCGCGCCGGCGCCGATCACGGTATGAATTTCGTCGATGAACAGAATGGCCCCCGGCAGCTTCTTGACCTCGGCAAGCACGGCCTTCAGGCGCTTTTCGAAATCGCCGCGGTATTTCGTACCGGCGACCAGGGAGCCCATATCCAATGAGAATATGGTGGCATCCAGCAACACGTCGGGAACCTGATTCTCCACGATCATCCGCGCCAAGCCCTCGGCGATCGCGGTCTTGCCCACGCCCGCTTCGCCGACATACAGCGGATTGTTCTTGCGCCGGCGGCACAGTATCTCGATGGTGCGCTCGACCTCGATCTTGCGGCCGATAAGGGGATCGATCTTGCCCTTGCGAGCGGCCTCGTTGAGATTGGTCGCGTATTTTTCCAGGGCGCTGCCGCCGCCGTCCCCATCGCGCTCGGGATCGCCGGAGGCGCCACCCTCCTCGCGCTCGCTGCGCTCCTCGCCGCCCGCTTTGGACAGGCCGTGTGCGATGAAATTGACGACGTCCAGCCGTGACACATCCTGCATGCTCAGCAGGTAGGCGGCATGCGACTGCTTTTCGCTGAAGATCGCCACCAGCACGTTGGCAACCGTGACCTCCTTCTTGCCGCTCGATTGCACGTGGAACACCGCGCGTTGCAAAACCCGTTGAAACCCGAGCGTCGGCTGCACATCGCGGTCCTCGCCCGCCGGCAGGCGCGGCGTGGTCTGATCGATGAATTGCTTCAGTTCCGACTTGAGTTTCGAGGCATCCGCGCCGCACGACTTCAAGACCTCGCGGACCTTCGGCGTATCGACGATTGCGAGCAGCAAATGCTCCACCGTCATGAATTCATGGCGCGCCTCGCGCGCGCCTGCGAAAGCATCATTCAAGCAAAACTCGAGTTCTTGACTAAGCACTGGTTATGCCTCTTCTAGCGTTGCCATCAACGGATGCTGATGTTGTCGCGCATATGCGATCACCTGAGCCACCTTGGTCTCCGCGATTTCGTAAGTGAAGACTCCGCACACTCCTTTGCCCTTGGTATGGACCTCCAGCATAACCCGGGTCGCTTTGACGCGGTCCATGGAAAAAAAGCGCTGCAGGATGTCGACCACGAATTCCATGGGCGTGTAGTCGTCATTGATCAGCAATACCTGATACTGAGGCGGGCGCTTGAGCTTGGGCGCCGATTCCTCGACGACCAGACCCGTACCTTCCCGTCCTCGTTCAATGTCACTCATGAATTACCAGTTTATAGGGCGCACTTTCCCGCTTTACAAGCACCGGACCCAAAACCCGCGACCTGAAGCCCATGTCGCCAAACGGTGTCAGTTTACTTTAACAAGTAAAAACAAATGCTTGAGCGGCCTAGCCGGTAGCCCGTATGATTGCCGGGTTAAGGTACCCATGGGCGCGCGGCGAGTCCGCTCGCGCATTCTTTACGCCACATATATCGCGATATACGCCCACGATCCTCACATGCTTGATTTGCACACTAACGATTGGTTGTCCCGCCTGCGTGGCAATGGCCCCCATTTGGCCTCGCTCGCGCTATCGGCGCTCATCGCGGTGGAGCTGGCTCGCGTCGCCATGTCGCTGCTCGGCGGGTCGGTCAAGTCCCCGCAGCCGGCCATCGAAAAGGGTCCCGCGCCGCGCCAGCCCCCGGCCGCGAACATCCAGGCGCTGATTATGGCGCACCCGTTCGGCGTGCGCACCGCCGACCCCAGTGCGCAGGATCCGGCCAATGCCCCGCTCAGCAGCGCGAATCTGGTGCTGGCCGGCACGATTGCCACCCAGGATCCGAAGCACGGCATCGCCATTATCAGCGACGGCGGCCCCTCGAAGGTGTATTCGGTCGGCGATAACGTGAGCGGCGCCTCGCTGTATTCGGTCTTTCTCGACCACGTCATACTCAACCGCAACGGCACGCTGGAAACCTTGCTGCTGCCGCGACTGCTTCGGGGAGACCGCAGCGTCGCCTCGGCGCGCAGGATGGGCGTCGACCCGCGCACAGTGACGGCCGTCAACAATATACGCCGCATGGTGCAGCAAGATCCCGGAATACTGGATCAGGTGATGCGAACAGTGGCATCCTACGACAACGCCGCCGGTAAATTGCGCGGCTTCCGAGCCTACCCCGGCCGAAATCGCGCCATTTTCAACAAACTGGGTTTGAAACCTGGAGACTTGGTCACGGCAATCAACGGCCAGACCCTCGACGATCCGCAGCGTAGCCAAGAGGTATTCAATACGATTCAAACATCGGACCGTGTGACCGTGACCATCGAGCGGAGCGGACAGAAGCAGGATATCAGCCTGAATATTGCGCAGGTTGCCGCGGACGCCACCAAGGATCTGGAAGCCGAATCGACGCCGGGAGCGGCTGCGGCGACGATGCGCGACGCGGAGCCCGGACCGCGTGGCTCGTTCCCCGGCTCGCCGCAGGTTCCTCCAAGCGATCCCAATGAGAAACCAAACGAATGAGCCGCTCGCTGGTCGAAGGCCGTGCACGATTGGTAAACGATCCAGCAACGGGTAGTCCATGATGCCGAAGTCATTCAATCCGCACAGCATATTGCGCACGGCAGCGATCGGCACGCTGGCGGCGTTGCTGATGCCGCTGTCCCTGCCGGCGCAGGCGCCGCAGCGGGCGCAGCCGCAGCGGGCGCAGGAAGGCGCGACCATCACACCGAACTACAAGGACGCCGACCTGAGCCAGATCATCCAGGCGGTCAGCGAGGTGACCGGCAAGAATTTCATCATCGATCCGCGGGTCAACGCCAAGGTCACCATGTTGTCGGCGACGCCGATGTCGGCGGCGGCGTTTTACGAAGCGTTCCTGTCGGTGCTGCAGGTGTACGGCTATGTGGCGGTGCCCGCGGGCAAAGTCATCAAGATCATTCCGAACACCGACGCCCGGCAATTGCCCTCCATTGATCTGCCGAACGATGTGAGCTCGACCTCGGACGAAATCGTCACGCAGATCATCACCATGAAGAACATCAGCGCGGCGCAGCTGGTGCCGCTGCTGCGGCCTTTGATTCCCCAGCAGGGGCATCTGGCGGCCTATCCAAGCGGCAACATGTTGATCATCTCGGATCGCGCCAGCAACGTCAGCCGCATCATGAAAATCATCGAACGCATGGACGAAAGCGGCGATGAGCCGATCGATGTGGTCCAGCTGCACAACGCCAGCGCGACCGAAATGGTGCGCACCATCAATCAGCTGAATCAGGGCGCAGGCGGGGCCGAAGCCGGCGCCCCGATCAAGATCGTCGCCGACGAGCGCACCAACAGCGTCCTGATCAGCGGCGAGAAGTCGCTCAAGCTCAAGGCCAAGGCGCTGGTACTGAGCTTGGACACGCCCCGGGCGGGAAGCGCCGGCGACACCGAGGTGCGTTACCTGCTGTATGCGGACGCCGAGAAATTGGCCGACAAACTCAAGGGACAGGCCTCGGCCACCGCCAAGGCGCAGGCCGGTCCCGGATCGGTCGCCGGGCCGGCGGCAGGCGGCGGGGGCGGGACCTCCAACGTCGATTCCAGCGTGACGATCTGGGCGGACGTTCCCACCAATTCGCTCATCATGACGGCGCCGCCCAAGATCATGAAGAACCTGATGGCGGTGATCGACAAGCTCGATATCCGCCGCGCGCAGGTCGAGGTGGAGGCCTTGATCGTCGAGGTCGCCGTCAACAAGAGTGCCAATATCGGCGTGCAGTGGCTCCTCGACGGCGGCACCAACCTGGGTTATGGGGTCTCGAACCTGCCCGGCAGCGCCGGTACCAGCATCGTCAATCTGGCCGCCGCCGCCGCGAACGTCTTGAGCGGCAATGTGAGCAACACCGTCACCGGCGTCAACACGAGCGGCGCCACATCGAGCCTCACCACGGGCACGAGTGTCGCCTCACTGATCCCGAACGGGGGCACGTTCGCGCTCGGCACCTACAACTCGTCCACCGGCAAGGGGTTCGCCGCCCTCATCCAGGCCCTGCGCAGCGACGGCACCAGCAACATCATCTCCACGCCGCGTGTGATCACCATGAACAATGAGGAGGCGGAGGTCAAGGTAACCCAGGAGATTCCGCTGGTGACCGGTCAATACACGAGCTCGACCGCCGCCGTGAACGGCACCACGAGTCCCTTCCAAACGATTCAACGCGAAGAGGTCGGCACGATCCTCAAGGTGACGCCGCACATCAGCGAGGGCGACACCATACAGCTCAAGGTCGAACAGGAAGACTCCTCGCCCGGCGCCAAGCTGGCGAATTCCGCGGACATATCGACCAACAAGCGTTCCATCAAGACGACCATCCTCATCGAGGATGGGGGCATTATCGTGCTCGGCGGCTTGATGCAGGACACCGTGACCGAAGCCGAGGATCGGATACCGGTGCTCGGCGCGATACCGCTGCTCGGCAACCTGTTCAAATCCCGGAGCGGCTCCCGCCAAAAGAGCAATCTGTTGGTCTTCCTGCGGCCAAAGATCCTGCGCGATCAGCCCGCCACCGAGGCGGTCAGCACGGAGAAATACAACGAAATTCGCAAGGAGCAAAGCGATCTGCACAAGGGCAAGATCTGGCTGCTGCCAGGCGAGAAGCAGCCCTCGGTTCCTTCGTACACGCCGAGCAGCGGCGGGACGGTCGTGGCGCCGGCCTCGCAACCCGCCCCTGCCCCGCAGCCGGCCCCTGCTCCGCAGCCGGCGCCGACCGCACAGCCCGCTCCGCCGACGTATCAGCCGGCCCCTGCTCGCCAGCCCGCCCCGCCCGCCGGGCAGCCGGCGCCGGCGGCTCAACCCGCCTCGGCGCCGCAGCCCGTGGGCCCGCAGCCGCTGGCGACGCCATGAGCGCCGAACTGCAGACGCCGCTCGCGCAACGCAAGCTCTCGTTTCCGTTTGCGAAGCGCCACGGCATATTGGTGCGTGGCGTCACCGATGTGTATGCCGACACGGTGTGCCGTCCGGGCGTTACACCTCAGGCCCTGGCGGAGGTGCGCCGCTTCGTCGGCGTGCCGTTGAAGCTCGAGCGCGTATCGGTCGAAAGGTTCGACTCCCTGCTGCGAATTGCTTACGAGGCCGGCTCGGGGGCGGCCATGCAGATGCTGGAGGGCCTGGACGACAATACCGACCTTGCGCACCTCGCCGAGGACATCCCCGAATCCTCGGATCTGCTCGAAAGCGACGATGAAGCGCCCATCATTCGTTTGATCAACGCCCTGCTGACGCAGGCGGTGAAGGAAAACGCATCGGATATCCACATCGAGCCCTACGAGAACCGGCTGGTCATTCGCTTTCGAGTCGACGGCGTATTGCGCGAGGTGCTGCAGACCAAGCGCGCGGTGGCGCCGCTCGTGGTGTCGCGCATCAAGGTCATGTCGAAACTCGATATCGCGGAGCGCCGCCTGCCGCAGGACGGCAGAATTTCGCTGCGCATCGCCGGGCGCGCGGTCGACGTACGAGTCTCGACACTGCCCTCCGGGCACGGCGAGCGCGTGGTATTGCGCTTGCTCGACAAACAAGCGGGCCGCATCGAACTGACCTCGCTCGGCATGGATCCGCGCACGCAAGCCACGATGGATGAAATCATCCACAAACCGCACGGCATCATCCTGGTGACCGGTCCCACGGGCTCCGGCAAGACCACCACCCTCTATGCGTCGCTCGAGCGCATCAACGACAATACCCGCAATATCATGACGGTCGAGGATCCGATCGAGTACTACATCGACGGCATCGGCCAAACCCAGGTGAATACCAAGGTCGAGATGACCTTTGCGCGCGGCCTGCGGGCCATCCTGCGGCAGGACCCGGATGTGGTCATGGTGGGTGAAATTCGTGATTTGGAAACCGCGCAAATCGCCGTGCAGGCGAGCTTGACCGGGCACCTCGTGCTGTCCACCTTGCACACCAATACAGCCGTCGGCGCGGTCACGCGTCTGCGCGACATGGGGATCGAACCGTTCCTGCTCTCCTCGAGTTTGATCGGCGTACTGGCGCAGCGTCTGGTGCGCGTGCTGAATCCGGCCACCCGAGAGCGCTTCCTGGCGGGTGAGTACGAGCGCCGGCTGCTCAATCTCGACCTGCGTGGCGGTCCGGTGGAGCTGTACCGGCCGAGCTCCGAGCCCGGCAGCGGCTATCGAGGACGCACCGGCATCTACGAACTGATCGCGGTCGACGATCACATGCGCACCATGATCCACGATGGCGCCTCCGAACAGGAATTGGAGCGCTATGCGCGCACCGCCAGCCCCGGCATTCGCGATGATGGACGAAGAAAGGTCATGGCGGGCGAAACGACACTGGAAGAAGTATTGCGCGTCACCCGCGAGGACTGAGGAACCAAGGAGCCTGATGGGAGCCTTCGAATACACGGCCCTCGACGCCCAAGGACGAGAGCGCAAAGGCCTGATCGAAGGGGATACCCCGAAGCACGTCAGGCAGCTGCTGCGCGACAAGCAGCTGCTGCCGGTCGATGTGCAAGAGTCCTCGCAGCGTGAACTGAAGCGCAGCCGCGCCCGCCGCTTCATGCGGCGCGGCCTCTCGACGCTGGATTTGGCCCTGTTGACCCGCCAGCTCGCGACGTTGCTGCGCTCCGGATTGCCGCTCGAGGAATCGCTGCAGGCGGTCGCCGAACAGACCGAAAAACCGCGTGTGCAACGAATCGTGCTCGGCGTGCGCGGCAAGGTGATCGAAGGACACCCGTTGGCGGAGGGTCTGCGAGATTTCCCGCAAGCGTTCCCGGAAATCTATCGGGCGACGGTCTCTGCCGGGGAACAATCCGGCAAACTCGATCAGGTGCTCGAACGGCTCTCGGATTACACCGAATCACGGCAAGTCATGGGCCAGCAGGTGAGCAACGCGTTGGTCTATCCAATCGTGCTGATGGTGCTGTCGTTCGCCATCGTTTCCTTTCTCTTGGCGTACGTGGTGCCGCAAGTGGTGGCCGTGTTCGAGTCCGGCCATCAGGAACTCCCCATCGCCACCCGCATATTGATCGGTACCAGCGATCTCATCCGGCACTATTGGTTCTATGCGCTGATCGTCCTGGCGGGGGCTGTCTGGCTTTTCATGCGCTGGCTCAGAGCGCCCGAGGCGCGCCTGCGCTTCGACCGGTTCCTGCTCCGGCTGCCGCTCGCGGGCAAGCTCATTCGGGGGCTGAATACCGCGCGCTTTTCCCGTACATTCAGCATTCTGACCGCGAGCGCGGTGCCGGTGCTCGAGGCGCTGCGCATTTCGGCCGAGGTGGTCAACAACCTGCCCATGAGACACGCGGTCGAGGAGGCGGCGCTGCGGGTGCGCGAGGGGGCCCCGATCGGCAAGTCGCTGGCGGCGCGCAAGCTCTTTCCGCCCATGATGATTCACCTGATCAGCAGCGGCGAGAGCAGCGGCGAACTGGAAAAGATGCTCGAACGCGCGGCGACAAACCAGGAACGGGAAATGGACAGCCTGTTGTCGACCATGACCAACCTCCTCGGGCCCTTCATGGTGGTGTTCATGGGCGCGATCGTGATGTTCATCGTAATCGCGCTGTTGCTGCCGATATTTCAACTCAACGACCTTGTCAAATAGCGCAGTGTGCGCCAGGGTATTGCGCGCAAGGCGTCTTTCCGTTTATAAACCGCGCGTGGCCGGCTTACAGGTGAAGCGCAAGCATTGGTAGCATGAGCGAAAAACCCGAATCGGACGAGTTCGAGGAAGAGGACGCGGAGGACGCCGCGCCGGTTGACGATGTTGACGTGGATCACATTATGCGCGACGTCGAGTCGCAGCGGCGCCGGGCCCCCAAGGGCGCGGAACCCGCGTGGCGGCGTCTCGAAAGGGTGATGGAGGAGCGGCGCACCGCCGAGCTTCTCAGCGATTTCGACGATTACAAGATCGGCGATGCGGACGAAGGCGCGCCCAATCCGGCGGAAAAATCCGGACGCCGGAAAAGGAAAGCCCGCTGAACCACTCACCGAGCCACGGATGAGCGCTTTGCGATGATCAGCGTATTCTCGGCAGAGCATGCCCTGAGAAATGCCCAAACCGAACTGTACGGCGGCCAATTGGTCAGGCCCCACGAATGCCCGCAGCGCGCCGAGATGGTGCTCGAGCGGATCCGCGCCGTCGGTCTCGGCGAGGTGCGGGCGCCGGAGCGCCACGGCTTGG
Source organism: uncultured Gammaproteobacteria bacterium (assembly GCA_963758145.1). Classification (GTDB taxonomy): domain Bacteria; phylum Pseudomonadota; class Gammaproteobacteria; order Steroidobacterales; family Steroidobacteraceae; genus Bog-1198. The sequence goes on from CAVWUK010000011.1 coordinate 687,550, forward strand.
CGCCGGTTTTGCGGGTGCACGATGTCGAGTTCGTCGAATTCTTGTCGAGCGCCTGGGCCGATTGGGTCGCCGCCGGAAATCTGGGCGAGGCGATACCGGACTGCTGGCCGGCGCGCCGTATGGCGCAGCGGCGCCCGCACAACATCACCGGCAAGCTCGGCTACTACGCAATGGCCGGGGAGACCTCGATCAGCGCCGGGACCTGGGAGGCGGCGCGGGCGGCCGCCGAGGTGGCCGTGACGGCGGCAGATCATCTTCACCGGGGAGCGCGCGCGGCGTTCGCCTTGTGCCGCCCGCCGGGGCATCACGCGGCGCGAGACCTGTACGGCGGATACTGCTTTCTCAATAATGCGGCGATCGCCGCGCAATATTTGCGCGATCAGGGCGCCGCGCGCATCGCCATCCTGGATGTCGACTTCCATCACGGCAATGGAACGCAGGACATTTTCTACGACCGCGCGGACGTGCTCTATGTGTCGCTGCACGGCGATCCGGCCGAGGCATTTCCCTATTTTTCCGGATATGCGGACGAAACGGGAGCCGGCGCGGGCCAGGGCTACAATCTGAATTTGCCGCTGCCCCGCGCCACCGAGTTCGCGGCTTGGGCCGGTGCCCTCGATTCAGCGCTCGCCCGCATCCGCAGCTTCGGCGCCGACGCGCTGGTGGTATCGCTGGGCGTGGATACCTTCGCCGGGGACCCGATCAGCTTTTTCCGACTCCAGTCGGCGGATTTTGCCGCCTACGGCCGGATGATCGGCGGCTGCAAGCTGCCCACGCTGTTCGTGTTCGAGGGCGGCTACGCCGTTGCCGAGGTCGGGGTGAACGCGGTGAACGTGCTCAGCGGATTCAAGGACGCTTAGCGAAGCGCCTCGCGCGCCTTGCGCTTAAAAGCGCATCACGGCCCCGAGGATCGGGCCGGTCATCCGTGCGCTCTCGAGGGCCAGGTCGCCGGTTCGGTGGTAGGTGATGTTGCGGCCGGCGAGGACCACATCGCCCCAATGGAAATGATAGCCCACACCTAGAAACGCATTCCAATTCCAGGTGCTGGTTCCGGCGCCGCCATCGGCCTCATAGGGCAGGTACCATTTGCCGTCGCTCGAGAGCCGCAGCGTTCCCTTGACCCCGACGATGGCGTCCGTGGAGTCGCTGGTCGGCCAAATCCCGCCACCCCGGTTCAGCGGCGTCGGCGGAGCGGTAAAATTATAGGCGAAGCTGAATCTCAAGCTGACGTAGCGGATGCCGGCGAGGACATCCAGAGTGCCGATGTCGTTGTTCATCACCGTGTAGCTCGGCGCGAGGGTCCAGATCGCCGCCCGCAAGCCGACATCAGAGTTGAATATCACCGGCAGGGAGGGGAGGCCGCCGGGCAGGCCGATCTCCTTCGTATGCGAGGGACTCGCCTGCAAGTTGAGGAACACCAGATCGGTCCAGACCGACCAATCGCCCTTGCGCACCGAGCCGTCGAACAGCACGCCGCCCTTGATATGCTTCAGGTATTGGCTCGGCTGGATCTCGCTGGTGTTGGTGCCGCCGCCGGCCGCCGGCGGCAGCTGCACCGTCGGGTAGATGAAGGGCACCCAGGCGTAGGCAGTGGCGTCAGCGTGCCATTGGCCGTCCCACATGTTCACGTCGTCAGCCGCGGCACTGCCTGCCGAGAGTGCACCCATACCGGCGATGAATGCTGCGACTGCGAATTTCAGTGATCTAACGTGCTGCATGAATTGGCCTTCTGTTTATTCGTGAGTCAAAACCCTATCTTGTCATTAGCGATCGCACGCGGCGGACCGCAAGCGTCATCGCTTACCCCAATTTGGGTCATCCGCCCATCGGCTGGCACATTGCACCAGCGCCGGGTCGCCATTGTAGTGGACCATGGTCCATTGTCGAGTTTATTCCAGTAGATCAAGGTCTTGCAACGCCGCTTCGCATCGTTCAGTGAAAATCCCGCGATTCGACCACGAGATCCCCGAGCAGCGCCGATAGATTCGTCAGCCGTTGCGCGATCACATGCAGCACGTCGCCCTCGCGCTGCAGTTTGCCGCGCACCTCGAGCAGGCGCGATTCGAGCAACGCCGTGCGCTGTGCATTGGCCACGCGTTCCCAAACGATCAAATTCACGTGGCTCACCTCATCTTCCAGGGTGACGAAGGTCACGCCGCCGGCGCTGCCCGGCCGCTGCCGCGTGATGACCAGTCCCGCGGTCGTGACCAGCTGGCCATTGGGCCGTTCCCAGAGCTCCTGCGTCGGAATGACGCCGCGCTCATTGAGCTTGCCGCGCAAGAGCGCGAGCGGATGACGCCGCAGCGATAATCCCATGCTGCGATAATCGGCGACGATATCCTCGCCTTCGCGCGGCGCGCGCAGCATGGGAATGCCCTCGGGGACCGCCGTTTGCGCGCCGAGCAGGGGTAGCACACGCTCGACCCCGCTCACCTGCCACACGGCGCGATGGCGGTGCCCGGCAAGGTCCGCGAGCGCATCGCTTGCCCCAAGCGCTTCGAGATCGCGGCGGTCGAGCGCCGCCCGTTCGGCAAGATCGGCAAGATGCGCAAAAGCGCCCGCCGAGCGCGCGGCGAGCAGGCGGCTCGCGCCTTCGCGCGATAAATGTCTCACCAGCCGCAACCCCAAGCGCAGCGCCGGGCGCCCGTCCTCGCGCCGCTCGAGCGTGCAGTCCCAGTCGCTCGCGGCCACCGCGACCGGGCGCACCTCGACGCCGTGCGCACGTGCATCGCGCACCAATTGCGACGGCGCGTAAAAGCCCATCGGCTGGCTGTTGATGAGCGCCGCGCAGAATGCCGCCGGTTCGTAACACTTCAGCCAGGCGGAGGTGTAGACCAGCAGCGCGAAACTCGCGCTGTGGGATTCAGGAAATCCGTATTCCCCGAATCCCAATATCTGATTGAATATCTGACGCGCAAAGCTTTCCTCGTAACCGCGCTCGCGCATGCCGTCGATCAATCGGCGCTCGAAGGGCTCGAGGCCCCCCTGCCGCTTCCACGCCGCCATGGCGCGGCGCAGCCTATCCGCCTCGCCCGGGGAGAATCCGGCCGCGACGACCGCGAGCTGCATGACCTGCTCCTGGAAGATGGGCACTCCCAAGGTGCGCTTGAGCACCGCCTCGACCGCTTCGCTCGGATAGCTCACCGCCTCCTCGTGATTGCGGCGGCGCAAGTACGGATGCACCATCTCGCCCTGAATCGGGCCCGGCCGCACGATCGCCACTTCGATCACGAGGTCGTAGAAATTGCGCGGCCGTAACCGCGGCAGCATGGCCATCTGAGCCCGCGATTCGATCTGGAAAACGCCGACCGTATCGGCGCGGCAAATCATGTCGTACACCGACTTGTCCTCGCCCGGCACCGTCGCGAGATCGAGCTCCCCCGCCACCGCGGAGGAGCCGCCGAAGCCGTTGATCAGGCGAAACGCCCGGCGTATCGCGCTCAGCATCCCCAGCCCGAGCACATCCACTTTGAGCAGGCCCAGCGCATCCAGATCGTCCTTGTCCCACTCGATGACCGTGCGTTCCGGCATCGCGGCATTCTCGATGGGCACCAGCTCATCCAGGCGGCCGCGCGCGATCACGAAGCCGCCCACGTGCTGCGAGAGATGGCGGGGGAATCCCAGAATTTCGGTGGCACGCGCGATCAGGCGCCGAGTTTTCGGATCGTCGGGATCGAAGCCGCAGCCGCGGATGCGCTCGGGATCGATGCGCGGCCCGTCCCACCATTGCATGCCGCGCGCGAGCCGCTCCACTTGCGCCGGATCGTACCCCAATGCCTTGCCGACATCGCGCAGGGCGCTGCGGGGGCGGTAACAGATGACGGTGGCCGCGAGTGCCGCGCGCTCCCGGCCGTATTTACGATAAATATATTGGATCACCTCTTCACGCCGCTCGTGCTCGAAATCCACGTCGATGTCGGGCGGCTCGTTGCGCTCCTTGGAAATGAAGCGCTCGAACAGCATCGCCATGCGCGAGGGATCCACTTCGGTGATCTGCAGGCAGTAGCAGACCACGGAATTGGCCGCGGATCCCCTGCCTTGGCAGAGAATTTTCTGCGAACGGGCGTACTCCACGACATCGTGCACGGTGAGAAAGAACGGCTCGAACTTCAGTTCGGCGATCAGGCGCAGTTCGTGCTCGATCGCTTCGCGTACCGCGCGGGGCGCCCCGCCCGGCCAGCGCCTGGCGCAGCCCCGCTCCGTCAAAGCACGCAGGTGGCTCGCCGGCGTTTCGCCCGCGGGCACTATCTCCTCGGGATACTCGTAGCGCAGCTCATCGAGCGTGAAGGTGCAGCGCTCGGCGATTGCGAGCGTTTGCGCGAGCAGCGGCGCGGGATAGATCTGCCGCAAACGCGGCAGGGGCCGCAAATGCCGCTCGCCATTCGGAAACAAAGAGAGCCCCGCGGCCTCGATCGGGATGTTCAAGCGGATCGCCGTGAGCACGTCCTGCAAGGCCCGGCGGCTGCGCCTGTGCATGTGCACATCGCCGGCGGCGACCTGCGGCAATTCGAGCGTCTTACCCAGCGCTTCGAGAAGCTCCAAGCGGCGCGCATCGCAGCCGCCGGTCAAGAGTTCGACGCCTATCCATAAGCGCCCCGCGAACCGCTCGCGCAACCACCGGCCGTCTTGGCTCTGCTGCGGCAGCGGCGCCCTGCCCGACCGCGGCAGCCAAATGAGCAAACATCCGTCGAGGGCGTTCTCGAGATCCGTGCGTTCGAGCGTGTAGCTGCCTTTGGCGCCGGCGCGCCGTGCGCGGCTGATCAAACGGCTCATCGCACCATAGCTTGCCCGGTCGGTTGCCAGCGCCACGAGCTTGAGCTCATCGGCGCAATTGAGCTCCGCGCCGACGATCAGCGGCAGCTCATGCCGCTTGGCGGCGGCATGCGCACGCACCACGCCCGCGAGCGAGCATTCATCGGTGAGCGCGAGCGCGCGATAGCCCAAGCGCTTGGTCTGGGCGACCAATTCCTCGGGTTGCGAAGCGCCGCGCAAAAACGTGAAATTGCTCAAGGCGTGCAATTCCGCGTACATGAGCTAAGCAAATACGCCGTGCAAATACCAGCACTTGGACCGCTGCTCCTGAAAAACCCAGCGCCGTATGCCGCCCGTTTGACGCACGATGTAGTAATCGCGGGCGATATCCTTGCCGTCCCACCAACCGCTTTCGATCCGTTCGGGGCCCTCCTCGAGAATCTCCCTCCCCCGATTCAGCTGCTGCACTTCCGAGGCCAAGAGCATGACGGGCTCGTCCAACAACCACACCGGCCGCGGCATGCCCTCACGGCCTCCCCCGTGCGTGGCAGAGCCGGGACGCAGCGCCTCTAAACGTAGTTCATGGATCCGCTGCCAAGCCGCCTCGGGCCGATGCTCCGGGATCGAACAGATCCCATAAACCGCTTCTTCACCGAGCCGGGCACGCAAACGCTCGACCAATTGCGGCGCCGTATCGCGGCCGCCGGCACCTCCCAGCGCCGCGAAGGCATCGAGCGAACCGGCCGAGAGCGGCTGCGGAGCACCCGAGAGCAGTTCCATCCCCAGGATCGGCGCCGCGAGCTCGAACCGGGACAGTTTTTGGACCAGCACGTCCCTCAGGCGGCGATGCTCGCTCGTGATGCCCGCAAGTCCCACGCGAATTCTCGTGGCGGGCCGCGCGCGATGCCGCAGCCTCAATTCCAAAACCAGCACACCCGCCTGTCTTTCGCGTAAAAATTGTGCGCAGCGCCCGAGCAGCGGCTCGAGCGCCTTCTGCAGATACGCGACGGTTTCGATCTCGGTCTCGAAATCGCAGCGCTCGCAAAAATGCTCGCGCGGCACGAACGCCCTGCGCGGCGCGTCTTGCCGCGCCAGCGCGATATCTATTTCCAACACCGCCGTACGGCCGAAGCGCCGCGCCATGCCGGCACGCGGCAAGCGCAGCAAATCACCCACCCGGATCACGCCCATGGCGCGCAAGGTGTGAAGCCGCTCGGCATCCCAGGATGTGCAGGCAACGGGCAACTCCGCCAGCGCACCCGCCAGAAAGCCGGAATCTTCGATGCGCACCCGCTTGCCGGCGCGGGCGAACCACAGCGCCGCCAGAGCCGATGGCGCGGTCGCGCTGTGGGCACGCAGCTTAAGCCGACTCCAAGCGGTATCGATGCCGGTATGCAGCATCTCGAGCGAACCGAACAGCTTCACGCTGCCTCTGATCTCCAACAACAGGGCGTTGGGCATTTCGATACTGACCAACGAGGTGAACCGCTGCGCATGCAGGCAGAGGCGCCGCAGCGCGGCGGCCGGCGGTTCCGCCTCGTTCAGCTCCGGAAACACCACCGCATACCACAAGTGCTTTGGCGGCGATGCCGCCATCGTTGTAGGTATGGGCGCGGGCACGGCCGCGGGCTGGCGCGCGGCGGCATCGGCGGCGGCAAATAAATCCGCCGTTGCTGATTTCACCGTGCGCGATTTCATGAGACGCACATCACACGAGGTGCTCGACGGGTCCGGGCCGACCGCCTTGCACCTTGAGCAGTTCGAGATGCGGTGCATGCTCACCTTGAGTCAGCAGCAAACGCAAGGCGGCGGGCGAGGACTCGAATCGATGCCGCTCGGGACGAAACAGCACACCGAGGGCACCGCCCGCCTCGGCTGCCAGCTTCAAACGCCGCAGCCAGCGATCATCGGTACCTTTCAGCCACAGCAAAACGGCGGCGCAGACCCCCGAACTCAACGTCTGCTCAGCGGCCCACAAAGCTTCCGTCGCGGTGGCGGGCCGCACCACCAATAAGCGGCCCAGTTCAATCCCCTGCTGTGCCAAGGCCGGCGCAAAGGGTTCATGGGGTGGCGCAATCCAGACCAGCCAGGGGGCCTCACCGTCGGTTCTGCGCTGAGATTCCACCAGAGCAGGCAAAAATAGTTGGATTTCACCGAGACCGGCTGCATCCAGCAGCACCTCGACGAGCGACGCCGTCGGCCAACCGCCGCCCGGCAGGCGCGCATCGAGCGCGCTTCGGCCGGTGGGCCAAACCGCACGAGTGGAAGCGGCCGCGGTGTCCTTTAACTTCCAGACACGAGCATCAGCCAAGATATCCGCAAGCGATGATGCTTCACGCGGCATCCACGTCTTTACCGCGGCGAAGCACCCCGACCACCACTCCTTCGATAATCATGGGCTGCTCCTTGAGATCGATCCTAATGGGTTCAAAATCGGCATTTTCAGGCAGCAACCACACAATCGTGCCTTCCTGCCGATAGCGTTTGACGGTGACTTCGTTTTCCAGACGAGCGACCACGATTTGACGATTGCGCACTTCGGGAGTGCGATGCACGGCCACCAGATCGTTATGCAAGATTCCGGCGTTCTTCATACTCATGCCCTGCACTTTCAGCAGGTAGTGCGGTCGCGGTTGGAATAATTGGGGGTCGATTTGATAACGCGTTTCGATGTGCTCTTCGGCCAGGATCGGACGGCCGGCGGCGACTCGGCCAATGAGCGGCAAACCCAATTGTTCTCGCAGAATATCTTTGAGCTGGATGCCGCGCGAAGCGCCGGGGATCAGATCGATGACGCCCTTGCGCTGCAGGGCACGCAAGTGTTCCTCGGCCGCATTGGGCGACTTGAAGCCAAACGTACGGGCGATTTCCGCCCGAGTGGGCGGCATGCCGTTTTCAGCAATGGTCTCTTGGATGAGCCGGAGAATCTGAGTTTGACGAGGTGTAAGGTCAGACATGCATCACCTGTATATGTAGCCAGTAGCTGATATTATATACAGTCTGCAAGCAGTGGCAAGTAAGCCGGCTTTGCGCCGACCCACGGCCGCGAGGCCCCCCATGGCCGATACCCGTGCCGCAGCGCAACGCGCCGGCGTGCGCAGCACTCCCCATCCCTCGCGGGCATGCGTCAGAGAATCTGCAGCGGCCCTGGATCCTCATCAACACGGCGCCTATCGATGAGCCCCTGCAAGGTCGGGCGCGCGCCCATCATGGTTCGAGACCGCGTTCGCAACGCCTTCTCAGCGCCGTATCCGACCCGCTGAGCCGCATGCACTCGGCCGTGCACAAATTGACCGCCTACCACCGCGCATTCCGATCCGAACACTGCGACAGGTACCTATGGCTCTTGGTATTTCGTCCAATAACCATCGTCGGCGGCAGACGATAAAATGCTTCTCGAATTCTAACGGCGATTTAATTTGCATGACGAAACTTGGTAAAATTGGCCGGCTTGACCGACATAACCTGATTTTAAGTTGCAATCGACGCGCGAATTTGGCTTTATGTACCGCTGTGCTGCGACGCAAGTGAGCCCGACACGACGACTGGGCTCAAGTGCGACAACACTGCGGACGTTCCGAGACGAATGAATTAACAACCCCAGGGGACCATATATGAAATTTTCCACGACACTTAAGGCCTCTCTCGCGGCGGCCTGCGTTATTGCTTTCGCAGGATGCACGGACCTGAAGCCGATCCAATCTCAGATCGATGATCTGAAATCCCAGGTCAACAAACTGCAGGGCGACGTGGCGAAGAACGCGAGCGCAGCAGCGGCTGCCATGAGCGCTGCTCAGAGCGCCCAATCTGCCGCCTCCGGAGCGCAGAGCACCGCCAACCAGGCGTTGTCGCAGGCGCAGCAGAATTCGACGGCGATTGAAGCGATCAACGAGAAGATCGATCGCATGTTCAAGAAGTCCGTTTCGAAGTAAATCAAGCAGTTGATGTGCGCACAAACGCCGCGGTAATACCGCGGCGTTTTTCTTCACTGCGCTTGTTTGGGTAATACCGAGGCGCTGGCGGGGGCAATCCAGCGGTCGATCGAGATACGGGTCGGAATCCCGTTGGCCTCGTCAAATACACGCTCCGCCGCATCCCAATCGATTATGACCCGACGCTCCGAGGTTGCAGCCACGATGCTGCGGGTGAGAGCCGTCAAATCCTCGACATCCTTTGGATCCACGCCGTCCAGCGGGTGGTGCACCTCGAGATACAGTGCGCCGTCGACCCAGCCGGTCTTGACGCGTTGGTTGACGATACGCACCGACATGCCGAGCGGAACTTCTTCGAACAGATACGCAATATCCTCCGGATAGAGGCGGATGCAGCCGTGCGTGATCTGCATTCCCACGCCCACGGGCTTGTTGGTGCCATGAATCAGATACGCACCGCCTGGAATCCCCAGACGCATGGCATACTCGCCCAGAGGATTGTCGGGCCCGGGAGGAATGGCCGCCGGCAATACGTCGCCATCCTCCTTCAAATGGGTTTCGCGCACCGATTTCGGCGGATACCACGTGGGCTTCTTTTCCTTCCTGACGATGGTGGTGACCCCCAGTGGCGTCTTCCAGTCCATTTTGCCGACGCTGATGGGATCGGTCTCTACAACGCGATTGCCGTGTTGATCGGTGCGGAAGTAGTACAGCCTCCCGTCCGGCAAATTAATCACGATTCCGGTACGCGGAACGGTGGGCAGCAGATGCTGCATGGGGAGCTTGATCACGGTGCCTGCGCCCGGGAGCCAGGTATCCACACCCGGGTTGGCCGCGATGATTTCATCGAACCCCAGGTGATACTGGCGCGCCACATCGGGCAGCGTATCCTGCTGCTCGGCCTCGGTCTGACCCATCTCGCCGATCGAATCCTGCCCGAGGCCCAGCGGAAATACCTCCGCCCGCGCCGCCGAGGCCAGCATCCCTATGATCCAAAACCACCTGTTAGTTTGCATCCGATTCCAGGCACCGCATGTCAATAGCGAATAAGCGCCGACCCCCAGGTGAATCCGCCCCCGAAGGCCTCCAGCAAGAGCAGTTGCCCGCGCCGCACGCGGCCGTCCCGAATGCCGGTATCGAGCGCCAACGGCACCGACGCGGCCGAGGTGTTGCCCTGATCGTTGATCGTCACAATGACGCGTTCCATCGGCAAGCTCAGCCGTTTGGCAATCGCCTCGATGATACGGATATTCGCCTGATGCGGAATCAACCAGTCCAACTGATCCTTGCTTATATTATTGGCGTTGAGAGTCTCGGTAACAAGTTGGCCTAAAGTATTAACGGCCACCTTGTAAACCTCGTTCCCCTTCATCTGGACCCCGGCCTTGCCTTGGCGCGCCATATTGAAGCCCTTGGAAACGCCGTCCGGATACATCAGCAGGTCCTTGTAGCGCCCGTCCGAATGCAACCGGGTGCTGATGATTCCGGGCTCGGCCGAGGGCTTGAGCACCACGGCGCCCGCACCGTCCGCGAAAATGACGCAAGTACCGCGGTCCTTCCAATCGACGATTCGCGTCAGCGTTTCCGCGCCGACCACGAGCGCGCACTTCGACTCGCCCAGCCGGACAAACTTGTCCGCCACGCTCAGGGCATACATGAACCCGGTGCAGGCGGCCTCCAGGCTGAAGGCCGGGCAGCCGTTGTGAATGCCCAATCGCTCCTGCAGCAGCGTGCCGACATTCGGAAACACGAGATCGGGGGTAGTCGTACCCACGCAGATGAGATCGATGTCCTCGGCGGTGACCTGCGCATCCGCCATGGCGCGCCGCGCGGCGTGCTCCGCAAGGTCGGTCGTCGTCTCCCCGTCGCTCGCGACGTGTCGGCGCTCGATGCCGGTGCGCGATCGGATCCATTCGTCGCTGGTATCGACCAATTTCTCCAGATCGCTGTTGGTCAGTATTTTTTCCGGTAAAAAGCTGCCGGTCCCGGCGATACGTGAATACATGGCGATCCTTAGAGCTTTAACTCGGCGCGCCCAAACGCTGCGCGATTTTCTCCGGTACGCCGTTGCGCGCCTCCATTACCGCGACTTCGATCGCGCGCCTAAAGGCGAACAGGTCGGCGCCGCCATGGCTCTTGATCACGATGCCGTTCAATCCGACCATGGTGGCGCCATTGTAGCGCCTCGGATCCATTCGAGTGCGCAAGGCGCGCAGGCTCGGGCGTGCCGCAAGCGCTCCGAGTTTGCGCAGCGTAGTGCGCGTCAGCTCCTCACGCAGGGCCTCCGAAATCAGGCGCGCAGCACCCTCCATGGTCTTCAGGGCGATATTGCCGGTGAAGCCGTCGGTGACGACCACGTCCACCTTATCGGAAAAAATATCGTGCCCTTCGACGAAACCGACGTAGTTGATGTCGCTGGCCGCCAGCATGTTGTGCGCGGTTTGCACGATTTCATTGCCCTTGATCTCCTCTTCACCGATGTTGAGCAACCCGACCCGCGGCTTTTCATGGGCACCCTCGAGATCGGCGGCCAATATCGAGCCCATCACCGCAAACTGGCACAACTGGGCCGGCGTGCAGGACGCATTCGCGCCCAAATCGAGCATGTAGGTGTGACCGCCGCGCGAAGGGATCATGGAAACGATCGCCGGGCGTTCCACTCCAGGCAGCATCTTCAACACGAAATGGGCCATCGCCATCAGCGCCCCGGTGTTGCCTGCGCTCACGCAGGCGTTGGCATCGCCGGCCTTGACCAGATCGAGTGCGCGCCGCATTGATGAGTCCTTTTTTCGGCGCAAGGCCTCCCGCGGGTGATCGGTCATTTCTACGATTTGGGAGGCGTGGAGACAACGGACGTTGGCGGGATTCGCAGGCTCCGCCCCGCCGCGGGGCTTCAACTGGCGCTGCAAATCGTCTTCTTTGCCGATCAGGGTAAATCGCACATCCGGGAAGGCGAGTGCAGCCTCGAGCGCCGCCGGCACGCAAACCGACGGTCCTCCATCGCCGCTCATGGCGTCGATGGCGATATGGAGCGGCGCCGACACGGGGGTGCTTCTAGATGTCGCGAGCGACGAGCGCGTCGCCGACGTGATTGCCGCGGCTTATTCTTCGGTCGCTGCCGCGTCGGCCTTGGTCTCGAGTACCTTGCGACCGCGATAGTACCCATCTCGCGAAATGCGATGCCGCGAATGAGTTTCGCCGCTCTTCGCGTCGATCGAGACCGCAGGTGTCGCGAGCGCGGAATGGGATCGATGCATGCCGCGCTTGGACGGTGTTTTTCTGCTCTTCTGAACTGCCATGGATGCTGTGTCCTATCAAGTTTTCTTCAATAAATCCTGTAACCCGGCGAACGGCCGGCGCCCAACGCTCGAAGTCTCGGGCATCCCTGCGTCGGCGGCTAAATTCGGCGCATTGCCGCAACTTTGCGGTGTGCTGCACGCCGCTGCCAGCGGCAACGCCAGCAACAGCTCTTCTTCGGCCAACTCTCGCAGCGACACCATGCCCGCTTCGACGAAATAAAACTCCGGCTCCGCGTCCGACGCTTGCGGGGCATCGTCGCTGGTAAATTCAACTTCGCTGCCGCCACTTACCGGCAATTCGAAACCGCGCATACAGCGCTGACACACCAGCCGCGGCGCCGCTCCGATGACGACGCGGGCCCGCACGCGGCCCGAGCCGGCCTTTGCAAATGCGAAACGCGCGTGCAACGTACCCCGGGTCTCCGCCAGCAAATCACGCAACCGGGGCAATTCAGCGAGCCGGTAGACCCGTTCGAACTCCGCGGCCTCCTCGCCCAGGCGTGCGCAATCAACCAGGTCCGGCAAGTCGGCTGCCATGGGCCGCGTATAATAGGGCCCGCTACCACCTCTGTCAAAAATGAATCAGGTGCAAGTCGTTGTTTTTGAAGTCTCCGCCTGCGCTCTTTTTAGCATCCACGTCGAGCTACCGGCGGGAGCTTTTGGCGCGGGTGCACAACTCCTTTCAATGCGCTGCCCCGGGCGTCGATGAAACGCGCCTCGGCGGGGAGACGGGAATCGCCCTGGTCGGCAGATTGGCCCTGGCCAAGGCTCGGGCCATCGCTGCGAGACACCCCGAAGCATTTGTCATCGGCTCCGATCAAGCCGCCACCCTGCCGGACGGCGCCGGCGGAGAAATCCTCCTTGGCAAACCGGGCACCCCGGAGCGGTGCATCGAGCAGCTGCGCGGCTGTTCGGGCCGCACGCTGGCCTTTCTCACCGCCGTGGCCGTTGTGCGCAATGCGGACGGCTGCGCCGTCGAGTTCGTGGACACCACGCGCGTCACCTTCCGCGTGCTCGATGAGGCGACGATCGAGCGTTATGTCGCGCGCGAGGCGCCGCTCGACTGCGCCGGTGCCTTCAAGAGCGAGGGTCTTGGGATCAGCCTGTGCGAATCCATCGACAGCGAGGATCCGAGCGCACTCATCGGGCTGCCGTTGATCAGGCTGTGCGCGGTGCTGCGCCGGGTCGGCTATCAGATCCCTTGAGTCATCGGCGCCGGTTTATCGGCCGTGATTGTTCCGCCCAGCGCGCGGCCGTTTGGCCGTCTTGCGCTTCACGGGCGTAATCGCATCGAGCACCGCCGCGAGTTCAGCCGGCAGCGGTGCGCTCACATGGAACGGCACGCCCGAACCCGGCCAATCGAACGCAATGGATTGAGCGTGCAGGAACGTGCGCCTGAGGCCGTGACGCTTCAGCTCGGCATTGCGCTCGCGATCGCCGTATTTGTCGTCGCCCAGCAGCGGGTGACCGGCGAATGCGGCGTGCACCCTTATCTGATGGGTGCGGCCCGTCGGAATGTCCACTTCCATCAATGTGGCAAGGCTTCCGAAGAATTGCACCGGCTTGAATAGGCTGACCGAGTCCTTGCCGGCCGCGGCCACCCGCACGTGCCGCTCGCCGTGCTGACGATTGTCGGTCGCCAGCGGTGCGTCAATGCGTTTTGTACCAAGCTGCCAGCTGCCCGACACCAGGGCCAGGTAGGTTTTGTGCATGCCGGATTGCCGGATGAGCGCATGCAGGGCCGTCAGCGTGGCCCGGTCGCGAGCAATGGCCAAACAGCCGCTGGTATCGCGGTCGAGTCGATGAACGAGTTCCAGAGTCTCGCGCGGCCGCGAGGCCCGCAGCGCCTCGATGACTCCGAAGCTCATGCCGCTGCCCCCGTGCACGGCGACTCCCGCGGGCTTATCGAGCACCAGCAAGTGCTTGTCCTGATGAATTACCGACTTTTCCATCAATTCCGTCAGACTGCTCGAGGGCCGGCCAGGCTCATCGCCGCTGTCGATTCGCACCGGCGGCAGGCGCACCTCGTCGCCCGCGGAGATGCGATACTCTGCGTCCACCCGCTTGCGGTTGACCCGCACCTCGCCCTTGCGCAACAAGCGGTAGACACGGCTGCGGGGCACGGCTTTGAAATGCCGCATGAGAAAATTATCGATTCTCTGGCCGGCCTCCTCGGCAGTGATGGTGCGCAGACTGACCGGGGTTTTAGTGCCGGGACGCGGCATAGGGCCTGCAGGTTCGGATTTCATGTTCAGTAGCATACGTGAAGCGCTCATCTAAGGCATTGATTACATTGACCCTGTCGGCTTACTGTGCTAATGTTTCAGGGCCGTGTCACCGACCGGACCCTTGATTTGGAAGGGCCGGCGGCTTTATTGCCCCTCAATCTAGTAGGGCAAGTTGGCACCGGTTTCGGTGGCGCGCCCGTCCTGCGGGGGCGCCGCATATTAGTTGGATCTGGATTTCCAGACCATCGCTCGGCCGATGAGACAAGCGCAAGAGAGCCTTCGCTTAGGCTTTGGCGTTTGACAAGCGGTTAACCGAGAACAAGGCCCCGGGCTTGCCGTATACATATTGGCAGAATTGGGTTGAATTGATGCCGATCGCGTGGCTCGCGCTCGGTATTTCCTCAATTCTTGGAGCGACATGCGTCGCGGCTCCGGATTCTATTCTCAAGCTCTCCTCGGCCCCTACCACCTTAGTTGGGGCAAATGAAAAGAATGCTCATAAACGCAGTTCAAGAAGAAGAACTGCGAGTCGCGCTCGTCGACGGTCAGAAACTTTACGATTTATCGATTGAGATCCCGTCCCGGGAACAAAAAAAATCCAACATCTATAAAGGCCGCATCACGCGCATCGAGCCGAGCCTCGAAGCGGCATTCGTCGAATACGGTGCGCAGCGGCACGGCTTTTTGCCGCTCAAGGAAGTTTCCAAGGAATACTTCCGTTCGCAGCCCGCAAACGGCGCTCGCCTCAATATCAAAGATCTCCTGCAGGAAGGTCAAGAGCTGATCGTGCAGGTGGAAAAAGAGGAGCGCGGCAACAAGGGCGCCGCGCTAACGACGTTCATCAGTCTCGCCGGCCGTTTTTTGGTTCTCATGCCGAACAACCCGCGCGCCGGGGGCGTATCGCGGCGCATCGAAGGTGAAGATCGCGATCAGATGCGCGAAGCGATGAGCGGCCTGCAGATTCCCGACAGCATGGGCGCTATCGTGCGTACTGCCGGAGTCGGCCGTTCGACCGAGGAATTACAATGGGATTTGAACAATCTCAAGACGGCGTGGGATGCGATCGCGCAGGCGAATGACAGCCGGCCCGCACCGTTTCTGATATTTCAGGAAAGCGACGCCGTCACCCGCGGTCTACGCGACTACTTCTCCGACGATGTCGGCGAATGTTTGATCGATCAGCCCGAGGCCTTCGAGAAGGCCCAGGAATACATGCAGCGGTTCATGCCGACCGATGCGCAGCGAAAGTTGAAGCTGTACCAGGACCCGGTCCCGCTGTTCACGCGCTACCAAATAGAAAGCCAGATCGAGTCGGCTTATTCGCACAAAGTGACGCTCCCCTCGGGCGGCAGCCTGGTCATCGATCACACCGAAGCGCTGGTTTCGATCGATATCAATTCGGCGCGCAGCACGCGCGGCGGGGACATCGAGGCGACTGCACGCAATACCAATATGGAGGCCGCCGAGGAGATCGCGCGACAGTTGCGGCTCCGGGATATCGGCGGATTGATCGTGATCGATTTCATCGACATGGAGTCGCAGGCCAATCAGCGCGCCGTGGAGGACATGCTGCGCGATGCGGTCAAGATGGATCGCGCACGCATCCAGTTGGGGCGGCTGTCGCGCTTCGGGCTGCTCGAGCTATCGCGCCAGCGCCTGCGGCCCGCCCTCTCCGAGACCACCCACATCAGCTGCCCGCGCTGCAGCGGCATGGGCACGATCCGCGGAGTCGAATCGATGTCTCTGGCCCTGCTGCGGTTGATCGGGGAAGAGGCGCGCAAGGAGCGTACCGGAAGGGTGATCGCACAAGTGCCCGTGGACGTGGCGACCTACCTGATCAATGAGAAACGCGACTGGCTCAATCAGATCGAGTCACGCGACAAGGTGTCGCTGGTGATCGTCCCGAATCCGCATCTTCAAACCCCCGCCTACAGTCTGCGGCGAATTCGCGACGACGAAAAGGAATTGCCGGAGAACGCCACGGTCAGCTACCAAATCGCGGATCAACCGGTCCTCGATGACTCGAACATCGGCAATCGCGACAAGAAGCCGCCAAGCGAGGCGCCGGTGGTGCCGAGCATTTTGCCCACCGCCGCCTCGCCCATCGTACCAACGCCGGCCCCCGAGCCGGCCGCGATGGCGGCCGCGACTCCGCAACAGGGAGCATTGGTGCGCCTTTGGCGCTGGCTTTTCGGCACAGGCTCGCCGGGCAGCCCCGCTGTGGCCCCGGCGGCGACACCGCCGCCCCGCGACCGGCCCCAGCATCGCGACGCACGCCACGATCGCTACCGCAGCGGCGGCGATCGGGACCGCAACCGTGATCGAAATCGCGATGTTCGACGCGACGGACCGCGCGAACCGAGGCGCGACGGCCGACCGCGCGGTGACGGCCGCCAGGATGCGGGCCCGCGCCGCGCCGAAGGCGTACGCAGCGAAGCAACGCGTCCCGACCAGGGGCAAGGGCCGCGTTTGGAAGCGCCTCGCAACGACCAGGCGCCTCGAAGCGATCAGGCGCCGCGAAGCGATCAGGCGCCGCGAAATGAACAGCCGAACCGCGGCGGCGAGCAGCCGATTCGTGCGGATCGGGAAGCGGGCAGCGAGCGCCCGGAACGCAGCGGGCGCAGCCGCCGGCGCCGCGGCCGCGGCCGGCGTGACCCGGGCGAGGGCGCCGCAAACGGGCAATCCAGTGCAAACAGCCCGCTTGCACCTGCAACCGAATCGCCCCCCGCTGCAAGCGCCGCCGGATTCACACCAACCGCCGCGCCAGTGGCGGCGCAGCCGCCCGCCTCCGCACCTCGGATCGCCGAAGCGCCCGCAACCCGGCCGCCCGAGGCAACGCAACGGAGCGTCGACGACAACAAGTACGTGGTGTGGTCATCCGCGCCGAGCGACGTGCCGCGCAGCGGCCCGGACGATCGCTAGCCTACCCAGGACGAGGGGCGGTTGAGCTACGCGTAGCCGCCGGGGCGTAGCCTCCGCCCATAGCCGCCGCCCGTGCGCAACCGGCCACGGCCGTCCGGGAAAGCCGGGCGTGTCATCGAATCGTCATATGCCCGAATTATAAGTTACGGGCTCAGCGCCAACCTCCTTCCATCCGGGACCACACATGTCCAATGTCGATGTCATGCATCCCGGCCCGGGAACTTCACCACTCACCGGGCACAAGACCAATCCGTTTTTCAATGCGCTCGCTGGAGTCGTGGTCATCGCCGGCATCATCTACGCGGGCTATCACCTGATGGATGACTTGTCGGTGGTGAGATACACCCGAGCGTATCCTTTCATATTGCTCGGCGTTGCGCTGTTCATTGCGTTGGGGTTCGAGTTCGTCAACGGCTTTCACGACACCGCCAATGCCGTCGCCACCGTCATCTACACTCATTCACTACCGCCCAATTTTGCGGTGGTTTGGTCGGGCACCTTCAATTTCCTAGGGGTGCTCGCTTCGAGCGGCGCGGTGGCGTTCGGTATCGTGTCGCTGCTGCCGGTGGAGTTGATACTCCAGGTCGGCAGCGGTGCCGGCTTCGCCATGGTGTTCGCGCTGTTGATCGCCGCAATTTTGTGGAATCTGAGCACCTGGTATTTCGGCCTGCCGTCGTCCAGTTCCCATACCCTGATCGGCTCCATCATGGGCGTTGGACTCATGAACCAGCTGATGGCCGGCAGCACCAGCGGCACCAGCGGCGTCGATTGGAGCCAGGCGGCCAAGATCGGGGAGTCATTGTTACTTTCTCCTCTGGTCGGCTTCAGCGCCGCGGCACTCCTCATGCTCATCGCCAAGGCGCTCATTCCGGTGCCCACGCTGTTCCGGGAACCCAAAGGCAACACGCCGCCGCCCCTGCTGATTCGCGCATTGCTGGTGCTGACCTGCACCGGAGTGAGTTTTGCGCACGGCTCCAACGACGGGCAAAAGGGCATGGGCCTCATCATGCTGATTCTCATCGGCACGGTGCCGACGGCGTACGCGCTGAACCGCACCATGCACGAGGGAGAGGTGTCCAGGTTCGTGGCGGTCTCGGCGCAGGCGCAAATCGCATTGGGCCACTACGGCGACGGCGCCGCTCCGGCCGACCCTCACGCCGCGGCGATCGAGATCGTGCGAAACCGCTCGGTCAGCCCGCAAACCCTACCGGCCCTGGCTGCGCTCGGGGAATCGATCGCGCAGCAGGCGAAATTTTTCGGATCGCTGGCGAAAGTCCCCGCCGCTCAAATGGTCAACATACGCAATAACATGTACCTCGAGAGCGAGGGCCTTCGATTCCTGAGCAAATCGAAAACCATCGCGGTCTCGGAGGCTGATAGGAAAATCCTGGCCGAATATAAAACGCAGCTCGACAACTCGACCAAGTTCATTCCCACTTGGGTGAAGGTCGCGGTGGCGATCGCACTTGGCCTCGGAACCATGATTGGCTGGAGGCGCATCGTGGTGACGGTCGGCGAGCGCATCGGCAAGACGCACTTGACCTATGCCCAGGGTGCATCGGCCGAACTCGTGGCCATGGTCACCATCGGCGCGGCCGACATGTACGGTCTGCCGGTCAGCACCACGCACGTTTTGTCGTCGGGCGTGGCCGGTACCATGGTCGCCAATCGTTCCGGCCTGCAATGGGCAACCGTGCGCAATTTACTCATGGCTTGGGTCCTCACACTGCCCGCCTCCATCGCCCTCGCCGGCGGCCTGTACTGGCTGCTGCGCACATTGCAGTAGCGCGCCTCCGCGCGGCGCTACGATCAGCGCTTCGGGTCAGCGGTGCCATGCGCTTTGTACGCGCTCCCATAAACTCGGCGGACGTGGAGTCCACCGCGATCTGACCGCCGCGTAGGCGTCCGCCGCTTGGCGCATCATGCCCTCGCGCGCCAGCAGCCGTGCGAGGGTGGCGCGCCGATAGCGCCACTTATTCCAATATTCGTCGGGCCAATCTTCATATTGAGCGCGTTCCGCCGCCGCCGCGTAAAATCGAAAGGCCGTTAAAAGTCGCGCGTTCCGATCATGGACATCCGGCTCGGCGAACGCATTATTTTCGTCGCGCTCGGCAATTCGCGCGAGCGCATACGGTTCGCCGGCATCCGCCCCCTGCTGATACCACCGCCATGCGTCGGCCATGTCCGGATGTGATCCATGTTCGTAGTAATAGCCGAGCTTGAAGGCGGCGACCGGCACGTTGTCCCGCCAGGCCTGCTCGTAAAGCGATACCGCGCGGGCACGATCGGTCTCTTGGGAGTCATTGACGAGCAGGTCGGCCAAATCGATCCGCGCGGCCCGGTATGCGCCGGCCACGGCGACCTCGAACTCCCGTCGGGCGCCGTCGCGATCTCCCTCGCCCAACAGCGCTCTCCCCATCTGATAGTCGGATTGCACGGTATGTGCGCGCCTGGCGATCTGAACCGAGCAGGGGAGATTTTCCATGCTTGGCATCATCCCGACGCCTGGCCTCCCCGGCGCCGGACGGTCCGGATCGTAGATCGCGGCGGTGGTCTGATCGCAGACCGAAACCGTCGTGGTCCAGGACCGCACCGGGTAATCGGGCAAAAGACCCAATTCCGAGCGATCGACCTCGGGCAGGGGATCGGTTTCAGCCGACGCTTGCCACTGGATCTGCGCGGACAACGGTGCCGGGATACGGGCATCCCAAATTCGTGCGGTCTTGTCGCGAGACGCGGTCACGATGCGCGTGCCATCCGGGGAATAAACCGCGGTGTAAAACCCGCCTTCATATCCGGCGAGTGCGGCCAGCTGCGCACCCGTGCGCGCATCCCAAATGCCGGCGGTCTTGTCATATGAGGCGGTGACGATGCGGGTGCCGTCCGGGGAAAATGCCGCGAAATGCACATAGCCGCTATGTCCGATCAGGACCGCGATTTGCTTGCCCGTGCGTGCATCCCAGATTCTGGCAGTCTTGTCGTATGAAGCGGTGACGATGCGGGTGCCGTCCGGCGAGTAGGCGGCAGACCTGACCGAGTCGCCGTGGCCCGCGAGCACGGTGACCAATGCGCCGCTGCGGGCATCCCAGATGCGCGCGGTATTATCACTGGAAGTGGTGACGATGCGTGTGCCATCGGGCGAATAGGCGGCGAAGGTGACCAGCTTCGCGTGCCCCGAGAGCACGGCGAGCTCTGCGCCCGTGCGAGCATCCCAGATACGCGCCGTTTTGTCGGTCGAGGCGGTGACGATGCGATTGGAGTCCGGCGAGTAAGCGGCCGACAGCACCTGATCGTCATGTCCCGAGAGCACCACGAGCTGGGCACCCGAGCGCGCATCCCAGACGCGCGCCGTCCGGTCATCGGAAGCCGTTACGATTCGGCTGCCGTCGGGGGAAAAAGCGGCGAAATACAAGTAGCTTTCGTGGCCGGAAAGCACGGCGAGAGGCGCCCCGGTACGAACGTCCCAGACTCGTGCGGTCTTGTCGGCGGAGGCGGCAACGATGCGCGTACCGTCAGGTGAAAAAGCGGCGGACTCGAAAAAATAGCCCTTGCCCGAGAACATCGCGAGCTGAGAAGCCGCCTGAGTGTCCCAGATGCGCGCGGTCTTGTCGTCCGAGGCGGTGACAACATGCCTGCCGTCCGGGGAGAACGCGGCCGAGTTCACGTAATTGAAGTGGCCGGACAGCACCGCGAGCCGGGCCCCGGTGCGCTGGTCCCAAATGCGCGCCGTCCTGTCGTTCGACGCGGTGACGATGCGCGTCCCGTCCGGCGAGTACGCGGCTGAAATGACTTGATTTTCGTGACCCGACAGCACGATGAGCTGATCGCCGGTGCGCGCATCCCAAATCCTCGCGGTCTTGTCGTCCGAGGCGGTGACGATGCGGGTGCCGTCGGGAGAAAAGGCCGCAGAGAGGACGATGCCGTCGTGCCCTGAGAGCGTGCGCAGCTGGGCGCCGGTGCGCGCATCCCAGATGCGCGCGGTCTTGTCGTCCGAGGCGGTGACGATGCGGGTGCCGTCCGGCGAAAAGGCGGCATAATAAAGATAGCCGCCGTGGCCGGCAAGCACGCGCAACAGGGCGCCTGTGCGCGCATCCCAGATTCGTGCGGTCTTGTCGTCCGAGGCGGTGACGATGCGGGCGCCGTCCGGCGAATAGGCCGCGCTGCTGACCGTATCGAGATGACCGGACAACACCGTGAGTTCATGGCCGGTGCGCGCATCCCAGACCCGCGCGGTCTTGTCGTCCGAGGCGGTGACGATGCGGGTGCCGTCCGGAGAATAGGCCGCGAATGCAACGTGATCCTCATGTCCTGACAACTCTGCGAGCTCGATGCCCGTGTGCGCATCCCAGATCCGTGCGGTCTTGTCGTTCGACGCGGTGACGACACGTGACCCGTCCGGAGAATATGCAGCGCTGTTGACCTTCGCCTCATGCCCGGATAGCACCGCCACTTGCAGGTCGGCCACACGGACATTCTGGAAAATACCGACGGCCGCAGGTGGGTGCGCGGGTGCGAACACCGAATTCATCAGCACGTACAGAATGATGTCCTGCGCGCCAGTCAAATCCCAATCCCTGAGCCGTTCCGCGGCGGCCTGAGTGAGAAGCCGTGCCTGGGTTTGCAGCGCCTGCGCGGCTTGGAATTCCGCCTCATGCTGTTTACGCAGCGCGATCAACCCGCTGCCCGATGCCACGAGCGCGAGGATGCACAACACGCCCGCCACGACCGCTGCGACACGATTGCGCCGGATGAATTTACGCAGCTTGTATCCGGCGCTCGCCGGACGCGCCTCGACCGGCTCGTGGTTCAAATACCGGCGCAAATCGGCGATCAGTTCGGAGGGCAGTCCATAGCGGCGCTCCCGCTCGCGCTCCAAGGACTTGGACGTAATCCACTGCAGATCCCCGCGCAACATGCCAAGGAGCTGCTTCGGCTCGGTGGAGCGTGCGGCCGCAGCCGAGGCCGCGCGTCCCGGATCCGCTGCGAGCTTGGCGCTCATCGTCGGCGGCTCTTCCTCGCGCAGCTGGCGCAACCACACGTCCAGCGCAGGCTTATGCGGACGCTGCGCCTCGAACGGCAGAAGCCCGGTCAGCAGCACGTAAAGAATGACGCCGAGCGAGTAGACGTCGGTGCGCGTATCGACGTCGCGGATATTCGGATCCACCTGCTCCGGACTCATGTAGCCCGGAGTGCCTATGAACTGCCCAAAGCGCGTGAAAAGCATCTCATCCGCCCGCTTGGGTGTGATTGCCTTGGCCAACCCGAAATCAATGATCCTCGGCACCGCGACTCCGTCGACTTCGACGATGAGAATATTGGCCGGTTTCAGATCCCGGTGAATGATCGCCTTCTGATGCGCATGCTGCACGCCTTCGCACGCCTGAATGAACACCTCCAACCGGTCGCGAATCTTGAGGCGCCTCTGATCGCAATATTCGGTGATAGGCAACCCCGGCACGTACTCCATGACGAAGTAAGGCTGTCCCTGGGGCGTAGTGCCGGCGTCGAACACCTTGGCGATATACGGGTGCTCCATGATGGCGAGCGATTGCCGCTCGGCCTGGAAGCGTTGCACCACCGCTTCGTCGTACATGCCTGCGCCGATGAGCTTCAATGCCACCAGCCGTCGCACCGGGGCAATCTGCTCGGCGAGCCAAACCTGGCCCATACCGCCCTCGCCGAGCTTGCGGCTGAGTCGAAAACGCTGTGCGAAGAGCTGTCCCGCCGTCAAGCGGGTCGCGGCCAAGTCCTCGAAATCGCGCTCGTGAACCTCCGCCGACGTCGAACGCAGGATATCCCCGGAAAGTTGCGCATCCGCCAACAGCAGGGAATCCAGTTCGGCACGCAGATTCACATCCGCCGCGCAGACCTGGTCTAGGAATTCAGCGCGCGCCTGCGGCCCCAACGCGACGGCTTGGTGCAGCAGCTCTCTGACTCGTTCCCACGAGGACGCGGTCACGGCGGGGGGATCACACTCGCACGCACCCGCTCGAGATCTTCGGATGTATCGACGCCGCCGGGCGGCGCTTCGGTCAGAGTCATCAGATAAATGCGCATTCCGTATTCCAAGGCGCGCAATTGTTCCAGCTTCTCCGTAATCTCGAGCGGAGTCGGCGGACGGGCGGCAAACTGCAGAAGGCTGTCGACTCGATAGGCGTAGATGCCGATATGGCGCCACGCGCCGGCGAACTGCGCCGGCCTTCCCGCCGCGACGTGATCGCGCGGCCAGGGCACCGGCGCGCGGCTGAAATAAAGTGCGTGGCCGTCGCGCCCGCGCAGCGCCTTGACGCAGCTGGGATCGAGAAATTCGGCCAGACTTTGAACCGGGGCGACCGCCGTCGCAATATCGGCGCCCGGCCGCTCGTTCAAGGCGGCGGCAACGTCGCGTATGACGGCCGGCGGCATGAGCGGTTCATCCCCCTGCACATTCACGACGACGTCCCCCGGCGAAAGGCATCGCGCGCGGACCACCTCGGCGATACGATCCGTGCCCGAGGTATGGCTCGTCGCGGTGAGCGCAACGTCGGCGCCGAAACCCGCCGCCACGCGCTGAACGCGCTCATCGTCTGTGGCCACGATGACCGAGGCCGCGCCGCTCGCGCGGGCGCAGTCCCATACCCAGCGAATCAACGGCCGTCCGCCGATATCCAACAGCGGCTTTCCCGGCAAACGAGTCGCCGAATAGCGCGCCGGAATCACCACATGAAACACGGTGTGAAGACCGCTCTAGCGATTCAACAGCGGGTCATCCGCACCCAACACGCGCGCGTCTTCCGGCAGCATCAGCGGAATCCCATCGCGTACGGCGTATGCAAGCCGATCGGTTCGGCAGATGAGCTCAAGCGCACCGCCGCTGCCCGCCGTGCGCAGCGGCCCCTTGCAGACCGGGCACACCAACAGTTCCAGTAGTCGTCTATCCATGGATGATTCCTCGCGAACGTGTTTCGCGCTCGGCCAGGCGCCCCATCACGATGCCGAGCAGTGTAGTCGATTCGCCGCTGTCGAACTGCGCCCTCACGGGCACGTACCAATGCCGCCGATCGGCCAAGCCGGCGCATTTTACGGCATCTTTCTCGGTCATGAGCACCGGCCTTTCGTCCGCGAACATGATGTCCTCGGATCTGATGCGGGCATGATCGGGCAACGGGCTGCCGATGACCTCGATTCCGTGCGCGCGCAGCATGTTGAAAAACCGTTCCGGATTGCCGATGCCGGCGACGGCATGCACGGTCTTGCCCGCGAAGTCCTGCAACGGGACCACAAGGTTGCCGTCCACCGCGACAGCGCCCGTGGCCTCGAGCCGCATGCTGATCGCACCCTCGAGCAGTGCCCGGCCGCCGTTGACCACGACGGCATCGGCCTGCGCCAGACGCGAGCGCGTTTCCCGCAGCGGCCCCGCCGGCAATAACCAGCCGTTGCCGAATCGGCGGTCGCCGTCGACGACGACCACTTCGCAATCGCGCGCCAGCGCATAGTGTTGCAACCCGTCGTCGCTGACAATCACATCGCAGCCGCCGCCGACCAAAAGCTGCGCCGCAGCCGGTCGATCGCGGCCGACGGCAACCGGCACGCCGGTGCGGCGCGCCAATAAAATGGGCTCATCCCCGACCAGCACCGGGTCGTCGGATGCTTCGACCATCCGCACTCCGCTCGACGTACCGCCATAGCCGCGAGTGACGACCCCGGGCTTGCGACCGCTCTCCTTCAGGCGCTCCACCAGCCAGCACACGAGCGGCGTCTTGCCGGTTCCGCCGACGCTCAAATTCCCGATGATGACCACCGGTCGCGACAGGCGCGTCGACTTGCGCCAGTGTTTGGCGTAGACATGGCGCCGCGCGCCGGAGACGGCGCCGTAAGCGACCGACAAAGGCAGCAGCCACCAGGGCGGAGAGGCGCGCTCGTACCAAATCCGATTGAGCCAGGCTTGAAGCGACACGGCGAGCGCGCTAATCGTTGAACTGCATGCCGTGCAATGCCGCGTACAGGCCGCCCTGCGCCAGCAATTCCCGATGGTTCCCCATTTCGGCAATGCGCCCGTGGTCCAACACGATGATGCGGTCGGCACCTTCCACCGTCGACAGGCGGTGCGCAATCACCAGCGTCGTGCGCCCCCGCATCAGCACGGCAAGTTCCTGCTGCACACGCCGCTCGGACTCGTTATCGAGGGCGGCGGTGGCTTCATCGAGCATGAGCACCGGCGCATCCTTGAGCAAGGCCCGCGCAATGGAGATGCGCTGCCGCTGGCCGCCGGACAGATTTTGCCCGCGATCGGACAGCACGGTGTCGAATCCGTTCGGCTGCTGCGCGACGAATTCCATGACGTTGGCGGCCCGCGCCGCGGCGGCGATTTGCTCATCGGTTTTGCCGACCGCATTGAAGGCGATATTGTTGCGGATGGTATCGTTGAACAGCACGACGTCCTGACTGACCAGGCTCACCTGCGAGCGCAAATCGGTCAACCGGTACTCGCGCACGTCGACGCCGTCCAGCAGCACCGACCCCTGCTGTGCGTCGTAGAAGCGCGGCACCAGGCCGACGAGCGTCGTCTTTCCGCTGCCCGACCTGCCGACGATGGCCACCGTTTCACCCGGCCGAACGCTAAAGCTCACGTCATGCAGCACATCGCCCTTGTCGCCGCCGTAGGCGAATGAGACGTTGCGAAACTCGATCTCGCCCCTCGCGCGCGAAATGGGGCGGGCGCCGCCCCCGTCCTCGGTCGGCTCGTCCAATATCTCGAATACGCTCTGTCCGGCTGCGATCCCCTGCTGCAGCGGACCGCTCATGTTGACCAGGCTGCGCAACGGCGAGGGAATGAGCATCAAGGCCGTCAGGAACCCCAAGAACTCGTCGACTTGCATATTGTGGGAAAACACCTGCCGTATCGCCACGTATAGCACGCTCGCCAGCGCGATCGATGCAATGCACTGAACGACCGGATTGCTGATCGATTTCGCGCGCGCGAGCTTCATGTTGGACGCTCGATTCAGTTCATTGACCTGTTCGAACCTGTCGATCTGATGATCCTCGGCATTGAAGATCTTGATGAGGCGATGGGCATCAATTGCCTCTTTCGCGACGCGCGTGATGTCACCCATCGAATTCTGAATTCGCTCGCTGTAGCGCCGGAAACTTCGGTTGGCCACTTGCATCAGCCACGCGATCACCGGCGCCACCGCGATGCAAAATGCCGCGAGCCGCCAGTTCATGTAGAACAGCGTCACCAGCAGCCCGATGATCGTCAGGCTGTCGCCGATCAGTGAAATCGCGGCGTTGGTCGCCGCGGAAGCCACCAGCTCGATGTTGTTGGTCAATTTGGAAAGCAGGTGGCCGGACTGAGCCCGGTCGAGATACGGCGTGGGCAATCGAAGATAATGCGAAAACACATCGCGCCGCAGGCCCTTGATGACCTGCCGGCCCACCAAGCTCGGGTAATAGTTCGACACGAAATCGCCGATACCCCGCAGCGTGAACAGAACCACGACCGCGATCGGCACCTTCCAAAGCACCTCGGGGTTCTTTTTGACGAAGGCGCCGTTCAGGAATTCCTTGACCAGGTAGGCAAGCGCCGAATTTGTCGCGGCGAACAACAGCATTCCGGCTATGCCGATGAGAAACACCCCGGTATACGGGCGTGCGTAGCGCAGCAAGCGCCTGTAGATCGCCCACGCCGTGCCGCCTTGTCTCGAACGACCGGCGCTCGCCGCCGAGCTTGCGTTCAAGGCGGCGGTTCCTGATGCACGGTCGCGATATTGAGCTGTGAAAAACCCAGCCGTCCGGCGACATCCATCGCCGTCACCACGGCTTGATGCGTGGTGCGCGCATCGGCACGTATCGTGATCGGCCCGCGGTCAGTGCCCGCCTCCTTTAAAATCGCCGCCCGCAGGGTCTCGGGACTCGCGTTGATCAGCGTGCGCTCATTGACTCGGTAACCCCCGTCCGCGGTCACCGTGATCACCAGCGGCTCGCGCGAACCGCGCGGCAGCGGAATCTCGCTCGCCTGCGGCAGCTGAACCCTGAGACGACCTTCCTGCTGGAAAGTGGTCGTAACCATGAAAAAAATCAGCAGCACCAGCAAGACGTCGATGAAGTTGATCAGATTGATCTCGGGATCTTCCCGATTGCGCGGACGCAGGTTCATTGTCAATGCTCTGCGGCGAGATCGCCGCGCGCATCCAGGGCGTCGACCAATTTCATGGCTTCCTTTTCCATGCGAACGACCAGACGCTCAACCTTGCCGCGCAGGAAGCGATACGCGATCAGGGAGGGAATGGCCACCGTGAGCCCCGCCGCCGTGGTGATCAACGCCTCGCCGATGCCGCCCGACAAAATCCGCGGATCGCCCAGTCCATTGGCGGTGATCGCGTTGAACGCATGGATGATTCCCGCCACGGTTCCAAGCAGCCCGAGCAGGGGCGCAATCGCGGCGATGGTCCCGAGCGTGTTGAGAAACCTCTCCAGCTCATGCACCACGTGCCGCCCGCCGTCCTCCAGCCGTTCCACCATCAGGGCGCGGGACCTATTGCGATTCGCCAGGCCGATCGCCAGCAGCTTGCCGAGCGGCGAGTTCTGCTCCAAGGCGAGCACCAGCTTATCGCTTAGCTGATCCGCCTCTATCCAGTTCCACACCTTCTGCGACAGATCCTGTGGAATGACGCGATTGCTTTGCAGCGTCCACAGGCGCTCCAATATGATGGCCACCGATGCGATCGAGCATAGGATGATCGGCCACATAAAGCCGCCGCCCGCGCGGATGATCTCCCACATTGTGTCCTCATTGGGTAATTCTTGAAGCTACCGGCATGATACTTGAGCGCCGCCGGTTTAACATACAGTCGTCAGACTTGCGGCCTGCGTCACATTTTCGCGCGCCGTCGCCGTCGGCCGCCCTAAACCGGCACCGAGCCGCGCTCGTTCAGCACTCCGTCCGTCAGGGTCAGCACCCGGTCGAGGCGCGCCGCGAGGCGCTCATCGTGCGTCACGATCACGAGGCTGGTGCCGAGTTCGCGATTCAGCTCCAGCATCAGCTCGAACACGTGCGCGGCATTCACGCCGTCCAGGTTGCCCGTCGGCTCATCCGCCAGCACCAATTTGGGCCGCGTCACCAGCGCGCGGGCAACGGCCGCGCGCTGACGTTCGCCGCCGGAAAGCTGCGACGGGCGGTGATTCAACCGCTCGGCCAATCCCACCCTCGATAATATCGCCGCCGCCTGTGCCTTCGCGGTCTTCGGAATCATGCGCCTCACCAACAGGGGCATCGCCACATTCTCGAGGGCGGTGAATTCTGGCAGCAAATGATGAAATTGATAGACGAAGCCCACCGCATGGTTGCGCAATCGGCCGCGTTCCGCGTCGTCCAATTGATTCATGGCCGATCCGGCGATGCCCACCGTTCCCCTGGTCGGCAAATCCAGCCCCCCCAACAGCTGCAGCAGCGTCGTCTTGCCCGAGCCCGATGCACCGACGATGGCGATCCGCTCGCCGGCGCGCACGGTGATCGAAGCCCCCCGCAACACTTGGAGCCGCACTCCTCCCTGGATGAAATCCTTGGCAAGATCCACTCCCTCGAGCACGACATTGTTGGTATTCGGCATAATTGACGGCAATTCCACGCTCCTAATCATTTCGCAGCGATTCCGCCGGCAGCAGGCGCGCAGCCCGCCAGGCGGGATAGAGAGTCGAGGCGCAAGCGAGCACAAAAGCGATCCCGCAAATGCGCACCACGTCCGAGAGACGAACGTGCGCCGGCAAGTCGCTCATGAAATACACGCGCGCATCCAGAAATTTGAACCCGACGATGTCCTCCAATCCGTGTACCAGATCCTGCAGGTTGACCGAGATGAGGATCCCCAAGGCCAGTCCGCCCGCGATGCCGAGACCGCCGATCAAGCTGCCCTGCACGATGAATACCGACAGTATGCTTCTCGGCGAGGAGCCGAAGGTCCTCAGGATGGCGATATCTCGGCGCTTGTCCTTGACCACCATCACCATGGTTGAAACGACGTTGAATGCCGCAACCGCCACGACCAAGGACAGGATGACGAATAGCATGCCCTTCGTGATCTCGATGGAGCGGAAAAAATTCACATGCTGATTGGTCCAGTCATCCACCGCATAGTCGCCGCCGAGCGCGATCGCAGCGGCACGCACGATGCGCGGCGCAGCATATAGGTCCGCAAGGTTCAACCGTATGCCGGTGATCTCATCGCCCATGCGCAGCAGCTTTGCCGCATCCTGCATGGCGACGAGCGCGATGCGCCGATCGTACTCGTACATGCCGACGGACAGAATGCCCGCCACCTGGAAAGCCCGCATCCGCGGCAGCACGCCGATCGGGGTGACATCGCCCTGCGCAACCATGATCACCACACGGTCGCCGACGCGGGCGCCCAATTCATCGGCCAGCGCCTTGCCCAAGATCACCCGATAGTCCCCGGGACGCAGATCGCCCAATTGACCGGCGAGCAGGTGCCGCCCGAGGTCCGCGACGCGCCTCTCCTGATCCGGCAGCACGCCGCGCATCAACACCCCGGAGGAACGGCCGGCGCGCGTCATCATGGCCTGCTCTTCGATATAGGGCGCCGCGGCGAGCACGCCAGGAAAATGTGCGACGGCGGTCACCTGAGGGCGCCAGTCGGCGATTCGCCCCTCAAGACCGGTAATCGTCGCATGCGCCGTAATGCTCAAGATTCGCGTCCGCAGCTCCTCCTCGAAGCCGTTCATGACCGAGAGCACGACGATGAGCACTGCGACGCCCACCGCGAGCCCGAGGATTGCGATGCCGGCAATCAGGGACACGAAGCCGCGCTTGGGGGATGCACGCAGGTAACGGAAACCTAAAAACCCTTCGTACCAATAGCCCATTATTCGTATCGCAGCGCTTCGGCAGGTTGAGTTTTCGCCGCTTGCCAGGCCGGATAGATCGTGGCGACGAAGGTCAGGAACATGGCGGCCAGTGCAATTCGGATGACATCTCCCGCATGCGGTTCGCTCGGCAGCCCCGATATGTAATAAACGTCCGGGTCGTCCATGATATGAAAGCCCAGGGCGTGCTCGAGGAACGGCACGACCACATCGACGTGCAATGCGAGTTCGAGGCCCAACACCACGCCGATGGCCGTCCCGATCCATCCGATCAGCAGCCCCTGGGTGATGAATACCCCGAGTACGGCGCGCGGGCTCATGCCCAGGGTGCGCAGAATGGCGATGTCGGTTCGCTTGTCGCTCACGACCATCACCAAGGTGGCCACGATGTTGAACACGGCGACCGCCACGATCAGCATCAGGATCAGCCCCATCATGGTTTTTTCGATGCGAACCGCGCGAAAATACGCCTCGTTCTCCTGCGTCCAGTCGCGCACAGCGAGGCCGGGCGGGAGCCGCGATGCGGCGTTTCGCGCCAACTCGGGCGCCTTGAGCACATCGCTGAACTTGAGCCTGATGCCGGTTGGGCCCGACAGCCCGCGAAACGCCTCGGCATCCTGCAAATCGATGAGTGCCAGCACGCTGTCGTGCTCCTGCAATCCCACCTCGAAAATGCCGACGACTTGGAATTGCTGCAATCTGGGCACGATGCCGCCCCCGGCTGCGGTGCCCCCGGGCGCCATGACGGTGATGTCGTCGCCCACACCCGCTTGCAATTGGTAGGCGAGCATGCGGCCGAGAATGATGCGATTCATTCCCGGCTTAAGGTCGTTGAGTTTGCCCTCGCGCATGGCGCCGGCAATGGTGGAAACCCGGGCTTCCAGCGCGGGGTCGATGCCGCGCACGATTGCTCCGCTCATCGAGGGGGCGCGGCTGAGCATCGCATCCGTATCGACATATGGCGCGGCGCCCACCAGTCCCGGCGCGCCCTGCAATTCGCGAATGAGCTCGCGCCAATTGGGGATGGCCGCACCGCCCGCCGTCAATGTCGCATGCGCGGATAGGCTCAGCAACCGGCTGCGCAGTTCGGTCCCGAATCCATTCATGACCGAAAGCACCGTGATCAAGGCGAGCACGCCCAATGCCACGCCGAGTAGCGACACCCAGGTGATGAAAGAGACGAAAAAACTGTGCTCGCGCGCCAGCGAATAACGCAGGCCCACGTAGACTGGAACGGGCTGGAACATTCGCGGCGATTAAACCATAGCCCGTCCGCCGCCGGTACGCATCTGCAGGGAGCCCGAGAAGTTAAATCCCAAACCCCAATATAATCATAATGTTAAATGGGTCAAGTATTGCGGGTTCGAGCTAATGGTATAATCCATTCCATGAGGAGTGCGTCCTTTGGGCAACGCTTGAGGTCTTTCATGGACTATCGAACCCTGGTGATTGCCGCCGTTTGCGCCTGCTCTCTCGGGGGCTTTGCGCAATCCGGCCGCGCCGAGATCGTCGCAACCGACAACGGCATTGCCGTCAAGCAATCCGACGTGGCCATCCCGGCGCGCGGCATGACGATGAGCCAAGTGGCGAGCAAGTTTGGCGAGCCGGTGACCAAAACGCCGCCCGTGGACAAACCGCCCATTACCCGCTGGGAATACCCCGGCTTCGTGGTCTATTTCGAGCAAGATCACGTAATCCACAGCGTGGTTACGAGTTCCGATACTTCCGCGCATTCTGCGCCCTGAAGTCGAGTAACATCTCGATTCCTTAACGCGATGCCCACCGCGACCCGTTCGCGGCGGGCGTCTTTTGCCGTGTCTGCCAAACGATGATGCCGCTACTCGACCCTGTCCTGCCATCCGCCGAACTGCCCGTCGTCAAATGGGGAAAGCTCTACGGTGCCGCCGCCGCGCTCGCCATCGCAGAAGCGGCTTCCAAGGCGGCGGGGCCGATCATCGTCATTACCCGCAATTCCCGCGACGCCGAGGCGCTCGGCGAGGAGATCGCGTTCTTTGCCGGCACCGCGGCTCCCGCACGTGTGTTTCCCGATCTGGAGACTCTGCCGTACGACGCCTTTTCGGCGCATCCGGACATCACCTCGGCCCGCCTCGCAGCGCTCGCCGATCTGCCGCGCGCCGCGAGAGGCGTATGGCTGGTCGCGATCGACACTCTGCTGCAGCGCTTGGCGCCGCGCAGCTATATCGGGGCATATTCGCTGAAACTCCATGTCGGTGAGACACTGGATCTCGGCGCATTGCGCGCTCAATTGGTGCTGGCCGGATACGCCGCGGTGACCCAGGTGGTCGCCCACGGCGAGTTTGCGGTTCGCGGCTCTTTGCTCGACGTGTTTCCGATGGGCTCCGAAACGCCCTATCGCATCGACATGCTGGACCGCGATGTCGACAGCATCCGCCGATTCGATCCGGACAGCCAGCGTTCCGCCGAAAAGTTGGACCGCATCCAGCTGCTGCCGGCGCGGGAGACACCGCTCCATGGCGATGCCGTGCGCGAATTCCGCCGCCGCTATCGCCTGCGCTTTCCCGGCGATCTCGCAGAACACGCCATATACCGGGAGGTGAGCCTGGGCCACGCTCCGGGCGGCCTCGAGTATTTTCTGCCCCTTTTCTTCGAACGGACCTCTCATCTGTTCGAGTACCTGCCGCCGACCAGCATATTGATCGACATGCACGAGGCCAGCTCCTTGGTCGACGATATATGGCATGGAATCGTCGAGAGGCACGAACAGCTTTGCCACGACCGGCATCGACCGATTCTCGAGCCGGCGGAGCTTTACCTGACGCCGGCCGATTTTCGCAACGAAATCGCCGCACGATCGAAGGTGCAGCTGCGTGGTTTCGAGTGGCCGCCCGAAACGCCGGGTCCCGTACAGAATTTTTCGAGCGTTGCACCGGCCGCGGTTCGCGTCGACCCCCGCGCCGAACAGCCCGCCGCCGAGCTCGCTGCACACCTGGCGGCGACCGGCGCCCGCGTGTTGCTCGCGGCCGAATCGGCGGGCCGGCGCGAACTGCTGCTCGATCTGCTGCGCGGCCGGGACATTCACCCGCAGATATTCAAGGATCTCGGTAGCTTCGTTGCGAGCGATTTGAAACTCGGCGTCACCGTGTCGGCGGCCGTTTCGGCGCTGCGCTTGGAATCGCCCGCGCTGGAGATTCTCACCGAATCGCAATTGTTCGGGGACCGCGCGCGCCAGGAACGCAGGCGGCGGCGCAGCGAGCGCGATCCCGCGAAAATTCTCAGGGAACTATCCGACCTGCGCACCGGCGCTCCGGTGGTGCACGAAACATACGGGGTCGGACGATATCAAGGCCTCAAAACCATGGACGTCGCCGGCTACACCGGTGAGTTTCTGGAGCTCGAATACGCCGATGGGGACAAGCTCTACGTGCCGGTGCAAGCGCTGCACCTCGTATCGCGCTACACCGGGGCACCGGCCGAAACCGCGCCGCTGCACAAACTCGGCGGCGAGCAGTGGCAGAAGGCGCGCCGCAAGGCGGCGCAGCGCATACGCGACGTGGCGGCCGAGCTGTTGGATCTTTACTCGCGCCGGGCCGCGCGCCAAGGCGCGGCGATGCAGGCGGGAGACGCCGAATATCGGGCCTTTCAGGCGGGGTTTCGCTTCGAGGAGACCGCCGACCAGGCCGCCGCCATCGATCAGGTGCTGCTCGACTTGAAGTCGGGCAAACCGATGGATCGGGTCATTTGCGGCGACGTGGGCTTCGGCAAAACAGAAGTGGCGTTGCGCGCCGCATTCGTCGCGGTGCAGGCGGGCAAGCAGGTGGCCATATTGGTGCCGACCACGCTGCTTGCCCAGCAGCACTACACGACGTTCAGCGACCGATTCGCCGATTGGCCTGTGCGCATCGAAAGCCTGTCGCGCTTTCGCACCAACAAGGAAGCCGCCACGGTCATCGACGGGATCGCGTCCGGGTCGGTGGACATCGTCATCGCCACGCAGCGGTTGCTGCAGGGCAAGGTTCGATTCAAGGATCTGGGCCTGGTCGTGATCGACGAAGAACACCGCTTTGGCGTGCGCGACAAGGAAAGACTCAAGGCGCTTCGCGCCGAAGTCGATGTCCTGACGTTGACCGCGACGCCGATACCGCGAACGCTCAACATGGCCATGGGCGGCCTGCGGGATCTGTCGTTGATCGCAACGCCCCCCGCCGAGCGGTTGGCCGTCAAGACCTTCGTCCTGGAGTGGAACGAAACCGTCGTGCGCGAGGCCTTGGCGCGCGAGATTCGCCGCGGCGGGCAGGTTTATTTCGTCCACAACACCATCGAGACCATTGAGAAGACCGCCAAAGCGGTTCGCGAACTCGTGCCGGAAGCCAGTGTCGCCGTCGGGCACGGGCAAATGCGCGAGCGCGATCTCGAGCAACTGATGCTGGATTTTTATCACCGCCGCTTCAATGTTCTCGTATGCACGACGATCATCGAGAGCGGGATCGACGTGCCGACAGCCAACACGATCATCATCGACCGCGCGGATCGATTCGGTTTGGCGCAAATCCATCAGCTGCGCGGACGCGTCGGCCGCTCGCATCACCGCGCCTATGCATACTTGATCACCCCGCCCCATAAGGCGATGACGGCCGACGCGGTCAAGCGGCTCGAGGCATTGGAATCCCTGGAAGAGCTCGGCGCCGGGTTCACCTTGGCGACCCACGATTTGGAAATTCGCGGCGCCGGCGAGCTGTTGGGCGAGGAGCAGAGCGGTCAGATCCAGGAAATCGGCTACAACCTGTACATGGAGCTGCTCGAGCGGGCCGTCGCCGCCCTGAAATCCGGCAAGCAGGCGGACCTGGACAAGCCGCTGGACACCGGCCCCGAGATCGAATTGCATTTGCCGGCGCTGATTCCCGAAGACTATGTTCCCGACGTGCACTTGCGCCTGGTGCTGTACAAACGAATCGCCGGTACCGCCTCGCGCGAGGAGCTCGACGAATTAAAGGTCGAGTTGATCGATCGTTTCGGGCCGTTGCCGCCGTACGCGCAATCGCTGTTTCGCGCCACCCAAATCAAACTGCGCGCCGCGGAGCTCGGAATACGCAAAATCAATGCGGGAGCCGCCGGCGGCCACATCGTCTTCGACGAAAACAACAAGATCGACGCTAAGCGCGTTTTGAAGCTGATTCAGAGCCGCCCAAAGGAGTACCGGCTCGATGGCCCCCTCAAGCTGCGGTTCACTCACGATGCCCGCACCGAGGAGAACCTGTTCACGCGTATCGAAATGCTGATCGAGCTGCTCGCCTAGAAGCGGCTACTGGATGGCCCCCAGATAATCATCCTTGCCGATCTCGACGCCGCTTTTGCGAAGCAGCGCGTACACCATGGATTCATGGAAGTAAAAGTTGGGCAGCACGAAATCCGTGAGGTAGGCGCGCCCGGTGAAGCGCAACGTGCGGCTCGGAAACTTGAGCTCGATGGCGTTGTTTTCCGACCCCCGCAGTTGATCGGGGGTGACCGACTTGAGGAAATCCAACGTTTTCGCCACGCGCTGCTTGAGATCGGCCAGGGTCACCTCGGTGTCCTCGTGTTTGGGATTTTCGACGCCGGCAAGGCGCGCCGCCGCCCCCTTGGCCGTATCGCAGGCGATCTGAACCTGACGCGAGAGTGGAAACATGTCCGGGTACAGGCGGGACTGCACCAGGACGATCGAATCGAATTTCCTTGCTGCCGCGTGCGCGGCGGCCTTGTCGAGAATCGCCGACAAGTTGGTCAAACCACGGCACAGCACCGGAATCGAAAAATCGAATAAAGACATCGGCATGTTGAGAACTCCTCGATGGAATGGACCCGCAGGGTTGACACTTTAGCTAAAGATCCCTCTGTTGACGAACAAATTCCGTATTCTTGGAATCGGGCGCCGGGAATTTGACGGGTCCCTCAAGGAGCGCGATCCTTGGCGGAGCTCGCGGCGCCGTGTGGCCTGCATCTCCAATGGGACCACGATTTGCCGGCGTATAATCGGTTACAGTTATTCACCACGGAGCCCCCATGAGCGCGTTATCGCGATGAAAACAATCAAGGTGTCGGGCCGAACGCCGACCGTAGCGCTGGCGCTGGCGCTGGCGCTCGCGTTGGCGGTGCCGGGTCATGCGCTCGAGCGCCAGATCTACCCACCGCCGGAACAGGCCTCATCCGATATCGCCGCTGCGCTCAAGATCTCGGCCGCCGAGCACCGGCGCGTGATCGTGGATTTCGGCGGAGATTGGTGTACGGACTGCCAGGTCCTCGACAGTTACTTTCACGACGCCGTGAACCAGCCGATTCTCGATGCAAACTTTCTCCTGGTGCACGTCAACATCGGCCACCTGGATCAAAATCTGGATATCGCGGCACGCTACCGCATACCGCTCACCAAAGGAGTACCGGCGCTCGCCGTTCTGGAGGTGAACGGCAAGTTGATTTACAGCCAAAAAACCGGTGAGTTCGAGGCCATGCGCCACATGGAATCGGGCGCGGTCACGCAGTTCCTCGAGCGCTGGAAACCGGGCCGGGCGCCTTAGCGCGCCGGGCGCCCTAACCTATCAACGACCTCAACCGCTGTGTGCGCGTGCCGGAGGTGTTGTCGGCGGCCCGACGCAGCAGGCTCTTGGCATCGGTAGCGGGCAAGGCGCGGCTGAACAAGAACCCCTGCGCCTCCTGGCACTCGTGCTCCTGCAGGAACAGCAGCTGCGGGAAATTCTCCACGCCTTCCGCGGTCACATTGATGCGCAGCTGCCGTGACATTTCGATGATCGCCGCCGCGATCGCGCGGTCGTCGCTGCAATCGATGAGGCTGGTCATGAACGAGCGGTCTATTTTCAGCCGATCGACGGCAAAGTGCCGCAGTCGACCAAAGCTCGAATAGCCGGTGCCGAAGTCATCGATTGCCAGCTGCACACCCAGTTCCTTCAGTTGCGCCAGCGCCTGTTCCGCCCATTCCTCGTCCTTCATCACCACCGATTCGGTTATTTCCAGCTCCAGCATGGAAGCCGGTATTCCGGTTTCCTTGATGATTGCGGCCACCTGCAGCGGGAATTCCTTGAGTGCGAACTGCTGCCCCGACACGTTCACCGCCATCCGTCCCACCGGCAGACCTTCATCGGCCCACGCCTTGGCCTGACGGCAAGCGGTGCGCATAACCCACTCGCCGATCGGCAATATCAGGCCGGTTTCCTCGGCCACCGGAATGAACTCGGCGGGCGTCACCGAACCCAATTCAGCGTGATTCCAACGCAGCAGCGCCTCCATCCCGGATATCGATCCCGTGCTGACGTCGAACTGCGGCTGGTAATGCAGCGTGAACTCCTCCCGCTCCAAAGCGCCCCGCAATTTCGCCTCCAGCGTGAATCGATGCAGCGCCGCATCGTTCATTGCGCCGTTGAACAGGGCGTGCGTTCCCGGGCCCTTGCGCTTGGCAAAATACATGGCCAGATCCGCGTTGCGCAGCAAGGTATCGACGTCCTGCCCGTCGGACGGATAAAGTGCCAGACCGATACTGGGCGTGATCACCAATGTGTGCTGAGCCAAATGCATGGGCTGCTGCAGCTCGGCGATGAGCCGTTCGGCGACGGCCGACGCGTCCGCCGCCGAACCGATACCCGGCAGGATGACGATGAACTCATCGCCTCCAAGGCGCGCAATGTGGTTCGAGCGAGGGCTCGGTTGCGCATCCGCGGCGGCACCCTCGTCGGCACGCAAGGTCTGACGCATTCGCGTCGCCACCAGGCACAAGAGCTCGTCGCCCACCGCGTGCCCGAGCGTGTCGTTGACTCGTTTGAAATTGTCGAGATCGAGATACAGCACGGCAAGCATGCGCTTATGCTGCTCAGCCGCCGACAACGCGCTCGATAAGCGGCTGCGCGCCTGTTCGCGGTTCGGCAATCCCGTGAGCGCATCGAAATACGCGAGCTTGACGATGCGGTGCTCGGCGCGCCACTTGCTGGCGAGCGATATCGTCATCTGGCGGATTTCGTGCGGATGAAAGGGCTTTTGCAGGTACGAGAGCTTTTCCTCGGGCGGCACCATCGTGCCCATCTCCGCCGGATCGACATCCGAATACGCCGTGCACAAGACTATTTCGATGGCCGGGTCGAGCTCGCGGATGCGCGCCGCGGCCCACACGCCGTCGGGTCCGGGCGGCATTCGCATGTCCAGGAACGCCACCGCGAACGGATCTTCCGCCGCAATCGCCTCCCGCACCGCCGCCACGGCCGCTTCCGCGCCCTCGCAAAACACAGGCGCGAAGACCGTGTTGCCCGAAGTAAGCTTCTTGATCGACTGATCCGCCATGGGCTTGGTGAAGAGCCGCTCGCGCAAATTGCGGAACACCGCGGTCTCGCCGTTCATATCGGCCTCCACCAGGATCTGCCGATACGATTCGCGCACTTCGCTCTCATCGTCGGCGATGAGGACCCGAATTGCAATCCGCTTAATTTCGGTCACGGTGGTCTACCTCAATTGTATTCATGCATTCACCTACGCTTCTCGAACCGTCAACGGCAGCAGCAAGTGCATCGAAGCGCCCAAGCCGGGGCCCTCGCTTGCCGCCCAAATCCTGCCGCCGAGCGCCGCAATCGCGTTTGCGCACCAGTGCAGTCCAATCCCGTAATTCGTCTCGCGGGATTTGGTCGAAAAGCCCTTCTCAAACATTCGCTCCAGAATATCCTTGGGTATGCCGACGCCGTTGTCCTTGCATTGCAAATGCAAATGTTCCCGGTCGGCATCCCGAATTATTTCCGCCACCACCCGCAGCACGCCTTTTTCGCGTCCCGCATCGCGCACCGCATCAGCGGCATTGATGATCAGATTCTGCAGCACCAGGCGCAGCACGTTGCGCGCCACCGGCACCACGCCCACCTTGCGCAGCGATTCGTCGCTCTCCACCGCCAGCCGATGGCGGGCGGCATCCGGCACGATTTCCAACGTCTGCGTCACCAGATCCGGCAAACAGACCGATTCGATCACGTGTTCGTTGCGCGTGGATCTCATCAATTCACTCAACGCCGTATGCACGAACACGCTTTGCCGCTCGATGACCGCTATGTCCGCCTTGGCCTCCGCCATGGTCGCCGCCACCCCTTGACAGCCCAGCCTCAGGAACTCCTTGAGATCCGAAATCCGCTCCGTTTCGCCTTCTCCGGCACAGAGTTCCACACTCGCCTGCTCCAAATCAGCCACCGGCACATTGCGCAGGCGTTCGCTCAATTTGGAAACCCGCACGCCCAACGGGGTCATGGCATTGCCCAGATTGTGCAGTACGCCTTTGGCGAGTTCCGCGAAACCCGCCTGGAAGGATTGATCCACCAGCTCCCTGCGGGTCTGCGCCACGCGCGCCACCATGCCGTCGAACTCGCGTGCCAGCAGGCCGATTTCATCCTGTCCCTGGAGATTCAAGCGTGCCGAAAGATCGGTTCCCTTGCCGATCGCGATTGCGTGGCGTGTCATGCGCGCCAGCGGACTGAGCACCATCCGATTGAGCACGATCACCAACAGAGCCAACGCCGCGATCGCCGCGCCGATGAGATACGCCGAGGCATAGTTGACGGCATCCCGGCCGCGCGCCGTGATTCGCCGCGGCACCTCGACCCGAAGCGTCAGCACCGGTCTGCCGTAGATGTCCTGGAAGGTTCGATATACCTCGGTAAGCGCATCGGTATCGACGATCTGATCGGCGTCCGTGGAGCGGACATCCGCCATCATCGACAGCGTGGCCTGCGCCTGCGCGCCGAGCTCGCGAATTTGCTGGGGAGCAAGCAGCCGCCCCATGATCACCATCCCCAGCGCCCGGCCGCTGCCGCTGCCGTTGAGCACCGGCGCGGCGGCAATCATCATGACGCCCTGATTGGTTCGAATCAGACCCCTCGCCGGCGTCCCTGCCGCCAGATTAGGCCGCCAGGGAAAGTTTTCCGGCAAAGAACGCCACCGCACCACGTCGAGATCCAAATCCGCTCCCGACAGCTCTTGGGACTTGGAGGCCACCACCCTGCCCTGCAAATCGACAATCAACAGTGCGTTGACTTGCAGCTGTTTGATGGCATTGGGCGTAATGTTGGTGCTGACGAAATCGGCATTGGGCGACTGCACGTAGCCGTACACGTCCTGCCAATCGCCCCAATCGGTGGCGCTCAACTGCAGCCCGTCGAGAGTCTGCTCGAGCGCATATCCGATGCGCTTCATCGAAGTCTCGGCATCGTCCCGTTCAAGTTCCGCGAAACTCGGCATCAGCGCCCGGTTTTGCAGGACCACGTCGAGCACGATCAAGGCCACGAATAGCAGAGCGAGCAGCGAAACCATTTTCGTGCGGATATTCATAGCCGCCTTGGTACCAGATTCCATGTGCAAACGCTGCATCCGAGTCATGTTTCATAACATGTCCGAACGGCCAGATTGCCGAGTATTGAACGCCGTCACACCAGGGGCCGGGCGAATGCGAAACCGTTCACGCTCGGCCGCTGGCGCGCCCCGCGTTAATTCAGCTTAATGCGTCTAGCCGATCCGCCGGCCGCCGCGTTGTCATTCATCGAGACCGGTGAAAGGCACCGGCAAACACAACCGAGCAAGGAGCAAATGCTTATGTCAATTTCATCTCGCAAAACCTTGAGCTTCGCGGCCGCGATCGTCGCCTGCGCGGCGCTCGTCGGCACCGCCTCGGCGGACGACGCCTGGCAGAAGAATCATCCGCGGCGCGAGCAGGTGAATCAGCGTCTATCCAATCAGAACAAGCGCATCAACGCCGACGTCAAGAACGGCACCTTGACCAAGGGTCAGGCGGCCAGCCTGCATCATGAAGATCATCAGGTGCGGCAGGAGGAGCGCGACATGGCGAGCCAGAACGGCAGCCACATCACGAAGACGGAACAAAAGGCTCTGAACGGCCAGGAAAACGCGATCAGCAGCCAGATACCGCCGAAATAGCCGCGCAACCGGCACACAGTTCCTGCACGGGATTGCGCCGCCGGAATAAGGACCGGCGGCGGCGGCGCCACGCAGTGGCGCCGCTCAAGCCGCCCGGTTACGCCCGGACTTCTTCGCCAGCTTCAATTGCTGCTGTGAATTGTCGAGCAGCGCCGACGGATCGTCGTTGGCGCCCGGCACGGTGGCGGCGACACCGACGCTGATGCTGATGTAGCGCAATACCGCGGAGCGCGGATGATGAATGCGCAGTTCGCGCACTCTCTCCGCCATGAGTTCTCCGAGCTTAAACGCCTGTTCTATCGTCAATCCCGGCGCAAAAGCCATCAGACTACCGCCGTCGATGCGCGCCGTGACATCGCTCGACCGGCGCAAACAGCCCGAAACGCAGTGCGCGACACGGCGAATCGCCGAGTCGCCGGCCGCCCGGCCAAAGGTCGCGTTGTACAAATCGAGCGCGTCGATATCGATGGCGAACACCGCGATGCTGCGATGCTCCCGCTGCGCAATGGCCCAGTCCCGTTTCAGCAGCTCCTGCAGGTACGGCAGCGTGAACAAACCGGTCAAACGGTCGTCGCGAATGGCGACCCCGGTCGGCTGATGCGCACCGCTCAAAGAATCGCGCGACAGACGCGGATCGATGCGCAGCCGTTCGCCGGCGTCCCGATGGTGCCCCGCATAATGCGTCACATGGCCTTCGGCATC
The DNA here is from genome assembly GCA_963758145.1 of uncultured Gammaproteobacteria bacterium. Taxonomy (GTDB): domain Bacteria; phylum Pseudomonadota; class Gammaproteobacteria; order Steroidobacterales; family Steroidobacteraceae; genus Bog-1198. Next base: position 729,169 of record CAVWUK010000011.1, read on the forward strand.
CAGCAAAGGCATTACCGTCATCTCGTTCCAAAACAAAGTCCCGTCCTTGCGGTAATTTCGCAGCAGCACGCGACAGGACTCGCCCAACCGCAAGGCCTCGCGCAAACGATGGCGGCCATCCTGTTCCCGGTCCTCCGCCTGCAACAGGCGCAGGTTGCGTCCGAGTAGATCGGCTGCGGCGTGACCGGTCAGAGCTTCGAAAGCGGGATTGACGTAGATGACCGGCTGATCCGGTTGCCGCGCATCGACCAGAACCACACCCTCCGGGGAGGTCTCGAGCAGGCGGCGATAGAAATCGGCATCCAGAGTCGTCATCATCCGCCCTCGGTCAAAACCAGCGGAGGCGCAACCCCCAGGTCCGCGATCCTCGCCACGGTCTCCCGCCAATGGGCGCTGCCCGCAAGCGCCGCGGGCGGCTCGCCGCGCGCCCTCATGCGCACCAGCCGCGCCTGCGAGGCCGCGGTCGCAAGATCCGGCTCAAGGGCCTGCAACACCGACCTCACCGCTTGCCTGTCGTTGCATATCGGCAGCACATCGCATCCCGCCGCGCACGCGAGTTGCGCGCGCCTCACCACGTCGCCGAAAGCGGCGGCGCCGGCCATGGTCAAATCGTCCGCAAACACGCATCCGTGAAAGCCCAATGTCCCGCGCAGGATATCCGTGATCCAGCGACGCGATAGGCTTGCCGGCAATGCATCGACGGCCGGGTACACGACATGGGCCGCCATGACGCCCGGCAGCTGGTTCTCGACGAGCAATCGATAGGGCCGCAAATCCGGCTCCAGATCGGCGAACTCGCGCCGGTCCACCGGCAGCGCTACGTGCGAATCTGCCACCACCGCGCCGTGGCCGGGAAAGTGCTTGGCGACCGCCGCCATGCCCGCCTCCCTCATGCCCGAAAGATACGCTGCCGCGAGCGCCGCGACGGCCTCCGGATCGCGATGGAAGGCGCGGTCACCGATGACCTCGCTCACCCCGTAATCCAGATCTACGCACGGCGCGAAGCTGAAATCGACGCCGGCGGCGCGCAGCTCGCCGGCCATGAGCCATCCGATCGAGTGCGTCAGGCGTAACGCGTCGCTTCGGTTTTCGTCAAATCGGCGGCCGAGCAGGCGCGAGGCGGGCAGCCGTGTGAAGCCGTCGCGGAAACGCTGTACGCGGCCTCCCTCTTGATCGACGGCGATCAGCAATTGCGGCGTGCGCAGCGCCCGAATAGCGGCCGTGAGCGCGCTGAGCTGTTGCGGATTGCGGTAATTGCGGCTGAACAACAGGACGCTGCCGACCAAGGGATGACGCAGCACCTCGGCGTCATCGGCGCTCAAGTCCGCTCCCGCCAGATCGATCATCAGCGGCCCGAGGCTCATGCGGATCCCTCGAATACCGCGAGCGATTCGACGTGCGTCGTATGCGGAAACATGTCCATTACCCCCGCGCCGATCAGCTTAAACCCGTGAGCACGCGTCAATATGCCGGCGTCGCGCGCCAAGCTCGCCGGATGACAGGAAATATACACGACTCGGCGGGGCCGCCACTGTGCCATGCATTCCAAGATTGCAAGAGCGCCTGCGCGCGGCGGATCGAGGAGCACCAGGTCGTAGGCACTCGCGCTCCACGGCCCGCAACGAGCCGGCTCGAAAAGATTATCCACGAAGAATTCCGCATTTGCGATGCCGTTGCGCCCGGCATTGGCCTGCGCCTTGAGGACCAGCGCCGGATCCCCTTCGACACCCACCACGCTCGCCGCCCGGCGGCTCAAGGGCAGGGTGAAATTGCCCAAACCGCAAAACAAGTCCAATACCTTGTCGCCGGATTTGGGCTGCAGCAGCTCGAGGGCCGCCGACACCATGGCGATGTTGATCTCCCGATTGATTTGGATGAAGTCGGCCGGTCCGAACTCGAGCGTTATCCGGCCACCGTCGACGCCATAGGCGAGCGGCGGGGCGTTGTGCGACAGCGGCCGGACGCTCTGGGGACCGCCGCTTTGCAGGTAAATCTGCACCGCATGGCGCAGACCGAATTGCTCCAATTTGAGCACGTCGTCGGCGCTCGGCGGTGCCATCACCCGGAATATGAGCGCCGCGGCCTCATCGCCTGCCGCCATCTCGACTTGCGGCAGTTTTTCCCGCAGCGAGAGGCTCTCGACCAGAGCCGCCAGTTCCTGCGGGAGCGTCGCAAATCGACCGACGAGTATCTCGCAGCGGCGAAGGTCCGCCAGATAGGGTTTATCCCGCTCGCGAAAACCGCACAGCACCCGGCCCTTCTTGTGAACGTATTTGACGCCGAGCCTGGCGCGCCGCCGATACGCGTAATCCAAGCCGCGCAGCGGATCGAACACCCGTTGCGGCCGCACGCCGCCGATGCGTTCGAGATTCTCGAGCAATTGCCGCTGCTTGGCCGCCAGCTGTGCCGCGGGAGCCAGATGCTGCAGCGAACAGCCGCCGCAGACACCGAAATGCGCGCACCGCGGTGCCACTCGGTCCGGCGACGCCGACAGCACCTCGACCAGCCCCGCCTCATCCCATTGGCTGCGGCGTTTGAAGACACGATAACGGACGCGCTCGCCCGGCAACGCGCCTTCGATGAATACCGCCTTGCCCGAGGCACGGGCGACACCGCGGCCGTCATGGGAGAGATCCACGACGTCCGCCTCCCGGATCTCATCTGCCCTCAATTCGCGGGCCACGCAGCCAGGAATTCTTTGAGGTGCGCGGCCGGCGAATCCTCGAGCAATTGGCGGACCCGGCCGCATTCGCGCGCATGTTCGGCCGCATTCAGCCGCCCGCGCAACAGCTCGAACCGCAGATAAATCAAATAGGTATTGAGGACATCCGTTTCGCAATAGTCGCGGATGCGCTTGCGCCCGCCTTGCAGGTACACATCCCAGACCTGCGAGCCATGCATGCCGAGCTTTCCGGGAAGCCCGAGCAAGCAGGCGATGTCCTGCAAACTCGCGCGCCCGCGCCCTTGAAATCCCGACAGAATATCCATGAGATCCATGTGCCGCCAGTGAAACCGGCTCAAGTAATTGCTGTAGCGAAAGCTCGTGTCGCTGTCGCCGGTTTCCCAGTAGCGTGCGGCCGTTATTCGGTGCAGGAGGCTGCGATAGTGCAGCACCGGCAGGTCGAAGCCGGCACCGTTCCACGACACCAAATCCGGCGTAAATTTATCCACTCCTTCGAAGAAGCGCTCGATCAGATCCTTCTCGGTCGATCCCTCGTCCCCGAGGCTCCATACCCGCAGCGACTCTCGCGTACGCATGGCCACCGAGATCGCGACCACACGATGTTGTTCGTGCGACAAGAACTCACTGCCGGTTTCCTGGCGGCGCTTGGCAAACATGATTCGTCCCACCTGTTCGTCCGACAGGTCCTTCAACTCGTAAAGACGGCGCCCGAGATCGGTATCGGGCACGGTCTCGATGTCAAATACCAGCGTATTCACGGCGCGCCGCTCATGCCGCGGCGCCCGCAGACCGGCGCATCAGCACCGCGACAGCCACCACCAGCCCCGCCTCATCGGTCAGCGTGACATGGCCTTCGCCGATGCCGAGGCCGTCGCGAACCTTGGCGCCGCGCGCCGAGTACACCACTTCCGGCTTTCCCCACGAGTTCTGAACGATGCCGACGTCGCGAATCCATACGCCATGCGAAAAACCGGTGCCCATGCCTTTGACGATGGCTTCCTTGGCGGCAAACCGCATGGCTAGAAAGCGCACGGGACGCGCCGTGTGCTCGAGCTGCGCGCGCTCCTCCGGCATCAGCAGATGGGAAACGAAGCGCTCGCCGTGCTTCATGAACACGCGCTCGACGCGGTCCACCTTGAGCACATCGATGCCGATGCCGTAAATCATCGCGCCGCGCGCATCAACTCTTTCATGTCGCGCACCGCCTTGGACAGGCCGTCGAAAACGGCGCGCGCCACGATCGAGTGCCCGATGTTCAGCTCCACGATTTCCCGAATCGCCGCGATCGGCTGCACGTTGTGATAGTTGAGGCCGTGACCCGCATTCACCGTCAGTCCCAGCGAGGCCGCATGCTGCGCCGCCGAGCGCACTCTTTCGAGTTCGATGGCCCGCGCGCCACCGACGGCCCCCGCGTACGCCCCGGTATGAAGCTCGACCACCGGCGCGCCCGCGCGCTGCGCCGCCTCGACCTGGGACGCATCCGGATCGATGAAAAGGGAAACGCGGATTCCGGCGGCGCCGAGCGCCTTGCAGGCATCGCCCACCCGCGCCGGCTGCGCGGCGACGTCGAGGCCGCCTTCAGTGGTCACTTCGTGACGCGATTCGGGCACCAGACAACAATCCTGCGGTTTCACCTCACTCGCGATCCGGATCATCTCCTCGGTTAGAGCCATTTCCAGATTCATGCGGGTCTCGAGGACCTGGCGCATGAGCAGCACGTCTCGGTCCTGAATGTGGCGCCGGTCCTCGCGCAGGTGCAGTGTGATGCTGTCCGCGCCGGATTGTTCGGCGAGCAGCGCTGCATGCACCGGATCCGGATAGTGAACGCGTCGCGCTTGGCGCAGCGTCGCCACATGATCGATGTTCACGCCCAGCGCGATGGCCGTGGACTGCGGCGCCCGTGAGCTCACGGCCGTTCCCGTGGGCGCGCGGGTTCGCGCCGCCGCATCGCCAGCATGACCTGCCTCGATTTCAGCTCCCGACCGCCGAGGCAGGCATCGAGCGCCGCGCGCAACACGCGCTTGGCGTCGCGCAAGGAGCGCTCGTCGCCGAAGGACTCCGCCTGTAAATCCGCCAGTGATCCGCCGTAAACGGCATCCGGCGCCTCAGCCACGCAAGGTTGCGGACCGCGCTCGGCTGCAAATCGATAGTACCGGTCCCTCTCGACCGGCCGGCCTTCGTCGGTCCGCGACAGCTCCAAACCATATCCCAGATCGCCCAATAGACGCTTTTCGAATCGGCGCAGACTGGCCTCCTCGCTCTCCCCGGCGCACAGCGCCTCGACGCAAGACGCATACGATTCAAAGATCTCCGGATGCGGGTCGCAGCGCTCGGTCAGTTTGAGCAGCAGCTCGTTGAGGTAAAAACCGCTCATCAACCGCTCGCTATGCAGGCGGGTCAGCGCTCCGTCGATCTCCGCCGTCATCAGCTGACAGGCCTCGGTTTTGCCGACCCACGATACCAGCAGACGCTGAAACGGACGCAATACACCGCGCAGGCTGGATTTCGGGCCATGCGCGCCGCGCGCGAACAGGGTGAGCCGTCCGTGATCGCTGGTGAACACCTCGACGATCCGACTGGTGTCGCGATAGGAGAATTGATGCAAGACATAGGCAGGCGCCAGCCAGACGCGGCGCCCCGTCGAACGGGCCGGGCCGCTCACAGCGTATCGTACCCGAACTGGCGCAATGCCATTTCGCTGTCCGCCCAGTTTTCCTTGACCTTGACCCATAGCTCCAGGTGCACCGATCGCTGCCACAGATCATTGAGTTCGATCCGGGCCAACCGCCCGATCTCCTTGAGCCGCTCGCCGCCCTGACCGATCACGATGGCCTTTTGCCCGGCGCGCTCCACCCAAATGACCGCGTGAATCACGATGCGACCCTCTTCTTCCGCGAAGCGCTCGATTTGCACGTTGATTCCATACGGCAGCTCTTCGCGCAGTTTCAGGGTGAGCTTCTCGCGGACGATTTCCGCCGCGTGAAATGGTTCGTCGCGATCGGTGAGCACGTCCGGCGCGAAAAGCGGCGGCGCCACGGGCAGCCGAGATCCGACCAATTTGACCAGGCGGTCCAGGTTATCGCTGTCCAAGGCGGAAATCGGCACGATGCCGGAGGCCGGTATGCGCTGCGTCATGTCCTCGAGAAACGGCAGTAATTGTTCCTTCGGATACACCCGATCCATTTTGTTCACGACCAGGAACAGCGGTTGCTTCAGGCCGCGCACTCGCTCCCAAACCCAGACATCCTCGTCGGTGAAGCGCATGGCCTCGACCACGAACAAGACGACATCAGCGTCCTGCGAGGAGGAAATCGCGACGCGATTCATGTACTGATTCATCACTCGGCGCGCCGATTCGTGCAGCCCCGGCGTATCGACCAACACCAGCTGAGCTTCCGGACGGTTGACCACACCAAGGATGCGGTGCCTCGTGGTCTGCGGCTTGGCGGTGACGATGCTCACCTTGCGGCCGACCAGCGCGTTCACGAGCGTCGACTTTCCGACATTCGGCCGGCCGACGATGGCCACCATGCCGGCGCGAAATGCCGAGCTGTTCACGGTCCGGCACCCGGCAACAGCTCCAACAGTTTGCCGGCGGCCAGTTGTTCGGCCCGTCGCCGGCTGCCCGCCTCGCCGACCGCGACCAAACCGAACGAGGGCACTTCACACGTGACGCTGAACGATTGCGCATGCGGTTCACCCGCCACCGCCGTCAACGTGTAGACCGGCAAGGCAAGCCCGCGCGCCTGCAGCGATTCCTGCAAGCGGGTTTTCGCGTCCTTCAGGGTTTCGGCCGCCGGCAAATCCGACATGCGAGCGTCGATGATGCGTTTGACGACCGCCGCGGCCGCGGTGAATCCGGCATCCAGGAAAATCGCGCCCAATATCGCCTCCAATGCATCCGCCAAGATCGAAGCTCGGCGAAATCCGCCCGATTTCAATTCGCCCGGTCCAAGCCTCAGGTGCTCGCCGACACCCAGCTCGGTGGCAATCTGCGCCAGCGTGTCCCCGCTCACCAAAGTCGCCCGCAGCCGCGACAAGGCGCCCTCGTCGGCTTGCGGATGCGCATCGTATAGCAACCGAGCCACGCTGCAATTGAGAATTGAATCGCCCAGAAATTCCAGCCGTTCATTGTGTTGATTGCCGGCGCTGCGGTGGGTGAGGGCCGCCTGGCACAGGGCGGGCTGGCTGAAGGCATGACCAAACCGGCGCTCAACCCAACTCAGAAGCTCGTCCGAATTGACCTTATGATTCACTGCACCTTCACGGTCTTTTCGAAGTGCACCGATAACGACACATTGGCGATGTACGGCACCGAATCATCGTAGACCACGTGCAGCGAGATCGCCCCTTCATCCTTGGCGATTTCGACCTCCTTGGCCTCGACGCTCGAAATGTCCTCGATCTGCCAATGTTTATCCAGGGACCGGCGCATACCGGCCATGTCCGGATTGTCGCTTTTGAACTCCGACGCGGTCGCCTCCATGCTGCGCACCACTTTCATGTAATTGAGATACACCGGGGCCAGCCGAATGCCCGCATATCCGATCACCCCGACCAACCCCAGGATGAGGAGCAACCCGATGAACGTCATGCCCTCTTGGTTCTGCCGCATAGATACCTCCCAATTGACCTTCTTATTGAATCGCATTGCCGATCCGATTCCAGAGAGGTCCGTCACGAGTATCAAGATTAAGCCAAATTCGGACCGCCTTTCCGACCAGATTCTGCGCCGGAACGAAGCCCGGCGCATCCGGATCGTCCTGCCAACGGCTGTCCTTGCTGTTATTCCGATTGTCCCCCATGAAGAAGTAATGGCCGGCGGGCACCACCCATTCGCCGGCGGTGACGCCGCCCTTCGCGAACATGATGAGGTGGCGCACGGCTCCGAGCTGTTCGTGGGCGGTGGGTACTCCGGCATAGTTCCACATGTTCTGCTTCGGTCCGCTGTAGGTCGGGCCTGGTTGCTGCGGCATGAGCACCCCGTTGACGTACAGCTGATTGTTCTCGTCCACCCTGATGCGGTCGCCCGGCAGCCCGACCAAGCGCTTGATGTAATTTATTTTTGGATTCGGCGGCAGCCTGAATACGATCACGTCGCCGCGTTGCGGGGTACCGGTCGGAACCAGCAGGGTGTTGAGCACCGGCAGGCGCAACCCGTAGGAATACTTGCTGACGAAGATGAAGTCCCCGTCGAACAGGGTTGGCATCATCGAATCCGAAGGAATGCGGAATGGCTCGAAAAGAAACGAGCGGATCACCAATACCAAGAGAATGACCGGGAAAAAGGAGCGCGCATATTCCACCGCCACCGGTTCGCGTACCCGCTCAGCCGGCGTCCCGGCCGCGGCGGCGGCTCGTTGCCGGCGGCCGGCAAAGAATGCCCGGTCCAAGCCCCAGACGGCCCCGGAAAGGGCGCCCACCGCGACCAGCATGAAACTGAAGTCGACCGATTCGTAGCGGAAGAGGCGCCACAGCATCGCCACCGCGAGGACCACCAGGGCGTAGCCCGCGAGCCTCGGCAACGGCGGCTCGTTCTCACCGGTCGCACCCGGGTCGCGCCGCGGCCGCATGAACCAGCCGTCGATCAAGATAACCAGCACGCAAGCCAGGCTTGCGCACAAAAGGCCTATGAATAGGTTGTCGCCGTCAGTCACGAAGGACCCCCATTGATTGCAATTCCCAAGGTTCGAGCGGCGTGAGTCACGTGGCCTTCTTGCCGACTTGCAGCACGGCCAAAAACGCCTCTTGCGGTATCTCGACTTGGCCGACCTGCTTCATGCGCTTCTTGCCGGCCTTCTGCTTTTCGAGGAGTTTGCGCTTGCGCGTGATGTCGCCGCCATAGCATTTGGCGAGGACGTTCTTGCGCATGGCCTTGACGCTGGCGCGCGCGATGATGTGGCTGCCGATCGCCGCTTGGACCGCAACCTCGAACATCTGGCGCGGGATCAGCTGCTGCATCTTGTCGACCAGTTCGCGCCCGCGATTATACGAATTATCCCGATGCACGATGAGCGACAGCGCATCGACCGGGTCGCCGTTGATCAGGACATCGAGCTTGACCAGCGGCGCTGCCTGGAAATGGCTGAATTCATAGTCGAAGGAAGCGTAACCGCGGCTCGCCGATTTGAGCCGATCAAAGAAATCGAGCACCACCTCGGCGAGCGGCAATTCATATTGCAGCGACACCTGACTGCCCAGGAACAGCATCTTTTTCTGCACGCCGCGTTTCTCACTGCACAAAGTGAGCACCGCGCCGACGTGATCGGGCGGCACCAGGATATTGGCGGTGATGATCGGCTCGCGCAGTTCCGCGATCCGATCCTGAGGCGGCAGCTTGGTCGGGTTGTCGACGTTGACCACGGATCCGTCGGTCAACAGAACCTCGTAGATGACCGTGGGGGCGCTGGTGATCAGGTCCAGGTCGTACTCGCGCTCGAGCCGCTCCTGCACGATATCCATGTGCAGCAGCCCCAAAAATCCGCAGCGGAACCCGAAGCCGAGCGCCGTGGACACTTCGGGTTCGAAATGCAACGCGGAATCGTTCAGCTTCAGCTTTTTGAGGGCGTCCCGGAACTGCTCGTAATCGTCCGAACTCACCGGAAACAAACCCGCGAAAACCCGCGGTTGGACCTGTTTGAATCCGGCCAGCGGTTCCTTGGCCGGGTTGGCCTCGAGCGTGATGGTGTCGCCGACCGGCGCGCCGTCGATTTCCTTGATTCCCGCGACCACGAAACCGACTTCGCCGGTCATCAGAGCATCTCGCGTCACCGGCTTCGGCGCAAACCGCCCCAACTTGTCGACCACATGGCTGCGTCCGGTCGACATGACGCGAATTTTGGCGCCCGACTGCAGTGCACCATTCATGACCCGCACCAGCGACACAACGCCGACATAATTGTCGAACCACGAATCGATGATCAACGCCTGCAACGGACCATCGGGATCGCCCGAGGGAGGGGGAATGCGCTTGATCAGGTGCTCCAGTAACTCAGGCACGCCGAGCCCCGTCTTGGCGCTCACCAGCGCCGCGTCATCCGCCGGAATACCGATGATTTCTTCGATTTCGTGAATCACTTTGGCCGGATCCGCCGACGGCAAATCGATCTTGTTGATGACCGGCAGCACCTCCAAGCCCTGCTCGAGCGCCGTATAGCAGTTGGCGACGCTTTGCGCCTCGACTCCTTGGGCGGCATCGACCACCAATAGGGCGCCTTCGCAGGCCGCCAATGAGCGCGAAACTTCGTATGAAAAGTCCACATGCCCGGGCGTATCGATGAAATTGAGCTGATAGGTCTCGCCGCTCTGCGACTTGAACCCGAGGGTTACGCTCTGCGCCTTGATGGTAATGCCCCGCTCGCGTTCGAGGTCCATCGAATCGAGGACCTGTGCCTGCATTTCCCGGGCATCGAGACCGCCGCACTCCTGAATGAAGCGATCGGCCAAAGTCGACTTGCCGTGATCAACGTGAGCGATTATTGAAAAGTTGCGGATATTCTTCATCAAGGGAGTCGGCTTGGGCAAACTCGCGATTATACCGGTCAACGGCGGTGCGCGAGCGCCTTATGCACTTCTTCGACGTCAGGAGCAGCCTCCTACGGGCGCGGCAGATCGCCGCCCGACTTGACCGAATGCGCTATGAACTCGACGGTGCGCGCCGGAACCTCGCCGACGGCCGTCACTTGGTGGCCCTGCACGACGGTGGAGAATGCGAATCCCGAGCCCACCCGTGCCAATCCCTGCATGGGCGCTTCGGGCCCGGCGTCCGTGCGCCCCTCGGGGCGCGATTTTGGGTCGGGCTGAGCCTCGACAAACACGGATACGGTGGCCAGCCCGTCCGAGTAGACCAGATGCGCGGCGGGGACCGTCGCCGCGCCGAGCGTTTGCGCGCCGGCCACGGTCAAGTGAAATCCCGGCGGCAGCTCGCTGGCGCGAAACGCCAAGAGTGCCGGCGGCGCCGTCTCGTTCGCCAGTCCCTGATGAACCCAGCGCATTCCCCGGGTGGAAACCGCCGGGGTCAACTCGCTGTCGGAAATGCTGTCGGGCATGTCCAGACGCGCAAATACGATTTGTTCTATCACTTGTCCGTGCGAATCGCACAACTGGGATTTGAGCGGCATCGCCGTATTCTCATCGAGCCACAGCCGGTAGCCGAACCGGTACTGGTCCTTGGGATTTACCAGAATCACCCTCGCCGCGCGGCCCAGCACGCGCGCCGTGGGCAGCAGCTCCAAGCTGTAGAATTCGCCCATATCGGCGCCGAAGTGCGCGAGCGCCCCCAGGAACGGGCCGTGATCCTGGCGCGGCTCGACCAGGATGGTGTGTTGGTCGGGCAGGTAACAGGTCAGTTCGTCGTTATTGCGGACGAACTCGCGGCCCGAGCCGTCGAGCGACTGCAGCCGTTCGGTGACGCGCCCAGCCTTGACCCGATGCACGATGCGCATGGTTTCGACGCGGCCGTCGCTCAAGTGGAAAAACGTGCCGTCATAATTGCGCGTCGACAGCGCTTGATTCATTTTCTCGAGCCATGCGCGCGCATCATCGGCGCCCAGCGATCGCTGGCTGAGCGCGAGAGCCATGGCGCCCGCCACTGCACACGGAATCAGCCAATTGGCAACGCGCGACGGCGTACTCATGGATCTGCGTGCGGATCCCGGGACGGCGCCGGGACGCGAATAGCGCTCCCCGCGGCGCCATTCACCGCCCGGACGTTTCCGGCCGCCTGCTGCTCATCGGCATCGGTCAAGAGTCCCGACAGCACGTTTCGCTGTCCCAGCACCGAGGAGTATTGGCTGTGCGCGAATACGTAATTGGTCAGCCGGGCCGCCGGCAGCAACGCCGGCGCATCGGGCAGCGCGGCCGGAACGGTGTAGGAGATCGCCTCCTTCGGCGCCGCCGCGGCATCGTGCGCCGTGGCCGGCAACGCCGCACGCAACGCCGGTTGATCGGCCCGCTGCTGCAAAGCAAGGATCGCGACCGCGGCAACGCCGGCGGCCACCGTCGCTCCGGCGAGCGGCCGCCACCAACGCACCCGGCTGCCGTGTAGCGCCTGCGCGCCCACCACGGCGCGTTCGCCGTCGATGGCGCGGTTCACGCGACCGGCAAACCCCCGGGTCAATGGCACCCGGCTCGAGCCACGCAAGCATTCGCCGATCAGGGCATAGCGCCCGAAGCTCTCGCGCAACTCCGCATCCCGGGTCAGGCGCTTCAACAGCAGTTCGGTTTCCGAGCTGGGCAATTCCCCATCGAGAAATGCCGAGACTTGCTCACGAATTTGTTCGCTCATGTATCCTCGGGACGGCCCAGGCCGCCTTCAAATATCGGCCTCAGCTTCTTGTCGATCGCCTCGCGCGCGCGAAAGATTCGCGAGCGCACCGTGCCAACCGGGCAATCCATCGTCTGCGCGATGTCCTCGTAACTCAGACCCTCGAGCTCACGCAGGACGATTGCGGTTCGCAAATCCTCGGGTAGATTCTCGATGGCACGGTTGACGGTGTCGCGGATCTCGTCGGTGAGAAGCAATGCCTCCGGCGTCGCCGATTCGGCGAGCCGCGATTGCAGGTCGTATTGTTCGGGATCTTGCAAGTCGAGGTCGTAATCCATGGGCCGCCGTTTGGTTGCAACCAGCGCGTTCTTCGCCGTGTTGATCGCGATTCTATACAGCCAGGTATAAAAGGCGCTATCGCCGCGAAACGACTGGAGGGCACGGTAAGCTTTGACAAACGCCTCCTGTGCAATGTCCTCGGCCTCGGTTGCATCGTGCACGTAACGCATGATCAGCTTCAGCACCTTGTGCTGGTATCGCAGAACCAATAAATCGAACGCCGCCCGCTCTCCGCGCTGCACCCGCTCCACCAGTTTGAGGTCACTCTCCTCAACCGTCATGAGTGAACCCGACCCGGCGAGATACCAAGGCAGCCGTCGCGATAGACCTTGCGTCTGGTAAAAAGTTCGACAATTCCCGAACTGCAATGACTGCCGGCGTGAAGTTGCGCACAAGCCCGATTCTATCAGCCGCATTCAGGGGTTATGTCTGTCGTCGAATGCCCTTCCGGTAATTCGCTCGATCAGGGAAAATAGCAAGGCGGTCGGCGGCCGGCGCTGCCGGAGCAGGTAGCCGTAGATCTCGACATCGGGGGCCTCCAGCAGCATCCGGAATGCCTCTTGGTGCGCCACCGGGGCGCCGCAGAACTGCTCCTCGACGTACCGGGTGAGCAGCACGTCGAGTTCCTTCATACCACGGCGGCAGCGCCAAAGCAGTTTCCCGAGTTCCTGGGTTTCGACCGGCTGCATGGGCCAAGCGACCAATCAAAGACCGCGAAGCGCCAAAATCTGCTTGATCTCGCCGATCGCCTTGGCAGGATTCAGGTCCTTGGGGCAAGCCTCGGTGCAATTCATGATGGTGTGGCACCGATATAGCCGAAATGGATCCTCCAGCTGATCGAGCCGCTCGCCGCCCGCCTCGTCGCGGCTGTCGACAATCCACCGGTAGGCCGCCAACAACGCCGCCGGACCGAGGTATCGATCGCTGTTCCACCAGTAGCTCGGGCAACTGGTCGAGCAACAGGCGCACAATATGCACGCCGAGGGCCGATCCACCTTTTCCTGATCCTCCTTGGATTGCAACCGCTCACGGTCCGGCGGCGCAGGGGTGTGGGTCTGCAGCCAGGGTTTGATGGCGGCGTACTGCGCATAGAAATTGGTCAGATCGGGCACGAGATCCTTGATGACCGGCATGTGCGGCAGGGGGTAGATTTTGATGTCGCCCTTGACGTCGGCGCAGGCGCTGATGCAGGCCAAACCGTTCTTGCCGTCGATATTCATGGCACAGGATCCGCAAATCCCTTCCCGGCAGGAGCGCCGAAAGCTCAACCCGGTATCGATCTCATTCTTGATCTTGATCAGGGCATCGAGAACCATCGGACCGCAATCGTCCATGTCGATTTCGTAGCTATCGAGACGCGGATTGTCGGTGGAATCGGGGTCGAAGCGGTAAATCTTGAACACGCGGACGTTCTTGGCGCCGGCCGGCGCCTTGAAGACTTGCCCGCTTTTGCTCACCTTGGAGTTGGCAGGCAGCGAAAATTTCGACATCAATCGCGCTCCTCAGGATTCGTGGCGGATCGCCTCAATAGGTGCGTGCCTTCGGCGGAACCGACTCGACCTCATCGGTCAGGGTCTTCAGATGCACCGGCCGATAGTCGAAGGTCGTGCCCCCGTTCGCATCCACCCAGCATAACGTGTGCTTCAGCCAATTCTGGTCGTCGCGATTGGGAAAATCCTCGCGCGCCTGGGCGCCGCGGCTTTCCTTGCGATTCTCGGCCGAATGCATGGTGGCCACCGCTTGCCCCAACAAATTGTCGAGCTCCAGGGTCTCGATGAGGTCCGTATTCCAGATGAGCGACCGGTCCGAGACCCTGACGTCGCCGAACGAGGCGAACACCCGCGCGAGCCTGCGCTTGCCGTCATTCAGCGTCTCGCCGGTGCGGAATACCGCGGCGTCGCTCTGCATGATGCGCTGCATGTCCAATCGGATGTCGGCGGTGCGGCGCGACCCCTGCGCGTGGCGCAGCCTGTCCAATCGAGCAAGCGCGGCCTCGGCGCAATCCGGCTTGAAGGGGCGGTGGGGGGCGCTCGGGCGTACCACGCGCGCGCAATGCCGTGCCGCCTCGCGGCCGAAGACAACCAGATCCAACAGCGAATTCGAACCCAGTCGATTCGCGCCGTGAACCGACACGCAAGCCGCTTCGCCGACGGCCATCAGCCCCGGCACCACGACATCGGCGCCCTCGCGCCGAGATATCACCTCGCCATGCACGCTGCAGGGAATCCCGCCCATGTTGTAGTGAACCGTGGGCAGCACCGGAATGGGCTCCCGGTTGACATCCACGTCGGCGAAAATTCTTGCCGTTTCGGCGATCCCGGGCAGCCGTTCCTTGATGACCGCCGGGCCCAAATGCTCCAGATGCAGGTGGATGTGATCCTTGTTTTTCCCGACCCCCCTGCCCTCGCGAATTTCGATGGTCATGGAGCGGCTGACCACGTCGCGCGAAGCCAAGTCCTTCGCGTTCGGCGCATATCGCTCCATGAAGCGCTCGCCCGCGGCGTTCGTCAGGTAGCCGCCTTCGCCGCGCGAACCCTCGGTGATCAGACAACCCGCCCCGTAAATGCCGGTCGGGTGAAACTGCACGAATTCCATGTCCTGCAGCGGCAAGCCGGCTCGCAACACCATGCCTCCGCCGTCTCCGGTGCAGGTGTGGGCCGAAGTGCACGAAAACCAGGCGCGGCCGCAGCCGCCGGTCGCAAGAATGACTTGATGGGCGCGGAACCGGTGCAGCGTGCCGTCGGACATGTCGAGGGCGATGACCCCCCGGCACTCGCCGTTTTCCATAATGAGGTCGAGCGCGAAGAACTCGATGAAGAAGCTCGCATCGTGCTTGAGCGATTGCTGATACAGCGTATGCAGCATGGCGTGCCCGGTGCGGTCGGCCGCCGCGCAAGTGCGCTGCGCAATGCCCTTGCCGAAATGCGTGGTCATTCCGCCGAACGGGCGCTGGTAAATGCGCCCATCGTCGGTGCGCGAAAACGGCACGCCGTAATGCTCGAGCTCGATGACCGCGGCCGGCGCTTCCTTGCACATGAACTCGATCGCGTCCTGGTCGCCCAACCAATCCGATCCTTTCACCGTGTCATACATGTGCCAACGCCAGTCATCCTCACCCATGTTGCCGAGCGCGGCGGATATGCCGCCCTGCGCCGCGACGGTATGGCTGCGCGTCGGGAACACCTTGGTCAGGCATGCGGTGGCGAGGCCCGCCTCGGCCAATCCGAATGTGGCGCGCAATCCCGCGCCCCCGGCTCCGACGACCACCACGTCGTAGGTATGGTCGATGAGCTTGTAGTCGCTCATGGCGCCCGAGTTCCTAACGCGACCCGCAGGATCGCGTACAGGCTCGCGCCGCCGGTCAAAACATAGATAAATTGCAGCAACAACAAAAAGGTGATCTTCGCGGCGGCGCCGTGCACCCAATCCTCGACGACCTCGACAGTGCCGAGGTAGGAGTGACAGGTGAGTACGGCGACCAGCAGCGCAGCGAGAAAACCGTTCCACGGCAGCGCGAGCCATGTTTGGGCCGCGCCGAAATCCAGCGCCGGCAGCGCCAGCAACGAGCAAACGAACCACAAGCACAGCGGAATCAACGCGGCCGCACTGACCCGTTGAGCCCACCACCGCCCGCTGCCGTGCCCGGCGGACCCGGTACCGAGAACCTTTCCCAAGGGGCTGCGCAAACTCATAGGCGCCCGAAATGCCACAGCGCGAGCCAAACCCACATTGTCAAGCCGAGCGCAGCGAGCACGGCGAACCATCCGCTGAGGTGGCGTTGAGTTCGCTCGTACCCCATCCCCAAATCCCAGCAGAGATGCCGCACACCGTTCATAAGGTGGTAGAAGAACGCGAAGGTCCAACCGATGAGCAGCAATATCCCTGCGGGAGATGCGAACAAGCGCGCCGCCGTCCGGTAGCTCTGCGCGCCGCCGGCCAGCGAAATCAGCCAAAAGCTCAAAGCGCCCAAGCCAAAAGCCAGCGCAATCCCCGTGAATCGATGCAAAATCGACAGGCTGTTGCCTATCTGCCAACGATAAATCTGTAAATGCGGCGAAAGCGGCCGGATGCGTGCAGGCATAATTCCTTCCTGGCGACAATCAAAAATCAATGCAGCGGCCGCGCAACTCCCAGTCGCCGTAGCGCGTCGGTTCCGGCCCCGAAGGCCCGCCCACCTCGCGCACGGCGTTCGCGGCCGGCATCCTCGGCAACGCCCGCGGCGGCGCCTGCGGCGCCTCCGTCAGCGGGAGGACAACCTCAGGCCGATCATTGCTAAATGGCATCACAGGTCAAAGTTTGCCAGAAAACAGGGGTGCGTAACTATGCCGCGGACCGATAGGCGCCGAAATCGCGGCATTCGCCGACTTTCCGCGCGCCGCCGGGGTTGACAGGGTTGGCCGAGAACCTCTCTCATAGCGGCATGCACACCCTCAACGATGCAAATGCCGCCCCTCGGCCGGCGTCCGGTCAGCTGCACCATATGGGTCTGCTGCGCTTTTCCGGCCCCGACGCACTCGTCTTCCTGCAAGGCCAGGTGTCGAACGATACACGGCGCCTCAGTGCCGGCGAGCCAGTATTGGCCGCTTATTGTACGGTCCAGGGCCGCGTCATTTCGCTGCTCCGATTACTGCCGCATACGAGCGGAATCATCGCCCTTTTGCCGCGCGAGGTCTTGCTGCAGACCATGCAGGGTCTGCGCAAATTCGTGTTGCGCGCCAAGGTCGAAATTTCCGACCTGAGCGAGCAGTTCGGCGTGATCGGCCAGCACGACGCGCAGGCGCTGCGAGCCGCCGGCTTGCCGATTCCCGATGGCGTGGGCTATGTCGAGCAGGATGGATTGGGCGTCGGACGAGTAAGGGCCGGATCCGGCCGATACTGGCTGATCGGTCCATCGGCGTCGCTCGCGGAGCGCGGATTCGGAAGCGGCGCCGATGCGCTCGGCGTCGAGCGCGCCTGGCGCCTGGCGGACATTCGCGCCGGCTTGCCTCAGGTGTACGCGCCGACGCGCGAACTGTTCGTCCCGCAGATGTTGAATCTCGATCTGATCGACGGCATCAGCTTCTCCAAGGGCTGTTACACGGGTCAGGAAATCGTCGCTCGCACCCAGCATCTGGGACGCATCAAACGGCGGATGTTTCGACTGCGGTTGCCGCCGGGAAATTGGGCCATCGGCCAGGCGCTGCACCTGGCCGACGGGCGCGCGGGCCGTTTGAGCGAACTTGCGCCGGTTGACGAGGAATTCGAGGGGCTCGCAGTGCTCAACGTCGAGCCCGGTGCAACCGACGGCGGGATCCCACCGGGCGCGACGGTGCCGGCCCGGGAATTGCCGCTCCCCTATTCGCCGCTCGCCTCCGCCGACCCCGTCCGATGACGGCGATTGCGCAATTGTTCGCGGCGGGCTACCTGCTGTCCCTGTCTCTGTGCATGGATCTTGGAGTGGTCAACATCGCGATGGTGCGGGCGGGATTGACCCGCGGCATGCCCACCGCGCTGCTGCTCGGCTTTGGGTCCTGTGTCGGTGACATGATTTACGCCGTCAGCTCGCTGTCGCTGGTCGCCGTGCTGCTCGCGCACCGCGGCGTGCGCATCGGTTTGTGGATCGGCGGCAGCGCAGTGCTGCTGTGGCTCGCCGTGAAGATGCTGCGCGAAACATGGCATCCGAAGCAGCTGGCGATCGCGGCTCTCGAGGATGGCGGTTCGTTGCAGCCGGGGCACGAATTCGCTCGCGGGATGATGCTGGCGCTGAGCTCGCCCTCGGCGATTCTTTGGTTCGCGGCGGTCGGCGGCAGCGTCATCGCCGCACACGCCGGCGCCGGCGCGGCGCTGCTGGCGTTTTTATTCGGCTTTTTCTTCGCCGGCGTATGCTGGACGGTTCTGATCGCAGCGCTCACCGGCTACGCGCACCGCCGCCTCAGCACCCGATTCATCCGCGGGCTGTCGCTCGCATCCGCAATTTTGTTCTGCTACTTCGCGGTGGTCGTGTTCGTCGACGGCTATCGGGAATTCCTATAGGAGCCTGTCTGAGTATTCCGCGTGAGCCGCGCCACGTCGTCCGGCGTCACCCGGCTGTGCTTGTTGCCGAAATGCGCGATCACGTAATTGGTCAACGCAGCGACCTCGGAGTTCGAATAGCCGGCGCCGAATGGCGGCATGAACACCTCGCGGTCGCCGATTTTGAAATCGGCGCCGTAAAGGATGGCCTCGGTGACATTGACGCCGCTCAAATCGTTGACCGCTCGGGTACCGAGCAGTGCGGCATATCGGGACTCCAGCCCGGCACCGTTCCACAGGTGGCAGCTTGCGCACGCGCCCTCGAACAATTGCCGGCCCTGCGAATTTGCGCCCGCCGCCTCCGGCCCGGGTCCGAGGCCGGTGGATGCCATGGCCGGCGCCGGCCGCGCGTCGATATCCGTCGGATGATCGCCCTTTCTCGCCGGCATGTCGCGCAGATACGCCACCAGCGCGGCGGTATCCGACGGATTGAGGTATTGCAGGCTGTTCGCGACCGCCTCGCCCATGGGTCCGGACGCCGACCCGCGACCGTCGGCGTGGCCCAACGTCAGATACCTCGCGATGTCGTCGTCGCTCCAGGAACCGATGCCGTGCTCGGGATCCGGGGTGATGTTGTAAGCGCGCCAGCCCAATATTTCTTCACCCGCAAATTCCCGGCTGTGTTCGAGGCCGAACGCGAAATTGCGCGGCGTATGACATTCACCGCAGTGGCCGAGCGCCGTTGCGAGGTAGGCGCCGCTGTTCCATTGCGATGATTTCGAGGAATCCGCGACGAAGCGTTGATTCCTGAAAAAAGCAGCTTTCCAGAAGCCGACGGCCCAACGCTGATCGAACGGGAAGCGAAGATCGTTCGGGCGATTCGCCTGACGTATGGCGGGCAGGCTGAACAGGTAGGTCTTGATGGCAAGCACATCGCTGCGGCTGAGTTTGGTGTACGAGGTGTACGGAAACACCGGATACAAGTGACGTCCGTCCTTGCGCACCCCGTCGTGCAACGCACGCACGAACTCATCGTCGCTCCATGAGCCGATGCCGGTTTCGCCGTCGGCGGTGATGTTGGTCGAATACAGGGTGCCGAACGCCAATGAAAACCCAACGCCGCCCGCAAAGGGCTTCTCGGAACCTGGTACGGTGTGGCAGGCGATGCAGCCGGCCGCCTTCGCCAGATATTCCCCGCGCGCCAACACGGCCGCCGTCGCGGGAGCTCCGGCGAGCTCAGGCGCGGCTCCGGCGGACAGGTTCCCACGAGACCCGATCAGGTACGCCGCCGCACCGACGGCGGCGAACAGCGCCACGGCAATCAGCAATCGCCTCATGCTTCAACCCCTGCAAGGCTGCCGCGCGGCGCCAACCGGCACACCCGCGCGAACCGCACCCGTCTGCCGAAAATCCATTCTTCCATCCGTAGCGTACCGGTCGGCGGCGTCAAAGATCAATGATTTCAATTTGACCGGCGTACAGTGCCTCGCCGAAAAATGTGCTTCCGACACGCGCGAAGCGTTCCGCCCCGTCGGTGGCCAACCACGTGACGCGGCCCCTGCCCGCCGGATCGGCCGCTTCCCGAGTTTTGCGCCGAACCTCGGCCGCGGTCGTGGCGGCCGAATCGATGATGCGCACGTGCTGCGGCACCACCGTGCGAATGACCGGGGTCAGGATCGGGAAATGCGTGCATCCGAGCACCAGCGTATCGGGTGCATCGTCGCCGCGGAATATGGGCTCCAGATAGCGGCGCGCGACCGCTTCGGTCACCGGCCCATGAATCCACGCCTCCTCCGCCAGGGCCACGAACAACGGGCAGGCGCGGGCCGTGACGCGGGCGTCGGCGCTGCGCCGGCGGATGGCGGATTGGTAGGCACCGCCGCTTATCGTGCCTTCGGTGCCGATCACGGCGATGTGTTGTGACTCGGACGCCGCGACCGCCGCCTGTGCCCCGGGTTCGATGACGCCGATGATCGGCAGCGCTGGATATCGAAGACCCAACGCATCAAGGGCGGATGCCGATGCGGTATTGCAAGCGACCACCAAACAACCCACGCCCCGCGCCACCAACGCGGCGGCGCATTGCGTGGAGTAGCGCACCACCGTGTCCTGGCTTTTAGTGCCGTAGGGCAGGCGCGCCGTGTCTCCCAAATAGATGAAATCCTCCGCGGGCAGCGCCTCACGCAGCGCACGCAGCACGGTCAGACCGCCGACTCCGGAATCGAATACTCCGATGGGCGAGCGGTGCGGCAATCAGGCTTCTGGCCGCATATGGGGAAACAGCAGCACGTCGCGTATCGAGGGCGAATTGGTGAACAGCATCACCAGGCGGTCGACCCCCAATCCGAGGCCTGCGGCCGGCGGCATGCCATACTCGAGCGCACGCACATAATCGGCGTCGTAGTACATCGCCTCCTCGTCGCCCGCGGCCTTGCGTTCGACCTGTTCCTTGAAGCGCCGCGCCTGTTCCTCGGGGTCGTTCAGCTCCGAGAATCCGTTGGCCAGCTCGCGGCCGCCGACGAAAAACTCCCATCGATCCGTGACGAACGGATCGAGGTCGTTGCCGCGCGACAGAGGCGAGACCTCGGCCGGATACGCATATGCGAAGGTGGGCTGCTGGAGCGTGTGTTCCGAGGTCTTCTCGAAAATCTCGATCTGCAGTTTCCCGGGGCCGTCTCCGGCCTTGTGCGCAATGTTCATATCGTCGCACACCCGCCGCAGGTACGTCAGGTCGCGCACCGACATCGGATCCAGCTGCGGGTTGTTCGCCAAGATGATCTCTTCGACGGTCAGGCGGGCGAATCTGCCGGATAAATCGAACTCGCTGCCCTGATACCGCAACATGCGCGATCCGAGCAGCGTGTCGGCAAGACCCTGAAACATCGCTTCGATCATTTCCATGAGATCGTTGAAATCGGCGTACGCCTGGTACAACTCGAGCATCGTGAACTCGGGGTTGTGCTGCGTCGAGACCCCTTCGTTGCGGAAGTTCCGGTTGATCTCGTACACCCGCTCGAACCCGCCGACGGTTAGCCGCTTCAGGTACAGCTCCGGCGCGATGCGCAGATACATGTCGAGGTCGAGCGCGTTGTGGTGCGTCTTGAACGGCCGCGCCGCGGCGCCGCCCGGTATCGGGTGCAGCATCGGCGTTTCGACCTCGAGGAATTCCCGCGCATCGAGAAAAGAGCGCAGGTAACGCACGATAGCCGATCGAATCTCGAACACCCGGCGGCTATCCTCGTTCATGATCAGATCGACATAGCGGCGCCGGTATCGCATTTCGGTATCGGCGATGCCGTGCCACTTGTCCGGCAGCGGCCGCAGCGACTTGGCGAGCAGCACCAGGCGTTCGACCCTGACCGAAAGCTCGCCGGTCTTTGTTCGAAACAAGATCCCTTCGGCGCCGATCACATCGCCCACATCCCAACTCTTGAAATCCCGGTAGACGTCGCCGAGCGCCTGTTGCTGCAGGAACACCTGGATCGCGCCGCTAGAATCCTCGAGCTTGGCGAAGCTCGCTTTGCCCATCACACGCTTGGCGCGCATTCGACCCGCCACACTGACCCGATTCGATTCCGCCTCGAGCACCTCCGCGCTCTTGTCCACGTTCGCGCTTAGCAGGCGGCCCGCCAGGGCGCTGCGGCGAAAGTCGTTCGGAAAGGCGATGCCGCACCCGCGCACTTTGGCGAGCTTGGCGCGGCGCTCGGCGATCAAATGGTTCTCATCGGAGTCCGTCATAATCCTTGCTTCAGGCTGGCCTGCATGAATTCATCGAGCGCGCCGTCGAGGACCGCGGTGGTATTGCCTATTTCCACGCCGGTGCGCAGATCCTTGATGCGCGACTGATCCAACACGTAGCTGCGAATCTGATTTCCCCAGCTCACGTCCGACTTCGAATCCTCGAGCACCTTCGCAGCCGCATTGCGTTTGTTGAACTCCAGCTCATAGAGTTTCGCCTTCAGCATCTTCATCGCGGTGGAGCGGTTCTTGTGCTGGCTGCGCTCGCTCTGGCAGGCGACCACGATGCCGCTCGGGACGTGGGTAATGCGCACCGCCGATTCGGTCTTGTTGACGTGTTGGCCGCCGGCGCCGCTCGATCGGTAGACATCGGTGCGCAGATCCGCCGGGTTGATTTCGATATCGATGTCGTCGTCGACTTCGGGAGAAACGAACACCGATGCGAAGGAGGTGTGGCGCCGATTTCCCGAGTCGAAGGGTGATTTGCGAACCAACCGGTGGACTCCGGTTTCGGTGCGCAGCCATCCATAGGCGTAATCCCCGGTCATGCTGACGGTCGCGCCCTTGATGCCGGCCACCTCGCCGTCGCTTTGATCGATGATCTCGGTCGCAATGCCATGGCGGTCGGCCCACTTCAGATACATTCGCAGCAGCATGGCGGCCCAATCCTGGGCTTCGGTGCCGCCGGCGCCCGCCTGAATATCGAGAAACGCGTTGTGCGAATCCATCTTGCCGGGAAACATGCGCTGGAACTCGAGCCGTTCGACTTCGCCGGCCAACGCGGTTGAGTCCACCCCGATCTGCTCGAGCACGCGTTCGTCGCCTTCCTCCGCGGCCAACTCCAAAATCTCGCCGGCATCGCGCAAGCCTAGCGTCAACCGGTCCAGACCGGCGACGACTTGCTCGAGTTTCGCGCGCTCCCTGCCCAATTCCTGCGCCCGCTCGGCATTGTCCCAGATTCCCGGCTGCTCGAGTTCGCGGGTTACTTCCTGCAGGCGCTCGTGTTTGTTGTCGTAATCAAAGATACCTCCTCAAAGAGTCGGTGCGCTCCTCGAGATCTTTGATGAATCGCTTGAGTTGATTGAGCTCCATGGCGCGTTACTTTAGCACACATGCCCAAGCGCAAACGCCTAGCGGATTTTTACGTGCTGGCAATTGAGCTGAACCCGTTCCGCTCCGTTCCACTCATTCACCTCCAATCGATATGCGAGACTAACCTCGTCGCCCGTGCGAAGCGCCGGATCCTCCATGGCGCCGCCGACGTAGCCGAAGGCAATCGCCTCCAGCGGCGCAGAGCGCGCCGCGCGAGCGGCCGCGGAGCTCTCGCGAAGCTGCAGTTTCAGGTGCCGCCCGCCGACGATCCGTGCATCTGCGATCCTGAAATTGCCGTCGAATACCGGCTCCGGGAACCCCTGACCCCAGGGACCCGCGCCCCGCAACATACGGGCGGTGTCCACCGACAACTCCTCGGCCGTCAGTTCTCCGTCGCTGTGGATGATGCCGGTCAACGAGTCCTCGTCGGCACGCGCCGCAATCTCCCCTGCGAAGGCGTCGCGAAACTTCTCGAGGTTCGACTCGCGCAAGGTCAAACCCGCGGCCATGGCATGGCCGCCGAACTTGTCGATCAATCCGGGATGCCGGGTGGCGATGCCGTCCAGCGCATCGCGGATGTTGATCCCGGATACCGAGCGCGCCGAGCCGCGCAGCGATCCGCCCTCGGAGCGCGCGAACGCAATGACCGGCCGATGCAGGCGGTCCTTGATTCTGCCCGCGACCAGACCCACCACCCCTTGGTGCCAGCTGTCATCGTACAGGCACAGGCCGAACGTTTCGCCGCCGGCAGCGTCGAAACGCACCGCGGCGGCGAGGTCGATCGCCTCGAGCTGCATACGCTGCTCGATTTCGCGCCGCTCCTCGTTGAGCTTCGCGAGTTGCGCGGCGAGCGCGGTCGCCCGGCCGACCTCATCGGCGAGCAGACACGCGATGCCGACGCTCATGTCGGTCAGGCGGCCTGCGGCGTTCAATCGCGGCGCGACCGCGAAGCCCAGATCGGCGGCTGAGAGGTCGGCGAGCCGGCGGCCGGTCGATTCGATCAGCGCGCGAATTCCGGGCACGCAACGGCCGGCGCGAATTCGCCGCAAACCCTGCTCCACCAGCACGCGGTTGTTGCGATCGAGAGGCACCACGTCGGCCACCGTCCCGAGCGCCACCAAGTCCAGCAGGTCCGAGGCGCGAAAATCGGAGCGGCCCAGCGCTCTCGCCAGCGCGGCCACGACATAAAAGGCGACTCCGACGCCGGCCAACGCGGGGCTCGCGAACGTTGAGCCGGCGAGGTTGGGGTTGACGATGACTTGTGCCCGCGGCAGCGCGGCGCCGGGCAGATGGTGATCCGTGATCAGCACCGGAATTTCCAAAGCCCGTGCAGCCTCTACGCCATCGACGCTCGACACGCCGTTGTCGACCGTGACGATCAAGGAGGGGCGGCGAGTCGCGGCCAGCGCCACTATTTCCGGCGTCAATCCGTAGCCGAAACGAAATCGATTGGGCACCAGGAAATCAACGTGCGCAAACCCAAGGGCCCGCAGAGCGCGCACGATGAGTGCACTGCCGGTCGCGCCGTCGGCGTCGAAATCGCCGATCACGAGCACGCGGCCGGACTCGCGATGCGAAGCGAGCAGCGTTGCCCCCGCCTCGACGCCCTCGAGCGAGCTCACCGGCAGCAGCCGATCCAGCGATAGATCGAGATCCTCGCGACGCGAAAGACCGCGCGCCGCATATACCCGGCACAAAATCGGATTCAGATCGGGCCCAAATTCGGCCCGTTCGGGTTGCGGTCGCCGGCGAATCTCGGGCGCGGCCATTCACCCGCCCCCATCGACGGCGCGCACATCAAACCGCTCCCACCAGCGCCGCGGCCGCCGCCAGAATCGCAACATGCCGAGCCTGTTCACGCTGAAGCAACGCCGGCCCGCCGACAGTTCGAGCAGCTTCAACCGGCCCGACCGCAGTTCGCCGACGGCCGGTGCCAGCCAGTCCTGCTCCGCGTGTCGCCAACCCGCCGAGCCCGGCCAATCCATAATCACCGCCACACCGGACCCGCCCGCGCCGGTGAAATGCGCCGGTCCCCCGAAGGCCGCGAACAAAGGATCGCCGCCAACCGCCCACCCCTGCACGGCCGGGAGCGCCGCGTCGCCCGCACCTCCGCCCCAGAGCCACAGCCCGCTCACCGCCGGTGCGGCGTTCGCCCTGCGACGTTCATTCACGATGTGCCGAAACAGCCACATCTCGATTTCGCTCATGAGCCGCCGCAGCTTTGCCGAATCAGCGCCGCGCGGCAGAAACTCGCCGATCTCCCGGCCAAGCACTTCCTCCGGATCGATGGTCGTCGCGCACAGCGGTGCATCGAACAGGCACACAAGCGGAGCCGTACCGCCTCGGACCAAACGCACGCCGGCCCCCTCGAACAGGCGATTGAAATCCGCAACCAGCAGGTCGGCTTCCGCGGGATCGAGATCGAGAATACCGTCGAGCGGCATGCTAACGCTCCTCATGCCGGCAACCAGGTGAACCGGCGATGCGACCAGCGCCCACCCGCCGGTCCGGCCTTGCGAATGACCCCGCAAAGCCGCCGTCGCTATCGCCGGCATCGGTGACTGCGGTGCAATCACGCGAAACGCGCGCGCACGCCAGTCCGCTTCGCACCGCGGCGCGTCCGCGCGCGCGAGCAAGAGTTCGAGCAGGGGCGCGCGCACCAGGTCGAGCGGCGGGCGGGCGGCAAAACGAATATATACGGTGGACAAAAGACATCCCGGTCCGAATGTGATTATCTTAACGGGTGCGCTTCACCGAGGATTCAAATTCGGGCATCAATGTCATCCGCGCCTATGGCGGGGGCGAGATCACGGTGAATCAGGAGATTTATCGCGGTCCGCTGATCGTGAGCGTGTCGGCGATCGTTCCGGGACCCGAGATTGGCGGCGCGGACGAACTTGCCGAAGCGCATGCCGCCCTGGTACTCGCGCTCGAGCCCGAACTGGTGCTGCTCGGAACGGGCGCTCGGCAGTCGTTTCCGGCTGCAAATTTCGGCGCTCAGTTTTATGCGAAGGGGATCGGTCTTGAGGTCATGGACACTGGAGCGGCATGCCGAACATTCAACGTGCTGGTCGCCGAACAGCGCCGCGTCGTCGCGCTGCTGTTTCCGTAGCCGGCCGAGTTGCCGCGGAGGCCGGTTCGCTCGAATCGCGAGGAAGAGGAAAATGGCGAGGCGCTGGCAACTAGAGTTAATTTGGTATGAGAATTATTCTATTTCTAATTGATCTTATTATCTTTTTTCTCTGACCGTATCGAGCCGCAGCGCCCCGCGAATGGAGTTTCCCCAGAGGATGCACAGTAAAACATACGTAAATAGAGCCCGCAAGCCTCATTAGACGAGAGATGTTTTTTATTTTTATTGAATAAAAACAAATTGTTACATGATATATCTATAAATTACTTTGCGTCCACCAGATAAGGCAAAGGATCCACGGGCTTGCCGTTGAGCCGAATTTCAAAATACAGCGCCGCAATCTGATGCGGTCCGGTTCCCATGCGCCCTATGGCTTCCCCGCCGGCCACATCCTGACCTTCGTGCACGATGAGTTCGCTGTTGTGCGCATACGCGGAAAGCAAATTGTCGCCGTGTTTGATTATGGCTAGGTTGCCGTAACCACGAAGACCGTTGCCGACGTAAACCACGCGACCCGCACAAGCGGCACGCACCGCCTGCCCCTGTTGACCCAACAGCAGTATGCCTCCGCCGGGCACCGGCCGAGGCGGCGTCGAAAGCTCGGTCGGCCAGTACCAGCGCATCGACTCACCCGGCATACCGGCCGGTTTGCCCGCATTCGACGTTCCCGATCCATGGGTCGACGACGCCTCGTGCGCATGCGTCACCGCGCTCGGCGCCGAGCGGGCCGCGGGCGCAGCGCGGGCACCCGGCTTCAGCACCAGAACCTGACCGACTGAGATTCGGTAGTCGGAACCGATATGGTTCCATCGCGCCAAATCGTGATAATCGAGATCGTGGCGCCAGGCGACGCTGTAGAGGGTATCTTTCGGCCGCACGACATAGGTGTCGGGCTCGGATCGCCCATTCGATGCGCAGCCGGCGCCCAGCACGCAACTGAGTCCGATGACGCCGATCGCATGTGTGATGCGCACCTGCCTAGCGCTGCAGCCCTGACAGCAAGGGAACGAAGCTCAC
Source organism: uncultured Gammaproteobacteria bacterium (assembly GCA_963758145.1). Taxonomy (GTDB): domain Bacteria; phylum Pseudomonadota; class Gammaproteobacteria; order Steroidobacterales; family Steroidobacteraceae; genus Bog-1198. Next base: position 756,427 of record CAVWUK010000011.1, read on the forward strand.
CGCACCCAGGGATTCGCGCTGCACGCGCGCATCGCTCTTCGTATAGCGGATGAGTTCCTGGCGTCCGTCGGGCCCCACCGGCGCGATCAAGCGGCCGCCGATCCTCAGCTGTTCGAACAGCGCCGCAGGCACCGCATGCGGCGCGGCCGTCAGCAGAATTCCGTCGAACGGCGCGCGCGCCGCCCACCCGACATTGCCGTCGTCATGACGAAAATGCACATTGCGGATCCTGAGCTCGCGAAGCGAGCGCCGGGCCCGCGCCAACAGCCCGGCGATGCGCTCGATGGTGTAAATTTCGGTCACCAAAGGCGACAACACGGCTGTTTGATAGCCGCACCCCGTGCCGATCTCGAGCACCCTGGGCGCCGGTCCCGCCGCGAGCAACGCCTCCGTCATTCGCGCGACCACGTAGGGTTGCGATATCGTCTGCCCGAAGCCGATCGGTAACGCCGTGTCCTCGTACGCGCGGGTCGCGAGCGCCTCGTCCACGAACAAATGCCGCGGCACATTGCGTATTCGATCGAGCACGCGCTGATCGACGATGCCTTGTTCCTGCAGCCGCTGCACCAGCCGCTCCCGGGTGCGGGCCGAGGTCATCCCGATACCGCTGAGGCGCGGCCCTTCCGTGAAACTACTCAAGCTTGAGCCAGCGCTCGAGTTCGGGCAAAGCCGAGTGGCGCGTCAAATCGATCTGCAATGGCGTGATGGACGCGAACCCCTCGGCAATGGCGTGAAAATCCGTGCCCGGACCCGCGTCCTGACCGGCACCCGAGGTTCCCACCCAGTACACGTCGCGGCCGCGCGGATCCTTGGCCGGCACGATCGGTTTGCTGCGGTGCCGGCTGCCGAGGCGCGTCACCTTGACGCCGCGCAATTCACCGTCCGGCAGGTCCGGAACGTTCACATTGAGCATCACCGGTCCCTGCAGCGGATCGATCGACATGCGTTCGATCAACCGAGCGGCGACCTTCGCGGCGCTCGCGAAATTGCGCGGGCTTGCCGGCTCGACGCACAGCGACACCGCGATCGCGGGCAACCCGAGAAAGCGCCCCTCGATGGCGGCGGCCACCGTGCCCGAATAGAGCGTATCGTCGCCGAGGTTGGCCCCGTCGTTGATCCCCGAGACGACGATATCGTGATCGAACTCGAATAAACCGGAGATCGCGAGGTGCACGCAATCGGTCGGCGTGCCGTTGACGTAATAGCAATCGACGTCATAGCGCGCGATGCTCACCGGCACATCCAGCGTGAGCGAGTTGCTCGCGCCGCTGCGATTGCGATCGGGAGCGACGACGGTGACGGCGCCCAGAGGACTCAGTGCCTGCCTAAGCTCCTGCAAACCCTGAGCGCGGTAGCCGTCGTCGTTCGAAAGAAGAATTTTCACAAGATTTATCGCCTGACATGAGACCGCAGCGCCCGGTGATGGCGGAGCGCGCCTTGCGGACTATACTGTAACGCCGGATACCCGGATAGCGGATCGACACGTCACGCCATGGAAAAAAAGCGCTCCACGGACTCTGCCGCCGGCGTCGGCACCACCGACGATGCGATGGCGTTTCGCGAGGCGGTGCGCGATGTGAAGCCGTTGGCGCAAACCGCGAAGCCCGCCGGACTCGAAAGGCCGCGCGCCCGCGCACCGCGGCGCGGCGCGATCCGCGCTCGATCGCGCAACGAATTGCACGAAACGATGCCGCTGGTCGCCGCCGCACCGATCCACGATGCCGGCTCGCCGGCGCAAGACTCCATCGGCGGCGCCGATGCCCTTTCGTTTCGACGGCCGGGCGTGCGCACGCAAGTGCTGCGCCGCCTGCGCCGCGGTCTATTTCCCATCGAAGATGAGCTGGATTTGCACGGCCTCAGTCAATCCGCGGCCCGCGACCTGCTGGCCGAATTCATCGCAATGAACTGCGCGGCGGGACATCGATGCGTCAGGATAATTCACGGCAAGGGCTACCGGTCGGGTGCGCGGGGCCCGATATTGAAGATCGCGGTCGATTCCTGGCTGCGTCGCCACGGCGACGTGATGGCGTTCAGTTCAGCGCGCGCGATCGACGGCGGCACCGGCGCGGTGTACGTCTTGCTGCGAGCCTAGCCCGCGTCCGACTCGAACGGCGGCTCCGCATCGAAATCGCAAATCTCCCGCAGCACCGCGGTGGCGTACTGGCCGCGGCCCAGGCTGAAACTGAGCGTCAGGGTTTGCGCGTCGGCTTCAACGCTCAATTCACGAACCGCACAGCGCAGCGCCCGCCGTTCCTGAGAGAGCCCCTCGGCGGCGAGCAGATCGGCGGCCTCGTGAAATTCTCGCGCCACCTCGCGCTCGAGGTCGAGCGAGGAGCCCGAGGATTCGGGCTCGCCGCGTCCCCACAGCGGACCCGTGGGGTGAACGTCGAAGGTCTCCAATCGCCGGCGCAATTCGTCGTCGAGCACGGTAACCCGAAAATGGCTGCCGCTGCCCTCGAGGCTTGCGAGATCGCCGACCTCCATGCGCGACCAATCGGTCGCCTGCACCCGCCGGGCAAGCACCGCGTTGAACAGCAACGCGCGCGCGGCGGACAGCGCGAATTCGCGTTCGGTCCGGCCGCGCGGCTTCACGCCGGATTGCGCCCATCGGGCAACATGGTCGAGGTTGCGGCCCTGCCGGCCGAACCGCTGCGGCCCGAAGTAATTCGGGGCACCGCGTGTGCGGAGCGCGGCGAGCTTGATGTCCAATTGCTCGCGCGACCAGGCAACGTTGCGCAGCCGGATGCGGAAGCGGTTGCCGCAAAGCGCACCGCGCCTCAATTTGCGCGTGTTGGCCTTGACGTCCAGAACCTTGAATTCGTCGGTGTGAACATGGCGCCAAAAATCCGCGGATTGCGACCGTGCGGGCACGCTGAACCATTGCACCACCACCGCATGGCGATCCTTGAGACCGGCGTAGCCGACGTCGCCGGCCGGCACGCCGGCGCGCCGGGCGATCTCGGCGGCGACCCAGCGCGTATTGGACGAGCGCTTCTCGACCTGCAGCAACCAATGCGAGCCCTCGCCTGCCGGGACGAACGAAAGCACTTCCTCGACGCGAAAGTCCTCGGGTTGGGCCTTCAGTTCCGCCCTGGCGAGCGGCGCACCATGCGCTCGCGGCGGGCACAGTGCGGCTCGTGTCCACGAATCGGCTCGCCGGCTGTCGATCCTCATGTTCGAGGATAGACCCTACGAATCCGCACCTTCGAGCAGAACCGCGGCGAGCGCGGCAAGACCCTCTCCCCGGCCGACGAACCCCAAGCGCTCCGTGGTGGTGGCCTTGATGTTGATGCATCCCGCCGCGGTCCCTAGATCGGCTGCCAGATTCGCGGCCATTGCGGCCCCATGCGCGGCGATGCGCGGCGCCTCGGCCAATACCGTGATATCGGCATTCGCGACCCGCAGGCCCGCGGCGCGCATGATCGCGGCCACCTCCCGTAGGAACAGCCGGCTATCGGCTCCGCGGTAGCGCGGATCGGTATCGGGAAAATGCCGTCCGATATCTCCCTCGCCGAGCGCACCCAGCACGGCATCGCACAGGGCATGGATCACCACATCGCCGTCGGAGTGAGCAACCACACCCCGGTGGTGCGCAATATGCACGCCGCCGAGCACGACGTGTGCACCGTCGCCGAAGGCATGCACATCGAATCCTTGCCCGATCCTGATCTTGCGGGGCATCACATTGGCCTCCCCAAATTGTACTATCCCCGCCGCCGCGGCCAAATCTTCCGCATGGGTCACCTTGATATTGAACGGGGACCCCTTGACCAACAACGGCCGAATCCCCAGGCGTTCCATGGCCTGCGCCTCGTCGGTCACCGTGAGCCCGGACCGGACCGCATCGCCCAGCGCCGCCTTCAGCTGCGCGAAGCCAAACGCCTGCGGCGTCAGGGCACGCCAAAGCCCCATGCGATCCAGCGTTTCGCTCACCACGCCGCCGCGCTCGCGCTTGACGGTATCGAAGATCGGCGCCGCAAGCACCGCACCGCAACCGGCGCCGGCGCCGTTCAAGGCATCGATCAGCGCCCTCACATCGCCCGCACTCAAGCATGGGCGGGCGGCATCGTGCACCAGGATCCAATCGTCGGCCGCCGCCTGATTGCCAAGCGCCTGCAGACCGTTCAACACCGATTCTTGACGGCTGGCGCCCCCGGTCGTGGTGCGTAAACGCGGATCCTTCAGCGACGCGATCAGAGCGGCCCCGTGAGTGTCGCCGGCAGCGAGCACGACGACGATGCCGAGGATGCGCGCTTCGCCCAACAGCGAGCGCAACGACCACTCGAGCACCGTCTTGCCCATGAGCGGTGCGTATTGCTTCGGTAGCGTCCTGCCGGCCACATGACCCGCCGAAGCCGCGTCGAAGCGTTCACCGCGGCCGGCGGCCGGCACGACTGCGAATACGCGGCGCGCTGCGACGCTCTCGGTCACTGCGCGCGCGCGGTGATCTCGGTCGCTGGCGCGGCGGGCGCGGCTGTAGCCGGGGTCACGATCTGGTAAAAGGTCTCGCTGTTGCCGACCATGCCGAGATCGCTGCGCGCGCGTTCCTCCAATGCGGCGAGGCCCACTTTCAGGTCACTCACTTCGGCGAATAATTGCCGGTTGCGCTCACGCTGCTCCGCGTTGGCAGCGCGTTGCGCATCGATCGCCGCGTTCAAGCGCCAAACTTCGCGCATGCCCCGATCGGAGACCCACACCCGGTATTCCAACAGGGCCAGGCAAGACATCAATATGATCGCGAAAACTCTCATGGGGACAGTAGCTTAGCATGAACTCTTAAGAAACTGGAACCGCCAAAGCGCTCATCCCCGCGAATTTGGCACGGGCGCCCAGCTGCGCTTCGATTCGCAGCAGCTGATTGTATTTGGCAATTCGATCCGAGCGCGACATCGACCCGGATTTGATTTGGGTGGCGGCGGTCGCCACCGCAATGTCGGCAATCGTGGCATCTTCGGTTTCCCCGGACCGGTGCGACACAATCGCCGCATAACGGGCCTCGGCCGCCATGTCGATGGCCGCCACGGTCTCGGTCAAGGTACCGATCTGATTTGGCTTAATGAGAATTGCATTGGCGATTTTTTGGGAAATGCCCTTGGCGAATATCTTGGTGTTGGTGACGAAAATATCGTCCCCCACGAGTTGCACTTTGTGTCCGAGCTTGCGCGTCAGCAGCGCCCAGCCGTCCCAGTCGCTCTCGCTCATGCCGTCTTCGACCGTGACGATGGGGTAATTTGCAACCAAGCCGGCCAAATAATCGGCGAACTCACTCGAATTGAACGTTCGCCCCTCCGACTCGAGTTGATACAGCCCGTCCTTGTACAACTCGTTGCTCGCCACATCCAGACCAAGGTAGATGTCCTTGCCGGCACGGTATCCCGCTTTGTCGATGGCTTCCAAGATGGTGGCGAGCGCGGCTTCGTTCGACGGCAAATCCGGCGCGAACCCGCCCTCATCGCCGACCGCGGTATTGAGTCCTTTGGAGTGCAGCACCTTTTTCAGCGTGTGAAACACCTCCGAGCCGTAGCGCAACGCTTCCGACAGCGACGGCGCGCCCATGGGCAGAATCATGAATTCCTGAATGTCGATGCTATTGTCGGCGTGCGCGCCGCCATTGATGATATTCATCTGCGGCAGCGGCATGGTCATGTCGCCCTCGCCGCCCAGGTGGCGGTACAGCGGCAGCGATCGATCGCGCGCAGCCGCGTGCGCGGCGGCGAGCGACACGGCCAATATGGCGTTGGCGCCGAGCTTCGATTTGTTGTCGGTGCCGTCCGCCGCGATCAGTTTCTGGTCCAGTCCGCGCTGATCCTGCGCATCCGAACCGAGGACCACCCGGCGTATCTCCTCATTGATGTGCCCGACGGCCTTGCGGACCCCCTTGCCCATGTAGCGCTTCGGGTCGCCGTCGCGCAGCTCAACCGCCTCGCGCGACCCGGTGGACGCGCCCGAAGGCACGGCCGCGCGCCCCACCACGCCCGTATCGAGCAACACATCGGCCTCGACGGTGGGATTGCCGCGCGAATCGATGATTTCGCGGCCTCGAATATCGACGATACGGCTCATAGCAGGGATTCCTCAAAGGGTCTTTTCTTTACGGCCTGATCCAATTCGACCAGGGTGGCCAACAGCGAACTCATACGATCGAGCGGCCACGCGTTGGGTCCGTCCGACAAGGCCTTGGCCGGATCAGGGTGAGTTTCCATGAATATGCCGGAAACGCCCGCCGCCACCGCGGCACGCGCCAGCACCGGCACGAATTCGCGCTGTCCGCCCGAGGCATCACCCTTACCCCCCGGCAGCTGCACCGAGTGCGTGGCGTCGAACACCACCGGACAGCCGGTGGCGCGCATCACCGCGAGAGAGCGCATATCGGAGATCAGATTATTGTAGCCGAAGGAAAAGCCGCGTTCGCACACCATGATGTGCGAATTGCCGGTGGAACGAGCCTTGTCGACCACGTTTTGCATCTCCCACGGGCTCAGGAACTGCCCCTTTTTGATATTCACGGGCTTTTGCTGTGACGCCACGCCGATGATGAAATTGGTCTGGCGGCAAAGAAACGCCGGGGTCTGCAACACATCGACGACCTCGGCCACTTCGGCGAGCGGCGTGTCCTCATGCACATCGGTGAGCACCGGAATGCCGATTTGCCGCCGCACCAGCGCGAGCGCCTTGAGACCCGCCTCGATGCCGGGGCCGCGAAAGCTCCCAGCCGAGGAGCGGTTAGCCTTGTCGAAGGAAGCCTTGAAAATGAACGGAATGCCGAGCGCCGCCGTCATCTCGCGCAGCCGGCCCGCCACCTCGATGACCAGCGACTCGCTCTCGATGACGCAGGGCCCGGCAATCAAGAAAAACGGGCGGTCCGGGCCGACCTCAAAAGACGCCAGTTTCATGCAGTCGCGCGCCCGGGCTGCAAAGCCGCGCGATACTCGCGCGCGGCTCGAATGAACCCGGCGAACAGCGGATGCCCGTCGCGCGGCGTCGAGGTGAACTCCGGATGGAACTGGCTCGCCACGAACCATGGATGGGACTTGAGTTCAATGAATTCGACCAGCCCATCCGCCGAAAATCCCGAAAAAATCAGTCCGGCAGCCGCCAATTCATCGAGATAATGATTGTTGAACTCATACCGGTGGCGGTGCCTCTCATAAATTGCCTCCTTGCCGTAAAGCCTGTGCACCAGCGAACCCGGAACCAAACGCGCCTCCTGCGCGCCCAAGCGCATGCTGCCGCCCAAGGCGGACTTCTCGTCCCTCACCTGTTGACCGCGCGCCAAGTCCTGCCACTCCGTGATCAAGGCAATCACCGGGTGATTCGTGGCGCGGTCGAATTCGGTGCTGTTCGCGCCTTTCAGCCCCACGACATCGCGCGCGTATTCGATAATGGCCAGCTGCATCCCCAGGCATATGCCGAGAAACGGAATGCGGTTCTCGCGCGCGAATCGAATGGCCTGAATCTTGCCCTCGATGCCCCGGTCGCCGAAGCCGCCGGGCACCAGTATGGCATCCATCTTCGAAAGCTCCGCCGGGCCGCTGCGCTCGATGTCCTGGGATTCGAAATAATGAATGTTGACGCGCGTGCGGGTCGCGATGCCGCCGTGCATGAGCGCCTCATTCAACGAGATGTACGAATCTCTAATCTGCACGTACTTGCCGACCATGCCGATGTCGACCACGGCCTCCGGGTTCTGCTTGGCTGCAACCACCGCGCGCCATTCGGACAAATCCGTGGCCGGCGCCTCCAAGCGCAGCTTGTCGACCACGATGTCGTCCAGATCCTGCTCGTGCAGCAGCATCGGGATCTTGTAAATGTCGTCGGAGTCGACCGCCGATATCACGGCGCGCTCTTCGACGTTGGTGAACAGCGCGATCTTTCGCCGCTGTTCGTCCGGCAGGGAGTGCATACACCGGCACAACAGGATATCCGGCTGTATTCCGATGCCGCGCAGCTCCTTGACCGAATGCTGCGTCGGCTTGGTCTTGATCTCGCCCGAACCGCCGACGATCGGCACCAGTGTCAGATGCATGTACAGAACGTGGTTGCGACCCAGCTCGACTCCCATTTGGCGAATGGCTTCGAGGAACGGCAGGGATTCTATGTCGCCCACCGTTCCGCCGATTTCGACCATGCAAACATCCGCGTTGCCCGCTCCCATGCGTATGCGGTACTTGATCTCATCGGTGATGTGCGGAATCACCTGCACGGTCGCGCCGAGATAATCGCCGCGCCGCTCCTTGGCGATGACTCGTTCGTAGATCCGGCCGGTGGTGAAATTGCTGTTGCGGCCGGTGGTGGTGCGCACGAACCGCTCGTAGTGTCCGAGATCGAGATCCGCTTCGGTGCCGTCCGCCGTGACGAACACCTCCCCGTGCTGAAACGGACTCATGGTGCCGGGATCCACATTGATGTAGGGATCCAGCTTCACCATGCTGATCTTCAGGCCGCGCGCCTCGAGGATGGCCCCTAAAGAAGCGGATGCGATGCCCTTGCCCAGCGAGGAAACGACGCCGCCGGTGACGAAAACAAATCGAGTCATGATGGTCACCGCCGCTCAATAGTCGCAGGCCGCACAGAAACTTCAGCGCCTGCGATCGCAACCAAAGGGAATTGTTGGAATTCGACGGGAGTTCAGATTACCAGATCACGCCGTTTGCCACAATCGGATTAGGCCATGATCGGCGCTCCCTCCCAGAGACATGCGAATCCGGGCGCGTCCTCGGCCGCTCGCCAGCGAGCGTCCTGCCACCGATCGCCGACGGCGATCAACGCCTCGCCGGCATAAATAAACGGCAGCGCATCGCGCATCCACGGCAGCACGCCCGCGCATTGGCAAAGGTGCTGGACGCTCTGCGTTTTCGCGCGTGGTCCGACTTTCAAGGTCTCTCCGCCTCGCCGCCGCCGCACGCTCAAGGTCCGCGGCAGCCTGCTAGCATCCAAGCCCCCGAGCTGCGGCGCCCAATGCAGCACGCCGAGTCCGGGACCCAGGTCCAGCCGCGTTGCGTCGACGACCGGCCATTCCCGGCGCGCGCCGAGCGAGGGCACCGGACTGTTGGTGATGAACAAGCGCCCGCGATAGCGACGCAGCGCGTACTGACCCCACTTGATCGCCGGCAGGCGATCGGAGCCGGCCGCGAATACCTGCCTCAAGGCTTCAGTCAGGCGCGGCGTCGGCGGCGGGATGACATCGGCGGCGCAGAGCCACTGGCGCACCGCGTTGATTTGCTCGAGCGGGTGCAGCGCGCGCAAGCCCGCCACCGACAGCGCATCGCCATCCCGCAGCCTCCCCACCTGCTCGGCCGCGGCCTGATCCAACAGCTGTCTCGCTTCCGCGAGGTGCCGCGCGGTCCGCGACAGCACGGTGGCCGCGCCGGGCCAGCGTCTCTCGAGCGGCGGCCAGATCTGGGAGCGCAGATAAGCGCGGTCGAATCGCGGATCGCGGTTCATGGGGTCATCGGCGGCGGCGATCGCATGCGCTTCACCGAACTCGCGCAGATCCCGCTGCGCCACGCCGAGCAGCGGACGCAAATGCCATCCGTCGCCGAGTGCCCGACACACCGGCATGGCGGAAAGGCCGGGAAGTCCGGCGCCGCGCAGCAGCTGCAACAGCAGGGTCTCGGCCTGATCCTGCGCATGATGCGCCGTCAACAGGCACTCGCCCGGCCGCAGGTTGCTTGCCAGGCCCAAGTATCGCGCGTCGCGCGCCGCCGCCTCGATCGACACGCCGCGGCCGGTCTCGACCGCGACCGGAACGACCGTCAGCGGGATGCGCAGTCGCGCGCAGAGCGCGGCGCTTGCCTCGCGCAGAGCCGCAGCCGCCGGCTGTAATCCATGATCGACGTGCACCGCGCGAATCGGCAAGCCGCCCGCGGTGCGCGGCGCATTGCCGTGGGTCGGTGCGGCCAATTGCGCCATCGCGGCCAACAAGCATGCGGAATCGGCCCCGCCGCTCACGGCCACCACCAGCCCTGTCGCTGCGGCGGGCACGTGCTCGTCGAGCACGGCTTGCAGCGACGCCGCGCCGAAGCTCACGAACGTTCAGCCGTCGCGGAATACACCGAATCCGCGCAAACGGGCCTGGCGCGCATCCAGCAGCTTCGTGACCGGCTGATTACAAAGTTCGCCTAAATGCTTGATCATACTGGCTTTCAAGGTTTCCGCCATGGCTTGCGGATCGCGATGCGCAGCGCCATGCGGTTCCTTGAGAACCTCATCGACCAAGCCCAATTTAAAGAGCCGCTCGGCGGTCCCGCCCATCGCATCGGCGGACACCTCTTTCTTGTCGGTACTCTTCCACAATATTGAGGCGCAGCTTTCCGGAGAGATCACGGAATACACGCTGAACTGCAGCATGAGCAGCCGGTCGCACACGCCGATGGCGAGCGCACCGCCCGATCCGCCCTCGCCGATGACCACGGAAAGTATCGGAGCCGCCAGATTCGACATCTCGAACAGGTTGCGCGCGATCGCTTCGCTCTGTCCGCGCTCTTCGGAACCGATGCCGGGGTAAGCGCCGGGCGTGTCGATCAGCGTGATGAGCGGAATACGAAAACGTTCCCCCATACGCATCAGCCGCAGCGCCTTGCGGTAGCCTTCGGGTTTCGGCATGCCGTAGTTGCGGCGCACGCGCTCCTTGGTGTCACGGCCTTTCTGGTGACCGATCACCATCACCGGCAGACCGTCGAGACGCGCCAGACCCCCCACGATGGCCAAATCGTCGCTGTACATGCGATCGCCGTGCAGCTCCTGCCAATCGGTGAAAATCATCGACAGGTAGTCGAGGGTATAGGGCCGCTGGGGGTGCCGGGCCAGCTGCGTGATCTGCCAAGGCGACAAGTTCGAAAATATGCTGGTGGTCAGGGCGCGGCTCTTTTGCTGCAGCCGTTTGACCTCCTCGGAAATGTTGACGCTGGCATCCGAGCTCAGGAATTTCAATTCCTCGATTTTCGCCTCCAACTCGGCGATCGGCTGCTCGAATTCCAGAAAATTCATCGCCATGAAGAGGTTTCCTCGTCTCGGATATCATTTCGCGGACCATACACCAAATACCAGCCGTCGCGGCCGACAAGCGCCGATAGTTTATCCAGAAGTTCGCGCGATGCACGAATCGACCAGGCATCAGCCAGATTCAGCCGCCCCGAATATTTCTCCCGGCTCACCACCACGCTCACACCGCAAGGACCCTGCAGATAGGGCTTAAGGATTTGTTCGAACCGGCTCATGCCCTGTGGGCCGTCAAATTGCTCCGGCCAACGCAGCCAGAGGCGCCGCGCGAAGCGTTCGCGCGCGCGATCGATGTCCATCAGTGTCTTGGCCTGCAAGCGCCAGGCCTCGATAAAATCATCGAACCGCAGGATCCCGTCCACGATCAGTATGGCGTCTTTGACGATGATGTCGCGATATTGCTGGAATGTTTCCTCGTAAAGGCTCACCTCGAGACGGGCGGTGCGATCGTCCAAGATCAACGTGACCCGATTCGGCCGGCGGCGAATTTCGAGCACGAGACCGGCGACGGTGGCCGGTTTGCCTTGCGTCCAACCGCGTTCCCCGCTCGGTACCGCCGGCTTCGGTCCGCCGGCGTCGACCAGCCGCGCGCTCGTCAAGAATTTCAGATCCGGCTCATAGGGGGTAATCGGATGGCCGCTTAAGAAAAGCCCCAGGGTCTCTCGCTCGCCGGCCAGGCGCTGCGCTTCACTCCACTCGGCGACCACGCTGTCTTGCGCGGCGCTCAATCCGAACAGGTCCACCTGTCCGACGCTCATCGCCCGCGAGTTCTGCTCGCCCAAATGCATGGCGCGATCGAGCTCCGCGGTGAGCGTTGCCCGATTCGGGCCGATGCCGTCCAGGCTGCCCGATCGGATCAGGGCCTCGAACACGCGCCGATTGACGCGCTGCAGATCGATCCGGCGGCACAGGTCGGGCAGGCTCTGATAGCGGCCATTGGCTGCGCGTTCGTCGATAATCGCCTGTACCGCGGATTCGCCCACGCCTTTGATGGCGCCCAAGCCATAGCGAATGCTGGCCGGTCCGGCGACCCGAAACGCGTAGACCGACTCGTTCACGTCCGGCGGCTGCACGATGAGGCCCATGCTTGCGCATTCATCGATCAGCGTCACAACCTTGTCGGTCTTGTCCATATCGGAGGACAGCACCGCCGCCATGAACGCCGCCGGATAGTGCGCCTTGAGCCAGGCCGTCTGATAGGACAACAGCGCATAAGCGGCCGAGTGCGATTTATTGAAGCCGTAACCGGCAAATTTCTCCATCAGATCGAATATGTGCGTGGCCTGCGCCTCGCGCACGCCCCGCGCCACGGCTCCGCTCACGAACACCGAGCGTTGCTTCGCCATTTCCTCGGGCTTTTTCTTGCCCATGGCGCGGCGCAAAAGGTCGGCGCCGCCCAAGGTGTAGCCGGCCAATATTTGCGCGATCTGCATGACCTGCTCTTGGTACAGGATCACTCCGTACGTGGCTTCCAGCACCCCCTTCAAATCGGGATGCAGATAGTCAATGGTCGCACCGCTGGTATCGTGCTTGCGGGCGATGAAATCGTCGACCATGCCCGACTGCAGCGGTCCGGGCCGGAACAACGCGACCAACGCCACGATATCGCCGAATCGATCCGGTTGCAGGCGGCGGATCAAATCCTTCATGCCGCGCGACTCGAGCTGGAACACCGCCGTCGTCCTGCAGCTCTTCAACAGCCGATAGGTTGCGGAATCATCCATGGGCAGGGCGCTCATCACCAAAGGCGCTTCGGCGGATTTTGCGCGATCCCTATTGATGTCGCGCACCGCCCAATCGATGATGGTGAGCGTACGCAGGCCGAGGAAGTCGAATTTGACGAGTCCGGCCGCCTCGACATCATCCTTGTCGAACTGAGTTACAGGCGTGGTGCCGCCCTCCTCGCAGTACAAGGGGGTAAAATCGGTGAGCACCGAGGGTGCGATGACGACGCCGCCGGCATGAGTTCCGGCATTGCGCGCCAGACCCTCGAGTGTGCGCGCCAGATCGATCAATTCGCGAACGTCCGAATCGGCATCGTACAAACGCCGCAATTCATCTTCTTGCTCGAGAGCCTTGTCGAGGGTGATGCCGATTTCGAAGGGAATCAGCTTCGCGATCTTGTCGACATAGCCGTAATTGTGGCCGAGCACGCGCCCGACGTCGCGCACCACGGCCTTCGCCGCCAGGGTGCCGTAGGTGATGATCTGAGATACCCGTTCGCGCCCATACTTATTGGCCACGTACTCGATGACCCGGTCGCGGCCTTCCATGCAGAAATCGACATCGAAATCCGGCATCGAAACGCGTTCTGGATTCAAGAATCGCTCGAACAGCAAGTCATGTTCGATCGGGTCCAAATCGGTGATGCCGAGCACGAAAGCGACCAACGATCCCGCGCCGGAGCCGCGGCCGGGGCCGACCGGGATGCCGTTGCCGCGGGCCCAACGGATGAAGTCCGCCACGATCAAAAAATACCCGGCAAAACCCATGCTGCAAATGACCCCCAGTTCGAGATCGAGACGCGCCGCGTAAGCCTCGGCGTCTCGCGTCAAACCCCGCAGGGATTTCGCTTCCTCGAGCCTCGATGCGAGGCCGCCATGCGCTTCCTGGCGTAAATAGTCCTCGATGGTGGCGCCGGGCGGCACCGGGTACGCCGGCAGCATCGAGGATCCCAATTTGATCTCGAGCGAACAGCGCTTGGCGATCTCGATCGTGTTGACCAACAGTTCCGGCGCATCGACAAACAGTTCGGCCATCTCCGCCGGGCTCTTCAGATACTGTTCCTCCGAATAGCGGCGCGGACGATTCGGGTCGGCGATCAATGCACCGTCGTGAATGCACACCCGCGCCTCATGCGCCTCGAATTCCGCTCGCCTCAAAAACCGCACGTCGTTGGTCGCAACCGCCGGCACACCGTGTTCGCGAGCCAATTCCAGCGCCGCCTCGCCGTAAGCCTGTTCGCCGCCGCGCCCGGCGCGCTGCACCTCCAGATAAAAGCGGTCGCCGCACAGACCCTGCCAGCGTGCGAGGCAGCGGGCGGCATCCTCCGACTTGCCGCGCGCCAGCGCCTGGCCGATATCACCCTCTTGCCCGCCGGACAGGACGATCAGGCCCCGCATCACGGCCGGCTCCAACCAATCGCGTTCGAGCATCGGCACGCCGCGCCGTTGTCCCTCGAGATACGACCGGGTCACCAGTTGGGTGAGGTGCCGGTAGCCGACGAGGTCTTGACAGAGAAAGGCCAGGCGCGACGGCGGCGTGCGTTCGCCGCCCTCGCGCACCCACACATCCACCCCGATCAGGGGCTTGATGCCCGCCGACAGCGCCTCCTTGTAGAACTTGACCATCGCGAACAGGTTGCTTTGATCCGTGAGTGCAACCGCGGGCATCCCCGCGGCCGCGACCGCGGTCATCAGTTCCGGCACCCGCACGATTCCATCGAGCAGCGAGTACTCGGTGTGCAGCCGCAAATGCACAAATTGAGCCGCGCCGCTCATGGCTGCGCGCTGCGCTCGAGCAGGGCCGCCTTGACCGGAGCGAAGCTGCGCCGATGCAAGGGACAAGGGCCATGCAGCGCCAGGAGCCGGCAATGCTCCTCGGTGCCGTACCCCTTGTGATTGGCAAACGCGTACTGCGGATAGAGCACGGCCATCCGATCCATATAACGGTCGCGCGCGGTTTTAGCCAGAATCGACGCGGCGCTGATGGCCGGCTCGGTGCTGTCTCCGCCGACGATCGAGCGCGCGCTCATCCCGGCTCCCAAGCCATCGAGGCTGGGCAGCCGGTCACCGTCGATGAGCAATCGATGCGGGACATGGGACATCGAAAGCACCGCACGCCGCATGGCCAAGAACGTGGCATGCAGGATGTTGAGGACGTCGATTTCGGCCGGGTCCGCCCACCCCACCCCGTAACACAGGGCGCGGCGGCAAATCGCGGCGCCAATCCTATCGCGCGCCGGGGCGCTCAGCTCCTTCGAATCGGCGATGCCGGAAATGGCGCGGCCCGGCCGCAGGATCACTGCGGCGGCGACCACCGGCCCCGCCAAGGGCCCGCGCCCCGCCTCATCGACTCCCGCGATCCGCAGCCTCACCCAGGCTCCGCCGCCGGCGAGCGACCCCGATGCACCAACGCCATGATCGCCTGTGCGGCGCGCGCGCTCGCATCCCGTTTGAGATCGACGTGCAGCCGCTCGAATTCTTGTTCCAACACGGCCCTTCGCCCGCCATCGTCCAGCCACATCAATAGCTCCGCCCCGATCGACCCCGGAACGATTTGTTCCTGAAAATACTCGCCCACCACACGCCGATCCGCAAGCAGATTTGGCTGCGCAAAGAACTTCGATTTCACCAGATTCAGATGTCTTATGATCCAGGCGCTGATCGCCCCCAAACGGTACACGACAACCATGGGCCGCTTGCACAGGGCCGACTCCAGACTCGCCGTCCCCGAGGCGACCAGCGCGACATTCGAGGCGATGAGCGCCGTTTGCGCCTGGCCGTCGATCAGCTGCACCGGCACCCGCGGGGCGACGCGCCGCAACACCCGCCCAAAAATCTCCCGGGTGGCGGCACTCGCCATGGGCGCGATGAACCGTAGTCGAGGGCGCTTGGCCGCGAGCCAGACCACCGTCGCCGCGAAATCCTCAGCCAGACGCCCCACCTCGCCGCGCCGGCTGCCGGGCAGCAGCGCCACCACTTCGGCATCGGCCGGCAGGCCCAACCGCGAGCGCGCCTGCGAACGGTCAACCGTGAGCGGAATCGCATCCGCCAGCGGATGGCCGACAAATTCGGCCGCCACCCCCCGGTTTTCGTAGAACCGCTTCTCGAACGGCAACAGACACAACACCAAATCGACCGATCGATGAATGCTGTCCACGCGACTCTGCCGCCACGCCCACACTTGCGGACTCACGTATTGCACCGTGGGTATGGCGGCCGCCCGCAAGTCGCGCGCGAGGCCCAAATTGAATTCCGGGGCGTCTATGCCGACAAATACATCCGGCCTGGCGCGGAGGAATTGTCGCCTGATGCGCGCCCGCAGCCGCAGCAAACGAGGCAGGTGCCGCAGAATTTCAACGAGACCCATGACCGCCAGCGACTCGGCCGGCTCCCAGCATTCACAGCCCGCGGCCAGCATTTTCGGTCCCGCCACGCCGAAGAACTGTGCATCCGGCGCGAGCCGTTGCAACGCCTTGATCAATGCGGCGCCGAGCGTATCACCGGACGCTTCGCCGGCCACCAAGCCGACGCGCAGGGGTGCATGCACGCCTAGCCTCCTACCGAACGATGCTGCGCGAGCTGTGCTTGATGAATTCGACGAAGGGCCGGATCTCCGCTTGGGTTTCGGCGGCCCGCTCCAACGCCTCGATCGCCGTGTGCAGTTTCAACCCCGAACGATACAACACGCGGTAGGCGCGCCGAATGTTGAGGATCTGCTCGGCGGTGAAGCCGCGGCGCTTCAGGCCCTCGGAATTCACGCTGTGGGGTACGGCGGGCCGCCCGACCGCCATGACGTATGGCGGCACGTCGCGAGTCACAGCGGCGTTGTGGGCGAGGAAGCAATGCGCGCCAACCTTGGTGAATTGATGCACGGCCGACAGGCCGCCCATGATCACCCAATCGCCGATCTCCACGTGGCCGCCGAGCGTGGCGCAATTCGCAAGCACGATCTGATCGCCAAGTCGGCAGTCGTGCGCAACGTGCGAATAGGCCATGAATAGATTGTCGTTGCCGATGCGCGTCACGCCCGCTCCATGGGCCGTGCCGCGGTTCACGGTGACGGATTCGCGAAACACGTTGCGGTCGCCGACCTCGAGCCGCGTCGGCTCGCCCCGGTATTTCTTGTCCTGCGGCGCATCGCCGAGCGAGGCGAATTGAAAAATCTTGTTGTCGGCGCCGATGCTCGTCGGGCCGTTGATCACGACGTGCGGCCCAATCCAGGTGCCGCGACCGATCGCCACGTCTCGACCGATGATGCTGTAGGGTCCGATCGCCACATCCGCGGCAATTTGCGCCTGCGGTGCGATTATGGCACGCGGGTCGATCACGGCATCATTCATCCCTCCGCTCCCTTGGGGCTGCGCAGCTTCCTGGCCGCCTTGGTCTCGGGGGCGACCATGATTTCCGCGGAGGCGACCTCCGCACCGTCGACCTCCGCCACACCGTGAAATTTCCAAATTCCCTTAAATGC
The DNA here is from genome assembly GCA_963758145.1 of uncultured Gammaproteobacteria bacterium. Taxonomy (GTDB): domain Bacteria; phylum Pseudomonadota; class Gammaproteobacteria; order Steroidobacterales; family Steroidobacteraceae; genus Bog-1198. The sequence goes on from CAVWUK010000011.1 coordinate 773,623, forward strand.
GCGCTTCAGCCACACCTTGAGCATGAGTTGATCGCCGGGTTCCACCGGCTTGCGAAACCTCGCGTTGTCGATCGCCACAAAATAAAAGCGCGTATCCGAGTCAGGCACCACATCGTTGGTTACGAATGCGAGGATTCCCGATGTCTGAGCCAGCGCCTCGATGATAATGACTCCGGGCATCACCGGCCGGTGCGGGAAATGCCCGGGAAAGAACGGTTCGTTGACGCTGACATTCTTCAGCGCATGTATGTAGCGACCCGCCTCGCAGGCGAGCACCCGGTCGACCAGCAAGAACGGATATCGATGCGGCAGCAGCCGCATGATCGCCTCAATATCCATCTTGAGTGGTTCCGACATCATCGCTCCTTTTTGCCAAATTTATGTAAGTGGGCCACCATACGCCACCACGCGCGGCTCGGCACCGCGGGCATGCCGCTCGAGTAGCTGCCCGCCTTCTTGATCGACGCGCTGACCATGGTGAGGCCCGTGACGACGACGTCGTCGGCGATCGTCAAATGACCCGCCATGCCCACCATACCGCCGATCATGCAGCGCCGGCCCACGGTGGTGCTCCCAGAGATTCCCGTGCAGGCCGCAATAGCGGTGTGCGCCCCGATGATGGCGTTGTGGCCTATCTGGATTAGATTGTCGAGTTTCACGCCCTCTTCGATCACGGTGTCGGCGATGGCACCCCGATCGATGGTGGTGTTCGCACCGATCTCCACATCGTCGCCGATGCGCACGCTGCCGACCTGCGGCACTTTGACCCACGTACCGCGATCGGGGGCGAAGCCGAAGCCGTCGGCACCGATCACCGCACCCGCATGCACAACGCAGCGCTGTCCGATCCGCACGCCCGCGTACAAATTGACCCGCGCGACCAGGCGAGTATGCGCGCCGACCCGTGCACCCCGCTGCACGATACAGCCCGGGCCGACCTCGACGCATTCGCCGAGTTCGACCTCCTCCTCGATCACCGTAAGCGGGCCCACGGCCGCCGATGAGCCGATGCGTGCGCTCTTGGCGATCACGGCGCTCGGGTGAATTCCGGGAACGGCGTGCAACTGGGGGTGCAGCAGCGATGCGATGCGCGCATAAGCCAGGTAGGGATTCGTTGCGATGAGCGCGTCGACCGGGCAACCGCCGGCTTCCGAAGCGGACACTACCACCGCGCTCGCGCGAGTGTCCTTGAGGCCCTTTCGGTAGCGCGAATTCGCGAGAAAACTCAAGCTGCCAGGCGTCGCCTGGGAGAGCGTCGCAACATGCGATACCTTAAGGTCGGGCGAACCGCGCAGCGTCAAGCCAAAGCGTACCGCCAATTCGCCCAGGCTGATTTCCTCGTGCACTTGCGCACATCCTCGTGCGAAAGCCTCAAGGCGCTATTTGGTGCTGCCTGTGGGCTTGGCCGGGGGTGAGCTCACAGGGGGCGACGGGGGCAGGGTTGCCGGCTTGGTATTGAGCACCGCCAGCACGTTCGCCGTGATGTCGAGCGGCCCCTTCGCGAAAAACACGCCGTCGCCCAGCACCAGATCAAAACCCTGCGCGTTCGCGTAGCCCTGGATCTCCTGCACGAGGTAGCGCTGCACTTTGCCGATTTCCTCATTGCGCCGCGTCGAAGCATCGTCCTGGAATTCCCCGGCCTTGCGCGAGAATTCGCGCTGCTGGTCGCGCAGGGTCTTTTCGGCCTTGGCGCGGTCGGCCTCCGCCATGACCGCACCCTCTTTCTGCAATTTCTCGTCCTTGGCCTTCAGGTCGTTCTGCATCGTCAGCAATTCGCGGCGGCGCGGCGCGAATTCATTCTCCAGGGCCTGCATGGCGGTCTTGGTCTGCGGCGCCTCTTCCAATAGCTTCTGGAAGTTGACCACGCCCATTTTGATTTCCGCGTTCGCCGTGCCGGCCATCATCAGGCCGCACAGGCCGAGAGCCAGGAATGGAATACTGCGATTGAAAGTCGACATGTTGATTTCTAGGACCTCAAAAATAATTGATCAAAACGCCTGACCGATGGAGAACTGGAAGCGCTCCGTTTGGTCGCCGAAAGTCACCGTGTTGCCCTGATACGCGTTCAGCGGGATGGCGTATGAGAAGCGAAACAGACCCAATGGCGCAAGCCACTGAACCGCAAGGCCGGTCGATTCCTTTAGATTAGCATAACTGAAGTGATAGTTGACCGGCGTAATGTCGTCCACACCCAGGAATTGAACCTTGTTTCCGGTATAAAAGACGTTCCCCATGTCGTAGAACCAGCTGACCCGGGCGGCGCTCTTCCACTTGTCCGGCACGGGAAACAGCAGTTCCAGCCGGCTCACGACCCGCAGGTTGCCTCCGAATGGGTTGCCGTATCCGATGTTGTCCCGGGGACCCAGTGTACTCTCGCGAAAGCCGCGGACGCTGTCCGGGCCGCCCGCAAAGTAATTCAAATAGGGCGGCAGGAAGGTGGTATTGCCCAGCGAGTTGGCATAGTCCAAGCTCGCGTTGTACTGCAGCAGCCATTTGCGCCAGACCGGAATGTACTGGAGGTACTGCGTATTGAGCGAGTAGTAACGGGCCTCACTGAAAGGCAGGGCGTATCGGCCCGATACCGCCAGGTGCATGCCGCGGTCGGCGAACAAGGCGCGATTGCGCGTGTCGAGGTTCCACCCGGCGCTGAGCTCGTAGGTGTAGAAATCCGTGCCATAGACCGTGTAGGGATTGTCCAGCGAGTTGATCTGCCCGTCGCCGTTGGTGTCGTCGAGATAGCTCGTGAAGGTTTTGCCGTTATTCCTCACCCAATCGATGGATTGCTGCGAACTGTAGCCCTGCGAGACCACCAACTCGTTCTTGTTTGCGGCCGTGCCCACCTGCACGTATTGGTATTCGGTGATCGGGTAGGACCAGTTCACCGCTCCTGTCAACTGCTTGGTCGAGAACTTCGATGCCGCCGCGACGAATTGGATGATGTCGCGGTAGGTCAGGGAAACGGTGCGGGCCACCCCGTCGATCGTCGTGTACGGATCGGTGCGCGCCATGGTGTAGGTTTTGCTGTATTTTCCGGCATTGACCTCGAGCGCTATGCGATCGCCGGTGCCCATGAAATTGCTGTGGACGAAATTGGCGTTGATGCTGAATCGCTGGGCTTCGGAGTAGCCGATGCCGCCGCCGAATTGCCCCGGCAGACCTTCCTTGATGTTGAAGTCGACGTCCACCAAGTCCGCGCTGCCGGCGACCGGTTTGGTCTCGAATTCAACCTTTTCAATGTAGGGCAGGCGCTGCAGGCGTTCCTTCGACCGCTCCACGGCTGAATTCGACAGCCAGCCGCCCTCGAGCTGGCGCATTTCACGACGCAGCGTTTCATCGTTGATGGAGGTGGTGTTGTTGAAGTTGATGTGCCGGACGTAGACCCTGTTGCCGGGCTCGATGAAGAAGGTCAGCGACACCGTCTTCTTGTCGTTGTCGGTTGTCGGCACCGGGTCTATCTTGGAAAAGGCATAGCCGTCGGCGCCGAGGCGATAGCTCATCAGTTCCTGCGAACTGGTGACCTGCTTGCGCGAATAGATGTCGCCGGGCTTGAACAGCAGCATGGCACGCAGCTGCGCCTCGGGCACCACCATGGTGCCGGCGAGCTTGATCTCGGACACCCGGTAGACGTCTCCCGGATTGACGTTGATGCTGATGTACATGTCGTCTTTTTCGGGAGCGATGGTGACCTGCGTCGACTCGATCTGGAAGTTGGCGTAGCCGCGGTCCATGAAATACGAGCGGAGTTTTTCCAGGTCGCCGGTCAGCGACTCGCGCGAGTAGCGGTCGTCTTGCTTGTACCAGGACAGCCAATTCGGCGTATGCAACTCGAACGTCTCGAGCACGTCCTTGTCCTTGAACTTCGAATTTCCGACCAGGTTGATCATTTCGATCTTGGCGCGCTTGCCCTCCTTGATGTCGACCAGCACATCCACCTTGTTGCCCGGCAAATCGGTCACCTTGGTATCGACGCGCACCGCGTACTTGCCGCGGCTGAAATATTGGTCGGTGAGGTACTGCTTGACTTCATCGAGGACCGAGCGGTCGAATGTCTTGCCTTGAGCGAGACCGACGTTGCGCAGGCTCTTCTGCAGATCCTCCGTCTTTATGTCCTTGTTTCCCTTGATCTCGAACTTGGCGATCGAGGGCCTCTCGATCACCACCACCAGCAGGGTGTTGCCGTCGCGCCGCAACTCGACGTCGCGGAAAAAGCCCGTGGCGTAGAGCGCGCGCATGGCTTCGCCGATGCGCTGCTGATCGAGGTGATCGCCGATGTTGACCGGCAAATAATTGAACACCGTGCCTTCGGATATGCGCTGCAATCCTTCGACACGGATATCTCCGACGGTGAACGAAGATTCCTGCAGGGCCTGCGCCTGCAGATGCATCCCCAGCGGCTGGATGGCGAGCGCCACCAAGCAAATCAACCGAAAGTCAAGCCGCACGCGACGTCGACCGCATGCAATCTCGATGGGCGGCGCGCGCGACGCGGCACCGCTCCGGCGGCTCAAACTGGAGGTAGATCATGATTCCCCATTAATTAAAATGTCTGGATATATCGTTATAGAATGCCAGGCTCATCAACACGACCAGCAAGGCTATCCCCACTTGCTGTCCGAGATTCTGGGCCCGCTCCGACAGCGGGCTGCCCTTCGCCGCTTCCACCAATTGATACGCCACCTGACCGCCGTCGAGCAGCGGTACCGGCAGCAAATTGAGCACTCCCAGGCTCACGCTGATGATGGCCAGAAAGCCGAGGAAGGCCGTCGCTCCCATATAGGCGCTGATGCCCGCGAATTCGGCGATGCTGATCGGACCCGAGATGTTCTTCGCGGAGACCTGCCCCGTCACGATGCGCGCCAGCATTTGAATCGTGATGGAAGACATGTCCCACGTCTTGCGCACGCCGACGGCGAGAGCGGCGAGCGGTCCGGATCGGTGCATTTCGACCAATCCCGGCGGCCATGTCCTGGGGCCTTCGGCAAGCGTGATCCCGAGGCGGCCGACCGGTCGACCCTGCTCCGTGACCCGCGGCACCACGGTAACGATGCGCACGGGTGCGCCGGCGCGCTGCACGTCGATCGCGATCTCTCGCCCCGCGGAGCCGCTCACCACCGAAATGAAATCCGCACTGTTGCCGATCGGCTGGTCGTTCACCGACAGCAGCCTATCGCCGGCCCGCAGGCCCGCGCGCGCGCCCGCGCTGCCCTGAGGCGCGGACTGCACCACCGAATCGGCCTTCCAGGTCGCCAAATCGAAGCCAAGACCCTGCAGCAACCTGCCAGGCTCGGTCAAAGGACGCCTATCCGACGTGACGTGCAGGGTGAGCGCAATCTCACCGCCGTCACGACGCACGCGCACGGGTATCACGCCGTCATCGGCGACCTGACGAAGCAGATCCATCTGCAGCTGCTCGGTGTCCTCGACCTCGCGATCGCCAACCCGCACGATTTGATCGCCTCGCCGCAAACCGGCATCGGCGGCGGGACCATCGAGCCGCACCTGCCCGATCACCGGCTTGACGACTTCGGTGCCCACCATCGCCAGGATTGCATAAAGAAGCGCCGCAAAAATGAGATTCATGGCCGGCCCCGCCAGCAACACCGCGATGCGATGCAGGATGGGCTTGCGGGTGAAAGAGCGGTGCAGTTCCTCGGGCGGAACCTCACCCTCACGCTCATCGAGCAGCTTCACGTATCCGCCCAACGGTATGGCGGCCAGGCAATATTCGGTGCGATCGGCATCGCGGCCGACCCGCATCAGCACGGGTTTGCCGAAGCCGATGCTGAAGCGCAATACCTTGAAGCCGAGTTTCTTCGCGACCCAATAATGTCCGAACTCGTGAACCGCAACCAGTATCCCGATCGCAACCAAGAAGGCGGCGACAAAAATCAGCATCTTCATGCGAGAGCTCCATTCGCAGGCTCGATCAACGCGAGCGCCAAGCGCCGCGCTTCGGCATCGGCGTCCAATACATCGCCCAATACCTTCACTGGACGCGAATCGAGGCGCTGCAACACACTGTCAATGACCGCGGCAATGCCGGTAAAGTTCAAGCGCCGGTCAAGAAACGCCTGAACGGCGACCTCATTGGCCGCGTTCAGCACCGCCGGCGCCGTACCGCCGGCGCGCGCCGCCGCCCGGGCAAGTCCGAGACTGGGGAATCGAGCGTGATCCGGCGGTTCGAAATCCAAACGGCCGATCTGACCTAGGTCGAGGGATTGTACACCGGAATCCACCCGCGCCGGCCAGGCGAGCGCTTGAGCGATCGGGGTGCGCATGTCGGGTGCGCCGAGCTGCGCCAGCATCGAGCCGTCGGCGTAATCGACCAGCGAATGCACCAGGCTTTGCGGATGAACCACCACCTCGACCCGCGATTCGGGCAGGTCGAACAACAGCGTCGCTTCGATGACTTCAAGACCCTTGTTCATGAGCGTGGCCGAGTCGACGGAGATTTTCCGGCCCATTTTCCACTTCGGATGATCGCAAGCTTGCGCGGGCGTCACACTGCCGAGCCGGTCGAGCTCAGTCAAGCGAAACGGCCCACCCGACGCGGTCAAAATCACGCGCACGACACCGGGAGCGGCTTTTCCGGGCAGGTAGCCCGCCGGCATGCATTGGAAAATCGCATTGTGCTCGCTGTCGATGGGGATCAGCTCGGTTCTCGAGCGGCGCACCTCGTCCATCAGCAACCGCCCCGACATTACCAGGGCTTCCTTGTTGGCCAACAATACGCGCTTGCCGGCGCGCACCGCCGCAAGGGTCGGCAACAATCCGGCGGCCCCCACGATCGCCGCCATCACCACCTGCACGTTGCCGCCGGAGACCGAGGCCGCAAGCGCATCGACCCCGCTTTCCACGCGGGTCGCCGACCCGGAAGCCCTTAACGCCGCCCGCGCCTGCGCGGCGGCCTCGGCATCGACCATGACCACGGTATCGGGCCGAAATTTAAGCGCCTGCTCGACCACCACCTGCCAGCTTCCGTAGGCTCCCAACATGGCCACCCGAAATCGCTGCGGATGCAGCTCGATTACTCTCAGGGTGCTGCGGCCGATGCTGCCGCTGGATCCGAGTATCGCAATGCCGCACGGCGCACTCATGCGATGACCCCGGAGCCGAACAAGCCCAATGCATACAAGGGCGCCGCAGCCGTCACACTGTCGATACGGTCCAAGATGCCGCCGTGCCCCGGCAGCAGGGCGCCGCTGTCCTTGAGCCCGGCCGAACGCTTGAACATGCTCTCGGTCAAGTCGCCCACCACCGAGAAAATACCCACGGCGCAACCGAATGCGACGCAGGGCAGCACCGGCAGACCGAAATACAATGCCCCGCTCCCGGCGACCAGCGCCACGGCGCAGAGGCCGCCGATGACGCCCTCCCAGGTCTTGCCGGGACTCACGCGGGGAGCGAGTTTTCGCCGGCCGAAAATGCGGCCGGCAAAATACGCGCCGATGTCCGCGCCGATCACCAACAGGAGCAGCCACAAAACGAGTTTCGGGCCGCGCACAAATCCGTTGCCCGCGATCGCAAGCCTCGAGAGCGCCACAAAGGCGGGAACCAGCACCGGCACGCCGCACAGCAGCGCAAGACCCGGCTGATGCCTCTCGGGCGCCAGCACCAGCCATAGGAAGGCGATTGCCCACCACAGGCAGGCGCCGCCCAGCAGCATCAAGAGATGCTTCGGATCGCCGGTCCATAGCCAGCTGAGCAGCAACAAGAGCGCAATGGCGCCTGCATAGGCAAATCTCGCCGCCCCGCCGTGCAAACCCCCGAAGGCGGCCCATTCCCACGCACCGATGGTCGACAGCGCGGCGAATACCAACACCGTCCGCTGCGGCTCCAGCATGAACAATGCCAGCAGCAGCAAGCCGCTCATGACCAATCCCGACAGGATGCGCACCTTAAGCATCCGCTTTCACCGCGATCTGCGCGGACGTCTTGCCGAAGCGGCGCTCGCGCCGGGCGAAGAACGCGAAGGCGGCATCGAGATGCGCGACCGAGAACTCCGGCCACAGGACATCGGTGAAGTAAAGTTCGGTGTAGGCGAGATTCCACAGCAGGAAATTACTGATGCGCTGCTCCCCGCCGGTGCGAATCATGAGGTCGGGATCCGCCACGCTGCCGAGCGCGAGGCGCGCCGCGACCTGGGCTTCGCCGATCTCCGACGGCGCCAGGATTCCGGCCGCAACGTCGGCCGCGAGCGAGCGGCACGCCTGAGCAATGTCCCAGCGGCCGCCGTAAGCCATCGCCACCGCCAGCCCAAGCCCCGAATTGGCTTCGGTCAGCGACTCCGCATCCCCCATGCGCCGCTTGAGCTCCCCGCCCAGCATCTCCCGGTCGCCGATGAAGCGTATGCGCACCTGGTTGCGATGCAGATTCGCCGCCTCGCGTGTCAGCGCGTCGAGGAACAGATTCATGAGCATGCCGACCTCGTCCGGCGGCCTGCGCCAGTTCTCGCTGCTGAATGCGAACAACGTCAGATAGCGAACCTTGCGGCGTGCGCACTCCTCGACCACCCGGCGAACGACCTTGAGGCTGGCGCGGTGACCGGCCGGCCGCGGCAAGCCGCGGGAACGGGCCCATCGACCGTTGCCGTCCATGATGATCGCGACATGCTGGGGCGTGTCGGCCATTGCGTTTAGGGCTTATGCGGGTCTCGCCGGGGTCAGACCTGCATCAATTCCTTTTCCTTGTCGGCCATTGCGTGGTCGATCTCCGCGACGTACTTGTCGGTGAGCTTTTGAATGTCGTCCTGGGCGCGCCGGTCGTCATCCTGTGCGATCTGTTTCTCCTTGAGCATCTCCTTCAGCTGGTTCATGATCTCTCGCCGCACGTTGCGCACCGACACACGGGCACTCTCGGCCTCGGATCGCACCACCTTGGTAATGTCGCGACGGCGCTCTTCGGTCAAGGCAGGCATCGATATTCGGATCAGCTGCCCGGCCGTATTCGGTGTAAGCCCGAGGTCCGATTTGAATATCGCCTTCTCGATGATCGGCACCATCGCCTTTTCCCACGGCGTTACGGTAAGCGTGCGCGCATCCTCGGCGGCGATGTTCGCCACCTGGTTCAACGGCATCTCCGAGCCGTAGTAATCGACCTTTATGTGTTCGATAAGGCTGGTGTGTGCGCGCCCGGTGCGCAGCTTCTTGAGTTGATCCCTGAACGTCGACACGCATTTCTGCATGCGTTGGGCCGCATCTTTCTTGATTTCCTCGAGCATTGGTTCCCCCTTTAAGGCCCGGCGCAGACGACGGTGCCGACGTCTTCGCCTTGAACAATTCGCACCAGATCTCCCGCATTGAACAGATTGAATACCTGAAGCGGCAAGTTATTCTCCCGGCACATCACGATCGCGGTGGCGTCCATGACGTTGAGACGCTCGTTCAGGACCTGATCGAAGGTTAGACGACTATAGCGCTTGGCGTTGCGATTCTGCAGCGGATCGGAATCGTAAATGCCGTTGACCTTGGTCGCCTTCAGCAGAATTTCCGCATTGATTTCGATCGCGCGAAGGCTCGCCGCGGTGTCCGTAGTAAAGAAGGGATTACCCGTACCGGCGCCGAATATGACCACGCGACCCTTCTCGAGATGGCGCACCGCACGGCGACGTATGTAGTCCTCGCACACCTCGTTGATGCGCAGCGCGGACATGACGCGGGCATAAGTGCCGAGGCTTTCGAGCGCGTCCTGCATCGCGAGCGCATTGATCACGGTGGCCAACATGCCCATATGGTCCGCGGTGACTCGATCCATGCCGGCGCGCGCGAGCCCGGCGCCGCGAAAAATGTTGCCGCCGCCGAGCACCACGGCGACCTGCACGCCCATTTGGGCCAGGTCCCTGATTTCTCCCGCGATGCGCTTGAGGATCTGTGGATCGATTCCATAATCCTCACTGCCCAATAATGCTTCGCCGGACAATTTGACCAAGATTCTGCGGTAGCGTGCCGTAGGTGTTGTGTCCGTCATGATTCCGTACCCTACTATAAAAGACCCCGCCGTCGCGGGGTCCTTGGGAGCCTGGGTCAAATTTATCGGGTCCCCTGCACCGGGGACTAGTGTTTTTTGAGCCCGTCGCCGACGCCCGGCGCGGCCTTGTCCTGTGCCTTCACCTGCGCCATCACCTCGCCGACGAAATCGTCCTGCTTCTTTTCAATGCCGGCACCGACCTCGTAGCGCACGAATTGCACCACCCTGGCGCCCGCCCTCTTGACCAACTTCTCCACCGTGGTTTCCGGATCCTTGACGAAGGGTTGGCCGAGCAGGGTGATCTCCGCCAAGAACTTGCGCAGCCGTCCTTCGACCATTTTGGCGATGATCTCCGGCGGCTTTTTCTCGCCCTTGGTCTGATCGGTCAGGATCTCGCGTTCCTTCTCGAGCACGGCGGCGGGCACCTCGGGCGCATCCACGTAGGCGGGGTTTGCGGCCGCCACGTGCATGGCCAGGTCGCGCGCAAGAGCTTCGTCTCCACCCTCAAGCGCCACCAGGCTGCCTATCCGCGACCCGTGGACGTAGGAACCCAGCGCTTTGGGCGCGGTGATACGCACGAACCGGCGCACGGCGATGTTCTCGCCGATCTTCGCGATCAATGCACGGCGCCGGTCCTCCAAGGTGGCGGAGCCGTGCTTAAGCTGCAGCAGCACCTGTACGTCGGCGGGCACATGGGTCAAGGCCGCCTTGGCGAGATCGCGCGCGAATTCTTGGAACTCGGGGCTGCGCGCCACGAAATCGGTTTCGCAGTTGACTTCCATCAGAACCGCGCTGTTGCCGGCGCGCTCCGCAACGACGGTGCCCTCCGCCGCGATCCGGGCGGCTTTCTTATCGGCCTTGGCCAGGCCGCTTTTGCGCATGAGTTCGGCCGCCGCGTCCAAATCGCCCTTGGTCTCGACCAAGGCCTTTTTGCACTCCATCATGCCGGCGCCGGTGCGTTCACGCAGCTGTTTGACCGTATCTGCCGTAATATTCATGACCTTCAAATCCGCTGTTGGGCGGTTTTCCTTTCAGTAGAAACCTTAAGCGCCGCGCGCCGGCGTTCGCCGCCCCACGGGTCGGCGCCGCGGCGCGCTCGCGGGTCGCGTTTCGGCCGGTGCGGTGTCCGGTGCATCGACCTCGTCGGCATCGACTTCGACCTCGTCGAGCTGGGCAACCACCGCGGCCGCTCCCGGAATAACGGTCACCGGGACCTTGCGGCGCGGTGCCGGCTTCTTGCCGCGTCCGGCAGAGGTCGGCGTCCGGCGCCCCGCCGCCGCCCGCTTCTTCGGATTCCCCTCTTCGTCGAGCTCCACGAATTCATCTTCGCCGACCGGCACCTGCGGCAGCGAAGCCTTGCCTTCCAGCACCGAATCCGCGACGCCGCCCGCATACAGCAATATCGCACGCATGGCGTCGTCATTGCCCGGTATGACATAGTCGATACCGTCGGGAGAGCAATTGGTGTCGACCACGGCGACCACCGGGATTCCAAGCTTCCGCGCCTCGTTGACGGCGATTTCCTCGTGGCCGACGTCGATCACGAACAGCGCATCGGGCAGCGCGTTCATATCGCGAATACCCCCGAGGCTTCGCAGCAGCTTGTCCATTTCCCGTCGCAGCATCTGCGCCTCTTTCTTGCCGCGGCGGTCGAGCGAGCCGCTTTGCGCCATCTCATCGAGCTCATTCAACCGCTTGATGGACTGACGAATGGTCTTGAAATTGGTCAACATGCCGCCCAACCAGCGCTGGTTGACATAGGGCATATTGCAGCGCGTGGCTTCCTTTTCGACCGCATCGCGGGCCGAACGCTTGGTCCCGACGAACAGCACCTTTCCGCCCTCGGCCGCCACACCCTTGATGAATGCAGCCGCCCGCGCATACAGGGGTTGAGTCTTCTCGAGGTTGATGATGTGGATCTTGTTGCGCTCGCCAAAAATGAACGGCGCCATCTTCGGGTTCCAGAAGCGGGTTTGATGCCCAAAATGGACGCCCGCTTCCAGCATTTGTCGCATTGACACGCTGGTCATATCTAGATCTCCTGTCGGGTTGAGCCTCCGCGTATCCCAATCGGCAACCCGGGAAGCCTTGAAATCGCAAGCCGAGCCTGCAGATTCCGGTAGCCGCGCCGGGCACCCGGCCGATTGTGACGACACGCGTGCGGGGTTGTTAAAAATAGCCGCGCTTTATACCATGAACCCCTATTGGAAACAAAGTCCAAGCCTCATATGAACGTGACCATCAAGAACCCGGCCGAACAGGACAAGATGCGGGAAGCCGGGCGCTTGGCGGCGAGCGTGCTCGATATGATCGAACCGTTCGTTCAACCCGGGGTCAGCACCGAGGAACTCGACCGGCGCTGCCATGATTTCATCGTGGATGAGCTCAAATCGATTCCGGCCAACCTCAATTATCGCGGTTTTCCGAAGACCATTTGCACCTCCGTCAACCATGTCGTCTGCCATGGAATCCCGGGTGATAAGCGCTTGAAGAACGGCGACATCATCAACATCGACGTCACCGTGATCCGCGACGGATTCCACGGCGACACCAGTCGAATGTACTTCGCCGGCACCGCCCCCGTACTGGGCCGCCGCCTCAGCGCTGCCTGCCACGAATCCATGTGGCAGGGCATTCGCGTAGTCAAGCCCGGTGCGCACTTGGGCGACATAGGCCATGCGATCCAGACATACGCGGAAGACAACGGCTTTTCCGTGGTGCGGGAGTACTGCGGGCACGGCATCGGCCGGGTCTATCATGAGGATCCGCAGGTGCTGCACTACGGCAAAGCGGGAACCGGCTTGGAACTGCTGCCCGGCATGACTTTTACCATCGAACCCATGATCAATGCCGGACGCCGCGATGTGCGGCTGCTGCCGGACGGCTGGACGGTGGTAACCAAGGACCAGTCGCTCTCGGCGCAATGGGAACATACGATCCTGGTCACCGAGGAAGGGTACGAAGTGCTCACCCTTGGCGCGGCTGCGGCGCTGTCCGCCGCCGCGGCGGCCTCTTGAACGCTGGAACTCGATTTCTCGAGTCCCCGGCCGACTGGGCCTATTTGGGGACGGTGCCCGAGGCGCTGCAAGGCGGCCAATTCTCTCCCGCCGCGTTTCGACAGGTGCTGGATCACGGCGGCGAATTGCTGCGGGAGCGATTCCTCGCCGATGACGCCATCGAGGATCTGGTCCGGGATCGCTCGCGCCTGGTCGATATCGCGCTGCGTACCGCGTGGGTGCGTCACACCGGCAAATTCGCCGAGGACTTGGCGTTGGTGGCTGTCGGCGGCTATGGGCGCGGGGAACTGCATCCGAGTTCCGATATCGACATCATGGTGCTGCTGCCGAAGAGCGATTCGGCCGATTGGCAGCCCGATATCGAGAAATTCCTGACGTTTCTTTGGGACATCGGCCTCGAGGTCGGCCATAGCGTACGTTCCATCGATGATTGCCAACGCGAAAGTCTCGCCGACATCAGCGTCGCGACCACACTGTTCGAGGCGCGGCTGCTGGCGGGGCCGGAGGCGCTGTTCGCCGGCATGCGCCGCGCGCTCGCGCCCGATCGGCTTTGGTCGTCGCAGGATTTTTTCGAAGCCAAAGTGAAGGAGCAAACCGAACGCCATCACCGCTATTTCGATACGGCGTACAACCTCGAACCGAACGTCAAATCGAGTCCCGGCGGCCTGCGCGACATTCAGACCATCGGCTGGGTCGCGAAGCGCCATTTCGGCACCGACACTCTCGACGAACTGGTGGCGCACGGCTATTTGACGCGCGACGAGCTGCGAAATCTCAAGGCGGGACAATCCTTCCTCTGGAAAGTGCGATTCGGCCTGCACGTGCTCACGGGCAGGCGCGAGGACCGCCTGTTGTTCGATTATCAGATCAAACTCGCAAAATTGTTCGGCTACGAGGACGCGAGCTTCACCCTGGCGGTCGAACAGCTGATGCAGAAGTACTACCGCACGGTCATGGACATCAGCCTGCTCAACGAAATGCTGCTGCAGCTGTTCCGCGAGGCGATCCTCACGCAAAGCGGGCCGCCGCTGCCGATCAATCCGCGCTTCCAAATTCGCAATGATTACCTGGAGGTGACCAACCCGGAGGTCTTCTCGCGCCATCCGTCGGCTCTCCTGGAATTGTTCGTGCTGCTGCAGCAGCACCCCACGCTGCGCGGGGTGCGCGCCGAGACCATCCGTTTGATCGGCGCGCATGTGTGGCTGATCGACGAGGAATTCCGGCAAAACCCGCGGCACCACCGGCTTTTCATGGATATTTTGTGCGCCCCCGTCGGAGTCACGCACGAGCTTCGGCGCATGAATTTGTACGGGGTTCTCGGACGCTATATTCCCTCCTTCGGCCGGGTCGTCGGGCGCATGCAGTACGACCTGTTCCATGCGTACACGGTGGACGCGCACACGCTGTTCGTGGTCAGCAATCTGCGGCGATTGGCGATTCCAAAGTTCAACGACGAATTGCCGGCGCTGAGCCAAATCATGCAATCCCTGCCGCGTCAGGAACTCGCCTACCTGGCGGCGCTTTTCCACGACATCGCCAAGGGCCGCGGCGGCGACCACTCCGAACTCGGTGCCGTCGACGCGGAAGCGTTTTGCTTGGAACAGGGTCTCGGCCGCTATGAGGCGCGTCTGGTCGCCTGGCTGGTCCGAAATCATTTGATCTTGTCCATCACGTCCCAGAAAAAGGACATCAGCGATCCCGACATCATCCATGATTTCGCGCGCCGCGTCGGCGATCAAACGCATTTGGACTATCTATATGTATTGACCGTCGCGGACGTGCGCGGCACCAATCCGAAACTGTGGAACGCGTGGAAAGCCCGGCTGTTCGAGGAGTTCTACGAGCGCACCAAGCGCGCGCTGCGCCGCGGTCTCGAAACCCCGGTCGATCAGGAGGAACTTATCCGAGAGACTCAGGAGCAGGCGCGGGCCGATATGCCGACGATCACGCAGGAGCAGACCGCGAAGGTGTGGTCGCAGTGGACGGATGCGTACTTTCTGCGCTACACGCCGGAAGAGATCGCCTGGCAGACGAGCGTGCTGGCGAGCCGCGATCCCGGAGACGATACCCCGCTGGTGGCCGTGCGGCAATTGACCGACCGCGGAGGTACGGCGGTGCTGACCTATACGCCGCATCGACTGCACAGCTTTGCGCGCACGACCGCGGTCCTCGATCAGATGGGGCTCAATGTCGTGGACGCGCGTTTGATCACCAGTGCCAACGGATTCAGCCTGGAGACCTACGTGGTTCTCGAAGACAACGGCGAGGTGATCGCCGATCCGGCGCGCACCAGCGAGATCGAGCGCGAACTGTGGCGTAATCTGCAGCAGCCGGAGGATTCGCCGCTGCACGTGACGCGCCGCGCGCCGCGCCAGGTGCGCATGTTCTCGACGCCGACCCAGGTCAATTTCAGCTTGGACAGCCGCAATAATCGCACCATTCTCGAATTGATCGCCGCCGACCGCCCCGGATTGCTGTCCGAGGTGGGCAAGGTGTTCAAGACCGGGGGTGTCGCGATCAACGGCGCGAAGATCATGACCGTCGGCGAACGCGCCGAGGACGTCTTCTACATCACGGACTTGGACGGCGGCCTGCTGCAGGACGAGGCCTGCAAGAACGTGCACGATTCCCTGGTGCGCGCCCTCGATCGGCGCGAAGCGGCGGCGCGGTTGTGACCCCGAACGCGAAGGAACTGCGCGGCCTCATCGAGAGCGCCTACGAGTCGCGCGCCGAAATCACGCCCGAAACCGCCTCAGCGGCCCTGCGCGCCGCCGTCGAGACCACCCTTGGGCTGCTCGATGCGGGTACCGTGCGGGTCGCGGAAAAGAACGGCGGAAGTTGGCAGGTCAATGAATGGCTGAAGAAGGCCGTGCTGCTGTCGTTTCGCATCGCGCGAAACGCACCCATGAGTTCGGGCGGCCTCAACTTCTACGACAAGGTGCCCTTGAAATACGGCGGATGGACGGAGGCGCAATTCGCCGCGGCCGGAGTGCGCGTAGTACCGCCTGCGACGGTGCGCCGGGGGGCGTTCGTCGCGCCCAACGTGGTGCTGATGCCGAGTTACGTGAACATCGGCGCCTATGTCGATTCCGGCACCATGGTCGATACCTGGGCAACGGTCGGATCCTGCGCGCAGATCGGCAAGAACGTGCATTTGTCGGGCGGCGTCGGCATCGGAGGCGTGCTCGAGCCGATGCAGGCGAGTCCGACCATCATCGAGGATGATTGCTTCATCGGCGCGCGCTCGGAAATCGTCGAAGGCGTGGTCGTCGAAACCGGAGCGGTGGTCTCGATGGGCGTATTCATCGGGCAAAGCACGCGTATCTACGATCGCGAGCACGACCGGATCCTCTACGGACGAGTCCCGGCGGGTGCCGTGGTGGTGCCCGGCACCCTGCCTTCCGCCAACGGCAAATATGGCCTTGCCTGTGCGGTCATCGTGAAGCGCGTCGATGCGCAGACGCGGGCCAAAACCGCGTTGAACGACCTATTGCGAAGCACCGGTGATTGACGGCGCACGGCGCCGATTGACGAAGCCGGCCGCCGGGCGCCGGCTCAACCGAAGCGGCCCGTGATGTAATCCTCGGTGAGCTTCTGCTGCGGATTGGTAAACACGAGATCCGTCGGTCCGACTTCAATCAAATCGCCCAAGTGAAAGTACGCGGTACGCTGCGAGACGCGCGCCGCTTGTTGCATGTTGTGGGTCACGATCACAATGGCGTAATTCGCGCGCAGCTCGTCGATCAGGTCTTCGATTTTCGCGACCGCGATGGGATCCAGAGCGGAGGTAGGCTCATCCATTAGAATCACTTCGGGATTCACCGCAATGGTGCGCGCGATGCACAGGCGCTGCTGCTGGCCGCCGGAAAGGCTCGTACCCGGCTGCGACAAGCGGTCCTTGACCTCGTCCCACAAGCCGGCCCGCTGCAAACTCCTGTTGACCAGCTCGTCCAGGTCGCTGCGATGCTTCGCCAAACCGTGGATGCGCGGCCCGTAGGCGACATTCGCATAGATTGAATTGGGAAAAGCCGTGGGCTTTTGAAACACGATCCCGACCCGCGCGCGCAACTGCGCGACGTCCTGGGCACTTCCGTAGATGTCCTGACCGTCCAAGGTGATCGTTCCATCCACGCGTGCGCCGGCAATCGTGTCGTTCATGCGATTGAGGCAGCGCAAAAACGTCGATTTCCCGCACCCCGAGGGGCCGATCATGGCAAGCACCTGATTTCGCCCGATGTCGACGCTGACATTTTTTACGGCGTGCTTATCCCCGTAATGGACATTGACGCGCCGGGCCGCCATGACGGGGGCATATACCGAATCGCGCGCCGGCGCAGGCCGCTCGCCCTGTGGCGGCGGCCGCGCGGCGAGATCGGCCCCCAATGGCTGCTGCTCGTCTGTCACGCTCTGTCCGCTCCGGTTATCCGAATCGGCCGGTGATGTAATCGTCCGTCTTGCGATCCTTCGGAGTGGTGAAGATTTCGCTCGAGGGGCCGATTTCCACCAGCTCTCCCAAATACATGAACCCCGTGACATTGGACACGCGCGCCGCCTGCTGCAAATTGTGCGTCACCATCACGATACAATATGTTTCCCGCAGCGCCTGCAAGGTCTCCTCGACTTTCAGCGTGGAGATCGGATCGAGCGCGGCCGTGGGCTCGTCGAGCAGCAGCACCTCCGGTTGCACGGCAATCGTTCGGGCGATGCACAGCCGCTGTTGCTGCCCACCCGACAAACTGCGCCCGTCCGCATGCAATTTATCCTTGACCTCATCCCATAGCGCCGCGTCCCTGAGCGCCGACTCCACCCGCAATTTCAAATCCGCACCATGCATTCCGTCCGAGAGGCGCAGACCGAAGGCGACGTTTTCAAAGACCGACATCGGAAACGGCGTGGCCTTTTGAAACACCATGCCGATACGGTAGCGCAGTTCGGCCACATCGACCGCCGGGCCCAGAATATCCCGGCCGCCGATCAGCACCTCGCCTTCCGCCCGTTGGTTCGGGTAAAGCGCATACATTCGATTAAGCACGCGCAGCAGCGTCGATTTTCCGCAGCCCGAGGGTCCGATAAACGCGGTAATCGAGCGATCGGCCACCGTCATATTGATGTCGATGAGCGCCCGCAACGCTCCGTAGAAAAAATTGAGGTGGCGAATTTCAATTTTCGGGGGCCACGCCTCGGTCGGCTCTTGCACTGCCGCGACCGGCCGCGGACCGCGAGTCTTCAAGTGCTTCGGCAGCTTCGGCGAAGGTATCATCGTCATCGCGCGGATCCGCCATTCGATTGCAGTAGAGCCAATAAGACGCGGGCGGAAACGCTCAAGATCAATATGCCCGCCGTGATGATCAGGGCTCCGGCCCACGCCAAATCCTGCCAGTCTTTGTAGGGACTCAGCGCGAATTGGAAGATGACCACGGGCAGATTCGCCATCGGAGCATTGAGGTTCGTGCTCCAGAATTGATTATTGAGCGCCGTAAAGAGCAGCGGCGCCGTCTCGCCGCTGATGCGCGCGATGGCGAGCAGCAATCCGGTCACGATGCCGCTGCGCGCCGCCGGATACAACACGCTGATGATGGTTCGCCAGGGATAGGCGCCGAGCGCCGCCGAAGAATCCTTCATCCCGACAGGAACCAGATTGAGCATGTCCTCCGTGGTGCGCAAGGTCACCGGGATGGCGAGGACCGCCAGTGAGAGCGCTCCGGCGATCGCCGAGAAATGCCCCATGCGCACGACGACGATTGCGTATATGAAAAGGCCGATGATGATCGACGGCGCGCTCAAGAGCACATCGTTGATGAAGCGCACCACGATGCTCAGGCGCGAATTCCGGCCGTATTCCGCGAGATATGTGCCCGCGAGCACGCCGATCGGCGAGCCGATGAATATTCCGAGCAGCGTCATGACCGCGCTCCCGTAAAGCGCATTGAGCAACCCGCCGCGGCTTCCGGGGGGCGGCGTCATCTGCGTGAACAGATGCCAAGACAGGCCGGCGATGCCATGGGAAATCAGCGTCCATAGGATCGCCGCCAGGCAAACGAGCCCGGCGAGGGTCGCAATCAGCGACAGCGACAGAAACACGCCGTTCTTAAACTTGCGGTAGCTGCGCCGGTTCATATTGCAAGCGACGTGCGCCGTTGTATCCGGCGCAGCATGGTCTGTGCCGCGGCAATGACCGAAAATGTGATCAGAAACAGCAGCAGTCCCAGGGCGATCAGCGACGAGGTATATAGATCGCCCACCGCTTCGGTGAATTCGTTGGCGATCGAGGATGAAATCGTGGTGCCGGGCGCGAGCAGCGATGAACTGATCCGGTGCGCGTTGCCGATCACGAACGTCACCGCCATCGTTTCGCCGAGCGCGCGGCCCAGTCCCAGCATGATCCCGCCGACGATTCCGACCCGTGAATGCGGCACGACGACATGCCAGATCACCTCCCAGGTCGTCGCCCCCAGCCCATAGCCCGATTCCTTGAGCATGGGCGGAACCGTGTCGAACACGTCGCGCATGGTTGCCGCGATGAACGGCAAGACCATGATGGCGAGCACGAAACCCGCGGTCAGCACGCCGATCCCGTAGGGCGGACCCACGAATAGTTTGCCGATTCCGGGCAAAGCGCCCAAATTTTCGATCAACCAAGGCTGCACGTGACGCTGCAGCAACGGTGCAAGCACGAACAATCCCCAAATGCCGAAAATGATGCTGGGAACGGCGGCAAGCAGTTCCACAGCGATCCCGATCGGCCGCTTTAACAAGGGTGGGCACAGTTCGGTCAAAAACAGCGCGATGCCGAAACCCGCCGGCACGGCAAGCACCATCGCGATGATGGAGGTCACCACCGTGCCGTAAATCGCAGCGAGTGCTCCGAATTCGTCGGTGACGGGATTCCAGATCTCGCGGGTCACGAACGAGACTCCGAAATGGCTGAGAGCCGGCCAGGATCCGCGCACCAGCGAGAGCACCACGCCGCCGAGAATCATCAACACGAGAGCCGCCGCCGTGAGCGTTGCTCCGCGGAAGACCCTTTCGTAGACCAACTGCTTTGCGGCGTGCCTCGGATCGATGATCGCCACGGTGTCGGTTTCGCTCCCGCTATACGCGCATCAGCGGCGGCTCGGCCGCCGCCGGCCATGCGCAATCGCTTCTGCTATCGAGCCTTTCAAACACGTCGGATTTAACCCCGGCAGGTCATTTGCCGGCCCACACCGGATGACCACCCGAGGTGATTTCGGTGGCCCAGGTCTTCTTCACCTGATCGATCAACGCGGCAGGCAGCGGCACGTAGTCCAATTCGGACGCCATGGAAGCGCCGTCCTTGTAGGCCCAGGCAAAGAACTTCAATGCCTCGTCGACCGGCGCAGCATCGGCCGGCTGCTTGTACACGAGGATAAAACTGGCGCCCGTGATCGGCCAGCTCTTGGCGCCAGGTTGGTCGGTCAAAATCACATAGTACGAATCGGCGCCGGCCCAATCGGCATTGCCGGCTGCCGCTTGAAACGACTCTGCACTCGGGGCCACGGTAGCGCCGGCCTTGTTGGTGAGCAGCACGTACGCCATCTTGTTCTGCTTCGCG
Organism: uncultured Gammaproteobacteria bacterium; assembly: GCA_963758145.1. Classification (GTDB taxonomy): domain Bacteria; phylum Pseudomonadota; class Gammaproteobacteria; order Steroidobacterales; family Steroidobacteraceae; genus Bog-1198. The sequence goes on from CAVWUK010000011.1 coordinate 794,179, forward strand.
TAGGCATATTCGACATAGCCGATGGCACCGTCGGTCTGCGCGGTCATATTGGCCACTCCCTCGTTGCCCTTCGCTCCGATGCCGATCGGCCATTGCACCGAAGTGTTGGCGCCGATGGTCGATTTGAACTTGGGACTCTCCTTGGCCAGATAATCGGAGAAGAGGAAATTGGTGCCCGAGCCGTCGGAGCGGTACACGGGAGCTATCGCGGCACCGGGCAGCGCCAACTTCGGATTCTGGCGCTTGATCTGTGGATCGTCCCACTTGGTGATGTCTCCCAAATAGATGCTCGCCACCGTGGCTCCGTCCAAATGCAGTTGACCCGGCGCGATGCCCTTGATGTTGACGACCGGGACCACCCCGCCAATGATCATCGGGAATTGCACCAGCCCCGCGGCCTTCAAATCGTCCGGCTTCAGCGGCATGTCGGAGGCGCCAAAGGTAACGGTCTTTGCCTTGATCTGCTTGATGCCTCCGCCGGAGCCGATCGATTGATAGTTGAGACCGACTCCCGTGAGCCGCTTATACGCGTCCGCCCATTTGGCGTAGATGGGGTAAGGGAACGTGGCGCCGGCGCCCGAGATATCCGCCTTGGCGGCAACCACAAAGGCGAGACCCACAGTCGCCGCGGCCATGGCGATGGTGAAGCGTTTGCGCGTATTTGATGTCATTTGAATCTCCCGAATGAACTAACCGCCAGCGTGATCGATCCCCGCCGATCGCGCGGTAGACCGCAATTCATCGACCAACCGCTGATTATCGGTTCCACATGTGTCTCTTTCATGAAACACGCAATTATGGGCGCCGCGTCCGAGTGTGCGCGACGGCAAGTATTATAAGGTTAGCGGCGCGGGTATTGCAGCGAAAGCTTGCGGTCATCGTGTAATCACTGCCTCGGCGTGCGGGCGGCGGCCTCAGGGTTGGTAATCGGCCGCCACGGTCTCATCAACGGGCGCTCGCCGCGCCATCATTGCGTCGAACACCGGCGTAAGCACGGCCGCTACGGCCAAATTCAAAAGAACCGTGAAGAAGGCCGTGTAGCCCGGAAACGTGTACCCGCCCAACGCGAGCGGAAACGTCGGCGTTAGTTTGGTCGCCACCGCCATGGCCGTGCCGGTGAGCGTCCCAGCCGCCCACCCTGCCAGCAGCGCCCAATCATTGAACCATCGGGTATAGACGCCCAGCATCACCGCAGGAAGCGTCTGGACGATCCAAATACCCCCGAGCAATTGCAGCTGAATGGCGTATTGAGTGGGCACGAACAGGATGAATACGAGTGCACCGAACTTGACGACCAGCGAAGCCCATTTCGCCATCTGCGCTTCCTGCTTGTCGGTCGGGTTGCGGTTGAAGAATTCACGATGAATGTTGCGCGAATAAAGATTCGCCGCGGCGATCGACATGATGGCGGCCGGCACCAGCGCACCGATGCCGATCCCGGCGAAAGCGATGCCGACGAACCATGAAGGGAAGCTGTGCAGCAGAAGCGCGGGCACCGCGAAGTTATTGCCGAATTGCTTGAAGCCATGCGCGTATTCGGGAAGATCGGCGATGTGCGCGGCGATCACGAAGAAGCCCACCAATGCAAGCAGACCAAGCATCAGCGAGTAACCCGGCAACATGGCTGCATTGCGGCGGATCGCGCGGCCGCTGCTGGCGCTCAATATCGCCGTGAGCGAATGCGGATACAGGAAAAGGGCCAGCGCCGAGCCGAGCGCCAATGTCGCGTAGGCGCTGTAGGCGCCGGTTGTGTGCGGTCCGGGGGCCGCCAGAAGGAGCTTTTGCGGCGGCACGGCGGAGAAGATTTTTGCGAAACCGCCGAGCTGAAGCGGGATGACGATGATCACCGCGAAGGCGGTCACATAGATCAGGATGTCTTTGACGATAGCGATCGACGCCGGCGCGCGCAAACCGCTCGAATAGGTGAAGGCGGCCAGCACCACAAAGGCAATCACGAGCGGCAGATCGGCGGCGAATCCGCTCCCGGAAATGCCGAGCGCGCCGAGCACGACTTGGATGCCGACGAGCTGCAAAGCGATGTAGGGCATGGTGGCGACGATTCCGGTTACGGTCACCGCCAAGGCCAGCCAGCGATTGCCGAAGCGGCCGCGCACGAAGTCGCCCGCCGTGATGTACCCATGCTTGTGGCAGACGTGCCAGAGTCGACGAAACACGAGAAACAGCAGGGGATAAATCACGATCGTGTAGGGCACGGCGAAGAATGCGATCGCGCCGGCGCCAAAGGCGAGCGCAGGGACCGCGATGAACGTGTACGCGGTGTAAAGATCGCCGCCGACCAGGAACCAGGTCACCATGGTTCCGAAGCGCCTGCCGCCGAGACCCCATTCGTGCAACTGGTCGAGATCGCCCCGGCGCCAGCGGGCCGCGGCAAAACCCAACCAGGTAATGAAGCCGAACAATGCCGCGAAAACGCAGAGCGCAACCCAATTCACGTTCGGCAAGTCACCCCCCCCCCCCGCAAAGACGCTGCGCTACTCGTCGGTGGCGAAATAAACCAGCGCGGTGAAGGCCGCTCCGACAATCACCCACACAAGCTGAAACCAATAGAAAAACGGCATGCCCATCCACGTGGGCTCTATCCGATTATAGAAAGGCGGCCACAGAATCACGCCGCTCTCGACGATGAAGAGCAGGTACCACCAGCTCCAGCCGCGGCGAACGGATCTCATGGCTCATTCCGAACCATGAGATCCGACTGTCCGCGATGTCTTAGAACGAATACCGAACACCGATCGTCGGGTCGATGTTGGATGTGTTGAGATACTCATTGGACAAGCCGTTCTTCACCCCGGAGTACATCGCACCGGCGTACGCATCGAAGCGCTTGGTGAGGCGGTAGACCCCCGCGATGGAATAGGCCCAGAGATTTCCGCTGCAGGCCGAGCTGATGTTGTTGGTGCAGCCGGCATCCGCGCCGGTGGCAAAGCTGTTTTGCTTTTCGCCGTAAAAGGCGGCCGTCAGATCGAAATTCTGGGTGATCGGGTATTTCACCCCCGCCCAGTACACCTGCAGCGTCTTGGTCTCCGTCGTGTACGGGGCATTGTTGACGAACGCCAGCACATAGCCGCCGATGTCGGTGAAACCGACCGGCAGCGGCAGCGAGGGGTTCGAATAGGCGATGTGCTCGTAGCCCACATAGGCCTTGGGACCGCCGAAATCATAGAGCCCCAAGATGCTCCAGACCTCGTTGTCCGTGATCGTGGCGGACAGCGAATTGCTCAGCGAGAAGCCCGCCGGAAGACCCGGGCATGCGGTAGGGTCGGCCGCAACGCTCTTGCACTGTTTGGTGCTGATCGAGCTGGTCGAGACCGCATCCTTCACTTTGATGTAGTAGCCGTCGACGGACGCGCCCGCGTAATTGAATCCAAGTTGCGCCTGAAGTGCGGTATAAGCCTCGCCGCTGCCGCCGCCGCTGCGGAACGCATCCGCGTTGGCGTTGCTGAATTTGTACATCAGGCCGACGTGGGCGCCCTTGTAATTCAAGTTATATTTCAATGAGTCATCGAGCCTGCGATCCTGCGTGTCGCCCCCGCCCGCCGGGGTTCCCGACAAACCGATCACCGAGAAAGCCTGCGAGGCTCCCATCGGGTCATACTTGGAGATGCCGTCCGCAAACAGGGTGTTTTGACGGCCGAAAGTGAAGGTACCGAAGGTCGGGGAGCTCAGCCCCGCGAACGATTGCTGGAACGCCTGACCCGCCACACTGGAGTCGATGCCCGTGCTTTGCGATGCGAGCGGCTTGTTGTTGTTCAGGGTCAGGGATTTCTGTGCGTCGCTGATATTGCCGGATTGCGGATTGAAAAACGTCTCGAGCTTGAATACCGCCGACCAATCCATGAAGGGCAATGCCTCTTTACCCTGGAGGCCGACCCGCGACTGGCTCAAGTTGCTGGGCGTGACTCCGGTCACCGATTCGTTGCTGTTCTTCTGCACGACGGCGCCGCTGCCCGCCGGAAAATAATCGCTGATCGGCGCCATGTGGCTGTCGTATTGCAATCCGATGTCGACAATGCCGTACAGGGTGATGCCGTGCCAGGTGAGGCTCTCATCGTTGGCGGCGCCGGTCCCCGCAGTGCCCATCGACTGTGCCTGTGCGACGCCGGTCGCGGCCAGGGCCAAGAAAATCGTCGGCAAAAAGCCAAGCCCGCGCAGAACGGCACTGCGGCGGTCACGACCCATCGATGCCCCGTTACCAGGGGCAATTGTCAGATCTAAGTTACGCACAAGCTTTACTCCGTGGATGATTATTGATTGTTGCTGCGAGCTTACAAGAACTGTGGTGTGGTGCCGAATGAAGAATTTTCAATGTGTCTTTTTCGCAACATACACAGGCTCGCACTAGAATTGCCGGCGACCCCTGCGTCGGGGCGATGCTGCCGGCGGTCGGCGCCGGTGCATGTCCCTGGTGCGCATACAAAAATGTCCGCCAAGCCATCGGCATTCGTGGCGCGCCCGCGACGAATCCAGGCGCTGAACAAGGCGCCTATGGTCACCAATCAATGTTTCAATTCGATGACATGGGATAAAAAGCGGCAGGTCGATCCGGCCCCGGGTCGATGCCCGGAGTGGCGGCGCGGCAGCCAATTTGGCCTCTACGGCAGCGGCGCAAGAGGTTGGGCTGTGATCATCGGCAGGGTTCGCTCTCGCGGACTCGATCCGGTCCGGCGATTCCCAACTCCCCGCTGGTCATCGAGAATGTGCCGCAATCGGTGATTGATTGCTTCTCGCGCCCGGAAGATTCGCGATCGTACGGTGCCGACCGGACAAGACATCGCTTCGGCGACGTGTGAATAGCTGAGGCCCTGAAACTCACGCAGCGCGATCGCCGTGCGCTGCTGCTCGGAGAGCGCCTCGACCGCCGCATTGACCGCGCCGCAGAGCTCCTCCGTCAGCGCAAGATCCTCCGGAGTATCCAAATCGATCGGTGCCTCCGGGCTATCGTCCGCGATGGCGGCACTGCCGTTTGCAACCATGAAACTCGACTGCCGCACGCGCAATGCCACGGCTGTTTTCGCGGAATTGACCGCAATTCGATGCAGCCACGAGTAAAATGCCGCGTCACCACGAAAATAACTCAACGCCCCGTAGGCCCTGATGAACGTCTCTTGAACCACGTCCTCGGCGTCGGCGCGATTTCGGGTATAGCGCAACGAAAGCTTCATTACGCGATGCCGGTATTTGCCCACCAGGAGATTGAATGCGTCCCGGTCACCCAACCGGGCGCGTACCACGAGCCCGCAATCCGAAACATCCGCATCCATAGGCGCTCTCCATCAGTGCTGCTTTCCATCCCGGGACATGCCGCACCGGGCGCAGGTCGAAACCGTTGCGGATACCCCACCGCATCACTCAGGAACGCCCAGCGTGAACGAGGCAGATTAAAGGGGCGCGAGGGGGACATTAAGAAATTACAATCGATTTGCAATACCGACTCGTCATGGCCGCACTGCTTAAGCCGTCCACTGATTACCCGGCGAGATCCGATTGCGCGCCTACGCCCACGTCTTGCCGGGCCGAAGCCCGTTTCGCGCGATTCGGCGGGGCATTGGGGGGCGAAAACGAGTCAACGGCGCAAAGGACGGGAAACTTGACGCGGAATACGCTTCCCCGTCCGACCTCGCTTTCCACTTCGATTTCCGCGCCGTGCAGCGAACATATGGACTTGACGATCGACAGTCCGAGTCCCGCGCCTCCATCATCGCGCGATCGGGCTTCGTCGACGCGGAAGAACCGGTCGAAGACATGGGGGATCGAGGCCGCCGGGATGCCGATGCCGGTGTCCGAAAGCTCTAGTATCCTTGCGGTGTCGCTGCTACAGGTGCTCAAGGCGACCCGGCCGCCCCGCGGAGTAAATCTTATCGCGTTGTCAAGGAGGTTGACGATGATCTGCTTGAGCCGGGCCCGATCGCCGTGAATCACCGCCCGCTCGAGTCCCCACAGATCGATCTCAATGCCGCGGTCCACCGCCATCAGACGCATTTGCTCGGCCGTGCTCAGCGCGAGTTCCGCCAGATCGACATCCACCCACTGGGTCTGCGTCACCCGCCCATCAAGGCGCGACAATGCGAGCAGCCCGGAAACCAGGTGTTCCAGGCGACCCACCTCCTCGAGCACGCTGCCGACGCGTTCCCGCAATTCACCGCTCCTCAAGTCAACGGCTCCGCCGGCGAGCTCTTGCAATTCCCCCTTGATGACCGTGAGCGGAGTTCTAAGCTCATGCGATGCGTCCGCGAGGAACCTTCGCGAAGTTTGCACCGAGTCCCGTAATCGGCCCAGCATGTTGTTGAGCGAGTTCGCCAATCGCTCCAGCACATCGCCGCTCGATATCACCGGAAGCCGTAAAGTCGCATCCTGCAAGCTCATCCGCTCGGCGGTTTGCGCCAATCGGTCCACCGGCCGCAGCGCCCAACCGATCAGCAGGTATCCGCCTCCCGCAGCGCAGGCGATCAGCGCCGGCAGCAGCAATGCCAGATAGTCAAACAGGTGATCCAGGGTGGCGTCGATCGTCGTGATCGAAGCGCCGAGTTCGATCAGGTACCGCCCGGTGTCCGCACGGACAGTGCTCGCGCTGATCATCAATTGCTGGTCCGTCACGATCGAGATGCGCGGAATCGCCGCATTCGCCGAATCGAGCGCCTGCCCCGCAGGCACCCTCGGCGGATCGAAGCTCCGATTGTTGGGCGGACCGGAGAGGTACAGCAAGGTCCCGGGAAGCCTTGTCACGCGCAAAAATCGATTGTTGAACTCAGGCGCGACGCGGGTTTCCAATTCCCGCGCTATTGCGTCATTCGCGGTCCCCGCCGGCACTTGCACGAGAATCTGCTGCACCTGGGCCGTGCGCCGTTTCAACGTATCGCGCAAATTCGCATGCAGATAGTGTTGCAGCCCGTAGAAAGTCCCCGCGCCCACCAGGGCGAACGCCGCGCTCAGAAGAAGCGTGTACAACGCCCCCAGCCGAAACACGAGCGACCGGTGATTCATTCGGCCCCCGATTGTCGCGCCGCTTCCTCCTCACGCACGCAATAGCCTACGCCTCGCACGGTGTGAATCAGCTTTAGGGAATACGGTTCGTCGACCTTCTTGCGCAGGTAGCGTACATAGACATCGACAATATTGGTGACCCCTTCGAAACTCTGGTCCCACACGTGATTGAGAATCATCGTTCGAGAAAACACCCGTCCCGGCGAACACAGCAGGTACTCGAAAAGCGCGTATTCCTTCGCCGTGAGGTCGATGCGGTGACCGCCCCTCTTGACCTGTTGCGTGAGCCGGTTGAGCTCGAGGTCGGCAATGCGCAAGACGTCGGTGCGCTCGGCCGGCGTACGGCGCAGCAACGCCTTGATGCGCACCAAGAGCTCGGCGAAATCGAAGGGTTTGGTCAAATAATCATCCGCACCCGCCTCAAAGTGCGCCACCTTGTCCTCGATGGCATCGCGCGCCGTAAGTATCAGCACCGGAAGAGAGGCGTGTGTCCGCCGAACCCGGCGCAACAGCTCCATGCCGCTCAACTGCGGCAGCATTAAATCCAGGATGAGCAAATCGTAGGGGTAGCATTGGACGCTGCTTTCGCCGTCGCGGCCGTTCATCGCCAGGTCAACCGCAAAGCGCTCCGCGCGCAACCCCCGAGCCACGAACTCGGCAAGCTTTTGATCATCCTCCACTACGAGTATGCGCACGACAGCTTCCCGCCTTCCCCAGATTATCTCGCCCTAATTAGAATCTCCCTACTGATTCATTAGGAGTCTCTCATCCAGAGGCCCGCATCTTTCGCCAAAGCATCGTGATTCGTGCAATCGATTCACGTGGCGACCCGCCGGAACATTGAGTCGCGCGCGGCGTCTTACCGTATGCATGCATGGGCGCCTTGCAGCTTATCCTTTCAACGTTACACCCTGGAGAATCGATGTCAATGAGCGTTGCCATATCGACGGATTCAATAACGGTTAAGTCGCATTATGATCGGAGCCGCTCGTCCGCCGGCTTATCGCCGGGTATCGATTACCCCATTCTGCGGACTCAACGGTTCCAGTTCCGTCCGTTTGTGCTGGCGGATGTCGCGCCGCTGGTCGCCATCGCAGACAAACATCGCATCGCGGATTCCGCGGTGGGCGTCCCGCACCCAGGTACGGTGGAGTTTGCACGAATGTGCGTATCATCGCACCCAACCCCGTGGACAAGTCCTCGGGCATTGCAGTGGGCGGCGATCGATCTCGGCGACCGGCAACTCAAAGGCTACGCGGGTCTCGATAAAATCGACGTGGATCACAAACAGGCCGAATTACGGTTCTGGGCCGCCTGCGGCCTCGCGTGCAACGGCTACGCGACCGAGTGGTCGGCGGCGATGTTGGAATTTGCCATGAAGCAACTCGGCATGAGTCGCGTTTACGCGCTGCAGCTCGCACGGCATCGGCTTGCGGGCCGCGTCCTTGCCTCCGTCGGCATGCAGCAGGAGGGCCACTTGCGCAAGCGGATCTACAAGGAGGGAATGCTTGAAGATGTCATTTGTTGGGCTATCGTTCGCGAGAGGTTGCATTGACCACATGATCGGATTCAACACAACCTGCGTTGCCGCGACGCTGACCCTGACCGGCGCCCTTGCCGGCTGCGCCACCTTCGGAAAATGCGGACTCGACGGTTGCCCGGAGGATGCCAAGATCACCGCCGAAGTGACCATGCTGCTCGATCAGCATCCGGAGCTCGAGGGATCCAATGCGGTCTACGTACAAACGCTGGATCACGAGGTATTCCTGAATGGTCTGGTCGATACGCCCTTTCAGCGTGAAACGGCCGAATCGGCCGCCCGCCGGGCCCCGGGCGTAACAGGGGTTGTGGACATGATCGGCGTGAACAACGACAGGTGAACGCTCGAACCGGACATTGAGGCGCCATTGTTCCCGCTTGCGGCGGCGGGCGCAGCGTACGGGCGGGCCAGGAGCATTCCAATACGGCATTAACCCCCCTTTAATGTCCCGCTCACATACTGCTCTGCAATGGAAAACGCGTTAGTACTCCCATCGGAAGCTCAGACAGCAGCATTTCTCGCCGAGCGAGCGGCGGTCAATGACGCCGCCTATCTACAGCCGGACGATTCCGCCCTGTGTGCATTGACCGACTTTCGGCATGAACACCCCATCACGGTGCACGCGGACAGTTTTGTCGGCGATGCGCTCCGCGACATGAATCTCCGGAGCGTTCACGCTCTGTTGGTGACTCGAGAGGTAGAGTTCGGTATCGGCGAACAAGTCGTCGGCATGATCACCTACTTCGATATAGAGCGCAGACACTCTCACCGGCATCCGCACGGGACGCTTTCGATGCAGTTCTCCCGGCTACGCGTGGCCGAGGTCATGGCGCCCTGCGAGGAGCTGTCGCTGGTCAACTACCAATCCCTGCAATCGCTCAGCGCGTCCGATCTGTACGAGATGTTCCAGGGCACCGGCTTGACGCATCTGCTCGTCGTCGAACGGCACGGCAATGGGTCGACGCTTGCAAGAGGCCTCCTGTCCCGCGCATCTCTCACCATGCGATTGCATCGCGCGCGCACCATGCGCTGAGCCGCGATCATCGCCAAGCCCGGAACCCCCAGGCGCGCCGTTGCGCTATGATTTGCGTCCTCCGGGCGAATCGTGCCGACGCCGCCGAATCAGGACCAACCGATGAACCTGCGCAAGAAGCCGACTGCAGCCCTTTATCTCTGTGTGCTTATCGGCTTCCAGGCGGCGCCGGCCCTGGCGCAGGGTCCGTGTGCGGGCTTCAAGTGGGACGTCGGCCGCGAGCGTGCGCTGTTTGGCTCATCGGCGCCGGAACAGACCGCGGGTAAGGACGCCGATACGGCACCCGCGCTCGCGCCCAATCAACTATACCGATTGCGGCTGCTGCCCCGCGACCAGGTGACCTTCGCGGCGCCCCCGGGCAAAGAGATGCCTGCCGCGGACACCTATGCGGGTCTCGCCGCGTTGCAGATACCTTCTTCCGGAAGCTATCGCATTTCGATCGACTTGCCCATTTGGATCGACGTCGCGGCGAACGGCCGGCTGGTGCCGCCAAGCGACTACGAAGCCGTGCATGACTGCGACGCACCGCGAAAAATCGTGGTCTTTGATCTCGACAACAAACGGCGGCTCATGTTGCAACTGAGCGCAGCAAGCCAGGCGGTGGTCCGATTAACGGTTACCCGGGTGTTGGTGGAATAATGATGCCGTATTGGATGCCAATTGAACCGATCGGACACTAAATGGTCGAAAATGGTGACAAGAGTCCATATATTGGGATAGTTCTTATATTAGATTCGCTCGAAATGGTGACCTTATGAACAGTCGAACCTCGATCCATAAGCTCTCGATCCTGCTGGGCGGCGGCCTTGTTGCGCTCGCGTTGAGCGGCGGTGCGCTGGCGCAGCACAGCGGCGGCGGCGGGCATGCCTCTGGAGCGGCCGGCGGGGGGCATGGAGGCTTCTCGGCAGGCTACGGCTATCATGGCGGAACCGCCGGCTACGGGTACCGAGGCGGCTATGGCTACGGCGGTGGCTACCGAGGTGGCTACGGCTATTACGGGGGTTACCGAGGCTACGGCTACTACGGTGGTGGCTACCGAGGCTGGGGTGGGTGGGGATGCTGCGGCTGGGGTTGGGGCTGGGGCGGCATCGGCCTTGGCATGTACTTCGCGACGCTGCCGCTTTATTACTCGACTTATTATTGGGGTGGGGTTCCCTACTATTACGCCAATGATGTCTATTACTCGTGGGACCCGAACGTACAGCAGTACGTGACCGTGGCGCCTCCGGCCGGATTGCAAGCGCAGGTCGGACCAGCTCCGGCTGGAGCCGGCGGATCACCCAACTCGAGCAGCGACCTCATGGCCTACCCGAAGAACGGACAGACGCCCGAACAGCAATCAAAGGATAAATTCGAGTGTCATCAGTGGGCTGTGGGTCAGAGCGGTTTTGACCCTACGACGGGTGCCGCGGCGGCAAATAAGCACAACGATTACATGCGAGCCCAAGCGGCCTGCCTGGAGGGTCGCGGATACAGCGTGCAATAGCCAGCCGCTGTTGCGGCCGGGCGGCTAGCCGGTGAGCAGAAGCTCCAGCGTATGGCGATAGACGCCATGCAGCGCATCGATATCGGCGATGCGCACGCATTCGTTCGCCTTGTGAATGCTCGCGTTGATCACGCCGAGTTCGATCACCTGGGCGCCCATCGGTGCAATGAACCGGCCGTCGGAAGTCCCGCCTCCGGTCGATAGCTTTGGGCTGATCCGCAGCTCCTCCTCCACGGCGCGAGTAACCGCCTCCGACAGTATCCCGGGGTTGGTTAGAAACGGGTAGCCGGAAATGAACCATTCCAGCGAATGGTTGACCCGGTGCCGCCGCAAGATGCTCTCGACGATCGCCTTGAGCGAATCGACCGTCTGTTCCGTAGAGAACCGCAAATTGAAGCGCATCTTCAATTCGCCCGGAATCACGTTCGGTGCTCCCGTCCCAGCCGAGATATTCGAGACCTGAAACGTGGTCGGCTGGAAGTGCCGATTGCCGCTATCCCAGGTGCGTGAGGTCAGTTCGGCAAGCGCCGGTGCCAACGCGTGAATGGGATTATCGGCGAATTGCGGATAGGCAATGTGCCCCTGCACGCCGTGTACCGTGAGCCGGCCGCTCAAACTGCCGCGCCGGCCGATCTTGATGGTATCTCCGAGAACGCTCTCGCTCGAGGGCTCCCCCACCACGCACCAGTCGATGGTCTCCTGACGCGCGCGCAGCACCTCGACCACCCGCCGGGTGCCGTCCACCGACGGGCCTTCCTCGTCACTGGTGATCAAGAACGCGATGCTGCCGCGGTGCGCGGAATTGCGACTCACGAATTCCTCGCACGCGGTCACCATCGCGGCGAGGCCGCTTTTCATATCCGCGGCACCACGACCGTACAACACGCCGTCGCGGATTTCGGGCGAAAACGGCGCACTGTCCCACTCCTCGATCGGTCCGGGGGGCACCACATCGGTATGGCCGGCGAAGCAGAGCAGCGGGCCTTCCCGGCCGCGCCTGGCCCATAGATTGTCGACCGGCCCGAAGCGCATGTGCTCCACGCTGAAGCCCATCGCTGCCAGCCGTTCGCCCATGAGCGCCTGGCAACCACCATCGACAGGGCTCACCGACTCACGCGACACCAACTCGCAGGTCAACGCCAGGGTCTTCGACATCAGAATTGCAGAACCGGCCGCCGGCGCCGCAAATTGGCCCACAGTCCCCACACTCCCAGGCACAGCGCGGCGATGAGCACCCAGGCCGGCATGGCCAATCCCAAGAACCGCCAATCCACCTTGGCGCATTCACCGGAACCGGTGAGCACTTTGACGAGCACATCGGTGAGCGGAAACACCTTGAGCATGAAATCGAGCGATGCCCCGCAAGCCGGGACGCTCTCCGGCGGCAGACTCTGAATGTACAGTTGCCGCATCGCGACCCCGATGGTCGCGAGCGCCGCAAGCGCGATCAGCCCGGCGTACAGCCGGCGCCCCCAACCGACCGGATCGTGCACCGCCGCGATCGCGAACAGCAGCGCGATCGACAGCACGCCGATGCGCTGAAAGATGCACAACGGACAAGGTTCCAAATGCAGGGCGAACTGCGCGTAATAGGCATACGCCAGCAGCCCCCCGCAAGCCAATGCCCCCAGAAAATTCTCCGTGCGTGCCCTCATCAGCTACGCGCAGCGGCCTGCGCGGCGTCGAGCTGTTTGGCGACATCCTCCAACGAGGTGTGGCGAATGTCCTTGCCGTGCACCATGTAGATCACATATTCGCAAATGTTCTTGGCATGATCGCCGATGCGCTCCAGGGCTCGAACGATCCACATGATTTCCAGAGCCCGTCGGATGGTGCGCGGATCCTCCATCATGAAGGTGATGCACTGGCGTTGAATCGACTCGTATTCCTCGTCCACCATCTTGTCTTGCTGTGCGGTATTCAACGCCGCCTGCGAATCCATGCGCGCGAAGGCGTCCAGCGCGTCACGCACCATCTGCGCCACCTGCCGGCCCAAGTGCTTCACTTCCCGGTACTTGTCCGCCGGCCGCTCCATGGTGGCGAGCCGCGAGGCGATATAGCCGATCTTCTCTCCTTCATCGCCGATTCGTTCCAGATCGGTGATGGTCTTGATGATGGCGACGATGACGCGCAAGTCGCCCGCCGCGGGGGCGCGAAGGGCGAGGATCCGGCTGCATTCCTCGTCGATCGACACCTCCATGCCGTTGACCTTGTAGTCCTCGGTGGCCACCGACTCGCCCAAGCGGCTGTCGCCCTCGACCAAGGCGAGGATCGCCTTTTGCAGCTGTTGTTCCACGAAACCGCCCATTTGCAGCACCTGGTTGCGCACCTTTTCCAGATCCTCGTTGAAGCGGCGGGAAATATGGTGGGTAAGATCGGCCGTTTCCATGATGGCTACCTTGAAGTCAGCAATAAATTGAGACGCGCAAACACAAGCGTGCGTTTACATCCGATCACGCCCTACGTCAACAGCTTAGAGAATAATTGTGACGTTACCCGGTTCGCGGGCTCATGCGCTCGCCACGGCCTGCACACTCAAGTGGCAGATCCGTTGGGGCGGGAAATGACAGGTAAACGTGCTGCCCTTGCCCTCGATGCTCTGCACCTCGAGCCGGCCCCCATGGCGCTGCAGGGCATGCTTCACGATGGCAAGACCGAGGCCCGAGCCGCCTTGGTCGCGCGAACGCCCCGCATCCACCCGATAAAAGCGCTCGGTGAGGCGCGGAATGTGCTCCGGCGGCACACCGATGCCGTTGTCGATCACCGAGAAATGCGCACCCTCCTCATCCGTCCACCAGCGCATGCGCACGGTACCGTCGGCGAGCGTGTATTTCAGGCCGTTCACCAGCAAATTGGTGAATGCCGATTCGATCTCGTGAGCGGCGCCGAACAGGCCGTCCGCAGTCTCCACATCGAGCGACAGGTGGCGCGGCCTCTCGGCCTTCGCCAGGGCATCGCGATACAGGCGCTCAAGCATCCGCGGCACATCGACCGGATCGCGCGGCGCTTCGCCGTCGGCCGATTCCAGGCGCGACAACTCGAGCAGGGCCCCTATGATCACGTTCATGCGCTGCGCCTGGATGCGCATGTCCCTGATCGGTCCGGCCCATGCGGGGTCGATGGACGGGTCGTCGGCCAGGGTATCGAGATAGCCCGAAATCACCGTCAACGGGGTTCGTAATTCATGCGAGGCGTTCGCGACGAAATCCTTGCGCATGGCTTCAAGGTGTATTTGCCGGGTGACGTCGCGCACCAGAAGCAGCGATTGCCCGGAGCCGTAGGGAACCACCTGCAGCGCCAGATAAAGATCCACGTGAACCGGAGGACGCATGACCAACGGCATCGCAAAATCATCGCCGTGCAGGTAATGCACGAACTCCGGTGCACGAATCAGATTATCGATGCGCAGGCCGACATCGACCGGGCGTTTCAGGCCCAGCAAGCGCGCGGCTTGGCGGTTGAACCACACGATCTCCTTTTGGCTGCTCAGAATGATGACGCCGTCCGGCAGCGCCGCGGTCGAGCGCCGCAACTCGCGAAACAGCTGCACCAGGCGTTGCTTGTGAAATTGCTTGCGTCGGTGCAGGCGCACGACCTGGCCGATGACATCGCCCCACACTCCGCCGATATTGGGCGGATCGAGCCGCGAGCGCAGGCGCAGCCAGCGGTCGAGGCGATACAAGTTGAGAAGCTGCCAGGCCAGAAAAAGACAGACCGCGGACAGCAGCCACGGCCAAATAGGCGGGTAAAACAGGCCTGCAATCAAGCCCAAAAGTAAAATGCCCGCGAGCCGCGCGAGCGCGAAAGTCCACATCGCTGCCATGATCTGGAAAGTCGTCTCGCCTTTGTGAGTCCAGCCCTATGCGTCCCGAGTAGAGAATCGATAGCCCGCCCCGCGCACGGTCTGGACGAACCGCTCCAGCAAAAACGGCTCGAGCGCCTTGCGCAGCCGCCTTATGTGCACGTCTACTGTACGCTCTTCCACGTAAGTATTGCCCCCCCACACCCGGTCGAGCAATTGGCCGCGGCTGAACACCCGCTCCGGATGCGTCATGAAGAAATGAAGCAGCCGGTACTCCGTGGGCCCCAAGGCGATTTCCCGATCGCCGGCGCTGACACGGTGGCTCGAGTCGTCGAGTTTCAGCCCCTGCATCTCCATGACGTCTGCGGCGCCCGCCGGCGCCGCGCGGCGCAGCACCGCCTGGATGCGCGCGAGGAGTTCGCGCGGCGAAAATGGCTTGGTGATGTAGTCATCCGCCCCGCCTTCGAGGCCGCCGACCTTGTCCTGCTCCTCGGCTCTCGCGGTGAGCATGATGACCGGGATCTCGCGGGTGTCCTTGGCGCGCTTCAGCGAGCGCGTGAGCTCCAGCCCGCTCATGTCCGGCAGCATCCAGTCGACCAACAGCAAATCGGGCCGGCTGTCGACGATACGCGCACGTGCCTCGCGGCAATCTTCCGCCTCCCCGACCTCATATCCGGCGCGCCGTAAACCGAAGGCGATCATGTCCCGGATGGCCTTTTCGTCTTCGACGACCAGGATGCGTTTGGCGGTCATGTGAGTGTGCTAGTCCTCTGATTATTAAAGCCCGCTATTACAGTCGCGCCATGTGACAGTTGCGTGACTCGCATTCCGAACCGAGGCTCAGCGCGAAGCGCGTTGGAGGGCCGCCCGCTCCTCGCCGGTCAGCGCTACTTTATCGCGCAAATATTGAGGCCTTAAATCGGCCGGGTCCATGCCGCCTCCGGCCAAAAGCCGGCCGGTGCCGATCCTCGCAATCTCGCGCGCATCAGGCAAGGCATGCGCCAGCACCTCCTCCAACCCGGGGAGCGCCGCGAGTTCCGGGTATGCGGCAAAGCCGCGGCCGATGCCGCGCGTGCCCGGTTGGGCCGGTTTCACTTCGGCGGCGGGACCCACTCGAGGCGCGCCGCAGGCGACGAGAATTCGCGCCGCGTCGCTTGCGAAGCAGCCCCAGTACACCTCGCCCATGCGCGCATCGAGGCAGGCAAGCGCACGGCCCGTCCCGCCGTGCATCGCTTGCAGGGCCAAGGCCTCCAGCGTGCTGACCGGAACCACGGGCAGATTCGCGCCGAAGCACAGGCCCTGGGCCACTGCCACGCTGATTCTTACGCCCGTGAACGCGCCGGGGCCGATGCTGGCGGCAATGCCGTCGAGCCTGGCCAGCGATATGCCGGCTTCGGCCAACACCGCATCGACCATGCCGAGGACCTGTTCCGCGTGCCCTCTTCCCACTTCGGCGCATCGTCCGAGCAAGCCCTCGTCGGTGAGCAATGCGACCGAGCAGGCTTCGGTCGCCGTGTCCAACGCGAGTACGCGCATCAGGGGCCTGCCAGGGTGTGGCGCGGGAGCCGCGAGGCGGCCGGCGCCGTGTTCAATCGCCTCAAGTGCTCGGTGAGAAACTGCGCCCCCACGGCGCCATCCGTAATCACGGGACTTTGGGGCAGTGCCTGCATGAACACCCGGCCATAGGGTTTGGTCCTGATGCGCGGATCGCCGAGGACGATCACCCCGAAATCGTCGAAATCACGAATCAAGCGCCCCACCCCCTGTTTCAACGCCAGCACCGCCTGCGGCAACTGATACTCGAAAAACGGATTGCCCCCGCGGCGCCGGATCCCCTCGAGTCGCGCTTTGAGCAGCGGGTCGTCGGGAGAGGCAAACGGCAGCTTATCGATGGCGACGATCGACAGCGCCTCACCCTTGACGTCGACGCCTTCCCAAAAGCTGCCCGTAGCGAGCAGCACCGCATTGCCAAACTCGCGAAATCGATTCAGCAGCGCTTCGCGCGGCGCCTGTCCCTGCACCAAAACCGGAAACGGCGGTGAGGGAAATCGCGCCGTGAAGGCGCGCACGCCCTCCGCCAAACCGCGATAGCTGGTGTAGAGCAGGAACGCGCGGCCGCCGCTCGCCTCGATCAGCGGCGCGCAGGCGTCGATGAATTTCTCGCCGAAACCGGGCTGCTGCGGCTCGGGCATGGCGCGCGGCAGATAAATGCGCGCCTGCGCCGAGTAGTCAAACGGGCTGTCGATCTTGAGCGTGTGCGCGTCGGGCAACCCGATGCGTGCGGCGAAGTGCGCAAAGTCTTCGCCGACCGCCAAAGTCGCCGAGGTAAATACCCAGGCGCACGCTCGGGCCTCCACATATTCACGCAGCCGGTCGGCGATCTCGAAGGGCGTGAATTCCAGCGACAGCCCGCCGGCCTCCGCCTCGACCCAGCGCAGGCCCGACTCGTCGGACAATGCGTTCAATGCCGCGAGGCGTTGTGCCAGCGCGGCTGCGCGGCGCGCGCACTGGGCGGTTCCGGCACCGGCGCCCAGACCCTCGAGCTGCATCGCGGTGTCGCCGATGGCCGCCTCGAGCTTCGGCAGGGCATCCAAAAACGAATCCGGCAGATTCCTCCACTCGTGGCGGCCGGCGCCCGCCGGCAAGCTTGCGCGCAGTTCCGCGAGCAGGGTTTCCACCGCGGCCATCGCAGCCAAGATGCCCAGGGGTCGCACGCCCGCGGCACTCATCTCGGCCGTCGCATCGCGCAGCCAGATGTGCGCTTGGCGCATCGACCAGGTTTGCCCGAAGAACTGAGCCGCAATGTCGGGCACCTGATGCGCTTCGTCCAGGATCACCGCGTCGGCGCCGGGCAATAGATCCCCGAAGCCCTCATCCTTCAGCGCGAGATCAGCCAGCAGCAAGTGATGGTTCACCACCACGATTGCGGCGGCTTGGGCAGCGCGCCGCGCCTCGAACACGTGACAACGCGAGAATTGTGGGCACTCCTGGCCGAGACAGTTCTCCCGCGTCGAGGTGATCAGCGGCCACACGGGCGACTGTTCCGGCAAGTCCGTGAGCTCCGCAAGGTCGCCCGATTTTGTCGTTACCGCCCATCTCGACACGCGTGCCAGCGTTCGCGCCGTTCCCCGCTCGCCGGGGAAAAGCGTCCGCTGCTTGGTTGCCAAGTCCAGGCGATGCCGGCACAAATAGTTGCCGCGTCCCTTGAGCAAAGCCACCGTCACCGGCAATCCCAACGCCTTGGCCAGCAGGGGCAGATCGCGCCGAAACAGCTGGTCCTGCAGCGTGCGGGTACCGGTTGAAATGATCACGCTGCGCCCCGACAGCAGTGCCGGCACCAGGTAGGCAAAGGTCTTGCCGGTGCCGGTCCCCGCCTCGACGATCAGCGGCTCGCCGCGCGCCAGAGCGAGGCCCACCGCCTTGGCCATGGCGGACTGCTCCGGGCGAAAGGCGTAGCCCGGCAAGGTCCGCGCGAGCGGCCCTTCGGCTCCGAAAACGTCTTGATAGTCCGTGTTGATGGGTGCGCCCGCCGCCAGCGCGCCTTGCAGGCGCTTAGGTGCCTAGCCTACGACGTTTTCACCGCGGCTATTTCACTACCGCGCGAAACCGCGCGAACGCGACTGAATTGACGTTGAGAGGGTGCTTCAATTGCCACCGGATATGGGTGTAGTCGGCCGCAGTGGCCGGACGCATCCGTCCGCCCGGTCCGGGTACCCAAAGATTCTCGGGTAAATCGAATGTACGACCGCCGTCGACCGAAAAGCTCGCGTCGGCGCCGGGACCGGTCGCGGAGTCGGCGAGGTAGCGCATGTGGTTGGGAATCGCAAAACGCACGCTGGGCGAGAGCACCGGCGCCGCGCCCGTGTTGCGAATTTCCAGGGTATAGATGACTTCGTCTCCCGGCACCACGTGATCGGCGGGCACCAGCGTTACCGTGTCGCGGCCGTTCAGCGATACTTTGCCTTCCACCTCGGCGCTTGCCTTGACCTTCAGGGTCTCGGCGGCCGCCGCAAGGGCGGCGATGCCGAGAACCATCAGGGCGGTACCGGCGAGATTAAATCCAGCCTCTTTGACCATGAATTTAAGCATAGCACTACTGGATCATAATCAATAAGTTACCCGCTATTTCCATATTCTGTCGGAACATGCGAATTCTCCCGCAATCGCGGCCGGCGGCCCCGGTAGAGGAGTTGGCGCGTAGGCGGTCATCTGTCATCCTGCATGCTTCTCATTCAGCACATCGTCGGGGACTCTTATGGCCACCGCAGCCTCGCATGTCACCTCCCTCGCCTCGCTCAACCATGATGTCGCAGCCTGGGTCGATGAGGTCGGACGGCTCACACGGCCGGAGAAGATTTACTGGTGCGACGGCAGCGACGCCGAGTATCAAGCGCTCGAGCGCGAGCTGGTGGCGAAGAGGGAGTTGCTGGCGCTCAATCAGCAGAGCTTTCCCGGATGCTATTTGTACCGATCGCACCCCTCGGACGTGGCGCGCGTCGAGCATCTGACTTACGTGTGTACCAGGAATCGCGACGATGCCGGCCCCAACAATCCGTGGCTGCCGCCCGATGACGCGCACGCGAAGATTGATGCCCTTTTTGCCGGCTGCATGCAAGGACGCACACTGTACGTGGTGCCCTACTGCATGGGACCGATCGATTCGCCGTTCTCCCGTTGCGGCGTTGAAATAACCGACAGCACCTATGTGGTGCTCAACATGAAGCTCATGACGCGCATGGGTCGGGCGGCACTCGAGCGCATTTCCCGGGACGGCAAATTCGTCAAGGGTTTGCACTCGACCGGGGACTTAAACCCCGATCGGCGTTTTATCATGCATTTCCCGGAGGAACTGTCGATCAAGAGTTTCGGATCGGGCTACGGCGGCAACGCCCTGCTCGGCAAGAAATGCCACGCCCTGCGCATCGCGAGCTGGCAGGCACGCACCGAGGGCTGGCTCGCCGAGCACATGCTCATCGTCGGCATCGAAAATCCGCAGGGTGAAATTCATTATCTGGCGTGCGCGTTTCCCTCCGCCTGCGGCAAGACCAACCTCGCCATGTTGATCCCGCCGGCGAGGTACAGCGGTTGGAAAGTGTGGACGATCGGCGAGGACATCGCATGGCTGCACCCGGGCGCAGACGGCAGGCTGTATGCGATCAATCCCGAATCCGGCTACTTCGGCGTGGTTCCGGGAACCAATGCGAAGACCAATCGCAATGCGTACGAGACGATTCGCCGAAATACCTTGTTCACCAATGTGGCTGTCACGGCTGACAACAAGCCGTGGTGGGAAGGTTTGACCGAGGGCAAACCGGCGCTTGATTGGCAGGGGCGCCCGTACGATCCGGCGAACGGGGCCGCCGCACACCCGAACTCGCGATTTACGGTGGCCGCGCAGCAAAATCCCGCCTATTCGAAGCTCGCGGATGCCCCCGGCGGCGTGCCGATTTCCGCCATCGTGTTCGGCGGCCGCCGCCGCTCGCTCGCACCGCTGGTGTATCAAGCGCGAAACTGGCTGCACGGAGTCCTGGTGGGCGCCGGAATCGCTTCGGAAACGACCGCCGCGGCCACCGGCGCCGTCGGCGTCGTGCGCCGCGACCCGATGGCGATGAGGCCTTTCGCCGGCTACAACTTCGGGGATTATTGGGCGCACTGGATCAGCGTGGGCGCCAAGCTCAAATCGCCGCCGAAGATCTTCCACGTGAATTGGTTTCGCCAAGATACGAACGGCAAGTTTCTGTGGCCGGGCTATGGCGAGAATTTGCGAGTGCTGCGCTGGATCATCGATCGCTGCAAGGGCGTGGCGCAGGGGCATGACACGGTCATCGGACAATTGCCCCTCGCGGCCGACCTGGACACCCAAGGCTTGGACGTGGCGCCCGCAGCGCTCGAGGAATTGCTGGCCGTCTCACCGTCCTTGTGGCGCACGGAACTGGAGGGCGTCGGCGCCTACCTCGCGGAGTTCGGCAACCGGGTGCCGCAGGCGCTCAAGAACGAACTCGAGCATTCGCTCGCGAAAGTGGCCGCCGGCGCCGCCACCGGGGACTCCGCCTCATAGGTCAGGGAGCGCTCATTCCTCGCAGATGTATCGAATCACCTGCGAGGAGTTGCTGTCCGGCGCCTTGCCGAGACCGATCAAGCCCTCGCCGCGAATTTGCATGGAATCGCGGCGCACGAAGGCCTCCTCGCCGTCCTTGCCGATCACAAAGGTGCCGTTGGTGCTCTGGTCGATGAGCATGAACTTATTGCGGTTGAATTCCACGCGGGCGTGCAGGCGCGAGATCAAATTACCCTTGACGACCAGGTCGTTCTCCTCCGCGCGGCCCATGGTGATGTTGGTCCGGCCCTCCTGCACCAGCACCTCCTGCCCTTGATAGCGCAAACGCATACGCTGCGGCTTATTCGCCTTGTCACGCGACGTGGCGATCGCCGGCACCATGCTGGTGACATCGTCGGTCTGCCACAGCACCTCGAACAATGCCACCTCGCTCGAGCGTCCCTTGAGCGTCGCCACGTCGATTTGGCGCACCGAGGCCCGCCATTCGCTCGAGAGATGGTCGACCATGGTGGCGGTGGTGATGATCTGCCCCGCCTTCGCCTGGCTGGTCATGCGGTTCGCGGTATGCACCGTCGAGCCGAACACATCCCGGTTCTCCAATACCACCGGACCGAAATTGCAGCCGATGCGGATGGCCACCGACTGCTCGGTGACCTTGAGCCCGGGATGCAGGGTGATCTGCTTCTGCATTTGCGCGGCGGCGTTCAAGGCATCGTCGGCGGTGGGAAACGTCGACATGACTTCATCGCCCATCGTCTTGATCACGGTGCCATGATGATCGTCGGTGGCGGCGCGCATCACGTCGATGCAAATGCCCACCATGTCGCGCGCGCGCACATCTCCAAGCAGTTCATACAGCTTGGTGCTGCCGACCACGTCGGCAAAGACGATTGCGAGTTCGATGTCATTACCCATGATGCCGACGAATTATACTTAATCAGGTCCGCGACGCTTCGGCCGTTTGGGCCGCCCACCCTCCGTTTAGGCGGCCATCCCCTGATTCAAGAGCGGCAGCGCCGAAAAAAGCGCCTCCGGAAGCGTATCCGGTCGCGATGCGACCTCGGATAGAAACCGGCGCCAGGCGCGCGCGCCCGGACGACCCGCCATCAATCCGTGCATGTGGCGCGTGATCGAGTGCAAGGGAACGCCCTGCCGGACCTGCGCGCAGGCGTAGGGCATGATACGTTCGATGATCTGCCACGGCTGCGGAATTCGCCAGGCCGGATCGATCACCGCCTGTTCGAGCTCGGCCAGAAAGGCGGGACGGTGATAGGCCGCGCGGCCGAGCATTACGCCGTCAAGTCCCGCCGCCAACAACCCGATCGCGGCGCTGCTCTCGGCCACGCCGCCATTGAGGACGACGGCGAGCCGCGGCCGCTCGAGTTTCAGGCGGTGCACATATTCGTATCTGAGCGGTGGAATCTCCCGATTTTCCTTGGGCGTCAGGCCGCCGAGTATCGCCGAGCGCGCGTGGACAATGAGCGCGTTCGCCCCGGCGCCCGCGACCGCATCGACAAAACCCGAGAAGAATTCGTAATCGTCGCGATCGTCGACCCCGATCCGGCACTTGACCGTGACCGGCAGGGCCGTCGCATCGCGCATGCGCCGCACGCACTCGGCGACCAGCGCCGGATTCAGCATGAGACAGGCGCCGAAAGAGCCGCTTTTCACTCGATCGCTGGGACAGCCCACGTTCAGGTTGATCTCGGCGAATCCCGCCGCGGCGCCGATGGCCGCCGCCTCCGCCAGTTCATGCGGGTCGCACCCGCCGAGCTGCAGCGCGACCGGATGCTCCTGGGGATCGTGCTCGAGCAGCCGCTGCGCCTTGCCGCGCACGATCGCCGCCGATACGATCATCTCGGTGTACAGCAGGGCATGCGGCGCATACAGCCGATGCAGGTAGCGGCAGTGCCGGTTGGTCCACTCCATCATCGGCGCGACGCTGATCCGTCGATCCAGGATATTCATCTCTTTATGGTTTTCATCATGCTATAGGCCCAATAAACCCCTGAACAAACCTGCAATTTATCACTATTCACCTATGCGTCGCGGCATGAAAATACTGCCCGCCGCCCCCGCAGGATTTCACCTCGTATGACTGTTCGCCGGGACCGCAATAAGGAAGGACTTTAAGAGGGGCGTTAATCATTCGTCCAATGAGAAATGTACACATTGGCTATACTTTGCGGGTATGCCGATCGAATTAAGGCTGCTGCGCTGCGCGCTCGCTCTGGCCGAGCACAAGAGTTTCGTGCGGGCAGCCCAAGCCCGACACACTTCTCAACCCTCGCTATCGAGAAACATCCAGGAGATCGAGCGGCGGGTTGGAACGCAGCTATTTGAGCGAGGATCGGAAGGTGTGATGCCGACCCCCGCCGGAAGACTATTCCTGGAGCAAGCTCGTGAAGTGGTTGCTCGCTCCGCGGATTTGGGTCGGGAAATGGATCTGCTCAGGGGACTCGATAAAGGCGAGCTTTGCATCGGCGCCGGCACCTATCCGTCGGCCACCATCGTTGACCGCGCGATCACACGGCTGGTGCGAACTCATCCCACAATCCGCCTGCACATCCGGATTGACCATCGGGAGAACTTGTTGCCGCTCCTGAGAAAACGCGAAATAGACATCGCGGTGATTGTTGTCGATGAGCTCGCCGAGTCGCCGGACCTGCACGTCACACGCCTGCACCGGCACCAGGGTTATTTCGTTGTGCGCCGGGGGCATCCGCTGGTCGCATCGAAAAAGGTACTCACTCTTCAAAGCATTTTGCAGTTCCCGGTAGTCATGACTTCCCGGCTTCCCACGACCATGTTGAAGCGGTTTTTGACGGCTGTGTATGGGGATAATCCGGTTCCTCCTGCCATGAAGTCTTTCCCGCCCATCGCTTGCGAATCAGTCGCCATGATGAAGATGATTGTCGCGGGCACTGATGGCGTTACCCTAATGCCGCTAATTTCCGTATTGACCGAAGTTCGATCCGGCGAGTTGCTGGTTCTTCCTCTGGTGCCGCCTGGGCTTCAATACGAATGCGGCGTGGTGCGCCTGGCGCATCGCAGCCTGTCGCCTGTCGGGGAAGCCTTGATGCGCGTGCTGCAGGAAGAGGATGCGCAAGTTCTGGATCTCGAGGAAAAAGCCGCCCGAGAACTGTTTGCAGTGCGACGACGCACGGGCACCAGGACCAGGGCCGCAACTAGCGCCAGGTGAATCCGCAGCGAGAGGCGAAGCCAATTTCGATGACTAAGCTGCGCCCACATGGCTATTGCATTCCCCGGCACCGCTGATACGTTGCGATCGAGGGCGCGACGTGCTTCGTTGATTATCGGCTTCGCGACGGCGGCGCTTTTTGCGATCCTTGCCCTGCCCGCGGTTGCTCAGGACACGCAGTCGCTCGCTCGGGAAGCGAAGAATCCGTTCTCGGACGTCATGAATCTGCAGTTCTTTTACGATGCCAACTTGCGGGTGGCGCCGGGCAACGAGACGCAGCAGGTACTGACCATTCAGCCCCTGATTCCTTTTAACTTGAACGCCGATTGGGCCCTCGTCACGCGCACGATCTTGCCGCTCATCGATCAACCTGGTACTGCTCCCGGGGCGGGGTGGATCCGCGGGCCGGGTGATACCCAGTTTGCGGCATTTGTTTCGCCCGCCCGGACGGGGAGTTTGGTGTGGGGCATCGGGCCGGTGTTTCAGCTTCCGAGCGCCACCAACGATGCGTTGGGCCAGGGGAAGTGGGGGGCCGGGCCGGCCGCCGGTGTCCAATGGTCCGGTACGCAATGGACGTTCGGCGCCTTGATTCTCAATATCTGGTCGTTTGCGGGCGACGCCACCCGGCCTGCAGTCAACCAAATGCAGTTGCAGCCCACGGTCAATTACACCTTTCGCGGCAATCCGAATCGCTATTTGAGCTTTTCACCCACCATCACGGCGAATTGGTATGCGAGCGGGGATGAGCGCTGGACGGTGCCGGTCTCGCTGGGACTGGGCCAGCTCTTCAAGTTCGGCCATCAGTCGGTCAATCTGCAGGCAACCACCTACTACAATCTTGTCGCACCGCCAGGCTCTGCGCACTGGACACTCGAGCTGCTTGTGCAATGTCTATTTCCTCAATGACACTGAATGCGCCCGGGCAAATGCTCAATGGCGGCGGACCCATCCGGATTGTCCACGTCTCCAGTCGGGTGATCGTGGAGCCCTGGATGCCGAAACGCGCCATACACCAGAAGCGAAATTATTGCCGTTACCCTTTAGGTCAATGCGGCTCGACCCGCATTCGGCTAGTCTTGGCTGCATTAATGACCCCAATTATCTCGATCATCAGACCTAGGGAGTGCCTTCAAAATGATTAATGCCAGCAGTGACCGTGCAATCGTGTGGCGTACGCGATTTCTTTGGGTCGCTCTCCTCGGCATGACGAGCATTGGCTCGCTCACCGGTACGGGCGTGGCCTTGGGTGCAGACGCCGAGCCGGCCGTCAACGAGAAGTTTGCCGACCTTGCCCCGGCGATTGCGGAGCTGCGTCAGGAAACCGGTCAGGATCGACGCGAAATCGTCAAGGCCAACATGCTCTTAACCAAATCCGAGGGCACGATATTCTGGCCGCTCTACGATCAATATCGGGCCGAACGCAACAAGCTGGGCGACCGCAAGGTGCGGTTGATTACGGACTTTGCAGCCGGCATCGACGCGATGAGCCAGGACGAAGCCGAGCGGTTGACCAAGGAATTCCTTGCGATCGAGAAGCAGAAGATCGCGATCAAGGAATCCTACGTCGCGAAAATGTCGAAGGTGCTGTCGGCGCGCACGGTGGCTCGATTCTTTCAGATCGATCAGAAGCTCGATGCCACCGTTGATCTGGCTTTGGCGGCTCGAATTCCGCTGATACACTGATGAGCAATCATGCCGTTCGCCCGCGTTTTTCGAAGACTGCCACGGCGTCGCCAAGCTTGTAAAACATGCGCTCAGGCCCCAGGGCCCGGCCCAGCGGCGAGCGCTTGACCACCCTGTAAGCCTCGGGATTCAATGCGGTCAGCCACAAGGCGATCCCGTGCTCGCGCAGTCGTTCCTCCGCCCTGGTCAGGGCTTGCAGCGCTGTATATTCGAAGTCTGGGATGGCGCTGCATTCCAATATCACCACCTGCGGATGCGCCTCATCGACCAGAGCCGCGAGCCGCTCGCGGGTCTGGGGTGCGTTTGCAAAGGTCATACGGCCTTCGGTCCGTAGGATCAACAATCCCGGAATGGTCTCGTCCTCGGGGTGATCAGGAGTTCGTGGCCGGAATACATCGGTGCCCGGCTTGCGTCCCAGGCTGTAAACGAGGGGATGATTGGCCTCGTAAAACAATGTCAGCACCGAGATTGCGATCGCGACCAGAATGCCCTGCAGCGTTCCTAAGAGCACAACGCCGGCAAAAGCCGCAAGCGCCCACACAAACTCCGTGCGCCTGACCGCCAGGATGGAGCGAAAATCGGTCGTGCTGAGCAACGGGGCGCTGGTGACCACGACGACCGCGGCCAGCGTCGCCTTGGGCAGCAGGCTGATGAGCGGCGACAGAAAGAGCAGCGTCGCCACCACGATGGCCACCGTCACCAACTCGGCCACCTGGGTGCGGGCTCCGGCGCGCGAGTTCACCGCCGTCTGAGAGGTTCCTCCGCCCGCGGGCAGGCCTTGGAAGAAACTCCCCGCCAGATTCGCGGCGCCGAGCGCCATCAACTCCCGGTTGAGGACGGGCGGCGGATCCTCGTGCCGGGCAAAGGCACGGCCGGCAGCGATCGACTCGGTGAAGGACATCAGCGCGATACCCAGCGCACCGGGCCAAAGGACCTTGAGCAATGCGAGTTCCGGAAGCGCGGGGCCCGGAAGCCCGGCCCGAATGGGACCGGTCAGCGCGACGCCGCTCTGCTTCAGTCCGAGGAGTCCCGCGGCCGCGATACCCAGGACCACGGCCACGAGGGGAGCTGGCGTATGCGGGCGCCAACGCTCCAACCCGAGAAGAATCGCCAGAGTGGCTGCGGACAGAATCAGCGTCGCGGCGCTCGAGTCGGGTACGTGCTCTAGAATGGAAATAACGTCGCGGAAGAAACCGCTCGATTCGATGTGCACGCCCAGGAGTTTCGGCACTTGACCCACGATGATGACCACGCCGACGCCCGCTTTGAAGCCGGTGAGGATCGGGTCGGAGATGAAGTTGGCAAGGAAGCCGAGCCGCAGCAGGCCGGCCACGAACAGAAAAGCGCCAACCAGCAGGGCGAGTGTCGAGGCTGCCGCCATCAGGTGCGCGGAATCTCCGCCGGGCACGGCGAGCTCCAACTCGGCTGCGGTCAGTATCGCGATGGTGCTGGTGGTGCTCACACTTAAAGGGCGCGAAGTTCCCAGCAACGCGTAGACGAACATCGGTACGAGGGCCACATACAGGCCCGCTTGCACGGGCAAACCGGCGATGCTGGCGCAGGCCATGGACTTTGGGATCACGACCGCCGCGGTGGTGAGGCCTGCCACGGCATCGAATCGGAACCAGTTCTTTTGATATCCCGACAGCGGTGTTGTCATCGGCACGGCCAGCACCAGCCTCGGTGGATATCGCGCGTCAATTTAACGCAGATCGTAGTAAACCAACAGCCGCAGCTCATCTTCGTGCTCATCGCTCGGGCCCGCCTGCGTGACGTGTGCATAACGCACGCGCAGCTGCAGTCCCTGGAAGGCGCCTTTCGGCGCATCCCATTGCACGTTGAAGTCGTACTCGCTTTGTGCGTATTGCTTTTGAACATCCGGGGTCGAACCATGCACCCATAGTGCGTAGACACTCAGGTTCGTTCTTTTTGGGAAATTGTACGCGGCGCGCAGCAGGGTCGCGTTTTCGCCGGCCCGGTAGAAGTTTTCGACTTGGACCGCGGTGTAGCCGGGATAAGCGCCCCAGGGATTGCGCATGTCGGTGCCGCTGCCGTTGGAGCTGACGTCACCGATGGCCGTGTGGCTCCGCGCCGCCGTCAGCAAAGCCCCGCCGAATCCGATCTCGGCCTTGAGGCCATATTGGTTGGTCGCGAACGGCTTCCCGTTGAGCAGGTCATTGCCGGTACTGTGCTGGTCGGCGTATTGGGCGCCGAAGCGCAGCGTCACCCGCCTGGCAAGCGGGACGGTGTACTTGAGTTCGGAGTAGGCGATGTTGATGATGTCGGCGCAGTAGTAATCGATCGCACCGAGCGCAAAACCACCCCCGGCGTAGTTTGCGCCGGCGACGTAGACGCCGCGCTCCACCCCGCCCGGCGCACCGGCGGCGGTGGCCATGGACTCGAAATCCTGGGCATCGCGGGGTTTCATCTTGTCGACATAGCCCGCGCCGAAGCGCAACGCCGATTTATCCTCCGAGCCGCCGATCAACCCCTGAACGGCATACATCAGAAACGTGTTCGGCGTCATGAGGGAGTCTTGGGCGTTGATGAACGGCGTGCTGAACATCCGCCGGCCCGCCACCGCCAAGATCTCGTCGGTCAGCTTGAACTGGCCGTAGAGTTCCCCCATCACGGTGTATTGCTCCTGCTCGGGCTGCAGCAGCTTCGCGCCATCCTTGTCAAGCGGCCCATAGAGCCGCTGCGAGGTATAGGCGGTTGCGCCGAACGAAGCGAAGTCGACGAAGTAGCCCGTCTTAAGGCCCGCGGAGCCGCCCAGGGCCCAGCTCTCGCTTGCCGTCTCGTCGAAATTGTCGCGATTGAGAAACTCAGTGCGCAGCTGCACATTGGTCGTGGTATCGCGCAAGCCGACGAGCTGGGATTCATGGAGCAAGGCCTGAAATGGTCTGTGCTCGAAGCTGTCGACCATCTGTGTTTGGCCCTGCTCGGTCGAATCCGGCGTCTCGGCCTCGTCATTGTCGGCGGCCTGCACCGTGGCCGCCCCCGGCTCGGGCGTTCGCGTATCGAGCGCGAGCGCAGGCGACGCGTATAGGGTCAGCTGCACCGCAGCCGCGAATATGGCGCAGAATGAACATGCCGTCCGCGACCGCGGAAAGCCCCCGGTGGCCTGCGGGTTCCAACAACCGTAATTCACATAAACTCCCTGCGGGATCATCGCCATTCGAAAGCGCAGTACACCAACGGTGCGTGAATCATAGCTCGCATGCAAGCCAGACGCTGGGGTGGACCTAGGTCCAATTACGCGCGCGCGTCGCGATCCCTACCCTGCCACGATCCGGCCACCGACCACCGCAAAAGGTGTCTTCCATGACCGATACATTGCCCGGGACCGCTGATACCCCGCCCGTCCGCTCGAGGGCCATGGGTGTTCGACGATGCACGATGGCAGTCATCGGATTCTGGTTGTCGTGTTCCGGGATCGTGGCCGGTCAGGACCAGAAGCCCGAGCATGTCTGGAGCTACAGCGGATCGCTGGGACCCGAGCATTGGGGCGACCTTAAACCGGAGTTCGCAGAATGCAAGGATGGGCATCGCCAGTCGCCCATCGATATCAAGAATCCGCGGCCGACCGATTTGCCGGCCATCGAATTCGATTACAAGCCCTCCTTTTTACACATCGTCGACAACGGCCACACGGTGATGATCAATTACGCCCCGGGCAGCTTCATTCGTGTGGGCGGGAAGCAATACGAACTGAAACAATTCCATTTTCACAGGCCGAGTGAGGAGAAAATCAACGGCCGCGCCTTCGATATGGTGGCGCATCTGGTGCACGCGGATAGCGAGGGCAATCTGGCGGTGGTGGCGGTTCTGCTCAACAAAGGCAGCGACAACCCGCTCATTCACGAGCTCTGGAACGACCTGCCCAAGGAAAAGGAAAAGGAGGTCGCGTATGATAAGGTTCAGATTGATTTGACCCAGCTGTTGCCGGCGAATCGCGGTTATTACACCTTCCCCGGATCGCTCACCACGCCGCCCTGCAGCGAGAACGTCACCTGGTTCGTGTTGAAGCAGCCGGTGACAGTCTCGGATACAGAGGTCGCGAGGTTTGCGGGCCTGTACAGCAACGATGCCCGGCCTACACAAGCTCTGAATGGCCGAGTGGTTCTGGAAACCAAGTAGCGCTTTACGGCGCGGCACCGGGAGATATCGATGAGGACGCCCACAGCGCCTGCGGAACAGCCTGATTTCTCGCTCGTGGTGGGGGGGCCCCTGTTTCGGATGTTCAGGCGGGCTCAGCTATCGGGGCCGGCCTTGGAGCTCGTCCATCGTCGCATGGTGGTCATCACGATCTTGGCTTGGGTACCGCTGGCCGCGCTGTCGGCCATCGAAGGCCACTTGTTTGACAATCAGGGTCTGACGTTCGCGCGCGACATCGAGTCGCACGTGCGGTTATTGTTGGCGCTGCCGGTGCTGATCTTTGCCGAACTGGTGGTGCATCACCGAATCGGGCCGGTGTTGAGGCGCTTTCTGGACCGCAGAGTGATTACCGACGAGGACACTCCGGCGTTTGAGGCCGCCGTCGACGCGGCCATACGGGCGCGAGACTCGCTCTGGTTGGAGATGGCACTGCTGATTTTTGTCTATACGGTGGGTCACTGGGTATGGCAAAACGAAGTGGCCTTGGGCGCGACACCTGGTACGCGGCCCGAAGGGCGGGCATACACCTCACTCTGCCGGCTACTGGTACAGTTTCGTCAGTATCCCGATCTTTCAATTCATCTTGTTCCGCTGGTATCTGCGACTGTTCATCTGGTTCTGGCTGTTGTGGCGCGTCTCGCGGTTGAATCTGCACCTGGTGCCGACGCACCCCGACCGCGCCGGCGGGATCGGATTTTTGGGTAGCGACAGCTACGCCTTCGCTCCGATCCTGTTCGCTCAGGGCGCATTGACGGCAGGGCTCATCGCCAGCCGGATTTTCTACCAGGGACAGAGCCTGATGTCATTCAAAGCGACGATCGTCGCAGTCGCCGGTTTCTTTGTTCTGGTGATCCTCGGTCCGCTGACCATGTTCACCGGGCATCTTTTTCGCACCAAGCGGGCGGGCTTGAGCGCCTACGGGACGCTGGCACGGTCTACGTCGACGATTTCGATGGAAGTGGATCCACGGAGGTGCCAAAGGGGAGGATATCCTGGGCACGGCGGACATCCAATCGCTCGCGGATCTGGGCAATAGTTATGCGTGTGAGGAAATGCGATGGTGCTTCGCTTCAGGAGCGCCCAATTGGTGGCTGCCGTCGCATTGCCGGTCTTGTCTGTGGTGCTTACCATCATGCCACTCGAGGAGCTGGTGAGCCGGCTGATCAAGATCGCCTTTTAATACTGCGGCGGTGGCGATCAATGGCAGCCGACTTCGCGGACTCCACCGATTGCGCCTCGCGGTCGGCAATCACCTAAAGAAGAGCGCCGACATGACGGAGAGCGAGAGATTATCATCGAACGATCTGGCACAGATGCGGACCGATCTGGCCACATCGCGCAATGTGATGGCGGCGGACCGAACACTGATGGCCTGGGTCCGAACCTCACTCTCGCTCAACAGCTTCGGTTTCACCATCTACAAGGTGCTCTTGGCATTTCAGCAGGGTGGAGGTCAATTGCGCCGGGAGCATACGCCGCGCAACATCGGGCTGTTCCTGACCGGGCTCGGCACCCTCGCGATGCTGATGGGAACCGTCGAGTATTGGTATACGCTCAAGGAGCTGCATGAAATCAAGGATTTTCGACTAACGCGACCTTCTCTCGTCATGGCATTGATCATGTCCGTGATGGGAGTGTTTCTATTCTTCAGCATCATGACGAGATTGTTCTGAAACCCCTGATGCAGACCGAACTCAACCTCGAATCCGCTGCCGCTGCGCTGCTGTTCTGCGCGACCTTTCTGCTGGTCGGTAAACTGCGTCCGTTTCGACGGCTGGTCGGGGAAGAACGTTCAGCGGTCTCATTCGGAGCCGGCGTGGCGACCGCCTACGTGTTCGTGCACGTCATGCCGGAACTGAACAGCGCGAGGCGCGCGTTTACGGAATCGACTTCGCTCCCTTTGCACTACGAGGGAATGTCGATCTTCTATGTGTCGCTCATCGGATTCCTGATGTTCTACGGCCTGGATCACCTGCGCAAGAGTCTGCATGAAACCTCGGCAAAGGCGCGCGTGGGAAGGGCGTTCATCATCAGCATCTCGGGTTTCGCCGCCTACGTCGGGCTGATGGCCTATCTTCTGGTGCATAACCTTGAGGACACCCCGAGGTCGGTCGCGCTGTTCGCCTTGGCCATTGCGGTGCATTTCTTGGGGGTCGATCACACGTTGCGCGAGCAGTACGGGGCGGTGTATGAGCGGATTGGCCGTCTCGTGCTCGCGGCGATGTCCCTGTTCGGCTGGGGAGTGGGCATGCTGATCAGCCTGCCGCGTTCCGTGCTCGCGCTGATGGTTGCGTTCATCTCGGGGGCGGTCATCATGAACAGCTCAATCACCGAACTACCGACCGAAAGCGAAGGCCGATTCCTGCCGTTCATGGTCGGCGGACTCGCCTATGGATTGATTCTGCTGCCGTTGGGGTGAGCGAATGAGGACGGGGTTCAGTGCTACGCGGCGAACCTGCCCGCGGTAACCGATCGAGGACATCGACATTTCCATCAACCGATTCCTGGTCGCCGCGTCCTACGTCCTGCTCGGCGTATTGATCGTTGCAGCGGGCGTCTGGAGCGCGCTCGCCCTTAGCTATGCCGGACCCCGCGACCCGAGCTTGCGCATCGCCCTCGCCGTCGCCGCCGGAATCTCGGCATTGGCGACATTGCTTGCACTGACCTCGCCTCGCTGGCGGTGGCGAGCGTTTTTCTGCTTCTCCGTGTTGTTTGCAGGGCTCCTGGGTTGGTTCAGCCGTTTGACGCCGACCAATGAGGCCGACTGGCAGCCCGATGTGTCGACGCTCGCGTATGCGACGTTCGACGGCGATACGGTCACGGTGCACAACATCCGCAACTTCGATTACCGCAGCGAGACCGACTTCGCACCCGCCTGGTACGACAAGCGCTTCGAGCTCGGCAATTTGCAGGGCATCGATCTCGTGGCCGTCTACTGGATGGGGCCGGCCATCGCGCACACATTCGTGAGTTTCGCCTTTGCCGGCGGCGACCATCTCGCCGTTTCCATCGAGACGCGTAAGAAGCAGGGACAGGGCTTTTCCACGCTGCGGGGCTTTTTCCGGCAGTACGAACTGATTTATGTGGTGGCCGATGAGCGCGACGTCATCCGGCTGCGCACCAATTATCGCCACGATCCGCCGGAAGATGTGTACGTGTATCGGGTGCAGGCGCCGCTCGAAGCCGCCCGCCGCGTGTTCATCGAATACATGAACCAGATCAATAACCTCCAGGCGCACCCTGAGTTCTACAACACGCTCACCAGCAATTGCACGACCGACATCTGGGCAAATACGCTGGTCAATCAAGAACATCTGCCGCTCAGCTGGAAGATCCTGGTCAGCGGCTATGTACCCCAATACCTCTACGAACAGGGTCGGCTCGATACGCACGTCCCGTTCTCGGAACTGCGTGAGCGCGCCCACGTGAATGAACGGGCGCAGGCGGCCGATTCGGCGGCCGATTTTTCGCGGCGCATTCGCGGGGGGGGGGGGGGGGGGGGGGGGGGGGGGTGGGGGGGGGGGGGGGGGGGGTGGGGTGTGGTGGGGGGGGGGGGGTGGGGGGGGGGGGGTGGGGGATGGAGGTGGGGGGGGGGGGGGGGTGGGGAAAGGTATGGGGGGGGGAGGGGAGGGGAGGGGTGTGGGGGTGGAGGGGTGGGGGGTCAGTGAGGGTAATTGTGATTGGTGTGTGGGTGGGAGATTGGTGAAGGAGGGTGGTTTAGGAGGGGAGGGAGGTGATGGGAGATGTGGTGGGGGGTGGGGGGTAAGGGGTGATGGTGAGGTGAGCATTAGGTAGGTGTGGGATGGGGGATTATGCGGTGTATGTAGGTAGGGCAGGCGATAGTTGAGGGTTGGGAAGTAGATGCTGCTTTGAGAGTAGTATGTGAGGTGATGCTGATGAAGCAGATATTTGATTGAGGAGTGGGAGGTTGAGGGGATTGAATTTGCGCAGATGAGGCGAGGGAGAGGCGAGCGAAGGTGGGAAGGTAAGCGCGGGCTGCGGAGAGTTGCGCGCGCGGGCAGGTAGAGCGTACCGCGCGGATGCGCGCGTGAGAGATTGTTGTGGAACTGCGCGCGTGAATCGCAGGCTGCAGGCGGTATGGAGAGTAGAAGGTCAGCGATCGATCACAGTCTCGAGCGAATGCGCGCTGTAGGGAGGGGATTTCGAGCTGGTAGGTTATCGGTTCTCGAAGAACCAGGCAGACGAGTGCTGGCGGTGGACGCGTCGAAAAAAGCTGGGGCCCCGATTACCTGCGCATGGGGCTGGGCTTTCGAGCGATTTCAGCGGCTATGCTCTTCAACGCGCTAAAGAACCACCGCAAGACCGGTCCAGCTCGCTCGGTGCGGAATGGCGCACCGACGCCCAGGTGTGCCGCACCTCCAGCCTGTCGACCGAGTTCTACCAGCCGCTCAACGCCCAGGGCACGTATTCGTCGACCCGGACGCATCCGTGAGCGCGCTCGCTGCTGTTCTATCAGGCATCGCTTGCCGTGTACGACCTCACCCGCCGCGCCGCCTCGACATCGCCACCCATCGCCTACCGCCAGTTCGCATCGCCGTCTGCGCGCGAATCCGCCCGACTCTACTTGCCGCGTACCCCTTGCACCTTTATCACTGCGCAGCATTACGCGCCTGACCTCGATCACATCACACCTGCCTTCCCACCCCCTCACCCCACATCAACCTCTCGACTCGACCCAACCCCCACCACACTACATCAATGATACACCATCCCCTATTCCTTCACACACACTCAATTTCCTTCAAATCCCAATACTCCACCCCTCCCTACTACATATTTCCAATGAAACAAATTCCTCAACAATCCAACTACGCCACCGGCCAGCGCGGGGCAAAACATGTGGTATCTGCGCGCCATGTACTACCGCCGGATTCTGCAAGGGACTTTATTCGAGGGAGCTATGGCGGATTCTGATGAGTGGAAGTGGGAAGAGGGAAGGGGGGGTCTGCCAGCGCCCTCGTCGCGGTGAATACGCGGATCGGGCCCGTGTGCCTGGCCCATGGCCGCGCGGCCGCCGGGTTGGGAAGCTTTTTTGATCGGGGCGGCCGTCCCGAACCCAGGCGCAGGGGTGGACCTAGGTCCAATGTATACTTTGCGTCACGATTCGTACCCTGCCGGGGTATAGCCGCCGCCTTCGCGGCGTGGCTTCCGTCCGCCCAAGGTTTTAGCATGTCCGTTCCGGAACCCGAAATCACCGACGTCCTGCCGGCCGATGCCCCTCCGGGCTTTCACCTGCTGGCGAAGCCGAGCGGGTCGACCTGCAACATCGATTGCACGTATTGCTTTTTCCTGTCGAAGGACGCGCTGTACCCCAACGAAAAACACCGCATGTCGGCGGCCACGCTCGAAGCCTACATCCGTCAGCTCCTCGAATCGCATCGCGCGCCCGAGGTCACCGTGGCGTGGCAGGGCGGAGAGCCCACCCTGATGAAGCCCGAATTCTTCAGGCACTCGGTCGAACTCGTGGAAAAGTACCGCCGACCGGGTCAGGTCGTAAAGCACACCTTTCAGACCAACGGCATCCTCCTGGATGATGAGTGGTGCGCCTTCTTCAAGGAACACGACTTTTTGGTGGGCTTGAGCGTCGATGGGCCGCGCGAGCTGCACGACACCTACCGCCTCGACCGCCGCAAACGGGGCACCTTCGATCGCGTCATGCAGGGTTGGCGGCACCTGCGCAAGCACGAAGTCGAGTTCAACATTCTGTGTACCGTCAACGCCGCCAATGAAAAACACGGGCGCGACGTGTACCGCTTCTTCCGCGACGTGTTGGGCGCCAAGTGGGTGCAGTTCATCCCGATCGTCGAGCGAGCGACCCAAGAGACTCTCGCCATCGCGAACCAGGGCTGGAGCGAGCCTTCGCGGCGGCAAGCGTCTGCTGTATACGCAGACCGGCAACTTGGTCACCGAACGAACGGTGGGCGCGCGGCAATATGGCCAATTTCTCGTCGACGTTTTCGAGGAGTGGGTGCGCCGCGATGTGGGCGCGGTGTATGTGCAGCTCTTCGATGTGACCCTGGAGGCTTTTTCGGCCGCCACCTCTTGTGCATTCATGCGCCCACCTGCGGCTATGGCCCGGCGCTCGAGTACAACGGGGATCTTTACTCCTGCGATCATTTCGTCGAGCCGCGTTTCAAGCTCGGAAACATACATAAAACGCATATGCTGAAGCTCGTGGCTTCGCCCGAGCAGCGCAGGTTCGGCGAGGACAAGCGCGAATTGCTCACCGCCCAATGCCGCAGCTGCAAGGTCAGGAATTGGTGCAACGGCGGCTGCCCGAAAGACCGCTTCGCGCTCTCGCGCGACGGCGAGCCGGGCCAGAACTACCTGTGTGCGGGTCTGGAGCTGTTTTTCATGCATACGGGCCCGACGTTAGCGCGATGGCCAAACTGATCCAGGGCGGCCACGCTCCCGCGGAAATCATGGCGGCGGTCGCCGCCGCCGATTCCCAGCGCGGACCTTATCAGCCTTGCCCTTGCGGCAGCGGCGAGAAATTCCGCTTCTGCCACGGCAGCCGGCAGGCGCCCAAAGAACGAAGCGCACCCGTGCCGATCGACGCCGATCGCACGAGTGAACTTGATGTAACCAACCACTGAAGGACTGAAGCATGGCTGCAAGGAAACCCAACATCCTCATCATCTGGGGCGACGACATCGGCTGGTTCAACATCAGCGCCTACAACCACGGCATCATGGGGTATCGCACGCCCGAACATCGACCGCATCGCCAAGGAAGGCACGATGTTCACCGACTGGTACGGCCAGCAGAGCTGCACGGCGGGCCGCGCCGCGTTCATCACCGGCCAGTCGCCGATCCGAACCGGATTGACCAAGGTCGGGCTTGCCCGGCGCGAAGCTCGGTCTGCAGCCGGAAGACCCGACGATCGCCGAACTGCTCAAGCCCCAGGGCTATGTCTGCGGCCAGTTCGGCAAGAACCACCTGGGCGACCGCGACGAGTTCCTGCCGACCGTGCACGGCTTCGACGAGTTCTTCGGCAATCTCTATCACTTGAACGCCGAGGAGGAACCGGAAAACGTCGACTATCCCAAAGAATCCCGAACTTCAAGAAGAAGTTCGGGCCGCGCGGCGTGCTGCACAGCTGGGCGAATCCCGACGGCACGCAGAAAATCGAAGATACCGGCCCCTTGACCAAGAAGCGCATGGAGACGATCGACGAGGAGATTCTCGACGGCAGCGATCAACTTCATCGACCAGCCAGGTGAAGGCCGACAAGCCGTTCTTCTGCTGGTGGAACTCCACCCGCATGCACATCTGGACGCACCTGAAGAAGGAGTCCCAGGGCAAGACGGGCCTCGGCGTGTATCCCGACGGCATGGTCGAGCACGACGGGCACGTCGGCCAGCTTCTCGACAAGCTCGACGAACTGGGCATCGCGGACAACACCATCGTCATGTACTCGACCGACAACGGCGCGGAGGAAATGAGCTGGCCCGACGGCGGCAGCAACGCCGTTCCGCGGCGAGAAGGACACCGAATTGGGAAGGCGGCTGGCGCGTGCCGCTGCCTGATCCGCTGGCCGGGCGTGATCAAGCCGGGCACGGTCAGCAACGAGATCTTCTCGCACCAGGACATGCTGCCCACGCTGGTGGCCGCGGCCGGCGAACCGGATATCGTCGAGAAGTCAAGAAGGGCTACAAGGCCGGCAAGCAAGACCTTCAAGGTCCATATGGACGGGTTCAATCTGCTTCCGTATCTCAAAGGCGAGGTCAAGGAGAACCCGCGCCCGGGATTCCTGTACTGGAGCGACGAAGGCGACTTGATGGCGCTGCGCTACGGCAACTGGAAGATCCATTTCGCCGTGCAACGCGTATGAAGGGCGCGGACGCCTGGCAGGAGCCCTCTCGACAACTGAGGTTCCCGATGCTCGTGAACCTGCGACCGATCCGTTCGAAGAGGCGGATATCCGGCGGATATCCACTACTGGAAATGGCGTGCCGATCGAGTCTTCATGCTGCTGCCCGCAGGCGCCCTCGTCGCGAAATACATGCAGACCATGATGGAGTTTCCGCCGCGGCAGAGTCCGGAGAGCTGGACGCCTGAACAGATGATGGAGAAGCTCAAGAAGAATGCGGAAGCGCTGAAAGCCGCCGCCCACCCGGGGTGAAGCCAAGCCGGTTCCGCGTCAATGCGGTGACGGAGATGACGGCGGCGCTCGTCATCTCCGTCCTGCGCCATGTGCCGGAGCCGGTTCGCGCGCCGCTTATCGCAGCGACGCCCCCCCGGAGCATTCGAGGTGAGCATCAACGGGGAACGTGACGCACCCGGCCCGGCGGCCTCAGATGAAGTGCGCGACTTCTACGAGAAACTGCCCTATCCCCCGCCGCTCGCAACCTGGATGAACACCGCGAGTTGTCCGCCGATCCGCAGCGCCGCCGGGCGCTGTTCCATCGGATATGGCCGACCGAGCAGCCGGGAGCAAGCCAAGAGGTCTTGATCGCGGGCTGCGGCACCTCGCAGGCCGCGCGGCACGCGCTCGGCGATCCCAATGCCCGCGTGACCGCCATCGATATCAGCGAGACGAGCCTGCGCCACACGCGCGATCTGAAGCGCCGATACAATCTTGAAAATCTCGAGCTGCAGCAGCTGCCGATCGAGAGGGTTCAGGAACTCGGGCGCCCCTTCGATCTCATCGTGTGCACCGGGGTGCTGCATCACCTGCCCGACCCGGACCTCGGTCTGCGTGCTCTGCGCGAGGTGCTGAAGCCCCGCGGGGCGATGCATCTGATGGTGTATGCGAGGTACGGCCGAAGCGGCATTTACATGATGCAAGAGTACTGCCGCTTGCTCGGCATCGGCACCGCCGACCGGGACTTGCGCGATCTCGGCGCGGCGCTCGGCGCATTGCCCGCGCATCACCCCCTGGCGGAATTGCTCCGGCGCGCGAAGGATTTCCGGCGGCCCGAGGCGATGGCCGATGCGCTGCTGCACCCATTGGATCGCGCCTACACGGTTCCCGAGATGCATGCCTGGCTCGAACGCAGCGGCCTGTGCTTCGGTCGCTGGGTTGAGCAGGCCCCGTATCTGCCGCAATGTGGATTGTTGGCCAAAACCCCCCATGCCGCACGCATGGCTGCGCTGTCGGAGCCTCGGCAACACGCGGTTGCCGAGCTTTTTCGTGGAACGATGACGCGCCACCGTTGCATCGCGTATGGCAGCGAACAAATCGCCGCCGAGCGCCGCGTTCGGTTTAGCGATGAGCGATGGCGCTCGTACGTGCCGATTCGCCTGCCGTGGACGCTATGCATTCGAGAAAGAGTTCCCGCGGGCAGTGTGGCGGTGTTGCTGAATCCGACGCACGAGTTTACCGACCTGATACTTCCCATCAATTCGGCGGAGGACCGGCTATTGGAACAGATCGATGGCGTGCGAACCCTCGGTGAGATCGTACCAGTCGCCGATGGGAATCAAGGAGCGCGCGCCCTGCAGTTTTTCGAACGCCTCTGGCAGTACGACCAGATTGTACTCGATGCCTCGAGGTCGGCGGTCCTTTGAAACGCTCGACCCCGGTTTTGGATCATGGCTCGCTCATGACTCGCTTGCCAGCCCGGCGTCGCTCGTTTTCTCATCATTGCTGCTGCTCGGCGGTTGCAAAGTGCACCCGGTCAATCCGCCGATCGCGAGTGTGGACTTGCGCGAAGGGTATCGGTACGAGACCCGCCAGGAGCATCTTCGCGACAATGACAAGGAGACCCTGGTCATCCTCGCCTTCTCGGGCGGGGGCACGCGAGCAGCCGCATTTTCGTACGGCGTCTCGAGGCCCTGCGGCGCATCCAGGTGACCGGCCCCCGCGGCAAGAAGGTTCGACTGCTCGATGAAGTCGACGTCATCACGGGGGTGTCGGGCGGCAGCTTCACGGCCCTTGCCTTCGGTCTCTATGGCGACAAATTGTTCGAACTCTATGACAGGAACTTCCTAAAACGCGACGTCCAGGGCGAACTCATCTCGCGCATCTTAAGTCGCGCAACTGGGGAGCCTTGTGGTCAAAGAATTGGAGCCGCTCGGAAGTGGCCGCGCAGCTCTACGATGAGATCCTTTTCCACGGCGCCACTTTCGCCGATCTCGACCGCGGCACCGGCCCGTTGATCGTGGCGACGGCCACGATATCTCAACCGGGGGACGCGTGGAGTTCCAGCAATCGGTCTTCGACTATCTGTGCTCGGAGCTCGATGCGGTGCCGCTGTCCCGGGCCGCCGCGGCCTCGTCAGCCGTGCCGCTGGTGCTCTCAGCGGTGACCTTCAACAACTACGGCGGCAGTTGCAAATTCGCTGCGCCCGAGTGGAGTGAGGCATTCCGCAATCCGGAAACCGCACCGCGGCCCGCGGTTCGTGCCATCAAGCAGATAAACGACCTGGAGGCATATCAGGATGGCAAACAACGGCCCTACATTCACCTCGTCGACGGTGCGATCGCTGACAATCTCGCCATGCGCGGCGTGCTCGAGACCTTGGAGGAACTTGAAGCGCTGAAAATACTGGGCCAACCGACGCCGCTCGATCACGTGCGCAGGATCGCCGTTTTTGTGGTCAATGCGATGACATCGCCCAAGACCAATTGGGACAAGTCGCCGCGCCCGCCGAGTGACATGGCGATCGTGATCAAATCCGCCGGCGTGCCGATCGATCACTACTCGGACGAGGGGGTCGAGCTGCTGCGCGACACCATGGCGCGCTGGCAAGCCATGCGCCAGATACGCAATTCGCCGGCGTTTGCGGGGAACGAGGATCCCGCGTTGCAACGCTTGGTGAACGTGCCCGACGTCGATTTGTACGCCATCGACGTGTCCTTCCACGCACTCGCGGACCAGGCGGAATTCGAGTATCTCAACACTTTGCCGACGTCGTTGGCCCTGCCCGCCCAGGCAGTCGACCGCTTGCGAGCCGCGGCGGGCACCATCATCTTGTCATCGCCGGAGTTCAAACGGCTGTTGAAGGACGCCGACCTCGACCTGGTCGTGGATCCGTCCAGGCAGAAAGCCGGACCGCGCACCTGAATCAATTGGCGGGCGGCCCCGAGAGCGGTAAGACGCGCTGCAATTCCGTCTCGATCACGGTATCGACGCGCCGGTCGATCTGCAAGAACCGCAGCAGGGTGGCCGGCGGAAGCACCTTGCCGAACTTGTTGGCGTAGTCAATGCGCACATCCGTCACCTCGCGTTCCACTTTGATGGAGCGAGCCACGAGCTCCGCAGCCTTTGCATCGGAGACCTTCGGATAGGCTGCCATATAGTCTTGGATAATGGCGATTCTCTCGTCGCCGAGAGCCGCGCGCTTGGCGGCGTACTCGCGGTACAGAGGCCAGAACCGGTCCGCCTGTCCCTGCGTGAGCGTGAGGTTGTCGGCAAACAGCTGGGTGCGTCCCGCACGCAGCTCCGCTCGCGCGGCCTCGAGGGCAGCCGCGCCATCGGCGGGCCCTTCGGCGGCACCCGCCGGCGACCAGGCCGCGAGCACCCCGGTCATCAAGAGCCCGGCGACGAGCGCGCCGAGAGTCCGGTAATCGATGATGTCCATTTTCATGCTGATGCCGATGTCCATGTTCACTTTGGAGATGCAACCGTCGAGCAATGATCCTATCATCCCCCGCACCGTCGAACTCGTTCTATAAATTGCGCCGGCATCGGCAGATCGTCATCGGCGCCTCGCCAGCGATCGCGGCAGACAACGGAGTGAGGATTCTATGATGAAGCATGCTTGGATCGGCGGCGTATTGACGTTTTGCGCGATTTTCGCAACGGCTTCGGCGCAGACCCCCGCCCCGAATCCACCGCTTCCGCCGCTCGATCAACTGGTCGCACCGGTCGCACTGTACCCCGATGCGCTGCTCGCGCAGGTGTTGACCTGCGCCGCGAGTCCCGGGCAGGTCACCGACATGAATGCCTGGGTGCAGCAGAACCCGACGCTGCATGGCACGGCGCTGCAGGACGCGGCCCAACAGCGGGGCTACGAGGCCAGTTTCGTGGCGCTCGCCCTCTTTCCGGATGTTCTCAACCAGCTTGCCTCCCAGATCGACTGGACCACCGAACTCGGCACGGCTTTTTTGAGCGACCCGAAAGGCGTGATGGATGCCGTGCAAAGACTGCGGGCTCAAGCGCAGGCGGCCGGCAACTTGCAGACGACGCCGCAGCAGGTGGTCAACACGGAAACTCAGAACGGGCAGCCCATCATCGTCATTCAGCCCGCGAACCCGCAGGTGGTGTATGTGCCCGTATACAATCCCCAGCTCGTGTATTGGCCACCGCCTCCCGGAGCGGTTCTATTCTCGTTTGGTCTGGGTATCGCAATCGGCGCGATGGTCAGCAACAACAACTACTACGCTCCCTATGGTTGGGGCGCGTGGGGTATGGGTTGGCACAGTCACACCGTGGTGTGCGTGGGCCGACCCTGGGTGCCGCCGCCCCACGCCCGCTATCCTTATGTCCGCCCAGTTCCAGTGCCCTACGGCGGCTATCGCCCGCGGCCCTATGTCTACGCGCCGACGACGATCAACGTGAATCGAACCACGGTAAACCGATCGGGCTATCCCGGTTACCCAGGTGGTGTGACGCCCCGCCCGACACCATACCAACCGGTGGCCCGGCCGCCGGCGACGCAGCCGCCTGGAGCTGGGCGCCCGCCCATCAGTACACCGCCGGCTGCCGGTGGGCGCCCGACGACGTACCCGTCCGGCGCAGGCGCGGCACAGGGTCAGCGCCCGGCGCCATCCAACACGAGAACGGCGGATTACGGTTCGCGCGGCTACAGCGCCCCGACGAACATCAAACCCTCCGAGCGGGCTCAGACCAGCTCCAATGCGTTCTCGGGCTACCAGAGTGGCAGCGCGGAGCGTGCCGCAAGCCAGCGCGGACAAGGCAGCGTGTCCCACAAACAGGGAAACGCACCCGGTTCGAAGGGCGGTAATCCAGGCTCGAAGCGCTAGGGAATTTACGAACATGAACATCCCATCGATCATGAAGTACTGCGCGGCGGCCGCGTTGGTGTGTGTGTGGCTGCCTGCCCTTGCACAGCACGTGCCGCAGAAAACCTTCGCGGCCCCGGAAGACGCGGTGGTTGCATTGGTGGACGCCACGGCGGCATACAATACCGGCGAGCTTCGCGCCATCCTCGGACCAGCGGGCGACAAACTCATCCGTTCGGGCGACCCGGTGATGGATCAGAGGAGCCGCGAGGTCTTTCTGGTGGCTTACGGCGAGCGGGCCTCCCTGATGGAGGACGGCCCGACACGGCGGATTCTATACATCGGCAACGAAGACTGGCCGTTCCCCATTCCGCTGGTGAAGGAGGGTCAAACATGGCGTTTCGACACCGCCGCGGGCGCACAGGAGGTGCTCGTGCGGCGCATTGGGCGCAACGAACTGTCGACCATTGAGGTCTGCCAGGTTTACGTCGACGCGCAGCAGGAATATGCCGCCGCGCCCCATGACTTTCAGGCGAGCGGCGTCTACGCACAGAGAATCGTGAGTTCAGCGGGCAAGCACGACGGCCTGTATTGGCCGTCGGATGGATTCGAGAACAGCAGCCCGCTCGGCGAGTTCGCTGCCAAGGCCGCCGCCGAAGGCTATAGCCGCAATGCGGGGAAGCTCTCCCCATTTCACGGCTACCTCTTTCGCATACTCACCGCCGAAGGCTCCAAGGACGATCCGCGCAGCTACATCGTCGACGGTCAGATGCGAAATGGCTTCGCGCTGATCGCCTATCCCGCCGTTTACGGCGTGAGCGGCATCATGAGCTTCATCGTGAGCAAGGATGGCCTGGTCTACGAGCAGGATCTTGGCCCGAAGACTGCGACCGTGGCGGCCGCCATCACCCGCTATGATCCCGCGTCCGGTTGGACGCGAGTCGAATAGCGCCACGCTAGACGTCGAGACGGGCGCGGATATAATTACGGCGGCCGCCGCAATGGCAAAAAGATCACGGTGGCTGCGGCCGTTGCGGCCGCGGTGTGTGTATTATCGTCGGCCTTCATTTCTGATCCCTCATTGATACGCTAACCCTGGGAGACTATGGCGTGGACAAGAATTCAAAAAATCATAAGCAGCGCCTGAGTAAACGCAAGTTTCTCGTCCAAGCCTCCGGCGCCATAGCGGGATCGCTCGCCGGCTCCCTGTTCGCCCATGCGGCGAGCACTGAAACCCAACCCGCCGCACCGACCCGTCCGGCTGGTCCGACCCAATCCAGGCCCAATATCATTTTCGTATTCTCCGACCAAGAGCGGTACTTTCCGAAGTTGCCGACGGGCCTCTCGCTTCCCGCCCACGAGCGGCTGCAGCGGAGCGGGGTCACGTTCCACAATCATTATTGCCCCGCCACGATGTGCACGTCTTCCCGGTCGGTGCTTCTGACCGGATTGTCGACCGGCGTCAACGGTATGTTCGAAAACACCGACATGCCCTACGTCAAGAACCTGTCGACGGACATCCCCACGATTGGACACATGCTGCGCCAGGCCGGGTACTACACGGCTTACAAGGGCAAATGGCACCTGAATCGGAAATTCGACGTCGAAGAGGGCCAAGAGCTCCTCACCGAGGATATGGACAAGTATGGATTTTCAGACTTCAATTCACCGGGCGACATCGTCGGCCATACGCTCGGCGGATACGAGTTCGATCAGTT
The DNA here is from genome assembly GCA_963758145.1 of uncultured Gammaproteobacteria bacterium. GTDB lineage: Bacteria > Pseudomonadota > Gammaproteobacteria > Steroidobacterales > Steroidobacteraceae > Bog-1198. Next base: position 838,794 of record CAVWUK010000011.1, read on the forward strand.
GATCGCGGGCAGCGCGACAACCTGGCTGCGCCGCCACGGCCGGCGGCTCACGGACGAGGGCAAGCCGTGGTGTCTTTTCGTCAGCCTGGTCAATCCTCACGACATCATGTACTTCAACACCGACGCCCCCGGCCAGAAGGTCCAGGACACGGGCTTCTTGATCAAACATGCTGCGCCGGCGCCGAATAACGAGTTCTACAAGGCGACATGGGACATGCAGATTCCCAAGAGCCTCGCCCAGAAATTCGACGAACCCGGAAGAGCCAAGGCGCATGGTGAGTTCGAGCAAATGTGGAGCTATGTGCTCGGTCGGATCCCGCTCGAGCAGGAACGGTGGCAGCGGTTCAATGATTTTTACATCAATTCTCTTCGTTCCGTCGACATGCATGTCGAGAACATGCTGAAGGAGCTCGACGCGCTGCGGCTGACCGATCGCACGGCGTTCATCTACACTTCCGACCACGGCGAGATGGCGGGAGGCCACGGGCTGCACGGCAAAGGGCCGTTTGCCTACGAGGAGACCATCCATCTTCCCATGTACATCGTGCATCCCGATGTAAAGGGCGGACAGGACACCCGCGCCCTCACGGGGCACATCGACGTCGTTCCGACCCTATTGTCGATCGCGGGCGTCAATACGACGCGGGCGGCCGAGATCGCCAAGCGAAAGCTTCCGGGAAAGGATTTCTCTCCGGTCCTCACCAACCCGGGAGCGGCCGATGTTCACGCCGTTCGTGAGGCCGTGCTGTACACCTATAGCGGCTTGATTACGAACGACGGGGAACTGTTCAAAGTCATCGGAGAAGCCAGAGCCAAGGGTGCGAATCCCGCAATAGGGCTGTTGAAGCAAGGCTACAAGCCGAACATGAAGAAGCGCGGCTCATTGCGCACCGCTTTTGACGGACGCTACAAGTTCACCCGCTATTTCTCACCGCTCGATCACAATCGACCCAAGACCATGGACGAGCTGTACAAATGGAATGACGTGGAGTTGTTCGATCTGAATTCGGACCCCCTGGAAATGGTCAACTTGGGAGCGGATAGCACGAAAAATCGCGACCTGATTCTGGCCATGAATGCAAAGCTCGAAGCCTTGATCCAGGCGGAGATTGGCGCTGATGACGGCCGTGAGTTGCCCAACATCCCCTTTGTCACTTGGGACATCGACAAGGTGAGTTGAGGAGTAGCGTTAGACCATGCGCAGCAGCACCGCCCCGAAGGCAAACAAACCGATCAGGATCATGACCACCACGATCCCCAAAAGCGGAGTCTGCGTGATGATCGGATCCATGGACTTTCCGTCGATTCCGGCGATCGGCCTGTACGGATCGCTCCAAAGGTAGCGCACCATGCGCCGATATTGCTGCGCCGAAATGATCAGAGCCAAAATGCCGGCCCCGATCAGCGCCAAACCCAGTTGCCGCGGCGCTTCCGGGCGGGCGGCCGGGGCCACGCCCTCCATCTGATTAAGCCGCTGGAAGAATTGCACGATGGTGAAACCGAAGCCGATCAGGGCCACGGCGGTACGCAACCAGGCCATGAGCGTGCGTTCGAGCGCCATGCGGGTGCGAAGCCAACCAAAATGACTATCCGAGGTGACCCGAACCTCGAACCGTCCGCCCGGCTCCTGATTTGCGCTCATGGCGCTAAAGTGTGAACTTGCGCCGCGGCGATTTCGATCGCATCCGCCGCGCTAGCCGAGCGCTACTGGCCGGTACCGGCAACGCAACCGTTTCCGCCTTCGGCGCAAACCACCACGTACGTCGCCCGCTGACCGCAGCCGGTGACACCGACCGTGAATTGGGCGCGCTGCACCGTCTGGACCATGGGTCCAAAGGTGTTTGGTCCCTGCATCACTTCGCTCGTGAGCACCGAACCCGTCGCCGCCGGACAGTTCATCTCGAATCGCGCCCGCGTGAGCGCGGTATTGACCGCCTCGTCCGACTTCGAGACGTTGAGCGGGGTGGTATTGCAGCCGGCGACCAATGCCACCGCCGCGATGGGCATGATTTTCAGCAATTTTGTCTTCATTGTCTGTACCGCCACGGGTTGACCCGTTGTTAATGGAGCTACGCCGACGTTAGCGAGAAGCCTCTGCAATCGTCTATACGACCAAAGTCCTCTGGTGTCGCCGCCGGCCGCATTTTATGTAGGGTGGCGACGCAATGATACCCACCGTCAATGCGGAGGCCCCTGACCCTGCGCCGGCGAACTGGAAAACCGCTCGACCGCGTGCAGCAAGGCGCCAATATCCAGCGGCTTGCACAGGTAGGCGGCCGCACCATGGCGAATGCACTCCTCGCGCAAGGTGGGCGTATCGTGAGCCGTGATGATGACGATGGGAAATAATGCGCCCGCCGACACCAGCGATTTCTGCACCTCGACTCCGGAGAGGCCGGGCATCTGCAGATCGAGCACCAGGCATTCGGGTCGATCAAAGTGCCAGGAATTCAAAAATTCGGCGCCCGAAGCAAAGCCGCGCGCGCTGAACCCCGCTGCACGGAGCACGCGAAGCACCGCCTTTCGAACCGAATCCTCGTCATCGACTACCGCAATCACGGGCCTCTCCTGCCAGAGAGCACCCTTTTACGCTCATTCGAGCCAATTGAATGTTGGACGTTAGGCCTGCTTCCAATCCAGGGTGGCCGTATCGCTACCCAGCGCCGGTTCGATCGACACACCGACGCGCGCGGCCAACTGCACCAGCTCCGCAACCGAATGCGCACCCATCTTTGACATAACCCTCGCGCGGTGCACTTTCACGGTCTTCTCGCCGGTGCCGAGGCCGACCGCGATCTGCTTGTTGAGCCGCCCTTGGATGACCTGCACCATCACTTGGCGCTCGCGCGGCGTCAGGGTCTCGAGACGCTCTTGAATCATGCGGCGAATGTCCCGCTCGCGACGCTGCTCCTCGTCGCGTTTGAGCGCCCGCTCAACCGCCGCGACCAGCTTCGGGTGGTCGATCGGCTTGGTCAAAAAATCGACCGCCCCTTCCTTCATGGCGTGCACGCCGGTTTGGACATCGCCCCTTCCGCTCAAGAAGACGATGGGGCGCGCCACTGGCGACGCCGCAAGCGTGCGCTGCAGCTCGATCCCGCTGAGCCCGGGCATGCACACATCGAGCAGCAAGCATCCGGGAGCCTCGGCGTCCTGTTCTGCGAGAAAACGCTCCGCCGACTCGAATGCGCTTACCTGATAGCCCGATGCGCCCAGCAACCGTGACAACGCCATGCGAACGTCCCCGGCATCGTCAACTATGAACACGGTGGGTGCGGTCCCGCTCATTGAATCCCTCGGTGGTCGCTGCCGGTAAGGTGAAGTGAAAAGCCGCTCCACGGTCGGATCTGTTCGTGGCCCACAGACGGCCCCCGTGAGCAACGCTGATTGAGTGACAAATCGCCAGTCCCAACCCTAAACCGCTTTCCTTGGTCGTGAAGAACGGGTCGAAGACGCGCTCGAGCTGATCGGAATCAATGCCTCTTCCACAGTCGAGAACCGAGATGCGCACGGCGCCCGGCTCATCATCGAGGGCGGCGACCACCTCCACCCGCCGGTCGCGGGAGGGGTTGTCGCTCAGCGATTCACAGGCGTTCAGCACCAGGTTCAGCAACACCTGTTGCAGCTCGATGGGGTCCCCGGTCACGGCCGGAACGCCTTCATCGATGCGTAAACTGACTTGAACGTTGCGCTCCATGAGCGCCCCACGTGCAAGCGTCATCACATCGCCCACCATTTTGCCGATATCGACTCGCTGAAACTTGGTCTCGCCGCGCAACAACAGCGCGCGCAGACTCTGGATGACCTGCCCGGCACGCCGATCGTCGGTGACGATTTCCTGGAGTATCTCGCGCAGTTCCTCCAGGTCGACAGGTTCCCGCGCAAGCATCAGTTGTGCAGCCTGGGCATTGCACAATATGGCGGTCAAAGGTTGCTGCAACTCGTGCGCAAGCGCGCCGGATAGTTCGCCCAGAAGGGCGACGCGCGTCAGATGGGTCAGCTTTTGCTGCAGCTTTTTCAATTCGGCCGCTGCGCGGTTGTGGTTGGAATCCTCCATGACACAACCCGACATTCGGCGTATCGCACCGCGCCGGTCGCGGAACACGTGCGCCTTGGTGCTGATCCAGCGAACCTCACGGTCGTGTCCAACGACGCGCAGCTCCATGGCCATTGAACCGTCGGAACGCCGCGCCGCAGCGATCGCCTGCAACACGCGGGCACGATCCGCCGGGTGAACCGCGGCCAGCAGCGTATCGCGCGCCAGCGCAACCCCCTCCGCCATCCCAATCACGCGCCGTACGTGCGCGCTGGCCCAGATATCGCCGGTCGCCGCATCCCAACTCCAGAAGCCGAAGCCCTGCATGGTTGAAATCACCGCGAGCCGCTCCTCCGCCTCGGCGACCAGGGCCTCCGCGCGCCCGCGGCGGCGAGCCTGCATCCACCATCCGGCGATGAGGCACAGAAGCGCTGCCGAGAGCGCCGCAATTGCGGCGGCGGTTGCAAGGGAATGAGTGAGAACGCTTTGCATTACCGGCACCACCCGAAGACACGCTGGAGACAGACCGGCGCGACGGCTGACTGTAGCGCATCAATCATGACAATTACGCGTGCTGCGAGCCGGTGTGGGCGACGCCGGTGTGGACGACGAGATAATTGTTAATTTTTCGATATCTCATCCGCCACCTAGTGATTAAGGCGAGCTTTTAATTATACAATATGCATTAGGGAAAAGGAGCAGCGGAAGGCGCGGGTCATGTACGCTGTTTCTGGCAGTCGATGCATTACAAAAGCGGCTTTGAAACCCAGGGGATAGGCCTTTGGTCGCATAGCTAGTCTTGAGTATCGGCGACTATCCTTGCCGGTTGTGATCGTCGACGACACATCGGGGTTCACCGGGCATGGGTGCTGCACCGCAAGGTAACAGGCCGTTGCCTTTTTAGCGTGCTCGCGACGAATGGAACGGGCGCATTCCAAAAAATCAGGAGGTTTCCAATCATGACCAGAGCCACATGGCTGCTTCTCACCGCGATGGCGCTGCCGCTGTCGATCCCTGCCGCGAATGCCGCGGTCAATCCCGATAAGCTGCCTCAGGTACCCTGCAGCGACGTCAAGTTCAGCGCTGCGTTCCTGGCCAAGTGGCCGAAGGCGCCCGCCGCTTGCCAAGACGCGCGAGTGTACAAGGGCACCACTTACGCGAAATTCCAGTTGAAGGTATACATCTCGTCTCCCGAGTTCATGACGTTCAACATTCTCGACAGCGCCGGCAACACGATCACCACGGCCAGCATGAAGCCGGGCCCGAATCAGGGTGTCCATGTGAACGGCAAGCTCGAGAAATTCCACGACATGACGGTCGGGGAAGTCATTACTTTCTGGATATCCGAGAAGCGCACGGACGCGATGGAACTGCCCGGTTCAACCACCAGCAAGTGGGCGTTGTATCCGCCGATGTAATTTGATCGGGAGCTAGATCCAAGGGCAGGGTGTACCGCACAGGCAGACACCCTGCCCTTTTGTTACATCTAGTTCATAATGGGATTTGTTGTTTATTTGTAACAGGATTGCCTGATAACATCATAATGCGGCGGATGGATTACATGTAAACTGCGGCATCCCCTAGGAGCTTACCGATATTTTATAGGTATTTCGTCCAATTCAACTGACTGCCGCATTGATGCACAATTCGCACAATCTTTAAAAATCGATTTTCAACCATCGTAGTTTAGGAGATACATCTGATGAAATTCACATGCCGTGCGGCAGCGCTACTCGCGTTAACCGCAGTTGCTGGGGCCGCTGGCGCGCAGGACGTCATCGCCACCGTTCAAAATCCGTGGGCAGGCTGGTACGCCGGTGGCAACATTGGTGGCGCTTGGAATAACACTTGCAATACCTGGGAGCCAGGCGCGGCCATCACCAGTGGCAACTACCCCGGCCTTGCCAGCAAATTTTACAATCGCGATTGCCCCAACAACGGCAATTTCATCGGTGGTGTTCAGTTCGGCTACTTCTTCCAATCCGACCAATGGGTTTGGGGATTCGGCGCCGACTACGAGGCGATAGGCAGCAAGACCAATACTCGCTCCTACACCCTGGCCAGCGGATCTGCCACCTATCCGATCCCGGATGGCACCTACACCGCGTCCGGCAAGACCAGCCCGAACGGTATCTTCCTGCTCGGCCCCAAGATCGGCTATTCGGTCGATCAGTGGTTGCCGTATCTACGCGTTGGCGGAGCGTTCGCGAGCGGTCAGCATACGACGACGCTCTCCTACACGCCGTCTACCGCTGCTGCGGCAGCTGGTGCGACCCCGGTTACTTTTAACGGCGGCAAGAACTTCAAGGCGAGCGGATTCAATGTGGGTTTTGGCCTCAACTACGACATACAGGGTCCTTGGTCGATTGGAGCAGAATACAACTACATCAACCTCGGCAAGGGAACCAACTCGACGTACCAGTGCACCGGCGTAAGCAGTGCGTTTTGCGCAAAATACTCGAACTTGGAACTCGACAACATCCACAACAGCTTCACCATGAATCTGTTTCGTGTCCAGGTAAACTACAACTTCTAGTTGAGTCTTGCCTTCGTTCTTCGAACGACGGATACGGGCCGCCTTCAAGGCGGCCCGTTTATTTGATGAGTCTGAATTGACGGGGACATACGCTATGCGATCAATGCTGATTGCCTTACGCATGCCGCTCTTGGCCTGCCTCACCTCGACGCTGGCCCTCTCGGGTGCCGTGCGCGCACAAACCACCATCAGTGCACCCACCGGCACCAAGTCGCTGGCGGCCACCCTGAATGTCTACGCATTTCCGGGCGCCGGCCAGGTCGCGACGCAACAGGCGCAGGATGAGACCGAGTGCTACAACTGGGCGGTCAACGAGACGGGCAACGACCCCTTTCACATCGCCAAGCAGGCCGAGCAGCAACAGCAGCTGGCCGCACAGCAACAACAACAGGCGGAGCAGTCCAAGTCCGGTTCCGCCGTGAAAGGGGCCGTGGGAGGGGCCGCCGGAGGAGCCCTCATCGGCGCCATCGCGGGGAACGCCGGCAAGGGTGCGGCGATCGGTGCCGGAGTGGGTGCCATCGGCAATCGCGCCAGAGTAACCTCACAGGCCAATCAGGCTTCGCAGCAGGCTCAGCAGAATCAACAGGCGGCCGCCAAGCTATCCGCCCACCAAATGGATGCCTTCAAAAAGGCATTCTCGGCCTGCCTCGAAGCCAAAAAATACACGGTCAAATTCTAAGCTGCTTCAATAGCCCCCAAGCTTCTGATAATTTCCATTGGTCGTAGTCACGACGAGGCCTTTGGCGACGGCATTCAGGATCGTCTGTTGCGCGTAGTTGGTGCCGTCCGGCAGGCTGGCCATCTGAACCTGCAAGGTCACCGGATCCTGAGAAGCACCCATGGTGGTATTGATACTCAAGGCCGCGACCTTTTTTGCGGCGGTGTTGAAGGTGAGCGTCATTTGATCGCCGGGCTGGGCATAGTTATGGAACACCAAGTTCACGGCACTGGGCGGCACAGGATTCACTGAAAGATTGCCCGCTTGTTTGGCCTGCTCCATTTTCTGGGGGTCAGGGGGCAGGTACTGCGCCAATACGGCCTTCACGTCTCCCATGTACTGCTTCATCTCCGCTTCTTTCTTTTCGATCATCCGTCTCATGAGCGGGCCACCGCCCGGCGATGGCGGCGACCCCAGCGGCGTCTTCTGAACTTTGCCGTCGGGTCCGTATTGACAGCTCGCCTGCGTGGGCGGCCTCTGGTCCCCGTTCAGCGTAACCTGCGTCGTCTCGATCCATTGGTATTGATGTAGTGATTGTGCATTCAACGCCATGGCCAGCTTGACGGCGGCCAGCCTCTCTTGAACCGCGCTGTCCTGCGCGAATACCGGAAGCGCCGCCGCCAGCGCCACCATCCCAATCGCCAACAATCTTGAGGCAGCGTGTTTCATGGCGCAGGCACCACGCGATAGTAAACCCCGTTCGCCCCGTAGGCCGGCTGAAACCAGGTATTGCCGACGAGATAATAGGTCTGTCCTTGAATGACCGTGGTAATGGATCCGGCAGGCGGTACCGCGTATATGGCGCCCATGGGATAAACCGCGACCGGTACGGCCGCGGCGCCGACCCCGGCCGCGACCCCCGCGTTGTAGGCGTTGGCCGTCGCCGCGGCGGTATTCGCCGAGGCCACGGTGGCACCGACCGCCGCCCCCACGATGAGGCCCGCCGCAGCGGCACCCGCGGTGCTGCCGCCGCCGCAGTTGTAGCAGCCGGAGCCGTAATAATTCACGGTGGTGGGCGGGTGGTAGCCATAATAAGCGGTCGGTGGATGATACCCATACCCGTACGCGGCCGTGGGCGGGTGATAGGCCGAAGCATAGGTCGTCTGCCCGTAGGTGTTGGTGTGCTCCGCTCCGTAGCCGGCTTCTCCGGTGGTCGTACCGCCGTAGGCATTGGTGTGCTCGGTACCTCCGTACGCGGAGTGCTCGGTGCTGCCGCCATATTCGTTGGTGTGCTCGGAGCCCTCGCCATAGGTGTGCGAGGAACTCGTGCCATAGGCGCTCTCATGACTGGTGGACCCGTAGCTGTGCTGGGTGCTGCCACCGTAGGCGTTCGAGTGTGAATAAGCCGCAGCGGTCCCCGACAGCAACAGCGTGCTGATCAGGGTCGCCAAGCTCAAATTGACTGTGTTCATGACCTGCTCTCCTTCCATCAGGGTCTTCATGGCTGCGAAGGTGTGCTCTTCGTTGCGGGTTTGGGCTTCGGCGCCGATTCGGGGTGAGGATGAGCGAACGGCATGCGCTTCGCAGTGCCGGCATTGGAGGGCGCGAAGACGTTCGGTGCCAGCGGCGCATCGAGCTGCCAGTTCGACAGCTCCAAATGGTGCCGCATGCGCTCCGGATCATCGAGGAACGTCGCATGCACCATCCGCGGCAGTTTATCGTCGGCACCGATCCACACCTGCAGAAAGACGCCGTTGTCGATGTAGGCCACGATGTCGGTGGTTGTGCCGCCGATGACGTGCGATTGGCCCACGTAATAGGCGAGCTTTAATCCTCCGGCCATGTCCTTGTAAGGATCCGAGACGATCAAGTCGGTGAAGGGAAAGTAGATACCCGCCAAGTGATAGGCGGCATCCAATGCGGCGTCGATCGTCGGCGGCGCATCGGCAACGGCCAGGAGATTCTCGGCCGGCGCATAAGCCATCATCGCCTTGCCGTCGTAGTAGAACTCCGAGGCCGGCCCATCCCCGGCAATGATCACCCGAAGCTTGTCGGGGCGCTGCAGGGTGACGTCCGACTTCGTGGCATAGGCAAGAGGATGGCCATGGCGGCTCGGCTGCTCGAAGATTTCCACCGCGGTGAACGACAGCGTATGCGCCGCCGCCAAGCGCGCGCTGGTCGCCTTCAAGAGCTCGATCGCCTTGGGCTCGAGCGCCGGGACGAGGACGACCGGGCCTTGCGCCGCGTGCGGGGTGCTCTTCTTCGGAGGCGGCGTGGTGGTTTGCGCGTTCGCGGCGCCCGCCGCCAGCAGAGCGGCTACCGTCACCAGCAAGGCTCGTTCGATAGTCTTAAGTCGCTTGTCCATGGTTTACCTCAAATGTCAGGGGATCATCCCGCAATCGAACATCTTGTTCATCACCGGACCGGCGATTTGGTTGAAGAACATCTGGCGCATCTGCGGATCGCTCTTCAGGAAGCCAATGACCTGCTGCTCCTCGGGCGACGGCGCCTTGCCGCGATTCTGCCACAGCTGCTCGCAGGTGGCGCTCTGGTATTTCTGGATGACCTTGTTGGCGACCATGTTCATGACCGGATATTGCGCGTCGGCAACGCCCGCTGCGGCCAGCGCGGCGACCGCGAGGAGGTAGATCTTCTTGCTCATGAGCGACTCCTAGACATCGATAAAGATTGATGGAGAGAAATAAATGCAAAGCTGCAGGCCCGCCGCTCGCGGAGTTCCCCGCTGCGGGTTGCGCAGAGTGCCGGCCGGCTCGGTAAGAGGCTAGTCGAATTCAAGAGCGCGGAACATTGGCAATTGGTCCAACCGACTTCTACGGCCGCAGCTTACGCCAGCCAGCGCCTTACGATGCCGCGATAGGCGAGCGCGGCGCCGAAACCGCCGAGCAGCAGCAGCCCGATCAGCTCGATCAGGCGCCGGTAGGCATGATCAATCACGTCCTGCAATGTGGCGGCCGCGCGCCCGGCGGTTGCATCGAGCGCCGGGGTGCCGCGCTCGATGCCCGCGATGAGGCCCTCGAGATCATGGGCGGCACGGCCGATCTCGGCCGCCGCGGCGGTGTACTCGGTGATATCGAAAGGCCGCCCCGGCGTTTGTGAAGGTCCGCCCGCCTTTGGTTTTTCGAATCCCGCGACGAGCTGGTCGAAGGAATGGATGGTGGTGTTGAGCGAATTCGAGGTGGCGGTGCCTGCTTCGAGCGCGCCCCGCAATTGCACCACGAGGTCGCGCGTGTGTCCGGTCTCCACCGTCAGGGCCTCCATGAACTGCCGGATCGCCGCCTCGCGCTCACGGTCGATCAGGCCCGGCAACTCGCCGACGACGCTGCCGGTCGCCCCCGCAGCGGCAGCGATGCTGTCGGCATTCGCGAGCAGGCGCTTGGTCTCCGGCATCGTCGCAAATTCGTAGGCCAGGCGCTCCACCTGCATGTCGACCAGGTTCGGCAGGCGCTGTGCATAAAAGACCGTGCGCTCACCCAATTCGCGGGTCTGAGCGATCTCGCGCACCGCGGGGTCCAGGCTGCTGAACGGATCGAGCCCCAGCAGTACGAAAAGGCCGCTGGGGGTACCGCTCGCTCCGGGCGTCGATTGCGACAGCGTGTTCGTGATGTGGCTGAAGCGCACGTACGCAATCGCATTGATATGCGGATTCTCCGCATGCCACTCCACGACGACCTTTTGAAGATCCGCGAGCTGCGCCGGCGTCAGCACGCCTTGGGCGAGGGTGAGCGCGAGCGGCTCCAGGCGTTGGTACGCATGGCTCACCGGCACCGCAGGTTCACCAAACCGCTCCTTGACCCACGCCTCGTCGATCACCAGGCGGCTCAACATCGCGAGCACGATCATGTCGACGGTGTTGACGACGGGACTTGGGCCGCTCGCGATAATGTAGGCTGCGGTGGTCTGGGACAGCAGCCACTCCTGCGCCGCGAGCCGATCCTCGGCGTTGTCGGTCGATGCCTGCAGAGCCCTGATCGGCAGGGCAATGGCGCCAGCATACTCATCCGCGAAGCGCATGACCCGGTGCTGCTGGATCTGCAGCTGCTCGGCCGCCTTGGTCGACTTGTCGTCCGTGTGAAACACCTGGCGGATGGTCGAGCAGCCGCCGAGGACCCATACTACGGCGCCGACAGCGAGCGCACAACGCAATGTCCGCGCGAAACCCACCTCTAGCCGCCGCCGGCGCGTGGCGCGGCGAGCGCCTGCGCCACCTTGATCCCGACGATGGTCGCGACCACCACCGCAAGATAGAACTGTCCGCACATCACCTCGAGCCAGACCAGCGTATTCGATACCGGACTCGTGGTCGTGATATTCCCGTAACCGATGCTCGAGATCGTGGTGAAGCTGTAATAGTCGAAAAGCGCCTGGAAGGTGTGCCAATTGGCGAGTTGCCAATGGATGTCGGGGTTGATGCTGAAGGAGCCGGGAACGATCATCCAGCAGAGCGAATACAGCCGGCCCCAGATGAGGGCAATGATGATGTAGCCGGAAAACGCGCCGACCACGTCGTCGGCGCGAAGATTGCGCGCGCCAAACACGTGATTCACGATCACATAAAGACAAAACGCGAAAAATGCGACGGTGGATATGTTCAAAGCCAGCTCGGCCGGCAGCTTTATTGCCGCCGGGACCAAGATCCTCACGACGTTGAATCCAACCGCCACGCACGCGAGCGTTGCCCCAATCCGGCGACGGGATTTCGTATCGAAGATGGCGCGGAACACCGCGATGCCCAGGATGCCGAACAGCATCGCGGAAAAGAGCCGCGCCGCCCAATTCACATCCGCCATGAGCGGGCTCACCAGCTCCGTCAGGACCAGCGCCGACAGGAGCTGCACGTGCCTGCTCATTTTTCCGTCCGCCGCCATGACGATTCCTTGCGCGGGTCAGGCGGTCAGGCCGCGCATGCAGCAGCTGATTCGGTTACTAGGGGCCACGGTCGAGCATTCTAATCGCGGTTGCGATGTCCCCGCTCAGGCGGCCGAGCGCCCGGCTATGGCCGGCGGCGAGAGCCTGGTAGCTCTTTTCGGGAGTGGCTTCGCGAATGTCCGTACGCCCGATCTGTGTCTTGCCGTCCTTCACTCGGCGCACGACCCACAGCGCGCTCAAAGTCGCGGCATCGCCGGGCGCCGATTCGAAGGTTTGCACGTCGATCGACACCCGGTAATCGCCTTCCGTGTTCTGCGCTTGCTGGTACAGCATGACCCGCGGCGTGCCGAGCATCGCGACCAGATTATCGGCCACCACGTGCGATATATTGCTCTGCAAGGGCGATGCCCAGCGATTGAATTCGTCCACCGACACCTGATTGGGTCCCGTGCGCACCACGATCTGCGGCATGTCGACCACGGCGGGAACCGACACCGGCCCGACGATCACGACCAGGCCGGATGTGGCCGCCTCGGCGGTAGCGGCGGGCGCCGCGCCGGCATTCAACGTATAAAAATGCGAAGATGGACTGGCGCAGCCTGCGGGTATCGCCGCCAGCGCGCACGCGCCGGCCATGAAGGCAATGATGGCAACAGTGCGGCGCATCATGGGTTGTCCTCTTTTTTGCCTCGAATTAATGTCGAGGGATGCCGTTGCAGATAATCGACGAAGACGCGCACGGCGCGCGCGGTTCTCGTGAGTTCCTGCATCATGTCATGAAGATCCTGCGAGGCCGGCGCGTCTGTGTTGAGCAGAGATCGATCGGCATCCGCAATCGCCTGGTGCAGGGCCTCCATGGTCTTTGTGCCCTCGGGCACCCACTCGGCATCGACGCGCCCCAACAGGGCATCCGTCTGCTTCAACGTCTGGTTGAGCGTCGCGATCGCGTTCTTGACCCCGACGCCCGTCGCCTCGAGCGGCATGCTGTCGATCTTCGTCAATATACTGTCGAGCTTCGCCAGGATGCTCGCAAACCCGCTCGAATCCACCGGCAGCTCGAGCGGGTCGCGGCTCCAATCAACCTTGGCTTTCGGCGCGTTCGGCACGTACTCGAACGCGACAAACAATTCTCCCGTGAGCAGGTTGCCGGTCTGCAGCCGCGCGCGTAGACCGCGATCCTCCACGAGGTGGCGCAGTATCGGGACACGTTCTGCGAGGGCCGCCTCCACCAAATCTTTTTTCGCGTATTCCCGGTTGTTTCCCGACACCCGCGCGGCAAGCCGCTCGGGATTGAACGTCACCAATACCCGCGGGCGCAGATCATGCGTCACCGGATCGTAGCCGAGGCCGACCTCGGCAACGTGGCCGACCGGCAATCCGAACAACGTCACCGGGGCTCCGACCGACAAGCCGCGCAGCGACTCGTTGAAATAAAGCACGAAGCGCCGCTCGACGGTATCCGGAAGCGTCATCGCCAAGGCACGGGTCTGATAAAGAGGAAATTCGGCGTTTGCGGCGACCGGCTGGCCCGGTGGTGCAAAATCGGGCACATCGAATCCGATGCCGCCCACCAGCACCGAAACAATCGACTCGGTGCGGATGTCGACCCCGTTCGCGCCCATCGAGATGTCGATGCCGCTGGCATTCCAAAAGCGCGTCTCCGAGGTGACATACTTATCGTAGGGCGCATCGATGAACACCGTGGCCTCGATCGAGTTGCCGTCGGCGGCCAGGCTGTAGGCCGCCACCTCGCCGACGGGCAGGCTGCGATAGTAAAGTGGCGCGCCGACTCCCAACGATCCCAGCGTGTTTGACCTCAAAGTGAACCTGCGGCCCGGCTGATCGGTGATCACCGGAGGCACATCGAGCGCGATGTAGTGGCGCCCCCTCTCGGTCGATTTTCCGGCCTGGAATCCGATGTACTGTCCGGACAACAACGTGTTGAGCCCGGTGACCCCGCTCAGTGTGACGGTCGGCTGCACCACCCAGAACTTCGCGTCCTCGACGATGAGACCGGCCGCGTGCTTCTCGATCTGCGCCGTCACCAGCACCTGCGAGTAATCCCTGGTGAGCTCGACCGCGGTCACGTGCCCGATGGTCACGTCCTTGTACTTGATGAAGGTCTTACCGGCCTCGATGCCCGCAGCCGCCTTGAAAATGATGGTAACGGTGGGTCCCACGCTGCTCACGCGCTGAATCGCGATGCCGATGGCCACCACCGCGGCAAGAATCGGAATGACCCACACCACGGAAATCCGCAGGCGTTTTGGGCGTTCGATGCTCGCCTGCGGCAGCTCGTTGAGATTTTCTCCCTCAGCCATGGATGGCCTCGCCGGCATTTTCGCTGTCCCAGATCAAACGCGGATCAAAGGATTCGGCCGCGAGCATGGTCAGCACCACCACGGCGGCGAAAAACAGCACGCCCTGCCCCGGCGCCACCGACATCAAAGGCTGCAGTTGCACCAAGGCGACGGTGAAAGTGTCCACGAACACATCGAGCATCGACCATCGTCCAATGACCAATACGATCCGATAGAGCCGCGTGCGCTCGCGGCTCCCCTTGACGGAGCCGCGCTGCACGCTGATCAGCAGATACGCGAGCGAGACCAGCTTGCCCAAGGGAATCATCACGCTCGCAATCAGCACCAGGAGTGCGAGCGGCCACGATCCCGAGGTGTAGAGGAATGCGACGCCGCCCAAAATCGTGTCGCCCTCCGTGCCCTGCGGCGTGGTCGTATCGAGTACCGGCAGCATGTTCGCCGGTACGTAGCAAACGGCGGCGGAGATGAGCAGTGCCCACGTGGTCTCGATCGAGGCGTGACGGCGATATTCGAGCTTCTCGCCGCAGCGGCTGCAGTAGCCGGGCTCGCCGGCGCGGGCCGGGCGGGACACGAGATGACATGACTCGCAGGACACGAGACCGGCCCGAGCAGCGGTCAGTGCCCGGCCCTTCATCGAGTTGCCTGCATCCATTCAATCCGGCGCCACAGCTCGCGGCGATCGACGTTGACCGCGATCGCCGGCATCAACACGATCACGGCGCCGAAGGCGTACATACCGATTCCGGGATCCACGGTCGCGAGTTCGGCGATCTTGACCAACGCCACCAGGATGCCGAGCATCACCACCTCGAGCATCGACCACACATGGAGGTGGCCCACCCAACGCAGCATCTCTCCGGCCCACGGGGGGACGGTGGCGAGCCGGACGGCAATCAACAGCGTCAACATGAAGGATACGTATCCCACGGGGGCGATGAGCGCGCAAAACGCCACCAGTGCGCTGGTGACCCGCTGACCCTGCATCCACATTTCGTACGCGCCGCCCGCAATCGTGGTGCTGGCGAAACGCCCAACCACGTGCAGCTCCATCAACGGCAGGGTATTGGAGACGACGAGCATGATCGCCGCCGCGATCGTGAGCGCGAGCGGCAGGTCGCTCGATCCGGACGGCCGCTTGGCAAGCAAGCGGCCGCAGCGCGTGCAGACCGATTTGTCGCCGGAGTTGAGCGGCGGAATTCGCTGCAACAAATCGCAATCCGGACAGGCAACGGTATCAGCAGCCAGGCGAGCATCCAAGGCTCAAATTCCTTCCGAGGCGAAAAGCGACACCGCAGAGCGGGTGAGTTGCGCGAGCTGCAAGCCAAGCTCCTAGGCAAGTGAAGCCAAGATTACGTCATTATTGAACCAAATACCAAGACGGCGCCGAGCACGCAGACTTACAGCGCGTCCTCATGAGCCTCCGATTGCGGGACCACGTCACGACGGCGCGCGGCATTCGGGTTACACTTTGAGCGGGTCAGTAACGGTGTACCGAAGCGATGCGCAGCCCTCTTATCCCTCGAGGTCGAAGGCTGGCGCCGTTTGCGCCGCGGGGCGCTCCGCACATTAATCTCAAAATTCGAGCGTCAACTGCGATGCCGCGGGCCCGGGTGGACGAAACTTCGATGTATCGAGAACGTGCCGGTCGCCCGCGGGAGACAATCCCAGTCTGCGCGCGGCGAGTTCGAACCGGGTGCGCAGAAGCTCCGCCACAGGGCCGGTGCCCACCATGCGCTGCCCGAACCGCGCGTCGTAATCCTTGCCGCCGCGCGCTTGATTGATCAGCGACATCACGTGCCTCGCTCGATCCGGATAATGCATATCCAGCCACTCGCGAAACAGGGTCTTCACCTCATAAGGAAGTCGCAGCAATATATAGCCGGCCGAGGTCGCACCCGCCTCGCTCGCGGCCGCCAGAATATCCTCGAGCTCATGGTCCGTCACCGCGGGAATCACCGGCGCGATCAGCACCCCCACCGGTATTCCCGCCTGCGCCAATTCCCTGACGACGCGCAGGCGCGCCTGCGGCGATGCCGCCCGAGGTTCGAGCGTGCGCTTGATCTCCTCGGTGAGCGAGGTGATGCTGAGCATGACCGAGGTCAGCCGGTCTTTCGCGAGGTCGGCGAGCAAATCCATGTCGCGAAGGATGAGCGCACTCTTGGTGACGATGTTCACCGGGTGGCGGCAGCGCGCCAGGACGGCGAGGATGCCGCGGGTAACCCCCAAGCGCTTTTCCAACGGTTGATAGCCGTCGGTGTTGATGCCGAGCGCAATGGGTTTACAACGGTACGTCGGCTTGGCGAGTTCGGCCTCCAGAAGCCTTGCCGCGTCGGCCTTGTAGAACAGCTTGGTTTCAAAATCCAATCCCGGCGAGAGGCCGAGATAGGCGTGGCTCGGGCGGGCAAAACAATATACGCATCCGTGACTGCATCCGCGATAGGGATTAATGGAGCTGTCGAATCCGACGTCGGGCGAGTCGTTGGTCGTGATGATGCCGCGCGCGAGATCGGGCGTCACGGTCTCGTGGAGGCTCTCCGGAGTCTCATCCCGGTACCAACCGTCGTGCGAGGCCTCGATCGACAGCGTGTCGAAGCGCCCGACCGGGTTGGATGCCGCGCCTCGACCCTTGAAGGATTGATGTCCCACGAACCTGCGTGCCATCGGCCGACTCTACGCGCCGCCGCAACCGGCGTAAATCCAGTGTCGATGGGAATGCATTACTGTATATCGCATGGGTTTGGGCTTGTCCGCGTGCTTTCGCATGTTCAATGACGGTATCCCACCGGTGCCGGCCGCGCGGCGCTCGTTGGCCGTGTTCGCCCTCGGTGCATCCATCGCCGGCGGTTGCCCAAGCGCATGGGCACTGGAGGAATCGGGCGCGCCGGCGCCGGTGCTGCCGGAAGTATCGGTCATCGGCACTACGCCGCTGCCAGGCACCCGCATCGAGGCCGATAAGATTCCGGGCAACGTGCAAAGTGTGTTCGCCGCCGACTTGACCCAGGACGGCACGGCAAGTCTGATCAGGGCGCTCGCGACTCGTCTGAGCAGCATCAACATCGACGACACGCTCGCGGATCCCTTTCAGCCGGACATCTTGTATCGCGGATTCGAGGCCTCTCCGGTATTGGGCACCCCGCAAGGATTGGCTGTTTATCAGAACGGCGTACGCATCAACGAGGCCTTCGGCGATACGGTGAATTGGGATCTGATCCCCGACATCGCCATCGATCGCGTCGACATCGTGAGCTCAAGTCCGCTCTACGGCTTGAACGCGCTCGGGGGCGCGATGACGGTGAACATGAAAAACGGCTTTACCTTCGAGGGTGCCGACGGTGAGTTGTCGGGGGGATCCTTCAACCAACGCACCGGCTCGGCGCAAGCCGGCCTCAATCGGGGGGTCTTCGGAGTCTATGCGGCCGCGCGCGTACTTGATCAAGACGGCTGGCGATTCTTCTCGCACGACTCGCTGCGTCAATATTATCTCGATATCAGCCTGCACGAGGACGGCGCGGCGATCGATTTGAGCTACTCACGAGCCGACAACCAATTGTTCGGCCAGGGCGCGGCGCCGGTGCAATCCCTCGCCATCAGCCCGGAGGAGGTCTTCACGGGGCCGCAATCGATTTTCAACACCCTGGATTTCGTGACCCTGAACGGATCCCTCGACATGACCCGGGCCCTCGCCTTGCAGGGAGTTGTGTATTTTCGCAACCTCCGTCAAAGTCTGGCCAACGGCAACAGCACGGGTTATACCTCCTGCACCGCCCCAAGCGATGCCGGCCTGTTATGCCAGCCCGGCGGCTCGACCCCGCTGGTGAATTCGGCCGGCCAGCCGCTGCCCGACATCTCGAACGGCGGGACGCAATACATCGGCGAAAATGACTTCGAATGGATTCATTCGCAGAGCATCGGCGGATCGGTACAGCTCACCGGCAGGCAGCCGCTCTTCGGCCATGACAATCAGTTTGCGCTCGGCGCGAGCATCGATACGGCGAGGATCGATTTCTCCTCCGCCGCCGAGGTGGGCCCCATCGACGCCTCGCTCACGGTGCTTCCGTCGGGGCTGTTCGTCGACACCCCGGAAAATACCGGGTACTCGGCCACGCCCGTGAGCCTGCGGGCCACGAACGACTATTACGGTTTCTATGCAACCGATACATGGGATGCGAGCCCGGCACTCGCCGTGACCGCGAGCGGCCGCTACAACATTGCGCAGGTCGATCTATATGACCAGCTGGGCAGCGATCTCAACGGCATCAATCGATTCACCCACTTCAATCCGGCCTTGGGCGGCACCTACAAGCTCGGCGCGAATGTCACGACTTATGCGGGCTATTCGATCAATAATCGCGCACCCACCGCGAGCGAGATCGAATGCTCCAATCCGCTGCAGCCCTGCCTCCTGCCCTCGAGTTTGGCCGGCGACCCGCCGATCCTGAAGCAGGTCGTTTCGCAGACGGCCGAACTCGGGCTGCGCGGTCAGCTGGGACTGGCGGCTTCCGCACGTCTCAATTGGGATGCCGGTGTGTTCCGCACGACCCTCGACAATGACATCTACGGCGTATCGACCACGCTCGGCAAGGGCTATTTCGAGAATATCGGCTCCACCCGTCGCCAGGGGTTGGAAACGGGCATGACCTATCAGAGCCCCCGCTGGTCCCTGTACGCCCAGTACAGCTTCATCAACGCCACCTTTTGCTCACCGTTGAACCTGTTCTCCCCCTTCAATCCCTTCCATGACGCCAACGGCGAGATTCACGTGCAACCGGGCGATGAGTTGCCCGGCATACCACGGCAGCGCCTCAAGGCGGGAGCCGATTATACAATTCGCGGCAACTGGACCGTGGGCGGCTCCTTCGTCCTCGTGACCACCCAGTACTACCATGGCGATGAATCCAATCAAAATGCGCCGATGCCCGGATATCACGTTCTCGGCCTGCGCTCCTCGTACCGGCCGAACCGGCGGATCGAGATATTCGGCACGGTGCAAAACGTGTTCGACGCCCGCTACGCGACCTATGGCGTGTTCAGCGATCCTACGGGCGTCGGCGCCCCGGGAATCCCAACGGATGCCGCACCGAACGATCCCCGGGTCGACAATCGTTTCCAGAGCCCCGCCGCACCGCGTGCGTTTTTCGGCGGAATACGGATCACTTTTCAATGACCGATAGGGTCAAGGCCTTTGCCTTTGGCGCCCCATGGGCCGCCGCCATTACGATGACCACGATGATCATCGGGTCGGCCGTGTGCCGCGCGGGCCCGGCAGCGGAGGCTTTGCCGGCCTGGATGCTGTTGACCGGCCGACCGGGATCCTCGCCGGTCACGAATGCGGCCTTTTATCCGGGTCCCGATGCGCTCACGGCACCCGCGTTCGCCGGTGTGCTCAAGCTGAGCCAGTGCCGGCTGCAAACCGAACCGTCGATCGAGCGGCCGGCGCAGCATGGGCGTGATGCGCGCCTGCTGCCCGGAGTGGACATCGAATTCTTCAGCCTCGGCGACCTGCTGGTGCCGGTCAGGCGTGGCGAGATGTTGCGAGAGATCCGCGCCGGCAAAACGCCGAGCTACTGGCGCGTCATCCCGCAAATCGGCCGCGTCTGGCGCGAGCAAGCCGATGGCGGGTGGTCGCGGGCCGCGTTCCCGCTCATGCTGGTGAACGACACCGAGAATCACGCGCATCAGGGACTCGCAACCTTCCTCTACCGCGAGGGCAAGGTCAGCAATCTTGCGGTGCAATTCATCCAGCAGAGTGCGCCGTATCTGCTCGGCAGGCACTTTGTCGCGTGGGGCAGCGTGCAGATCGAATCGACGCCGGCGAATCCCGCCCAGCTAAATATGCTGCGCCTGGAGGCACGTTCGGAACTCGCAGGCCGGCTTCCGGCCAAGCCGTGGACCGATCTCGTCAAATCCGTGCCCGCGGGCACGCTCGACGGCTTCGGCGGGCCGCTGGATCCCAAATGGCTCGTCGCGGCGGCGTTGGTTCGCGACGGGACGCTCTATTATCAGGACTCCCGTACTGCGTATGGACCTTACCCCTATCCTTTGGAAATGCGCTTTGGAGTGCGTTCCGTGATGAAGAGCGTGGGCGTGCCGCTCTCGCTCTTGCGGCTGGCCGAAGTGTACGGTCCGTGGGTTCTCGACCTGAAGGTTGGCGACTATGTTGCCGGGCTCGATGCCAAATGGCGGCGGATCCGCTTTCTCGATGCCGCGAACATGGCGAGCGGATTCGGCGGCACCGGAAGCCTGCGCACCGAGCCGAACGACATCTACGACGGCTATCTCGAGGGCGGTTACGATGCGTGGTACACGGCACCCACGCATGCGCAGAAGATCGCCCAGATTCATGCGCATCTGCGCCCCTATCCCTGGGAACCGGGCAGCGTCGTCCGATATCGCGATCAGGATTTTTACCTGCTGGGCGCCGCGATCGACGGATTCCTTAAATCGAAGCGTGGCCCTGCGGCAGATCTCTGGGACATGCTCAAGGCCGAGGTATTCGCCCCGATCGGCATTTTGCACGCGCCGGCGGTGCGCACCCGGGAAGCGGGCGGCCGCGAAGGCCTGGTATGGCTGAATGCCGGGTATTACCCGACGCTGGACGATCTCGCCAAAATCGCTCTTCTCTACCAGGGCGGGGGCGCGCACGACGGGGTGCAGATCTTAAACCGGCAGCTCACCATGGATTTGCTCGCGGCGCGCGATGCGTTGCGGGAAGATGGCGATCAATCGGCTGCGCGCGCGACGCCCGAGGGCTCGCATTCTCACCCCGAGCTCTACAAGATGGGGTTTCATTTCATCCCCTTCACGGGCGCTGAAGGGCGGTTGGTCTACCTGCCGACGATGTCGGGCTCCGGAGAAAACGAAGTGACCCTGTATCCGAACCATGTGGTCTCGATCGTGATGGCCAAGGCAGCCGAACTGCCGGCCGGGGAACGCGCCTTCACCGACAAGGGTCCCGAGACGCTGCGCGCAGTCGAGCGGCTCGCGCCGTTTTGAGCATGGATCACTCCCGCCGACGACAGGGGGGCCGGGCCAGGCGCACCGGCGGCAACCGAATCCGCCAGCTGCCTCGGCTCACCGTCGTGAATCCGTATCCGCCCATGGAGCTGCTGTCGGCCGATCAGCTCGAGGCCATTCACTTAACCTCGCTGCGCATTCTCGAGGAGCTCGGGATGGAGGTGATGTCGGCGCGCGCGCTCAGTCTGCTGAAGGCGGCGGGCGCGCAGGTGGATGCGGCGACGTGCAATGTGCGCCTGGACCGGGGACTCATCGAGACCGCCTTGCGCAGCGCACCCGCCTCTTTTGTCCTGACGCCACGAAACGAAGGCAATCGTGTCATCCTCGGGGCGAATCACATCAATTTCGGACTGGTGGCGGGTCCGCCCAACGTCCATGACTGCGAGCGCGGCCGCCGTAGTGGAAATTACCGCGATTACTGTGATTTCATCCGCCTCGCACAGTATTTCAACGTCGTGCATTTGATCGGCAATCAGGTGTGCGCCCCGACCGAGCTGCCGGCGAACACCCGGCATCTCGACACCTATCGGGCGAATCTCCTGTACTCCGATAAGGTTTACCACTGCTCGGCCATCGGCGCCGGACGGGCCCTCGACGGGATCCGCATGATGGCGATCTCGCGCGGCCTGACCCTTTCGAGATTGGCCGAAAGCCCCGGGGTCATCACGATCATCTCCGTGAACAGTCCGCGCCGGTTCGACGAGGCCATGTTGGATGGCTTGATCGCCATGGCCGAACATGGTCAGGCAGTGGTGATCACGCCCTTCACACTGATGGGCGCAATGGCCCCGGCCGCGCTCGCGGCCGCGCTCGCTCAACAGAACGCCGAAGCGCTGTTCGGCGTCGTGCTGGCGCAGCTGGTGCGCCCCGGCGCGCCGGTGGTGTACGGAGCGTTCACCTCCAACGTGGATATGCGCTCCGGCGCACCCGCCTTCGGTACGCCCGAAAACGCCAAGGCCAACATCGCGAGCGGCCAGCTGGCGCGCCGCTATCGGCTGCCCTACCGCACCTCCAACGCGAGCGCATCGAACGCCGCCGACGCCCAGGGAGCGTACGAGACCGAGATGTCGCTGTGGGGTGCCGTATTGGGACATGGCAATCTCGTTTATCACGCCGCCGGCTGGCAGGAAGGTGGCCTCACCGCGTCCTTCGAGAAATTCATTCTCGATGTCGAGATGCTGCAGCTCATGGCCGAATTCCTGAAGCCGATGGTGATCGATGATCGTGAACTCGGGTTCGACGCGATCAAAGGGGTCGCGACGGGCGGGCATTTCTTCGGTGAACCGCACACCATGGAGCGGTACGAGCACGCGTTCTACAGCCCGCTGGTGTCCAATTGGCAGAACTACGAGAACTGGCAGATCGGCGGCGGCAAGGACGCGACGCAGCGGGCGACCGATCTGTGGAAACAGGCCCTCATCGAGTACCAAGAGCCCGCCTTGGATCCTGCGATTCGCGACGCACTCGACGCTTACGTTGCGACGCGGCGCATCGAAATCGGCCCCGCCGACCCGTGACGGGGTCCCGGGCCTCAGTGCGGTGCGCGCTTGTCCCGAACGTACGGAAAGGCCAAGGTCGAGCGCGGCTCCGCAATATAATAGCCTTGCGCGAAACCGATACCGAGCCGGCTCAATTCGGCCAGCACTTCCGCGGACTCCACCCGTTCGGCAATCGTGTGAATGCCCATCGATTTGCCGACTTGGCTGATCGCCTCGACCATGCTGCGATCCACCGGATCGCGCGTCACGTGCTCGATGAATTGACCGTCGATCTTCAGGTAATCGACCGGCAGGGTCTTCAGGTACATGAACGAGGAGAGACCGCTGCCGAAGTCATCGAGCGCGAAGTAGCAGCCCCGCGCCTTCAATTCGCGCATGAAATAAACCACATTGCCTAGATTCGCGATCGCCGCAGTCTCGGTGATCTCGAAACACATTGCCCCCGGCGCGAGTTCGTAGGCGCTCAGCTCGGCGATCAGGTATTCGAGAAACCGCTCGTCGTTGAGCGACGTGCCCGACAGATTGACGGCGATGGTATAGGGCTTCACCCCGGAATCGGGCCGATGCACCACGCGATCGAGCGCCTGGCGCACCACCCAGCGATCGATGGCGGGCATGACGTTATAGCGCTCTGCCGCCGGAATGAATTCCGCCGGCAACACCACCGAACCGGACTCATCGCGCAGCCGCAGCATCAATTCGAAGTGCTCGCGCTCGGGGGCCGTTGCCCCGATGGCCACGATGGGCTGAAAGTACAACTCGTACCGGCTTTCCTCGCAGGCGCGCGTAAGCTTCGACACCCAGTGCATCTCGCGATGGCGCTCCGGCACGTTGTCGGGCTTGTACAGCTGCACGCGATTGCGCCCCTGATCCTTGGCGGAATAGCAGGCGACGTCCGCCGCGCTCATCACGCTGGCGACCGTCGGCGTGTCTCTGGTGATCTCCACGATGCCGACGCTCGCACCCACGGCCATTGCGCCGTCCTGCCAAATGAACCGATAGTCCCGAATCGCCTGACGCACCGTTTCGGCCACCCGCAGCGCCTGATCGAGCGCGCAACCCTGCAGGAGAATGCCGAACTCGTCGCCGCCCAGCCGCGCCAAGGTGTCGGCGCTGCGCACCCGCGACTGAAGGATGCCGGTGATCTGCTTGAGCAACTGGTCGCCCGCGGGGTGACCACAGGTATCGTTGACCAGCTTGAATTGATCCAAGTCGAGGTAGAGCAAGGCATACCGGCAATTTGCATCCTGCCGTACCGATTCGACCGCGACGGTGAGGCGATTTTCGAACTCGCGCCGGTTGATGAGTCCGGTGAGCGCGTCGTGGCTTGCCTGATAATGCAGGGCGCGGTGCAGCCGGCGCTCCTTGCTGACGTCGTGAAAAACCATGACCGCGCCGATCAGGTTGCCGGCCCGATCGCGGATCGGGGCGGCCGAATCCTGGATCGCAATCTCCTGTCCGCGGCGGTTCACCAGCACCGTATGTTCGGTAAGGCCGAGCATTTGCCCCTCGCGCAGGCAGCGCGCGACCGGACTCTCGCTCGCCTCCCTCGTGGTCTCGTCGACAACCGTGAGCACGCTGCCGATGAACTCGCCCTGCGCCTCGCGGTTCTCCCATCCGGTCAAGCTCTCGGCCACCGGATTCATGTAGTCGATGCGCCCCGCTGAATCGGTGGTGATGACTGCGTCGCCGATCGACTGCAGCGTGATCTGGGCGCGCTCCTTGGCCTGAAACACCGCCGTTTCGGCCTTCTTGCGCTCCGTGATGTCGGCGATCGTGCCCTCATAGCCGACGACCCGGCCGCGCTTGTCGCGCACCACGCGACCGTTCTCCACCACCACCAGCATGGTGCCGTTCTTGCGGCGCAACTGCGATTCGACGTCGCGCACCTCGCCCTCGGTTTCCATGCGGCGCACGAAGGTGTCGCGATCGTTGGCGTACCAGTACAGCGAACCGGCACTTACTTTATACAGCTCTTCGGCGCTAGAGTAGCCGAGCATTTGCACGAATGCCGGATTCACCACCAGCAGCCTTCCGTCGCGCGTGCTGCGGTACACCCCTTCCATGACGCTCTCGAACAGGCCGCGGAATTTCGCCTCGCTCTCGCGCAGCGCATCCTCGGCGCTGCGCCTCTCGATTGCGATTCCCGCAATCTGCGTCATGCGCGACATCAGCTCGCGATCGCGCGCCGCAGGCACCCCGGTCTGCCGCTGATAGACGGCGAATGTGCCGACGATCTTGCCGTCCGAGGCAAGGATCGGCGCCGACCAAGAGGCACGCAGGGCCGCGCGCTGCGCCGCCTCGCGCCTGAAGTCCCAGAACGCATCCGTGTCGATGTCCGCCACCCACACCTGCCGGGACAGATAAACGGCCGCGGAACACGAGCCGTAGCGAATCCCGACCGGCGCCCGATCCATGGCGACGACGAATTCGCGCGGCAAACTGGGGGCCACGCCGACGCTCAAACACTGATGCTCCTGGTCGATGAGATTGATCGCGCAAAATCCGCCGGTCATGACGCGTTCGATCACTTCGCAAATCGCCTCGAGCACGGAGGGCAGCGGCGCATTTGCCGCAATCTTCTCGAATACCCGGCGTTCTCCCGCAGCGATGGCATCGCTGCGCTTGCGCTCGGTGATGTCGATGATGCTGGCGCGGATCAGGCGCCGATTGGAACTCGGCAGCCGCACGAAGCGCACTTCGCAGGGTATGCTCTGACCATGCGCATCGCAGTGAACCCACTCGAACACCGGGGCACCGCCGGCAAGCGCCCCGTCGATGTGGCC
The DNA here is from genome assembly GCA_963758145.1 of uncultured Gammaproteobacteria bacterium. Classification (GTDB taxonomy): domain Bacteria; phylum Pseudomonadota; class Gammaproteobacteria; order Steroidobacterales; family Steroidobacteraceae; genus Bog-1198. Next base: position 864,528 of record CAVWUK010000011.1, read on the forward strand.
GCGCGGCACGCCGAATGACGGACTGCCGTCGGGCTGCAGGGTCGGGCTGATGGTTTCCGGGCCGCTCTGCAGGAGAGCGGCGCGGTCCAGCTTGAAGAAGCGGCAGGCGTTGTCGTTCACGTCGACGAATTTGCCCCGATCGACATCGAACACCACGATCACTTCCGGCGCATGCTCCACCAGGGTCCGGTAGCGCGCCTCGCTCTCGCGCATCGACCGCTCCGCAAGCTGCCGTTCGGTGACATCGCGAATACACACGATATACCCGTCGCGATGATTGAGACGCGCCTTGCTGACCGCGACTTCCACCGCGACCCGCGCGCGGCTCTTGGTCAATCCCCACACCTGGTGGGCGGCCAAATCGATGTGAGTGTCATCGATCTTCGCGGCGCAGCGTTCGAGAAAATCCTGTGTGCCGCGCGAGTCGATGTCGGGCAGCAGGAAATTGAGCGTGCGCCCCAGGATCTCAGCCTGCGCGTAGCCGAATATCCGCTCGCCGGTGGGATTGAAGGTCTCGATATGGCCGGCATCGTCGACCGTGATGATGGCATCCTTGACGTTGTCCAGGATGGCCTGCAAGTGCGATGCGGATTGCTCCCGGATCTCACGGGTGAGCGCCTGCGCCTCATCCGACATGATCTGCATGGAGCGTACGATGCCGCGCCGCTCGGAGTCGATTCGGTCGTAGTGCGCGCTCACGGCTTTGAGCAGCGTCGGCAAATCGACCTCTCCGCCCCGCCCTCGGGCGTCGTTGAGCTGTTGCTCGAGGAGGCGATTGAAGCTCTCCTGCGCTGGCGGTGGCTCGCTTATAATTGCGGCCGCGTTGTCGCGTGACACTCCTCGGATCTCCCGCACTCGATGGGGGGGCACCTGGGCAACCCGGATTAAGTGAATGATTAGGGAGATCCCGCAATACCGGTGTGACGGGCGTCTCGGTTCGCCCAATAATCGGTTAAATTATTGGCCAACCGCCAGGCGCCGGCAGCCTCGATACCCCGGAGGGTCCGTGACCCGCTAGGAGCCCTGGTCCGCCGTTTCGCGCTCCGACCGCTTGCGCTCGTTCTCACGCAGATTGCGCTTGCGCAGGCGAACGGAGGTCGGGGTCACCTCGATCAGCTCGTCGTCGTCGATGAACTCCATGGCCTGTTCCAGGGTGAACCGAATGGGGGGAGTCAGCACGACATTTTCGTCCTTGCCGGCGGCACGCATGTTGGTGAGCTTTTTGCCCTTGAGCGGATTGACGACGAGATCGTTGTCGCGGTTATTCAGGCCGATGATCATGCCCTCGTAAACCTCTTCGCCCGGTCCGATGCACAGCCGGCCGCGCTCCTGCAGACTGAACAAGGAATAAGCCAACGCGACGCCCTGCCCATTCGCGATCAGCACGCCCTGCGGGCGTTGACCCAGTTCCCGCTGCACCACCGGCCCATAGTGATCGAAAACATGGTGCAGGAGGCCGGTGCCGCGGGTCATGGTGCGAAATTCGGTCTGAAATCCGATGAGTCCGCGCGAGGGAACCATGTAATCCAGGCGCACGCGGCCGCGGCCGTCAGCCTGCATGTCCTTGAGCTCGGCGCCGCGGCTTCCAAGCGCCGACATGATGTCGCCCTGCGCGTCGGCGTCCGCATCGACCGTGACCTGCTCGTAGGGCTCATGGGCGACGCCGTCGATATATTTGATGACGACGCGCGGCCGCGACACCGCCATTTCATAACCCTCGCGGCGCATGTTCTCCAGCAGCACGCCGAGATGCAGCTCGCCGCGGCCGAAGACCATGAACTTGTCCGGGTCGGCGGTCGACTCCACGCGCAGCGCCACATTGTGTATCGATTCGCGTTCCAAACGCTCGCGAATCTGCCGGCTGGTGACGAATTTTCCTTCTCGCCCCAAGAACGGCGAGGTATTGACCTCGAAGGTCATGCTGATGGTCGGCTCATCGACGGTCAGACTCGGCAACGGTTCGACGCTGGCCGGATCGCACAGGGTGTCGGACACCTGCGGTTCGGCGATCCCGGCAAAGGCGACGATGTCCCCTGCGCCCGCGGACTCGACCTCGACGCGCGTCAAACCGTGAAAACCCAGTATCTGCGTGATTCGCTCGGCACGCTGGCCGCCGTCTCGACCGACCACGGTCACCGTCATGCCCTTGCGCAACGTGCCGCGCTTGATGCGGCCGATGCCGATCGCGCCCACATAACTCGAGTAGTCGAGCAACGCCACCTGGAGCTGCAAAGGGCCGTCGACATCCACGTCGGGCGGCGGGCAATGTTCGACGATCGTCTTGAACAGAGGCTGCATGTCGCCGTCGCGCACCGTCGAATCGAGTCCTGCAAAGCCGCGCAGCGCCGATGCATAGATCACCGGAAAATCAAGCTGCTCGTCGGTCGCACCGAGGCGATCGAACAAATCGAAGGTCTGGTCGAGCACCCATCCCGGACGCGCCTCGTCGCGATCGATCTTGTTGATCACGACAATGGGACGCAGTCCGTGTTTAAACGCCTTTTGCGTCACGAACCGGGTCTGCGGCATGGGTCCGTCCACGGCATCCACCAGCAGCAGCACGCAGTCCACCATGGCGAGCACCCGCTCGACTTCCCCGCCGAAATCGGCATGGCCCGGCGTGTCGACGATGTTGATCCGATAGTCGCCCCATGTGATCGCCGTGTTCTTGGCGAGAATCGTGATGCCGCGCTCGCGCTCGATCGCGTTGGAATCCATGACGCGCTCCTGCACATCCTTGCGCGCATCGAGCGTGCCGGATTGGCGCAGAAGCTGATCCACGAGCGTGGTCTTGCCATGATCGACGTGCGCGATGATGGCGATATTGCGGAGTTTCTCGGTCACAGTGAGCCCTAAGGGAAACCGCCTATTATAGCGGTCTTTTGGGATCCTTGTCCGTTTGATTCACTTCTTTTGTTTGGCGGCGCCCGTCTCGTCCCGGGCCACGATCTCGCCCACGATGATCGGCACCAAAAAAGCCCGCGATTCGGTCATTTGGTCGTGTTTCAAGCTGACATTCAACGTCACAAACAGCACGCCTTGCGCGTCCGGGGTCACCACGATCGTGCGGCGGTATACGCTTGCCTGATCGACCGAGGGAAATTGGATCTGTGCGTCGCCGGCCGCGAGCTGCAAGCCCTCCGAGCCGCTGACGTCGATGGTCACCGGGCTCGCGGGGATTTGCGTTACCAGGGCAATCGCGATCTCGAGCGGCTGGCCGACAGCCGGCCGCTGCAATAGGTCGAATTTGACCGCCACCGGTGCCTGCGATTTGCCTTGGCTCACCGCTTCGACCATGCCCGCGGTCGATTCCTGTGGCTTGGTCTTTCGCGCGGCCGCGGGCGCCGCGGCCGTCGTGAGCCCTTGGGGAGCAGAATTCGCCGCGGGAGCCTGGCTCGAATCGCCATGGCAACCGGCGATCGCCGCAGCGCAAAGCACCAGCACTCTCACCTTCATCATTGACCTATGATCGCGAAATACCCGGCCGATCACAACTCGAGCGGCGGCTCGAGCACCGCCGCGAGCTGATCCTGGAGGGCGCGATAGTGTTCCTCCCAATAACGGGGCTCCGCGAACCAGGGAAAGGCCCTTGGAAATGCCGGGTCGTCCCAGCGACGCGCCAGCCAGGCGGCATAATGGATCATGCGCAGAGCGCGCAACGGTTCGATCAGCGCCAATTCGCGCCGATCGAAGGCCAGAAACTGCTCGTACCCCCTCAGAATGTCGGTGAGATCCTTGCGCATCTCCTGCTGCGTCCCGGCGAGCAGCATCCATAAATCCTGAATCGCCGGGCCGGTCACGCAATCGTCCAGATCGACGAAATGCGGGCCAAAATCGGTCCAAAGAATGTTGCCCCGGTGGCAGTCGCCCAAGATGCGCCCCAAACGCGCGCCGCCCCAATGGCCCGCTTGCGCCTCGATTTCCTGAAGGAGCGTCTCCGTGAGGTCCGCATATTTCGCGCCGAGGTACTCCGGCAAGAAACCCGAATCGAGCACGAAGTCGCGCGCCTGGATGCCCAGCTCCTCGATGCTGAGGCGCGCGCGCTCATGGAACGCAGCGGCGCGGCCGACCGCGTGAATGCGGCCGAGAAAGCGGCCGACCCACTCGCGATCGCCGGCCGTCGCGAGCTCGGGCCAACGTCCGCCGCGGCGCGGAAAAACGGCGAAGCGAAATCCACGATGAAAATGCAGAGTCTCGCCGTCTCGAGCCAGCGGTGCGACCACGGGAATCTCGTGCGCCGCCAACTCCGCCGCAAAGGCATGCTCCTCGACGATGGCCGCGTCCCGCCAGCGACCGGGCCGGTAGAACTTGGCGACCACGGGCTCGCCGCCCTCGATTCCGATCTGGTAGACCCGATTCTCGTAGCTGTTGAGAGCCAACACGCGCCCGTCGCAGCGATAGTCGAGGACCTCGAGTGCGTCCAATATCGCTTCCGGAGACAGGCCGGAAAAAGGCGCGTGCACATTCATCGATGCGATTCTACAGGCACGATGCTGTCATGCCGCTGCTGCGTACCTTGAGATAGAATGCCTGCCATGCGACTGCCCCGACCCAAGTCATTGAGCGGCCTGATGCTGATCGGCTTCACGATCGTGGCGGCACCGCTGCTTTTTGCCATCGTGAACGCGGCAGTGCAGATGAATCGGCTGTCGAATCGAAGCGAGCAGTTGGTGGTGCACGGCATGCAGGGTACGCGCAATAACCAACGCCTGTTCGAGGAGATCGCGGCCCTGGAACGCGCGGCGCGGCTCTATCAGATCGTCCCGAACGCCGAACTGCTCGAGGTCTATGCCCGCAACCAGAAAAGGCTCGAGAGCACGATCGAGGAGCTGCTCACCTTGCCGCTCGATCGGCAGTCGCAACTCGATGCGCACGCTCTGCGGACGGACGCGGACCGTCTCTGGCACGAGATCCAATCCGCCGAGCCGAACTCGCCGCGGATGGCGGACCTGATCAACTCTTATCCGCAGATGTCGGACCTCGCATCCACGATATCGAATCGCGTCAGCGCACAAATCGACCGCGAATTGGGTTCGCTGCAGAACGCGGCACAGCTCGCGCAACAAAAGCTCTTTTGGCAAACGCTGCTGTTGGTGCCGATGACGCTCGCGGTGGTGGGCGTCTTCACGTACGTGTTCGGCCGCCCCATCCGCGCCATCGACCGCGCCATCAGTGAACTGGGCCGCGGCACGTTCTCGCGACCCATAGCCATCCGCGGGCCGGCGGATTTGGAGCGTTTGGCGACGCAATTGGACTGGCTGCGGGTGCGGCTATTGGAACTGGCTCAGGAAAAGAATCGATTTCTGCGACACATGTCGCATGAACTGAAGACGCCGCTGGCCAACATTCGCGAGGGAACCGAGCTTTTGATGGACGGCGCGGTCGGCGAACTAGAGAGCGCGCAACGGGAAGTCACGGCCATATTGCGCGAGAACAGCATGAAGTTGCAGCGGCTGATTGAAAATCTACTGTCCTTCAGCGCCTGGCAGGCCAAGAGCGTCGGCTTGGAAGTGTCCGAATTCAAGCTGCGGCCATTGATCAAATCCGTGCTGGAAAATCAGCAACTCACCCTGATTGCACAGCGCGTGCGCCTCGACGTGCAAGTGGAGGACCTCACACCGCTCGCCGACCGCGGAAAGGTCCGTTTGATCCTCGATAATCTGCTCTCGAATGCGGTCAAATTCACGCCCCGCGGCGGCACAATCTCGATTCTTGCCCGCCGCGAACGCGAGCAGCTGGTGCTGGATGTGATGGACAGCGGTCCCGGGATTCCTCGCGATGAGCGGAACCGGATTTTCGAGGCCTTCTACCAGGGCAAGACGCCGCAGGGAGGTCACGTGAAGGGCACCGGCATTGGCCTCTCGGTGGTGACGGAATTCGTCAACGCGCACGGGGGCAGTATCGAAATCCTCGAATCCCCGACCGGCGGCGCCCACTTTCGAGTTCGTCTGCCCCTGCGCCAGTCAGCGCCCGCTGCACGCGAAGAGGCCCATGCAGCCTAGGTCGTTTTGCATTGCAGCATTCCTATGCGCATTCTGTGGAATATGCGGTTGGGGGCTATTCGGCTGCACTACGTCAAATCCCCGGCCTCCTGCGCCAACCCAGCCGGCGAACCCGGCGGCCGACATGGGATCGGTCGAACCCCTGCTCGAATTGATGAGCGAGCTGCCGAAGGGGGACCCGGCGCGGCAGGCGGAACTGTTCCAGTCCGCCAAGGATGCCGCGGCGCTTTCGCCCACCACCAGCAATCGCCTCAGGTATGCGCTCGCCCTCGCCACACCCGGCCACACCGGCTCCGATCCCGTCGCGGCGCAGCGACAGTTGTCGGAATTGCTGGCGAGGCCTGAAACTCTGCTGACGGCTGAGCGGTTGTTGGCCCTGGTGGAGTTGCAAGAGGTCGATCAGATGCTGGTTCTGCAGGCCGAGAACAAGCGGTTGCGCGACGACGAGTCCCATGATTCGCGTGATAAGCTGCTGGCCGTCAACCGCCGCCTGCAGGCGGAATCGGACGAAAACGCGAAGTTGCGCAAGGCCTTGGACGAGACGCGAGCCAAGCTCGATGCGATCACGCACATCGAGGGATCCATCAACAACCGCGGCACCGCGCAACCGCCCACGCCTTAGCGTAACTCATCGGAGAGACCGCATTGAACGCTTACTCGATCGCCGCCACCACCCCCCTGTCGTTCGGACTGCAAACCACCGGTTCGCGCGACGGCTCCGCTACCCAAAAGCGCAAGGCGCGGATTTTGGTGGTCGATGACGACCCCGGACTGCTGCGGCTTCTGACCATCAGGCTGCGCGCCGAGAATTATGAAGTTGAAGCGGTCGAGAGCGCCGCGGCGGCTTTGGCCGCCTGCACCCGATTCCGGCCCGATCTGGTGATCACTGATCTGCGCATGGATCAAATGGACGGAATCGGCTTGCTGAAAGAGCTGCAGAGCCGCTGGCCCGGTTTGCGCGTGATCATCCTCACCGCGCACGGCACGATTCCGGACGCGGTGCACGCGACCCAGAGCGGTGCATTCGGGTTTCTGACCAAGCCGGTCGACAAGCAAGAGCTGCTCGACCATGTGCAGAAGGCCTTGAAGGTTTCCGGGTTCGCGCATGTGGACGAGGATTGGCGCGCCAGCATCGTCACTCGCAATCAGCTGATGGAAGATAAACTGGCGCAGGCGAACATGGTGGCCGGCACCGATGCCCGCGTGCTGCTGACAGGCGAGATCGGAACCGGGAAACAATTGCTCGCGCGCGCGATTCACGAGGCGAGCCCCCGGCGCAACAAACCGTTTGCCTCCATCAACTGCAGCGCGATCCCGGAAGAGCAGCTGGAATCCGAGCTCTTTGGGCATGAGAAAGGCGCCTTGCCGAGCGCCACCCGCTCGCAGAAAGGTCTGTTCGAGACCACAAACGGCGGTACCTTGCTGCTCGATGAGATCGGCGACATGCCGATGCGCTTGCAGGTCAAACTGCTGCGCGTGCTGCAGGAGAATCAAATCCGCCCCCTGGGCGGCACGGAGGCGGTACCGATCAACGTACGCGTCATTTCTTCGACCCATCGCGACCTGCATCAATTGATGGTCGACGGACAGTTCCGCGAGGACCTGTATTATCGGCTGAACGTCGTGCACATCGAGATGCCGTCCTTGGGGCAGCGCCGTGAGGACATTCCGCTGCTGGTGGCGCATTTCCTCGAGCAAATCGCCAAGGAAAGCGGCCAGAGAAGGATTTACGCACCGGAGGCGGTGGAGCTGCTGGCGACCGCCGAATGGCCGGGCAATGTGCACCAGCTGCACAACGTCGTGCGGCAGAATGTCGCGCTCTCGCACGGCGCGATCATCACCGCCGAACTGGTGCAGCAATCCCTCGGCGGCGGCAATCCGACCCGCCTGCCCTCATTTGACGAGGCGCGCGATGAGTTCACGCGCAATTATCTATCGCAAATTTTGCAAATCACCGCCGGCAACGTGAGCCAAGCCGCACGGCTCGCAAAGCGCAATCGCACCGACTTCTACAAATTGCTGTCGCGGCACCAACTGCAACCCGAGGATTTCAAAAAGGCCTGAAGCAATCGCTCGGTCAGGCGAAGAATTCAGCAATTCCGGCGACCACGGCCGCCAGCTGCGCTTCGCTGAGTTCCGGATAGATGGGAAGCGCCAGCGTTTCCGCGGCAGCCCGCTCCGAGTGCGGGAAGTCGCCGCTGTGGTGGCCCAGATAGGCAAAGCACCCCTGCAGATGCAGCGGCATTGGATAGTAAATCTCGGTCCCGACGCCGCGCTCGCTCAAGAATGACCTCAGGGCATCGCGGCGCTGCACCCGCACCACATACTGGTTGAAGATATGCCGGCCGCCGGCGACCACCCGCGGCGTGATGAGATTGGGGCCGAGCCCCGCGCGTTCGAACGCCTCGTCATAGAAAGCGGCGTTTCGCTGCCGCGCTTGCGTCCAGCCATCCAGGTATTTCAATTTCACGCGCAGCACCGCCGCCTGCAATTCATCGATGCGAAAATTGCCGCCGATGAGCGCATGAAAATACTTCGGCTTGCCGCCGTGGACGCGCAGCACGCGCATACGCTCCGCGAGATCCGCATCATTGGCTGTACACAATCCGGCATCACCGAATGCGCCGAGATTCTTGCTCGGAAAGAATGAAAAGCAGCCGACATCGCCGATGGATCCCACCCGGACGCCGTCTTTATATTCCGTGCCGATCGCCTGCGCCGCGTCTTCGATGACGCGCAAACGATAACGCCGTGCGATCTGCATCAGCGGGTCCATATCGGCGGCCTGCCCGTAGAGGTGCACGGGCATGATCGCCTTGATGCGGCCTCCGGTGGCGCGCCTCACGAGTCCCTTGCTGTCCGACACGCACTCCGTATCGATGAATGTCTGCACCGCACCGGACGTTATGTTAAACGTCTGCGGATCGATATCGCAAAACACGGGCCGCGCGCCGACCCGCGCTATCGTCCCCGCTGTTGCGAAAAAGGTATAAGGTGAGGTGATGACCTCATCGCCGGCGCCGATCTCGAGAGCCATCAGGGCCAGAAGCAACGCATCCGTCCCCGATGACACGCCTATTCCGAAAGCTGCGCCGCAGTATCGAGCGATCTCTTCCTCGAGCGCGCGCACGTGCTCGCCCAAGATGAATTGCTGGCTTGCGCACACGCGCTCGATGACCGCCAGGACTTCGCCACGAATTTGCGCGTACTGGGCCTTGAGATCGAGCAACGGAACCTGTGTCATATATCAGTAGCATAGCATTTGCGCCGCAATATCAGAGGAAGAACCAGCGCGGCGACGCGGCGACCTATTTGATGGATAATGTTTAATGTTGATGTCGCAATTCAGCCACTCAACTAGAATACCGTGATCGCAGATCGCGCTTCAGCGGATACCAGATGACCCAACCGGCCTTGTACAAGCAAAGTTTCCTGATCCTGACACTGGCGACGCTGCAAACGGTGATGCCCACCATCGTCGCCGTCGCAACGCTGTACGCGTCGATCATCTTAACCGGCACTTACTTCGTCCCCTCGGCCTCCACCATCGTCATCGTGACTGTTGCGTGCTTGATTCTGATCCAGCCGCCGCGCGAAATGAGCACGCAATTCACATCGCCGCGCGTTTCGGCCGTGGTCGATGTGGTCCTGAGATGGTTCTTGGTACTGGCGCTGCTGCTCGCCGTCGCCTATGTCACCAAGTCGCAGCTGCAATCCTACCCCCGCAGTATTTTTCTGACCTGGGCCGCGCTGACCCCCGTTGCGCTCACCATCACCACGCTCGGCATGCAGGAACTCATGCGGCGTTTTTTGATGAACACGAGTGATGTCCGTAGCGCCATCATCGCGGGTTACAACAGCACCAGTTTGGAACTCGCGCGGCGCTTGAACAAAAATTCCGCCATGGGCCTGGAGGTCACGGGCTTTTTCGACGACCGGAGCAGCGACCGCCTCGGTGTGGAATCCGACTCGCGGCTCATCGGCGCACTGAGCGACCTCGGCCAGTACGCGAGGAAACACCGCACCGATGTCATCTTCATTGCGCTGCCCATTCGACATTTGATGCGCGTGATGAATTTGCTGGACGATCTTCGCGATACGACCGCATCCATTTACTATGTTCCCGATATCTTCGTGTTCGACCTGATCCAGGCGCGCTCCGGCGAGATTAACGGCATTCCGGTCGTGGCCATGTGCGAAACGCCGTTCTACGGCTACCGCGGTGTCGCCAAGCGAATTACCGACATCGTGCTGTCGGCCATCATCCTGGCGCTGCTTCTGCCGCTCCTGGCGCTGATCGCGATTCTGGTCAAATGGACATCTCCCGGGCCGATCATCTTCAAGCAACGCCGTTACGGGCTGGATGGGCAGGAAATCGTGATTTACAAGTTCCGCACCATGAAGGTGACCGAGGACGGTGCGCATATTCGGCAGGCATCCAAAGCCGACGACAGGATCACCCCCGTCGGCGCCATTCTGCGCCGCTCCTCGTTGGACGAATTGCCGCAGCTCATCAACGTGCTGCAGGGTCGCATGAGCCTGGTGGGTCCGCGCCCGCATGCGGTTGCCCACAACGAGGAATACCGCAAACTCATCAAGGGCTATATGGTCCGCCACAAAGTCCTGCCGGGCATTACCGGGCTTGCGCAGGTCAACGGCTGTCGCGGGGAAACCTCGCAGCTCCACGAGATGCAGGCGCGCGTGAATTTTGACCTTGATTACCTGCGCTACTGGTCGCCGATGCTCGATATCAAGATAATTCTTCTCACGCTGGTAAAAGTCTTTCGCGACGACAAGGCCTATTAGCTTAAGCGGCAATCGGACCTAGCCGGAACTATTCAAGACCGAAAATTGTTCTCGTGGACGAGGGCCGGATCGTGTGGGTATTTTCGGACCGCCGTAAATCCGTCCCTGGAGGCTGCGGGAAAAACCTCCTGTTTTTCACGCTCCGGAAAATACCCACACGATCCGGCCTCCATAGGCAACAATTCTTATCGTTCATGAATAGTTCCGGCTAGACCCCCGATTCCTGCGGCGCCGGCAGGATGATGCCGGCGGATACGAATTGTTCGTGGAAGCGGTAGGACCCCAGGACAGACCCCGGCGCGGATGCGGGCGCGCGCAAGGGCGCTGCAAAACGATTGAAAAACCCGATCGGCCGCGCGGGCGCCACCGCGAACGCTCCCTGCACGGCGCCCCACTCGAGCGGCCTGACGCACACATCGTGAAAATTCAGCCTTTCGCCGGCCAGCGGATATTGGCACTTATAGAACGCCTCCTTGGCCGAGAAGATCATGGCCACCGCCTTCGCCTGCTCCTCCGGAAGCAGGGCATCGACCCACGCCAGCTCGGCGGCAGCACAGATGCTGGGCCACAAATGCACTTTCACGGCTCCGACCACCTCGCTATCCAGCCCCAGGGCGATCACGTGCGCTCGTGCCGCCACAGCCGCCGCGCACAGGCCCACCGTGTGCGTGATGCTCCCGACCAGAAACTCCGGCCACAGCGGCTGCCGGTCATGAGCAACTCGAATCGGGAAATTAATGACGCCATGCTTCGCCAGTGCGCGCCTGGCGCACAGGCGCCCGGCGGCGAACTCTTGTATGCGCTTGGGCACCGCATTGAGCACGCCCGCGGCCTCCTCGGGCATCAGCAGGGATGCGTCGCCCGGCGCGCGCAACTCCGCCGCCACCACATCGCCGGGGAAGAGACTGGCAATCGTGGCCGAGAGTATCGCGGGATTGGCTAAGACTGAGCGGGGCTGCATGAGATCGCCGTAAGATTCAGTCGCTGGCTCGAGCCTGGTCAATGTGGCGCCCCACGGGGATTCGAACCCCGGTTACATCCGTGAAAGGGATGTGTAACGGTATTTTTGCCGTCTCCCACAATCTCTAACTGATTGATTATAATTGAATATGAATCTCTGACAGTCTCAGTGGGATCAGGTAGTATTTCCGTACGGAGTCCGTACGGAGTTACATCCTTGCCAAATATTACCACCCGCACCGCACGTTCACGGCTCGCCGACCGCCGCGAACCCTATTGGACGAAGCTCGGTTTCGGTCGCGCCCTTGGCTTTCGTGCCGGTCCGGGCACTTGGATCGCCAGGCTTACCGGCAGCGACGGCAGCAAGACCTACAAGGCACTGAACGAACTCGGCCCTGAGGCCGACTATGACGCAGCCAAGAAGGCCGCAGAGAGCTGGCTCGGCGTTGCCACTGGGAGCGCCCACAGGACCATAAAGCGCGGCACGGTGCGATCAGCACTCGCCGCCTACCTGCGGCACATGCGCTCACAGGGACGGCGCGACACGGCGCGAGCTGCTCGCGGCATGTTCCACCTCACCGTCAAGCGCGATGATCCGTTCGGCCTCATGCGCCTGGAGGATGTCAAGAAAGAGGACGTCCAAGCCTGGCGCACCCGCCTGCGCAAAGGTCGCGCAGCACGCTCGATCAACCGCTACGTGCGCCAGGTCGTCGCAGCGCTCAACCTCGCCGTCGAGGAACTGGGCTACACCGGCAACCCCACGGCATGGACGCTGACCGCCCTGGAGGATGATATGGACGAGTCCGGTGATAGCGCTGTGTTTCTCACGTCCGAGCAGCGCGACCGCCTGATTGCTCACGCGCCGCCGACTCTCGCCGCCTACCTTCAGGGCCTCGCGCATACCGGCGCTCGCCCCTCTGAACTCGCCAACGCGACCGTAGCGGACTTCGACGCCATCGGCGGCACCATCACGGTCAAGCACCGCAAAGGCAAGGGGAGCAAGCTGAAACCTCGCGCCGTGACGCTTTCCGATGCTGGCACCACATTTTTCAAAGCGCAGAGCCGCGACCGAAGCGGGAAAGCACCCCTACTCATCAGCGCCGAGGGTGGCCAGTGGAACCGCACGCAATGGTCGCGTGGCATTCGCGCAGCGGCGACCGAGGCGAACAAGAAGGCGAAGGGTGCGCAGCGTATCCCGGCGGGCGTGAGCGCCTACAGCTTCCGGCACAGCCGCATCAGCGAGCTGCTGCAAGTGTACGGCGTCGATCCGTTGACCGTGGCGGCGCAGGCCGGAACGAGCTTCATCATGATTGAAAGGTTTTACCTCAAGTTCATCCCGTCCGCGATGAGAGAAAAGCTCAACGCCGTAAAGGCGAACGCATGAAGAAAAAACAAACCAAAGCACCGCCCGTTCAAATTCGTGCTGCGCCCGATGATTGGCAGCACTTTTGGGATGGCGAAGCGCCACCACTCGTTGAAGAAATGATGCGCAAACGGACGCAAGCGGTGCGGGTTGCGAAAGAACACGCAGCCTTGAGCATCAAGGCGCGTACCGCGAAAAATCTCGAACGCGACCGGCGCATTCACGACGCGCATACCGCTGGCAAGACGCCCAACGAAATTGCCGCCGATAGAACAATTCGCGGCAAAAAGAAGCTGACCGCCTCGACCATTCGCCATATTTTAAAGGCTCCCTGCCCCTAAAATATTTTTGCGCATGGATGCGCATAGCTAGCTCACGCGCAACACGCCATAAAAAAATGGCGTAAATACCTTGACGTTCCTGAACTCAACCGAGGGGCGTCAATGAAATCAGTATCCAGTGAAACCGCGAGTCCTGCGCATCCGCTCGCCGTCGATATTCAGACTGCGGCGGGCCTGGTCGGTGTCAGCCGTGCGCAATTTTATCGCCTGTACTTGAAGAGCGGGAAGCTCCGTGCGATCAAGACCGGCGGACGTGATCGCGTGATTGATTACGGCGAGCTGACCGCCGCTTATGCGAGCCTGCGCGATGAATTGCCCCGCGTTGAACAGTCGCAGCGGCCTAACCCCCAACCCCAGATAGACGAACTCCCCGCGTGCCGACCAAAGCTGCGCGAGGCGTTCGAGGAATCAAGCGATGACGACCATACTCGAATTCAGACGCCGAAGCAAAAGCCGTTCTGGTGTATCCGGCGAAGGCATAGCTGCCTGTACTTCTATGGGATGTCACCACAGCGACAGGCGCAGCGGCGGCGGGAAATGACTTTGGCGGGTTTCGCCCCGGCGCTCGTGCACCGGCTTTGCCGCCGGAGTGGCGAATGAGCGCCGTCGCACGACCAGGTACGACAGAGTGGGAGACGCGCAAGCGCGAGTTTGAACAGGCTGTGCCGTTGTTCGCGGAGCAGGCGCGGTTCGCCGATACCGACCGAACGGACGGCACGCTCAAGGTCTCGCGCATATCGAGTCAGGGCAAAGGCTATTCGCCCGCTCTGGCCGGGATTTTTGTATCGCGGGAAGGTCACGGTGCTCGCGGGCACCGCGCAGGCCAAGAGTTCGCGGCGCTCAATCTGGTGGGGCGTATGACTGTCGGCGGACCCTGGCCGGTCAGCGTCGCAGATCGACGCGGCACCGGTATTGCTGTTGACCGCCGAGGACGATGTGGCCGACACGATCGGCCGCGCCTCGACCTTGCGCACGCCGACTGCGACAAGGTGGAGTTTATCGAGGGCGTTCATCATATCGATCCGGCGAGCGGCGCCTACAGTCTCGATCTTGTGAGCTTGATTCACGACCTGCCTGCCATCGAGCGCAAGATCACCGAGTTGAACGCGGCGGCGCTCGTGATCGATCCCCTGACCTCATTCGCGGACTCGGACACGAACAAGACGAGCGACATGCGCCGACTGCTCGATGGGTTGGCGCAGATAGCGGCCCTCACCGCAGGCCATTCTCGTGATTACCCACATGAACAAGCGCAGCGACTCACCCAAGGCCATGCAGATATCGCCGGTAGTCACGTCTCGTCGCCGCCGTTCGTGTGGTGCTGGCGATGGCACGCGACCCGACTGACAAACAGCGCCGCCTGATACTGCCGATCAAGCTGAACATACCGCCCCGATGGATGGGCTTTGCCTTTCGCGTCATCGCCGGAGGGCACCCCACCTGCGGCGAAGTACCCACCTGCGAATGGGAGACCGATAACGTGTCCGATCTCAATGCCGATGATGTCCTGATCGACTCCACGCCTCGCGCCCAAGCCGCCGTCGAAAAATCCTGTGAAATCCAGATGTGGCTGCGCGAGTTGCTGAAAGGCGGACCCATCGAGGCCCCGTCAAATGGAACACCGCAAGGAAAAGGGCTATGGCGAGCGGCGGGTTAATACTGTCTTGAAGGCGATCCGCGCAACGTGCGAAATCCTAGGATATCAGGGCAAATGGGATTACCGGCTACCAGTCCCGACACATCGGGCACTCGTGTATGAGTACACGACACTGTGCAACTCTGTCCGACACTGCACGACTCTGTATTCAGTCTCTTACAGAGTCAGTCAGTCTAAGTAAGTGTCAGACACTAGGTCACAAGAGCAAAAACTGTCAGACACTGGCGTTTCGCTTCATGGCCCTTTCGGGACTCATCGCGGATTTATAAGGCAGCGCACGATGACTAGCCGCCGCCGACAGCCGCCTGTGAGCAGGACAGGCAGGGCCAAAAAGCCGCTAGACGCGCCGCCGAGACAGCGAAAAAAAGTCCCGGCGTGGGCCGCGATGCCAGCGGCAAGTTCGTGAAGGGATTCAGCGGCAACCCGAACGGCTCGAAAGTCATCGTGCCCGAAGCAGTTCGTGCGGCGGCGCTGGAATTGTCCGTTAAGGCGATCAGGACGCTGGGAGAAGTGGATGAACAGCGATGATCCCCAAGCCTCGATCATGTCGGCCAAGATCATCCTGGATCGCGGACTCGGGAAAGCGATACAGCCGCTCGTCGGTGCCGGTGGTCAGAGTTTGGTTTCGATCACGATGAACAGCGGCGCAATCATTACCGCAGATGACGCAGCCACTGCGTACCGGGAAATCTGTGGCAACCCGGCCTTGGATATATCCGCCTTGTCGTTCGCCGCTCCTACGGCTTCACAGCGCGTCGAATGTCCGAAAGTTGATTGTTACCGTCATGTTCCTGACCGAATCGGACGAACGGCGAAAGCTGTGGTCGCGGCTAGGTGAGGAAAAATGAACAAGTTCATTGAACTGCTATTCGCGCTATGGACGGTTGGTGCCGTGGCGATCCTGGTGAGCATCGCCGCAACGTTGCTGGCGGCACCGTGAAATCAGCATGTTTCATCCTTTATACGGATGTAACTGGCAGCGTTGGACTGTTACCAGTCAATAAGTTATACGGTCTGAATGGCTTTGTACGGATATCGTACGGAAATACGCCTCGCGCCCATCGCATTGGCCACACCCTCTTCGCTTCCGGTCCCTCGATCCTCGCCGGTGGTTTTACTCCCTTTTTTCCGTCGGCCTCCTGCGAGGGGTTGGAAGCGATTCCGTTAACGATCAACACTGGAGATTCTCATGACATCTGAATTGACCAAAGCATGTACCCAAGTCGATGCGGCACGCGCAAAGTTCGAATCCCTGACGATTGAATTGCGCAAAGCGGAAGCAGTTAACAGGACAGCACAGGGCGCGGCGGCCGACGAAACCAGACGAGAAAAATCTAATCCTCTCACGCGGCGGGCCGCGTAGCGCTCCAGGCGTCAAACTGCCGGCGACCGCGCTGGAGACTGCTGCGGCCAAGACGGAGCAAATGTTGGATGCGGTCAGGGGCCGCCACATGGTAAGCTAAGCCGAGCTTGCCAGCGCTGAAGCACAAAAGCTCGTTCTCGAAAATAAGATTATCAATCGATGGCGCGATCTGCGTGCATTGGAGTATCGCCAATTGGAGCTGGACGCACGCACCGCCCGAAGTGCTCGCGGCAAAAATCGCAGAGCTGCGCGGTGCGACGCCGCACGAAATGCAGGTGCGCATTTATTTATGGTTCACGGTTTCCGCGTTGGTTCGGGAGTTATTGGCGCAGGATGATCCAGCGGCCAATGGGCTCAGGATCAACACACCTGGACCCATACTGCGCGGCGAAGTAGGCGGCGCCGCCTACGAGAAAATTCGTGCGCGAATTCTGGCTGAAGCTGAATAACGAACCCCGACCGCTTGAAGCGGCCTGATTCCCGATCAACACAATGGAGCAATCAACATGAACATATTGAAACGCACATTGAAGCGCATATTGAACCGATTTTTTGTCCATGAGTTAGTCTCCCAGCGCAGCGCCTACACTCTCGACGCGTTGCTGTCGCCGGTAGTGGCGCCAAAAGTTGCAAATATGACCGGAATCCCCTCACAGACTTGGGTGGGATTCTCGAGGTCCGAAATGGTATCGGATGTCGGTCGCCGAGGCCGCTCGCGTAGCTGACGCTGGCAAAAAGCGCCTGACTGACTACATCGCGGAACGGCGCTCGCGTGATGGGTACGGCAATGAAACCGGCGGGCGCCTGTCGAGCGGCAGCATGGCGGTCGATCCCGCTGGCGTGCTTTCAACCGGGGTGCAGCCGCAAGATCGGCCAGAAAAGGAGTTCGGTGTTGGTGATAGCGCGGCACTCACCTTGGCCAATTGTTCGACTGCGGCCTCATTCGCTGCGGCGCTGCGGAAGCGCAACGCTGCGAGCCCACGGGGCGGCACCGGCAGGCACGCACTACTGGCGCGGTGCACCTGCCAGCATTGCCGATATGAACGTGGTCAATAAGGATTTTTGGGCACGCCTGACTCCGCAATCGCGTCCCTACTGGCTTCGGAAACACGGCGAGGGCTAGCTCTTTGTTCGAGGTAAATAGGTTCACGCAGGGCGCGGATACCTTACGCGCCACACGTGCGGCTGATCGACATGTGTTCATCAAAAATCGACAGCATCCGTCGGCGACCTACTCCTCTTGAGGTTTCCACAGTCGCCCGCAACGGTCCCAGGGCAGGGGGTCTGCCCATCGGCGCTCAAACGTTTGGGCGTGAGGCATTCGACCCGCATGTTCTAGAAGCGGAGCACATGCCAACTTCGATCATAGAGGATATTGATAATGCTCGATCAAACTGCAGCACCACAAACCGCCGCACCGTTCGATTTTCGCCGGCCGGACCTATGCGGCCGTGATCCGGCAACGCATCGAGCGGCTGCGGCGCATACGCCAGAATCCCGACAAGCTGCCGGCGCTGAAAAACTACTATCGAGACAATATCGCGACCTTCATTGACGATTGGGGCATCACGATTGATCCGCGGGCGCAGCCGGTACTGCGGCCCTTTATTCTGTTTCCGAAGCAGCGCGAGCTGGTGAATTGGATCATTGCGCGTTGGCAAGGCGGCGAGCCTGGCGTCGTGGTCAAGAGCCGCGACGTCGGCGCATCCTGGGATTGGGGTGGCGGTCTCGTGTTCGCTCTGCCTGTTTCACAAGAATTTCATGGTTGGAATTGTCAGCGCCAAGGAAGTGAATCTTGATCGCAGCGGCGATCCCGATACGCTGTTCTACAAAGCTAGGCAATTTCTCGCAAATCTGCCGGCAGAATTTCGCGGCGGCTTTGATGTGCAGAAGCATTCAGCAGATATGCGCCTGATTATCCCCGAGACCGGCTCGAGCATTACCGGCAGTACCGGCGACAACGCAGGCAGGGGCGGCCGAAAAGCAGTTGTTCTTGCGGATGAGTCAGCGCACATCGACCGGCCGCAGCTCCTCGATGCTGCGCTTGCCAGCGTCACGAACTGCCGCATTGATATGAGCAGCGTGAACGGCAGCGCCAACAGCTTCGCCGAACGGGCACGCGCCGGCAAAATTCCGCGGTTCGATATCACATGGCGCGACGATCCCCGCAAGGATGATGCCTGGTATGCGCAGAAGTGCCGGGAGCTGGACCCGATCACATTGGCGCAAGAAATCGATTGCAACTTCAGCGCATCCGCCGAAGGGCTGCTCATCCCCAGCATTTGGGTGCAGGCCGCGATTGACGCGCACCGAAAGCTGGGCATCGCCGTGACCGGCGGCAAATACGCGGCGCTCGACGTCGGCGACCAGGGCGCGGATAAAGACATCGCGGGCGCCGCGGAATCCTGCTCGAACGTATCTGCAGTCTGGAGCGCAGAATTCGGACATTTTTGCGACTACCGTCCGCGCTTTCAGCTTGTGCGATGAAGGTGG
>CAVWUK010000012.1:0-180774 GCA_963758145.1 uncultured Gammaproteobacteria bacterium
TGCCACCGCCGATGTCTAAACACTTTCCGCCGATCCCCACGACCGTACCGTTGCTTGCGGTCCAGTTCTGACTCGGTGCGCCAACGCAGGGAGTATAAATGACTGCAGCACCGTCAGTAGGTGCGCTACCTTGCACATCGAGACAGAAGCCTCCGACGCCGGTGATTTGCCCGCTTCCGCTGAAGGACCACTGCTGGTTCTGCCACGGATCGCATATTTTCATGATCACTCGAGCGCCGGGCTCCGGTGAGCCATGATTGATCACGTTCATGCACATGTTGCTATTGCCGCTCGTAATCTGTTGGGTGGTCGCACAACCTCCCGCCGAAATCGCCAACAGCGACGGCAGGGTGAGTGCGCAGAGCATCTTTGTCATTGGAAAATCTCCTTCTGCGTCGTCCGGTGCCAGATGTTTCGTTCGGGGAACCTGGTCCGCCGCCTAGCCCTGCAGGGATGCCGGTTGCTACGGATGATCTCGACGCTCGCGATGCGACGCACGTCGCGTGTCTGGCTGTCGCTGGCGCCTTCATTGACCGGTGGGATCTCCGTGGTTGGCAACCCGGTACGCTGGGCGGCTTCCGAGCCCGACGGCGGATCCGCGACCGCCTCAGCCGAGCTCAAGAGCATCGTTCCGACGGCACGCGCGGCGGCGGCATTCTGTCCATTCATGATCGTTACTCTCCACTAGGTTATAAATTGGCAAATAAATCGTCAAATAGCCATCTCGAGGAGAATTTTCGCCGCCGTTAAGGCTGCTGACCAATTCGGGCGGCTGGACTAGCTGTGGTACCGGACACGGAAGCAATGATGATCAGCGCGACGAGGCCGAGTATTCTGTTCATGAGATTTTCTCCATAGATAGGCTTGGCGTGTGGAATGAGCGATGGCGACGTCAACCAACGACGAACACATCATTAACTCGACCAAAGCTCCACCTTCGTGGGAACTCTACATCAATTCAGTCGGCACTGATTTGGTCGGAAACGCGGCGATATCGATGGGGCTCATTCGATCTCTTGCATGTACTGTTGCGCCCGCACAAAGGCATAGTTACTGACATGAACCCAGCCTCGGAACGGGCGATTGATATCGGCAATGGCCAGCATCACGAGTGTGACCAGGAGGGTGGCTGAAAATACCATGAAGATGTGCACTCTTGGGTTTGCCGAACCAAACATGGAGGCTGACACAAGAGTCAGGATACCGCCCGCCAGGAGGACGCCCCACAAAATTACGGGCAATTCCGAGACAGATTGAAGCAACCGCGTGCGGCGATGCAGAGTGAGTGCGCTCAGTTCGGACAGCGCGTGGTCTTCTGCCGTGGTTTCGGAGTTCGACGCCGTCTTGACGGACATCAACGTCCTCCACATGTGTTCGTTGATTTCATGGGTTCCTTCGGGTATTTGCCCACGGGCCATTTCTGGCCAATCTTGATCGATCACTGCATCTGCATACGCTCGGGTGTGCATCTCGAGCTGCGCTCGCTGTTGCGACGGCAATCCCTCTGCGAGACGAAAAATATTTCTCAGCGCATTCGCCTCGAGATCCGCATTCAATTCCGCGGCGCGGAAGTTCGTCCACGACGTATAGAGCATAAAGCCCAGAACGACCGCGTAGGTTGTGCCCAAGACGCTGAGTTGCCAGCCGATGAGATCGTTTTCAGAGTGACGCGAGCGAACTGGCCAGATCCGATTAAGACCAACCAGGAGAAGCAAAGATGCAAGCATAACAAGAATAAGGACGAGAACATTCTGCGTAAAGGTAAGCATTGACGGCACCTCCTATCGCTCAGGTCACTGATAATCGCGTGGACGGCGGCGGAAGACTATGCAAAAGTTTGGGCTCCAAAGAACTGATAACCGGATTCGGCAATGACGCGCAAGGTATCAATTATCGGCTTGCTGACCGCCCTTGGTATTCTCTCGGTTGACCAGCCCGCTACTTCGGTCGGCCAACCGACTGCCGCGCCAGTTGCTGATCCACTCGCTTATTGCGCCCGCATTGGCACTATCGATACACCGAACGGTGGCGCCTCCCCCGTCCCACCTGCTCTCGCGCCCTTTTTACGTATAACGCTGGGACTGTCGCCCGAGGCCCCACTGACGCCGCAGAGCTACTTTTGGCGCTGCATGGACGGAGCAGTCTATGTTTGCTCGATCGGCGCCAATAACCGCTGCGATGTCAAAGCAGATCATTCCAAACGGAATGCCGGCGCCGACAGCTATTGCCGTGAGCATCTGAACGCCGAATTCGTACCTGCGTACGCGACCGGCCACAATACCATCTATGAGTGGAGCTGCTCGGCCGGTAGCGCAGTAGCCGGCAAGCGCACGATGAAGATCGATCATCGAGGATATCGGACAGACATCTGGTACAGGGTTTCGCGCCACTGAGCTGGCGGCGATACGATTACCCTGGCCAGCTGGTACCTGGCATCACCTATATTGCACCGCCCGGTAAGTTCCTGGTCCGTGTCTCGGTGCCCGGGGGGGTACATGAATAAGACTCACAGGACCGAAGTGCATGTCGCAGTCAACGCGGCGATCGTCGCTATCGCAGGCAAGCCAGAGATCCAGATCAGGCCGCCAATGTGCTCGTGATTATCGATGAAGTACCGGAAGGTAACCGGGGCGCCCGCGGACAAACCATCAGCCTTGCGATGATCGCTGATACCGTTGGTCTCGCCAAGACTGGCGAGCGTTGTAAAGTGGGTACGACCCTATTTCAGTAGATGCATTGCGCATTCTTGGTACCCAAATAGGGTAGGGGCTTGAGGGTATCTTGGCGAAGATCCTTGATTGGCATCGGTCGTCAATCCATTAAGTGACCAGAGAGTGGCCGAGAGCGATCATACCTCCCCCATATGATGCGACCAAGAAACGAAAACCCTATAAATAAGCCATTGAATTGGCGTACTCCAGCGTAGTCAGGCGCGCTCAGTAGTCTAGTACAAATGGAACTTCGAACCAGGTGGTCGGGAGTTCGAATCTCTCCGGGCGCGCAATCTAATCACTTAGCCGCAGCTGAGCACCTGGCATTTGTCTAATATCCAAGACTGCGTTCGCGGCGCCTGTTTACAGACGAGGAAGTTGAGAGTGTTCGACATGCCTATTGCGTTGACGGCTCACACAACATGCGAAGGCGCGGGCGCGGGTGCACGCTTATGAGCGCGCCGCGCAAAATGCGAATAGGACTCGCGTTAGGTGGCGGGGCGGCGCGCGGCTGGGCGCACGTGGGAGTCATCCGCGCGCTCGAGGAGGCCGGGATACATCCAGATCTGGTGTGCGGAACCTCGGTCGGATCCCTCGTAGGCGCGGCGTACGCGGCTGGCGAACTGGATCGATTCGAACAATGGGTGCTCGGGATGCGGATAAAGGATGTGATCGGGTTCATGGATGTGAGCCTGGCGGGTGGGTTGCTCAAGGGTGAGCGAGTGATGGAGTTCTTTCGGCGCAACTTCGTGGATCGTCCCATCGAACAATTGACCATGCCCTTCGCAACGGTCGCCACTGCGCTGCAGACTGGCGCTGAGGTGTGGCTGCGCGACGGCTCCACTGTCGAGGCGGTGCGGGCGTCCATCGCGTTGCCTGCCTTTCTTACACCGGTGCTGCGCGACGGCATCGTCCTGGTGGACGGCGGGCTTGTCAATCCGGTGCCGGTATCGCTGGCGCGCGCGATGGGCGCCGATAAGGTAATCGCGGTCGACCTCAGCTCGGACAGGCTGGGTCGTCGCCTGAGTGCGAATGCTCAGGTCGAAGCGCCGGACAGTGCAATCGGCGAATGGATACGCAAGCTGCAAGAGAATCTGGGAGGACTCATCCCCGCGCACCCATCCGACCAATACAGGCCGCCATCCATGCAGGATGTGCTGTTCTCAAGCATCGATATCATGCAGGATCGGATCACGCGCAGTCGAATGGCGGGGGAACCGCCCGAATTCATCGTGTCACCCCGGTTGGCCCATCTCCAGATGCTCGATTTTCACCGCGCAAAGGAGGCCATCGAGGAAGGCAAGCGCGCCGTGGGCGCAATCCTCCACAATCTTCGTGCGCTAAGCGTTCAACCATCATGAATCCAACGACGCCAAATTGACGACTTCAAGGGATTAGTCTGCCCGCAACCGAACTCGAAATCGCATACCGAAACTGGGCACGGGCGATTTCGCGAAGCGACAGTCGAGCGCTATCGATCCCACGAGCGGCGTCGGACCAGAAAGCGGCAGTGGGATCAATCACGGCGATTTCTCAAACAACCGCGCGCACACCGCTCCGAAAATGAACCCACCGACATGCGCCGCGTAGGCCACTCCGCCCGCTTCCGGGGTGACTGCGCCGAGGCTAAGGAACTGCATCAGAAACCAGATGCCGATCAGGAGCACCGCGGGGATATAGGTGACGCTGACGAACACGAAGATGACCAGGAGGGATCGAATCCTGTCACGGGGGTAGGTCACGATGAATGCACCCATGACTGCGGCAATCGCGCCGCTGGCCCCCAGCATGGGAACGGTCGAGGAGGGCACGGCCGCGACCTGTGCGAGCGTCGCGGCCAGCCCGCCCGCCAGATAAAAAGTGAGGTAGCGTTTCGGGCCCATGAGGTCTTCGACCTCCGGGCCGAAGGCCCATAGGAACACCATGTTGCTGATGACGTGCAGCCAGCTTCCGTGCATGAATAGAGCCGTTGCAATCGTGACCAGATGATGTCCGGCCGTCACATCCGCCGGGATGAGTGCCCAGCGCATGATGAACTCATCGCCCCCGGAGAGCTCGAGCACGAAGAGGAACACGTTGAGCGCGATGATGGCCGCCGTGACCCATGGGAATCGGGTCGGCCGGCGGGACGCATCACGCAGTGGAATGACGGCGGCCATGTCGTGATTCAGCGCGTGCGCGGCAGGAGTCCGAAACCGCTAAGTGACCTTGGCGACGAAGCCGCGGATCTTGAAGGCCAGGATCAGCAGCAGCACGCCGAACACGATGGCATACGAGCCGATCAGCCACAGCACGGTCAGTGCTCCTGCGCCGGGATGCCAGATGAGAAGAGTTCCGAATACCACCGAGGCGAGACCCGCGAGCAGCAGCAGCCATTCGCCCTGGATCTCCTTGCGCAACCGGATCGCTGCGACGATCTCAAGGACGCCGGTGGCAATCGCCCACACCGCGATGTAGAAGAGCAATGCGAGCGCCGTTATGGCCGGCGCGAACAGGGTCAGCACGCCGACGCCGATTCCCAGCAGACCTTCCAAGAGCAGCAGCCACCAGTACTCGTGATCCTTCGAGCCGGAAACCGCCGTCCACACCGTGAAGATCCCGTCCGCCATGCAATAGGCGCCGAATACCAGCACCAGCGAAGCCAGGGATATTCCCGGCCACACGAATGTCAGAACCCCGAATGCGATGGCTGCCAGGGCGCGCAGCAGCATGAGCCACCAGCTCCGTGCCAGACTGGAAGCGAGATGCGCGATGATGGTGTTCATAATTCATCCCCGATCTTGTGAGTTGTGCAATTCCGACGCCGACCTGCAATGTTGCCGGACAGTGACGCGCAGCTACATACGTAGTGTTACGGGCAAGAGCTTCATTGCCTGGATCGAGAAGCATGCAGCGCCGCAGTCTTCGCGTCCGTCCAGCAGCAATGCAGTAGAGTTGCCAGCAGCGTTACTGGGTTACTGGAGCACCTCCTCGGTTTGCTTGCGACCCCGACCGAGTCCTTCAGAATGCTGCAAAGCACTGTGCCGCTTGCGCGACATCAGCCCGGCGAGATCCGGTGTCGGGTTCGGTGTGTTGCGCACCTCCTGCCACGACATGCAGAATTCGATCGCCTGCCCGAGAGAGTTCACGGTCGGTTCGGTATTGCTGGCGCCGTTGCCCGGTTCGGATAGGGCTGCGACTCCGGGACAAAAAACCCGCACTATGTAGGCGCGCGGCAATAGCTCGGCAACTTGCTTACTGATCGAATTGGCGCGGGCGCGCTCCGAGCTGGGGAAGGCGCTCACCAGATACACGATGGAGACGCCATCCGGCTCTGCCCCGGCTGGCAGCCCGAGATTAATGTCTCCGGAAGAGAAATGCCGAGCATCAATGCTCTGGGTCCGCAACATGCGTACCAGCAGCTCGGCCGCAAGATCATCGGAGGACGACCCCAGTCCCGAGCAGATCACCACGGATCCGGGAGGCACGCCGAGCGGGCCTTGCCATCTCCCGCTCGATCCCTCGCGTTCCTGACGCAGCCAGCGCCCGGCGCTGACGTACTCAAGTACCGAGCCTCGATGTCGCCGTCGCGGGAGTTTGAGGCTGTCGCTTCCGACGGCTGTAAGGACATCGACGATCACGCGGCGGATCTTCACCTGCTGATTCTCGTTGGTTGCACCGGGTTCGGCGTCGAGCTGTGCAAGATGCAGTGCTGGAAGCAAGACGCGATCGCAATACGTCGCAAGAGAATCCCGTTTCAGGAATGCCCGCGCATTAGCGATGATTTCGTGGGGGTCTGCGGACAGCGCCCGTTGGTAGAAGTTCTGGGGAAGCGTCAGCGGCTGGACATCACCCAATAGGAACTCGAGGATATTGAGCGCCTTTACGTGACGTCCGGCGACGAGCAGACACAAAGTTAGGGGAGTGGACAAGACCAGGCCAACGGGACCCCAGAGGGAGCTCCAGAAGATGGCTGCAACCACCACCGAGAGCGGCGATAGTCCGGTGGTATGACCATAAAGATGCGGTTCCAGCAATTGTGCCGCGACGATGTCGAGGAGGATGAAGACACCCAGAGTGCTCAGCGCCAGCGACCATCCCGGATCGACGGCAAAGGCAAGCGCAATTGCAAAAAGGGCTGCAATACCCACGCCCACATAAGGTACAAAACGCATCACTCCGGCTAACGTGCCGCAGAGAATTGCCTGCGGAACCCGAAGCACACTCAACGCCACCGTAATTGTTACCGCAAAGACCAGATTGACCGCCAACTGCGAAACGAAGAGTCTTGAGAGGCGCTCACCCGCGTCATTGAGCGCCGCAGTCGTCGAACGGATATCGGTTGCGCCCGCGATCCGGATGATGCGGTCGCGCAGGGATTCGTGCTCGAGCAGAACGAAAATGAGGACGAGCAGCACGATACCCGTGGCCTGGATCGGTCCCCAAGCGGACTTCAGGAGCTTCCCCATGAGCTGCAGCGGCTGAGGCGGCACGTCGCGCGGCTCCAACAGTGCGGGGTCCGGCGGCTGTGCCGCCACGGAGCGCTTGACCTTGCTAGTGGGGCCGGAGGGGGTGTCCGATGGATCGTGGATCTCCATCAGGTGGCTCGCTTCTTTCGTAAGGAGGCGCAGCCGTCCGACGGTCACTTCGTCAATGAGCCTGATCTTGTGTTGCACGTTTGCTTGGTACCGAGGAAGGCTCTCGGCGATGCGCAGAATCTGTGTGCCGAGCACCACTGCGGCGGCCATGAACGAAATCGTGAGCACCAGAACCGCGATAAGCACTGAAGCGGCCCGGCCGATTCGGATGCGCCGCAGTGCTCGAACCAGCGGCGCCACTAGCAAGCTCAGCAGAATGGCGAGCGCGAGCGGTATTAGCACCGCCCGACCGATGTACAACAGAGCGAGGACGAGTGCCACAGTCGTGAGGCGGCCGCCATGATGGCGCAGCCATACGGGTGCATCCTCGACACTCACGTCAGTTACCCCTAGTCCGATGTCTGTTGGGCTTTCTCATGCTGCGCCACGCTCAAACTCAAATGCAGTCCGTCGAGCCCAGTGAAGGGACAACGTATGGGCGGGTCCTCGTTGCCAGGACGCCTGAATCCCGGCGCGCCATATTGTGCCGATGGTGGTGAAGTACCGACGATTTTCCATCCAGCGGCGCGCGAGAAGCTCCGCGGCGTGTCTATGGTCGAGTTGTCCGCTCGTATCGGCAATACCTGTTTTCATACGTCAACTCCTTTCACATCGAAGGGTCTCGAGGATGGTGCGGGCAATTTCAGAATTTCTATTAGGCATCCACATGCAGCGCCGCACTTAATGCCCAACGGAGGCAGCATCGACCGATCGAGCCGCTTTGGGCGCGAGCACGATCGAAACGGATGCGATGATGAAGACCGCGCCGATCAGCAGCATCAGGCCGTTGGTGGCGAGCATCAGGCTCTGGCTCGTCACGAGGTAGTTGAGCATCTCGCGCGCGAACTGCCCGGTCGTCCCCGGGGGCAGCGTTGCGGCGACCCGGCCCGTGGGATCTACCACATTGGCCAATTCAGCGTGGGCGACGATGCTGCGATTTTGCCAGAAGGTGGTGACAAGGGAGGTCGCAATGGCGCCGGAGATCGTGCGCACGAAGTTCATGAGTCCGGCGGCGGACGCCGTCTCCTCTTCCTTGACCGACCCCATAGCGAGTCCCGTCAGGGGGACGTAGTACATCGGCATGCCGACCCCCATGAAAAAGAGCGGGATGCAAATCACCCAGTAGCTCATGTCGGAGGTGGCGTAGGCGCGCCAGAACGTATCCAGGCCGAGCCACAAGCAGCCGATGAAGATGAGAATGCGCGGATCGACTCGGTTAGCAAGCTTGGCCGCAATCGGGGAGAAGACGACCGACAGGAGCCCTCCCCAGGCGACCACGAGTCCCGCCCAGGTGGTGGTGTAGCCCATGTTGTACTGCAGCCATTGCGGCGTCAGCACGTTGAGACCGAAGAAGGCGCCGAACGCAAGCGCGAGAACCACCATGCAGGAGGAGAATCCGCGATGGCGGAAGACGCGCAGATCGACGATCGGATTCTTCTCGGTTAATTCCCAGATCAGGAAGCTGATGAAGCCGATCACGGCTGTGATGGCGAGCACGCGGATCTCCATCGAGGAGAACCAGTCCTTGTCCTTGCCCTCATCCAGCATGATCTGCAGTGCCGCCACCCAGATGACGAGCAGGAGCATGCCGATCTTGTCGACCGGTTTGATGACCGCAGGATCCTGGTAGCGCTTGAGCAGGACCCACGCGATGAAACCGAAGAGAAATGCCATGGGCACGTTGATCAAGAACACCCACGGCCAGGAGTAGTTGTCGCACAGCCATCCACCGAGCACCGGCCCGACCACGGGCGCGAGCAGTGTCGTCATCGCCCAAAGTCCCATGGCCTGCATGGACTGCTCTTTAGGGAAGATGCGCAGTAGCAGCGTCTGGGACAGCGCCAGCAGCGGCCCGCCCGCCATACCCTGCAATACCCGCATGCCGAGCAGCATTCCGAGGGAGGTGGACATGCCGCAGAAGAGCGAGAAGACTCCGAAGAGCACCACAGAGATGCAAAACAGCCGCACCGCGCCAAACCGCCCGGACAGCCATCCGGTCAGCGGAACCGTGATGGCCTCCGCCACCGCGTAGGAGGTAATCACCCAGGTGCCCTGGCTCGAGCCGGCGCCGAGTGCGCCCGCGATATTAGGCACCGTGACGTTGGCAATCGTCATGTTGAGCACCGCGACAAAGTTCGCGAGTGCGAGCACGATGCCGCCCACCCACAGCATCCCGCCCTCAAGTGGCGACGGGGGCTCAAGGTCCATGGAAAGTTTGGACATGACGGGTCCCTTTAGGAGTTGCCGCAAAGATCGCTTATGAGTTGCTGCCCGTTGCAGCGGAGGTCGATGCGAGTTGCTGCGAGTTGCTGCGCAGGTCGACCTTGGCATCCATCGACAGTCCGACTCGAAGCGGATGGGCCGCCAATTCATCGGGATTCAGGCGGATTCGAACGGGGAGCCGCTGCACGACCTTGATCCAGTTGCCGGTTGCGTTTTGGGCGGGGATCAGGGCGAAGGCCGCGCCGGTGCCGCCCGAGAAACCCTCCACGACGCCATGGAAGGCGACCTTACCGCCATAGAGGTCGGACACGAGCTCAACCTTCTGACCGGGGCGCACCATTTTCAGCTGCACTTCCTTGAAGTTGGCGTCCACGTACATCTCGCTCACGGGGACCACTGACAGGAGCGGGATCGAGGGCTGGACACGCTCGCCGAGCTGGACCTGCCGCCGGGCGATGACGCCATCAATGGGCGAGCGAATCACCGTGCGTCCGAGGTCAACTTTCGCCTTATCAACGCGCGCCTGCGCCAGCGCCACCGCGGCGCGCGCGGCATCGAGGGCTGCTCGGGCATCGCTTGAGCCATATTTGACGCGGGTCAGCTCATCCCCCGAGACGGATCCGGACTCGACCAAGGCCTCGCGTCGTTTTAGGTCGATGCCGGAGCGCTCGACATCGGCGGTGGCCGCCGTTACCTGCGCCCGAGCGCGCGCGAGATCCGCCTCGGCTTGCCGCAATGCCAGTCGGGTATCGGTGTCATCGATCACCACCAGCACATCGCCGCGCTTGACCTGCTGGCTGTCGACGACATTCACCTGCGCTACCGGTCCGTCGATCTCTGCGGTCACCAGCGCGATTTCGGCGGCGGTATAGGCGTTGTCCGTCTTCACATAGCGGGAACCGACCTGTTTCCAGTAAACCCAATAGCCGGCTCCCGCAGCCGTTACGGTGAGTGCGAGCAGAGAGAACAGAATCGCTCGCTTGCGGCCGCTCTTTGGCTCCAAGTTCTTTGGCGTCGACGTCGCCGAAATAGTTGACGTGAAACCTTCAATTGGCTGGTCCATGGAAAACTCCTTATGAGAGATCAAATTTGGGGGGATCCGGGCTGGGTACCCGCGCCATCAGAAGAAAAGCCGCCTCCCAGGGCACGCACCAGGGCGACGTCAAGAATCAGGGCGCGCGTTTCCAATTCGGCCTCGGCGCGCTGGGCTGATATCAGGTCATCTTCGGCAACCAGCACATCGAGGTAGGTCGCAAGCGCACCTTGGTAGCGCTTGCTCACCATCTGATGTGCTTCCGCGGCTGCAGCCACCGCTGCCCGCGAGTCGGCGAGTTCCCCGTCCAGGGACTTCCGGCTGGTCGCCGCGTCTGCCACTTCGCGCAAGGCGTTTGACAGCGTGGCGTTGTAGGTCGCGACAGAGGCGTCGTACTCGGCGCGGGCACCTCGCATTTGGCTCTGCAGCCGCTCGGTATTGAAAATGGGCAGCGAGACCGCCGGACCGACGCTGCCGATGCTGGAACCCGACTTGGTCAGATTTGCGATGGCAAGCGACTGGACACCGACGAATGCCATCAGATTCACACTCGGGTAGAAGCCCGCTTTCTGCTGATCGATACGCCGGGCAGCGGCTTCTGCTCGAGAGCGAGCCGCGACGATGTCAGGTCGGCGCCCGAGGAGTTCCAAGGACAGATTCGTGGGCAAGCCTTGGGACCCGGCGAACCGGGCCGTCGGACGGGTGATCGCCAAGCCCCGGTCCGGACCCGCACCCAGGAGCGCCGCAATGGCATTCCGTTGCAGGCCGATGCGCTCATCGATACCAAGCAGGTCCCCATCCGCGCTTGCCTGCCGCGCTTCGACTTGACGGACGCTCGCCAAGGTCTCAAGACCGAAATCGTGCCGCTGACGGAACAAGGCCACTGTCTTCGTGCGCAGAGTCAGCGTCTCCGCTGCGTTGTCTCGCAGCGTGTATAGATGAACGAGGCCGGCGTACTCCGAAGCCACGGCAGTCGACAGGATCAGACGAGCCTGTGCTACCTCGACCTCAGCCGCTCGTCGCTCCGAGAGAGCGGCTGCGAGCGCCGCCCGGTTCTTGCCCCAGAAGTCCAGTTCCCAGGATAGATCCAGCGTCGCCAGACCATAGTCGTTCCAGCCCTGTGGCAGGGCCTGACGCGGAATGAGGTAGTTATAGCTCTGCTTGCCTTCGTTGAGCAGGGCATTGCCGGTCACCTCGGGGAACCGCGTCGCGCCCGCGCCCTGAACTGCAGCTGCCGCAGCGTGCAGGCGTGCCTTGGCCATTTCAAGGTCAGGGGAATCGCGCAGCGCTTCTTCGATGAGCGCACCAAGCTGAGGGTCCCCGTAAGCGCGCCACCATCCATCCGCCGGCCACGCCACCGGGGGCGCAGAGAATGAGTTCGAGCTGCCAAGCTCGTCGACTTTCTTCATGGCAGGGGGCGGATCGAGCCGGGGGATCTGCGCGCAGCCCCCGGCCAAGGAGAGGCTGACGGCGAGCAGCAGGCTGAGGCCGCGCCGGTGCCTCGCGAGACATGGACTCTTGATCGCTTCCATCGGGGTCAGCTCCTTTAATGAACCGTACGGTACAGTTTATTGACTTTCGAACGATTGTCAACAAAAATGTACTGGACCGTTCAGTACCATATAGGAAGCGACACAGTCATGAGCAAAAGCGACAGCAAGCGACAGGCAATCCTCGAGACCGCGTATCGACTGTTCCGCGCGCGGGGGTTCGACGGGACCTCGATGGCGGACATCACCACGCAAGTCGGCGGCTCGAAGTCGACCATCTACAGTCACTTTCCCTCGAAGGAAGAACTATTCGTCGAATGCATGATGGCTGCTGTGGAGAACTACATGTCAGGCACTCTGAAGCATCTCGATGCATCCCAGGGCGATCCGCAAGACGCGCTTCGCAGCTTTGGCACAAGCGTCCTCAACTTCATTTGCTCTCCGGAACAGGTAGAGGTGCGTCGCTTGATGATTGCGGAGGCGGCGCGCTCCGGCACCGGCAAACTGTTCTTTGACAAGATCACAGCGTTGCGGTCACAAGTTTCTTCATTCCTGTCCGCCTGCATGACATCGGGAGTGCTCCGCCGGGACGACCCCAACCTTGCCGCCGATCATCTCGGTGCACTGCTGGAGGCTGAAATTCTTGAACCGTTGCTGCTGCACGTGCGAGAAGCGGCGCCAGATGAGAAGGAGACTGCGTTCGCAGCCCGACGCGCGGTAGCGGCCTTTCTCAGGGCCTACACGCCAGCCGTCCCACCAATAAAAGCCGTTGCAGGCGCCGACGCCGCGCTGTTTGCGAGCCAGTCTTCGCGCTAAACTGAACCCAACGGTTCTGTTAATACACCCCCATGAAGACCAAAACTGAATCAAAACGCCAGGCCATCCTCAAAGCTGCTGCCGAAGTTTTTCGAGAAGTCGGATTCGAGCGTGCTTCCATGTCGGATATTCGTGAGCGGATCGGCGGCTCAAAGGCGACGCTTTACAACTACTTCCCCTCAAAGGAGAAGCTGTTTTTCGAGGTCATGCACCAGGCCAAGGAAGCGGAGCTAGAGGCGATCACAGGGGAACTGGACGCTGATGCAGATGACTTGAAGCGAGAGCTGGTGCATTTCGGGCAGAAGTTCATGTCCGTGCTGTATTCGGCTGACGCGATTGCCGTGAGACGCCTGGCGATTGCCGAATCGCGGCACTCCGACATTGGCAAGCTCTCATTCGAGCAGGCGACCGTTCCCATCGAGAAGCAGGTCACGGAATTCATGAGAAAGGCAATGAAGCGCGGCGCCCTTCGCACCGCCGATCCGAAGATCGCGGCCATCCACATTCTAAGCTTGCTCGAATCAGAACTGCTGCAACGTGTTCTTTTAGGCGTGATTGATTCTGTGAAGCCAGAGACGCTCAGCGGTGTC
The DNA here is from genome assembly GCA_963758145.1 of uncultured Gammaproteobacteria bacterium. GTDB lineage: Bacteria > Pseudomonadota > Gammaproteobacteria > Steroidobacterales > Steroidobacteraceae > Bog-1198. The sequence goes on from CAVWUK010000012.1 coordinate 13,480, forward strand.
GTACGGCGCGCTGTGGATGTATTCCTCTCTGGGTACGAGCGACGCTAGTTGAGGCATAGGCTGTGCACAGGCGCTGCATTTGGACGCATGTCGGCGTCGCAAGGTCCGGCGCTTGTTCACAATTACAGCTCGTCAAGGATGTCGGGGATGTTCCGGCGGCCGTGAATCACACGCACAATCTCAATCACGCCGGGACGTTCGCGGTAGAAGACAAGATAGTCATTATGCGTGAGCAACCTCAACGGAAGTTGCCGGTGACGGAAGACCTTTCCCAGTTTTGGTGGATCCGAGAGTAATTGGATCGACCGATCGAGTGAGCGAAGCACTTGAGCCGCCGCGCGTGGATTGTCACGTGAGATGTAGTCGTAGATGGCGTCGAAGTCGGCAATCGCTGCGCGAGAGGGTTCTATTCGACGCGGCATTAGCTCCGAACTCGGCGGGCGCGAGCGACAACCCTACGACGACCGCGCCGGATGACGTTTTCAATATCGAGTTCACCAGTCGGTCCGGAGTCGAGACCCTTTTGGATTTCCGACTGTAACCAGGCGAGCTGCTCGCTGCGACGCTTTTGCTGCGAGACTGCTGCGACAATGGCGGCTTCCCTATTGCGATAGGTACCCTCGCGCACCTGCGAGTCCACGAACTTTTCGAGGGCGGCCGGTAGCTTTACAGCAGTGGTTGGCATTGTTTTCCCAGTATAGGAGTCGCGCATGCGTCGTCAAATCGGAAGGTTAGCACCGTGTCAAAAGTGTGGCGCCTAAGACCGTACAAGGCCCTTCGGTGCCTCGTATTGCTGTGCTATTCGAAATCGGTGTATCTGACCATTCAAAGGCTTATGAGCCGATATATGGGAAGACCGTAGCACAACTCGAAGTGCGCAAGACTCTGATTTTGCTTGGTAATTCTGGCTTCGGTAGATCCTGCTTAGCACCAGGTGGTCGGGAGTTCGAATCTCTCCGAGCGCGCATGTAATCAATGACTTAGCGCTGGTCATTTGTACAGTTTGTGCTATTGAATCTATGACCACGGCATGCATTTATTGTGCAAATCCTGCGGAGGATCTCGATCACGTACCGCCGGCGCGCGCAATCTTGGAGCGCTCTCGCGGCGGATGGGCGCAGCGTCAATCGTCAATCGCGGAGCGGGTGAAGCTCCTGCCGATTGATATGAAGCGCATCGGGAGAACCGCGGAGCGAGTGGTTCACGGATTACATTTTCACCATACCGGTAGAGTGCTCCCTCCGGGGTATGAGCCAAAAGTAGTTCATGGCGGTCGCATGCCGACAGTGGCTCGCTTGGACCTTCCATTCTTTGAACGTCTCTTCGCGCCACTTGGCCAGGCGCAATGGCAATCGATCGGCGGCCGTGCGTTTGGATATGCATTCGCACCTGCTACCGATGATCCAGATGCTACGCTGTGGTTTTTGTCGTTCTTCGGAAGGCTGACGTTCTTGGCATTCACTGTTCCCGACTAAAATGTCCCATCGAAATTTATCCAAGCGCAGGAATTGGAAGGGATAGAAAAGTCGGAAATTTTGATCATTGCAACTATTTGATTTTTAATAATCACGCTCGCGGGATGTCCGTTGCTAAACCTACGGATCCGACCAAAGAGGGTGATCAGGTCGGACCACACGGAATGGACATTCTCGAAGAGGGGGAGGGATCGGCGATGCAGAGAATCCCGATGTTGAGAGATGACGCTGGCAAGGGCGGCGGCGGCCGGCGCAACGAGCCCAAGAACGTGCTCGGCGATCGACTCGAAGTCTGCTCCTTGAGCCCGATGACAGGTTTTTTTCGCGACGGATGCTGCGACACCAGCCGCGAGGACATCGGCAGCCACACCGTGTGCACCCTCATGACCGCGGGATTTCTCGAGTATTCCAAGTCCTGCGGCAACGATCTCTCGACGCCGGTCCCGGAATTCGGCTTTCCAGGACTGAAGCCCGGTGATCGCTGGTGCCTGTGCGCACCTCGGTGGCAGGAAGCGCTGCAAGCGGGGCGTGCGCCGCGCGTGGTCTTGCGCGCAACACATGAAGGTGCCTTGAGCTTCTGCTCGCTCGCGGACCTCAAGCGCCTAGCAGTCGACCTCGATTGACTCGCCGCACCCGCCGTCGCATGCATGTGTTGAACTGCAGGACTGCTTTGACGCTCTAGAATTCTTAACGCGGTAACGCCCGCACAGCATTTACGCGTACTCCGACAGCCGAATTGTCCGCGAGCGTCCTGAGATAGCCGCAATGTATAACAACTTCTTTCGCGCTGAAACTGGAACCGTTTTTGGAATCGTGAGCGTCGTAGACCTGGAACCGCAAGCAGCGCACGGTGAAAAACGCTATACCCTTTCGGGCAGATAGGTAAATCAATGGTCTGGCCTGTTATCCGCAGATGCACCAGATCCTACGGGGACTAGGTAAATGTTAACTGCTTCTATTGTTCTGTTTCTGTACGCTGCGATCAGCGGGCTCGTCATGGCAGTCGGCATTTTCAGTGGTGCGAAGCCTTGGGCGCCTCTCGCGCTGGGGCACGGAGTTCTCTCTGCAGCGGCGCTCGTGCTGGTGCTGTTGGTAGCGAGCGCGACCGGCGTCGCTGCGATTAAGTACGGTGTCGCCGTTCTGGTTCTTGCCGCTCTGGGAGGATTCTTCCTTCTCAGCTTTCATCTTCGTGGCAAACCTCATCCTTGGGTGGCCGTGGTGCTGCATGGACTGTTCGCTCTCGGTGGGGTCGGTTGCCTCGTGTTCGCTCTGTTGCACTAATGCGTCGCGTGACGCTGAGCGGGGTGCCTGTGCACCCCGCTCTGGTTCACTACTTCTTCAAGGTCGCGTAATGATTGTCGCCAATTCGCGGTTCGCTGAACCGAGCGCCAACATCGATTTTACGAGTAGGTCGAGCGATACCGTCGGGTCGCCTGCTTCCGTCTTGGCTACGCGCGACTGCCGGCGCTCGCCGATCCGGCCAGGCCCCGGGGCACCAAGGCCCAGCTGCTTATGGATACTCGGTGCAGGGGCCGTGCCGGAGTTAAATGGCCGCCTGTTCGCGGGCTAAGGGGCAGACTTTTGACGATTAAGCCGGTACCAGATTTCTGCCCGATATCCTCGATGATCGAGCTTGGCCGTGCGATTCCCGGCTAGTGCCCTGCCACGCGAACAACTCCACTCATAGATAGTATTGTGGCCGGTCGCGAACGCCGGCACGAACGCGGCATTGGGATTTTCGCGGCAATAGCTGTCGGCGCCGGTGTTCTGTTTGGTACGATCCGCCTTCGAGTCGCAGCGCTCGTTGGCGCCGACCGCGCAAACATAGACCGCGCCATCCATGCAGCGCCAATAGTAGCTCGCCGGTGTCAGCGGAGCCTCGGCCGACAGTCCCAACGTTTTTCGCAATAAGGGTGTAAGAGCGAGTGGGACGGGTGAGGCGCCCCCGCCAGGCGTATCGACAGTGCCGATGTGGGCGCAATAAGCGAATGGATCATCGATCCCAGGAGCGCCCGGTTTGGCAGTCGCAGCAGCGGCATGCTCAAGGGATAGAATGCCGAGGGCCGTCAGAAGGCCGATTGTTGATGCCAGGCGCGTCATGGACGAATCCCTTGATCGGTTCTCAGGGCTGCAAATTCTTGCATGCCGGACTACCTCGGTCCATTCGATTATCGGTATTCTGAGTTCGGGGGGGCGCGATCAATGCTGACTCAAATGCAGAATGTTCTCATCCTTGTTCTTGTCATGTTCGCATCGTTGCTTCTGCTGGTTGGTCTTAACCGGATCTGGCCGGTTCACACGCGTTACTCTAAAAACGATCTCATCGGCTGGCAACTCAGCGTATTGGGCACGACCTACGCAGTCGTTCTTGGTTTTATGCTCTATACATCGTGGACGAATTTCAACGCCGCACAATTAAATACGGACCTTGAGGCGAATGCGCTGAGGAATATCTTTCGTCTTGCAGAGGGATTGCCGTCCCAACAGCGGGCGCAGCTCGAGATGCACGCCCGCGCGTACGCAGATGCAGTAATCGATCAGGATTGGCCAGAAATGGCCCGTGGACAGATTCCCGAAGGAACCCATGAAATCAACGAGGGAATGTGGAGGACGTTGATGTCCGTCAAGACGGCGTCGAGCTCCGAAACCACTGCAGAAGATCACGCGCTGTCCGAACTGAGCGCGCTCACTCTGCATCGCCGCACCCGGTTGCTTCAATGTGTCTCCGAATTGCCCGTGATTTTGTGGGGTGTTCTCCTGGTAGGCGGTGTTCTGACTCTTGTCTCAGCCTCCATGTTTGGTTCGGCAAAGCCCAGAGTGCACATCTTCATGGTATTTTCCACCACCCTCCTGGTCACACTCGTGATGCTGGCCATTGCCGATCTCAATCGCCCGTTCCGAGGCTGGGTTCATGTGAGTAACTACGCCTTTGTTCGGGCACAGCAGTACATGCGCGAGATCATGTGAGTCGCGGCGGCGCAGGTACTGAGGAGCGCAAGGCGATGAACACGTCGTGGCGCCCGGGCCACGATCTCCGGCACGACGGCCTGTCAATCTGACCTCCGCCGACCGCGCCGCGCGCGGTCATTGAGTGTGCAATTGAGAAGAGAATCACCGTCCCGGGGCGTTGCGCAGCACGGTGTTCAGCCCACCCGCATCCCGGCCATACGACCGCAAGCATGCAGGCCCAAGGCGATTGCGACCAGGGCCGCCCCGAAAGTGCAGACAGCGGCCCAGCCAGCGAATTGCCAAGCGAGGCTCGCGCCTGCTGAGCCGGCCGCCCCGCCCACAAACATTCCGCCCATGAAAATCGTGTTCAGCCGGTTACGCGCTTCCGGGCGAAGCGCATAAATGACGTGCTGGTTCGAGACCAGCGCACCTTGCTCGCCGAAGTCCAGCAAAATGACGCCGACGATCAGACCGGCGATCATGCCCCACACCGCAAAGACCGCCCAGGAGGCTAGCATGATGACGCTGCCGAGTCCGATGACGGTATGAGGACCTCTGCGGTCTGCGACCTTTCCGGCGATCGGCGCGAAGAGCACGCCGACCGCACCGATGATACCGAACAGACCGGCGGTTTCGGCGCTGAGGTGGTATCGGGCGTCGAGTTGCAGCGCCAGGACAGTCCAGAGGGTGCTGAACGAGCCGAACAGAGAGCCCTGGATGATGGTCGCCCGCCGCAATTCCGGCTCCTCCCGCCAGAGGATGGCCAGAGATTTGAGGAGGGTGCCGTAGCCTTCCTGCGTCTTGGGCCGACTTCCCGGTAAGACCGCCGCCAACAACAAGCTCACCGCAACGGCCAGGAGCAAGCCGAGCCAGAACATGGCGCGCCAGCCATAGTGGTCGCCAACAGCGCCGGCAAGGACGCGGCCAAACAGGATGCCGCAGAGCAGCCCGCTCATTACGGTTCCGATGGTCGCACCGCGACGGCTGGGGCCGGCCAACTCGGCCGCGAAAGGCACGATCTGCTGCGCCACGCTTGCTGTCCCTCCGACAAGTGCCGATGCAACCACGAGTGACCAAGCGTCAGGAGCGAGAGCAGCGGCAGCCAACGACAGCGTGAGTGCTGCGAATTGAATCAGGATGAGACGCCGCCGGTCGAAGCGGTCTCCCAACGGCACCAGCAACAAAAGGCCGGCGGCGAATCCGAGCTGGGTTGCCGTTGGCACGAACCCGATCACGGTGGCCTGGCCCGGGAATGCAGCTTCCATGATGCCGAGCATGGGTTGGTTGAAGTAAATGTTGGCGGCCGCCACGCCGCACGCGATCGCCATCACCAGCGTCATGCCAAAGCTGATCGTCGAGGACGGTAGAGGTCTGCCCTCTTTGGCGCAGGAAAGCCCAGGTTTAGCTCTGGGCATCATTGCCATAGAGTCCAGCCTGCCGGCCACGTTCCTGTACCAACGCAAGCACTGTGTCGATCGTTGGTGTCGCGACCTTGACGAGGCGGCCCATTTCCTGAACGGCGGTGACGAGTGCATCGATCTCCAGGGGTCGGCCTCGTTCGAGATCTTGAAGCATTGAAATTTTGTGACCGACGACCGAGCCGGCCGCGTTCAGTCGCCTCTCCATCATTTGTTCCGGAATGTTGAGACCGAGCGATGTCGTTATCGTCCGGGCTTCGGCCATCATGGATTTGCATACGGCGCGCAGGCCGGGCTCGGAAGTTACGCGATCCAGGGTTGCAAGGGTCAGGGCGCTGATCGGGTTGAAACAGACGTTGCCCCACAGCTTGAGCCAGATGCTCCATCGGATGGTGTCGCGGATCGGCGCATCGAAACCGGCAGAAACCAGCGCATCGCGCAGGGCCACGACGCGCTCCGAGGTGGAACCGTCGGGTTCGCCTATCGTGAAGCGCTTGTACAGGCGATGTTCGATCACACCGGGCGCCACGACCTCGCAGGCGGGATCGACGACGCAGCCGATGGCGCGCTCGGGTCCAATCGCATTCCATTGCGCGCCGCCGGGATCGACGCTTTCCAGATGATGGCCGTCGAGCGGGCCGCCCTCCTTGTAGAAATACCACCATGGAATGCCATTCATCGCGGTCAGAACTGCGGTGCGCGGACCGAGAAGCGGAGCGAACTCACCCGCGCTGGCCGCGGCCTGCTGCGCCTTCAGCGCGCAGATCACGAGGTCCTGCGGACCAAACGTGGCGGGGTCGTCGCTTGCCTGCAAATCTACCGTGCGCGTCCGTCCCTCCACGATTAATTTGAGCCCATGGCTCCGAATGGCCGCCAGATGCGCACCGCGGGCAATTGCGCATACTTCGTGGCCCGCCAAGACGAGTTCCCCCGCCATGTAACCGCCGATCGCCCCGGCGCCGAATACGCAGATCTTCATAGCTCGCTCCTCTGTTCTGACATTCAACGAGCGACATCATAGAGTCTCCCGATTTACGTGAGTATAAATAAATTTAGCGATACATCTTCCCGATTTTCGGGATAATACGCCCATGGACAAGTTCGCCGCGATGCGGGTGTTCGTCAAAATTGCGGACGCTGGGAACCTGTCGGCCGCCGGCCGTCAGTTGGGTCTTTCTCTGACATCGGTCAGCCGCCAACTCATGGCACTCGAAGATGTCCTCGGCACCACGCTCGTCGAGAGGACGACGCGACATCTCTCGCTGACCGAGTCCGGTCGGCTCTATTACGAACGGGCGAAGCAGATTTTGGAGGAGGTCGCCGAGCTGGAACGCGGCCTGACGATGCAGGGGGGAGTCGCGTCCGGCCGGTTGCATGTGAGCGCTCCGTCGCTGCTCGGTCGGTTGCGGTTGGCTCCAATGCTGCCCGGCTTTCTGGCGGAGCAGACGCGGGTCTCGATCGATCTGATGCTGGTGGATCGACCGGTACGTCTTGCCGAGGAAGGCATCGATGTTGCCCTTCGCATCGGACCGCTGGAAGACTCAGGCCTCATTGTCCGCAAGCTCGACGACATCCAGCTCGTTGTTTGCGCCGCGCCGGATTATCTGCGCCGGCGCGGCGAGCCGGCGACGCCGGACGACTTGGTCGAACAGGACTGCCTGGCCTTCGGCGATGTACCCGGCGTGGCGGAATGGACCTTCCAAGACGGCACAGCGCGAAGATCTCTGCGCATTCCAACCCGGCTTTGCACCAATGACTTCGATACCCTGGTCACCGCGGCTTTGGCAGGGGCCGGGCTCGTCCGAGTGCCGTCCTGGCAGGTTGCGCATTGTCTCGCTGACGGCCGGCTTAAGATTGTGCTCGAGGCCTATCAGAGGCCGCCTACGGCATTGAGCATCCTAGCCCCGCGCACCCGCCTGCTCCTGCCGAAGGTGCGCGCCTTCGTAGATTTTTTGCAGCAGCACTGGATGCATCCGCGGCCGCCTCTCTGAAATTAGCAGATGGTCGTGAGCACGCGCCGGCCGTGAGCACGCGCCGGCCGTGAGCACGCGCCGGTGTCGGCTCCTGGCTCGACGGGCGCGCAATTCAAATCTATTTGTCGATGAGCACCCAGAAAATTATCCGATGCGGCTAGGACCGCGGGGTGGCGGCGTGTCCGGTGGTGCCGCTGCGACTGAATTCGAACCGCAATAGCCACTCTCGAGAGTCCTGTTTGTCCGCGGGAGCGAATTTCCAATTTTTGGCGGCTGCGGTTGCCAAACGGGCGAAGTATTTGCTCGGGCCTGGATGTTCCAAGATCTCACCGACGACATTGCCTGAGCTATCGACGGTCACGCGCACTGTGACATTGATTTGGCCGTGAATGGTGCCACTTGCGGTGCGCGGAACGTCGGGAATTTCTTGGTAGAGTACGGCAGGTGGAGTGTCCGCCAACGGTCGTGCGGGTTGATCCGACGGAGGAGACGCGGCGCGCGAGGGCGCCGGATTGGGCTCTGTGATGTTCGCGCTCGACGAAACACGTGAGGGGGGTTGCTGGGAGTTTGGTTTGCTCTGAAACAGGCGCAAACCAGTCCAAACAGCGGCCAGTATTATGAGGAGCACCGCGATAACCGAGACCCACAAGCGTTGTTTGCGCGACGTCAGTGGAGCAGGCGTTTCGCCGGTTGCTCCGCGGTCGACAGGCTGAGGACTCGATGGCACGGCGGTTCGTGGCGCCGGAATTAACTGGGCTTCGAGATCGGTAAGCGTGGGTCGATCGGCGGGGTTGCGGTTCAAGCAGCGCCCGATTGTTTCCACGAATGCTGGCGCAAGACCGGCGGGCAAGGAGGCGGTCTCGGATCGTTCGTCGGGCCCCGCGGGAGGGCGCTGCGTGAGAGCCTCGACGATGGTTGTGCCGAGAGCCCAAATGTCGCCGGCGGCGGAGATCCTTCCATTGACTGCTTCTGGCGGATCGTACGGCGAAGGCTTAATGATGCCTGCCCTGGATGCGCCGGCGGGACGGATGGTATCGCTCGCCAGTTTCAGCTGATCATCGACCACCAGAAAATTTGACGGCTTCAGCTGGCCCTGCACCAAATTCTTGCCGTGAAGGAAAGCCAAGGCCTCGAATGTGGGGCCCAGCATGTCCCGCACTTCGTCGGGAGTGAGGGCCCGGTGGGGAAGGATCTGAGAGAGAGTCTCTTCGGCATATTCCATCACGACGTAAAGAAATGGCTGACCTCCGAGCTGGCAACGACCCGCGTCGATCAGGCGCATCAGGTGAGGATGGGAAAGCGCGGCAACCGTCCTCCACTGCGAGAGCTGCGCCAGCGTATGTGCCGGATCAGTCGGTATGATCTTGATCGCGGCATTGGCAATGTCTTGTGCATTATCCTGGGTTAGGAATACTCCGCTATGATCCGAGCCGCTCAGAAAGCGGCGCAGCGGAAAAGCTCCGCTAATCACTTCGCCTTCCCACTTCGTCCAGACCTCGGTCATCCTTAACTCTTCTTGCCTCCGCACTCGCGGTAGACGACACGTTACCTGGCTGTCGATAGGAAGATATCACCAAGGGGCAAGCTGCTGTAAACCGGCGCCGGCATTTGACCACGCCTTCGGTCGAACCCATGTCGAAACGCGATCAGGCCCAACGCTCCAATGTCAATAGAAATCACGTGCTTACATCACAATGGACGTGCACGCGCGAAGGTCTCCTTCCTCCACACGGGATACTCACGATGCGCAATTCAAGGACGGTTCGACGACGCCGGCGCTTCGAGCGCGGCGTGTGTCCGGTGCCACGCCGCCTCAAGGTCGCGTCGATCGAGCGCGACCATGGCACTGGCGCATTCGAGGATCGCGTCGGCTTGATCAACGAGCGCTTGATTACACGCGGCCGGAAGTCGTGGTGCCAGCCGGCGAATCGCCTCGAGCTGACGGATCAGTACGGCGGGCGTGGTCGTCGAGGCTTGACGGATCTGGTCGAATGCGAGCTTGACCAGGCGCTCAAGCCGCACCGGCGGCATCCACACCCGGAGCCGGCTGCCGGTGTCGTACCAGTTCCCTTCGAGCGGCGGACGCTCGGTCAGCGTCAGCAGCGCGTCGGCGAGCCAGTCGACGCACGCAACGCCGGTAAACGTATCGTTGACTGCGGGCGAGAGCGCACGGATCGCGATCTCGACGATCTGTGCGATCCCAAACTCGCTATCTTGAATCAGCGTACGGTGGCGGCCGATGTGAATGCCCCGATAAATCGCCGAGGCAATCTTGCCGGACTTGTCGGCTGGGACGATAGCCGCGATCGGTTCGCCGCGGAACACGAACTGCCCCGTGCGGAACTTGAGCACGATCAGTGCATCCTCGGCGCGCGCCGCCGCAACCAGCGCATCGTGCTCGACATTCTGCACGTATCCGCTCTTCGGGCACGTCACGATTGCTCCGCCGTCGGCTTGACGCAGAATTGCGGCGTCATCCGGCGCCGACCCGGTGCCCTCGCCGGTGCCGGTAGCATGGGCGTCACCTGCCGCGACGTACAGGTCGTCGACGATTGCGGCGATCATGTCGGGATTCTGGATCGATTTGGCGACACGATGGGTGAAGTAGACGAGGAACCCGAAGCTGAGCACGACGAGCAACCAGCTCGTGATCAGCGAGACCTGCGGGATAAACGACGATTGCGGATCCTGATGCGTGACGAGGAAGACGAGGCAGATGTACACGAACGTGCCCATGAACATGCCGATCGTGAGCTGAGTAACCCAGTCCTGTAGGAACCGGTAGAGCAGTCGCGGGCCGAACAGGGTCGAGACCATGGACAACACGAGCAGTGCGACCGAGAAGATCAGCGCCAACACGGTGGCGACCGCACCCATCATCGCCGCCAGGATGGCGCGCGCATCGTCAATGCCGCCCATCGTCAGCCACGTTGGGATGTGGATGACGCGATATTTGTCGAGGATGTCCGGAATCAGGGTGATCGCGAACAGAGCGACCGCGATCAGCGATAGCCGCAGCGGGATCCGCCAGAGGTTAATGTCGCGTTGCGAACGAAGCTTCTTAGGGCGCGGGGCGAGCATTATTTGGCGGCTTGATCCACGACAGCGGCCGGCACGTGCAGAGCGTGAAGAAAATCGAGTGGAAGCACCGTCGCTGCGCTATCGGCTACGTTGGACCAATTGAGCGGCAGACACCGGCGCTTGAACTCGGTCATGATCGCCTTCTTGTTGTGGTGATTGATGCCCATTACCGATGCATAGTACACGGGCAGTACGACCACGGTAGCAAGGGCCGCCCCGGCGACACCGGCAGTTACCAGTCTTGTGCGGCGTCGGCAGGTACACTTGCACCACCCACGGTGCCTGTGGGGGAATCAGAAAACGCAAGGCCGGTCGCCTAATAATTGCGCTCATCCTTGGCCTTCGCGCTTGTACTCGAGGAGATCACCCGGTTGACAGTCCAGCGCTTCGCAAATCTTGGCCAGCGTCTCGAAACGCATGCCTTTGACGCGGCCACTTTTCAGGAGCGAGACGTTGACTTCGGTGATTCCGATCCTTTCGGCGAGCTCCTTGGAGCGCAATTTACGTTTGGCGAGCATGATGTCGAGATTGACGATGATGGGCATTTCTAGACGATCAACCTGTTTTCCTCCGCCATCCGCGCGGCCTCGGCCATGTCGCGCGCCACAGCCGGGAATTCAATGGCGGGAACAGGGTCGGCGGCACGGACGATACCTCCGGCATTTCATAATATTATCGTTACACGATAATTAATTATTGTAAATCATCATCTGTGACGATTTTTGTACGTCCGTCATGAGGGGCTTATGAGCAACCTACGCCCGGGAAAATCCATGCAGACGATGTGTTTGGCGAAAAAATTGTAGCCGATGAAGCCGTCGAACCCGGGTGGCAGGGACACATCCAATATATCAAATTGCCAAGGCCCGAAATCAGTGCCCGCGAGACTGAATCGCTTGGACGTCACGGTGTCTTCGGGCAAATGCGATCCTGCTTTCTGAACGAATCGTTTGCTCAGGGCCGACGTGGGTGATCCGGTATCCCACCACATCACCAGCCGCCCCAAGTCGGTATCCGCCTCGGTAGCGGGCTCTCCGTGCCACTGCGGTGAAAACGGAACAACGGTTCCCGTGCAACCTCCCGACGAATCGTTCGGTCCGCCCGGCGGCATCAAGGTCATTCTCCGATGTGGATAATCGAGGACAACCTGATAGCCCTTCACAAGTGAGGTCCCCAGGAAGCCTTGCTGTCCGACTTGAGTCGCCTGATAAGAGGGGTCGTGTACATCGAGTTCCGCAAGGACCTCGGTGAAGATGGCCGTCCCGATCTGAAGGCGATGGACGATGTACTTGGGGTAGGTGATGAGGTTCCCCTTGGGATCGATTCCGCGCGAAGTCTGACCGGTCGGAATTGCCTTGACGGCGTCGAGCACCGCCTGCGTCAGGGCCACCGATCCCGAATTGCCCGAGTCAAATACCAATGGGACGTTCTTGCCCTCGATTGTCACGTTTACAACGGGAAAGTTGCCGAGCAACTTGATCGGCAAAACGACGGGGCGGTCCGCTGCTGCGCACTCAAACGCGACGATCACTGTTGCAAGAAGCACAGGCGATACGAGGAGAAACCGGTACAAACTCGCGGGCCTCCCTCCGATGGGGCGCAGTCGAGTATCCTTGAGGTGCACGGCTTTCATGTCAATTGCCTTTCACGTGGCAGGATAATGGCTACCAAATTCAGAAAAAATCCCAAGGCGAAGGCTGCGGAACATCCGGTCTTGGCACAACTATCCGGGAGATTACAGCAGGCGCTCGCGTTCCAGCAGCACGGTGAATTAGCACGCGCGCAATTCCTCTACGAGAAGATCCTGAAGGTACAACCACGCAATTATGATGCGTTAAACCGTCTGGGGGTGATTGCGCTTCAAACCAACAACCCGAGGAAGGCCGTGCGGTTGTTTGAGAAAGCCATTGGCGTGGATCCGGGTAATGCCGTGGCGCACGGTAACAGGGGCCTGGCGCTTCACCAACTCCAGCAATTGGACGCGGCCCTGGCCAGTTACGAACAAGCTCTTGCGATTAATCCCGGTCAAGCCGACGCTCTTCTCAATCGCGGCAATGTGCTCAAAGATTTCCAGCAGTGGGACGCGGCTCTTGCGAGCTATGACCGAGCCATCGAAATCAAACCGGACTACGCGGAAGCCTACTCAAACAGCGGTTTTGTGCTCAAAGAACTCAAGCAATTGGATGCCGCTTTGGCCCGCTTCAACCGAGCCATTGCGATCAGGCCCGGATATGCCAGCGCCTATTGGAACAGAGCACTTACCTTGCTGTTGAGGGGGGATTTTGAAAACGGATGGCTCGACTACGAGTGGCGCAGAAAACTTGACCCGGGCTCGCCTTTCCATCAGCCGTTGTGGCTCGGTCAGGCGCCTTTGGTGGGAAAGACCATCCTGCTTCATAGCGAGCAGGGATTGGGAGATACGCTGCAGTTTTGTCGCTACGTGAAATTGGTCGCCGATTTGGGCGCCCGGGTCATTTTGGAGGTTCAAAAGCCCTTGATGAGCTTGCTTGCCGGCTTGGATGGCGTGTCCAAAGTGATCACGAAAGGCAACGCATTGCCTGATGTTGACTATCAGTGCCCTCTGATGAGCCTTCCGCTGGCATTTAAGACCAGCCTGGACAGCATCCCCTTTTCGAAGGGTTATCTCAGCGCCAGCCCGGCGAAACTCGCGCACTGGCGAAACCGGCTGGGCGAGCGTACCAAGCCGCGTGTCGGTTTGGTGTGGAGCGGCAGTAGGACCAACTACAATGACCGCAGCCGGTCCATTCCGTTGAAGGATTTGATCCAATGTTTGCCGGCCGATCTTCACTATTTCTGCCTGCAAAAGGATATCCGCGAATCCGACAGGCAAACATTGAATGAGAATCGCAACATAGCGGATTTCGGTGACGAGCAAGCGGATTTCAACGATGCAGCGGCGCTGTGCGAGGGTATGGATGCCGTAATCAGCGTGGATACCAGCGTCGCACATTTGAGCGGCGCGCTGGGCGTGGAAACCCACGTGTTGCTGCCGTTCAACGCCGATTGGCGCTGGCTCCTGGATAGAAGCGATAGCCCGTGGTATTCCGCGGTGAAATTGCATCGACAAGGCAGTATGGGTGACTGGAGCGGCGTTTTCACGCAGGTGAAGCGGGACTTGGTGCGGTTGTCACAACGCCATTCTCAAGAATAATCCTTATAGGGATATTAGAAGTGCAACCGATGTGGAGCGTGCCCGCTCTGGTGCTGTCGGCGTTTGCGTTCCCGGCGTTCGCCGATGAGGAGTGGCCGGACAAAAGCGCCTACACGCTGTTCAACCCCACCCCTGATGCGGACTTGCGCAGCTTCAGCACCGATCGACCGCCGAAGGCCAACAGTCCCTATACGGTCGATGCCGGCCATTTCCAGTACGAGACCGACATCGCCGTGTACAGCTACGGCAACACCGACGGCGTCAAGACCCAGGACTGGACGCTGGTCGACCCCACTCTGAAGTTGGGCCTGACCAATACGATCGACGCCGAACTGCAGGTCACGCCTTACGAGACGGCCCTGACAAAAACAGCGGCGAACACCACGAACGTTTCCGGATACGGCGATACCATTGCGCGCCTGAAGATCAACGTGCTGGGCGATGATCGCGGCGCCGTCGCGGTGGCGCTCCTGCCCTATGTCAAGCTGCCGACAGCGCAGTCCGATCTCGGCAACGGCAGCATCGAAGGCGGCCTGATCCTGCCCATCAGCACCAGCGCGCCGGGAGGCTTCACCGTGATCGTGATGCCGGAGGGCGATTATCTGAAAAACACTTCCGGCAACGGCTATCACGGCGCCTTTGATTTTCTGATCAATGTCAGCCACCCGATCGGCAAGCGTTGGACGTTCTACAGCGAGTTCTTCACCAGCCAGTCGTTTGAGTCGCAGGACAAGCCGGTCTACACCCTGGATGAGGCTCTGACCTGTGCGCTGACCCCGAACTTGCAGCTCGATTTCGGCGGTAATTTCAGCTTGAACAGTGTCGCGCCGCGGACGCAGCTGTATGCCGGCCTGTCTCAACGGTATTGATCAATCCTCGAAGTGACGCGCATGTGCGCGCCGCCGGGCGCATCCTTGAGCGCGTGTAATTCGCGGAATGGAATTCGGACAATCACTTAGATGAACGCGGCAATTTTTCACAGGTTTATCACACGCACAACGCTACAGTGCTATGCAGCAGAGGTATGGAGGTTCCAGCCATGGACGTCGTCTATTTGCTGATGCTGGGCGGTTTGTACGTGGTCAGCCACGGGCTGGTGGTGGCCCTCAATCGGCTGGGAGTGACCTCATGAGCATCATGTATTGGCTCGGGGCGGGACTTGCGCTGCTCTTGTTCGGCTATCTGCTGTATGCGCTCCTTAAGGCGGAGCAATTCTGATGAGCGCCAACACCATGTTCGGCCTGCTGTTGATCGCATTTCTCGGCGTCCTGGTGCTGTGCGCCAAACCGCTCGGCAGCTATATGGCCGATGTCATGGAAGGCCGGTCCAACTTCGCCCTGCGGGCGGGCGTGCGGATCGAAAGGCTTCTATATCGCCTTTGCGGGATCGATTCGAGCGAGGAGATGTCGTGGAAACAATACGCGATCGCCTTGCTGCTCTTCAATGTGTTGGGCGCCGTTATCGTTTATGCGTTGCAGCGCCTGCAGCTCTTCCTGCCGCTGAACCCGCAGAAGTTTCCGGCGGTCAGCCCGGACTCATCGTTCAACACGGCCGTCAGCTTTATCACCAACACCAACTGGCAGGGCTATTCCGGTGAGTCGACGATGGGCTATCTGGTGCAAATGGCCGGCCTCGCGGTGCAGAACTTCCTGTCGGCGGCGACCGGCATCGTGGTGGCCATCGCCCTGGTTCGCGGCTTCGCGCGGCACACGGTCAGGACGATCGGCAACTTCTGGGTGGACATCACGCGCTCCACGCTCTATGTGCTGCTGCCGCTCGCGACCGTGCTCGCTCTGGTGCTCGCCAGCCAGGGGGTGATTCAAAACTTCGACGGCTACAAGGACGCCACGACCGTCGAGAAAATCACCTACCAGAATCCAAAGACCGACGCTGATGGCAATCCGCTCAAGGACGCCGCCGGCAATGCGGTGACCGAGACGGCGACCACTCAGACGCAATCGCTGCCGATGGGGCCGGTCGCCTCGCAGGAGTCCATCAAGGAACTCGGCACCAACGGCGGCGGCTTCTATAACGCCAACTCGGCACACCCTTATGAGAATCCCACGGCTCTGACCAACCTGCTCGAAATGCTGGCGATCTTCATCATCCCGTTTGCGCTCACCTACACCTTCGGCAAGATGGTCGGGGACACCCGGCAGGGCTGGGTGGTGCTCACCGCCATGCTGATTCTGTTCGTGCCGCTGGTGATCACGGCGTTCCACAGCGAGCACCATGGCAATCCGCTGCTCGCCAAGCAGGGCATCGATGAGGTCGCCAGTGTGTTGCAGTCCGGCGGCAACATGGAGGGCAAGGAGACCCGCTTCGGTATCGCCGCCTCCGCGCTCTTCACCGCGGTCACCACCGCAACCTCCTGCGGCGCCGTTAACAACATGCACGATTCGTTGATGCCGCTGGGGGGCTTCGTGCCGCTGTTCCTGATAGAGCTCGGGGAGGTGGCGCCGGGCGGTGTCGGAACCGGCTTGTACTCGATCCTGATGTTCGCCATTCTCGGCGTATTCATCGCCGGACTCATGATCGGACGGACTCCCGAGTATCTCGGCAAGAAAATCGAGGCGCTCGAAATGAAGTTGGCCTCGATCTTCATTCTGACGACGCCGTTCGTCGTGCTGATCGGGACCGCTGTCGCGGTCGTGACGGTGGCGGGAAAGGCCGGGGTCGCGAATCCGGGCCCCCACGGGTTCACTGAGATTCTCTATGCGTATTCCTCGGCCGCCAACAACAATGGCAGCGCCTTCGGGGGTCTTTCTGCGAACACGGTTTTCTACAACGTTTCCACGGGCCTGGCGATGTTCATCGCGCGCTTCTGGCCGATTGTGGCGGCGCTTGCCATCGCCGGATCGCTCGCCTCGAAGAAGCGCGTTCCGGTCACCGAAGGCACCATGCCGACGCATGGACCGCTGTTCGTGGTGCTGCTCATCGGTTCGATACTGCTGATCGGCGTCCTTACCTACGTCCCGGCGCTGGCGCTGGGGCCGGTCGTCGAGCACTTCATGCTCGCGGCCGCCACATAGCGAGTTCCTCATGTCGCGGCAACAACTGTCCCTCTTTGATCGCAATCTCCTGGGAAGAGCGCTGCTCGAATCCCTGATCAAGCTCGATCCGCGCGTCCAATGGCGCAATCCCGTCATGTTCGTGGTTTACATCGGCACGATCGTGACCGCGATCCTCTATGGCCAGGCGCTCGCCGGCCACGGAGAGGCGTCGCCGGGCTTCATTCTGGCCGTCACCGTGTGGCTGCTTTTCACCGTGCTTTTCGCCAACTTCGCCGAAGCGCTCGCCGAGGGCCGCAGCCGGGCGCAGGCCTCGGCCCTGCGCAACATGCGCCAAACGGTGATGGCCAAGCGCCTCGTGCAGAACAGTCCGGGCTCCCGGCAAACAGTGCTCGTCAAGGCGGAGGATTTGCGAAAAGACGATGTGGTGCTGATCGAGACCCACGATGTCATCCCCGCCGACGGCGAAGTCATTGAGGGCGTGGCCTCGGTCGACGAGAGCGCCATCACGGGCGAGTCGGCACCGGTGATTCGCGAGTCGGGCGGGGACTTCTCCTCCGTGACGGGCGGCACGCGGGTGCTGTCGGACTGGATCATGGTGAGGGTGTCGGTCAACCCCGGCGAGACCTTTCTCGACCGGATGATCTCGATGGTCGAGGCAGCGAAGCGACAGAAGACCCCCAACGAGATTGCCCTCACCATCTTGCTGGTGGCCTTGACCCTCGTCTTTCTGGTCGTGATCGTCACGCTTCTGCCGTTCTCGCTGTTCGCCGTCGAGGTCAGCAAGGCGGGCACGCCGGTCACGATGACGGCGCTGGTGGCGCTGTTGGTCTGCCTCATTCCCACGACGATCGGCGGCCTTTTGTCGGCGATCGGCGTGGCCGGCATGAGCCGCATGATGCAGGCGAACGTCATCGCCACCTCCGGCCGCGCCGTCGAGGCGGCCGGTGACGTCGATGTGCTGCTGCTCGATAAAACCGGCACCATTACGCTCGGCAACCGGCAAGCCGCCGTATTCCTGCCCGCTCCGGGTGTGACGGAGCAGGAGCTGGCCGATGCCGCTCAACTCGCATCGCTCGCCGACGGGACCCCGGAAGGGCGCAGCATCGTCGTGCTCGCCAAGCAGCGCTTCAATCTGCGCGAGCGCGACCTGGGCAGCCTCGGCGCGAGCTTCGTTCCGTTTTCCGCCTATACGCGGATGAGCGGCGTCGACATCGGCGAACGCCAGATCCGAAAGGGCGCTCCAAACGCGATCGTCAAATACATCGTAGCGCTCGGAAGGCAATTTCCGGCATCGATCGACGAGGCCGTACAGCGGCTTTCCCGACAGGGCAGTACCCCGCTGGTCGTCGCCGACGGCGGCCGTGTGCTCGGCGTGATCGAGCTCAAGGATATCGTCAAGGGCGGCATCAAGGAACGATTCGCGGATCTGCGGAACATGGGCATCAAGACCATCATGATCACCGGCGACAATCGCCTGACCGCGGCGGCGATCGCCGCCGAGGCCGGCGTCGATGATTTTCTTGCCGAAGCGACGCCTGAAGCCAAGCTCAAGCTCATTCGCGAACACCAGTCGCAAGGCCGGCTCGTCGCAATGACCGGCGACGGCACCAACGACGCGCCGGCGCTCGCGCAGTCGGATGTCGCGGTGGCCATGAACACCGGCACGCAGGCGGCGAAGGAAGCCGGCAACATGGTCGACCTGGACTCCAACCCGACCAAGCTCATCGAGATCGTGGAGACCGGCAAGCAGATGCTGATGACGCGCGGCGCGCTGACGACGTTTTCGATCGCGAATGACGTGGCGAAATACTTCGCCATTATCCCGGCGGCCTTTGCGATGACTTACCCGGAACTCGGTGCGCTCAACATCATGCACCTGGCGACACCCAACTCGGCGATCCTGTCCGCGGTGATCTTCAACGCTCTCATCATCGTGGTGCTGATTCCGCTCGCCATCAAGGGCGTGAAGTACCGTGCGTTGGGCGCGGGCCCTCTGCTGCGGCGAAATCTGCTCATCTACGGGTTGGGCGGCATCATCGTGCCGTTCCCCGGCATCAAGCTGATCGACATGATCTTGTCGGCGGCCGGCTGGGCATAAGGAGAACGGCCATGTTCATTCGACTCATACGGCCCGCCGTCAGTTTGCTTGCGCTGATGACGGTTCTTCTCGGGATTGTGTATCCGCTCGTCATCACGGGTGTGGCCAAAGCCGTCTTCCCGCGGCAGGCGGACGGGAGCCTCATCTACCAGGAGGGCAGGCTGGTCGGATCGACGTTGATCGGCCAGAGCTTCTCCGATCCGAAGTATTTTTGGGGCCGTCCATCCGCCACCACCCCGCAGCCTTACAACGCCCTGGCCTCGTCGGGTTCGAATCTGGGCCCGCTCAACCCCGCGTTGCTCGATGCGGTGAAGGCGAACGTCAAGGCCTTGCACGAGGCGGATCCGGACAACCGGAAACCGATTCCGGTCGATCTGGTGACCGCATCGGCGAGCGGTCTCGACCCGCAGATCAGCCCCGCGGCTGCGCATTATCAGGCGGCCCGCGTGGCGCGCGCCCGTAATCTGCCTTTCGCGCAGGTCGAGGCACTGGTCCGGAAGCACGAGCAGGGACGATGGCTCGGTTTCATCGGCGAGCGGCGGATCAACGTCCTCGAGCTGAATCTTGCACTCGATCGGCTGCGCTGACGCTTCGAATTTGACGAATGCATATCGGCATGTGACATTCGAATAAGCAATGGTCGAGACCGAGCGCCGTAATCCGGACGAACTGCTAGCTGACGTACAGCGGGAGGATGCGCGAGCGCGGCGCGGGCGGCTGCGGATTTTCTTTGGTGCCTCGGCCGGGGTGGGCAAGACCTACTCGATGCTGGAAGCGGCCCGCGCGGCGCAGGCCGGTGGTGCGGACATCGTCATCGGATACGTCGAACCCCACGGCCGCCTCGAAACCGAGCGGTTGATGGAGGGGCTGGAGCAACTGCCGTTTCTGGAGGTCCGCTACCGCGGCATCACGCGGCGCGAGTTCGATCTCGACGCCGCGCTGCGCCGGGCGCCGGGGACGATCCTCGTCGACGAGTTGGCGCACTCCAATGTCATCGACGGTGAGCCGCGTCCGCGGCATGCGAAGCGCTGGCAGGATGTCGAGGAGCTGCTCGATGCCGGGATCAGCGTCTGGACAACCCTCAACGTTCAACATCTGGAAAGCTTGAATGACGTCGTGGCGGGCATCACGGGCATTCGTCAGCTGGAGACGCTTCCGGATCGGATATTCGACGAAGCGAGTGAAGTCGAGCTGATCGATTTGCCGCCGGACGATTTGCTGGCCCGCCTGAAAGCGGGCAAGGTCTACGTTTCCCATCAGGTGGGCACTGCGACCGAGCGGTTTTTCCGCACCCCCAATCTGCTGGCGTTGCGCGAGCTGGCGCTGCGCCGTACGGCCGATCGGGTCGACGCGGCCGCGCAGGAGTATCAGGGCAAGGAACACGTCTCGAGGCCATGGCTTGCGCGCGACCGGTTCCTGATCGCGGTGACCCCCGACGGCCAGGCCGAGCAGCTGGTGCGCTTCGGCAAGCGGTTTGCCGATGCGCTCGACGCGGAGTGGCTGGTGGTGGCGGTCGAGACGCCGGACCTGCTCAAGCTATCCGAGCCGGAACGAAACCGGCGCATCGACGTGCTGCGTCTTGCCGAATCGCTCGGTGCGGAGACGGTCACGCTCAACGGCCCGTCGGCCGCCGAGGCTCTGGTCGAATATGCGCGCTTGCGCAACGTCACCCGCATCGTTGTCGGCGAGGCCAAACGCACCGGTTGGCGGGCGTGGCTGCGCCGCTCGACGGCAACCGAGCTCGTGCGCCAAGGGCGCGGCTTCGACGTCTCGGTGATAGCGCGCCATGACGCGCCCGCGACCCCGCGGCGCCACCTGCCGGACAGTGGTCCGACCGAGATCCGCTGGGACCGCTACTGGGCGGCGCTCCTGATCACCGCGTTCTGTACCGGCGGCGCCGAGCTCATGTACCCGTATTTCGAGCTGACGAATATCGTCATGGTGTACCTCCTTGGGGCGACCGTCGCCGGCTTGCGGCTGGGCCGCGGCCCAGCGAGCCTCACCGCGGTCGCGAATGTCGTCGCATTGGATTTCTTCTTCGTGCCGCCGCGGTTCAGCTTCGCGGTGAGCGATTTCGAATACATCATCACGTTCACGGTGATGCTGATCGTGGCGCTCGTGATCGCCAGCCTGGTTGCCAACGTGCGGGCGCAAACAAGGGTTGCCGGCGCCCGCGAACGGCGCACATCATTGCTCTATGCGATGAGCCGCGAGCTCGCGGCCACCCGCAGCTTCGCTCCTCTCGCGCAGGTTGCCATCAAGCATGTCGCCGAAACGTTTGGCAGCCAGGCCGTGCTGCTGGTGCCGGACGCCATCGGGCGCCTGCATCATCCGCGAGGGCAGGCGCCGACCGGAGCGCTCCCAGGCGCCGATCTGTCGGTCGCCCAATGGGTATTCGATCACGACCAGCCGGCGGGTCTCGGCACCAACACCCTTCCCGCCGCTCCCGCCCAATATCTTCCGCTGACGGGCACCCGCCGCACGCTGGGCGTACTCGCGGTCCGGCCAAATCAGCGGCGCCGCCTGCTGCTGCCCGAGCAGCGCCACTTGCTCGAAACCTTCGCCGGGCAGATCGCCCTTGCGGTCGAACGGGCCCAACTCGCCGAGGAGGCCGAGATCGCGCGCGTCGCGGTGGAGACCGAGAGCCTGCGCAACACGCTGCTCGCATCGATCTCGCATGATTTGCGCACGCCGCTTGCGGTGATCACGGGCGCGAGCAGCGCCCTCAACGACCCCAATCTCAACTTGGATGCCCAAGCGCGCGCCCAACTCACCCGTTCGATCGATGCGAAGGCCCACGAAATGTCCGATCTCATCTCGAACGTCCTCGACCTCATGCGCTTCGAGGCCGGCGAGGTGCGCCTGCAGCGCGACTGGCAAACCATCGACGATCTGGTGGGTGCGGCGCTCACGCGCCTCGAAGGGCGCTTCGGCGACCGCCCGGTCGAAGTGGATTTGCCGGCCGAGCTGCCGCCGGTACACGTCGATGCGCCGCTGGTCACGCAGGTCATCGGGAATCTCCTTGAGAACGCCATTAAACACACCCCACCGGGCACCCGGATCCGCATTTCAGCCGAACCCGAGGAGGACGGCTTGCGAGTCTGCGTCGATGACACCGGGCCCGGGCTTCCGCCGGGTGATCCGGACCGGTTGTTTGCGAAGTTCCAACGCGGCCGCGAAGAGAACAACGTGGGGGGCGCAGGTTTGGGACTTGCGATCTGCCGGGCCGTCGTCAATGCGCACGGCGGACGCATCGCCGCGATGCAGCGCCCGGGAGGCGGCGCTCGCTTCATGTTCAGTCTTCCCACGGCGGAGACGCCCGCGTGACTCAAGCCATGTTCCTCGTGCTGATCGTCGAGGACGACCCCGGCATCCGCGGCGTGCTGCGAATGCTGCTCGATTCTCAACAATACCGCGTGGTGGAGGCCGAAACCGCCGCTCGCGGAACCATCGAGGCGCGCAACCGTCGCCCGGACCTGGTCGTCGTCGATCTGGGTCTGCCCGACCGGGACGGGTTGACCATGATCCGGGAAATCCGCCATTTCTCGGCGATGCCCATTCTCGTTCTGTCGGCGCGCACGATGGAGATGGACAAAATCGGGGCACTCGATGCCGGTGCCGACGACTACGTGGCCAAACCGTTCAGCGCACCGGAATTTTTGGCGCGCGTGCGTGCGGCGCTGCGCCGAAACGCGCGCCGCGGCGACCAATTGCCGTTGCTCCGGCTCGGAACCGTGATGATCGATCTGACCAAGCGCATCGCGTACGGTCCGGACGGCGACGTGCATCTGACCCCGCTGGAATTTCGCGTCATGGACTCGCTTGCGCGCAACGCGGGAATGATCGTAACCCAGGCGCAGCTGATACGCGAAGTATGGGGACCCGACCGCCTCGGCGACAGCCGCGGCCTGCGCTCCTACATCAAGATGCTGCGCCAGAAGCTCGAGCCCGATCAACGGCAGCCCCGATACCTGATCACCGAGGCGGGGGTGGGTTACCGGCTTCAGCTCGACGAAGACCGGGAGAGGCCGGAGGATTCCGCGCAAGCGTCCCCGTCCATGAATTAAGTCCGCGCGCGCGTTAAAATGAATGGTTAGAATGCCCGCCCAATAGCAGTTTCTGCCACCCGTTGCGACGCCTCGCCATGACCAAGGCCCTTCAGCCTCCCCGAAAAGCCGCTCTCGCGTTCATCTTCGTCACGGTGCTCATCGACATGCTGGCATTCGGCATGATCATTCCCGTGCTGCCCATGCTGGTGCAGAACTTCGTGGGCGGCGATGCGGTGCGCGGCGCGGAATTTTACGGTCTGTTCGGCACCGCCTGGGCATTGATGCAGTTCATTTTCTCGCCCGTGCAGGGTTCGCTGTCGGACCGCTTCGGCCGCCGAACCGTGATACTCATCTCCTGCACTGGTTTGGGTTTGGACTTCATTCTCATGGCGCTGGCGCCGAACATGTGGTGGCTGCTGCTCGGCCGGGTGATTTCCGGTATCGCGGCCGCGAGCTTCAGCACCGCGGGCGCCTATATCGCGGACGTGACGCCGCCGGAAAGGCGAGCTGCGAGCTTCGGCATCATCGGCGCCGCTTTCGGCGTCGGGTTCGTATTGGGGCCCGCCGTGGGCGGCATGCTCGGAGCCCTCTCGCCGCGCCTTCCGTTTTGGGCGGCGGCAGCCATGGCCTTGATCAATGTCTGCTGGGGCCTGTTCGTGCTGCCGGAATCGCTGCCCAAGGATAAGCGCGTACCCTTCTCCTGGAAGAAGGCCAATCCGCTCGGTTCGCTCAAACTGTTGCGCTCTCATCCGGTGCTCACCGGTCTCGCCGGAAGCTATTTACTCATCGCTCTCGCGCACGCGGTTCTGCCCAGCACGACGGTGCTGTATATGAATTTCCGCTTCGGCTGGCAGTCGCGTGCTGTCGGCATGGTGCTCGCCGGCGTCGGCATCTCCTCTCTCCTCGTGCAGGGATTTCTGGTAAAACCGGCGGTGAGGCTGCTCAAGGAAAGACGGGCGATGGCGGTGGGATTGATTTTTGGCACCGCCGGATTCGCCGTCTACGGCCTCGCACCCACCGGAACGATATTCTGTATCGGCATACCCGTCATGGCATTGTGGGCCATGGCCACGCCCTCGCTGCAGGCCCTTATGACGAGGTTGGTCGACGCGACCGAGCAGGGGCGCTTGCAGGGTGCGCTCGCGAGCCTCACGGGGTTGGCAAGCCTCATCGGACCCACGATGTTCACGCAGATATTCGCCGCGTTCATCGGCACGCACGCGGACTTGAGGCTGCCGGGCGCGCCGTTTTTGCTGGCGGCGCTGCTGCTGTTCACGGCAATGCTGCTGGCATGGCGCACCACCCGGCCAACGGCGATCGTAGCCGCATCCGAGCCGGCGTAGCGCAGCCCCTCAAGAGCCGTTCTTGGAGAACTCAAGCCGGCGGCGCTTTTTGAAAACCTCCGCATGGGCGGGCGGAGCAGCACTTGTCGGCTCCGTCGGCCTCGATCGGCTGTCGCCGTGGATTTGGCGAGAACCCCTGCCGCTCGAGCCGAACCGAAGTTATTGGGCGCTTAGTCAGCCGCCGCTGAATCCGCCGTTGTCCGAGGATCTCGAGGTCGATGTCGCGGTGCTCGGGGGTGGCTTCACGGGGCTGTCTTCGGCCTATTTCCTGCGCGGCCTCTCACCGCACAAGAGTGTCGTTGTCCTGGAAGCCAGGGGCTGCGGTAACGGCGCCTCGGGAAGAAACGGTGCGATGGTGCTGACCATGACCGCGGACCGGTTCATGAATTTCAGCTCCGATCCGTCCATGGACAAGCGGATCTACGATTTGACCGCCGAGAACATTCGCTTCCTGTCGAAGCTCGGCGCCTCGACCGGCATCGACTGCGAACTGGACACCCAGGGCGCGCTGCAGGTATTCGACAGCCGTGCGGATCTGAAAGCTGCGACAGATTATGTGGAGAAGGCGCGATCCCTGGGAATGCCCGTCGAATTATGGGATGCGCATCGCCTCACCGGCGCAGTCGGCACCGATGTCTATTTGGGAGGATTTTTCGATCCCAATGGCGGGCAGGTTCATCCCATGAAACTCGTGCAAGCGTTCAAGGCCGCGGCCCAAGGGATGGGCGCAACGATTTACGAGAACACCCAGGTGGTGGGCATCGAGGAGGGCCGCGAGCATGTGCTGCACACGAGCGGGGGCCGCACGGTGCGGGCCAAGTCGCTCGTATTGGCGACCAACGCGTTTACACCGGGATTGGGATTCCTGCGCAACTCGATACTGCCCGTCAAGGAGTACGTTGCGGTGACCCGGCCCTTCGACGAGCAGGAGTTGCGCGAGATCGGCTGGCGCCTGCGGATCCCCTTCAACGACAGCCGCATGGAGGTGTATTACCTCGGTTTGACGCAGGACCGGCGCATCCACATCGGCGGGGGCACGCCCCGATACTCGTTCAACAATCGCGCCGCCGGCTCAAGCGAAAGTGCTGCGCACATGTTGCGGCTTGGGGAAGAGCTCGGCCGCATCTACCCCAAACTGTCGGGCGTCGAATTTGCGCAGAGTTGGGATGGCATGGTCGACTGGTCGCTCGACGCCGCGCCGTCCGTAGGCTGCACCGGGCGTTACAAAAACGTATTTTATGGAATTGGCTACAGCGGGCATGGGGTGAATCTGACATCCGTTTTCGGGCGGATCATCGCCGAACTCGAGGCGGGGCGTGAGGAGCCGTGGAGAGGGTATCCGTTCGTCAACAATCGCCTCTACTACGTGCCGAACGAGCCGTTCCGTTGGCTGGCGGCCGAGGCCGAAATTTCCTGGTACGCGCTGCGGGAATCCTGAGCGAGCGTTGAATTCGCGAGTCCCTCGCGGCGTCGCCGAGGCGGGAGGCGCTTATTGCTTCGCCTCCAAAAAAGCGTTGATCACTTGGGCCACGGCGGCGGGATCTTCCCAAAAAGGATTGTGCCCGAGCCCGTCGAAAACCCTGACCCGAGCATCGGGCAAGGCATCGACCAAGGTCTTGCGCACCGGCGATTCCATGATCGGGTCTTTGCTTCCCCAGATCAATAATGTGGGCGCCTTGAGGCGGGGCAGGGTGCGCTGCAGATCGGCGTAGGGATTGTTGTCCCAGAGTCCCTGATCGAGGACCGCGAGCCAGACCCTCAGCGGAATACCGGCCGCGTCCTCGCGTTCGCGGCGGATGAAATCAGGATCCACCGGCGTCGGGGAGTCCCACCAGGCGATCATGAAGGGCGAATCCGCCTTGATGGGCTCTTGGAGCTTGCGGATTTCGGCGGCAAAGTCGAACTGCGGCGGCTCCTTGGACGAGCCGGGCGGGCGGCCGCCGGTGGATGAGATCAAGACCACCCGGCCGGTCCGCTCAGGCCAGTATTCGGCGAAGGTTTGCGCAATGATGCTGCCCAGCGAGTGTCCGACGATGTCCGCCGTGTGCACTTTGAGCGCATCCAGCAATAATTTGATGTCGTAGGCGAAGTCAAGGCGGCTGTAGCAGCACTCCGGTTTGCTCGATCGCCCGTGACCCCGGATATCGACCAGGATCAGCCGAAATTGCCTCGATACGTAGGGCAACATCGGAACCCAATCGCGGGCGCTGTCGGTATAGCCATGGATCATCACCACGACCGCGCCGGCGGCATTTCCCATGTCGACGTAGGCGAGTTTTTCTCCGTTCGGCAACGCCACGGTTTTTTTGAGCGCATCGAATGCGTTCAGGTCGACCGGTAACGGGGACGGCGGGGCGGCGGCGGGTATCGCCGGGAAGGCCAGCACACCCAGCGCGATGCCGAGACCGATGCAGTGCCAGATCGGGGAGGGACGTTTCATTCGCCGAAGCTTAAGTCTTGGGCCCGAAGACCTCCAGTCACTGCCTTCCCGCTCGCCCGCGCCGCGTCAAGGCGCCCGGCTCGCGCCGTTGTGAATAAGCTCATGCCAATTATTAATTAGGCATCGTCCCGGGACATCTCTTACTCTCGGGGACTTTACTATCTATCGGGACGACTCGCATGGCGCAACCTGACGGCCGCGAAAACTGGCACTTCGACACCATCGCGGTTCACGGCGGCTATTCACCGGAACCAACCACCAAATCCGTGGCGGTGCCGGTCTACCAGACCGTCGCCTATGCATTCGACAGTGCGCAGCACGGGGCCGATCTTTTCGACCTCAAGGTGCCGGGTAACATCTACACCCGCATCATGAACCCGACACAGGATGTGTTGGAGCAGCGCCTGGCGGCGCTCGAGGGCGGGGTGGCGGCGTTGGCGCTGGCCTCGGGCCAGGCAGCCACGACCTATTCGATTCTCACGATTTCCGAGGCGGGGGACAACATCGTCGCCTCGAGCGCGCTCTACGGCGGCACGTACAATCTGCTCGCACACACGCTGCCCCAGTACGGGATCCAATCACGCTTCGCCGACTATCGCCGGCCGGAGACTTTCGAGCCGCTGATCGACGCAAAAACAAAGGCAATATTCGTCGAGTCGCTCGGCAATCCGCAGGGCAACATCACGGACATCGCGCGCATCGCCGAGATCGCGCATCGCCACGGCGTGCCGTTGATCGTCGACAACACGGTCCCCACGCCTTATTTGAGCCGTCCCTTCAACCATGGCGCCGACATCGTGGTGCACTCGCTCACCAAGTATTTGGGGGGCCACGGCACCAGCATCGGCGGCGCCATCGTGGATTCGGGAAAATTCCCCTGGGCCGACCACAAGCAGCGCTTCCGACGCCTCAATGAGCCCGACGTGAGTTATCACGGCGTGGTTTACACCGAGGCATTGGGACCTGCCGCCTATATTGGACGGGCACGAGTCGTGCCCTTGCGCAATACGGGCGCCGCGATCTCCCCGTTCAACGCGTTTCTGATTTTGCTGGGCATCGAAACCCTGTCGCTTCGAATGGATCGAATCAGCGACAGCGCGCTCAAGGTCGCGCGCCATCTCAAGGCGCACCAGCGGGTGGCCTGGGTCAACTATGCAGGGCTCGAAGATCATCCCGATCACGGGTTGGCCCGCAAATACCTGTCCGGCAAGGCCTCGGGCCTGCTCACCTTCGGGCTCAAAGGCCCGGCCGGCCAGGGTCGCGAGCGCGGCGCCCGGTTTTTGGATGCCCTGCGGCTGTTCACCCGGCTGGTCAACATCGGCGACGTGCGCTCGCTCGCGACCCATCCGGCGTCGACGACGCACCGGCAGCTCTCCCCGGAGGAACTGGCGCAGGCCGGTGTCCCTGAGGACGCCGTGCGGCTGTCAATCGGCCTCGAGGATATTGAGGATCTCCTGGCCGATTTGGATCGCGCGCTCGCCGCGGTGTGACCGACGACCCGGTGGCCTCAATTGGCCGCGAGCGATGTTTGCTGCCAGCCGCCGCCGAGGCTGCGGTAGACGCGAACGAGATCGGTGCTGACGGCGCCCATGCTGTCCGCGAGCGCGAGCTGGTTTTGTTGCAGGGTCCGCTCGGCGTCCAGCACCTCGATGAAAGTCGCCAGCCCGCTCTCATACCGCTGCCTCGACAAGGTCAAGGTGTCGCGATTCTGGGCAACGGTGGCATCGAGCCACGCGCGCCGTTGCTGGTCGGCGCCATGGGCCGCCAGCGCGTTCTCCACTTCATGCAGCGCATTGAGGACGGTGCGCTGATAGGCCAGGGCGGCTTCCTGCGCGCGTACGTCGTACAGGCGCACCGTCCTCCATCGCCCCTGATCGAAGATCGGCAGATCGAGGGTGGGTCCGAAGGATGCAAAGCGGCTGGCCCATTCCAGCAAATTGCCGGCCGTTTCGGACTGAAAACCTCCTGTGCCCGAAAGCGTCAGGCGGGGAAAGAGATTGGCGACCGCGACGCCGATTTGCGCGGTGGCGGCATGCAAATTGGCCTCCGCTTCCCGGATATCGGGCCGACGGCGCGCCAGATCGGCCGGCAGACCGATCGATAGGTCGGCGCGAGCCTCGGGAACGGGAGCGGGACCGTCCAATTCGGTCCGCAACGCCTCCGGTTCGCGGCCCAGCAGTTGACTGAGCTGATTGATGCTCTGCGTGATCTCAAGATCGAAGGCCGGCAGCTCGGCGCGGGTCGCCGTATTCTGCGCGATCGCGTTGCTGACATCGATTTCGGTGGTCAAGCCTGCTGCGCGCCGCTGGCGCGTCAGATCGAGCAGCTCCTCGGTGGTCGCCAGATTCTCCTTGGCAATCGCCAGGCGCGCCTGTGCAGCGCGAAGTTCCATGTAGCTCTGCGACACATCGGCCAGCACGGAGACGAGCACCGCACGGTGATCCTCGACCGAGACCTGCACCGTCGCGTCGGCGGCCTCCACCGAACGCCGTACGCGTCCGAACAGATCGATTTCCCAAGAGGCGCCGGCGCTCAACTGCAGTTGATTGTAGGGATTCGGTATGGTCGTGGCCGGGCTGCCCGGAACGTGAGACATACCGACCTCATTGAATAGCGCGCCGGTGGGCGTCGTCACGCTGAAGCGCTCGCGGGTGTAGGACGCGTCGACGGACAAGGTGGGCCAGAATGCCGCCGCGGATATCGAGCGCTGCGCGCGCGCTTCGTCGATTCGCAGCACGGCGGCGCGCAGGTCAAGATTCGAGGAAACCGCGCGATCGATCAGCGAGTCGAGCTTCGGATCGTCAAAGGTGCCCCACCAGGCACGCAGATCCGCGGATTGCTCCGTAACGACGGTGTGCGCCGCCGGAGCGGCGCTCGACACGGTCGCCTGCGCCGACCAGTGGGCCGGCGCCTGCGGCGTCGGGCGCACGAAATTCGGTCCCACCGTGCACGCGGCGAGGAGCCCCGCCAGCAGCGCAGGGTACGCGGCCGCCAATCGATTCACGTGACGCCTGTTGATCATGAAAATCATTGCATGCGGTGGCTGAACATCCACGAGGCAGCCCAAAGGGTGATTGTGGCGAGCAGCGCCAATGGCCATAGATCGGAAATCAGCAGGTCCAATCCCGCTCCCTCGAGATACACGCGCCTCGTGATATCGATCGCATAGCGCAGCGGATTGATCGACGTCAGATATTGCAGGGCGATCGGCATGCTGCTGATCGGCGTGGTCAGCCCCGAAAGCATCGAAAAAGGCATGATCAGCAGGATCGAATACAGCAGCGCCTGCTGCATGGTCGCGGCCACGGCCGAGACCAACAGGCCGATGCCGATCGCCGCCGCCAGAAACAGCAGCAGGCCGGCGCCGAGCACCAGATAAGAGCCGGCAAACGGAATGTGAAACCACAGCTGGGCGACCAGCAGCACGCCGCATGCTTGAATCGTGCCGACCACCATCGACGGCAGCGCCTTGCCGGCCATGATCTCGAAGGGACGATACGGTGTGACCAGCAGCTGATCGAAAGTGCCTTGCTCGCGCTCGCGCGCCACCGACATCGCCGTGAGCATCATGGTCTGGAGCAGCGTCAAGGTGCCGATCATGCCGGGAATCATGAACCAGCGCGTTTCGAGATTCGGGTTGTACCAGGCGCGAGCCAGGAGCCGCACCGGCGGCCGGGGAGCGCCATGATCGCGAGCCCAGTTTAAGTTGAATTGTTCGACGACGCTGTTGAAATAGACCGCCGCGGTGCCGGCGGTGTTGGAGTTGCGGCCGTCGGCGATGATCTGCACGTCGGCGCTTTGTCCCGACAACAGGCGCCGCTCGAACTGCTGATCGATCTGTACGATCAGCAGTGCGCGGCGTGCGTCGATCAAGGACCTGATGTCGCCGGCACGCTGCAGGTTTGCAACCCGTTCGAATATTCCCGAACCGTCGAGGCCCGCGAGCAACTGGCGCGAGGCGGCGCTGTGGTCCTGGTCCAGCACGGCATAGGGCACATGATTGAGGTCGTAGGTGGCCGCGTAACCGAATATCAATGCCTGTACCATCGGCGGGATGAGCAGGCTGTTGCGGCTGCGCGGATCCTTCAGCACCGCGAGCAGCTCCTTGCGCGTCAGCGCGAGAATTCGCAGCAGCGAGCCCACGAATCCGCTCATGCCAGGCTCTTGCGCATCACGGCGCGGCTCGCCAGCGCCAACACGGCCACCATCGCCGCGAGCGCCAGCGCGTTCGGTACGATCACCGACCAGACGTCCCCGGCGAGAAACACGCTCTGCAGCAGCGCCACGTAATAGCGCGCGGGCAGGACGTAGGTGATCATGCGCACCGCGGTCGGCACGCTGCGCAAATCGAACAGAAAGCCCGACAGCATGAATGCGGGCAAGAACGTCGCGAGCATCGTGAGTTGACTGGCGACCAGCTGGTTCTTGACCCAGGAGGAAATCAGCAGTCCGATGCCGAGTGCGATCAACACATACAGCATCGATGCGCCGAACAGCACCCATA
Organism: uncultured Gammaproteobacteria bacterium; assembly: GCA_963758145.1. GTDB lineage: Bacteria > Pseudomonadota > Gammaproteobacteria > Steroidobacterales > Steroidobacteraceae > Bog-1198. The sequence goes on from CAVWUK010000012.1 coordinate 44,996, forward strand.
CCGAACCGCGCAGCGGCACATGAAAAAGAAACTTCGCCGACAGCACGCAGAGCACGAATCCAAACAGGGCGAGCACGAAATACGGCAGTGTCTTGCCGAGCAGGATCTCCTCGCTGCGCACCGGGGTGACCAGCAGCGACTCGAGGGTACCGCGCTCCCATTCGCGCGCCATGACCATGGCCGTCAACAGGCCGCCGATCAGGGTCATCACCAGCACCACGAGGCCGGGCACCAAAAAGTAACGGCTGTCATTGGCCTCGTTGAACCATAGGCGCGATTGCACGTTGACCGGCTGGTTCGGCGGGCCCCGGCCCTGCGCGCCGAGCCGCGCCGCCCAAATCCCGACCGCGCCCTGAACGTAGCTCTCGATGATCCGCGCCCGATTCGCATCGCCGCCGTGCACGATCAGTTGCACCTCGGCGTCGCCTGCGCCGAGGTGCCGGGAAAAGTCGGCGGGAATGCGCAAGATGCCGTCCACCCGGTGCTCGAGCAGCGCCCGCTGCGCCGGCGGCATCGAGCGCGTCATCCACGGATGAAAATAAGGCGACAGTTGAAGGCCAGCGGCGAGCTCGAGAGCATCGGACGAGGGGTATTCGATCACGACCGCAAGGGGCACGTTCTTGACGTCGAGCGAAAGCCCATAGCCGAACAGCAGGATCAGGATCAACGGCAGAACGACGCCGATCGCGATGCTCGAGGGATCACGCACGATCTGGCGCGCCTCCTTCGTCACCAGCGCGCGGATGCGCCGCAGCTTCGCAGGCCAGGCGTTGGTGGCATCGGCTGGGGCGGCTGTCATGCCGCGGTCGCGGCGGCGGCCGCGGCCTCATGTCGTCCGCGAGCCTTCTCGACCACGGCGATGAAGGCGTCATCCATGCTCGGCACCGGCAGCCCTTCGCTTCGCGCGAGTTCACGGACCTGCGCAGGCGAACCTTGCGCGAGGATTTGACCGGAATCCATGATCGCGATGCGGTCGCAGTACTCGGCCTCCTGCATGAAATGCGTGGTCACGATGATCGTCACCCCCTGTTCCGCCAGACCCGTGATGCGGCGCCAGAATGCGCGCCTCGCCTGCGGATCGGTGCCGCTGGTCGGCTCATCGAGGAATAGAATCTCCGGCTCGTGCAGCAATGCTGCGGCCATGGCGAGGCGCTGCTTATACCCGCCGGGCAGCTGCGCGCTGGTGGCGCGCGCGCGCGGACCGAGCTCGAATTGCTCCATCGCCCAGCCGATGCGTGCCCGCCTGCGTTCGCCGCGCAGGCCGTATGCGCTGGCGAAGAATTCCAGATTTTCGGCGACGCTCAAGGGTCCGTAGAGCGAGAATTTCTGGGCGACGTAGCCCAGCCGGGCGCGGGCCGAAGCCGGCGCGTCGCGCACGTCGGCACCCGCGACCTGCAACTCTCCGCCGCTCGGCGTGAGCAAACCGCACAGCATACGAAACGTCGTGGTCTTGCCGGCGCCATTGGGACCGAGCAGCCCGAAGATCTGACCGCGGTACACGTCGAAGTCGATGCGGTCGACCGCGGTGAACGCGCCGAATCTTTTCAGCAGCTGCCGCACCCGGACCGCGACGTCATTCTCTCGCCGGGCGAGCGGATGGGCGATCGAGATGCCTTTCGGTTGCTCGCGCTCCGCGCGGGTCTGCAGCAGCATCATGAAGCCATCCTCGAACCGGGGCGGCACCTTCTCGATTTCGAGGTCATGCAGCGTGTCGAGATCGCGCGCGCCCCGCGAGTTCGCAAGGGCGGCATCGACCACGAAGCGGACTTTGCCGCAATCCGGCACGGCATCCACGATGCCCGGCTGATCGAGCAGGCGCGCCTGAAGATTTTGCGCGGACTGCCCGGCCCGCGGAGCGGCCACGAAGCTGCTCCCCGAGGCGCGTTCGGCCATCTCCCGTGGCAGGCCCTGCCACAGCACGTGGCCTTGATGCAAAACGATCGCACGGCTGCAGCGCTCGGCCTCGTCCAGGTAGGCGGTGCTCATCAGCACCGTGAGACCCTGCTTTGCCACCAGGTGCGTCACGATTTCCCACAACTCGCGTCGCGACAGGGGGTCGACGCCGACCGTGGGCTCATCGAGCAGCAACAGTTCCGGGGAGCGCACCAATGTGCAGGCCAGTCCGAGCTTTTGCTTCATGCCGCCCGAGAGCTGGCCGGCGAGACGTGATTTGAAGGGTCCCAGCGCGGTCATGTCCATGAGTTGCGGGTAGCGCTGCGCCCGCTGCGCCGGGCTCACGCCGTGCAGATCGGCATACAGGTTCAGATTTTCCGCCACCGTGAGATCTTCATAGAGGCCGAAGCGCTGCGGCATGTAGCTGATCCGATCCTGAACCCGCTGCGCGTCGGCGGCGACGTCGATCCCGAGCACCATCAAGGATCCGCCATCCGGGCGCAGCAGGCCCGCAGTCAATCTCATCAGGGTGGTCTTGCCGGCGCCGTCCGGACCCACGATCGCCGTGAGCTCGCCATGGCTGGCTTCTAGGGATATCGAGTCGAGCGCGCAAATCGGCGCTTCACGCTCATGCGCGAACAGCTTGCGCAGCGAGCGCGCAACCACGGCCGGCGCCGGCTGCGCCCCGCCGCTCATTTGCCGCGGCCCATGAGCGCCAGGTGCACCGTGGAGGGCATTCCCAGGCGCAGTTCGTTGCCGGGGTCTTGGACGAACACCCGTATTTCGTAAACCAGGCTGGAGCGCAGATCGGTGGTTTCCACCGACTTCGGCGTGAATTCCGCAATGGGGGAAATAAAGCCGACCCAGGCCGGAAAACGGCGGCCGGGGAATGCATCGACCGTCACGGCGGCGCGCATGCCTTCGCGCACCGAGCCCAGATCCGGCTCGGCCACATAGGCGCGGACCCATTTCGGGTCGACGATCGCGAGCGTGAAGGCCGATTTTTGCGGCGAGGACATTTCGCCCGGCTCGACGATGCGCGAGCGCACCACCGAATCGAGCGGTGCCCGCAGGTCGGCATCCTTGAGCTGCTGCTGCAGCAGGGCGAACTGTGCCTGATCGGCGCGCAGCAGCGCCTCGCCCTGCGCGACATCCTCCTTGCGCGGTCCGGCCAGTTCGAGCGCCAGCGCTTTCTGATTGACCGCGAGGCGCGCCTCGGCGGTATCGAGCGCGGTCTTGGCCGCGTCCATGTCCTGGCGGCTGACCGCGCGGCCGGAGGAGCTGTCGGACAAGGTGGTAAGCCGCAGGTACTGCGACCGCGCATTCTGCGCATCGGCGCCCGCGGCATCGACGTTGGCACGCGCCTGCGCGATCTCTTCCGGCCGGCTGCCGTTATGCAGCCGGTTCACCGCCTGCTGCTGCGCGGCCAGATCGGCCTCCGCCTTGGCCGCCTGCGGCACCAGCCGATCGGTGTCGAGTCGCGCGAGCAGCTGGCCGCGCGTGACGTGATCACCCTCCTGGGCGAGGACCGCGGCCACGCGCTCGGTGCCGTTGAACGGCAGCTCGACCTCCCGAAGGTCCACGTTGCCGTATAGGGTCAGTTCGGTCGGATGGTGTCGCTGAAAGAACGACCACCACAACAATGCTCCAATGACCATGACGCCGGCGAGCAAAACAGCGACTCGAATAAATCTTGGCATCGGAACACCTGCTTTGCGCGCAGTTAAGATCAATCCCATTCACGAGTCAAGTGAAATTCAAATTTGAATTTGAATTGTGCTTGAACCCGCGGCGCGGAAGTGGTGTAGTAGCCCGCAGGGCCGCCAATTCGGGATGCGGCCGGGTACCGCGGGCCGGATTTTTGAAAAAACGACATATCGCGCAACGGGACAAGATGGCGGCGGGAACCGCCGTGCGGGCGCTGCCGCCGGCACGGCACGGCGCGCGCGCCACCGCGGCCCGCAGCCTGCGGACCCGGGCGCAGCTGATCGAGGTTGCCGGGCAGGTATTCTCGGAACGCGGGTTTGACGGTGCCACCGGGCAGGATATCTGCCGCCGCGCGGGAGTGCATACGGCGGCGATCGTCTATCACTTCGGCGGCATGGCGCGACTTTACCGCGCCGTGTTGGCGGAGGCGAGCCGCCGGCTCGTAACCACCGAAGCCATCGCGGCGGCGGTCGCGGCGGAGGCGGATCCACGGCGCCGTCTCGAGGCTTTTCTGGGAATGATCATCGGTGCGCTCACGAGTCCGGCATCGCAAACCTGGGCGGGAAGGCTGTTCGGCCGGGAGTTCGTGATGCCGTCCGCGGTCTATGGAAGCGAGCATGACCGGGCTCTTGCGGCGCGAGCCAAGATGTTAAAGTCGATCGTCGGCGCACTCACCGGTCGCCGGTCGAATGACCCGCAAGTTGCGCGTACCTGTGTCAGCATCATCGCTCCCTGCGCGCTGCTGCTGCTCGTCAACCGCCGCAAATTGAAGCGGATACTACCGGGCTTGAATCTCGATGCCGACGCCGCTCCGCAGCTCACGCGCCATCTGGTGGATTTCGCGCTCGCGGGACTCGGCACGATCGCCTCGCGGCGCGCGGCGCGTTAGTTTCGTCCCGCCTCGAGTCCGAAATGCGCGCGCACCTTCGCCGCAATTTGCGGATCGGTCATTTTGTCGGCGGTCTCGACTGCATCGATCCGCGCGTTGCGCTTGGTTTTGATGAGCCGCTTGTGCAACTCGCCCTTGGCCTCGCCCGGACCGAACAACAGCAAGCTGTCGTAGTTGCGGAGGGCCGCTATCACCGAGTCGTAGTAGCGATTGAGTTCGCCCGTGAGGGTCCGCTGGCGGCTATCGTCCGCAGGCACTTGCAGCGGCTCGTAGGCGCCTTTTAAGGGCGAATCTCCGCCGCGCGCCAGGTGCTTCTCGACATTCGATGCGATATGGGTGATGTGCTCGCCATCGTCGGCGAGCGCGACGATCACCGAGCCGCGATGATCAATCCACACACCGGCTTTCCCGCTCATGATATTTCTCCGTTGGCGGCCGCCAGTTGGACGACCCGATCGTTGGAATTGTATCGCTCCCGCCGGCCGTTCAAACACGCAATCTCGTGGCCGGCCGATAAGTACATCCGCGGATCGCAATTTCCGGCCGGCACGCTCACAATGCGCAGTAGCGGGGCCAGGCTCGAGGCAGGGCCAGGCTCGAAGCGGGGTCAAGCCCGAAGTTGGATGTTATGAGTATCCCATCGGAGCGATCGATCGAATTTGAGCTCAATGGCCGGCGAGTCGCTCTTCATACCGATGAGCAGCGCACGCTGCTGTGGGTGCTGCGCACCGATTTTGCGCTGACCGGCGCCAAGTACGGATGCGGCCAGGGCCATTGCGGTGCTTGCACGGTAATCCTCAACGGCGAGGCGGTACGCTCCTGCCTCACGCCGCTCAAGGACGTTGAGGGCAAACAAGTGCTCACGATCGAGGGGCTCGCCCGCAGCGGTAAATTGCACCCCTTGCAGCAGGCTTTCATCGATCATGGTGCGTTTCAGTGCGGTTTCTGCACTTCGGGAATGCTTTTGAGCGCCGAGGCGCTGCTGCGAGCGACCCCGAACCCCTCGCGTGATGCGATCGTGGCGCATCTGGAGCGCAACTTGTGCCGTTGCGGAGCGCACCAAAGGATCGTCGCGGCCGTGCAATCGGCAGCCGGCCGATCGGACCGGCAATCGTGAACGCCTCGCCCTCGCTGAACCGCCGTCGGTTCCTGCAATGGGCGGGCGGCGGCGTTGTCATATTGGTGAGCTGCGGGCCGCTGCGGGTTTTCTCGCAAAATGCCGATCGCATCGTTCCGGAAGACTTCAACGCCTATCTGGTGATCGGACACGACGGACGGGTCACGGTGTTTTCCGGAAAAATAGAAATGGGTCAGGGCGTATTGACCTCGCAAGCGCAGCTGGTCGCCGAAGAGCTGGGCGTTGCGCTTTCGTCCATCGACATGGTGCTGGGGGACACCGACCGATGCCCCGTGGACAGGGGGACCTTCGGTTCGCTCACGACGCGTATGTTCGGACCGGTGCTGCGCGCCGCCGCCGCCCAGGCGCGCGTCGAACTGCTTGCGCTGGCAGCCAAAAAGCTGCGGGTGGCCCCCGATCAGCTGTTGGTGAAAGCGGGCGTCGTGTCGGTCGCCGGTCAGCCCGGCCGCAGCGTGACCTATGGAGAGCTTTCCAGAGGTGCCAAAATCGCGCGGACGATCGACGGCAAAGCGGTATTGCGCAGTGCGGCGGATTTCCAAGTGATGGGCCATTCGCCGTCGCGGCTCGATGGGCTCGATAAAGTCACCGGGGCGGCGAAATACGCGGCTGATATCCGGATTCCCGGGATGCTCTATGCGCGTGTTCTGCGTCCGCCCTCGCATGGCGCCAAACTGCTGCATCTCGACAGCTCCGCCGCCGAGCGTCTTTCCGGCGTCACGTTCGTCAATCGTGAGGGGTTGATCGCGGTGTTGCACGCCGATCCGGAGGCCGCCGGGGAGGCCTTGCGGGGCATCAAGGCTCAGTGGGAATCGCCGCCGGGCCCGCAAGTGGACGAGCAGAGCATTCACGATCACCTCATTGCCGTGTCGGCTCCGCCGAAAACGTTCGAGGAGCGCGGCGATGTGTCGGCGGCGCGGCGCGGCGCGGCGCATGTATTCGAGGCGGTCTACCAAAAAGGGTACGTCGCGCACGCGACCCTCGAGACCCACGCCGCCGTGGCCGAGATCAAGGAGGGAAAGGCAACCATCTGGGCGTCGACGCAGACTCCGTTTCCCACGCGGGACCACGTGGCCAAGGCCCTCGGGCTCGATCCGGTGCGTGTCCGCGTGATCACACCGTTTGTCGGCGGCGGATTCGGCGGCAAGAGTGCCGATGCACAAGCGGTCGAAGCCGCGCGCCTCGCGCAAATCAGCGGCAAGGCGGTGCAGGTGGCCTGGACCCGGGAGGACGAGTTCTTCAACGACACCTTCGATCCTGCCTCCGTGGTTGAACTCGCATCGGCCATGCAGCCTGACGGAAAGCTCTCGTTTTGGGACTATGCGGTGTACTGCGCGGGCGATCGCGGCGCGGTGTCCTGCTACGATATTCCCAATGCCCGCTTCAGGTCGACCGGCGGGGTTTCCTACGGAGCCGGCGATGCGCCGGCCACCCCTCATCCGTTTGCGGTGGGGCCGTGGAGAGCTCCGGGCGGGAACATGAACGCATTCGCCACCGAATCGCAAATCGACATGATGGCTGCGGCGGCTCGAGAGGATCCCCTGGCGTTCCGGCTCCGAAATTTGACCGATCCCAGGATGCGCCGCGTCCTGGAAGCGGCGGCGGATGCCTTCGGTTGGCAATCTGCAGCACACCCAAGCCGGCGGGGTTTCGGGCTGGCTTGCCACATCGACGCGGGAACCTATGTCGCGACCATGGCCGAGGTCAAAGTGGATCCCGCCACCTCGCACATCAGCGTGATGCGAGTGGTGTGCGCGCAGGACATGGGCATCGTGGTCAATCCCGAAGGTGCGAAGATGCAAATCGAAGGCGGCGTTACCATGGGTCTCGGCTATACGCTGTCGGAGGAGCTGCGATTCCGCGGCGGCGACATACTGGACCGAAATTTCGGGACCTATGAGATCCCGCGCTTCTCTTGGGTTCCGAAGATCGAGGCGGTGCTGGTCAAGAATGACGATCTTGCCCCGCAGGGCGGGGGAGAGCCGTCCGTCACGACCACCGGAGCGGTGATTGCCAATGCGGTATTCGACGCGACCGGGGCGCGGCTTTTCAGGTTGCCGATGACCGCCGAGAGGGTCCGCCGGGCGATCGCCAACGCAAACGCCGCATAGTCGAGCGGCCGCGGCGAGGTCGAGCGGCAGCGGCGAGGTCGAGCGGCCGCGGCGAGGTCGAGCGGCCGCGGCGAGCGAGCGGCGGCGGCGAGGCTAAGCTTCGTCCGTCATGGTCAAATGCATTTTCACGAGGTGCGCCACCGAGCGCGCACCCATCTTTTCCATGACCTTGGCGCGATGAATTTCCACCGTGCGCTCGCTCAGACCCAGATCGATCGCGATCACCTTGTTCGCGCTTCCCTCGACGATCATGTCCATCACCTGCCGTTCGCGCGGTGTGAGCGACTCGAGCCGATGCGTCACCTCGGAGCGGCGCGCCGCCGTGCTGCGGAATTCGGCATCCTGCTTCAATGCATGATTGATGCGATCCAGCAGTTCTTGATCGCGAAACGGCTTTTGAATGAATTCGAACGCGCCTTCCTTCATCGCCTGCACGGCCATCGGCACATCGCCATGACCGGTGATGAAGATGACGGGCAGCATCGATCCCATCCGATTGAGGCGCTGCTGCACCTCGAGGCCGCTCATTTCCGGCATTCGAATATCGAGAACCAGGCAGCCGGGTGCATCGGCGCTAAATTGCGCCAGGAACTCGGTCGGCCGGGAAAAGACCGCGGTTTTATAGCCGACGGTGCTCAACAAGATATCCAAGGCGCGGCGCATTCCGTCATCGTCGTCGACCACGTAAATCGTGGGGGTGGCGACCTTCTCACTGGGCTTAGTCATGTTCGCTCCGATCAACCATCCACGGCCGGCATTTGCCGTCGACGCCGCAGATGTCCGTCAAACAACCACGGTCGTAATACAGCTACCCCATGCCAAGTTGCAGTATGCCCGATAGCGCAACAGCATTCAGCTGTGGCTTTCCGAACCATCCCGAACCCGTCCCTATATCCAAGCAGGGCCGCCCCGTGAGGCTTTCGAACGGCGTTTTACGGACCGGCGTTCGTCGAATACGCGTTATCCCTGATGCGTCTCGAGGGTATATTAGCCGATGTTGGGCCCCGGAAAGCGGTCCGTTGTCGAGGTGGTCGGGGAAATGGCAGGGATGAGCGGTCGGGGCGTCGCGCTGATTTTCTGTGCGCTTTTCGCGCTCGAGAGTTCGATTGCATCCGCATCGGAAGAGGCGGTTGACCGGACAACGCAGCAAGCGCTCGAATTGGATGCGCATCCGGACCACGGCGCCTCGGTATTCCGAGAGGTCTGCGCTCGCTGCCACGGCACCGAGGCTCAAGGCGACGCGGCTCGCGCGATTCCGGCATTGGCGAGCCAACGATTCAAATACATCGTGCGGCAATTGGCCGACTTCGCGGGCGCCGAGCGCGACAGTGCCACCATGCACCGCGTGATCACCCAGAACGAGCTGCGGGAACCGCAAACCTGGGTCGATATTGCCGCCTATTTGAACAACCTGCCGATGAGCAAGCGCGCGCAAACGGGCGACGGTGCGCATCTGGGGCTCGGTCGCGGCATTTTTCATGAGCAATGTGCCTCCTGCCATCGCGCCGATGCTCACGGCGATGCCGAGGGCTTTATCCCGTCGCTCAGAAATCAACACTTCTCGTATCTGGTCGCTCAGCTTCAGAAACTCGGCGAGGGCTACCGGCACAATGTCGATGAGGATCTGGTGCGCTTCTTGCGCAGTTTCGACGACGAAGAGATTCGCGCGACCGCCGACTACTTGTCGCGATTGCCGGCGTTGACCAACGTTCATAAGGCCATGCGCCACGACGGCACCGTGGTCGACTGATCGTAAGAGCAACCGGCGGAGACACATAAACGTGGACCGAATAGCCGATATCCTGGTCATCGTCGATCCATCGAACGGGGCGGCGGAGCAGCCGGCCATTGCCAAGGCCCACCTCTTGGCCAAACGGCTCGATGCCGGCGTTGAGCTTCTCGCATGCGACACCGAATATTCGCGCGAAGCGCGCCTGGCGGCAAAGTGGTCCGGGGCGGCCAAATCGTGCCTGCCCGATAGCTTGCCGGCGATGCTCGATCGGTGGGCCATGCCTTTGCGCGCTGACGGCATCCAGGTCGAGACGCATGCCATCACGGGAGATTCGCTGCACGAGAGCGTCCTTTCGTGGATGCGCAATTCACCCGCGGACTTGGTCGTCAAGGACACGCACCATCACTCCGCGGTCAGGCGCACGTTCATGACCAATACGGATTGGAACCTGATCCGCGCCTGTCCGCTGCCGCTGCTGCTCACCAAACCGGCCCATTGGCGCGCGCCGCCGGTCTTCGCCGCCGCCGTCGATCCCGGGCATGCGAACGATGCGCCGGCCGCACTCGATCATCGCATCCTGGATGTGACGGTGACCCTGGCGCGGCGGCTCGATGCGCGGGCGCATGCCATACATGCCTATTTTCCGTCCACGATTGCCTTGGCCGGACCGGGAGGCATGCCGCCGTCGGTGGACGTCTCGGCCGAATCGCTGGCAGCCGAACAGGAACAGCAACATGCACGAATAAAGCACTTGACCGATGAATACGGCATTGCAGCGGCCAACCTGCATGTCGAGGTGGGCGCGGCGGCGCAATATATACCGCGCGTGGCCGCCGAAATCCATGCGGATCTCGTCGTGATGGGCGCCGTCGCGCGCAGCGGATTGAGGCATGTTTTCGTCGGCAGCACGGCGGAGCGGGTGCTGGAGGCGCTTCCATGCGACACGCTCGTGATCAAGCCGATCGATTTCGGCAAGAGTCTGCCGTTCTGATCGTGGAATGACGAGGTGCGCGTCAGGCGGCTGCGCCGCGCTGCATCGCCATTTCGGTCCCGCTAGCCGGATAAGTATATTCGCGGATCAAATTTCCCGGTCATCAGGTCCATAATCTCCGCGCGTGGTTTGGACCACCATTGAATGCAAGGAGAATTTTATGAGCCTCATACGCTGGGATCCATTCGCGGACGTCGACACCTTGTTCAATCGTATGGTGCCGGCGAATTTCGCCAACTGGCCGCGATTTATGATGGAGGGCAACGGTAAAAAGGCCGCATGGGCCCCGTCGGCCGACATCAGCGAGACCGACAAGGAATACCTCATCCGCGCGGAATTGCCCGCCGTCAAAAAGGAGGACGTCCAGGTTACATTCGAGGATGGAATGATCACCATCAAGGGTGAGCGCAAACAGCAGAAAGAGGAAAAGAGCGAGAAGTATCATCGTACGGAGAGCTTTTACGGCAGCTTCGAGCGATGTTTTTCGCTGCCGGAGAACGTGAACGCGGATGCAATCCGCTGTGAGAGCAAGGATGGAATTCTCACCGTCCACATTCCGAAGAGCGAAGTCGCGAAACCGAAAGTGAAGCAGATCACCGTCCAGTGATCTCTGGGTTCGAGGCGGTTATTTGACCCCGGCGGTAGCGGCCTTGCCCTGCCGCCGCTTTTTTGGGACGTGCCTTATGAGGCCGCTTGGGGTGAATTCAAAGGCGGGATCGCAGAGGCGGCGGCATCCAAGGCGGCCGTCAATCGCGCATGCTGCCGGCCAAGATTCAAGAGTCCCACTGCCGGAATCGCCGATTCGCTCGACGTTTTGACCGTATGGCCCGGTGCCGCGAGCTTCCGAATCGGCAGGCCCTCCAATGTCTTTGCAAGCCGCTGCGGTGTCCCCAAATCGCTCCATCCGCAGCGTTCGACCGGCAACACGCATAGGGCGGATTCCTCGCCCGCCAACAGGTCGCGCGAGAAATCCACGCTGATCAATGTCCGATAGAGGACCTCGGTCGCATCCGGATTGTCGGGGGCCTGGATGTCGCGCGCCACCGCCTTTCTCATGTTCGCCACCGTCTGCGGAAATTTCTTGGCGAACAACTCGAGAAGGCTGGTCGCGCGCGCGACCACGATGAACGCGTTCCAAAGCGCGCCCGCTTTGATGAGGTTGCGCGCGTGGTCCGCATCCGGCTTTTCGACAAATCCCGCCACCGGCGACAGGCCGTCGGCCCGGGGGGCTCCCGGGACGATATAGCCAAGATCCGGGTCCGCATCATCCGGCGTGATGCCGAGCAGCAGAACCTGCTCGCAGCCGGAACCAAGTTTCCAAATACCGCGCTGGAGCGATGCGCAGAGGATGTTTTCGTCATCCACATGATGATCCGAGGGCAGCAACAGGATTCGCGCGTACGGATCGCGTTGAATGATGTGCAGCAAGGCCAGCAATACGCCGTTGGCGGTACCGCGATTGTCGGGCTGCACGATGATGTTGGCCCTGACCATGCCGGCGAGGGCGGGAAGCCACCAGCGCCGGTGCTGCTCCGTCACGACAACGCAAATGCGTGCCGGCTCCGTAACCGCCCTTGCGCGCGCGAGCGCGTCATGCAGCAGAGAGCGATCGCCCTGCAGGGAACAGAATTGCTTCGGTACCGATACGCCCGAGTCGTCAGTCGTCAAACTGCGCAGGCGGGTGCCGTTGCCTCCCGCGAGTACGATGGCCCAAGTATTGCCGGCAATACCCATGATCAGTCCTCGCGTGATGCGGACGCATTGAGCAAAGCGTGCCCCCCGCCGACCGCCCGATTATCCGCCGAGCGAAGACGGTTGCACAGTGTGAAATTTGCGTAGTCATCGGTGCGATGCAAATCGCGCACGACTCCACAGGAACTCGGACCCCGGAGCCGGCCGCCGGTTCAATATATCAACAGTATCAATGGCGGCGCATAATCGCATGCCGTTTCGTGTTCGCCCCGTGCTCGCGACGCTCGCGGCGTGTCCCTCATTGGGCCAGGCCGGCCCCCGACCGACGCAAATCGGGTAAGCGAATCAAGCAATTACTAGCGGGTTTCACGAATGGCGGACGCATCGGCATGTGGCCAAAATGGCGTGGCAGGCGAGGCCGGGGTTACGGCACTGATTTGGAACCGGGCAATGTTAAGGAGACAGATATGAAAACCGACGCGCAAATTCGCGACGACGTGGAAACCGAACTGCGGTGGGACCCGAGCGTCGATGGAACCATAGGCGTTATCGTGCATGATGGCGTGGTGACGCTCACGGGCGAGGCAAGACATTATGCGGGTCGTTGGGCGGCCGAGGATGCGACCAAGCGGGTAAAAGGCGTGCGAGCCATCGCCAATGAAATCCAGGTGAAGATGCCGGCGGCCGGGATGCGCAGCGACACCGACATCGCCGAGGCCGCGGCCAATGCGTTGCGGTGGAACGTAACCACCGAGACCGCGAATATCAAACCGGTGGTGAAGGACGGATACATCACGCTCAGCGGGCAGGTGCAATGGGGTTTTCAAAGAACCGCCGCCGAAAACGCGGTGCGAAACCTCATGGGCGTCAAAGGAGTGCTGAACAGCATCACGGTGGCGACGCCGGTCAAGGCAACGGACATAAAGCAAAAAATAGAGGAGGCGTTCAAGCGTCACGCGATCCTGGACGCCAAGGATATTCAGGTGAACGTAAATAACTCGACCGTGACCTTGAAGGGACATGTGCGCACCTGGCAGGAACGGGAAGACGCCGCCATGGCCGCATGGGCCGCACCCGGCGTGGGTGTGGTGGAGAATCAGCTCTTTTTGCAATAAGAGCGATTGATGCACCGGGTACGATAACGCCAGTTGCGAGACCGACATGCCAGCACATAGCCGCACACATGCTCCGAAGGAAACCGAGGAATCGCAGAAACCCGCGGCGGGTGAATCGATCCTGTGGTTCGATCAGCCGGAATCGAGCGACGTCAGCCGCGTGGGAGGCAAGAATGCCGGGCTGGCCGAGGTCACCCGTACCCTCGCGGGTGCGGGCATTCGCGTGCCGCCGGGCTTTGCCACCACGGCGGCGATGTACCGTCACTTCATCGATGCCAATGGATTGGCACCCAAACTGCGGCAGCAGTTCGAAGAGTACCATGCAGGAAAGAGATCGCTTGCGGAGACCGGCGCGGCAATTCGCCGGATGATCGTCGAGGGGGAGTTCCCCGGGGCGATCGATCGGTCGATTCGCGCCGGTTATGAGGAACTCGGCCGCCGATGCGGCACGACGGACCTTGCGGTGGCGGTGCGCAGCAGCGCCACGGCCGAGGATTTGCCGCAGGCGAGTTTTGCAGGGCAGCAGGAAAGCTTCCTGAACGTTCGCGGGGCCTCCGAGCTGCTGCGCGCCTGCCGAAAGTGCTATGCCTCGCTGTTCACCGACCGCGCCATAGTCTATCGGGAGACCAACGGATTCGATCACCTGCAGGTGGCGCTCGCCATTGGGGTGCAGAAAATGGTCTGCGCGGAGCGCGCCGGGTCGGGCGTGATGTTCACCCTCGATACCGAGACGGGATTCCCGGGCGTTGTCGTGATCAGCGCGGCATGGGGGCTCGGCGAGAACGTCGTGCAGGGAACGGTCAATCCGGACAAATTCGTCGTCTTCAAGCGGCTGCTCGACGATGAGCGCCGGTGTCCGATCATCGAAAGGTCTCTCGGCACCAAAAACAAAAAACTCGTCTATGGCGCCGGCACCGGCGCCCGCACGCGGAACATCCGCACGACAGCCCATGAGCGGGAAACGCTGGTGCTGAAAGACGACGAGATTCTGCAGCTTGCCCGTTGGGCGGTCGCGGTTGAGCGGCATTACGGAAGGCCCATGGACATGGAGTGGGCCAAGGACGGCGAGAGTAACGAGATTTACCTGGTTCAGGCGCGCCCGGAGACGGTGCAATCGGCGAAATCCGCGACGCTGCTTAAAACTTACAGCCTCGTCAAGAAGGGAGCGCGAATCGTCACCGGCGCCGCCATCGGCGAATCAATCGCCACCGGCAACGCCTGCATGATCCATAACGCCAGGGATATCGATCGGTTCCTGGAAGGATCGATCCTGGTGACCGAATCCACCGATCCGGATTGGGTGCCCATCATGAAAAAGGCGGCCGGAATCGTCACCAATTTCGGAGGCGCCACCAGCCATGCGGCGATCGTGAGCCGTGAATTGGGTCTTCCGGCCGTGGTCGGCACCTTGAACGGCACCGAATTGATCAAGAACGGTCAGCCGATCACGATTTGCTGCGCCGAAGGCGAGCTGGGTTGCGTCTACGACGGCATACTGGAATTCAAGGAAAGCGAGATCGACCTCGCCGGCGTGCCGTCGACCCGTACGGCGATGATGGTGAATGTTGCGAGTCCGGCGGCCGCATTTCGCTGGTGGCGCCTGCCCGCCAAAGGCATCGGCCTGGCGCGGATGGAATTCATCATCAACAACATCATTAAAATTCATCCCATGGCGCTGGTGCACTTCGATCAATTGACCGATCAGAGGGTCCGGCACCAAATCGAATCCTTGACCCGCGGATACGCCACCAAACAGGCTTACTTCGTCGACACCCTGGCATGCGGAATCGCCAAAATAGCGGCGCCCCACCACCCGAATCCCGTGATCGTCCGGTTGAGCGATTTCAAAAGCAATGAGTACGCCCACTTGATCGGCGGCGCCGGCTTTGAAATCTCCGAAGAGAATCCCATGCTCGGCTTGCGCGGCGCGTCCCGCTATTACAGCGATCACTACAAGGAGGGATTCGCCCTCGAATGTCAGGCGATTCGCAAGGCCCGGGAGGAGATAGGCTTTGGCAATCTGATCGTGATGGTGCCCTTTTGCCGCACCCCGCGGGAGGCGGACCGCGTGTTGGCGGTCATGGCGGAGCACGGTCTGCGGCGCGGTGAAGACGGCTTGCAGATATACGTAATGTGCGAGATTCCCTCCAATGTCATTCTGGCCGAAGAATTTGCGCGGCGCTTCGACGGGTTCTCCATCGGCAGCAATGATCTGACACAATTGATACTGGGGGTGGACCGGGACTCGGCGGAGCTGGCGGGCTTGTTCGACGAGCGCGATGCGGCCGTCGAGAGCATGATCGCCGAGGTCATCGGGCGGGCGCATCGTTGCGGCACCAAGGTCGGCATATGCGGGCAAGCCCCGAGCAACTATCCCGAGTTCGCGGCGTTCCTGGTCGAATCGGGAATCGATTCCATCTCGCTGAATCCGGACAGCTTCGTGGCGACCAGCCGGATTGTGGCGGATTCGGAACAAAAGCTGGTGCACTCGGCGAAGTAGTTTCGCGGCGCAACGGCGGCATCTTCGATGTTGATGTGGATCGATCCGCGTGCTTCAGCGGAGCGGGAGGGGGTTGGTGCAACGATTGGCGGTTTTGACCAGTGGCGGCGATGCGCCGGGGATGAATGCGGCGGTACGGGCCGTCGTTCGCTCGGCGATTGCGCGCGGTTTTGAAGCGCTCGGCGTGCGCGACGGCTACACCGGATTGATCCACGGCGACGTTCGTCCTTTGGGCGCCCGGGATGTGGGCGGCATCATTCAGCTGGGCGGCACCAAACTCGGCACGACACGCTGTGAGGCGCTTCGAACCGAGCTCGGCCGTGCCCAGGCGCTCGATACAATCCAAGCGCACTCGATCGCGGGACTCGTCATCATCGGCGGCAACGGCTCCCAAGCCGGAGCATGGGCACTGAGCGAATGCGGCGTGCCGGTCATCGGCATTGCATCGACGATCGACAACGATCTGCATGGCACGGATATCACCATCGGCGCGACCACCGCAGTTGACGTTGCGCTGCAGGCAATTGACAGCCTGCGCGTCACCGCCTCCGCCATGCGCCGTGCGTTTCTGCTGGAAGTGATGGGCCGCAACTGCGGGTATCTTGCGCTGATGGCGGGTATTGCCGGCGGCGCCGAATCGATCGTGTTGCCCGAGATGGATGCCGAACCGGCGACGGTCGCCGAGGAGTTGCGGGCCGCGCATGCGCGCGGCAAAAGCCATGCGATCGCGGTCGTGGCGGAGGGGGCCCGGCACAACGCGGATGCGCTGATGCGGTATTTTCGGGAACATCAAGATCGGCTTGGATACGAGCTGCGCGCGACCAAACTGGGGCATATTCAACGCGGCGGTGCACCGGGGATGTTCGATCGAATGCTCGGCACGCTGCTCGGGGCGGCGGCGGTGGATGCGGCGGCGGAGGGCCGCTATGGAGTTCTGGTCGGCATGCGCGACGGCAAGCCGGCTACCACGCCGCTGCGTGAGGTTGCTGGCCAGCCCAAGTTCGCGGACACGCGGCTGCTCGAACTTGCGCGCGTTTTGGCGATGTGAGGCAATACTCGAGGTTGACCCGGAGGAATTGACGATGTTACTCAAAGAGATATGCACCCCCAATGTAGTTTGCTGCGGTGCGCAAACCACGGTTCTGGAAGCGGCGCGCCTCATGCGGCAAAAGCACGTCGGGGACGTTGTCGTGGTCGATGACCCTCACGAGGATGGCATACCGCTCGGAATCGTCACCGACCGGGATCTGGTGCTCGAAGTGTTGGGCAACGGACTCGATCCGGCAAAGACCTCCTTGGGCAGCTTGATGCGCACGCCCGTGGTCATCGCGCACGAATCCGAGGATACCTCGCAGGTGATCGAACGCATGCGCACGCACGGGGTTCGCCGGTTGCCGGTGGTCGGGCACGAGGGTGAAACCGTCGGTATCGTCACGCTGGACGATCTGATGCGGTTGCTGGTTGCCGATGCCAGCGCTCTGCTTGGCATCTTAAATACGGCCCAGAGCCATGAGCAGCACTCGCGCCGCTGAAAGATCTTAGTAGTGCACGGGACTCGCCCCGCGGGCGAAAGCCCAATCCATCGATTTGCTGATCAAGCCGCCGCCGAGGCTGGCACCGGCGAGACCGTCGAGTGTGTAGGCAGTACCGTTCACGATCGCCTCGGCGGCACGCTGGCCGCTGCGGATGGCCGGTCCGATGCCCTCGCATAAATCGCGGGTCGCGAGACCGGCGGAATCGCCGCTCAGAAAAGCGTTCCCGACTCGCAGCGTATCCAACCCGCCCAGCAAATAATAGCTGTACCCGCTCGGCTCGTCCGGCGTTCGAATCCCGAATTGCCGGTTCAGCTTGGACGTCAAACGATCCCAATGCTCCCTGATGGTGGCACCGCTCCGCTTCATACGCGCCGCCATGGCTCCCACTCCGACGTTCAGCCAGCCCGAGGCTTTCGGCACATACCAACTGTATCCGGGCAGTCCATGCTCGAAGAACCACAGGTGACAATCCGGGTCGTGCCAGTCGTGGGGAAACTCGAGTTCGAGCGTCACCGTTTGCAGGTTGCGGTTTCGCTGCAACACCTGTTCGAACAGCGAGCGGCGCACCGGACAGGCGGTTCCCGCGGCACCGATCAGGTAGCGGCAGCGAAAGGCCCCGTCGATCGCATACCCATCTCCGTCGGGCCGGATCTCCTTGACGGCGTGCTGCACGATCTCGGCGCCGGAGTGTTGCAGCAGCCATGCGTCGAACTCGAAGCGCCGGATGGAATGCTGAACGCACGGCAGCGGCATGTTCAAGCCCAGCATGTGCCAATGAATGCGCCGGAAGCTAAGGAATCCGAATGGGTAGGCCTGGATCTCGAGCCGCAAATCATTCACCACCTGGGGCGTTATCCAGCCTGCACAGAGTTTGTGGCGCGGGAAGCGCTCCTTGTCGAGCACCACAACGTCCGCCCCCGCGGCTTTCAAGCGTTGGGCGGCCGCGGAACCGGCCGGACCACCTCCGACGACTATGATCTCGACGTTTCGCACGGAATAGCGACTTATCTCGGGTACATGAATTCGCGGGTGAGCGGAATGGAATTGTTTTCCTGTTTGGCGAACAACACCTGGAAAAGCTGCATCGAACCCGTCTCGAAGCCGGCGATCGAGCCGGCGAGATAGAGCCTCCACATCCGCACGAATGCCTCGTCGTAATGCATCGCGCGCACCGAATCCAACGCGCCTTCATAGCGCTCGAGCCAATCGCGGAGCGTCCGTGCATAGTGCAGGCGGATATTTTCCACGTCGAGAACCGACAGGCTCGAGGGCTCGAAGATCTGCATCATTTCGCCGATCGAGGGCGGGTAGGCGCCGGGGAAGATGCGCTGCTCGATCCAAGCGTGGAATGGCTCCGGCCGGTTGCGGCCGATCGAATGAATCAGGCCGCGGCCTTCAGCGGTGAGCGCACGCTTCGCCACGCGACCCAGCTCCGGATAATTTTCCGGGCCAACGTGCTCGAGCATCCCGACCGACACGAAGGCATCGTAAATGCCGCTGATGTTGCGGTAATCGTCCTCGATGAACTCGACCCGGCTTTCCATGCCCTGCTCGCGGGCGCGCCGGCGGGCGAATTCGATCTGCTGCTTGGAGATGTTGAAGGCCCGCACTTTGGCGCCATAGCGGCCGGCAATGTGCAGCGCCAAGCTCCCCCACCCGCACCCGGCCTCCACCACCGAATCCGCTGCGGTGAGCTGCAGCTTGCGGCAAACGTGGTCCATTTTGGCGACCTGGGCCTGATCGAGGGTGGTCTGCGCGGTCGGGTAGTAGGCGCAGGTGTAAGCCATCGTCTCTCCGAGCCACAGCGCATAAAAATCGTTGCCGAGGTCATAGTGCCGGTGAATGTTGTTGCGGGATCCCGCCAAGGTGTTGCGCCGCGGCCGGCGCAGAGCGCCGGCGAGTCGGCTCACGATGGAGGAGCCGGAGTCCAGGGCGCCCAATACCTTGAACAGCGTGCTCACGAATTTGACCAGATCCCCTTCGACCTCGATCTGGCCGGTGCTATAGGCGTCCCCGAATTGAATCTGCGGATCGACGAGCAGCCCGAACAGGGTGCGGCGGTCCGCGATCCGCACGTGTTCCGTGGGCGTTATCCCGATCGGCGCCACACGTTCGCCGCTCCAGCGGAGGTTGAATTCGATGGGTGGATTACCGAGTTGGCGCAGCAGGCGGCGCAGCAAACGCGCCTCGATCGACGGGCGATCTGACTCGAATCGACGCGCGATCGCCGGTGCTCGCGAATTTGCCGACTCGATGTCCATGCCCGCAGAATCCATATTATTGTTCATGCTCTACTCCGACCGCGGATCGTGCCCGCCCAGGTTAAACCCCCGAACCGGCGACGCAATGGTGGACGGTACGTAGCATCAACGTAAATGGTCCGCGTCCACCACGCAATGCATCAATTCCGCTGCTCGCCGGCGGGTCCCCAGGTGTAAATGCCTAGTGCGCCGCGCCAAGATCCTATTGTTTCGCCTGTGCCAGAATAATAATTGGCAGCCGCCGCCGCAAGACGGCCGGTTTTTGCATAGGCGCCCCTTGCATTCGTCCATGGGCCCTCCATTGATCTTAATGAGATTGCGCACACGATTCGTGTGTCATGTTGCAGTGCACTGCTTGCCGGGGAAGCAAAAATATTGCAATAATCAAATGCTTAGTGGACATCCGGGAGCGTGATGCCGAATCAGACGCCGACCTTCATTGCAGCCGCCGCCTTGGTCTGCGCCCTCTGGGCGGGGGAGCTAGCGGCCGCAACGCGCGCCCCGTGCTCCGAATCCCTGACGCGGGACATCCCGCAGCGGCCGGCGGGTGCGCCGGGCGGGCAAGCGTTCGCCCAACAAATCAGTGCGGTGAGCGACGACGAGCGCGAGTCACTCATCCGAGAGCAATTGATGGCCGGCAACATCCCGCAGTTTTTGCGCCATTTGGTGCCCATTCACTTGCGTTCGCCGCTCCCCGGTCAACCGCTTGAACTCGTCGTTTGCGCCGCGCCCGATTATCTCGCGGTCGGATCGGACGATGACTTTCTGCTGATGCCGATGCGTTTGTCGACCGCGTTGTCGACGGCATCGCTCTACGGATTTACGCTGCCGACGACGCGCATTGTCGACGCCATCAACGCCCAGGCCACGGTGCATTTGGCTCCGCGGCCGCTGCCCGCCGGACCGCAAATGCGCTCGACCGCTTATTCCTTGCTGCACAACGAGCTGGTCGGCGCTCAGCGCACGGCGCTCGGAGCTTTCCTCGGTGATCTGATCGACGGCGACAAAAAGGACATGGTTCTGACGAATCGCTTGCGAAGCCATCTGGATCGAGTGGCCATTTACGGCTGGCACATGGAAAACGGCAAGCCGATCCAGTCGTTGAGCACGGTTCATGGTTGGCGTTACGCCGATTACAGCCACGGGGCGCGATTGATCAGTACGCGGGTCTTCGTCGACGGCAGTGCGCGATCCATATTCGATGTCATGCAAGACCATCGGCTGGCGCCGATCCTGAGCGACGAGGGTGTCATCGGAGATGCGATCGGTTTGATCGAAACTCTGAATGAACATGCGCGCGGAGCGATGGCGGCGGTGGTGCAGGACTTGATTCCGCGGTTGGCCGGCCCGGCCGAAAGCCGCTAAAAAACGCCCCGAATTCCCACCCCTCCCTCAATAGGGATAATATGCAGCCGCCCCGGGTTCATTCCTTATACCGGAACCCCGGGCAGGCTGCGCACACTGTCATACGCTCGATCATCGGATATCGATTATGACGTCCAACATGGCGCAACCAAGAGTTCTGGTCACCGGCGGCGCCGGATTTCTCGGGATCAACTTGTGCCGCCTGCTGTTGGCACGCGGCTACCCGGTGAGATCGATGGACATCGCGCCGTTCGCCTATCCCGAGCGCGATGCGGTGGAGGCGATCCAGGCCGACATACGCGACCCCGATGCGGTGACGCGGGCGCTGACCGACGTGGATCTGGTGGTTCACTGCGCGGCGGCGTTACCGTTGAGCAGCAAGGAGGAAATACATTCGACGGACGTCGGAGGTACGCAGACCTTGCTGCAGATATCGGCCCGGCGGGCGGTCAAGCGTTTCATATTCATATCGTCCACCTCGGTCTACGGCATTCCCGATCACCATCCCGTATATGAGCAGGATCGATTGCACGGAGTGGGAGCGTACGGCACCGCGAAGGTCATGGCGGAGCAATTGTGCCTCGAATCGAGATCGCAAGGGCGCTGCGTGCCGATTCTTCGTCCCAAGAGCTTTGTCGGACCCGAGCGGCTCGGCGTCTTCGAGCTTTTGTACGAGTGGGCTTATGAGGGAAGAAATTTCCCGGTCCTCGGCTCCGGAAACAATCTCTATCAGCTTCTGGACGTCGCCGATTTGTGCGAAGTCATATTATTGTGCTTGTCGAAAGACGAACGCTCGGTGAACGACACGTTCAACGTGGGCGCCAAATCGTTCGGCACCATGCGCGAAAATTTTCAATCCGTGCTGGATCGCGCCGGCCACGGCAAACGAATCATCGGTTTGCCGGTCGGACCGGCGATTGCGCTGCTCAAGGTGCTCGAACTGATGCACCTTTCCCCCCTGTATCCGTGGATTTATGAGACGGCGGGATGCGAAAGCTTCGTGTCCATCGAGCGGATGGAGCGGCAACTCGGGTTCACGCCCCGGTATTCGAACAGCATGGCCCTGATTCGCAATTACGACTGGTTTGTGGCGCATCGCGCCGAATTTCACGGGAAAATCGGCGTGACACATCGTGTCCCGTGGCGCAAGGGAGCGCTGCGTTTGGCGAAGTGGTTCTTTTGACCGAAGTCGATCGCCTGCCGCTGGTGACGGATCTCGACGACACCGTGCTGCGGACGGATTCGCTCATCGAATCCATATTCGTATTGGCGCGGACCAAGCCGGCGTGCTTGTTGAGACTGCCGGTGTGGTGGTTACAGGGAACCGCGCATTGCAAGCGGCTTCTGGCGGCGGCGGCCATTCCCGACGTGCATTTGCTGCCATACCGCTCCGATGTCTTGACGTTTTTGCGTGAACAGAAGGCGCTCGGCCGGCCGTTGATTCTCGCGGCGGCGGCGGACGAGGACTTGGCGACGGCGATCAACCGCGATAGCGGACTGTTCGATGAGATTCTCGCGAGCGACGGCCGCGTCAATTTGAGCGGGAAGCGCAAGCGCGACCGCCTGGTCGGCAGATTCGGGAAACGGGGGTTCGATTACATCGGAAGCCGCCCGGGAGATTTCCCCGTGTGGCACGCGGCGCGGCGCGCGCTTTTGGTGTCGCCG
This sequence comes from uncultured Gammaproteobacteria bacterium, assembly GCA_963758145.1. GTDB lineage: Bacteria > Pseudomonadota > Gammaproteobacteria > Steroidobacterales > Steroidobacteraceae > Bog-1198. The sequence continues at coordinate 67,587 of CAVWUK010000012.1, forward strand.
TCGCGGCATCTGGAACGCAAAGTCGCGGCGGTGACCCCGGTCGAACGGATTTTTCGAGAACAGAAGACCGGCTTTGCGGACTACCTGCATGCGTTGCGTGTTCATCACTGGGTAAAGAATCTTCTGGTGTTCATGCCCTTGGCGCTGGCGCATCGGTTCTTCGAGTTCGAGCTCTTGGAGCGGGTCGTGCTGGCGTTCGTGGCCTTCAGTTTGTGCGCTTCCGGCGTGTATTTGCTGAACGATTTGCTGGATTTACCCGCGGACCGGTGTCACCCGAAGAAAAAGGAGCGCCGATTGGCGTCCGGCAGAATCCGGCTGGCGCGGGCGCTGGTGATGATGCCGCTCATTTTCGCGGCTGCCTTCGGCATCGGGTGGCATCTGTCGATCGGGTTCGCCGCGATTTTGGCCGCGTATGTCGTGCTGATGGTCGAATACTCCATCAAGCTCAAGGACATCGCCATAGTCGACGTGTTGGTGCTCGCGTCGGGCTATGCGTTCCGGGTCGCGGCGGGAGCCGTTGCGGCGGACGTCGAGCTGTCGCCATGGCTTCTGACCTTCTGTGTGTTCCTATTCTTGAGTCTCGCTCTCATCAAGCGATGCTCGGAGCTGGTCCTCGCGGAACTCGCGCCGGGACCGAGTCATGCGCGCGGCTATTCGGGAGGCGATAAGGTGTGGCTGGTGGCTCAGGGAATCGCCAGCGGATACCTGTCGGTGCTGGTACTGGCCCTTTACACCAATTCCGACATCAGCCAGCGCATGAACACCCGGCACGAGTATTTTTGGGGCGTTTGCCTGCTGCTGCTTTATTGGGTGAGCTATCTATGGATGATGGCTGTCCGAGGTCGAATCCACAACGACCCGGTGATCTTCGCCCTCTCCGACCGGGTCAGTCGATGGACGATGGCGTTCGCCGCCCTGTTCACGCTAGCAGCCATATGATTTGGGCGCTGATTGCAACGGCGGCCTTGGCGATGCCGGCCGACGCCGCGGTTCTGGCGGCGCAATGGGAGGAGTATCAGGCCGAGGCGCCGAAGACGATCGTCGAACTGCAGCCGTTCAGGCAAAGCGCGAGCGGCGAATTCCAGATGGCCGGGGATTGGGGACAGGCAACCCTCGTCAATCTGAATCCGCAGATCAACGCCTGGTTCCTCCTGACGCTGTGGTGGCCCGGCGCTCCCGGCCCGACTTCGTATCATTTGGAGAATCCGTCGCCGAAAACGCAGACGCTGGCCTTGAGCGAGGCGAATCCCTACGGCATTCGGCTTTCGACCGGGGGCGGGGCGACGGATTGCGAACTTTGGCCGGCGGGGCGGGCCATGGAGCTGCAGCAAGCGCGCCATTCGGACCTGCCGTACGCACCCCTGTGCGGCGATCGCCTTTATCTGCGCAACCCGGTCTCCGGAACGTACACGCACCTCGAGCGTGTGACGAATTTCCTGAGAGATCATGTTTGGGGCGGGGAGCAAATCGTCGGATTCGTCAAGAATCAATTCTTCGCCGATGCGTTCATTGAAAAGGCTGAGCGGCCGGCGAATGGGCAGCCCGCAGAACACCCCGCTCAGTCGCCGCACACGCCGCGTGCGGCGTCCATCGCGCCGGCATTCGCCGCGCAGTCTGTGGTACCGGAGCATCTTGGGATCGATATCGGCCAGGCGTCGGGCGGCGTGGCGATGGGTCAATGGTATCCGGTGCGCGATGCACCGGGAATATTCGTCAGCGTCATCCGGCCGCAAGCCATCGAAACGGCGAACTCACGCGGCGCAAAGGCCATTCCGGCCGATGGCGACTCGATCGAGGCGAACGCACTGGATTACATGGTGGCCCTGGATCTCGCGCAGTTTGACCTCCGGTTTGCGCTCGGCACCGATCATCCCCGCGTCGGGTGGTCCGAACGGGCGCTCGAATCGGTCCGTAATCCGCGGCTGCCCGGTCCCGACGGCATCGGCGGCGTCGCTCCGCTCGTGGTGAACGGCATGGTGAACCCGCAGATGGTCGAGCGGACGGCGGCGGCGTTTGCCGGCGGATTCAAACGCGAACATGGCGCGTTTCGCTATGGACCGCTGGCGCAGAGGAATCACGGCACCCATTACGGCTTCATCGAGCAGGGGGTCGTGTTCAGCAAACTGCAGCCGGAGCTTTCGACCCTGTGGGCCGACGATGCCGGTGAGGTGCGGATGAAAACATGGACCGCGGACGATGCCTCGCGCCTGCCTCACATAAAGTTCGCGCGTCAGAACGGCGTGCCGTTGATCGAGTACGATGAGAGGACCGGAGTGTCCTCTCCGGGCGCGTTGATCGACAGCTGGGGACCCGGCAATTGGTCCGGCTCGGAAGACGAGCGCCTGCGCACGCTGCGTGCCGGCGTGTGTCTGCAGGAAACGGGCGGCGAGCGATTCTTGATTTACGGGTATTTCTCCACGGCCACGCCGCACGCCATGGCGCGGGTGTTCCAAGCCTACGCTTGCCGCTATGCCATGCATTTGGACATGAACGCCTTGGAGCATACGTACTTCGCGATCTACACGCATAAGGACGCGCGCATCGTCGTGGAGCACCTGATCGAGGGCATGGCGGAGGTCGATCGCAAGGGCGGCGATGAGCTGGCGCCGAGATTCCTGAGTTTTCCGGATGACCGTGATTTCTTTTACGCGACCCGAAAGAATTAGCGCAAGCGGCACGGCAACCCGCGCTCGTGAATCATGATCCGGCGAGCTCCGACATCGAGCCGCCCTGTTCCAGCCGGCGGATCGCCTCCGCAAAGACGGGCGCGATCGACAGAACGGTCAGCGACTTGTTCAAGTAGGACAGGAAGCCGCCGCTCAGCGGCACCGAATCGGTCACGATCAAAGAATCCGGCTTGCCCGATTCAAATATCCGAAGCGCGGCCTTGCCGAACGACGCATGCGTTGCGGCCACCTCGATGTGCGTCGCCCCCGCGCGGCGGCAGGCGTCGATGGCGTGCAATACCGTCGTCCCGGAGCTGATGAGGTCGTCGAGAATGACGACCCGCCGTCCGGCGACATCCCCGGCGAACAAGTCGCCGCTGACGGTGTCCCTGGTGCGCTTCTTGTCGACGATGGCGAAATTCACCGGGCGCCCGATGGCCGCTTGCAAGAGTTCTTGAACATGCCGGGCCCGCTTGGCGCCGCCGATATCCGGTGTTGCAACCGCGAATTCCTGGCCGGCGGCACTCGCACCGAGATGCCGCACGAATAGAGCAGCGGCTTCCAGATGGGAGGCGGCGCAGCGGAACGAGTTGTCGAACGCGGTGCGATCGTGCACCTCGAGCGCGATCACTTGATCGACGCCGACCGCCTCGAACAATTGCGCGGTGTAGCGGGTCGTTACCGGATCCCGCGCCGCGGCGCGACGTTCCTGGCGGGCGTACGCGAGATAGGGGATGCACGCACTTACGCGACGGGCACCCGCGTCTTTGAGCGCGCCGATCAAAAACAAAAGACTGCACAGCCTGTCGTTGGCCGATCCCTGCGCGTCGCCGAACATCGACTGAACCACGTAAACGGATCGCCCACGCACGCTCTCGAGCGGACGCAGCTTGCGCTCGCCGCCGGTGTAGGTGGTTTCCTCGAGTTTGCCGACCGGCAGACCGAGAGCGGCGGCTATGCGGGCGCCCAGCTCCGCCGTCGCGGCGGGGGCGAATACCGAGACGGATTCTCGCGAAAGCTCGGGCATGGATGAACTCCATCTTGCAACAACGGAATGATTTTCAAAAGGGGGATGCTTGGGCACATGGGGGGCAGGGCGGCAATGTCCCGCCAGATTGGGAGCCGCTGGCGCCATTCACCTCCAATCAGGACCTGCGCATGATGCTCGTAAGACGTTTTTAATAAATACACAGTATCCTGACCCGCATTGGGCTCGCAAATACTCACTTGGCGAATCGACCTGCGGCTGTTTGCGCGTTCTCGCGGAAATTACATATGGCTCGGCCGACCTCAGGAATATCGTTCGGCACGTATAATTAACTGAAATCATGTCCGCCACCTCCGTTCCACCGACCATCGATCCCGAATTCGCGCCGCTGCACCGGCTCGCCTTGGATCTGCGCTGGTCGTGGAATCATGCGACCGATGAGCTTTGGAGACAGATCGACCCCGATTTGTGGACACGCACGCACAATCCCTGGGTGGTTCTTCGGACCGCCTCGCACCGGCGCATCGCGCAGGTGCTGGCCAACCCCGCCTTTCAAGAAAGCCTGCGGCGGCTCACGGAGGAGGCGGACGAGGCCGCGCAGGCGTCGACGTGGTTTCAGCAGGCGCACGCCGGTTCAGACCTGAACCTCGTCGCCTACTTCAGCATGGAATATATGCTGAGCGAAGCGCTGCCGATCTATGCCGGCGGCCTGGGCAACGTCGCCGGCGATCAGTTGAAGGCGGCGAGCGATCTCGGAGTCCCGGTCGTGGGAGTCGGTCTCCTCTATCAACAGGGTTATTTCCGGCAGGTCATCGACCAGGACGGCGCGCAACGCGCGCTGTACCCCTACAACGATCCCGGCCAGATTCCGGTCACGCCCTTGCGAAAACCCGACGGCGAATGGCTGCGCCTGAGGATCGCCATGCCCGGCCACAGCGTCTGGCTGCGCGCCTGGCAGGTCAAGGTTGGCCGGTTGCGCCTGCTCCTGCTCGACAGCAACGACATCGCCAATCATCCCACGCGCCGCGGCATCACCAGCGAACTGTACGGCGGCGGTCCCGAGCTTCGGTTGGAGCAGGAAATCGTGCTCGGCATCGGCGGCTGGCGGCTGCTCGACGCCCTGGGTCTGCAGCCCGATGTGTGTCACTTGAACGAGGGACACGCGGCGCTCGCGGTATTGGACCGGGCGCGCACCCTGATGGAATCGACGGGTCTCTCGTTCGACGCGGCATTGACCGCCACCCGCGCGGGCAATGTGTTCACCACGCATACGGCGGTGCCTGCGGGTTTCGACCGGTTCGAACCGCATTTGCTGGAGCAGTATCTCGGGAGCTACGCCGCCGAATCGCTGCATATCGCCACGCGCGATCTGCTCGCGCTGGGCCGCGAGAATCCGCACGACGATGCGGAGCCTTTCAACATGGCCTATCTGGCGGTGCGTGGCTGCGGCGCGATCAACGGCGTCAGCCGGCTGCATGGAGAAGTGAGCCGGCGAATCTTTCTGCCGTTGTTCCCCCGTTGGACCACCGCCGAAGTGCCGATCGGGCACGTGACCAACGGCGTCCACATGCCGAGCTGGGACAGTGCGGAGTCCGACGAACTGTGGACCAGCTGCTGCGGGAAGGGCCGCTGGCTGGGATCCCTCGAGTCGAACACGGAGCGCATTCGAGGTGTCGCCGACAGCGCGATCTGGAGTTGCCGGACGGTTGCGCGCGCCTCCTTGGTCGCGTATGCGAGGGAACGGCTGTCGGAACAGCTCGCCGCCTCGGGTGCCGCATCCCCAGAGATCGAAGTTGCTGCGCATCTGTTCAACCCCGATGTGCTGACGCTGGGATTCGCACGCCGATTCGCGACCTACAAGCGACCGAATCTGCTGCTGCACGATCCGCAGCGGCTGATCCGTCTGTTGACCCATGCCGAGCGGCCGGTCCAGCTCATTCTCGCCGGCAAGGCTCATCCCGCGGACCTGCCGGCGCAGGCGTTGATTCAGGAATGGGTGCGCTTTGTGCGTCGTGATGAGGTGCGTCCGCACGCTGTGTTTCTCAGCGATTACGACATGTTCATGACCGAACGGCTGGTCGAGGGCGTCGATGTTTGGATCAACACTCCGCAACGACCCTGGGAAGCGTGCGGGACCAGCGGCATGAAGGTGCTCGTCAACGGAGGGCTCAATTTATCGGAACTCGATGGCTGGTGGGCCGAGGCTTACTCGCCCAAGGTCGGCTGGGCGTTGGGTGACGGCCAAGAACATGGCGACGATCCGGCGCGGAACGCCGTCGCCGCCGCGCGGCTCTACGATCTGCTGGAAACCCAAGTGATCCCCGAGTTCTACTCCCGCGATGAGCACAACATTCCGCGCGCATGGGTGGCGCGCGTGCGCGAGAGCATGGCGAGCCTGACACCCAACTACTCGGCAAATCGCAGCGTTCGCGAATATGTGGAGCACGCCTATCTTCCGGCCGCGGCTGCGTACCACCGGCGAGCGCGGAACGGCGGTGCGCTCGGCATCGAAATCAGCGAATGGCGGCGGGCGCTTGAGCGCGGCTGGACCGGGCTGCGCTTCGGCGACGTTAAAATCGACACTCGGGGCGAGCGGCATCACTTTACGGTGGAGGTCGCGCTCGGCGCGCTTGATCCGCGCGCGGTGCGCGTGGAGATCTGCGCCGACGGGCAGGGCGATCGACCTGAACATTGCCAGGAGATGACCCGCGTGGAGGGCCCGCCCGGCGGGTCCGGGATGAACCTCTACGCCGCCGACGTTCCCGCCAATCGCGCCGCCGCCGACTATACCGCGCGCATCGTACCCGGCCATCCGGCCGTCGGCGTGCCCCTGGAGGCCCCGTACATCCTCTGGCAGCGGTAGAAAATCCTCAGTGCCGCGTCCCCATCCGCGGGCGCTTCGCGGCCGGCGAGCACCAGACGTCAATGGGCACACTGCGACCCCGCAGCCGCAGCGGCGGCAGATGCACAAGCGCCATCGGTTCGACCGCTCCGATGGCTTGCCAGGAGCACCGGTGAGGAAGGTTTACCGCCGCGGAAAGCAGCACTTCACCGGCCCGGGCACGCCTGCCCAGCTGGGCGGCAACATGGGCGGCATCGCCCACCAGGGTGAGCGCCGTATGCGCGGGCGGGCCGAAAGTTCCAACGGCGACCTCTCCGCGGTGGATGCCGAGGCCGATGCCCGCATTAACCGCGAGTTCCTTCTTCCACGTTGATCTGACGGGCGCAAAGCGTTGTTGAATCGTGCGCGCGGCGCTCAGGGCTTCATGGATTTGAGTGTGCCTCGTATCGCCGACTCCGAATCCCGACATCATGTCGGCCTCGGCCAGGTCAAAGACCATTCCGCCGTACTCCAGTACCGTGTCGGTGAGAATGGCGAAATATGCCCCCAGCATCGATGCCACTTGCGACGGCGGCAGCCGCTCGGCCAGAGCGTCATAGCCATGCAAATCGGCGCACAGCACCGTGGCGCACGTGGTCTTTGCGCCGGCGGCGGGCATCGCCTGCGGGATGAGCGGAATTCCGATGGTCGAATAGGCGGGAGCTGAGAACATGCGGATCACCTCACAGACCGGAAGGCGAATCACACCCTGATTTGACTCTGCAACCATTCAAAAGGCAAGAGGTCATACAATCTAGTTCTATGACAGTTTCGTGTATATCGTGAGCACGGCCTCCGGCGTGCCGCCCGGCGGCGGTCCGGCTCCCGGCGCTCCGGGAATTCCACCGACCTGGTGCAGCAGCGCGAAGGACATGGTGGGCTGCTCACTCGGCATGTCCCGCCTGTGGTTCACGATCGGCGGCGGTATCGTGAACGAGGTGTATTACCCGCGCGTCGATATTCCACAGATCCGCGATTTGGGTTTTCTGGTGGCCGACGGGAAAGGGTTCTGGCTCGAAGTGAAGCGGCTGTGGCAGTACAGCGTCGAATTGCTCGCACCGGGCATCCCTGCGGTTAGGGTGGTCCATCGCCACGACCGCTTTGAACTCACGCTGCAGGTCCTGCCCTGCGTGGAGCGCGACGCGCTGTTGATCGACGTCGTACTCATCGGCGATGCGGATCTGCGGCCCTACGTGCTGCTCGCTCCGCATCTCGGCGGCACCGGCATGGGCAACCAGGCCGAGGTTGCCAACCATGGCGGGCGCCGTTTGCTATGGGCACAGCAGGGTCCGTTCGCGCTGGCGCTCGCCGCGAATTCGGACGGGCAGCGCGACGCTTTCGGCCGGGCCAGCGCCGGCTACGTCGGTGCGAGCGACGGCTGGCAGGATTTCGCCCGCCACGGTGCGATGACTTGGGAGTACGGTTCCGCAGGTCCCGGCAATGTGGCCCTGATGGGCGAACTGCCCCGCGCCTCGCTGCTGGCGCTTGCCTTCGGCAGCAGCCCCGAATCGGCCGCGACGCTGGCGTTGACCGCCCTGTTCGAACCCTTCGAGCGCCTCCGCGACCGGCACATCGCCCAGTGGCAGGAGTGGTATTCCAGATCGCGGCCGCCTCCGGAATGCCTCGCCGGACTATCCCCAATCTGCGCCGAACAATTTCACATCTCGAAGATGGTGCTGCGCACTCATCAGGACAAAACCTATCCGGGCGCGATGGTTGCGAGCCTGAGCATTCCGTGGGGCAACACCAAGGAGGAGCGCGAGGGGTATCACCTGGTGTGGCCGCGGGATCTGGTGGAATGCGCCGGCGCGCTGCTCGCCGTCGGCGCGGTGCGCGAGGCGGGTAATACTTTGCGCTACCTGTGCGCCACGCAGCTCGCGGACGGGCATTGGAACCAAAACCAATGGCTTGGCGGGACGCCCTATTGGACAGGCGTCCAGTTGGATGAGACGGCGCTGCCGGTGCTGCTGGCAGCCTTGCTCGCCGAATGCGATGCGCGCGAGCGGACCGAAGTCGCCGATATGGTGCGCCGTGCGCTGTCGTACATCGTGCGCCATGGACCGGCGAGCGATCAGGATCGGTGGGAGGAAAGCGCGGGCCTGAATACCTTTACCCTGACCGCATGCATTGCCGCGCTGGTGAGCGGCGCGCAGTATTTGGCGCCGGACGCGCGCGGTCTCGCCTTGGATATCGCGGACTATTGGAACTCACGGCTCGAGGAGTGGATTGCGGTGCGCGATACACCGCTTGCGCAGCGGTTCGGCATTCCGGGCTACTTCGTGCGTGTCGCGCCTGCCCAAGTCATCGGCGATCGCGCCGCGTTCGATCGCGTGCAATCGATAAAGAATCACGCGTCCGACCCCGGACTGCCCGCAGCCGGGCAGTTCGGGGTCGATTTTCTGCAGCTCGTGCGGTTCGGTTTGCGCCGCTGCGACGACCCGATGATTGCGGGCAGCGTGCTGCTCGCCGACGCCTTTCTCAAAGTCGACACCCCCTACGGCCCCTGTTGGCGCCGCTACTACGGCGACGGTTACGGCGAGCACGATGATGGCAGCGCCTATGACGGCACCGGCAACGGGCGGCCGTGGCCGCTGCTGACCGGTGAACGCGGCCATTACGAACTCGCCTGCGGCAAGGATCCGCTGCCGCTGCTGGAGGCCATGGCCCGGATGGCCTCACCGGGCGGCATGCTGCCCGAGCAGGTATGGGACGCGGCCCCCGTTCCTCACCGAGGCCTCAGTGCCGGCCGTCCAACCGGGTCGGCCATGCCGCTTGCGTGGACCCACGCCGAATACCTCAAATTGGTCGCATCGCGTGCGCTGGGAAGACCGTTCGACCGACCCGAACCGGTCTGGCAGCGCTACCGGGGCGTGCGCTGCCGGGCGAAGCGCGCGATCTGGTGTGAACACGCGCCCATCAGGGAGCTTGCCGCGGGAATGTCGCTGGTCATCGCGCTGCGCGCGCCGGCGATAGTGCGATTCGGATTCAACGGTTGGCAGGATGTCGTCGAGCTGCCGACCGCGGCCAACAGCCTTGGGCTGCACGTGTTGTACATCGACACCGCATGGTTGAGCGCCCGGCAGAGCGTTGATTTCACCTTCCGCTACACGGCGCAAGATCGCTGGATCGGTGTGGATTATCGCATCGAGGTCAAATCGGGCGGCTGAACGCAGACCTTCAAGGGGCGTTCGGTGTGCGGATTCTGGAGTGCGCGAAGGACGGGCTGGTCGGGTCGGGTTCCGCGTGCAGCGCACCTTGCAACAGGGCGAGAGCCTGCGCCGGATCGTCGGCATATTGGAACAGCTCGAGGTCCTCGCGGTCGATCATTCCGTACCTCGCCAGGGCCTCGAAATTGATGATCTCCCGCCAGTAGCTCGTGCCGTAGACAATCACCGCGATCGGGCGCTCGAGCTTGCGGGTCTGCGCCAGCGTCAGGATTTCCGTAAGCTCGTCCAGAGTGCCGAAGCCGCCGGGAAACACCACCAAGGCGCTTGCCAGATGGGCGAACCAGAGCTTGCGCATGAAGAAGTAATGAAACTCGAACGACAGTTCGGGGGTTATATAGGCGTTCGGCCGCTGCTCGTGCGGCAAACTGATATTCAGGCCGATCGATCTGCCGCCCGCCTCGGAGGCGCCGCGGTTGGCCGCCTCCATGATGCCGCCGCCGCCGCCGGTACAGACCACGTAGCGATGAGCGTGCGATGGCAGGCTCATGGACCACACGGTGAGCAACCGTGCCAGCTCCCGGGCCTCGCGATAGTAACGGCCGAGCGGACCGTCGCCCGACAGCTCCGATGAACCAAAGAAGACGATCGTGTCGTGGACGTTGGCGGCGCGAAAGCGCTGCAGAGGTCCCAGGTACTCGCTCAAGATGCGCACCGGCCGGCCGTCTTCGCCGCCGAGGAATGTTTGGTCCTCGTAGGAAAGCACGGCGGGATGCGGGTCATGGGACGGCATAGGTTCTAGTTGACGCGCTCGTTCCACCACCCGCCGCCGAGTGCGGCAAACAGAGCGACGGTGTCCTGGTAGCGCGTGGCGATGGCTTGCAAGTCGGCGACTTTCGCCTGATGAAATTGGGTATCCGCGAGCAGGACGTCCAGATACGTGTCGGTGCCCGCCTCATAATTGACCTGAACCAGATGCAATGCCTCGGTGGCGGCGGCGAGCGCTTGATCCTGGGCCAACAGGGCCGCGGCGTCGTGATCGAGGGCATGCAGGGTGTCGGCAACCTGCTCGAATGCGCCGAGAACGGTCTGTCGATACAGCGCCATGGCCTCATCGTACTGGTTGATCGCCGCTTTGCGCTTGAACCACAGGGTGCCGCCCTCGAACAGCGGCGCGGTGGCCGATGCGCCCACGCTCCAGGCCCTTCCGGTGGAGGGAAACAGGCTGGAGGTCGTGTTCGTCAAACCTTCGTAGGCCCCCGTCAGCGTGACGCTCGGCAGCAGCGCGGCAGTCGCGACCCCGATGTTGGCGCTGGCTGCGTGCGCGGTCGCCTCGGCCGCCAGGATGTCGGGTCGCTGGCGCACCAAATCGGAGGGCAGACTGACCGGCAGGTCGCCGGGAAGAGTCAGATCCGTCAAGCGCACCGGCGGCGCCTGCCACTCGGCCGGCGAATGTCCCGCGAGCGCCGCGAGCAAATCACCGCTCTGGTCGAGTTTTTGCTCGAGCTGCGGAATCGTGGCTTCATAGGATGCCAGCTGGCTCTGCAGGGCGAGTACGTTGGCATAGGGGACCGTTCCCGCGTCCGCCTGCACCTTGGCGATTCCCACCTGCTCCTTTTGCAGTTCGATGAGCTGTTGCGTCGCTTCGATCTCGGCGCGGTACGCGGCTTCGGCCACCACCGTGTTGACAATGTTGGCGGCCAACGCGAGATAAGTCGCACGTTCGTTCGCATGCGCCACATCGACTTCGGCGCGCAGGCCCTCGACCAGCCGCCGCTGCCCGCCGAAGACATCGAGGGCGTAGCTCACGGAGGCCGACAGAGTGAACAGGTTGAACACGCTCGAGGGGGTCTTTACTCCGATACTGGCAGGCGCAAATCTTTCCCGCGATGCGTCCGCATCGGCATTGATGGCCGGATAGAAAATCCCGTAGCCGCTGCGCAAATCGTTCTGGCTCGCGCGCAGGTTTGCCGCCGCGGCCGCAAGGCCGGGGTTGCTGCCGATGGCCTCCCTGATTACGGCATCGAGCTGCGGTGATCGAAACAGTGCCCACCAGTCGGCGGCCACGGCGGCGCCCGGATTGAATTGCTGTGCGATGCCCTGCGCCGATGCGGTCGCGGCGGGATCCCCGCCTTGGGAATAATGCGTCGCCGCCGGCGCGGGCGGACGATGAAAATTCGGCCCCACCGCGCATCCGCAAAGAGCGCCAAGCACCAAGGCGGCTGCGCCCAGACGCGCCGCAGCCGCGCGGGAAGGCGCCGCCCCCGATGATCGGCGCTTATTTCGCACTGACATAGACATCGACCAATTGCCCCGGATAGACGTTGAGACCCTTCGAGTTTCCAAAGCTGAAAATGACCGGCAGTACGCGCACATCGACCCGTTCCTGCCTTTCGTCGGACAGCTCGATCTTCGGCGACACGTACGGCTGCACCCTGACGAAGGTGAGCGGCACGTGCTTCTCGGTACCGCGGATGAACAGTTGCGCGGTGAGATTGGCGGGGTCGGCCAGCCGGTCGATCAATATTTCATCGATGAAGGCACGCACCTGCAGGCGGTCTTCGGGCGCGCCCATCACGATGAGCGGATTCATCCCCTGGGTATAGCTGTCGTAGGCACCCTGCGAGGACACATAGCTGCCCACGGCGGCCTGGATCGATCGCACCACACCGTCGGCCGGAGCGCGAATGGTGTATTTCGCGAGCAGCGCCGCGGCCGATGCATACGCCTTCGATAGGGCGATGTAGGTCTTCTCCTGATTTTGAATGTCGTAGGTCCAGGCGCCGGCCTTGGTCAGCGCATACTGCTTCCCGACGACGTCCAGGTTGGTTGCGGCGATTTTCTCCGCGTTTCTCGCGTTATCCAACGCATCGCGACTGACCGCCTTCGGTTCGACGCTGTAGGCGCGCTCGACCTTGGCGAGCTGGTCCTCGGCGTTCTTGAGGCCGGCCTTCGCGTTGTCCACCTGGGCCGCCGCCACCTCAAGATTTTCCCTGCGCGGCTCCGCCTTGAGTTCCGCCAACAACGTGCGCGCCGCCTCCGCTTGCGCCTGCAGCTGCTCGCTCGTGGCGCGCTGCACCGAATCATCGATCCGCAGAAGAGCGTCGCCGCTGCGAACCTTGGCCCCTTCCGCGACCAGTACCGCGGTGATCGGTCCGGAAACCTCCGGATAGATATTGATGTTCTCGCCGTGCGATTGGGCGCTTTCGATGATTCCTTGGGCGTAAATGCCTTTGGCGTACGGATTCGCGGCCGGATTGAAAGCGGGAGGCAGCGGTTTGGGTTCCTCGCTGGCAAGGTACGCGCTGACCAGGGCAAGCATCAAGCCTATGCCGGAGACGAAAAAGATGATTTTACTGCGCATCCAATGTTCCTTTTTCGACACCCGCCATCTTGCCGTCCTCCATCCTCATGATTCGGTGCGCAAATTCGTAGATGCGGCTGTCATGAGTCACGATGAGGATGCAGCGCTGGTCGTTGAGAATGTTTTCGCGCACGAATTTGACGATATTGCGGCCCGTTTCGCCGTCGAGCGAAGCGGTGGGCTCATCCAAAATCAGGATATCCGGACGGCTGACGATGGCCCTGGCGATCGCCACCCGCTGCTGCTCGCCGCCGCTCAGCTTCACCGGCGGCAATTGCGCCCGATCCTTCAAACCGACGATCTCGAGATCCGCGGCCGCCTCTTTGAGCGCGTCGTCCCATTCGCGCTTTTGCAAAATGAGCGGGATGGCCACGTTCTCGGCGGTGGTGAGGCGCGGAAAGAGGTGGTAGTCCTGAAACACGAATCCGATCTTGTGCAGCCTGAATTCGGCGAGTGCATCGTTGCTGAGCGTCCATATTTCGGTGCCCTCGATCTTCACCGTGCCCCCATTGGGGCGCAAGATTCCCGAGATCATGCTGAGCATGGTGGTCTTGCCGCTTCCGGAAGGGCCGACGATGTAGAGCATCTCGCCGAAATAGGCGTCGAAGGTCACGTCCTTCACCGCATGGGTTTTCGCTTCGCCCTCGCCGAACCATTTGTTGAGGTCTTTGGCCTCGATTGCGATCTTTGCCATGGGCTAGCCCCGGAAGATGTCGAAGGGCTCGATCTTCAAGACCTTGCGCACGCCGAAGTAGCTGGACATGGCGGCGATGACGACCACCATGAAGAAGGCCAAACTCAGGTTGCCGAAGGTGATGAGCGCTGCATAATCGGGCAGGTTGAGCCGCGCCAACCAGATGATGAGCGTGCACAAGCCGACGCCGATGCCGTAGCCGGTCAAGGCAACGAACGAGGCCTGAAACAAGATCATGTAAATGAGTTCGCGCCCCTTGGCGCCGATCGCCTTGAGAGCCCCGAATTTCTCCAGATTCTCGATCACGAAGGTATAAAAAGTCTGCCCGGAAATGGATAATCCAATGATGAAGCTGATCACCGTCATGATCAGCATGTTGGTGCCGATGCCGGTGTGGTACATGTAGAAGTCGGAGATCTTTTTGACGAACTCCTCTTTGGTGAGCGCCAGATATCCCGCTTTCGTCACCTGCCGCTTGATCGACGCCACATCGGCCGGCGATTTGGGCTCCACCAGCAGATAGGAAATCGTGAAGCGGGTGTTGGGTATGTATTGCAGCGCGCGGTTGTAGGTCGTGTAAAGGGTCGGAACCCCGAAAAGTCCGCTCGACGTGACATGCGCAGTGCCGACCAGCACGCCGCGGTGGTCATTGAGTTCGAACTCGGTGCCGATTTTCGGATTCCCGAGCTTGTAGAACTCCGAGTCCTTGATGGCGATGAATGCGTTCTCCCCGTAGATGTCCTCGATCTTTCCGCTGAGCAGCGTGGGCCGGCCGAACAGGCTGGTGTCGTCGAGTCCTATGACGTTTGCGGCTTGATATGTCCCATCGTGCAGCTTCAGCAGCGCGGAACCCGAATACAGAGGCACCGCATATTTGACGCCCGGCATGCTGCGCACTTCGTCGAGCACGTAGTCCGGCAACGGTATCGTATTCGCCACCGTTTGGATCGCCGGGTCCATCACCCAGATCGATGCGCCGATGTTGATGACGGTGGCCGACGCGCGCAGCAAAATGCCGGCAAACAAGGAGGTCATTTCGATCATCAAAAACACGGCGAAGGTGATCCCAACGAGCAGCGCAACATATTTTGCGCGGTCATTGACCAGAAGCTTGTACGCAATATGCAATATTCCACGCATGCGCTGCGCATACCCGAAAGACGAATGATGGTCACAGAATGATCTGCGCCGGCAGTGCCATCCATTAGGAAAAGCCGAAATCGCCGCGCGGGGATTACGCGTAACCCGCAGTACATGCCGGGAACCCCGGGCAGGAAACCTCGCCGGCGGATGCTATATATATGCCGTCAACGCTCGTTGCAATGCCCGGTGGGCGCTTTGGCGGGCGTTAGCTCAAGCAATCGGGAGGAAGCGGCGTGTATCCAAAAATATTGGTGCCGATCGACGGCAGCGAAACGTCGATGCGCGGATTGAACGAAGCGATCAAGATCGCCAAAAGCCAGGGAAGCCGGCTGCGCCTGTTTCACGTGGTCAACGAGTTCGTTTTGGATTACTCGTATGGAGCCGGATTGTACGGGACCAACCTGATCGACTCGCTGCGCGAGGCTGGAAAAAACATCCTTCAGCAAGCGGAGACGCTGGCGCGGCAACAGGGCGTCGCGGTGGAGGGCGTATTGCTCGAATCCATCGGCGGTCCGGCCGCCGACTTGATCGTCGCACAAGCGAAAGAATGGCCGGCCGACTTGATTGTCATGGGGACGCATGGACGCCGCGGACTGCGCCGGCTTGCCATGGGGAGCGATGCCGAGGGCGTCGTTCGCACGGCCCCCGTACCGGTGCTCCTGGTCCAGGATGCGGGCAAGGCTGCCGGGAAGGACGCTCAAGCCGGTTCGCTCAAGAAAGCGGCAGGCGGTTGAGGCAGGGGGGGCGTCAAGCTCCGTGCGGCGGCGGCAGAATGAACGGCCAGGGCGAGGCCTCGGCGCCTCGCTCCAATGGAACCTCGATGACCGCCGGGGCGTCCGCATCGATTGCCGCCCGTAATTGGGACCTCAGATCGCGCGGGCTCGCGGCACGAAGAGCCTTGATCCCGAAGCTTTCCACGAGTTTGACGAAGTCCGGATTCACCAGGTCGGCCCCGAGCAGGCGGCCTGAGTATTGTTGAATTTGGTCGCGCCTTACGTTTCCGTAGCTGCTGTTGTTGAACACGACGGTGACGAGGTTGATGCGGTGCTGAACGGCGGTGGCGAGTTCCTGGGCACCGAACAGGAATCCGCCATCTCCCGTGACCGCCACGACCGCCTTGTCCGGATGCGCCACCTTGACACCGAGCGCGGTGTTGAAGCCGAAGCCGAGAGTCTCCTGGTAGCCGCACGTCACATATTGCCGTGGCGCGTAGACCGGAAAGCCAAATCGCGCCGTGAAGCCCATTTGTGATATTTCCTCGACAAAAAATCCGTCTCGGGGCAGCGCTTCCCGGATCGCATCGATATAGCTCACCTGGGGTTGAACGGATTGAATGACGGCACGCGCGCGGGCCTTTATCTCGAGAAATTCTCTTTCGCGAGAACCTCTCTTGCCGACCAAGGGTTGCAACGCCTCGATCAGCGCGTTTGTGCCGGCGGCGGAATCCGCAACGATGCCGACGTCGGGCTTGAGGCGCACCATTTCGGTCGGATCGATGTCGAGGCGCACCATCCTCAAGTCCTTCGGACGCCAGCGCCAACGAAAATGTTGCAGCTCCAGCCGGCTGCCGATCCCGATGAGCAGATCCGCGTCTTTCCAGTAGTCGTACGCCGCGACCGAGCTCATGCCATACGGGGAATCGTCGCTGACCACGCCTTTGCCGCTGCGATGCGCGGTGACCGGTGCCTGAAGCAGGTCCGCGAGCCGCCGTATTTCATCGCCCGCATGCAGCGCCCCGGCGCCGACGCTGATCAGCGGGCGCCGTGCCGCGGCGATCAGCTTGGCCGCCGCCTGCACCGATTCGGGGTCCGGCGCCGGCGGTGTGGGAACTGCGGGCGGTGTGCCCATCGTCACGTCGGCCTTCATGCCGAATACATCCCACGGGGCTTCGACGGCGACCGGCCGGATGCGCCCGCAGGAGAGCTGCCTGAAGGCTTCGGCCATTACGCCCGGTGCCTCGGTGGGGTGGTTGATGCGTTCGGACCATTTGGTAAGGCCGCGCAGCAAGGCGAGCTGATCCGGCAGCTCGTGCAGCTGCCCACGGCCCCGCCCAATCAAATGGGACATGATATTTCCCGTGATGCACAGCACCGGCGTGATCGCGCCGTATGCGGTGCACAGCGCCGCGGATGAGTTCAAGACCCCGGGACCGGGAACCACCGTGTAGGCACCGACCCGGCCGGAGGATTTGGCGTAGCCGTACGCCATGTATCCGGCACCCTGCTCATGGCGAGTCGTTATGAAGCGAATCTTGTCGGACCGCCGGGCGAGCGCATCATTGAAGTCGTACATATGAGCGCCTGGAATGCCGAAAACCGTATCCACGCCATGAGCGATGAGCGATTCGGCGATCACTTGACCGGTCGTCAGTAAGGCCATTCGAGGGTACCTGCGGCATGCGTCAATTGTCGGGAGGGCCGCAATTGTAGCGTACTGCCCGAGATCCGATGGCCGCGCCACCGGCCTCTCGCGGGCGCCGACGCGGCCCGCGCCCGGCGTGCCTATCGAGGCTTGTCGGAGTCAGATCATGCGCGACATGCGGGCCGCGCGAGGAACGGCGGCATACGCATCGAAAGCCGTTGCGACCGTCCTCATCAACAAGCGTCCCGCCGGCGTGAGTTCGATGCGGCGCCCCGCCAAGTCGACCAGCCCATCGATCGCCAGGGCGTGCAGGCGCTGTAATTCAGCGGCGAAATGCTCCTCGAAGCAAAGCTCGTATCGGCGCTCCACGGCCGCCATGTCGATGCCGCCGTAGCACATGATTTGATGGATGATGTCCTTGCGCAGCCAATCGTCCTGGGTCATGCGCACGCCGCGGTGCGAGGGAAGCGCGCCGCGCGCAATCGCGCCCTGGTAGTCTTGCAGCGATTTGTGATTTTGGACGTACAAATCGCCGATTTGACCAATGGCGCTCACGCCGAGGTTCACGAGATCGCGGTTCGCGTGAGTCGTATAGCCTTGAAAACTTCGATGCAAGGTGCCGTTTTGTTGCGCCAGCGCAAGACTGTCGGTGGGAAGCGCGAAATGATCCATGCCGATGTAGACGTAGCCGGCCGCGCCGAGCTTGTCGATCGCGAGCTGCAGCAGCGCGAGCCGCGCGGCCGTGCCCGGCAATTCTTCGCTGCGTATTTTCCGTTGCGCCTTGAATACGTGCGGCATGTGCGCATAGCCATAGACAGCCAGCCGGTCCGGACGCATCGCGGCGACCCGGTCCAGGGTCGCGCCGAAACTCGCCTCGGTCTGCTTCGGCAACCCGTAAATCAAATCGAAATTGATGGAGCGAAAACCCAAATTGCGGGCATCGTCGTACACCTGCGCCACCATGTCGGCCGGTTGCAGGCGGTTGACCGCACGTTGCACCTCCTCGTCGAAATCCTGCACCCCCAGGCTGATTCGATTGAATCCGAGCTTCGCCAACAGCTGCAGCGTGTCCCTGTGGGTTCCACGCGGATCGATCTCGATGGAATAGTCCCTGCTATCGTCGCCGATCAACCGGAAAGAACGGTCTATCCGGTTGACCAGTTCGATCAATGACTTCTTCGGCAGGAAAGTCGGCGTGCCGCCGCCGAAATGCATCTGTTCGACGACTCTGCCGCGATTGAAAAACGCGCTGCGTTGTGAAATTTCATGAAGCAGGCACCGCACGTACGAGTCGGCGCGGTCGAGTTGACGCGTGACGACCTTGTTGCAGCCGCAGTAGAAGCACGGACTGAAGCAGAAGGGGATGTGCACGTATAGCGACAGCGGATGTCCTTCGCGTGCGCCGTGGCTGGCGGCCGCGGCGAGTGCATAGTCCTCGGCTCCGATGCCCTCGTGAAACTGCAGTGCAGTGGGGTACGAGGTATAGCGGGGGCCCTCGCGATCGTAGCGACGCATGAGATCGGTATCGAAGGAGACCGCCGTGGCAACTGTCATGTCTGTGGATCCCGGGTGAATCGTTCTGAAGCTTGACTATCAGATATCAATGAAGCGGTCCCGGCGCCAATAGGGACTTTCCCGTAGGGTGCAAGCCGAGAGGGTGGCCGACGGCGGTCAGGCCTTGGAGCGCTGGCGATGCTCGGTTCGCTCACCGGCACCCATCATCGAGCGCGCGTCCTCGAGGAGGCTCGATTTGCCGCGGTCCAGTTTCAGATCCTGTAATTGCCGGCTGGCGCTCGCGTAGGCGGCGCGTAAAGCGGAATAGAAGTCGCGATACCCCTGGCCGCCTGGGCCCATGCTGTCGGCGTGAATTTGCGCGCCCGGGAGACTCAGGTGGATCTTGGCCGCGTAGGGCGCCGTCTCGGGACCATCGTCCAGTCGGTCCTCGATCGTGATGTGGCATTGCGTGATGTCATCGTGATGGCGCCGCAGGCGTTCCGCCACGTCGCGCATCCGGGCCTCCAACGCCCCGGTACGTTCGATATCGCGAAATGTCAAAATCACCGCTTCCCGCATTTGCCCCAACCTTCAAATCGATGGTCATCATTGTGAACATTGGCGTGGTGCTTTGTATCGGTACTTCCACGTGCCGTATCGGTCCCGGCCGTCACTCGGCGAGCGGTTCGGCGAGCGGTTCGGCGAGCGGTTCGGCGTGCGGCAGGCGAAACCAAAAGCGGCTGCCGCCGGCGGCCAGATTTTCGAATCCGATGGTCCCCCCGTGAGATTCGATGATCGCACGGGCCGAGGCCAGGCCAAGTCCGGTGCCCTGGGATTTCGTGGTGAAGAAGGGGCGGAACAATTGCTCGCGGACGGCGGCAGAGATGCCGGGTCCCGAATCGGTGACGCTGGTCGCCACCGCGTAGCGGTCGGTGTGCGCCCCGACCGTAACGCGCGGTGAGCCGGAACCGTTGGCGGCGGCGTCGAAGGCGTTTTGCACCAACGCGAACAACACATGCTGAATTCGCAGGCGATCGACCAGCAGTTCAGGCATCGCGGGATCCACTTCGAAGGTGAGATCCGCGCGGGTTCGCGTGGCGAGCACCGCAAATAGCGGCTGCAATTCCTCGATCAACGTGCTGATTCGGCTCGGCGTCCGGTTCGGCGCCTGATGATCGAATAGCCGCCGGATGCGGCGAATACCTTCCCCGGCGCCCATGGCGGCGGCGTTGATTTGGCGAAACACATCGAGTGCCTGAGGCACCAGCGGCTCCGGCCGGTTGAGGAGGCGATCGCCGGCCTGCGAGAACGTGGCGATCGCACCCAGCGGCTGGTTCAGCTCATGGGCGATGCCGCTCGCCATCTCGGCCAGCGCGGAGATGCGGGCGATCTCCATCAACTGATTGAGTATGGTTTCAGACGGGGCAGAATCTTGCTTGCTGATTGACACCACCCGGGCTCCAAATAAAGGGGGATCGAAATTAAAGCGTAGTCTGCCGCGCCGGGCGCACGCAGGTAGTCGCGAATTGCCGCAGTATATTGTGATAAGCCCTTATACTACCGCTCGTCATGGACGAACCCCCGCTCATTTCACGGCACTTGGCGCAATACTCGCCCGATGCGCTCGTGGTGGTGGACGCCCGGGGAACCGTGGTGTACGCGAATGCGGTCACGCGCCTGCTGTTCGGCTATGAGCCGGAGGATCTGGTCGGTCAACCCTTGGAAGTGCTGGTGCCCGAGCGGTTCCGGATCCGTCATGGCGCCCACTTGTCGGCCTACGTTCGCGACCCGACCAATCGCGAAATGGGCGCGCGCATGGCGGACCTGTTCGGGCGGCGCGCGGACGGTTCGGAATTTTCGGCCGGCATTCGGCTGGCGCCGTTTCAGGACGGGGGCAAGACGTTCGTCGTCGCGGCCATTCGCGACATGACCGAGCACCGCGCACTCAATGAGGCTTTGGTCGCAGCGCGCGAACAGGCGGACCAGGCAAATCACGCGAAGACGCGCTTTCTTGCCACCGCGAGCCACGACTTGCGTCAGCCGTTGCAGACCATCCGGCTCTTGAATGCCTCGATGCTCGCGCTGACCGAGCAGAATTCGCAGGTGCGCGACCTGCTGCGGCAGCAGGAACTCGCCATCGATGGTGCGAGCCGCCTGCTGAATGCACTCCTCGATGTCACCCGGCTGGAGTCGGGTGCCATTGAGCCGCAGCTTGCGCCCGTCCGGTTGACGGATATTTTTGCCGATCTTGCCCGCGAATTCGAACCGATTGCGCGCTCGAAGAATTTGCGGTTGGAATTTGCCGATACGTTGACGGTGATAAACACCGATCGCGTTCTTTTGATGCAGCTGCTGCAAAATATAATCGGCAATGCGTTGAAATACACCGAGGCGGGGTTCGTACGGGTGGCGCAAGTCAGCGATGCCGATGCGCTGACCATCGGCGTCGAGGACTCCGGTGTCGGCATTCCGCAAGACAAGCTTGCGCGAATTTTCGAAGACTATTATCAGGTGGATCTGAAGGGCATGCAGCGCTCGGGAGTCGGCCTGGGTCTCGCGATCGTTCGCGAGGTGTCGCGTCTGCTCGGATACTCGGTAACGGTTTCGTCGCAGTTCCGCGAAGGAACCCGGGTGCGCGTGCGCGTGCCGCCGCAGAGGGTGTGTTTCACGATCCCGGCCCCCGCACGCGAGACCGCGATGCCTGCGGCGCAACCCACTGCGCACGGCCAATCGGCAAGCCGCTGCCGCGTACTGGTGCTCGAGGACAACGACTCGGTACGGATCGCCACCGAGCTGTTTCTGACGCTCGAAGGCTTTGAAACCCATGGCGCCGGCAGCGTTGCGGAAGCCGAGGCTTTGCTTGCGGATTTGCGGCCCGGCGACGTGTTCATTTCCGACTATCACCTGAACGGCAAGCTGACGGGGCTCGACGTGGTGCAGCAGCTGCGGGTCAAGCACGGGCGTGATGTGCCCGCAATCTTGTTGAGCGGAGACCTGCAGTCGATGTTGCGCATGGTGAAAACCGCGATTCCGAACTGCCGCTTTCTCAGCAAGCCGGTGGATACTCAAGTGCTGCTCACGGCGATCGCCGAACTCGGCGACATTGCGCGCCGGTCGGCGGATACGCAATCAGCAGGCTAGGCCGCCCGCCGTGAGCAATCCGGCTTCTTCGACGGCCGGTTCATTGCAACGCCAGACGATTCTCCACCTTGGCGACTCCCGGTGCCGCCCATGCGGCGCGGGCGGCGTCCTCGTGCTCCTGCCAGGTGCGGACATGCCCGTTCAAAATCACCGTGGCGTCGTCCACTTTCACTTCGATGCCGCGCGCCTCCAACTGCGCGTGGCGCTTGAACGCTTCCTCGATCTTCTGCTTCACATCCTCGACCTTGACCTTGGAGGCAATGTGGATGTTGTTCGACACCCCTTTGACCCCGATCAGGCTGCGTACGGCATTTTCCGCGGCTGATTTTTGAAATCCCCATTGGGCCTCGCCGCTCAAGGTGATCCAGGCGTCCTGGACGACCGGCTTGATCTGCATGCCGGTGGTCGCCACATGCCAGCGCAGGGCATTCGCGGCGGCTTCGGCAATGTCGGTGTCACTGCGCACGCCGCTCAAGGGCAGTTTGACCTGAATCTCATTGGCGACGGCCCGTACGCCGCCTACGCGCTTGGCGATGTCCTCTGCGACCCAGCGGCCGGAATAATGTGAGACTTCACCGGTGAGCGTCACAACGCCACCATGGACGATCACGCCGATCTTGCGATCGTCGATACAGGGATCCCAGCGCAATTCCGCTTCCACGTCACGGCGAACGTCGGCGTCGGTTTTCATGTCCATCTCCTTTGGTTTCTCGCGAACCACCGGTTCATGGTGGATCGCGGCGGAGGCGAATACCATGCGCGAAAACCGCTAGAGTGCTGCCGAATTTGCCTAGACGAAAGCCGCTATTTGGCCGCCGCGGCCCTCTCCACGACGCGCACCGTGTAGCCGCCCGACTTCTCGTCCGCCTGCAGCGTGAGCAGACCGCGCTTCTGGGCATCGGACAGCAGGTCGTTGAAGGAGCGAAAACCGTAAGCCCGTTCGTTGAATCCGGGGTGGCGCCGCTTGATGGCTTGCTTGATCATGGAGCCCCAAATCGGCTCATTTTCGCCGCGTTCCTCGGTCACCGCGTCCAGCGTTTCCACCACCAGTTCGAGCGCGTCATTGACGTCGGGACCTTTATTTTCCAGCGGGGCCGAGGCGGTCCGGGATGCGGCACCGGCGTTGCGGCGGCGCCTGGAGGGCTCCTTACGGACCAGATCGTCGTAGTAGATGAACTCATCGCAGTTATTCAGAAACAGGTCCGAGGTCGAATTCTTGACGCCGACGCCGATGACGGTCTTGGCGTTCTCGCGCAGTTTGCTCACCAGGGGCGAGAAATCCGAGTCGCCGCTGATGATGACGAACGTGTCGACGTGACCTTTCGTATAGCAAAGATCGAGCGCGTCGACGACCATGCGGATATCGGCCGAATTCTTGCCCGACTGCCGCACATGCGGTATTTCAATGAGTTCGAAGGCGGCTTCGTGCAGACCGCGCTTGAAGTCCTTGTAGCGCTCGAAATCGCAGTAGGCCTTCTTGACCACGATGTGGCCTTTCAGCAGCAAGCGCTCGAGCACCTTTTCGACGTCGAAGCTAGGGTAATTGGCGTCGCGTGCGCCGAGGGCGATGTTCTCGAGATCGAGGAACACTGCCATGGTGGCATCCGAAGTCGTGGTTGGCATGGGGCGATTCTACGCGAGTGGGTCGTTTCGATGCAGGCTAAAACCAGTTGTAGTTGAAGCTTACGCTGATCCGCTCCTCATTCATGGGGTTGGGCACCACCTCGTGGCGCAGCCAGCTCTCGAACAGCACCAAATGCCCGGCTACGGCGGGGAGCGTAATCCACGCGCGATTCGACGGCCGGGCGTTCGCCGCACGAGGCGGCGCCGCCATGAAGCGATCCAGGCGGGGGTCTTCGAATTTGATTCCGGGGGTTCCGCTCGGAACGTGCACGTAGTAAGTGCCGCTCAACGTCGACAATGGATGCAGATGCGAACTGTGCGCCGTCTGCCGCGGCATGATGTTGATCCAGCAATCGGTCATCGATAGCTCGCGGTCCCTGAGATCCCACTGCGCGGCGGCGGCAAACGCCTTCACATGGTTTTGCAGCTTGCGGCGCAAGGCGTCGAATGTCGGCGAGAAGCGCTGCAGCCGGTGAGCGGATCCGTACGATGTGTAACCACCCGGATAATTCCGGCTCGACCAGCGGCGCCCCGCGGCGTCGTCCTCGCGCAGCTGCCTGCATTCCTGCAGAAGCCGGCGGTTGAATTCCCCCACCCCGGACTTCTGCAATGCGGCCGTGTACACGCGGGTCGGGAAATACTCGTGAATCGTCATTTAAAATGCGGAGCGGCAATCGTCCCGAGTGCTCCTTCGAGCGCCGCGCCGAGCGCGAGCAACGCCCGGTCGCCGCCCGCGGGCGCATCGAACTCGAGCGCCACCGGCAGGCCCGCGGCCGTAAGGCCGGCCGGCAGCACCAATCCCGGCACACCGGCGGTGCTGCCCGGTGCGATGTTGCGCGCGACCGCTGCCTCGAAGGGTACCGGCCGGCCTCGAATTTGAATGACGGTTTCCTCGCCGATGAGCGGCGCCGCCACCCGGATCGCGGGAAATACCATCGCCGCGACACCGGTCCGCGAAAAGTAGTCCTGATACAGCCGGCGCAGTTCGGGCAAGTACCGATCGCGCGCGGCGGCGTATGCGGACTCGGACACGAAATCTGCGCCGCCCGGCAGGACATAGATGCTGAAAGTCTTCTGGATGTCGGGACTCGCGCGCGCGACCAATTCATCGAAGGTGATGCCGGCGCCATAGTCCTTGAGGTAGCGCGCCAGGGCGATACGGACGTCGTGGTTTTGCACCTGATCGGTGGTCAGATCGATGAGCCGAGCGAGGCCGGGCAATTGCGTGTCGATGAGCTC
Organism: uncultured Gammaproteobacteria bacterium; assembly: GCA_963758145.1. Lineage (GTDB taxonomy): Bacteria > Pseudomonadota > Gammaproteobacteria > Steroidobacterales > Steroidobacteraceae > Bog-1198. Next base: position 92,345 of record CAVWUK010000012.1, read on the forward strand.
TGCGCCCGCATCCTTGAGCCGGCCGAGCGCAAGTTCAGTGATGCGTTCGACTTCCGAATCAAGATCGCTGAACCAATAATCGCGCACCAGGCCGAGGCGCACGCCGCGCAGCGAGCCGACGGCGAGCGGGCGCATATCCCCGGTCACCGCGGCGTCGAACAGGGCCAAATCGGCCACCGTGCGCGCGTGCGGTCCGACCTGATCGAACAGCGGCGAGATCGGCACGCAGCCCCGGGTCGAATAACGGCCGGTGGTCGGTCTTAGGCCCGCGATGCCACAGAAAGCCGCCGGCACGCGAATCGAGCCTTCGGTGTCCTCGGCCACTCCGAGAGGCGCGAGCCGAGCCGCGATCGCGGCCGCCGTCCCGCCGCTGCTGCCGCCCGGAATGCGTGCCGGATCATAGGGATTGCGCACCGCACCGTACGCCAGGTTATTGCTGGACCACCCGTAGGAAAGCTCGTGCAGATTCGTTTTGCCGAGCACGATGGCTCCGGCAGCCCTCAGCGCCGCCACCAGCGGTGCATCGTCCTTGGGGCGAAAATCGCGCAACGCCGGCGTGCCGCCGGTGGTTGGGTATTCGCGGGTGTTGACGCTGTCCTTGACCGGAATCGGGAGACCGAACAGGGGCCCCGCTTTGGCGCCGGCGCGGCGCTCGCGGTCGCGGGTGCGCGCATCCGCGAGCACCCGCTCCGGCTCGATCGTAATGAACGCATTGAGCTCTCGGGCGGCGTGACAGCGATCGAGCAGCGCTTCGGCATATCGCTCGACCGTCAGCTCGCCGCGCGACATTTGCGCGACCGCCTCGACGGCGCCCAGTTCGATCAGTTGAGTCATATGGGTTTGGCTCGAGCCAGACGCCGGCAGTCCGCGGGCGGCGGCGACGGTCGTGGCGGCCGCGCCGAGGACGAAGGTGCGCCGCCTCATGACGATTTCCCTGGAGTGTTGGTATATCGAAGCAATTCACGTGAAAAATAAACCACAAACCGGCCGCCGTGCAAGGCGCCCGGGCGCGCGCAATCGGAGCATGCTGCAAAAAAAAAGGCAATCTGTTATCTTTTGCGGAGCGCCGCCGCGCAAAACCGATGAAATTTCAATGAGCCACGTATATCGAGCACTGACCCTCGTGCTGCTGTTGCTGGCGGCGCAGCAGGGCGCGGTCGTGCACGAGCTCGGCCATTTCTCCGCGGATCACGCGACGGCGGTCAGTGCCGGCTCGGGCAGCGTGTCGGATGGGGCCTGCGCGCTGTGCCCCGCCTTTGCGCAAGCCGCTTCGCCGGCGTTCAGCCATTCCTTCCACATACCCCTGCTGGTCCGTTCCGAGACCGAGCCCAGATCCAAGCCGCAAATCGCGGTCGTCGATGTCGCGGTCCCCACGCCGCGCAGCCGCGGCCCTCCCTCCCTCAGCTGATCGTTGCTTCTGGCATTGGGCCGCCCGAGCGATCGGTGGCGGCTCATTTCGATTCGGCTGTGCGGAGTGGTGTAGATGTTTCATGTCCCGTTCATGCGTGCGACCTCAAGGGTCGGCGCGATACTCGTATTCATCGGCATGAATTTCACGGCAGGTGCCGAGACTGCGGTGCCGGCCCTCGAAACATCCGCGGACGTGACAGACGCCTCGGCGCTGGAGACCGATGGGTCGGCTTTGCCGGCGATCGTGGTCTCGGCCCAAAAATTGGACGACCGGCGCTCTCGAATTCAGACCCAGACCGGCGCGAGCACCTACACCGTCGACGCCGCGGCAATCGGGGACATGCCGGCCGGAGACAACACAAACCTCAATCAGGTCATCCTGCAAATGCCCGACGTCGCCCAGGATTCCTTCGGTCAATTCCACATCCGGGGCGAACACAATGGGCTGCAATATCGAATCAACGGCGTCATCCTGCCGGAGGGGATCAGCGTATTCGGCCAAGCATTGGATCCGCGATTCATCAATTCCATGAGCCTGATCGACGGCGCTCTGCCCGCGGAATATGGGTTGCGCACGGCCGGCATCATCGATATCACGACCAAAAGCGGCATCCAGTCTCCGGGCGGCACCGTATCCGTCTACGGCGGAAGCCACGGCGAGACAGAGCCGAGCTTCGCTTATGGGGGCGGATCCGGGGCCTTCAGTTACCTGATCACCGGCGATTTTCTGCGCAGTGATCTCGGCATCGAATCGCCCGACGGCAGCTCGAACCCGATTCACGATCACACGACGCAGTATCACGGCTTCGGGTATTTTGAAGACATCCTGGATGAGGCGAACCGGGTCGCGCTCATGCTGGGCGCCTCGGTGGGGAAGTTTCAGATTCCCAACCTGTACGGTGAGGAGCCGTCGTTGGGGCTCACCGTCGACGGCGTATCCACGTTCCCGAGCCAGAACCTCAACGAGAACCAGCGCGAAGTGACCGAATTCGCGGCGCTGAGCTGGCAGCATTCCCAGGGAGCGTTTGATGTACAAAGCTCGGTTATTGCCCGCTATTCGAGCCTGACCTTTGTTCCGGATCCGCTGGGTGATTTGCTGTACGACGGCGTTTCACAGGATGCCTTCAAGCAGAACGTTGCGTACGCGGCGCAGAGCGACGGGGCTTACCGGCTCAACGACAACCACACGATCAGGGCCGGCCTGTTTCTGCAGTCGGATCATTCGACCAGCGACACGGCATCCCAAGTGCTGCAGATCGATCCGACCACCGGAGAACAGATCGGCGATGTACCGGCTACGATCGTCGACAACGGTTCGGCGACCGAGTGGATCTATAGCGCTTATCTGCAGGACGAATGGAAATTGCTGCCGGATTTCACGGTGAATTACGGTTTGCGATTCGACAAATTCACGGCGTACACGAGCGCGCAGCAGGTGAGTCCGCGCCTGAACATGGTGTGGCAGGTGGTACCGGACACGACTCTGCATGCCGGCTACTCGCGCTACCTCTCGCCGCCGCCCTTCGAATTGGTCGGCGCCAAGGACATTGCCCTGTTCGAGAACACGAGCTACCCGCCGCTGACCCCCGAAGCCGCGCCGCCGTTGGCCGAGACCGCCAATTACTACGATATGGGCGTCCAACAGAAGATCGCTCATGATTTCACGGTGGGCCTCGACACCTACTACAAGCAGTCGGCGAATTTGATCGACGAGGGCCAGTTCGGTGCGCCCATCATTCTTACGCCGTTCAATTACCGCTACGGCAAGCAATATGGCGCCGAGCTCACGGCCAACTACACGATCCGCAATTTTTCCGCCTATCTCAACATGTCGGTGCAAAGCGCGAAAGGCAAGCAGATCGACTCTGCACAATACAACTTTTCGCCGACGGATCTCGACTACATCGCCAACAACTACATTCATTTGGACCATGAGCAGCAGCACTCCGCCTCGGGCGGAGTGTCCTATCTCTGGCGCGATACCCGCTTCAGCGCCGATTTCCTGGTGGGCTCCGGACTGCGCGCCGATCTCGAATTGCCGGCCGGCGAAACGAACGGCTACGGTGGCACGGATATCCCCAACGGCGAGCACCTGCCGTACTACACCCAGGTCAATACCGGGATCGTCCACGTGTTTCACATTCCGAACGCGGGCACCCTCAGCGCGCGCTTCGACGTGATCAACGTCCTCGACAAGGAGTATGAGATCCGCAACGGCACCGGCGTCGGGGTCGGCGCCCCGCAGTATGGGCCGAGGCGCGGTTTTTTCTTCGGCCTGTCGAAATCGATCGGCCCGGGGACCTGAGCGCCGGCGCCGCGCGATCGGCCGCCTCCGCGGCCGGCGCTCCTACATCCCCGATTTAAATTGCTGCCAGGCGCGGGAAAATGCGCGCGCCTCCTCCGGCGTGTAGACCTTCTGCAATTCAAGCCGATCGCGGATCCGCGGCGGGGGGTAGATGACGGTGTTGTCGCGAACCGCCGGCTCGAGATAGGGCAGGGCGGCCGCGTTCGCGGTCGCGAATCCGATGAAGCGGGTCACCGAGGCGGACACTTCGGGCTGCATCACGAAATTGATGAACGCAAGCGCCGCCGCGGGGTTGGGCGAATCGGCGGGGATCACCATGCTGTCGATGTAGAAGGGCACCATCTCCCGGCCGAAGGAATAATCGATTTTCCTGGAGCCTTGCGATTCCTTGATCATTCTGCGCGAGATCATGGCGTCCCCGGAGTAGCCGATGGCCAGGCAAAGATCTCCTTCGGCCAGTTGCTGATAGTAGCCCGCGGTTGAAATGGCGCGAATATAGGGTTTGATCTCCTGCAGCTTCGCCACCACGGCGGCGAGCTGCGCGGGATTCGCCGACAGCGCGGGTTGTCCGATGTATCGCGCCGCCATGGGCATGATGTCTCCCCACGAGTCGAGTATTCCGATCCCGCAGCGCGCAAACTTGGCGGCCAGCTCCTTTTTGAAGACCATCCCGAGGCTGTCGATCGGCGCATCCGGCATGACCGATTTGATCTTGTCGGGGTCGTAGATCAGGCCGGTGGTGCCCCACATCCACGGTACCGCGTGCTGATTGCCGGGATCGACGGTGCTCAGCAGCTGCATGATTTTCGGGTCTGCGTTGCGCGCATTGGGAATGCGCGAAAGGTCCAACACTTTCCAGAAGCCCTTGGGGATTTCCCGTCCCAGCTCCGGAGCCGCATTCATGGTGACCAGGTCGTAATTGGAACTGCCGGCCGACAAAATGGTCTCCGCCATCTCGGGGGAGTCGAGCACCGCGTAATTCACGCGGATTCCCGTCGCAGCCTCGAATTTGGCGACGACGGAGGGCGGAAAATATTCGGCCCACGCATAAATATTGAGGACATGCGCGCGATCGGCGGCGGCGGCGCAGCCGAGCCAGGCGCACAGAAACGCGCCCGATGCGCGCAACCACAGCGGTCTGAATGTTTGCAATTTCACCTCAACCGGCGGCGCAAAGCGGGTCCGAAACCGCCGGCAGGACCCGGCCGCGCACCTCGCCGAAGCCGACGCGCGCCGCCCCGGGCTTGGCGCACCAGCCGCGGAATATCACGGTATCGCCATCCTCCAAGAACGTCCGGTGTTCGCTTGAACCGACGCGCATCGAGTGCTTGCCTCCGGCGCTCAATTCCAGCAATGAGCCCGCCTCGCCGGGACCCGGACCCGATTGAGTCCCGGTTCCGAGCAAATCACCCGCCCGCAAATTGCACCCGCCGACCGTGTGGTGCGCGACCAGCTGCGCGACCGTCCAATAGGAATGGCGAAAACTCGTCGAGGAGAGACGCTGCGGCGGCTCGCGATGTGCGTGCATGGCGGCAGTCTCGAGATACGCCTCCAGCCGGATATCGAAGCCGCCCGCCGCCTCGTTCGCCGCTGAGATCAAATAGGCGGGCGGTTCGGGGTCGTCCGCGGCCCGGGGGTGCGGCGTGCGATAGGGCGCCAGCGCCTGCAGTGAAACGATCCACGGGGAAATCGTGGTTGCGAAGTTCTTCGAAAGAAACGGACCCAACGGCTGGTATTCCCACGCTTGCAGATCGCGAGCCGACCAATCGTTGAGCAGGCACAGCCCAAACACATGCGATTCGGCGCTTTCGATCGGGATCCAGGATCCGAGAGAATTGCCGTTGCCCAGGAACACGCCGAGTTCCAATTCATAGTCCAGGCGCACGCTCGGCTCGAACATGGGCCGCGATTCGCCGGGCGGCAGGCGCTGCCCGCGAGGTCGATGAAAATCCTGACCCGAGATGCCGATCGATGAGCTGCGGCCGTGGTATCCGATCGGCATCCATTTATAGTTCGGCGTCAAGGGATTGTCGGGTCGGAACAGGCGCCCGACCGCGGTCGCGTGATGGAGGGAGGAGTAAAAATCCGTGAAGTCACCAATTTGCGCCGGCACCGAATACTCCGCCGCCGCTTGCGGGACGAGGCACGGCTCGAGCTTTGGCCGCAGAGCCGAGCCTTTAAGCAGTGCCTCGAACAGCGCGCGGCGAAGAGCGATCCAGCCTTTGGGCCCCAGCTGCATGAGTTCATTGAGCGTGGAGCGCGCCGCGGCGTTGAGCGCGAGCGCCGCATCGCCGCTGAAGACGCCGGTGGCTGCAAGCGCGGCAAGGTCCAGAACCTGATCGCCGATCGCTATGCCGCCGCGAAACGGCGCGGAGGACCCGCGCCGGCGAAACACGGCGACCGGCAGATTCTGAATCGGGAAATCACCGCCGCTCCCATTGGCCGTCGGCACCCAGCTGCTGGCATGCGGGTCGTTCGTGATGTCGGGCGACATGATCTCGCTCATGGGTGATCGCGATACGCGGGCGGGCGTCCGCTCACGCGCGACCCGGGTCAAAGAGCCTGCGCAAACCGGACCAGCACGCGAGGTAGTCCTTTTGCAGCGGCGGGCGGCCCTCGAGCGCGTGGCGGGTCGGCTTGATGACCATGCGGCTCTCGAACATGAATGCCATCGTGTCGGTCACGCGCAGCGGCTGCGAGGTATCGGCGGCGATCGCCTTCTCGAATGTCGCCGCGTCGGGACCGTGTCCGCTCATGCAGTTGTGCAACGAGGCGCCGCCCGGCACGAAGCCGCTGCTTTTGGCGTCGTACTGTCCGGTGATCAATCCGAGGTACTCGCTCGCCACATTGCGGTGAAACCACGGCGGCCGGAAGGAATCTTCCATCGCCAGCCACCTGGGCGGGAAAACGACGAAATCGACGTTGCCGGTGCCGGGAGTATCGCTCGGCGAGTGCAGCACCAGAAATATCGACGGATCCGGATGGTCGTAGGAAATCGAGCCCATGGCGTTGAAGCGGCGCAAATCGTATTTATAGGGGACATAATTGCCGTGCCAGGCGACGACGTCGAGCGGCGAATGATCCATCTCGGCAACCCACAATCGTCCGAGAAATTTGCCGATCAACTCGTGCCGCCCGCCGGTGTCCTCGTATCGCGCTCGAGGTATCTGGAAATCGCGCGCGTTGGCGAGACCATTGGAGCCGATCGGCCCCAGATCCGGCAGCTTGAAGGGTGCGCCGAAGTTCTCGCATATATAGCCTCGGGCGGTGCCCTCCGGCAGACCAACGCAAAAGCGCAGACCGCGCGGGATGACGGCGATTTCCTGCGGCTCGAGATCGATGCGGCCGAGCTCCGTGTCGAGCCTCAACGCTCCCGACTGCGGCACGATCAGCAATTCCCCGTCGGCGCTGTAGAAATAGCGTTCGCGCATCGAGCGATTGGCCGCGTAGAGATGGATGCCGCAGCCCACCTGCAGGTCGGGCGCGCCGTTGCCCGCAACCGGCACCAGGCCGTCGACGAAATCAGTCGCGGCGGTGGGCAGCGGCAATGGGTCCCAGCGCAGCGGAGTCGGGGCCAATGGCGCCTCTGGGCCCACCCCCGCAAACGCATCGCGCTGCAGGGCGCCGAAGGCGCCGTGAGCCACCGACGGACGAATTCGGTACAGCCAGGTGCGCCGATTCGCATGTCGCGGCGCGGTAAACGCGGTGCCCGACAATTGCTCGGCATAGAGCGAGTAGGGGCATCGCTGCGGAGAGTTTCGCCCCCGCGGCAGAGCGCCGGGCAGCGCCTCGCTGGCAAACTCGTTGCCGAAGCCGCACTGGTAATCGCCGGTATCGAGGGTGGACATAAAATAATCAGGCGATACGCGCGCCCTGGCGCCTCAGTTCCTTTTGCACACGGCCCACATCGAGACGCGCGAAGGATTCTCCCGTCTGCAATGATACAGCCGCCGCGACGCCGGCGCCCTGGCCGCTGACGGCGCAGCACATCATATTGCGGATGGCGGCATGCGAAATCTTGTCGCCGCCGGTGCAGCGGCCGGCGACGATGAGGCCGGCGACGCCTTTGGGCACCAGCGAACGATAGGGCACGTGAAAATAGCGGCCGGTGGTCGGCAGCAGCAAAACGCCGTAGCCGTCCACGAATTCCGGGAATATGCCGATGGAGTCCTCGAATCGCCCCTGTTGACGCACGTCCGCGTCGGTCATGTTGTACAGCGCGTCAATCTTGCGCGTGTCGCGAATGCCCAGCGTCATGCCGAAGTTGCGCAGTTTTGCCCCCTCGCACCCCGGCATGAACCGGCGCAGCGCCTCCACCGCCATGATCGCCTGGCGACGGCCTTCGATTTCTCCGGCGCTCAAGTCGCGGGCGTCCGTGCCGTCGATCTGCGGCAGGTGCACGAGGTTCAAGTAGGTGAGATCGCCCTGGTCCGAGATCGCGCCCCAGGTGCCGGCGATGGTGCCGAGATTGGCGGGTATGATGCCGGCGGCGATCGCCTGCTTGAACGGTTTGCGCAGGAAGGGCGAGAACAGGTCGTCCTCCTTGCCGGAGGTTGTGATGTCCCATTCGCCGTTTCCGGTCCAATCCTTGTAGGTCTGCGGGTCCGCCTTCACTTGTTCGATGAAGCGCCGCTTATTGACGCCCGTCATCGAGAACATCACCGACGCCGCCATCATCTGTTCCCGCGGTGTTTTTTGGGTCGGCGCGCCGGCGCGCATGGCGACATCCGCATCTCCGGTGGCGTCGACGACCCGCTTGGCGAGGATCGCCTCGCGTCCGGATTTGCTCTCGGTGATCACGCCCCGGATGACTCCATCGCTCACGATCGGAGCCACGAACAGGCGGTGCAGCATGGGCTCGACCTGCGCCTCTTGTACAAGGACATCGGCGACGTACTTGAACATCTCCGCGTCGAGCGCGTAACTGATCGACTGCGGCTCGGGCATCGCCGCTCCCATCGCCTTGGCCCGCTGTTCGAACTCGATGCCGATTCCTTCGCTGTCGACCGTACCCTCGTGGCGGTACCAGGCGAATCCTTCCACGCCGACCTGGGTGATATTGCCGCCAAAGCAGCCGTTTCGCTCGAGCAGCGTGGTGTGAACCCCGGCGCGTGCGCAGGCCAGAGCCGCCGCAAGGCCGGCAGGCCCGCTGCCGACGACCAGCACTTCGGTTTCGGATACCACGTCGACATCCCGGGCCGGCTCGCTGATTCTCCGCATGGGGATATTCTAACTCGAGACCGAGAGCGGCGTGGGGTAAGCTCCGTCCAAGCGCAATACCCCGGGGCGTGCGTCGATCATGAGCAACAGTCGGATGGAGGCCTTCAGCGACGGCGTCATCGCCATCATCATCACCATCATGGTGCTCGAGCTCAAGGTGCCGCATGGCCAGAACCTCGAGGCGCTTCTGCCGGTGATCCCGGTCTTTTTGAGCTACGTCATGAGCTTCCTCTACGTGGGCATCTATTGGAATAACCACCACCACATGCTGCATGCCAGCGATCGGGTCACCGGCCCGATGCTGTGGGCCAATCTGCATCTGCTGTTCTGGCTGTCGCTGTTTCCGTTCTCGACGGCGTGGATGGGCGAAAATCATTTCGCTGCGGTTCCGACCGCCTTGTACGGCGCGGTGCTGTTGATGGCCGCGGCCGCTTACTGGATACTGCAGCAGGTCATCATCGCCTCGCAGGGGACCGCTTCGCTCCTCAAGCGAGCCGTCGGCAGCGATTGGAAGGGTAAACTCTCGCCGCTGCTCTATCTCATCGGCATCGCCGCAGCTTTTTGGTCGCCCAGGGTGTCGCAAGCGCTGTATTTATTCGTCGCGGCGCTGTGGCTCGTGCCCGACCGCCGCATTGAAAACATCTTGCTCGCCGACAAGACCGGGATGCGCCACAAGGCTTGAGGGCGCCGGCTGCAATCGTGATCGCGCGGGCTGCGGCGATGCCGGCGCGGGACCTCAAATGACGCCCTTGGCGGCCAACGCCTCGATCTGCGCCGCGGACAGGCCCAACCGCTCGCTGAGCACCTCGTGGGTGTGCGAGCCCAGGGTGGGCGGCGCCCATCGGTAGCTGACCGGCGTCTCCGAGAGACGCAGCGGGTTTGCAACCAGCGGGACCGTGCCGGCGCTCGGATGGGGCAACTCCACCTGCATTCCGCGAGCGCGAACTTGGCGGTCGGCGAACACGGCATCGATGGTGTTGATGGGGCCGCAGGGTACGCCGACGCGCTCGAGGTCGGCGACCCACTCGGCCGTGGACCGGCTGCGCGTGGCGTCGCACAGCCTGTCGATCAACTGCGTCCGATGGAGGACTCGCTGCTGATTGGTGGTGAAGCGCGGATCGGCGGCGAGTTCCGTCAAGCCCGCGGCGGCGCACAAGCGTGCGAATTGGGCGTCGTTGCCGACCGCAATAATCACGTAACCGTCGGTCGTCGGAAAATCCTGGTAGGGCACGATATTCGGGTGAGCGTTTCCCAGGCGTTGCGGCACCTCGCCTCCGATGAGGTAATTCAAGGCTTGATTGGCGAGACACGCAACCTGTACATCCATCAGCGCCACATCGATGTACTGACCGGCGCCGGTCCGCTCACGGTGAGCGAGCGCGGCGAGAATGCCGATCGATGCGTACAGGCCCGTGAGAATATCGGTTACCGCAACCCCGGTTTTCTGCGGGCCGGCACCGGGCTCTTGGGCCCCGCGCCCCGTGATGCTCATCAAGCCGCCCATGCCTTGAATCAAGAAATCGTAGCCGCCCCGCGCGGCATAAGGACCGGTCTGCCCGAAGCCGGTGATCGAGCAATAGATGAGCCGAGGATTGACCGCTTTGAGCGATTCATAGTCCAGGCCATGGGCCTTCAGGCCGCCGACCTTGAAATTTTCGAGCACAATATCCGATGTACGGGCCAGCTCCCGGATGAGGGCCTGGCCCTCGGGCGCGGTGAAATCCACGGTCACCGACTTTTTATTGCGATTGGCGCATAAATAGTACGCGCTGTCGGCGCGTTCGGCGCCATTGCGGTTGCGCAGGAACGGCGGTCCCCAGGTGCGCGTATCGTCGCCGATTCCGGGACGTTCGATCTTGATGACCTCGGCCCCGAGATCTGCGAGAAGCTGTCCGGCCCACGGTCCTGCGAGGATCCGCGACAGATCCAGGACCGTGACGTGCGATAGGGCGTTGTTCATCGGATTAACTCATGTGTGGCGGCCGCGGCCGTGCGCCGCGAGGGACAGTCGGCCTCAATTATGCGATGCTCGCGCGGTTGTGGAAACCTTAAGGGCCTGAACATGGGACTCGCGAGCTTTCATTGGGACGATCCGCTGCTGCTCGAAGAGCAGCTGACCATGGAGGAGAAGATGGTGCGCGATGCGGCGCGCGAGTATGCGCAGGGGCGTCTGGCGCCGCGCATTCTCGAGGCGTTTCGCCGGGAGCAAACGGATCCTTCAATTTTTCGCGAGATGGGCGGCCTTGGGCTGTTGGGCACGACCATACCGGAGGAGTTCGGCGGCGGCGGGCTCAACTACGTCAGCTACGGGCTCATCGCGCGCGAAGTGGAGCGCGTGGATTCCGGATACCGGTCCATGATGAGCGTGCAGTCCTCGCTCGTGATGCTGCCGATTTATGCATTCGGAAGCGAGGAACAAAAACGCCGGTATCTGCCCGCACTGGCGCGCGGCGAATCGATCGGATGCTTCGGCCTGACCGAACCCGATCATGGCTCCGATCCGGGCAGCATGGTGACGCGTGCACGCGCCGCGAGCGGCGGGTTTCGTTTGACCGGATCCAAGACCTGGATTTCCAACAGCCCCTTCGCCGATGTGTTCGTGGTGTGGGCCAAGACCGACGACGATGCGATTCGCGGCTTCATTCTCGAAAAAGGCTGGAACGGGCTGTCGGCGCCGGCGCTGCACGGCAAGGTCGGCCTGCGCGCGTCGACCACGGGCCAGATCGTCATGGACGATGTGTTCGTGCCGCAGGACAACCTTTTGCCGGGCGTGAGCGGACTGAAAGGACCGTTCACATGCCTGGATTCAGCGCGGTTCGGCATTTCCTGGGGTGCGCTCGGCGCGGCCGAGGATTGCTGGCACACGGCCCGCAACTACGTGCTCGGGCGCAAGCAATTCGGCCGTCCGCTTGCCGCCAATCAACTGATCCAAAAGAAACTCGTCGATATGCAAACCGAGATCACCCTGGCGCTGCAGGGCTGCCTCCGGCTCGGACGCATGAAGGATGAAGGCAGCGCCGCCGTGGAGATCACCTCGATGCTCAAGCGCAATTCCTGCGGCAAGGCGCTCGAGGTCGCTCGCGCCGCGCGCGACATGCTGGGCGGAAACGGCATATCCGATGAATTCGGCGTGATCCGGCACCTGGTGAATCTCGAGGTGGTCAATACCTACGAGGGCACGCACGACATACATGCGCTCATCCTGGGCAGGGCACAGACCGGGATTCAGGCTTTTTGTTGATCCAGCGCTCGCTCGCCGCCCACAACAGTTCCTGCATCCCGGGTTCGTTCGCAATTGCGGATGCGCTCTGAATCCGTTGATGTTCGTCGAAATAGCGGCCGTTGACGGCCGCCACCTCGTTTGCGAGCGCCAGGTAAAGCGTGGTGCGCGCGCCGCGCACCGCATCGAAGGTCCGGCGCGTGATCATCCGCTGCACGACGCGCAGCCAGCGAGGCAGTAAATTGGTGGAGACGATGCCCGGATGCAGGCAGTTTGCGGTGAGGCCGGTTCCCGCCAGGCGGTGCGCCAGCGCGAAGGTGTGCAGCACGTTGGCAAGCTTGGAGCGCGCGTAAGCTGCCCGCGCATCGTAAGGCGCATCCGCCTTGTCGACGTTCTCCAGATCCAATACACCGCGATAATGCGCCCGCGAAGCCACGTTGACGATACGCCCGCCCGCGCCCATTCGGTCGAGCAGGAGGCCGGTCAGCAGGAACGGACCGAGATGGTTGCTTGCAAAGGTGAGCTCGTAGCCGTCGATGGACATGCGATGCCGCGTGCTCACCATCCCGGCGTTGTTGATCAGCAGGGCAATCGACGCATAATTCCTCCGCACCTCTTCGGCGCAGGCGCGCACCGAGGCGAGCGATGCGAGATCACAGTGCAGCGCCCGCACCCGCGCCGACGCAACGGCGCGCAGAATCTCCTCGCCGACCTCGATTGCCGCTTCGTTGTCGCGGCACAGCATGACGACGGTGAAGCCCGCCGCCGCGAGTTCCCGGGCGGTTACCCGGCCGATTCCGTGGGTGGTGCCGGTGATGACGGCAACGCGGCTCACGATGTGGCGATCGTGTCGACCGAATGCCCGGCGGCCAGCCAGGCATCGAGTCCGCCGTGCAGGGGGCGCACCTTCTTGAAGCCGTGATTCATGAGGATTTTGGCGACGCGGGCTGCGGATGCCTCGTTTGGGCAGGTGCAATACAGGACAATGTCGCGATCGCGCGGCAGATCGGCGACATGCCGCCCCACCTCCGGCAGGGGGACATGCCGAGCGCCCGGTATCGAGCGCGGCTCGAGCGACCTGGCGGTATGCGAGCGCACATCGACGATGATGGGTTGGGCGCCTGTTTGGATGAGCTCGTACAATTCGGCGACGCTGATGCGTGCCATGCGCAGCACCCTGAAAAAACGCGCGCGCTCCCACCATTTGAACGCGATGTAACCCGCCAGCAGGCCGCCGATGGTTAGCCCGGCGAGGCCGCCGAACCGATCCAGATGCGCCAGCAATTCCTCGATCTGCGAGCGAAACAGCATGCCGGCCGCGATTCCGCTGCCCACCCAGAGGGCCGCGCTCAACGCGGAAAGGACGATGAATCTGCCCCAGCCGATGCGCATGGCGCCGGCGAGCGGAGGGGCGATGATGGCGAGCCCCGGTACAAACTTGGCGATCACCAGTGAGTTGATCCCCCACCGCTCGAAGCGAGACTGCGTCTGGCTGACGCAAGAGTCGGGCTCCAAGGATATGCGGCACATCAGCTTCAACACCTTGATCCCGTAGACCTGGCCCACGAGATACCAACCGCAGTCGGCCAGCAGGCAGGCGATCACACACAGCAGGTACAGCCGGCCGGCGGCCAGATGACCGTCCGCCGCAATCGCGCCCGCCACGACCAGGGTGGGATATGCGGGCACGGGCAGGCCGATCTGGTCGACGAGCACGTTCGCGCCGACGATCAGCAATCCGTACTGTGCGATCAGGGATACGAGCTCTTGAGTCACACCGCACTCATCCGAACGGGGCGCCGTTCGATATTGGGCAGGAGCGCGGCGGTCACGCCGAGCAGCGGCAGGAAGGCGCAAAGCCGGTACACGAATTCGATGCCCTGCCGGTCCGCCACCGCACCCAACACGGCGGCGCCGATGCCGCCCATGCCGAACGCAAGACCGAAGAACAGACCCGAAACCGCGCCGATCTTACCCGGCATGAGTTCCTGCGCGAATACCAGAATCGCGGAAAACGCCGAAGCCAGTATCAGTCCGATGACGAAGCTCAGTATGCCGGTCCACGCCAGGTTCACATAAGGCAGAGCCATGGTAAAGGGCGCGACGCCCAAGATGGAAAACCAGATGACCCGCTTGCGCCCGATCCGGTCGCCCACCGGCCCCCCGATCAGGCCGCCGAGAGCGGCCGCGAACAGGAAGACGAATAAATACATCTGTGCCGACTGTACCGGCAGATGGAATTTTTCGATCAGGTAGAAGCTGTAATAGCTCGAGATGCTGGCCAAGTAGAAATATTTGGAAAAGATTAGCACCAGCAAAATAATCACCGAAAATGCGACCCGGCGCGATGAGACCGGGCCCGATACGGGCGCCGCCGCTTTTCGTTGCGTGGACCGCTCGAGATGCCGGCTTTTGTACCAGGCGCTCACATTCCATAAAACGGCGATGGCCAATACCGCCGCCAATGCAAACCAGGCGAGGCTTCGCTGCCCATTCGGGATGATGATCCAGGCCGCAAGCAGCGGCCCGACCGCACTGCCCGCGCTGCCACCGACTTGAAAGATCGATTGCGCCAATCCGTGGCGGCCTCCGGAGGCCAAGCGCGCGATGCGCGAGGATTCCGGATGAAAGATCGAGGAGCCGGCGCCGACAAAGGCGGCCGCGACCAGCACGCTCGCGTAAGTCGGCGCGAGCGACAAGGTCAACACGCCGATCAACGTGAAGCCCATGCCGATGCTCAGTGAATGGGGCTTGGGGTGCCTGTCCGTATAGACGCCTACGATGGGTTGCAGAACCGATGCGCAGATCTGGTATGTCAACGTGATCGCGCCGATCTGCACGAAGTTCAATTGAAACTCGCCCTTTATCAGCGGATAGATCGCGACGATCAACGACTGGATCATGTCGTTGAGAAAGTGAGAAAAGCTGATCGCGCCCAGGATCCTGAAGCGAGTTTGATCGCGTGCGGTATTGGCCGATGAATCGCCTGCGAAGCTCTCTGCCATGGCTCCTGTCCGTAATGTAATGTCGGCCGCGGGTGCCGAGCCCACGTTACCCTACTAGCTAGTTCGTCGTCTGTCCTGCGAGAATGCGACCATGAAACGCTTTGAACCCTACGTCTTTTTGCGCGAACTCGCCTCGCGCTGGGACATTTTAGCGTTCATCGTGGTCATCGGATTGATCGCCTTTCTGGGCGAAACCGCGCGCGGCCTGTTCGCGCCACTGGCGCAACTCGAGATCAACCCCCTTTCGCTGGATCCCCGGCATTTGCCCGAATATGCCGCCCGAACCACGTTTCGGATGCTGGCGGCGCTCTTCTTTTCGCTGATCTTTACGCTCACCTATGCGACCTGGGCCGCCAAGAGCGAGCGCGCCGGCAGACTCCTGGTGCCGATACTGGACATCCTGCAATCGGTGCCGATTCTGGGGTTCATTTCGATTACCAGCGTCTTTTTCTTGTCGTTGGCGCCTGGACGGGTGCTCGGCGCGGAATTTGCCGCGATCTTCGCCATATTCACCAGTCAGGCGTGGAATATGGCGTTCAGTTTCTACCAATCGCTGCGCACCGTGCCCACGGAACTCACCGAGGCGGCCGAGTCGTTTCGGCTGTCGCCGTGGATGAGGTTCTGGCAGCTGGAGGTCCCATTCGGGTTGCCGGCGCTGGTTTGGAACATGATGCTGTCGATGTCCGGCGGCTGGTTTTTCGTGGTGGCCTCCGAATCGATCAGCGTGGGGCATTCGGCGGTTGCCTTGCCGGGCGTGGGTTCGTACATCGCCCTCGCCATCGAACAGAAGAATCTGCGGGCGATCGGTTGGGCCATCCTCACCATGTTGATCGTGATCCTAATATACGACCAGCTGCTGTTCCGGCCGCTGGTGGCGTGGGTGGACCGGTTCCGGGTCGAGCAGGAACCGGGCGAGAGAGTGCCTGAATCTTGGGCGCTCACCATGATGCGTCGCTCGCGCCTGATCAATGCGGCGGCGGTGGCGTTTCACGCCGCGGTATTGTGGACCAGCCGGGCGGTAAAGCGCGACGAGGTGGAAGCGCCCGCGGTCGAGGCGCCGGAGCGCCCGAAGCGAAGCCTGGATCTGCTGTGGGTGTCGCTGGTCATCGTCGCAGTGGTCCTGGGGCTTTGGCACCTCGTCGCCGGCCTCATCACCCATACGCCGCTGCACGAGGCCTTGCATGTCTGCGGCCTGGCGGTCATCACCATGCTGCGGGTATTCATCTTGATCGCCTTGGCAAGCGTGGTGTGGGTGCCAATCGGAGTCTGGGTCGGGATGCGGCCTCGCGCCGCACAAATCGTGCAACCGGTTGCGCAATTCATGGCGGCATTCCCGGCGAATCTGCTGTTTCCCCTCGCGGTGTACGGCATCGTCGAATGGAAGCTGAACCCGGATGTGTACCTGAGTCCTTTGATGATTTTGGGCACCCAGTGGTACATCCTGTTCAACATCATCGCCGGCGCATCGGCGATTCCAGCCGAAATGCGCTATGCCGCCGCGAATCTGGGGGTCACGGGCTGGTTGTGGTGGCGCAAGGTGGCACTGCCCGCCGTGCTGCCGTTTTATGTCACCGGAGCCATTACCGCTTCCGGCGGATCGTGGAACGCCGCCCAAGTTGCGGAGCTTGCCACCTGGGGCCGCACGGAAGTCAGAGCACGGGGTTTGGGTTCCTATATCGCCGATGCCGCGGCTGCGGATAATTTTCACCAGATTGTTCTGGGCGTCGCGGTGATGAGCCTGTTCGTCGTCATCATCAACCGGCTGTTTTGGCGGCCGTTGTATTACCACGCCGAGCGCAAATACCGGCTTACCTGACAGGGTATGGAATGAGCAACTCCCCGTTACTGCAGTGCACCGACGTGCGCAAGGCATTTACCAAGCCCGACGGCGACGTTTTGCTGGTGCTCGAGGGGATGAACCTGGAACTGCACGAGGGGCAGATTGTGGGGCTGCTCGGGCGCTCGGGATCGGGGAAATCTACGCTGCTTCGGCTGATCGCCGGTCTCGCGGAGCCGAGCGCCGGCAATCTTACCTATCTGGGGCAGCCGATCGCCGGACCGGCGCGCGGCATCGCCATGGTGTTTCAAAGCTTCGCGCTCTTTCCCTGGCTCACCGTCTTCGAGAATGTCGCGCTTGGTTTGGAAGCGCAGCACCTGCCGCGCAGCGAAATCCGCAAGCGTTCCCTGGCCGCCATCGATTTGATCGGGCTCGACGGTTTCGAGTCCGCCTATCCGCGCGAGCTGTCCGGCGGCATGCGCCAGCGGGTGGGCTTCGCGCGTGCGCTGGTCGTGCACCCGAATATACTGCTCATGGACGAGCCGTTTTCCGCTCTCGACGTGCTGACCGCGGAGACGCTGCGCACCGATTTCCTGGATCTCTGGGCGGAAGGCCGGATGCCGATCAAGGGGGTCATCCTGGTCACGCACAACATCGAGGAAGCGGTGCTGATGTGCGATCGGATCCTGGTGTTCGGCAGCAATCCGGGCAGAATACTGAGCGAAATCAAGGTGGCCATGCCTCAGCCGCGCAACCGCCTGGACCCGAGTTTTCGCGAACTGGTCGAGCGCATCTACGTGGAAATGACGGCGAGGCCGGAAGGCGGCGCGGCGGGCGGCCGGCAGGAGCGCTTTCCGGGGCTCGGGATCGGCAGCGTCTTGCCGCATGTGTCCTCGAATCTGCTCGCCGGCCTCATCGAGGCGGTCGCCGCCGCACCTTTCAGCGGCAAGGCGGATCTGCCGGAGATCGCCTCCGATCTGCAGATGGAAATCGACGAATTGTTTCCCGTTGCGGAGACCCTGCAAATGCTGCGCTTCGCGGAACTCGAGGGCGGCGACCTGAAACTCACCGAGGATGGGCTGGCGTTCGCCCATGCCGCCATCGATGAGCGCAAGCGGATTTTTTCGCGCCACCTCCTGAACTACGTGCCGCTCGCTTCGCACATACGCCGGGTGCTCGATGAACGCGCGAGCCACTCCGCGCGCAAGAGCCGCTTCATCGACGAACTGGAGGATTTCATGAGCGAGGAGGAGGCGGACCAGACCCTGCAGAACGTCGTCCGTTGGGCCCGCTATGCCGAGGTGTTTGCCTACGACGACGATAATGGCATGTTCAGCCTCGAAAATCCGTCTTAGAATGCCCGGTACCATGAGCGACCCGGCCTCAACGTACTTGAATCTGCATGTGCCGCCGGACGAGATGGTCAAGTACATTCAAGATCTCATGACCCTGCCGCAGGGCGAGATCGCGGCCGGTTCGGCACTCACCCTGGCGCAGCGCCAGTGGGGCGGCGACACGCCGCTGGCGCGCGCCGCACTGCTGCGCTGGGGGGCGCTGAACTTGGCCTTTCAGGATAAGCGATTGGAGTTCTGGACCGTCGCCCGCGAACGCGACCGCATCCAAGTGCCGGCCGCGTTGGTGGCTGCGGCGGGCATTGCGCCGCTGGTGCTCGATAACGAGCGCGCCGTGTTCGATATCCCGGCGTTGCTCGACGCCACACTGGAATTTCAGCCCCCTGCGGGTCGGGCCTAAAGGCTTTATGGCTACCGGCGAAGAACCGGCGGCCGCGCCGCGATTCGGCGTGCTGCGCACCATTGCCCTTTACAAGCTGTTGAAGGTATCGCTGTTGCTGTTGGTGGCCTACGGCGAATTGCGGCTGCACGACGCCTCGCTCTCGGCCAAGGTGCTGTCCTGGCTCGCCGCCCGCCCCTCGGGGCTCGAACACGACGTCGTGAAGCGCGTGCTGCAGTGGATCAGCGGCTTGAGCGAATCGAGAATGCACGCGCTGCGTTTCGTGACCCTGGCCTACGCGGCGGTATTCGCGGTGGAAGGGATCGGTCTGTGGATGCGGCGCCGATGGGCCGAGTGGATGACCACCATCATCACCGCCTCATTGATTCCCCTGGAAGTGTGGGAGTTGATCCGCAATCCGAACATCGGAGCGGCTGCGGTGCTGGCCGCCAACATAGCGATTGTCGCGTACCTTTATTGGCATGTATCCGGACGGCGCAGGAATCACCGCTGACGGTTGTCCGCCGCCCGCGGTGCGCGGCTGCCCGGTTTCGTGAAATGATCTTCATCTCGGATGAATGCTGATTATCCGGCGTATTCTGCGGGTGGATGACTAAAACCATTGTTGGAGACCCCATGAACAAGTCCGGAATCTTGATTGCCTCTGCTTTGTTGACTTTCGGAATCGCCGCCGGTGCGATGGCCGCAGATCCGCCGGCCGCTGCTTCCACTCCGGCCGCTTCGACGCCGACCGGTTCCAGTCATTCGTCGGGCAAATCCAAGCACTCCCACTCCTCCAAGCATGGCCACTCCTCGTCGAAGCACGGCGGCAAGTCAAAGCACGGCAGCAAGACGAAGCCGACCGCCGCCCCGACGGCCGACAAGTAGGATTGCCGCAAGATCCTGCCCCGACCATCTGCCGGTGGCCGGGGCGTTTCTGCTTCTCGCCCCTCTCCGTTTGATCGACTGACGAGCGGCCAAAGGAGAGCGTCATCCCGACGATGAATGCTTCGGTTCAGCCCATCGATATAGCGCATTGGATTCAGATTGCGCTCACCCCGATCTTCCTCATTTCCGCCATCGGGGTCACCCTCAATGTATTGACGAGCCGGCTGGCGCGCATCGTCGACCGCGCCCGGGCCATGGAAGACCGATTGAGGCTACCGGAACAACGATCCGAGAGCCGGGACCTTCACGCCACGCTTCTGGTGCTGGCGCGGCGCGCAAAATGGATCAATGCCGCCATCACGCTCATCACCCTGTCGGCGTTGTTCATCGCGCTCGTCGTGGTGATGCTGTTCGTCAACGCATTCCTGCGCTGGGAGCTGTCGGCATTCATCGCCGGCTTGTTCATCCTGTCGATGTCGTCGCTCGCGGCGGCGCTGCTCGCGTTTCTGATCGAGGTGCGCATCGCGACCACAACTCTGCGCATCGGCATCGAAGAGGCCTCGCGCTAGGGCGATTGAGGCAGGGGCGGCGCCAATTAGGCGGGCGGGCGGGCCCGTAAGAACCTAAGATTGCCGAGCGCATGACAAGTGGCGCACTATTTTGAGCTGTGGATCCGGGAGGGATGGCAATGCGTCGAATGATGTTGAATTGGCTGGCGCTGATCGCCGCCTGCGCGGCGATCGATGCGAACTTGGCGCTCGCCGCGGGCCAGATGATGTCCGGAGGCCAGGGTCAGCCGGGCGGACGGCCGACCAGCTCGGTTGGACAGCCCGATGAGGAGGTCAGCACCTCATCGGACGTAAAACCGGATGTCGCTGCGAAGAAGGCCTACAACTCGGCCATGAAAGCGCTCAACAAGGCCAAGGAATACGAGGCCATGGCCGCCGCGGCCCCGAATGCCGACAAGAAGGGCGCGGCGCTGGAGAAAATGAACGACAACTACAACAAGGCCTTGGACCTATTCACGGAGGCCTTGAGCAACAAGGGCGATATGGTCGAGGCGTGGGACAACGTCGGTTACGTGCACCTGCGTCTCGGTGCGTATGCCGAGGCCGTCGACGATTACAATCACGTTCTTGCGCTCAAACCCGATCTGCTCGAGGCGATTGCGCACCGCGCCGAGGCCAATCTGGCGCTCGACCGGTTGGGCGACGTCGAGGTCGCCTACATGGATCTTTTCGCGCACGCGCCCGCTCTCGCCACCCAGCTGATGCTGGCCATGCAAAAGTGGCTGGTCGAGCATCGTGACGATGCCCGCGGGATGCGTCCGGCGGACGTCGCCGCATTCGACAAATGGCTGCAGGAGCGCGATACGGTCGCGCAGCAGTCCGCGGCGGCCGCGCGCTAGCGCGCGGCGGCGGCCTTGAGCGTTTCGATTTCCGAACGCAACCGCGCGACCGACTCTTCGAGTTGAACGAGGCGCTGACCGAAGCTCGCGCTCTCGGGCATGGTCGGCTGAGATTCCGCGGTCCGGGGCGCCGACTCGAACTGTCCTGAAAACAAATGGGCATAGCGGTGTTCGCGCGCCCCGGGAGCACGCGGCAGGCGGGCGATGAAGGGACCGTCCTCGCGCGACATCAGGCCTGTCAAAGTCGATTCGACCACCTCGGCATCGGCAAACTCACACAATCTGGCCGTGCGCGAGCGCAATTCGCCGGGAGTCTGCGGCCCGCGCAGCAGCAATACGCAAACAATCCCGAGTTCCTGCTTCGAGAATTTCAGCGAGCCGAATTCGGTGTTGCAAAATCGGTGTTTGTACTTCGTGACCCGGCCACCGTAGCCCGCCGACCTGTCGCTCACCAGGTGTTTCTTCATCAGCGAATCCAAGGTTTGCTGCACCACCGATTCGGGCAATTCGAGAACAGGCTCGCGGTTCGTCTTCTGGTTGCAGGCATTGGTGAGGGCGTTGAGCGACAACGGATACTGATCAGGTGTCGTGATTTCCTTCTCGATCAGGCAGCCGATGACGCGCGCTTCATTCGCCGAGAATTCAATGTTCATGTCGATTCGTTCGAGTTGCCCCGGAATGTTCCGGCGTGACCGATAGGGTAAGATGACCGGCTCATGAGCACAATCCAATTGTTGTCGGAGCACGGCTGCTACGGCGGCGTGCAGCAATTCTACAAACACGCCTCGCGCGAGACGCGCGGCTCGATGAAGTTCTCCGTTTATCTGCCGCCGCAGTCGCGAACGGCGAAGGTGCCCGTGCTGTTTTTCCTGGCCGGGCTCACTTGCACCGAGGAGACGTTCCCGATCAAGGGTCATGCCCAGCACCTTGCCGCCGAGTTGGGACTCATGCTGGTGGCGCCGGATACCAGCCCGCGCGAACCGCGTTTGCCGGGCGATGCGGATAATTGGGATTTCGGCCAGGGCGCCGGGTTCTATGTGGACGCGACCCAGCCCCCATGGTCGGAGAACTACCGGATGTACAGCTACGTGACTCGCGAGTTGCCGGAGGTGGTGGCGGCGAATCTGCCCGCACTTGCCGGCATCGCCGGGATTTTCGGCCATTCGATGGGAGGGCACGGTGCTTTGATGTGCGCGTTGCGGAATCCTTCGCAATACCGGTCGGTGTCCGCGTTCGCGCCGATTGCAGCGCCGCGGCAATGCCCCTGGGGACAGAAGGCGCTTACGAACTACCTCGGCAGCGACAACGGCACTTGGGCCGAGTACGATTCAAGCGAATTGGTGGCGCGCAAGCGGTTTCCCGGACCGATCCTGATTGATCAGGGTGCGGCGGACCAATATCTGATGGAGCAGCTGCAAATCGAGAAGTTTTCAGCCGCCGCCGCCAAGTCGGGCCAACCGCTCAATTTGCGGATGCAGCCGGGCTACGATCACGGCTATTACTTCATTCAGACCTTCATGGCCGACCACCTGCGCCACCACGCGGCCTATCTGAAAAATTAGCGGACGCGGTGTTCGGCGATGCCGGGCGCCGCGGTCCCTAACGCGAGACGACCGGCAGCGAGGTGACGTGTCCGTCGAAGTCGGTCCATACGTGTTGCGCGAAATCGTACAGCTTGCAGCGCCGCACCGTGTTCCAATAATAGCGCCAGGTAAAAACTTCCGAATTCAACCGCTCATCCAATGTGGCGCTCAGCCGGGCCTGAGCCTCTTTGAGACGGTACAGGGGAATGCCCATGTTCACGTGATGCGCGCCGTGCTCGAGTATGTAATGGATCATGCCGTCCAGCGGCCGCGCGAGCTTGACGTGAACGGTGGTGGTCGCGTAGCCCATATTGGCGCTCCATTCGTCGCGGCGCTCGTACCATGCCACGCGCGGATGAGTGTGCTGCACGTAGACCACGAAGCCCATCAGGCAATTCCAAAAGAAAAACGGCACCGCGAATCCGAATATCAACAGCGACCAGATGGATTTGCCGCTGTACATGCCCCAAACCGTCAGGCCGCCGATCCAGAGGAGGCCGAACGCGGATACCAAAATGCTATCCCACGTGTAGCTGATGCGCCGCGTAGCCACGTGCCTGCGGGTCGGAAAGAATAATTTCTTCCACCACATCTCGATCATGTAGTAGATCCCCTGTCCGAAACCACTGCGGTAAATGTGTTCCAAGCGGCGGCGCACCCATGACAATCGCGCAAATTCATGCGGCGAGTAGGGCGTCCACACGTAGTCACGTCCCTTTAAGTTGGTGAACCCGTGATGCGCGAGGTTATGGCCGATCTCCCACAGACTGTACGGCGTCAGGGACGGCAGAAACGCGATCCTGCCAATCCATTTATTGAGCAGCTTATTAGGAGTATAGGACCCATGGCAGGCATCGTGGCCGATCACGAACAAGCGCGCGATCCACAGCGCCGCAACCAACGAGGCGAACACCTTGACCCACCACGACTCCACGACCAGCAGTGTCGCGATGGCCACAATCAACACCAGCCAGTCCAGCAGAAACCACACGATGGGCGTGGCAAATCCGCGCGTCAACGTGAACGGTTGCAGCAGCCTCTGGAGTTTGAAGCGGGATCTTTGCTCGGCCGTCGAACCGGCGGTCCCGCGCGGAGGCGTGGCAGATGTGGGCATTACGCAAACGCTCCGGCGGCGCGCCGTGCAAAAAAGCGCATTATACGCTCAAGCCGGAGCGCTCGCTTGGGAACCGACTCAGCCTATTTCGGTGTCGGGCCAGAGCAATACCCCTAAGTGCTCGCAGGCCTCAATCAGGGCCGTCGCAGCCTCCCGGGTACTGGCGTCGAGCCGGCGGTCGTGGGTGAGCAACCACGTGAGCCGCGCGCGGCGCGATCGCGCCGAGGGTTCGCTGTCGAACAGCGCCGGGAACAAGCCGAGCGCGTCCACGAATTCCCGCATGGGCGCGCTTTGCGGCGCATTGGGAGCCGGGCAGAGCAGCAGCTTCAGCCACGTCACGCAGCGCTTGGCCAGTCCCGCGCGCGTAATGCCGATGCTGGTGCGGCGACGCGTTTCCCCGTCCGCCAGCGAGTCCGCCAGATTGCGGTAGCGCTCCACCGCATAGTCGTCCGCCGGCAGCGCCGGGCTCGCATCGGAGAGCACCGAGCGCAACAAGTCCGCCAGCAGCAGCGCCAGCGCCTCGGCCAAAAAACGCTGGCTCTGTTCCGCGTCCGGTCGAGACAGCTCGGCCCAGACCTTCGGACCGCCCAGCCGTCTGGCGTTCGGTGAATTGGACATGCTCCCAGTGTAGCGGCTCCGTAGCCCATCGCAACTGTGTCAATATGAGACCACCTTCACCGATGGGCACCCATGTTCTGTAAATGAGTCCGCGGCGTTCGAATTCGTGGTGCGAGGGGCCTTGAAGTGGGTGCCCGGCGCACCGCTGCTCGTTTGGACATCTCATTGCACGCCGTCAGCGTTCGACGCGGCGGCAAGTGGGTGCTGCGCGACATCACGTTGCGGCTCGCTGCCGGCGAGCGCTGGGCGCTGATCGGCGATAACGGCGCCGGCAAGACTCAGTTGCTCAAATTGCTCGCCGGCGATGTGTGGCCTACGCCGACGGGCCGTGAAAAGCGCAGCTACCGCTTGGGCCGGCGCGAGATCGATCTCATCGAGGCGAAACCGCGCATCGCCTACGTCGGCGCCGAGCTGCAGGATAAATATGCACGCTACGGATGGGATCTCAGTGTCCGGGATCTGATCGCCGCCGGCTTGCATGGCACGGATCTTCTGCTGTGGCCCGCGACCGCGGCGGAACGCGGGAGGGTGACCGCGACGTTGCGTGCCTGCGGCCTCGGCCGTCTTGCCGGGCGCCGATTCTCCTCGCTGTCGTATGGACAAAAGCGGCTTGCGCTGCTCGCGTGCGCTCTGGCCCGGCAGCCCGACTGGCTGTTGTTGGACGAGTTTTATAACGGATTGGACACTGGGTATCGCCGGCGCATCGAGCGGATCCTGGAAACGGTGCGCGCCGCAGGCCGGTCCTGGATTGCGGTGACCCATCGTGCGGGCGACGTCCCGCGGGGCACCCGGGGAATCATCGAATTGCACGACGGCCGACTGCGCTCGATCAAGGCGATCGGGCGCGCGGCAGTCGCTCGTCTGGCCGGCGGCGGCGGACCGGGGCCGAATCGAAAACGGCGGCGCCGCACCGCGACCGCTGCCGTGCACGGTCGCGCGGCGGGACCGCTCCTGCTGCGGCTCGAGCGGGCGGATCTATATGTCGACTATCGCGCGGTGCTGCTCGATCTGAATTGGGAACTGCGCAAGGGTCAGCACTGGGCGGTGTTCGGGGCGAACGGCTCGGGCAAGACGAGTTTCCTGAAATTATTGTACGGCGATCTGTCGCCGGCCTTGGGCGGCCGTATCGAGCGCGCGGGTTTTCCGGCCGGGACGCCGATCTCCTTGTGGAAGCAGCAGGTCGGCTATGTGTCTCCGGAATTGCAGGCCGATTATGCGGTGGATGTCACCATTCGGGATCTGGTTGCGAGCGGACGGCATGCGAGCATCGGGCTCGCCGATGCCCCCACGGTACAGGATCGAAGAGCCGCGGCTCGCTGGCTCAGATACTTCCGCCTGGTCTCGGTGGCCGGACGGCGGCCGCGCGAATTGTCCTATGGACAGCTGCGCCGTGCCCTCATTGCACGAGCGCTGACCGCTCAGGCGCGCATCCTGTTGCTCGACGAACCGCTGACAGGACTCGATCCGCGGCAACGCGCCGCCATGAAGCGCCTGCTCGAACCGCTGATGCGCAAGCATCTGACCGTGGTGATCGCCGTGCATCACGCCGAGGATCTGCCTCGCGGGATGACCCACGGTCTGCGCTTGCACAAGCGGCGCGCGTATCCCTCAGATGGCGGTTTTGCGACCTGAGTCGGCGGCCGCCGGGCGTGTCTCGAGCGAGACTGCGACATTCGTTCCCGGCATGGAGATCGGATTATGTCGCGTTTACTTCGGTTCGCCCTTGGGTTCGCCGTGCTGGCGCTTGCCGGCTGCCAGAGCTCCGGCTACGCAGTGCGTCCGGTACCGCGCATTGCGGCCGACAGCGTGGGCAAGCCCGTCAGCCGGCTCAAAGAGGAACTGGGCGAGCCGCGCAAGATCGACAGCACCCCGACCAGGCAGATTTACGTTTGGTTCCTTGCCGAGTCGCCCGCGGGCGCGCCGGTCGGATTTCACGGCTGCGAAATCGAAGTGAGCGTGGACGCGCGCTCGGAGCGGGTGATCGGCTATTCGCTGTCGAACATCGGCTGGTCCAAGTGCGGGGAAGTGCAGCGCAAGATCCGCGTGGCGGAGCGCCAGGAGCCTGTTTGAGGATTCCGCACGAGCCGCGGCGGTTCGCTGCCGCGGCGGACACTGCGCCCCATGGTTCCGGGCGCAAGCGCCACCGGGGCGAATTGTGCTAGAATAACAGCCACGAAAGCTTCCTCCAAACTTTGCGGACGCATTGGGAGGCATGCCATGTGGCCCATACGCCGATTTAGACAACCCGCCTTTATTTGCCTCGCGGCCATCCTGCTCGCCGCATGCGGACAGCGGGAACCGGCACAGAAACTGATCAACGACATCGATACGGCGGTGAATGCGTCTTCGTCCGAGGCCGCCAAGTATGTGCCCGACCGGCTGATCGATGTGCAGACCAAGCTCGGCGATCTCAAGGCGTCATTCAGCAGACAGGACTATAAGGCGGTGGTTGCGGCGGCGCCGCCCGTGCTGATCGAAGCGCAGGGCCTTGCGAGCGAGGCGGCCGCCAAGAAAGCCGATCTCATGCGGGTGCTCAACGATCAGTGGACTTCGTTATCGGCTGCGGTGCCGGGGTTCATGACCGCGATTCACAACCGCATCGAGCTGTTGAGCAAAAAGTCCAGCCGGAAACTGGCCCAGGGAATCGATTTGAATGCGGCGAAATCGGACTTGGACGACGCGACCTCGCTGTGGTCGAAGGCGCAGGGGGCATTCGGCAACGGCAACTTGGACGAGGCCGTGAAGGCGGCCAAAGACGCCAAGACCAAGCTCGATGCATTGGCGGCGACCTTGAAGGTGGAGCCGGCCGCCGCCTCCTGAGCGTCGGGGGCGGCGCGGTCAAAGCGCCAGGGTGCCCTCGCTCACGATGATCGCATTGCCGCCGATGTGCGCGGCGATCAAGCTTCCCTGGTCGATCTCGAGCCGGACGCCGACCCGCCCCGGCCGCTGCATTTGGCGGCCTTGGTGTCCGACGAAGCTCGCCGGCTGTTTGCTGAATTGGCCCAGCTCGAACAGATAGGATGCGAGCATCGAGTGCGCGTTTCCGCTGACCGGATCCTCCGGAATACCGAGCGCGGGACAGAACATGCGCGATTCAGTCGATAATTCGTCCGCCCCGGTCCCCGGACCCGGATTCAAGGCAAAGACGAAAAATCCCTCGACGCCGAGTTCCGCGCCGATCGAAACCAGGGTCTCGAAATTTGGGGCGATCGCGTCCAGGGCGCGGGCATCGCCGATCGGCACCAGCAGCCGGTTGCTGCCCTTGCGGGCGATGCGGGCGGGCATGACCTCGTGCAGTTGAATCGCGGGGAGCCGCAGCGCTTCGGCCACCCGGAGTGTGGTTTTGAACGGCAGCGGGTTGTCCAATTCCGGCATGGTTTGCCGAAATTCGAAGAGTGTCTCGGCGCCCGCGGCCTGCCGGGATTCGTGCGCTCGCACTTCGACGATGCCGGTCCCGGAGTGTTGCCGCACGGGCGCGTACCCTCGCCGGCCGAGCGCGAGCAGCACCGCGTGGGCGGCAATGGTCGCGTGCCCGACGAACGGGGCCTCCTTGCGCGCATTGAAGAATCGCAGGCGGACGTCGTGGTCGGGCGCGGTGGCGGCGAGCACGAACGCCACCTCGGCGTGGGCGAATTCGCGTGCGACCGACATCATGATGGCATCACTTTGCCCGTCCGCATCGAGCACCACGGTTGCGGGGTTCCCGGTGAAGCGGGTGCGAGTGAAGGCGTCTACCTGAAAAATTCGCAATCGAGTCTCCGCGGCCGATGCGGGAGTTTTGCACGCATCCGCGCGCCAGGCTACACTTCCCGCGACCTTTTGGGGTGGACCGTAGGGGCCTGAGACGCGGTAGTTCGGCTGAACGACTCCCGCGAACCCATTGAACCTGATCCGGTTAGTACCGGCGTAGGGAGCAGGTATCCATGCTCGACGAATTCGAGGCACAGCTCGTGGCCGCGTGGCATGGCACGGGTTGGATCGAAATTCTGGCGGCGGCGCTCGCGGTAGCTTATTTATTGCTGGCGATCCGCCAATCGATTCATTGCTGGGCCGCCGCATTCGTGAGCTCCTGCCTGTACGTGTGGGTGCTCTTCGGGGCGCGCCTTTATATGGAATCGGCGCTCAATGGGTTCTATGCGGCAATGGCCGCATACGGCTTTTGGCAGTGGCAAGAATCCAGAGGCTCGGCCGCGGTCAAGGTTCACCACTGGACTCTGGCGCGCAATGCGCTCGGGACCGCGGGCATCATCGGCTTGTCGGCGGTGAGCGCTTACCTTCTGCGCCGATTCACCCACGCCGCGTGGCCGTTCACGGACTCCATGGTCGCTTGGGCAAGCGTGTTCGCCACTTTCATGGTGGCGCGCAAGGTGTATGAAAACTGGCATTGGTGGCTGGTCATCGATTCGGTGAGTCTGTGCCTTTATTTCACGCGGCGCCTCTACCTCACGACGCTGCTGTTCGCGCTGTACCTCGCCTTGATCATCGTCGGCATGCGTGAATGGCGGCGCAGCCTTCGAATCGCCGCCCATGCTGGCTAGCGACTTGCGCAAGATCGCCGAGCGCTATGTGCCCGGGTCGGGTGCACTCGCGATGCAGCGCCTCGGGTCGGGCCTGGTCAACGACAGCTATCGCGTGGTGCGGGGCGAGGGGCAGTATTCCTTGCGGGTTCCGACGCCCTGCGCAGCCGAGTTCGGCATCGATCGGGAGTGGGAATGCCGGGTGCTCGGGCGTGCGCAGGCGGCCGGCCTGGCGCCGACCGTCGAATGCTGCGAGCCACGCCGGGGCATATTGGTCGCGCGCTGGGTGGCCGGGGGCGCATGGGACCCGGCGCAGGTGCGTCAGGCGGAAAATATCGCATGCATGGCGCAACTGGTGCGGCGCATTCACGCGCTGCCCGTGCCCCAGGCGGCGCGCGTGATGAATCCGGCGGCGTGGATTAGCCACTATCGGGACGTGCTGGCAAGGCGCGGCCGGGGCACGAATCGCCGGCCGATCTCGGCTCCCGATACCTGTCTCGCCGCACTCGGCCGGTTGCCGCGGGCCACGCCCGTGCTGTGCCACAGCGACCTGCACCCGCAGAACCTCGTCCTCGCCGCGCATGGTCCGGTCCTGCTCGATTGGGAATACGCCCACGTTTCGGACCCGCTGTGGGATCTGGCGGGATGGTCGTGCAACAACGATCTTTGCGCCGATGCCAGCCGCTCGCTGCTCGCGAGCTATCTGGGCCGGCGGCCGGGCGCCGATGATGCGTCGCGTCTCGAGCACCTGGTTTGGCTGTACGATTATGTATGTCTGCTGTGGAGCGAGGTTTTCGCGGCGCTGCGGCCCGAAATCCCCGGTGACGCCATGACCGCCCGGGCGCAATTGTTGGCACGGCGCCTCGAGGCAAAACCGCGGTGGTCCGGTGGGTAAAGATCCGGCAAAATACCTTGTTTTGCGGTCTGAAGATTCAATGCAATGGAGAGGTCAATGGCGAGGATGATCGTGGTGGATCGCGATGGCAAGGAGCACGAGATCGAGGCCAAACCCGGTCTCAAGTTCATGGAAATCTTGCGTGAACTCGACTACGGCGTCTCGGCTATCTGCGGCGGATTGTGTTCTTGCGCGACCTGTCATATCTACATCGACGAGGGCTGGGTCGCGCGCCTGCCAAAACCGCAGAGCGACGAGCTGGAACTGCTCAGGGAGATCTCCGACTTCCGGGAAGGCACGTCGCGGCTATCCTGCCAGGTCGAGTTTACCGATGCTCTCAGCGGCATCAAGGTGACGATCGCGCAGGATACTTGATCGCGTCACTTTTTCTCGGTTTGCCGCCGCACCGCTTCCTGAGCGGCGGCAATCGCGGCCGGATCCCCCAAGAATCGCCGGCTGAGCGGCTGCATCTGAACGTCCAACTCGTAGAGCATCGGAATGCCGGTCGGGATGTTGAATTCGACGATCTCTTTTTCGGACATCCGGTCCAGCATTTTGACCAGGGCGCGCAGAGAATTTCCGTGCGCGACCAGGAGCACGTCCCTGCCGGCTCCGAGCTGCGGAATTATCCGCGTTTCCCATAACGGCCGGACGCGATCCAAAGTGTCCTTCAGTGATTCCGCTGCCGGCAGCAATTCGGGGGGGACATCGGCATAGCGCGGATCGAATCGCGGATGCCGCGGGTCATCGAGCGCCAATTCGGGCGGAGCGATGTCGTAGCTGCGGCGCCATATCTTGACCTGGGCCTCGCCGTGCTTTTCGACGGTCTGGGCTTTGTTGAGCCCCTGCAGGGCGCCGTAGTGGCGTTCATTGAGCCGCCAGCTGCGCTCGACCGGAATCCACATCCGATCGATGGTGTCGAGCATCAGCCACAGCGTCCGGATCGCGCGCTTCAATACCGACGTGAAAGCGATCTGCGGCTCGAGCTTCTCGCTCAAGAGCTGGCGGCCGGCGAGCGCGGCTTCCTGGCGCCCGAGGT
This sequence comes from uncultured Gammaproteobacteria bacterium, assembly GCA_963758145.1. GTDB lineage: Bacteria > Pseudomonadota > Gammaproteobacteria > Steroidobacterales > Steroidobacteraceae > Bog-1198. The sequence goes on from CAVWUK010000012.1 coordinate 123,075, forward strand.
CGGTCAAATCGACGTCATGCCAGCCGGTGAACAGATTCTCCAGGTTCCACGTGCTTTGGCCGTGGCGGACCAGAATCAACTTTCCAGGCACCGTTGGGTCCTCCTGTTATCAATCCCGCGCAAGCCGCCGTACGGCCTGCAGAGCAACTGAAAGCGCCGCGAAATCCGGCGCCGAGCCGCTGCGCAAATCGAGGACGATCCGCTTGAGCGCTTCCACAGCGGGCGGGTGGCGCTTGCTCCACCGGTCGACGCGCGCTTCGGGGTCGCGACCCTTGCATTCGAGCGCCGCGCCTGTGATCTTGCGCTGCAGGCCATAGAGGTTGTCGCGCAGGGTGGCGCGAGCGACCGCCTGCCAGTGTCCCTCGACCGGCAAGCTCTCGATCTGTTCCTTGATCCAGGTGAGCCCCATGCGTTCGCCGATCTCGAAGTACGCCTTGGCCGCGTACAGTACCGAGACGCGGGCTTCCATGGACGTTTCCACCAGATCCAGGGCGCAGGGGAGCGCCTCCAGCGAGGCGATGCGCCCGGCGAGCTGTTCGGGCACGCGCTGTTCGACCAATTGCGCGCGCTTGACGTTGAGGTGCGCGCCGGTGCTTGCGGAAACCACCGAGCCGATTTCGCGCCAGAGCTCGGCGACCGGCGCGGCATAGCGGCGCACCGCGCGTTCGATGGCCAAATTCGCGCGTTGATGCTCGAGCAGCCAATAGCTCATATGGCGCAGCAGCCGGGCGCTCTGAAGCATGGCGGCGTATTGGACGGTTGCGGGTATGCGATTGTCGAGCGCTTCGATCTGCGCCCAGATGCCGCGTACCGCGAACACCTCGCGCGCGATCGTATAGGCGCGCGCGATGGCGGCCGGATCGGCTCCGGTATCGTCCTGCGCGCGGACCGGGAACACGGGGCCCATGCGGTTGATCAGGCTGTTGGTAATCGACGTGGCTATGATCTCGCGGCGCAGGCGATGGCGCTTCAAGCGCGCGGCGAAGCGCTGGTGCACGGGCTCGGGAAAATAGCGATCGAGCTCGGCGGACAGATACGGATCTTCCGGCACGTTGGAATTGACCAGCGCCTTGTACAGCCAGATCTTGCCGTAACTCAATGTGATGGCGAGCTCCGGGCGGGTCAATCCCTCGCCGGCCTTGCGGCGCTCCACGATTTCCTCCGCGGAAGGCAGGAACTCCAACGAACGATTCAAATCCCCGGAGCGCTCCAACGCACGAATCACGAACGCGCTCTCGCTGAGCCGCTCCTTCGATTGAACCTCGCTCGCGCTGATCGCCTGACCCTGCAGGTAATTGTTGCGCAAAACCAGCGCCGCCACCTCATCGGTCATCTGCGCCAGCAGCCGGTCGCGCGCCGCGCGGCTGATTTCGCGCGCGCGCACGGCGCCGTTCAACAGAATCTTCAGATTGACTTCGAGATCCGAGGTGTTCACGCCCGCGGAATTGTCGATGAAGTCCGTGTTGAGCCGGCCGCCCCGGCGCGCGTATTCGATGCGCCCGAGTTGGGAAAAACCGAGATTTCCGCCTTCACCGACCACCTTGCAGGCGAGCGCGGCGGCGTCGATGCGCACCGCATCGTTGCTGCGGTCGCCGACGTCGCCGTGGGATTCGCTGCTCGCCTTGACGTAGGTGCCGATGCCGCCGTTCCACAACAGATCGACGCGCGCTTTCAGGATCGCCTTGATGACCTCGTTCGGCGCGACCTCGGCCGGCAGCTCGAGCAGAGCTTGGGCTTCGCGCGAGAGCTTCAGAGTCTTGGCGCTGCGCAAATAGACGCCGCCGCCCCTGGAGATGGCCGCGGGCGAGTAATCCTCCCAGGAGGATCGCGGCAGGCGAAACAGCCGTTCACGTTCCCGGTATGAGCGCGCCGCAACGGGCTGCGGGTCGATGAAGATGTGCTGATGATTGAATGCCGCGACCAAGCGGATGTGCCGGGACTGCAGCATGCCGTTGCCGAATACGTCGCCCGCCATGTCGCCGATTCCGGCGGCGGTGAAATCCTCGTTTTGAATGTCGACGCCGATCTCCCGGAAATGACGCTTGACGCACTCCCAGGCGCCGCGCGCGGTGATCGCCATTTTCTTGTGATCGTAACCGGCCGAGCCGCCGGATGCGAAGGCATCACCCAACCAAAAGCCGTATTCCTCGGAGATCGAATTGGCGATGTCAGAAAATGTCGCCGTGCCCTTGTCCGCGGCGACCACGAGATACGGGTCGTCGCCGTCGTGACGCACGACCCGGTCGGGGACGACGATCTTGTCATCGACGATATTATCCGTCAGATCGAGCAACCCCCGGATCAGCGTTTTATAGCATGCGATCACCTCCGCATGTTGCGCGTCCCGGTCGCCGCTGACCGCGCTCCTGACCACGAATCCGCCTTTGGCGCCGACAGGCACGATCACCGTATTCTTCACCTGCTGGGCCTTCATCAGCCCGAGTATTTCGGTGCGGAAATCCTCGCGCCGGTCCGAAAAGCGGATGCCGCCGCGCGCAACCAGTCCCATGCGCAGGTGCACCCCCTCCATGCGCGTAGAGAACACGAAAACCTCGAACATCGGCTTGGGCAGCGGCAGCTCGTGCAGTTTTTGGCTCGCTATTTTGAAGGACAGATAATGCTTGGGATGACCCGGCGAGGAGGTCTGGTAAGCATTGGTGCGCACCGTCGCCGAAATCGCATTCCACAATGCGCGCAGGATGCGATCCTCATCGGAGCGCGTGACCTGTTCCAGCTTGGCGCGGATTTGTTGACCGAGACGCGACAGTGATCCGCGCCGCGCGGACTCGGGCATGTCCGGGTCGAACCGCGCCACGAACAGGTCCGCCAGATGCCGCACGATGTCGGCATTGTTCGTCAGCACCTGCGCGATGTAACCCAGGCTGAAAGGCAGGCCGGTCTGCAGAAGGTAGCGGCAATATGCGCGCAGCCCCGTGACGATGCGCCACGACGCGCCTGCCGCAAGCGTCAGTTGGTTGAAACGGTCATTGTCCATGCGGCCGGTCCACACCGCGGTGAACGTGCTCTTGATCTCGCCTTCCATGATTTCGAATTTGCTGGCCGCAGTGCCCTGAATGACGAGTTCGAGATCCTGAATCCAGGCGCGGCGCCCGCCGGAGAATTCCAGCCCGTACGGCCGCTCCGCGATCACCTTGAGCCCCATGTTCTCCAGCATGGGCAGCAAGTCCGAGATCGGGATGGATTCCCGGCCGCGGAATATTTTCAGGAAGAAAGTGTCCTTGCGGCGCGGGTCGGACCGATAAATATCCAGATGCAGCCGGTGCGGCTCCTTTTCCACCGCCTCGAGAAAGGTCACATCGTGCGCGCCGGCCTCGCCCGCAAAATCCTCGGTATAGGCGGCGGGAAAAGCCTGCGCGTAAATCCCGAACAGGTGCAGCGCATAGGCTTCATCGAAGCGCGCCAGCAGGGCGGCCTTGAAGTCATCCGCCCAGGAGCGGACCGCGGTCTCGATGCGCCGCTCCAGAGCATCGCTGTCGACCCGTGCCGACTCGGTCGGCAGGGTGCGGGCGACAATGTGGATCCGGGCGAGATTCGATTCGGCGATCTGCACTTGAGATTCCATGCTCAACGCCGAGAAGGCGTCGCTGATGACGCGCTCTATGCGTTGGCGAACCTGGGTGTTGTATTTCTCGCGCGGCACGAAAATAAGGCAGGAATAGAACCGGCGGAACGGATCCCGCCGCAGCAGAAGGCGCACGCGCGGGCGCTCCTGCAAGCCGAAGATCCCGGTAACGATGCGATTGAGCTCGGGCACGCTCGCTTCGAACAGCTCATCGCGCGGGAATGATTCCAATATGTGCTGCAGCGCCTTGCCGTCGTGGCTGTCGGGCGCCAGAGCGAAGTGCAGGATCACCTGTGCGACCTTGTGGCGCACCAACGGGATCTCGCGCGGGGCGGAGTTGTAGGCGGTCGACGTCCAAAGCCCCAAGAAACGCCTTTCGCCGATCAGCCGCCCCTTCGAATCGAAATGCTTGACGCCGACGTAGTCGAGATAACCGGCCCGGTGCACGGTGGATTGCAGGTTCGCCTTGGTCACGAGCACCAAATCGCGGGAGCGGCTCTGGCGGCGAATGTCGGCGGACAAGCTGCGGCTGGTGTTCGGGGCGCGCTTGTGGCCGCGACGCAGAATTCCCAGGCCGGTTGACTCCACGGCCACCAATGCGTCGTGTCCCCGGTGGTTGCGCAACAGGTATTCCCGGTAGCCGAGAAAGGTGAAATGCCGGTCTTCCATCCACGCGAGCAGCGCCTGCGCCTCGCTCACGTCGCGCGGATCGAAGCGCCCGCTCAGCGAATTCAAATCATCCGCCGCGCCCCGCGCGGCCTCGCGCATTTTGTCCCAATCGGCGCACGCCACCCGCACGTCGCGCATGCTGCGCTCGATCTCCGCGCACAAGGACTGCAGCGCCGCCGGGTCGACGATCCGATCCACCTCGACGTGCTGGAACGACTCGAGCCGATGACGCTTGTCGGCGGTGGTGCCGCGCTCCTCGGCGCTGCGCAATACTCCGCCCTTGCCGCGCGTCACCGCAAAAACGGGATGCGTCAGAAAATGCAGCGTCAGGGCGCGCCGCGTCAGCGCGAGACCGATCGAATCCACCAGGAAGGGCATATCGTCGTTCACCATCTCGATCACGGTGTGCGGCGAGCTGTAGCCGTGTTCGCGCTGCGTGGGGTTGAATACGCGAACCAGCGCCCGTCCGCGTCGCCGGCGCGCAAACATCAAGTGCGACAGCGCCGTGGACGCAAGCTCCTTCGGATCTCGCGCGGCGATATCTCCGGCATCGACGTTGGCGTAGTACGCCTGCAAGAAGCGCTTCGGATCCATGCCGCGCACGGATTTTGGCAATCGGGCCGCCGCCACGATGGCGGCGATGCTCTTGCGATATTGTTCGGGGCTCGCTTGATTCATGCGCGAATCCTTGCGGTTACTCGGGAAATTCGAGGTCGCGAATGACGGCGGCCAGGAACCGGCATGCTTCGCCGCCGGTGATGCAACGGTGATCGAAGCTCAGCGACAGCGGCATGCGCCGGTGCGCAGCCACGCCGTCCCCGACCGCCACCGCATCCTTGCGGACCTTGCCCGCACCCAGGATCGCCACGGCCGGCGGCACCACCAGCGGGATGCCGTAGCGGCCGGCGAGCGTGCCGAAGTTCGACAGCATCAAGGTGAAGTCGCGCAGATCCTCCGGCGTGGTGCTGCGTTGGTGCGCGGCGTCCTTTTGCGCGGCGATCGCCGCCCGCAGCTCATCGGGTCTCTTGTCCTGGATGTTGCGCACCACCGGCACGATCAACCCTGCCGGGGTGTCGACCGCGATCGCGAGATCGATGTGTTTGAGAAGAATCCGTGAATTGCTGGCCGCATCGTACCAGGCGTTCAAGGCCGGCTCGGCCCGCCAAGCGCTGATCATCGCGCGTATGAGCCGCAGCATGTAATCGCCGCGCTGCGACCAGGCATGGATGTCGGCGTCATCGCATACCGTGCTCAATGGAACATGCTGCCGCGACATCGTCATGCTGTGCGCCATGGCGCGCCTGGCGCCGCGCAGCGGTTCTGCGGTCGCGCCGGCGGGAACGGCGAGAGCCCTATGATTGCCGTCCGGACGCGACTGCGCCGACGCCGACGCCGATGTCGACGTGGGCGCCGCCGTCGGGGTGGCGTTCATTTGCGCGTGCGCCAGAACATCGTCCAATTTGATCAATCCGCCGGGGCCGCTGCCGGAAATCCCGGCCAGATCGATCGCGAAGCGGCGTGCCAGTGCACGCGCCATCGGAACCGCGCGGTTGCGGGCGGCGACGCCGCCGCGTGCCCGGCCTATTTTCGCCGAATCGACGTATTCTTCATCGCTGGTGGGCGGCATGGAGCCGACCACGGTGCCGGAATCGAAATCAATGAGCGGCGCCCCGGTCGCCACGATGTCGCCGACGGCGCCGTGCAGGGCGGTGACCGTGCCGCTGTAGGGCACGGGAACTTCGACCACCGCTTTGGCGGTTTCCACCGACACCATCGGCTGATCCACCAAAACGCGGTCGCCCGGTTTGACGTGCCATTCGAGAATTTCGGCCTCGGCCAAACCCTCGCCCAAATCCGGAAGCTTGAATGTACCCATGCTCGAGTCTCTAGTCCGTCAACGTGAGTTGCACTGCGTCCACGATGCGTTGCACGCAGGGAATGTAGTCGTGCTCGAGCCGGAACAGCGGCATGATGGTGTCGAAGCCGGTGACCCGTTGAACCGGCGCATGCAGGTCGTATAAGCCATGTTCGGCCACCAGCGCCGCGATTTCCGCGCCGACACCGACATTGCGGGCCGCTTCGTGCACGATCACGAGCCGGCCCGTCTTGGCAACCGAGGCGAGAATGGTCTCGCCGTCGATCGGGCTCAAGGTCGCAAGATCGATGACTTCGGCGCTTATGCCCTGGCTTTCGAGTTCGCCGACCGCGCGCAGCGTTTCAATGGTCATGGCGCCCCAGGTCACGATGGTGACGTCGCTCCCCTCGCGCAAAATGAAGCAGTGATCGAGGGGCAGCGCCTGGCCGTCGTCGCTCACTTCCTGGCGCATTGCCCGATACAGCCGCACCGGCTCCAGGAACATCACCGGATCGGGATCGCGAATCGCCGCGAGCAGCAAGCCGTAGGCGCGCGCCGGCGAGGAAGGGCAAACCACCCGAATGCCCGGAATGTGGCAGAGCATGGTTTCGGTGCTTTCCGAATGGTGCTCGGGCGCATGGATGCCGCCGCCATGCGGCATGCGGATGACCACCGGGCAGCTCAAGCGTCCGCGCGTGCGATAGCGCATGCGCGACATGTGGTTGACGATCTGATCGAGCGCCGGATACATGAATCCCATGAATTGAATTTCCGCCACCGGCTTCAATCCGTGCGCCGCCATGCCGACCGACATGCCGGCGATGGTCGCTTCCGCCAACGGAGTGTCTTGCACCCGATCCGCGCCGAAGCGCGCCTGCAGACCCACGGTGGCCCGGAATACGCCGCCGTTGGCGCCGACGTCCTGACCGATCACGACGACACTGGGGTCATTGTGCATTTCCCAGCCGTGGGCCATTGCGATGGCTTCGACCATGGTTATTTTCGGCAATTCAATGGCCCCGGGGCTTGGCGGCGTATTTGCGCGCGGTGGCGCGTTGCTCGCGCAGGTGCAGGGGCAAATCGGCGAACAAGGTGTCGAACATGGCGTCGGTCGATTGCTTCGGAGTATTCAAGTATTCGCTCACCGCGGCATCGACTTCACGGGCGCAATCCTTCAACAGGGCTTGCTCCTCGGCTTCGGTCCAGGCACCCGCGTTCTGCAGATACTGGCGTATGCGAATCAAGGGCTCAAGAGCCCATGCCTCCCTGACCTGGTCGGGGGTTCGATAGCGGCTGGCGTCGTCGGCGGTGGTGTGGTCGCTCAGGCGATAGGTGAGGGCTTCGATCAGGCACGGACCTGCGCCGCGCCGCGCCGCGCCGAGCGCTTCGCCAACCGTTTCGCGCACCGCAAACACGTCGTTGCCGTCGACCTGAATCCCGGGAATTCCTGCGGCGACCGCCTTCTGCGCCAAGGTCTGCGTCGCCGTCTGCTCGGCCACGGGAACGGAGATGGCCCAGCCGTTGTTTACGATCACGAACACCACCGGCAGCGTGCGCGCCCCGGCCAGATTGAGCGCCTCGTAGAAGGCGCCTTCGGAGGTGCCGCCGTCGCCGATGTAGGCCAGGGCGCAGCGCGGCTCCTTGCGCAGCTTGAACGCCATGGCCGCGCCGGCCGCATGCAAGGTTTGGGTGGCGATCGGCACGCACCAGGCAAAATCCTGCCTGGGACGGCTGAAATCATTGCCGCGCTCGTCGCCGCCCCAGTACAGCAAGATCTCCTTCATGCTCACGCCGCGCCACAGCTGCGTGCCGAACTCGCGGTACACCGGGGCCAGCACGTCTTCCGGCTGCATTGCCGCTCCCACGCCGATGTGGGCGGCCTCATGGCCGATCGACGAGGGATAGGTGCCGAGCTGTCCGGTACGCTGCAAATTCACGGCTTTGTGGTCGAACACCCGCACCCGCGTCATCGCCCGATACATGCGCAACACCTCGCCCCGGTCAGCGGCGAATTTCGGCAGCGGCGCCACGATTTCTCCCCGAGGGTCGAGTATCTGCTTGTAGTCGATCTTGAATTCGGCAACCGTCCGCATGGCCGAATTATGCCAGGGCTTGCGCGGCGGCGCTTCAAGCACGGTGCGCGCCGCCGAGATAAAGCTGCGTCTGCATCTCGACGAGCCGGCTGGCGGCGCGCCGGAATTCCAATTGAAGCCGCTCGCCGCGATACAAGCCGCCGGGCGGCGCCGCGGCCGATACCACGATCTTGACGCTGCGATCGTACAATTCGTCGATCAGCATGATGAAGCGGCGCGCCGCGTCCTCGCGCAGCTGCGTGAATTCGGGGATATTCGCGATGAATAGCGTGCTATACCGGCGTGCGAGTTCGATGTAATCATTCTGGCTGCGTGGTCCTTCGCATAGTTCGCTGAAATCGAACCAGGCGATTCCTGGACCGGTGTCGGCAGCCTGCAGAGCGCGGCCTTCGATGGAAAGCGTCGTGGGACCCGCGGTGGATACGCCGGCGAGCGCGGCGAAGCGCGCCTTAAGGGCGGCCGGCGTGTCCGGCAGATTGGCGTCCAGGTAGGTCGGTGCCCGCTCCAGCTCGCGCAGCCGGTAGTCGATGCCGCCGTCCAGGTGCAGAACTTCGGTATGGGATTCGATGAGCGCAATGGCGGGCAAAAACCGCTGCCGCTGCAGCCCATCCCGGTACAACTCCCGGGGCGCAAGATTCGAGGTTGCGATGAGGGTTACGCCGCGGCGAAACAGTCCCGTGAACAGTCCGGCGAGAATCATCGCATCGGCGATGTCCGCCACGAACAACTCGTCGAGGCATATGACGCGGGTGCGGGCGGCTATTTCACGGGCCACCCTGTCCAAGGGCCGCACGCGATCTTGGATGCCGCCGAGCTCGGCGTGCACCGCCCGCATGAAGCGGTAAAAGTGCCATCGCTGCGCCCGCGGCGCGGGCAGCGACGCGAAGAACCAATCCATCAGCAGCGTCTTGCCGCGGCCGACGCCGCCCCAGATGTACAGACCGCGAGGGGCGGCAAGTGCCGCGCCGGATGGCAGCCAGGAAAATCGCGAGCGCAGCGTTCGCAGCAGGGCGGGCGGGCGGCTCAGATCCTCTGCCAAAGCGGTAAGGCGCGCGGCCGCCGCCTGTTGGGTGGCGTCGAACTGCAATCGTCGAGCGGCCACCTCTCCGCTCAAGCGCGCGCTCACCGTCTTGGGCTCGCCGTTCACGAAGACTGCCAGCTCAGGGTTGGGCTCGGCGCTACAGGCTCTGGTAGTTCGGGCCGGATCCGCCCTCGGGCGTGGTCCAGGTGATTTGGTCGGTATAGGGTTCCTTGATGTCGCAGGCCTTGCAATGCACGCAATTCGACGCATTGATTTGCAGTTTTTTGCCGCCGGCGCCATCCGGGATCATTTCATAGACGTTGGCGGGACAAAAATTGGTGCAGGGGTTGCCGAATTCGGCGGCGCAGCGCGTCGCGCACAGCGAGGTGTCGGCAACCCGCAGATGCACCGGTTGGCTTTCATCGTGCGTGGTCGAGGCAAAGAACACGAATGCGACCCGGTCGCGCGGCGGCAGCTCCCGGTCGCCCCAATCGCGGTCGGGCGAAGTGTATTGGTCCAAGCGTTTGAGCGCCTTGTCGTCGGCGTGATTGGCGAGCGTCCACGGGGCCGCGCCCCGCGCCACGTAGGTTTCAAACGCCGCGTTGGCAAGACCAAACCACAGGCCGCGATTGAATCCGGGGCGAATATTGCGGACCTTGTACAGTTCGCGGCCACCGGGTGATGCGCGCCAGCGCGCATCGAAGCCCTCGCTGCCGCCTTTTTCGACATAGTGCTCGGCGGCGGTCACGCCGGAGCGGATCGCCTGATGAATCCCCTTGATCTTCGGCGTGTTGAGCGTTCCGCCGGCATCGCCCACCAACATTGCGCCGGGCATTTCCAGCTTGGGCATCGATTGATAGCCCCCTTCGATCACCGTGCGCGCGCCGCCCGCGATGATCTCGCCGCCTTGCAACAGCGACTTGATCTGCGGGTGATTCTTGTATTGCTGGAAGGCCTCGAAAGGCTTGAGCCGCGGATCCTCATAATCCAAGCCGACGACGAATCCCACGTAGACCCGATCGTTGCCGAGGTGATAGAGAAAGCTGCCGCCGTACGTGCGATAGTCGAGCGGCCAACCCACCGTATGTTGGATCAGGCCGGGCTGCACGCGCCCCGGCGGCAGCTGCCATAGCTCCTTGAATCCCAGGCCGTAGGTCTGCGGCGACTTGCCGGCATCCAGTTCGAAGCGTTTGATCAGCTGTTTCGATGTGCTGCCACGGCATCCTTCGCAAAACATGGTGACCTTCGCGTGAATCTCCGGCCCCAATGCAAAATTCGGTCCCGGCTCGCCGCTTTTGTCCAGCCCCATGTCGCCGATGCGCACACCCTTCACGGCGCCGGAGGCATCGAATAGCGCTTCGGCGGCGGCAAAGCCGGCGAATACGTCGACGCCGAGCTTCTCCGCATGCGCCCCGAGGATCGGTACCAGCTGCCCGAGCGAAATGATGAAATTGCCGTGATTCACCATTTGCGGCGGCGTGACCGGCAGCCGGTAGCGCTTGTTGCGCGTCAGAACGAAGAATTCATCGCGCGTGGCCGGCACGCAAATCGCGGGCGCCTGCTCCCTCCATTGCGGCAGCAGCTCATCGAGAGGCCCCGGCTCCAAAACCGCCCCGGACAGCGAATGCGCGCCCAGGCTCGCGGCTTTTTCCAGCACGCAGACGCTCAGGTCGGGTTTCAATTGTTTGAGTCGGATCGCGCAGGCGAGACCGGCAGGGCCGGCGCCGACGATGGCGACCTCATACTCCATGACATCACGTTGGCTTTCGATCATCGAGTTCGCACCTTGACCCTAAAGGCGATTTGCCGCCGAAAAACGGCGCCGTAGTACACCACAAATCGCCTCAACCGGGACAGTCGGCGCAATACTCGGGCGGGCTTCTAGGGCGGCGTTGCCCACCCCGGCTTGCGCCTCTCGAAGAAGGCGCGGAAACCCTCTTGAGCTTCCGCCTGCACGCGCAGGCGCGCCAGCCGCCGGGCCATGTCGGCGGATATCGCCGTGCGATCCTCGGTGGCGCGCGCCACGTCGCGTATCAGCCGCTTGGCCTCCGCCAGAGCGCCCGGCGCCGCCAGCAGCAGCGCCTCGACCATCTGCTCGCAACGTCGGTCGAGATCGCCGGCCGGCGCCACTTCATGAACCAGCCGCATATCCTTCAGACGTTCCGCGGTCAGCGTTTCCGCCGTCAAAAAATAGCGCCGCGCCGCGCTTTCGCCGATTTTGGCGAGCACGAAAGGGGAGATGACCGCCGGGATGATGCCGAGCCTCACCTCGGTGAATGCGAATTTGGCGTCGACCGCCGCGATGACGATGTCGCAGGCGCCGAGCAGGCCGATCGCGCCGCCGTAGCCGTCGCCGTTGACGCGCGCCAGCGTCGGTTTCGAGAGCGTATCAAGGGTGCCGAGGAGGGTGGTGAGCCGCGCGGCATTGGCCAGATTGTCGTCCTCGCCGGCGTCGCGCTGCGCCTGCATTTCCGCGAGGTCCGCTCCGGCGCAAAACACATCCCCGGCGCCGGTGATCTGCACGACCCGCACGCCGGGATCGCGTTCGCAGCGCTCGAGCGCCGCCGTGAGCTCGACCACGGTCGCGCGGTCGAGCGCATTGCGCTTTTCGGGTCGGTTGATGGTGATGCGGGCGAGGCCCGCGGCGATGGATGTCCGGACGACATCCATTCTACGAGATTTCCATGCTAGGCGAGCTCGACGGCGATGGCCGTCGCTTCGCCACCGCCGATGCACAAGCTTGCGATACCGCGCCTCTTGCCGCGGCTTTTCAGCGCATAAATCAGCGTCGTCAAGATGCGCGCGCCGGTGGCGCCGATCGGATGCCCGAGCGCACAAGCGCCGCCGTTGACATTGACCTTCGCGGGGTCCAAACCGAGATCCTTGATGGCCGCCATGGCCACCACCGCGAAGGCTTCGTTCACTTCGTACAGGTCGGCGTCCGAGGCCCGCCATTGCAGCTGCGCCAGCAATTTTTGAACCGCGCCGACCGGCGCCAGCGTGAACCACTCGGGCTCGCGGGCAAAACTCGCATAGCCCAGGATGCGCGCGAGCGGCTTCAAGCCCCGCGCCGTCGCGAGCGACTCGCGAGCCAACACGACCGCCGCCGCGCCATCGGAAATGCTGGCGGAACTCGCGGCGGTCACCGTTCCGTCCTTCTTGAAGGCGGCCTTGAGCCCGGGAATCTTCGACACGTCGAGCGTGGACGGGGTTTCGTCCCGGTCGATCACGACCTCGCCCTTGCGGGTTTTGGCCGTCACCGCCGCCACCTCATGCGCGAATGCGCCGTCGGCGACGGCGGCTTGCGCGCGCCGCACCGATTCGCACGCAAAATCGTCCTGGGCGCGGCGCGTGAAATCGTACTTGGCCGAGGTCGCTTCGGCAAAGCAGCCCATGAGCTGCCCATCCCAGGGGCTTTGCAACCCATCGAAGAACATATGATCCAGGACTTCCTGGTGCCCCATTCGATATCCGGCCCGTGCCTTGGGCAGCAGGTAGGGCGCGTTGGTCATCGACTCGAGGCCGCCCGCCACGATAAAGCGGGCCGAACCCGCCAGAATCTGATCGGCTCCCAACATCACCGCGCGCATGGCGGATCCGCACATTTTATTGACCGTGGTGGTGGGCACGCCTGCGGGCATGCCGGCACCCAGAGCGGCCTGGCGAGCGGGTGCTTGGCCGATCCCGGCTGAAAGCACGCAGCCCATGATCACGTCATCGATCTCTTCGGACCCCACCCCGGAATCGGCGATCGCGGCCTTGATGGCGACGGCTCCGAGTTGCGGTGCGGTGAGACTGGCAAGGGCGCCTTGAAAGGCGCCGACGGGCGTGCGCCTCGCACTCAGAATGACGATGGGATCCGAACTCATGGGTTTGTATTCCGTAGCAGTTGCGTGGCCCCCGAGTATAACCGGTGGGCGGACAGGCTCCTAGGGCGCCAGAGGCTCGCCGACCGCCTGCGCGATCAGCTCGCGGCTGCGCTGACGGGCCGCGCCGGGGTCCAGGACCGCCAAGATTTCGAAGCGAATGGGCCTGCGCCGCATCAAAACGCTGCCGCATGGCAGGACTTCGCGGGTGCCGTGTATGGCGGCCGCGACGATGCGCATTTGCGAGCGTTCGGCGGTCGCGAATGCGCCGCCCAGGAATCTGCCGATCTGCGGGGTTTCGTCGAACGTGCCCTCGGGAAAGAATACGAGGGACTGGCCGGCGGCGGCGAGTTTCCATACGCGGCGGGCGTCCGAGGCACCCTTGTGGCGGTCGAAGCGTTCGACGAACGCGGATCCGAGGCGCCGCAGGAACAGGCCTGCGAGCGGTACGCGCATCATCTCCTTCTTGATCACGAAGGCGAAGTCGGGCGGCAACGCCGCGATGGCGACGATTCCGTCGATGTAGCTCGCATGATTCGCGACGACCACGCACGGCTCGCGCGGCATCGCGTGCAGTCCATGGACCCGCAGCGCAATACCGGCCGCCCGGAAGAAACCCCGCGAACACGCCCCTGCCACCCGCCGGCGAGCGCGCAAACCGGGCAGAAAAACATTGATTGTGAGAGTAATCATCCCCATTGCTATGAACAGGACGAGGCAGTAGGCCCCGTAAAGGCGTTGCCCAAGAATCGGGAGCCGGGCTTCTGTGATCTGGTTCTCCTTATGTTAATAGTTGCGGTTACTGTGAGACTGGTCACGCCGAGGCGCAAGTACCCCTCGCATACTGCGAACAGGCAGGAGGTAAGGCACATCTTAGTGCGAGTTTTACCCGGGAAATTATGGTGACGGCACTCAAACGCACGGTTTTTACACGCACCTCGGGGGCGCCGCCGCCGGGCCGCGATGCAGCCGACCCGGCGTTGCAGAAGTTTCTCGATGCGGTCTGGATGGAGCGCGGCTTGTCCGCCAATACCCTGGCCGCGTACCGAGCGGATTTGACCGCGCTGGCGCGATGGCTCGAGGAGCGCGAAAGCGCCCTGTTGAGCGCCACTCGGATGCAGTTGCTCGGATTCATCGCGGCACGCGTCGAAGGCGGATCGAGGCCGCGTTCGACAGCGAGACAATTATCGAGTTTTCGGCGTTTCTTCCGGTTCATGGTGCGTGAAAGTCTGATCGCGGTGGATCCCACGGCGCAAATCGCCATGCCCAAAATCGGACGCTCCCTGCCAAAATCGCTCACCGAGGCGGAAGTCGAGTCGCTGCTCGAGGCGCCGATCGTGTCCGATCCGCTGGGTCATCGCGACCGCACCATGCTGGAGGTTTTGTACGCCACGGGATTGCGCGTCTCCGAACTCGTCAGCCTCAAGCATAACCAGGTCAATCTGAACCAGGGTGTGATGCGCGTCATCGGCAAGGGCAACCGCGAGCGCCTGATTCCGCTCGGAGACGAGGCCGTCAAGTGGCTGCAGCAGTTCATGCAAGGGCCTCGCGTCGAGATCCTGCTGGAGCGGCAAACCGACTATTTGTTTCCCACCCGCCGCGGCGATCGAATGACCCGCCAGGCGTTCTGGCACATCATCAAGCGCTACTCGAAGAAGGCCGGGATCGAGAAAGAGCTCTCGCCGCATACCCTGCGGCACGCATTTGCCACACATCTGTTGAACCACGGCGCCGATTTGCGGGTGGTGCAGATGCTTCTTGGTCACAGCGACCTGTCGACGACGCAGATTTATACGCACGTCGCACGGGAGCGTTTGAAGGATCTGCACTCTCAGCATCATCCGCGCGGTTAGAGGCGCGTACCCGGCGGGCCTTTGGGCGCAACGCCCGGCCCGTTGCGCCATACTTCGCCGGCCGCCCGCCGCGGTCTGATAGAATTTCGTGAACCACCCGCCCGCGGCGGAGTCAAACGGGCTTAGATACCCAGGAAGCGATTCATGTTGAAAATCCTAGCCGTACTAGCCGCCGTCGCCGCCGGCTCAAACGCGTGGGCCGCTCCGCCGGAGCAGCCCGCCGACCCGCGAGCGGCGCTGGTGAAGCTGTTGCCCGCCGGATCGACGGTCGAGGACTTGAAGCCTTCGCCCATCCCGGGAATTTACCAATTCGTGCGCGGCGCGGACGTGAGCTATTTGACCGCCGACGGCAAATATTTTTTGGACGGCAACCTGTATGACATGGGTACCCGCGAAAACTTGACCGAGGTGATTCGCGCGCGCGCGCGCCTCGCGCTGATCAATGCCGTGCCCGAGTCGCAGATGGTGATCTTTTCGCCCAAGAACCCGCAATACACCATCACGGTGTTCACCGACGTCGATTGCCAGTATTGCCGCAAGCTGCACAGCGAGATGGCGGAACTCAACAAGCTCGGCGTGCGCGTGCGCTACGTGTTCTATCCGCGAACCGGTCCGGACACGGAAAGTTGGCGCAAGGCGGAGGTGGTGTGGTGTTCGGCGGACCGCAACGAGGCGCTGACGCGCGCCAAGGCGGGCGGCCAGTTGGACATGAACAAAACCTGCGCACCCACGCCCGTTGCGCGCGAATTTGCGCTGGGGCAGACCATCGGCGTGCGCGGAACGCCGGCCATCGTGACCGACACCGGCGAGTTCATCGAGGGGTATATGCCGCCCCGCGATCTGGTGAAGGAACTCAAGGATCAGCAGCTGGCGAAGCGCTAGCGCCGGCGCTCAGCGCTCCAGGTATTTCAGCTTGTCCTTGACGGGGTCCCACTGCTTGGCGTCGGCGGGCGCCTCGCCCTTCTCGGTGATCACGGGCCATTGCTTCGCCAGCTCCGCGTTCAGCTGCCGAAAGTTTTCCTGTCCCTTGGGAATGTCCTCTTCGGAAAAGATGGCCTCTACCGGGCATTCGGGTTCGCACAGCGTGCAATCGATGCACTCATCCGGATCGATCACCAGAAAATTGGGCCCCTCGTGGAAGCAATCAACGGGACAGACTTCCACGCAGTCCATGTATTTGCACTTGATGCAGCTTTCGGTGACCACGAACGTCATGACGTACCCTTTGTGATTGACGGTTGATTCTGAACCAGCTCGCGTGCCGCCGCTATTCTGCCACAGCCTAGGAGCCGGGTTCCGCAGCTTTCAACGGACGCGTCAGCTCCGTAAAATGATGATCTTCGCGCCCCGCGGCGCGATCGGCGAAGTACTTGCGCAGCGCGAACTCGCCGCTCGGAAACGCCAACTCGCTCCAGGGCACTTGCGCCTCATCGTACAATCCGACTTCCAGGCTTTCAGGACCGGGGGCAAATTCGGGGCTGAGCAGCCGCGCGCGAAACATGATGTGCACCTGGCCGGCGTGGGTCACGTTGGCCACCGCCAGCAGGGAGCCGACCTCGACCGTCGCCAGCGCTTCCTCGTAGCATTCGCGCGCCGCCGCCAGCTGCATGGTCTCCCCATTTTCCATGAATCCCGCCGGTACCGTCCAAAAACCCAGGCGCGGCTCGATGGCGCGCCGGCACAGCAGGATTTTCCCCTCCCACTGGGGCACGCAGCCGAGGACCAGCAGCGGGTTCTGGTAATGAATCTTGCCGCAGTTCGCGCATACATAGCGCGGCAAGTGATCGCCCTCGGGAATTTTCAAGGTGACGGGCGAGCCGCAGTGACTGCAGAAATTCAAGGAGTATCCATAAGTTTTAGGGTCTGGTGCCCGGAGAGGGAATCGAACCCACACGGTGTCACCACCACCGGATTTTGAGTCCGGCGCGTCTACCAGTTCCGCCATCCGGGCATGCCAGATCGCGCAGTATATAGAATTGTCTCACTTGGTAGTATGGCTCCAAGCATGCAGCGCACGGACTTTCACTATGACCTTCCCGAGGAACTCATCGCCCAGCGTCCGATCACGCCGCGCTCCGCCAGCCGCCTGCTCGCGCTCGACGGCGGCACGGGCACATGGCGGGATCTGCGTTTTGTCGATTTCCCGGATCTTTTGTCGTCCTCGGATCTCGTGGTGTTCAACGACACGCGCGTGATACCGGCGCGGGTTTTCGGGACGAAGGACAGCGGTGGGAGGGTCGAACTATTGCTCGAGCGCGTGCTCACTGCCGACACGGCGCTGGTGCATGCGCGCGCCAGCAAGGGCCTGCGGCTCGAGGCGCGGGTGAATTTGCCCGGCGGCCACAGCGCACACATGCTCGGCCGGGCCGGCGACCTTTACCGCCTCAGGTTCTCGGGCGATGTGTTGGCGTTCTTTGAAGCTCACGGCGATGTGCCGCTGCCCCCCTATATCGATCGAGCGCCCGAATCCGCCGATCGCGACCGTTACCAGTGCGTGTTTGCGCGGGCGCCGGGCGCGGTTGCCGCGCCGACGGCGGGCCTGCACTTCGACCAGGATATCTTTTCCGCACTTGAGAAGCGGCGGGTGAAGCACACATTCGTGACCTTGCACGTCGGCGCCGGAACCTTTCAGCCGCTGCGGGTGGATGACGTCGAGGGGCATGAAATGCATGCCGAATACCTCGAGGTGCCGCAATCCACTTGCGATGCGGTCCATGCCGCGCGCGCCTCCGGGGGCCGGGTGATCGCCGTGGGTACGACGGTGGTCAGAGCCTTGGAGACGGCGGCCGGCGGCGGCGCGATCTCGGCCTATCGAGGGTTGACGCGCATGTTCGTCAAGCCGGGATACCGGTTTCGCGCGGTGGATGCCATGGTGACCAATTTTCACCTCCCCGAATCGACATTGCTGATGTTGTGCGCGGCGTTCGTCGGCAAAGACGCGCTGCTCGCGGCCTATGAGCACGCGATCAGGGACCGCTACCGGTTTTTCAGCTACGGCGATGCGATGTTTTTGACCCCCGCGGCGGCCGTTTTGCAGCGCTCGTGAACGCACCACCCGGCATGCGTTTTGAGCTGCTGCAGCGGGACGGAGCCGCACGGCGAGGCCGCCTGGATTTCGCGCGCGGCGCGGTCGAGACGCCGGCATTCATGCCGGTGGGGACCTACGGCACGGTCAAGGCGATGACTCCGGAACAGCTGGAGGGCATCGGGGTCGAAATCATTCTCGGCAACACCTTCCATTTGTACCTGCGCCCCGGCCTCGAGGTGATCGCGGCGCATCAAGGCTTGCATCGCTTCATGCACTGGCGCCGTCCGATCCTCACCGATTCCGGCGGGTTTCAGGTGTGGAGCCTCAAGGACATGCGCAAGATCACCGAGGAAGGAGCGGGTTTTCGCTCGCCGATCGACGGTGCGCCGGTGTTTCTGTCGCCCGAGGAGTCGATGCGTATCCAGCGCGTCCTGGGTTCGGACATCGCGATGAGCTTCGATGAATGCACCCCCTATCCGGCGACAGAGGCGCAGGCGCGCGCTTCCATGGAGTTGTCGATGCGCTGGGCGCTGCGCGGCTTTCGCGAATACTACGGCAGCGAGCCGCCCGGCACGCTGTTCGGCATCGTGCAGGGCGGCATTCACGGAAATTTGCGGGCCGCATCGCTCGCGGCGCTCGAGGACATCGGCTTCGCGGGACTTGCCGTCGGCGGTCTCGCGGTGGGCGAGAGCGAAGCGGAACGCAGCCAGGTCCTCGAGGGACTGCTGCCGCAGATGCCGGCGCACAAACCCCGTTATCTGATGGGAGTCGGCCGTCCGCAGGACATCGTCGAGGCCGTGCGGCGCGGCATCGACATGTTCGATTGCGTCATGCCGACGCGGCATGCGCGCAACGCGCACCTGTTCACGCGTTCGGGTGTGCTCAATATCCGCAACGCGGCGCATCAGAAGGATACCGGTCCGGTCGAGGAGGGATGCGGGTGTTATACCTGCCGCAACTACAGCCGCGCCTACCTGCGCCATTTGGACAAGTGCGGCGAGATATTGGGTTCACAGCTGAACACGATCCACAATTTGTATTTCTACCAGCGGCTGATGGCGGAAATTCGCTCGGCGGTCGAGGCCGGGCGGTTCGCGGACTTCGCGGCCGAGTTCTACGCGCTCATGGGGCGCAGGCCGGACGGAACGGCCGACCCCTAGGCCTCATGCAGCCCCGACGCGTTAATATTTAGAGCAGCCTGCTGTATACTGCACGGCTTTGTGCCGCGGCGTCCGCCGCGATAAACGGGTGTAACTCTATGGATTTCCTCATTAATTCGGCCCATGCGCAGGCCGCCGGCGGTTCCAGCGGGCAAAGCATGATGAGCGCCTTGCTGCTGCCCGTGCTTCTTTTGGTGGTGTTCTATTTTCTGTTGATTCGGCCGCAGAACAAGCGGGCCAAAGAACAGCGGGAAATGCTCTCGAAAATCGTTGCCGGGGATGAGGTGGCAACCACCGGCGGAATCATCGGCAAGGTGACCGAGGTCGGCGATCAGTTCCTGACCTTGGAAATCGCCAACGGCGTGAGCGTCAAGCTGCAGAAATTCCAGGTTGCGCAACTGCTGCCCAAGGGCACGGTCAAGAACGCATGATTTCGTATCCGCGCTGGAAGATCGCGCTGGTGGCGGTCGTGGTCTTGTTAGGGATCTTTCTGGCGCTGCCCAATCTCTTCGGCGAAGAGAACGCGTTGCAATTGGCCCGCGATCGGGCGGCCGTGCAGCCAAGCGATCGCACCGGGATCGAGGAGTTGCTCAAGTCCAAGGGCGTGACGCCGAGCGGCGCATACCTGGAACAGGGCCGCCTGACACTGCGATTCAGCAGCAAGCAGGACCAGTTGAAGGCGCGCGATTTGATTGCCGAAGCGCGTCCCGATCAGTTCACGATCGCCCTGTCGCAGGCTTCGCGGGTTCCGGAGTGGATGCGCAATCTCGGGCTGAATCCCTTGAAGCTGGGGCTGGATTTGCGGGGCGGGGTCTACCTCGTCTATCAAGTGGACGTGCAAGGCGCGGTGAGGCAGCAGCTCGATCATCGCGAACAGGATTTCCGCGCATCGTTGCGCAACGCGCGCGTTCCCTACCAGGACGTGCAGGTGGACTACCCCGCCGACCGCGTCAGGGTGCTGTTTCGCGACGCCGACAGCTTGACCAGGGGCAAGGCCGCAATCCTTTCTGACAACCGTAATTTGAACCTGACCGAGACCGTGGCCGGGGGTTCGCCCGCCCTGGAGCTGAAGCTGACGCCTCAGGAAATCAAGGAGCGCCAGGATTACGCGGTTCAACAGAACATCATCATCCTGCGCAATCGCTTGAACAGCCCGGAACTAGCGGTGTCCGAGCCGCAGGTCGCGCGCGAGGGTGTGGACCGCATCGCGATTCAGCTGCCCGGGCTGCAGAATTCCGCCGAGGTGAAGAAGATTCTGGGCAAGACGGCGACCTTGGAATTTCGCATGGTCGACGAAATCAACAACCCTCTCGAAGCCGCGTCCACCGGACGTGCGCCGCTCGGCTCGAAGCTCTACTACACCCGTGACAAGCAGCCGGTGCTGCTCAAGCGCGACGTGGTGGTCACCGGGGATCAGCTGACCGATGCCTCGTTCCAGCCGAACACCCAGGACGGCCCTGCGGTGTCGGTGAGTCTGGACAGTCGCGGCGCCGCGAAGATGCTGAAAAATACCGAGGAGAACATCGGCCATCTGATGGCCGTGGTGTTCATCGATCGTTCGCGCGAAAAGAACGCCCAGGGCATCGACGTGGACCGCGTCACGGAAGAAGTCATCAACCGCGCGACCATCCGCGGCGTTTTCAGCAACAATTTTCAGATCACGGGTGTCAACCCGATCGAGGGGCGCGAGCTCGCGCTGTTGCTGCGAGCCGGCGGCTTGGCGGCGCCGCTGTCCGCGGTGGAGGAGCGCGCCATCGGTCCGAGCCTGGGCCAGGACAACATCGACAAGGGCGTCAACGCCATGGTGTTCGGCATGCTGGCGGCCTTCGTGTTCATGGCGATCTACTACAAGGTATTCGGCCTGATCGCGGATGTGGTCCTGGTCGCCAATGTCGTGCTGCTCACGGCGTTTTTGTCGCTGGTGGGAGCCGCGCTGACGCTGCCGGGCATCGCGGCCGTGGTATTGACCGTCGGCATGGCAGTCGATGCCAATATCCTGATCTATGAACGCATCCGCGAAGAATTGCGCAATGGCGTGTCGCCGCGCGCGGCCATCACCGCCGGCTTTGACCGGGCGTTTTCCGCCATTTTCGACTCCAACGTCACCGCGGCGATTGC
Organism: uncultured Gammaproteobacteria bacterium; assembly: GCA_963758145.1. Lineage (GTDB taxonomy): Bacteria > Pseudomonadota > Gammaproteobacteria > Steroidobacterales > Steroidobacteraceae > Bog-1198. The sequence continues at coordinate 144,321 of CAVWUK010000012.1, forward strand.
CGGCTTGGTGCTGTGGCTGTTCGGCGCCGGCGCGGTACGCGGCTTCGCGGTTGTGCTGGTGCTCGGTATCGCCACATCGATGTTCACCTCGGTGATGGGCAGCCGCGCGCTGGTTCAGATCATCTACGGCGGCAAGCGCAAGGTCGAGCGCTTGTCCATCTGAGATTCGTTTCGAGGTTCAGCTCCATGGAATTTTTTCACAAGGTAACGCGCTTCCCGTTCATGCACACCCGCAAGGTGTGGTACGGGCTGTCCGCGGTGTTGATCCTCTCATCGCTCGCCCTGGTGTTGGTGCGCGGCCTGAACCTGGGCGTCGATTTCACGGGGGGCGTGGTGGTCGAGACCAATTTCCCGCAGGCGCCGAACATCGAACAGTTGCGTGCCGCGTTGAGCCGCTCGGGCGTGCCCGCCGCGCAAGTGCAGGCCTTCGGCAGTTCGCGCGACATCCTGGTGCGCCTGCCGCCGGATCCCAATGTGAAGGGTGAGCAGATCGGGGCGCGGATTCTCGAGGTGTTCAAGACCGTCGACGCCAATGCGAAGCTGCTGCGCACGGAGGTGGTCGGACCGCAGGTGGGCCAGGAGTTGTTCATCAAGGGCGGGTGGGCCTTGGTGGCGACGCTTGCATTGATCCTGGTGTATGTTTTGCTGCGTTTCACACCCAAGCTCGCGCTCGGTGCGATTTTCGCGGTATTGCACGATCCGATCTGCGTGGTGGGATTCTTTGCTTTGACGCAGATTACCTTCGATCTCACGGCGATCGCGGCCATCCTCGCGGTCATCGGCTATTCGCTGAATGACACCGTGATCGTATTCGACCGGGTGCGCGAGCGCGCCCGCGCCGCGCGCAGGCTCGCCATTGCCCAAGTGATCGACGAATCCATCAATCAGACCCTGTCGCGAACCTTGATGACGAAGCTGGTTACGCTGCTGGTGGTGGTGGCGTTGCTGATATTCGGCGGCGAAACGCTGCACGGATTCTCGGCGGCGTTGGTGATAGGCATTCTGGCGGGCACCTATTCGTCGATCTACATCTCGGCCGCGCTCGCCTTGGATCTGGGGCTGCAGACCGACGATCTGCTCGAGCGCAAGCTCACCAAGCCCGAAGAAATCGACGGTTTGCCCTAGGACGACACCCTCCAATGGCGTGGTTCGATGCAGCGCCCCCCGAACCCGCCCGCGCTTGCGGCGGCGGGGTTAACGTGTAGAGTGCCAATATCAGTGTTGACGCCGGGTGCACGACATGAATATCAAAGGGATGCTGGCAACCAAGCCGATTGCGACCTATCAGAAGGAGGCCTCCGATAAGACGCTGGTGCGGGCGCTCGGCATCCCGTCCCTGATCGCTTTCGGAATCGGCGGCATCATCGGCACCGGCATTTTCGTGCTGACCGGTCTCGCCGCCGCCCAGCACGCCGGTCCCGCCATCGTGATTTCCTTCGTCATCGCCGGTATCGGCTGCATGTTCGCGGGCCTGTGCTATTCCGAATTCGCGGCGATGGTGCCGGTCGCCGGCAGCGCCTACGCGTATAGCTACGCGACCTTGGGTGAATTCGTGGCGTGGTTCGTCGGCTGGAATCTGATACTCGAATACATGATGGCCTGCTCCACGGTGGCGGTCGGTTGGAGCCGCTACTTTGTGAAACTGCTCGATCACTACGGCATCAACTTCATTCCGGACTGGCTGAGTTCGGCGCCGTTCGAGGCGGCCGAAGTCGGTTTTCAGGTGCATCAAACCGGCTCGTTCCTCAATTTGCCGGCGATCGGCATCATCATTGCGGCAACTGCTCTGTGCTACAAGGGCATCAAGGAGTCGGCGGTGGTCAACACCATCATCGTTGCCATCAAGGTCAGCATCGTCATCGCGGTGATCGTCTTCGGCGCGGTGTACGTCAATCCCGCGAACTGGGTGCCCTACATACCGAAGAACACCGGCACCTTCGGCGAGTTCGGCTGGAGCGGCATACTTCAGGCATCGGCCATCATTTTCTTCGCCTACATCGGTTTCGACGGGGTCTCCACCGTCGCCCAGGAGGCCAAGGATCCGCAGCGCGGCATGCCGATCGGCATGCTCGGCAGTCTCGGCATCTGCACGGTGCTCTATATTCTCATGTCGAGCGTGATGACCGGGTTGGTGCCCTTCAAGCAGCTCAATGACGCGGCGCCGGTCGCGGTCGCGCTCGAGTCGCATCCGCAACTGTTCTGGCTGTCGAGCTGGGTCATCTGGGGGGCGCTGTTCGGATTGACCTCGGTGATCATCACCATGATCATCCCGCAAGCACGCATCTGGCTCACCATGTCGCATGACGGGCTGCTGCCGAAATTCTTCGGCGCCGTGCACCCGAAGTTTCGCACGCCGCACATTGCCACGCTGATCACCGGGATATTGGCGGCGACATTCGCCGGTCTCCTGCCGATCGGCATTCTGGGCGAACTGGTGTCGATCGGCACGCTCATCGCGTTCATCGTGGTGTGCGCGGGGATCCTGGTGCTGCGCTATACGCGGCCCGATTTGCGGCGTCCCTTCAGAGTCAAGTGGGTTTGGTTTACCGCGCCCATGGGCGTGATTTTCTGCGCCGGCATGGCCGCTTCGCTTCCCACCGCCACCTGGTGGCGGCTGGTCCTGTGGAGCGCGGTCGGCATCGCGGTTTATCTCCTCTACGGCTACCGAAACAGCCGCTTGCGCACCCCGGAGATTCCCGGCGGGGCGGCCTCGGCCGCTCCCGCCGCAGACTAACCGCGCAAGGCCGGCGGCGTTAGGGGACCGAGCGCGTCGAGCAATTCCTGGTACACCTTCGGATTGCCCGCAACGATATTGGGACCGAGCGCGTATTCGGAGCCGGTCGGTGTGCCGACGCGCCCTCCCGCCTCCTGGATGAGCAGAGTTCCGGCGGCCGTGTCCCAGGGTGCGAGGCCAAACTCCCAAAAACCGTCGATGCGGCCTGCCGCCACATAAGCGAGGTCGAGCGCAGCGGCGCCGGGGCGGCGCACGCCGGCCGCGACGTCCATGATCACCTTGAGCATGGCCAAATAGTCATCGATGTGCGCGGCCTCCATGCGATAGGGGAAGCCGGTGCCGATGAGCGAGCCCTCCAAAGTACGCTGGCCGCTGACGCGAATTTTCTTCCCCTCGAGCTGCGCGCCGTCGCCTCGGGAAGCGGTGAAGAATTCCTGGCGCATGGGATCGTAGACCACCGCCTGCTGCAGCCGTCCGCGGTGCTGGAGGGCGATCGATACGGCGAAAGTCGGGAATCCGTGCAGGAAATTGGTCGTACCGTCGAGCGGGTCGATGATCCACACGAATTCGCTGTCGCCGCCGCCGCGGCCGCTCTCCTCGGCGAGAAAGGCATGTTCGGGATGACTGCGCCGGATCGTCGCGATGATCTCCGCCTCGGCCTTGCGGTCGATGTCGGTGACGAAGTCGTTGCGGCCCTTGGTGTCGATTTTCAGGGAATCGAGACGCGATAAGCTGCGCACGATCAAGTCACCGGCGCGCCGCGCGGCACGCATGCCGATATTGAGGAGTGGTTGCATAAGGTGGCGCTAGAATAGCAGAGCATGACCGCTCCCGTTCGCATCGTCCTGATAGATCCGAGCCATCCCGGCAATATCGGATCGGTCGCACGGGCGATGAAAAACATGGCGCTCAGCGAGCTGACCCTGGTCAGGCCGCGCTCGTTCCCGCACGCGGAAGCCAATGCGCTGGCGGCCGGCGCGGACGACATCTTGACGGGTGCGCGCATTGCGCAAACCGTGGCCGAAGCAATCGGCGACTGCAGCTTCATCGCCGGCACGACCTCGCGTCCGCGCTCCTATCACTGGGAATTTGCCACCCCGCGCGACGTCGCGGCGCGCATTGCCGGCCTCGGGGAAATGAACCGTGCCGCGTTGTTGTTCGGCTCGGAACGCTACGGGCTGGCCAACGAGGATCTGCAGTATTGCAATGTTCTGGTGCGCATACCCGCCAATCCCGACTATTGTTCGCTTAACCTGGCGATGGCGGTGCAGCTGCTCGCGTATGAGATATTCATGGCGCGCGAGCAGCCCCAATCGCGCATGCAATTGGAGCTGCCGCTGGCGCCTTCGAGCGATGTCGAACATTTCTACGCGCACCTGCACCAGGTTCTGAACGAGATCGATTTCGACGACCGTACCGGGCACCTGATGGAGCGTTTGCGGCGGCTGTTCAATCGGGCGCAGCTCGATCGCAACGAACTCAATATCCTGCGCGGCATTTTGAGCGCCGTGCAGGGACGGCGCGGTCAATCGGCGCGTGGTGCGCAACCGTGAATAGTCGGAGCTGCGTATATTTGGATTATGCGGCCACCACGCCGGTGGACCCAGTGGTCGCCGCGCGCATGGCGGAGTGCCTCGGGCCCGACGGGATCTTCGGCAATCCCGGATCGGCCAGCCACGCGTACGGCGAGGCGGCGAGCGACCGTGTCGAGGCGGCACGGACCGAGGTGGCGGCGACGGTGGGTGCGGAGCCGGACGAGGTCATCTGGACTTCGGGCGCCACCGAGGCGAATAACCTGGCGATTTTTGGCGTTGCCCAATACAACGCGCAGGTCGGACGCCATATCGTCACCGTACGTACCGAACACAAGTCGGTGCTCGATCCATGCCGGGAACTCGAGCGCCGCGGATGGCGCGTGACCTATCTCACGCCGGATAAAAGCGGCGTGCTCGACCCAGCCGAGGTGGCGGCGGCGCTGCGGCCGGATACGGTGCTGGTGTCTGTCATGCACGTCAACAACGAAATCGGCGTGATGCAGGATATTGCCTCGATTGCGGCGCTTTGCGCGCGATCCGGCAGTGCGCGGCTGCACGTGGATGCCGCGCAGAGCATCGGCAAGTGCGCCGTGAACTTCAGCGGGCTCGGCATCGATCTGATGTCCCTGTCGGCGCACAAATCCTACGGCCCGAAGGGGGTCGGGGCCTTGATCGTGTCTCGTGCGAAGGGGGTGCAATTGAAACCGCTGCAATATGGCGGCGGGCAGGAGCAAACGCTGCGCTCAGGGACCGTGGCCACCCATCAGGTGGTGGGCATGGGCGCGGCGTTCGCGCTCGTCAAAGCCGATCCGCAGCACGAGATCCGGCGCATCGCGCGGTTGAGAGATCGGCTGTGGGATGGACTGCGTTCGATCGGTGGCGTGCTGCGCAACGGCGACCCCGAGCGCTCGGTGCCCCATTTGCTCAACGTGTCGTTCGAGGGGGTCGAGGGGGAGAGTCTGCTCGCAGCCGTCCGGCCCCATATCGCGGTGTCGACCGGTTCCGCCTGCACCTCGATCAGCCGGGAGCCGTCCTATGTGCTGCGCGCCCTGGGCCGCGACGATCGTCTTGCCGAAAGCAGTCTGCGCTTCAGCTTCGGGCGCTTTTCCACCGACGCCGACGCCGATGCCGCCGTGAGTGTGGTGCGGCGGGCCGTGGAGCGGCTGCGCCGGATTGGGGGCGCATGAGCTACAACGACCTGACAAGGCGGTATTTCGAGAACGCAGGCGATTACGCCGGCGTTTTGACGGGGCCCGATTGCGTGCGCGGCGCGTCCGGCAGCCGGGCGCAGGGATCCTGGGTGCAATTCGACCTGCAAATAGATTCGAGCGTCCGCTGCGCAACCATCCGCGCGGCGCGCTTCCTGGCCTTCGCATGCCCTCACATCATCGCGGTGTCCTCCTGGCTGGCGGAGCAGGCGCCGGGGCGCGAGATCCAGGCTCAGTTGCCGGAGAGCGTTCAGTCCCTCCGGGAGCGCTTCGACGTGCCCATTCCCAAGCTCGGACACCTGCTGATCGTGGAGGATGCGTGGATTGCCGGCCTTCGCGCCGCGCAGGAGGTGCGGGTGCGGGGGTGAGAGGGCGTCCTCGAACCGGGGATTTTGCGGTGCAATGCGCGCACGATGCGAAAATTACGATCGAGTCACGTGCACAAGGGGTGTGTGCGTGTTATTGATACATTTAGGTTTGGTCTCCAGCGTGAGCAGGGCGGCGCAGTATGGCGATATCATTGACAGAATCGGCGGCTGATCGGGTTCGCGCTCACTTGGCGCAGCGAGGTGCCGGAATCGGCCTGCGAGTCGGCATCAAGAAGACCGGCTGCTCCGGGTTTGCGTATGTGGTCAATTATGCCGACGAGATACACCCCGACGATGCCGTATTCGAGGCGAGGGGCGTCAAAGTGGTGGTCGACTCGGTAAGTTTGCCGCTGATCGACGGCACCGTGGTCGACTTCGTCAGACAGGGTCTCAACGAGGCGTTCAAGTTTCAGAATCCCAAAGCCAAGGGCGAATGCGGCTGCGGCGAAAGCTTCAACGTTTGAGCGCGGTCGCGGGTGCGCCCGGGGCGGCGCACGGCGCCTTGGGCCGCAGCGCATCGAACCGCGGTTTTTCCAAGTAATACAGGCACTTCGGCCGTCGTTCTGATTGCCTGGAGGCGCCCTCTCCAGTACACTTCGCGGTCTTTGTCGGCCCCCAAGAAGGGCATTCCCACAACGCACCCGAGGTGATCATGCCAATTGAGCGCACACTGTCCATCATCAAGCCCGACGGCGTCGGGCGTAACCTCATCGGCGAGGTGCTGCGCCGGTTCGAGCAGGGGGGCTTGCGGGTGGTGGCTGCGCGGATGATGCATTTATCGCCGGCGGAGGCCGAGGGCTTTTACGCCGTGCATCGGGAGCGGCCGTTCTTCAAGGACTTGGTGAAATTTATGACCTCGGGTCCGGTCATGGTGCAGGTGCTCGAGGGCGAGGGGGCGATCGCCCGGAATCGCGAGGTGATGGGCGCGACCGATCCGAAAAAGGCCGCCGCTGGCACGATCCGCGCCGATCTTGCCACCAGCATCGATGAGAACATCGTCCATGGTTCGGATGCGCCCGAGACCGCGGCGCGGGAAATCGCGTTTTTCTTTCGCGAGATTGAGGTCTGCCCGCGTACGCGCTAGCGTATTCGGGCAGCGCCATCAGGAGCATCGGAGCGTGATCGGCGAGCGCATCAATCTTCTCGGCTTAGCGCGTGCGGAACTCGAGGCGTTCGTCGCCGACCGCCTCGGCGCCAAGCCGTTTCGCGCTCGCCAGCTGATGAAGTGGATCTATCGGCGCCGCGCGGCGGATTTCTCCGCCATGAGCGATCTGGCGCAGGCCTTTCGCGCGCAGCTCGAGCAAGTGGCCGAGATCGCCGTCCCCGAGATCGTCACCGAGCAGATTTCCTCCGACGGCACCCGCAAGTGGATGCTGCGCATGGACCAGGCGCAGGGCATCGAAACGGTCTACATTCCGGAACCCGGCCGCGGGACCCTGTGCATCTCGAGCCAGGTGGGCTGTGCGATGGACTGCACGTTTTGTGCGACCGCGCAGCAGGGATTCAACCGCAATCTGAGCGTCGCGGAAATCGTCGGCCAGGTGTGGCTTGCGCACCGCGAGATCACCGAGGCGCGCGCCGACGGACGGACCATCACCAACATCGTGTTCATGGGAATGGGCGAACCGCTGGCCAACTATCGCAACGTGGTGCCGGCCATGCGTATTTTCATGGATGACCTGGGATACGACTTGTCGCGCCGGCGGGTTACCCTGAGCACTTCGGGATTGGTGCCGCAAATCTATAAACTGGCCGATGAGTGCAACGTGGCGCTTGCGGTGTCGTTGCATGCGCCGAATGACGCCTTGCGCGACGAGCTCGTGCCCATCAACCGCAAACACCCCATCGCCGAGCTGCTGGCGGCGTGTTGGCATTACATCGACAAGCAAAACGGCCGCAGCGTCACCTTCGAGTACGTCATGCTCGACGGAATCAACGACCGGCCCGAGCATGGGAAGGCATTGGCGCACCTGTTGCGAGGCCGGCCGGCCAAGCTCAATCTGATTCCCTTCAACGCCTTTGCCGGCACGCGCTACCGCTGCTCGCCGGCGGCGGCGATCGTGCGGTTCCGCGACATTCTCAACGAACACGGAGTCATAGCGACGATACGCCGCACCCGCGGCGACGACATCGATGCGGCGTGCGGCCAGCTCGCCGGCAGGGTGAAGGATCGCACCGTGGTCCGCCTCGGCGCTAAATTGACGGGTTCACGCGTGGCGACGGTGGTCCCATGACGCAACGCGCGGCTCGGCGAACGCTGCCGGCGATGGCGCTGATGCTGGTGTCGGCGTTGTCGGCCTGCCATAGCACTCCGCCGGTTTATCAGCCCCCCGACCGCGGCGCAAGAAAGCCCGAGCCCGAACAGGCCGCGGTCGCCAACATGCAGATGGCCATTGAGTACATGAGGCTCAACAACCTCGGCAAAGCGCGTGAGCGCATCGAACGGGCGCTCAAAGAAGCGCCCGACAATGCGAGCGTTCAGGAAACCGCGGGTCTGGTGTACGAACGCCTCAACGAGATGTCCAAGGCGCAACACGCCTTTACGGAGGCGGTGCGCCTGGGTAAACAGGATCCGGACATCATGAACAGCTATGCCGGCTTTCTATGCCGCACCGGCAAGGCGGCAGCCGGCGAAAAGATTTTCATGGAAGTCGCGCGCAACCCGGTCTACCAAACCCCGGAGGTGGCGCTGGTCAATGCCGGCGTTTGCGACAGTGCGGCGGGCGACGCCGTGGATGCGCAGCGCTTTTTCGACCGGGCGTTGGCTATTCGGCCCAACATGCCGGAGGCTCTGCTGCAATCGGGCAATCTTGCGCTGGAGCGCGGGGATGCGAAGGAGGCTCTCGACTATGTGAAGCGCTTCCTGGCCGTGAATCAGCCGACGGCCGAAATTCTTTGGCTGGGGTTCCGTGCGCAACGCAAGCTCGGCGACAGCACCGAGGCGGCGGTTTATGCCCGGCGCGTGCAAGCCGAATTTCCCAATTCCGAACAGGCACTGGCACTGCGATCCGGCGCGGACCGATGAGCGAGGTCGCGCAAACGCTCGGACAACGGCTCAAGGCGGAGCGCGAACGGCGCGGAGTGAGCAAGCAGAAGGCCGCAGACGAAATGCATATCGATTCGTGGGTCATCGACGCGCTCGAGGCCGGCGATTATCAGCGCATCGGCCCGTCCGTATATGCCAAGGGGCATCTCAAGAGATACGCGACCATTCTTGGATTGCCCGCCGCGGAGGTCGTGTCCGGATACGACACCAAACCGGCCTCGCCGGCCGCAGCCGCATTGCAGCCCTCGGGCGTGCGGATGCGCTTCACGGCGCAGGATTCCGCAGGCCGGCCGTGGGCGAAAATCACGGCCTTCGCGGCAATTGCCGTGGCTGTGGGCGGCATCGTTTGGTGGCGGCCGTGGCATCAGCGATCCGCCGTACGCGCGCCGGCGCCGGCCGGCCTGCCGGCAAGTGCGTCGACGCCGAGCGCGGCATCCTCCGGCGCGCAGGACGGCGTGGAGCCCGCGCCCGCGGCGGCTGTCGCCGCAGCGCCCGACGCCGAGGCTTTGCCGCCGCCGGCCGCGCCGGCGGCCGATGCAGCGGGTCCCGCGGCGCGTGAGGTCGATGCAACGCCGGGCGCCGGGCCGGCGCGCCTTCGCCTGAGCTTTTCGGCGGATTCGTGGGTCGAGGTGCACGATGCGACCGGACGCCGCGTGTTTGCCGGCAACGGCCGCGCCAACAGCGTCAAGGTTATCGCCGGCGCGGCGCCGTTGAAGGTGTACTTGGGATACGCCAGCGGCGTGCAGCTCGAAATCAACGACCGAGCGGTCGCGATCGGGCCGCAATACGTCACCGGCGATGTGGCCCGATTCGAGGCCGGCGCCGACGCGGTATTGAGGCGCGAGTCACGGACCAATGCCGCGGATGGCGCTCAACCGCGCGCCGGCGATGCGCCACACGACTGAGCGGGGCACTCATTTGAGTAAAATCATCGAACCCCTGCGAGGCGTTCACGATGTGCTGCCCGCGCAGGCCGCGGCATGGCAGCATCTGGAGAGGATCACGCGGGAGGTCTTTGCCGGCTACGGGTACGAGGAATTCCGAGTGCCGGTGATCGAGCAGACGCAGTTGTTCAAGCGCTCGATCGGCGATTTTACCGACATCGTCGAGAAGGAAATGTTCAGCTTCGTCGATCAGGGCGAGGATCACATCACCCTGCGGCCGGAAGCAACCGCCGGGATCGTGCGCGCGGCGATATCCAATGGGTTGCTGCGCGAAGGCCGATTGCGCGTCTGGTGCATGGGTCCCATGTTCAGACGAGAGCGGCCGCAGGCGGGACGCTACCGCCAATTCCATCAAATAGATGCCGAGGCGTTTGGGTTCGAAGGACCGGATGTCGACGCGGAATTGATTTTGCTGTCCGCGCGGCTGCTGCGCAGGCTTGGGTTGGCGCGCCTCAAATTGCTGGTCAATTCGCTCGGAACGCCTCAGGTGCGCGCCGCGTATATGGAACGGTTGGCGGCGTACTTCGGTGCGCACGAAGCGCAGCTCGACGAGGACAGCAAGCGGCGGCTGCGCGGCAATCCGCTGCGTATTCTGGACAGCAAGAACCCGGACATGCAGCGCATCGTCGCCGGCGCCCCGCTCCTTCTCGATGCGCTCGACGCCGAATCGAAGGCGCACTTCGAGGGACTGTGCGCCCACCTGCGCAGCGCCGGCATCGAGTATGATGTCGAGCCGCGCCTGGTCCGCGGACTGGATTACTACACGCGTACGGTGTTCGAATGGACCACCGATGCGCTCGGCGCGCAGGGCGCGGTATGCGCCGGCGGGCGTTACGACGGACTGGTGGCGCAGCTGGGCGGACCCGCCACCCCCGGCATCGGCTGGGCGATGGGCCAGGAACGCATCCTCATGCTGCTCGAAAAGCAGGGATTGAGTCCGCCGCGCGCCGCGCCGCAGGTCTACCTGGTGCTCGTCGGGGACGGAACGGAGATTCAAGGCTTCAAACTGGCGGAGCAATTGCGCGAAGCGTGGCCGGATCTGCGGTTGCAAATCAACCTGGGCGGCGGCGGCTTCAAGGCGCAATTCAAGCGCGCCGACAAGAGCGGGGCGCAGTTTGCGCTCATTTTGGGGGATGACGAGGTCGCTCGCGGGGTCGTCGCGTTGAAGGACTTGCGCCAGGATTCGGCGCAGGAAGAATGCCCGTTGCACGGAATCAGTGAACGCTTGGGGTCATTGCTGGGTCTATAGACGGGCTCGAGGTACCGGAGAAGTCATGGCAGAAGAATATTTGACGGACGACGAACAGCTGGAGCACGTCAAGCGCTTGGCCGGGGAATATGGCCCCTGGATGCTCGGCGCACTTGCGATCGGAGTGGCCTTTACGGTCGGCCTGCGCTATTACGAACATCATCGCGACGAGCGTGCGCTGCAAGCGGCGGCGCAATTCGGCGAAATGACGACTGCGCTTCAGCACGACGACCGCACCAGGACGCGCCAGATCGCCGACGGCCTGATCGCAACCTATCCCGCATCGCCCTACGCCGATCAGGCGAAACTGATGCTTGCACACCTGGACGTCGACGAAGGGCAGGAGGCGAAGGCGCTCGCGCCTCTGACCGAAGTCATGAATGAGTCGAAGGATGCCGAACTCCGGCACATCGCCCGCCTGCGCCTCGCGCGGGTGCTGATCGATCAGGGAAAACCGGACGATGCGCTGAAGACGCTCGCCGATGAGCCGGGCGCATTCGCCGCACGCTATCACGAGGTGCGCGGTGATGCGTATCTTGCCAAGAAGGACATTCGGCAAGCACAGAATGAATACAAGGCGGCGCTCGAAAATGACCCTGCGAGCAGGGTGGATTCGGCATTGCTGTCATTGAAAATAGCCGACCTGGGATTGCCCGCGGCGCCGGCTGCGCCGCCCCCGACCGCCGGGGCTTCCCCTGCCGCCCAGACCTCGAACAAGGCCAAACCCTGATGCGCCCATTGCTCCCGCTAGCCCTTGCGGCTGTGATCTTCGCCGCCGGCTGCAGCAAGGACAAGGACGTCGAACCCCCGGCGGCACTGGTGAAATTTCCGGCCACGCTGCCGGTAAAGAAGATCTGGGACGCCAATGTCGGAGGCGGCAAGAAACAAGTGAAGCTGCGGCTCGGTCTGGGGCCCGCGGTCGACAACGGCATCGTGTTCGCGGCCTCCGACCAGGGCGAGCTGCTTGCGGTCTCCCTGGACACCGGGCGGAAGGTTTGGGTGAAGAAACTCGGCTTGCCGCTATCCGCCGGCCCCGGCGCGGGTTATGGGATGGTGGTGGTCGGCACGACCAAGGGTGCGGTCATCGCTTTGGACGGCGCGACCGGCCGCGTGCTTTGGACTACCCGGGTAAACTCCGAACTCCTGTCGGCGCCTGCGATCGGCGAGAAAGTCGTGGTGATGCGCTCGGTCGATGGGCGCTTGCACGGCTTCGATGCGCGCAAGGGCACGGATTTGTGGTCGGTGGAGCAGCAAGTGCCGCGTTTGAGCCTGCGCGGCACGGCGATTCCGGTGATCGCCAGAGAAATGGCCATCAGCGGTTTCGACAACGGCAAGGTCATGGCCGTGTCGCTGAACACCGGCGATACCGTGTGGGATACGGCGCTCGCTTCGCCGCACGGCCGAACGGAGCTCGACCGTCTGGTCGACATCGACTCGGCGCTGCGCGTTATCGGCGATAATGTCTTTGCCGCAGGCTTTCAGGGCCGCACCGCCATGCTCGCGCTCGATTCGGGGCAGGTTTGGTGGGCGCACGATATGTCGAGCGAACGGGGTTTATCGGTCGATGAGGACAATCTGTTCGTGACGCAATCCGACGGCGTGGTGGTGGCGATGCGTCAGCGCGATGGGTCCGAGGTGTGGCGCAACGACAAGCTAAAGCGGCGGGGCTTGACCGCGCCGGCAGTGACCAGCACCGCGGTCGCGGTCGCCGACTATCAAGGGTATTTGCATTGGCTGGACAAGGCGACCGGAGCACTGGTGGCGCGCCAGCGTGTGGCCAAATACCGAGTCAGCAACCCGCTGGTGGCGGTCAAGAACACCGTGATCGTCCTCACCGACAGCGGCAGCTTGGCCGCATTTCGCGCGACGCCCCCTCCAAAACCGTAGACAACGTGCTGCCCGTAGTCGCACTGATTGGTCGGCCCAATGTGGGCAAATCGACCTTGTTCAACGCGATGACCGGCACCCGCGATGCACTGGTCGCCGATCTGCCGGGGCTGACGCGCGATCGGCAATATGGATTCGCGCGCCGCACCGACGTACCGTGCATCGTGGTCGACACGGGCGGTTTGGTCGAAAACGCCGGATTCATCGAGAGTCTGATGATCGCGCAGACCGAGCGCGCCATTGCGGAGGCTGATCGCCTGATCGTATTGGTCGACGGCCGCGCGGGGGTAACGCCGCAGGACCAGTACGTCGCGCAGCTGGCGCGGCGCAGCGGCAAGCCCGTGCTGTTGGCGGTCAATAAGACCGAGGGCTTCGATCTCGACCTCGCCGTCGCCGACTTTCATCAACTGGGGCTTGGCGAGCCGCATCCGATCGCGGCCGCCCACGATCAGGGCGTCGTTTCGCTGCTGGAGGCGGCGCTCGAGGGGCTCACCCCCGATCCCCAGGACGGCCCCGAAATAACCGGCATCAAGGTCGCGGTCATAGGGCGCCCCAATGTGGGCAAGAGCACGCTGATCAATCGTTTGCTGGGCGAGAATCGGCTCGTCGCCTACGACCAGCCGGGCACCACGCGCGATGCCGTCATGGTGCCCTTCGAGCGCGACGGCGAGCGCTACACGCTGATCGACACGGCGGGCTTGAGGCGCCGCGCCCGGGTCGTGGAGACGATCGAGAAATTCAGCGTGATCAAAACCCTGCAGGCAATTGAAACCGCCCACGTGGTGGTGGTGGTCATGGACGCGCAGGAAAACGTCGCCGAGCAGGACGCGAGCCTGTTGGGCACCGTGATCGAGCAGGGCCGGGCGCTGGTGCTTGCCGTCAACAAGTGGGACAACATCCCGACCGAACAGCGCGACCTGATTCGCAGCCAGATCGAGCAGCGGCTGCAATTCGCGGATTTTGCGCCTCTGCATTTCATTTCCGCGCGCCACGGCAGCGGAGTGGGCGAATTGCTCGCCTCCGTGCGCAATGTTTACGCCGCAGCCATGCGCGATATGGGTACACCGGAGCTCACCCGCGTGCTCGAAGCGGCGATCGAGAGTCATCAGCCGCCGCTGGTGAGCGGACGGCGCATCAAGCTGCGCTACGCGCACCAGGGCGGGCGCAATCCGCCGGTGATCGTGGTTCACGGCAATCAAACCGACCACGTGCCCGACGGTTACCGGCGCTATCTGGTGAATGTATATCGCAAGGCATTCGATTTGACGGGGACACCCGTACGCATCATCTTTCGCGGTGAGGAAAATCCTTATGCGGGCAAGCGCAATCCGCTCACCCCCCGCCAGGTGCGAAAGCGCAAGCGGCTCATCCAGCGCAACAAGCGCTGAGGGCTCTTTGGTAGACTGACGGGCGATAGCCAGGATGGCGAATTGACGGGAACTCTCGTGCCCAGCATATTCAGAACGAAGATCGCGCGCGTGTTGGCGGCCGTGGCGCTGGCCGTCGTGTTGTACGCCGTGGCGGGATTCGTGATCGCGCCGAAACTCATCCGCTCCGCGCTCCTGGAGGACATACCGAAGACCCTGGGCGTCAAGGCGGCGGTCGGCGACATTCACATCAACCCGTTTCTGCTGCAGGTGGAGGTCAAGGATTTCGCACTGTCCAGCGACGGCGGGAAGCTGCTGGGGTTCGAGCGCTTGTTCATCGATTTCAAGTTCTCTTCCCTGTGGAAGCGCGCCTACTGCTTTGCCAAAATCGAGTTGGCCGCGCCTTATGTCAACGCAACGGTGGATCGGGACGGAACGCTGAACCTGCAGAAGCTGCGGCCAAAATCCAAGCCGGTGCAGGCTAGAGCCGAGCAGGGCGCACTGCCGCCGGTGCGTGTGGATTCGCTCAGGATCGCCCGCGGATCGGCGGACTTTGTGGACCACAGCCGGGCGACCGATTTTGCGGCGCATTTGGAACCGATTGATTTCGAGCTGCGAAACTTCTTCACGGGCGTCGAGGGCGGCCTTTTCACCTTCACAGGGTCATCCAAGCTGGGCGAGCGAATCGACTGGCGTGGACATATGTCCGTGCAGCCGATCGAGTCGGACGGCGAGGTGCGCATTGACGGACTGCGGGCGCGCACGATCTGGGCGTATCTCGCAGACCGGCTCAATTTTGTGGTTGCCTCGGGCAGTCTCGATATGGACGCGCGGTACAAATTCTCATTGAAAGACGATGTCGCCTTGAAGGTCGATATTTCCAAAATCGCGATGACCGATATTGCCGTCAGGCCGAGAGATTCGGAAACCGACTGGATCGGGATTCCGGCGATGACGGTGAGCGATGCAACTCTCGACCTCGCGCGGCGTCAGGCGCAGGTCAATGCGCTGACCATGACCGGCTTGAAGCTTGAGGCTTGGCTCGAGCCCGACGGCAGTCTCAATCTGCTGAAGCTGGCGGCTGCACCGACCGCGCCCGCGGCGCCCGCCGCTCCCATCCCACCCGTCGCACCGGCGGCGCCGCGCGGCGGTGCGGCGCCTGGTGCGAGTCCGGCATGGCAGTTCGAACTGCGGCAATTTGATCTGCAAGAGGCGAGAATTTCAGCCGAGGACCGCACCACGCGCCCGGTCGTCAAGATCGAGATGGCGCCGCTTTCATTGCAGATCCGCGGTGCGAGCCTCGATTTGAGCAAGCCGCTCGGGATCGCGCTCGATACCCATCTCAACGGGACGGGCTCTCTCAACGTCAGCGGAGACGTGACGCCGCAACCGCTGGCGGCTTCGTTGAAGCTTAAACTTGCCGGCATCGATCTTACGGCGATCCAACCCTATATCGCACAACACGCCGGGCTCACCCTGCGCAGCGGCCTGCTGGGCGCCGAAGCGCAGCTCCGCTTCGGCGCCGCGAAGCAAAAACCCGCCCTGGAATTCGCCGGCAACATCCGCGTCGACAAGCTCCATACGGTCGACAACGACTTGCAGGATGATTTCATCAACTGGGGTCGCTTGGATGTTCTTGGATTGAATTACCGGCAGGGGCCGGACCGGCTCGACATCGCCGAGATCGTGGCCAATAAGCCCTATGCGCGGGTCATCATCGAATCGGATACCGCCTTGAACGTGAAGCGGGTATTGAGCGGCCCCGGCGGCACTCCCGCGGAAACTCCGGCGGCGCCCTCGTCGGGCGAGGGTAAACCGATTGCACCCAGCACCGCCGCGATTAAAACCGCGGCAGCGAAGCCGGCCGCCGATCGATCAGCCGCGCCCCAAACGATGCCCATATCGATCAAGAAAATCACGGTGCAGGACGGTTTGGCGAATTTCACGGATCTGTCGGTCGAACCGAGTTTCTCCGCCGGCATTCAAGATCTTCACGGCACCGTGCTCGGCCTGTCGTCGCAGCCGAACTCACGCGCCAAACTGGATTTGCACGGAGAGGTGGACAAGTTCTCGCCGGTGGCGATCACCGGCGAGGTCAATATTCTCAGCGCGGCGCTTTATACCGATGTGTCGATGAGTTTCCGCAATATCGAACTTAGCATCTTCAATCCCTATTCGGGCAAGTTTGCCGGTTATGACATCAGCAAGGGCAAGCTCACCACGGAGCTTCGCTACAAGGTGGAGGGCCGAAAGCTCGACGCGCAGCATCACATCATCATCGATCAGCTGGAGTTCGGCGACAAAACGGCGAGCAAACAGGCGGTGTCACTGCCGATCAAGCTGGCGGTGGCGCTGCTCAAGGATAGCCACGGGGTGATCGATCTGAATCTGCCGGTGGGCGGCTCGCTCGACGACCCGAGTTTCCGACTGGCGCCGATCATCTGGAAGGTCCTCGTCAACCTGCTGGAAAAGGCGGTGACCGCACCGTTCAGGTTGTTGGGCGCGCTGTTCGGCGGAGGTCCCGATCTGCAGTTCATCGATTTCAAGCCCGGCGCCGGCGAACTCGAAGCCGCCGGCGGCGACAAAATGAAGACAATCGCCAAAGCCCTGATCGAGCGGCCGCAGCTCAAGATCGAGTTGCCGATCGCGACGGTGCCCGACCTCGACGGCCCGGCGCTGGTTGCGGTGAAAATCGCGGCACAGGCCAACGAAATCCAAACGCTCAAAGCGGGCCGCAAGGGGGGAGGGGGACCTGGGGCCGCCCCGCCCGCCTTTGAGCAGTTGGGTCCCACCGCCAAACTCGATGTGTTGACGCAGCTGTACGCGCGTGATGTCGGCACCCAAGCGAAGTTTCCGGATTCCCTAACCGCCGGTAAGCAAGGTGCCGACGCGGTGTCGGCTAAAATCGAATTCTTGACTGCCGGAATTCGCGAACACGTGAATGTCGGCAATGCCGAATTGAGCGCGCTCGGCCAGCAGCGCGCAATGGCACTGCAGCAGGCATTGCTCACCGACCCGCAAATCGACCCTGGACGCGTGTTCTTGGTCGTGAACGACAAGGCCGTCGCCAAGGACGGCATGGTGCGGGTGGAGCTGTCGCTGAAATAAGACGGGGCGCGGCCGATGGCCCCGCCCGGCCGGGCCTCTGGGGTTGCCGTCGAGAAAGCGGAGCCGGCGAACTCGGTTTCGGGTTTCGTGACCGGCGTCCCATTCGATCCCCGACGGTGCCAGGTACTCTGCCCCCCGCTTGCCCGAATTCCTCGACACCTGGAGCAAATGCAATGAGCAATCCCTACAACAGCGCCGGCGAGCGCGCGTCAGTCCTTGGTCCGACTCTATATTTCAAGGGCGATTTGAGCGCCGAGGAGGACTTGTTGATTCAGGGCCGCGTGGAAGGATCGATATCGCATACGCAACGTCTGACCGTAGGCGCGCAGGGCACCGTCAAGGCGGACATCCGGGCGCAGCTGATCATCGTGGAGGGCGCGGTGCAGGGCGATTTGATCGCGGAAAAATCCGTCTACGTGAAGGAGACCGGGAAGGTTCGCGGCAATATCTTTGCACCCGCCGTGAGCATCATCGAGGGCGCGAGTTTCAGCGGCAACATCGACATGGACGGCAAGAAGTCCGGACAGAGCCTAGGCAAGCACGATAGCGTGCCGGCCGGCATGCCCAAAACGTCGAAAAGTGCGGTGTAGCGATGGCCTGGTTCAAAAAAATAGACGATGGAGACAGTGACATGATCAATGCCAATACGAACGGCCGTACCGGCGCGCAAGAACCGGCGGCGGGGCGCGCCGAACCGCGCGAGCCGCGCATCGAGCCTCGCACCGCGTCGCCGCGGACATCGGAACCGCGCGCCCAAGAACCGCGGGCGGCGGCGGATGTGCGTGCGCCGGAGAGCGCGGCGCGCGCTTCGGTGTTGGGTCCCACCTTGCGATTTAGAGGTGAACTATCGGCGCAAGAGGACCTGATCGTGCAGGGCAGCGTGGAAGGATCGATTACCCACACGCAGAGCCTCACCATCGGCACCGATGGCACCATGAAGGGCGACATTCGCGCGCGCGTGATCGTCATCGACGGCAAGGTGGAGGGTGACCTGTATGCGACCGAGTCGGTGAGCATCCGTGCGACAGCCAAGGTCAAGGGCAACGTGTTTGCGCCGCGGGTCGCCATCATCGACGGGGCCTTCTTCCAGGGCCAGGTCGAGATGCAGCCTTCGGGCGCGGCCGTGCAGGAGCACAGTGCGCGGCTGCGGCAAACCGCGTTGTCGGGGCCGGCCATCGAGGATGCGGCAGTCGATCAAATGCTGAGCGCGAGCCAGGGCTCCTAAGGCAAAAAGAGTTCCGGATCGACGAAGGCGCGGTTCAGGCTCAGAGCCCAATGCAAGTGGGGACCGGTTGCACGGCCGGTCATGCCGACCGCACCGATACGCGTGCCGGCGGCGATCCGTTGTCCGGGCTGCACGTCGATGGCGCTCAAATGGCAGTACATGCTGATGAGCCCGCGGCCATGATCGACGAACACCGTGTTGCCGGTAAAGAAATACTCGCCGGTATCGATGACCGTGCCGGCCAGTGGCAACAGCACCGGTGTGCCCGAGGGCGCTGCAATGTCCATCCCGCTGTGCGGATTGCGCGATTCTCCATTGAAAACACGGCGCATGCCGAAGGAGCTGCTGCGCACACCGGGCACGGGCGGCGGCCAGCGCAGCGTGTCCGGCGCCGAATCGCTCCAATGCAGCAGCGCCCGATCGATGCGCAGGCGCTCGCGGTTCACGCGTGCCAGGTCGGCGGGCGACAGATCGACGTGACGCGGCGCGACCTTGAGTGATTGGCTCGCATAGCGTTTCTCGCCAACCCCGAATTCGATCTCCTGCGGACCCGCCGCCCGGCGCACCGTCACCATCCGGGTTCCCAGGGGTGCCGCGAGAGGGATGCCGATCACCGCCACCCAGCCGGTTCCATCCTGGACGACCAGCACGCGGTGCCCATCGGATTCGACGTAGGGGGCGACGTCTCCATCGACGCTCAATCGAATGATCTTGACCCCGCCCGGAACCGAGTTCTCACGCGGCAGATCCATGCCAGCGGCCAGGCCCGGGGCGAGCATCGCGGCCAAGAGCGCCCCACCAAAGGCCGCGCGCAGGGCGCGGCTTGGGCGCGCAGTCACGGTTTCTCGACCCTGGCGTGAATCTGACCCTTCGCGAGCCGCGCCTCGATGATCGTTCCCGGAGCCGCATCGGCGGCATCACGCAAGATTGCGCCCCCTGGTCCGCTGACGATGGCGTAACCGCGCTCGAGCGTTGCGAGCGGGCTCACTGCGTGCAGGGTGCGAACCAGCGGCAGCAGGCGCTCGCGCGCACGGCGCAGGTGCTCAACACCCGCGGCTCGCAAGCGCGCCAGCAATGCGGCATGGCGCGCTGCGGCGTCACGCACCCGGGCGAGGGGGCTTGCCTTCCAAAGGCGGCTTTCATGCTCGCTTAATGCAGCAACGCGCGTTTTGAGCAGGTGCCGAAGCGCGCGGCACATGCGCTGCTCGAATTCGTCCAGACGCAGCGTTTGCTGGATGAGCCGCGCCGCAGGACTCACCAGCGCCGCCCGTCCGGTCAGCCATTCGAGACGTTCGCGCCGCTCCTCGAGACGCCTGTGCATGCTGCGCCGTAATTGCCCGCCGAGGCGCGCGAATGCAGCCAGCCATTCCTCCGCATCCGGGACCACGAGTTCGGCGGCCGCCGAGGGGGTGGGCGCGCGAACGTCGGCTGCGAAATCGGCGATGGTGAAATCGATCTCATGACCTATGCCGCTGATCACCGGTATCGGCGAGGCCACGATGGCGCGCGCCAATTCTTCGTCGTTGAAGGCCCACAGATCTTCCAGGGAGCCGCCGCCGCGCGCCAGGATGAGCACGTCGCACTCGGCGCGCCGTCCGGCCAGGCGTAGCGCGGCGAGAATTTCCGCGGCCGCTTGAGCGCCCTGGACCGCAGCCGGGTAGATCAGCACACCGACCGCCGGGAATCGCCGCCCGAGCACATGCAGAATGTCGCGAATCGCAGCGCCGGTGGGCGAGGTGATGACGCCGATCCGCTTGGGAAGGGCGGGCAAGGGCCGCTTGCGTTCGGGAGCGAACAAGCCCTCGGCGGACAGCCGGGCGCTCAATTCCTCGAATTGCCGCTTCAGGGCGCCAAGGCCCGCATCCTCCATGTGATCGACGATGAGTTGGTACTCGCCGCGCGGCTCATAGAGCCCAACCCGTGCACGGACCAGCACTTTCTGGCCGTCTCGGGCGGTAAAGGAACACAACATATTTCGCTGCCGGAACATTGCGCATCGCACCTGTGCAGCGGCGTCCTTTAGCGAGAAATACCAATGTCCGGAGCTCGGCCTCGAGAAATTGGAGATTTCGGCCTCCAGCCACAGGCTGGCGAAACCCCGCTCCAGAAGCATCCGCACCTCGCGATTGAGGCGTGAAACGCTGTAGACATCGCGAACGGGGCGCGCGACCGAACCGGGCAATTGATCCGTCTTCATGGCGAAATGATAGCGGTTTACCGGGCCCCGGGCGCAAGGTACAATGCGCCGCCTCTTAGACGAACCTTAAGTGGACGCTTATGCGTATTTTGGAAGAGGCACTCACATTCGACGACGTCCTGCTCGTACCGGCGTACTCGGAAGTGCTGCCGGGCCAAGTTTCATTGGCCAGTCAATTAACCCGCGAAATTCGAGTCAACCTGCCGGTGGTTTCAGCCGCCATGGACACCGTTACCGAGGCGCGCTTGGCGATCACCATCGCCCAAGAGGGCGGTATAGGCATCATTCACAAGAACATGTCGATCGATAATCAAGCTCGCCAGGTCGACCGCGTCAAAAAGTTCGAGAGCGGCGTCATCACCGATCCGATCAGCGTCAGGCCCGACATGACCATTCGGGAGGTCATCGATCTCACGCGGGCCAAGAATATCTCCGGCGTGCCGGTCGTGCTCGGCAACAAGGTCGTCGGCATCGTGACGCATCGCGACCTGCGCTTTGAAACCAAATTGGATGCACCTGTCTCTTCGGTGATGACCCCGAAGGAGCGCCTGGTCACCGTGCGCGAGAATGCGCCCAAGGAAGAGGTTCTGTTGCTGCTGCACAAGCATCGAATCGAAAAAGTATTGGTGGTGGACGGCGACCATGAGTTGAAAGGCATGATCACCGTCAAGGATTTCCAGAAGGCCACGGAGTTTCCCAGCGCGTGCAAGGATAACGAGGGCAGCTTGCGCGTCGGCGCCGCGGTCGGCACGGCGCCCGATACCTTGTCTCGGGTCGCGGCATTGCGGGAAGCCGGCGTCGATGTGGTGGTGGTGGACACCTCGCACGGGCACTCACGCGGGGTGTTGGAGACGGTCGCACGGATCAAGAAGACGTATCCGGATCTGCAGGTGATCGGCGGCAACATCGTGACCGCGGAGGCGGCGCTCGATCTGGTCAAATACGGAGCCGATGCCGTCAAAGTGGGAATCGGCCCCGGGTCGATCTGCACCACGCGAATCGTGGCGGGCGTGGGTGTGCCGCAAATCAGCGCGATATCCAGGGTTTCCCGGGCGCTCGTGGGCACCGGGGTGCCGGTTATCGGCGATGGCGGCATCCGCTACTCCGGCGACATTGCCAAGGCCCTGGTGGCCGGCGCACATTGCGTGATGATCGGCGGCATGTTCGCGGGCACCGAGGAGTCGCCCGGCGAGGTCGAGCTGTATCAGGGCGCCTCGTACAAGGCATACCGCGGCATGGGATCGCTGGGGGCGATGGCGCAGGCACATGGCTCGAGCGACCGCTACTTTCAGGACACGACCACCGAACTGGAGAAACTCGTGCCCGAGGGGATCGAGGGCCGGGTGCCGTACAAGGGCACTCTGGTGTCGATATTGCACCAACTGGCGGGCGGCTTGCGAGCGGCCATGGGCTACACCGGCAGCAGCAGCATCGAAGAGATGCGAACCCGCCCTCAATTCGTGCGCGTCACCAGCGCCGGTGTTCGTGAAAGTCACGTGCACGATGTGACGATTACCAAAGAAGCGCCCAATTACCGGATTAGTTGATGCCCGACATTCATGCGGACCGGGTCCTGATACTCGATTTTGGCGCCCAATACACCCAGCTGATCGCGCGGCGAGTGCGCGAACTCGGCGTGTACTCGGAAATCCACCCGTACGACGCCGATCCGGCGGAAATCAAGCGCTTTGCCCCAAAAGCCGTGATCTTGTCGGGAGGCCCCGAATCGGTATACGCGGCGAAAAGCCCGGAAGCGCCGCCCGAGGTGTTCACGCTCGGCGTGCCGGTTCTCGGGATCTGCTACGGCATGCAAACCATGGCGGCGCAACTCGGCGGCCAGGTCGAGTCGTCTTCGCACCGCGAATTCGGCGCCGCCCAGATCAGGCCCAGCGGCTCCTCGCGGCTGTTTGACGGTCTCGAGGACAATCGCGACGCGGCAGGCCGGCGCGTGCTCGACGTCTGGATGAGTCATGGCGACCGCGTAGTCGCGCTGCCTCCGGGATTCAGCGTCATTGCCGCGAGCGACAACGCCCCGCTGGCGGCCATGGCGGACGAATCGCGCCGCCTGTACGGGCTGCAATTTCATCCGGAAGTGACCCACAGTCTGCAGGGCGGCGAGATCCTGCGGCGCTTCGTGCGCGAGATCGCCGGCTGCGAGGCGAGCTGGGCGACGGAAAATATCATCGAGGACAGCGTGGCTCGAATCCGCGCGCAGGTGGGCGGCGACCAAGTGCTGCTGGGCTTGTCGGGCGGCGTGGATTCCTCGGTGCTCGCGGCGCTTCTACACCGGGCCATCGGAGCCCAGCTCACCTGCGTGTTCGTCGATCATGGGCTGCTGCGGCTCGGCGAGGGCGATCAAGTGATGGCGACGTTCGCCGAGCACATGGGGGTGCGGGTGGTGCGCGTCGATGCGGAGCAGCGCTTTCTCCGGCAGCTCGCCGGCGAAGCCGACCCGGAGGCGAAGCGCAAGATCATTGGACGCGTTTTCATCGAGGTGTTCGATGAGGAGGCCGCCAAACTCAAGGACGTGAAGTGGCTGGCGCAGGGAACGATTTATCCTGACGTCATCGAGTCGGCGGGCGCCAAGACCGGCAAGGCGCACGTGATCAAATCGCATCACAACGTGGGCGGCCTGCCGGCGCATATGAAGCTGCAGTTGCTGGAGCCGCTGCGCGAGCTGTTCAAGGATGAAGTGCGCAAGCTCGGGACGGCGCTCGATCTGCCGGCCGACATGGTCCACCGTCACCCGTTCCCGGGACCGGGGCTCGGCGTGCGCATCCTCGGCGAGGTTCACAAGCCTTACGCCGACCTATTGCGCCGTGCAGATGCCGTTTTCATCGAAGAGTTGCGCCGCCATGATCTTTACAACAAGGTCAGCCAGGCATTCGCCGTATTCCTGCCGGTGCGGTCAGTCGGGGTGATGGGCGACGGACGGCGCTATGAACATGTAATCGCGCTGCGCGCCGTGGAGACCGTCGATTTCATGACCGCACGATGGGCGCGTCTGCCGTATGAATTTCTAGACCGGGTCACCCATCGAATCGTCAACGAAGTGCCGGGAATATCGCGTGTCGTATACGACATCTCAGGAAAGCCGCCGGCGACGATCGAGTGGGAATAGACGGACGCATGACTCGATCCATGCCCTCGGTTTTCGCCAAGCTCAATCTCAAGGATCAGGAAGAGATTCTGATTCTGAATGGGCCGGCCAGTTTCGATAAGGAGATTCTCGGCCTGCGCGATGTCCGGGTGCGGCGCCGAATCCTAGATGCCCAAAAACTGTCCTTTGCACTGGTTTTTGTAACCACTCAATCCGAAGTCGAGCGGTTCGCCGCCTTCATTGCCGCCAAGAGCGCCGGTGATGCGGTGGTTTGGTTTGCCTACCCGAAGGGCACGTCGAAGAGATACTCCGGTGACTTGAATCGCGACAACGGCTGGGCGCCCATGCGCAAGTCCGGGTTCGACAGCGTTCGCCAGGTCGCAATCGACGAGGACTGGTCCGCTTTACGATTCAGGCGGGTGGAATTCATCAAACGAGGGAAATGACGGACTGTCCCAGCTTCTTAAAACCGAGAATCCGTTGGGCGTAGAATGCGATCGTTTCACCCAATCGAGCAGGAATTCGGCATGACCACACGAGTCTCGCGGGTAGTTCAGGAATACGTGCTCTGGGCGGATGCCGTGAACTACAGCATCAGGGGTCGTATCGTTGAATATCTTGAGGCGGATCCGGGGGAGCGGTACGGCTGGGAGGTGAGCCATCACTTCAAACCCGCAACGAGTGCGTTAGGCGTTTATCGTCCGTCGGCCGTCACCGGCGCCACCGTCGAGGAAGTGACGGGGCAATTGATCGCCTATCTTCGCGGCTTCCAAAATATCAACGTCGAGCCGAACTCGCGCTATTGATTTCGACAGCGAACTTCCTCAGACCAGGCATAAGCGGCGCGCGCCTTCGAGCAGGGTAGCCTCGTCCTTGGCGAAGCTCAGGCGAATGATGCCGTGGTCGGTGCCGTCGGAATAGAAGGCCGACAGCGGTATCGCCGCCACGGCAAAATCGCGGATGAGACGCAGCGCGAAAGCGTCGTCGCTCTCGTCGGAGAAACCCCGAAAGCGTGCCAGCATGAAGAAGCTGCCCTCGCTCGGCAATAGCTCGAAGCGCGACCCGGCGAGCGCGCCCGCCAGCAGGTCGCGCTTCCTCTGGTAGAACGCCGATAAACTCAAATAGGTGCGCTCGTCGGCGAGCGCTTCAACGAATGCGTACTGCATGGGCGTGTCGGCCGCGAACGTCATGAATTGATGGATCTTGCGGATCTCGCTCGTCAGTGCGGCGGGTGCCATGCAGTAACCGACTCGCCAACCGGTCACATGATACGACTTGCCGAACGAGTACACGATCACGCTGCGCTCGGCGAGCTCAGGATAGCGTGCCATGCTGTGATGCAGGGCGCCATCGAACACAACGTGTTCATAGACCTCGTCCGACAGTACCACGATGCCGGTGCCGCGGGTGAGCGCGGCGAGCCGCGCGATGTCCGCGGCGCCGAATACGGTGGCGGCGGGATTATGCGGGGTGTTGATTATGATCATTCGTGTCCGCGGCGAGAGCGAGGCGGCCACCCCGTCCCACTCGACCCTGAAGTTGCGCGGCGATAGCTTGATCGGCACCGGGGTCGCCCCTTGCAGCCGGACGATCGGCGCATAGCTGTCGAACGCCGGTTCGAAGTAGACGACTTCATCGCCCGGATGGACGAGTGCGCTGATCGACGCGTACAGCCCTTCGCTGGCGCTCGCGACAATGGTGATCTCATCCTCGGCGCTGTAGCGCGTTCCGTAGAGTCTCGCGATCTTGCGAGAGAGCGCCTCGCGCAGCGCGGCGATGCCGGCCATCGGTGCATACTGGTTATATCCGGCACGCATGGCCTCGGCCGCGTCGTCGATCAGCTTCGGATCGCAGGCAAAATTGGGCGCGCCTTGCGACAGATTCAGGGCGTCGTATTGTTTTGCCAGATCGCCAATCACCGTAAATATCGTGGTGCCGACGTCGGGCAGCTTGGATCTCGGCGTGAAGATGCTTTTCACGGATGCATTATCCTTATGGGCGAAATGCCCCGCCTCGCGCAGGCAAGCCGGGCTCGATTGAGATGCCCCCCGCAACCTATGTTAACGTACCCGATTCGAGAGTGTGGGTGACCTCGGCAATGGCGGATATATTCTTTTCTTCTGATGATGGCGGCCGTGAAGTCGCGGCTCGCGGCCTCCTGAAGTGATCGGCTGCTCAAGAGGCGCGATGCGCAGCCGCGACCGCTCCTCCGGGGCCTGGCTCTGGACCCGGATGCTGCTTCTGAGCGGGACGTTGGTGGTGACATGCCCGGCTGCCGAGCGCTCCGAGCATGGGATCCCCCCCGTGACTCCCGATCCCCAGATTGCCGCGGCCTTGCGCGAGATATCGAGCGCCCGAATCCGGGCGAACATCATGACGTTGGTGGGTTTCGGAACGCGATCGACTCTGTCGGCGCAGGACCCGCAGTCGATCGCCGCCGGACATGGCATTGGTGCGGCGCGCGAATGGATCAGAATGCAGTTCGATCAGTACGCCAAAGACTGCGGCGGCTGTCTGGACGTGAAGACCGACGTCTTTACGCAGCCACCGGCGGAGCGCATTTCGCAACCCACGACCATCGCCAACGTGTACGCGGTATTGAAAGGTTCGGATCCCGCCATGGCGCAACGCATCGTGCTGGTCACGGGACACTACGACTCGCGCAACAGCGATAATTTCGACGCCGCTCACGATGCCCCCGGTGCCAATGATGATGCCAGCGGAGTCGCCGTCAGCCTCGAGTGCGCGAGAGTGCTCAGCCGGTTGAAACTGCCTGCGACCGTCATTTTCTTGACGGTCGCCGGCGAAGAGCAGGGACTATACGGGAGCGATCATTTCGCACGCATGGCGCGGGCCGAAAATTGGAATATCGAGGCGGTGCTCAATAACGACATCGTCGGCGGCAACAAGAGCCCGGAACAGGATCCGGGGGTGGTCCGCGTGTTTTCAGAGGGGCTGCCGAACACATCCGGCGAGCGGCAGCTCGAGCGTCTGCGCGCGCTTGGCGGGGAAAATGACTCGCCGTCGAGAGAACTGGCGCGTTACGTTGCCGAAACCGCTTCGGGCTACGGCACGGGGGTCAAGCCGCTGCTGATATTCCGGCTCGACCGCTATCTGCGCGGCGGCGATCATTCCTCATTTAATGCGCAGGGTTACCCGGCCGTGCGCTTTACCGAGTACCGGGAAGACTTTCAGAGACAGCACCAGGATGTGCGGACGGAGAACGGTACTGAATTCGGCGATCTGCCGAAGTTCGTGGACTTCGACTACGTGGCGCGAGTCGCACGCCTGAATGCCGCAACTTTGGCGGCGCTTGCCGCCGCCCCGGCGCCGCCCGGACATGTGGTGATACTGGCCTCCAAGCTAGAGAATGATTCCACTCTGGAGTGGGATGCCTCGCCGGGTGCCGCCAGTTACGAGGTCTTGTGGCGTGCCACCAGCGGTCCTGATTGGGAGCACGCGCAACAGGTAGGCGGCAACACCCGGGTTACGCTTCCGCTGTCCAAGGACAATGTGATATTCGCCGTACGGGCGCTCGATCGCCAAGGACATCGAAGCTTGCCGGTGGTGCCGGAGCCGAAGCGCTGAGGCGAAGTGCGCCGATCTCGACAAACCGCCCACCTGAAAGGCACACTCGCCACACAAGGTGATCAAAACGCCGGTAGTTCGGCTCGCCCATGGAAACACCGCTCACACCACTCGATTTCGCACGCCGCGCCGGGAAGTTGTATGCCGAGCGTGAGGCTGTGGTCGACGGTCATCTGCGGTTCACCTATGCGCAGTTCGGGGAGCGCTGCAATCGATGGAGCGCCGCGCTCGCAGCGCTCGGGGTCGAGAAGGGCGATCGAGTCGCCACGATTGCACCGAACACGCACCAGCATCTCGAGCAGTTCTATGCGATCCCGCAGCGCGGCGCAGTCATCGTTCCGATGAACTATAGGCTGACGGCCGATGATTTCGTCTACATGGCAGGCCACAGCGGTGCGAAGGCATTATGTGCACATTCGGATTATCTCGAGTTGATCGACGGTGTTCGCGCCCACATGCCCGGGGTGCGGCATTTTGTGGCGCTGGAGGGCGAAAGGCGAGGGTGGCTTTCGTATGAGGCCTTGCTCAGCGAAGCCACTTCCGCAGGTGAGGCGGGCGAAATCGCGGAAACGGATCTGCTCGCCATCAATTACACGAGCGGCACGACATCGCGCCCGAAGGGCGTCATGATCACGCATCGCAACGCCTGGATGAACTCGGTGGGCACTCTCGCGCATTGGCCGATGACGCCGGCCGACCGTTATTTGTGGTCGCTGCCCATGTTTCATGCCAACGGCTGGACCTTCCCGTGGACGGTCACCGCGGCCGGAGCGATGCACATCTGCCTGCGCAAGGTTGACGCGGCGGGCATCTACGACTTGGTAAACCGCGAGCGTGTGACGCACCTTTGCGCCGCACCGACCGTTCTCATCGGCATCGCGAACGGGCCCGAATCGTTGCGCCGGCACTTGCGCCGGGGCGTGCGTGTGTTCACGGCGGGAGCGCCTCCCGCGGCGGCGACGATCGAGCGCGTGGAATCCGATCTCGGATGGGATATCACGCACGTTTATGGGCTGACCGAGACATCGCCCTTCATCTCCATTTGCGAGCCGTTGCCCGAGCATGCCTCGCTGTCGGGTCCCGACCGCGCCGTCATCAAGGCGCGCCAAGGGGTTGAGCTGATCACCTCGGGGGAGCTGCGGGTCGTGGATGAGGAGATGCGTGAGGTGCCGCGCGACGGCGCAACCATGGGCGAGATCGTGGCGCGGGGCAATGCGGTCATGCGCGGCTACTACAACGATCCGGAAGCCACCGCGGCGGCCTTCGCCGGCGGTTGGTTCCACACGGGCGACGCCGCGGTGGTACATCCGGACGGATATGTGGAGATCCGCGATCGGTTCAAGGACGTGATCATCAGCGGCGGCGAAAACATCTCATCGATCGAAGTCGAGAGCGCCCTGCTGCGCCACCCCGCGGTCCTGGAGGCGGCGGTGGTGGGGATGCCGCACGAGAAGTGGGGCGAGACACCGCATGCCTTCGTCGTGCTGCGTGCCGAGACTACTGCCACCGAGGCCGACATGCATAGCTTTGCGCGCGAGGCGCTCGCTCATTTCAAGGTCCCCAGCGCGTTTCATTTCTTGAGCGAATTGCCTAAGACCGCCACCGGGAAGATCCAGAAATTCGTGCTGCGGGGAAAGCGGCCGGGAATTTCCCGGCAATGAGCCCGACGGCGCCCGGAAACGATGCGACGGCCCGGACGGCGAGGATTCGACTGTATGAACTGGTGCTCGAAAACGGCCGCTCCGCCAGTCCGTTCGTTTGGCGCATCCGTCTGGCGCTTGCACACAAGGGCATTGCATTCGAGTCCGTGCCCCTGGGGTTCACCGAAATAGCGCAGGCGTTCGGGGGACGATTCAAGACAGTACCCGTGATCGAGCACGGCGAGACGATGTTGGGCGAGAGCTGGGACATCGCCGAGTATCTGGACCGGGAATTCCCCGCAGGCCCGGGGCTTTTCTCCAGTCAGGCCGAGCGGGAGATGGTTCGGCTGACGGATGCATGGTTTTCCGCGGAGATCATGCGCAAGCTGTTCCGGATATACGTGTTGGACATCCATAACGCCGCACGCCCGCAGGACCGGCCGTATTTTAGACAAAGCCGCGAGGCGCGTCTGAAGGGCGTGACGCTGGAAGAATGCACCGCCGATCGTGCGTCGCGGTTGCCGGCGGTTCGCGAGGCGTTGGCACCGCTGCGCTTACAGCTCTCGCGTGTGCCCTTTCTGGGCGGCGGCGCGCCGAACTACGCCGACTACATCGTGCTCGGCGCATTCCAGTGGGTTGCGAGCGTGAGCACCTTGCCCTTGCTGGCGCGAAGCGATGAGGTGCTCCGCGCCTGGCTCGACCGGGGATTCGACCTTTACGGGGGATTGGGACGCGACCCGAGAAGTCACCCGCTGTTCGAATAGCGGCCGATGGTGCATGGCGGCAGCCGTGAATCGAAGCTATGCCGGTTTGGCCGCCTTGAGGTGCCCGGGGCGCAATTCGCCCCGCTCGAGAACGAGCGCGAGCTGGCGCCAATTGTCGACAAAGTGCTGCGCACGCTGCGTGCCGATCCGGCTGACGATTATCGCATTGAGAACGCCACGCATGGCCTCGAGCTCGCGCCGGGCCAGCGCCAGATACCAGTCGTGGCGATCGCGGATCTCGACGTCGACGAATCCCGCGGCGCGCAGCGCGGCGGCGCTCTCATCGAGACTCACCATGTTGTACGCGATGCCTTCGAGCCGGAAGAATTCGATCATCTCGGGCGAATAGGCGCCGGTTCCGCCGCGCAGCCAATCGCTCGCAATGAATCGCCCGCCGGGCCGCAACACCCGCAGCACTTCGGCATATATCGCCGGCTTGTCGGGGATCTGCACCATCGAGTCCTTGGAGAAGACCACATCGAAGCTCGCCGCAGGAAACGGCAGCGGACCCACATCGACTTTCTGGCCGCGTATGCGGCTTGCCAGGCCGGCGCGCTCGATGCGCCGCTGCATGTCGTTGAGGAGGGCGGGATCGATGTCGATCCCGACCACCGACCGCGCCCGGTATTGCCTGACCAGAAGCTCATCGATCACTCCCAAACCGCAGCCAATATCGAGTACTTCGCAGCCCTCGATGTTGCTGCCCTCCAACAAGCGTTCGATCTCGTCGGCACCGCCCGGCGACAAAAAACCATCGCCCCAAATGATCTGCAGCAACGCGAGCATGCCCGCGTCGTATTCCCCCGGTTCGCTCGGCTGGCCTATTTTTATATCGCTCATTGCGTCTCGATCTCCGTCAATAATGATTTTGCCCCGTACACCTTGTCCAACGCCTCGCGAATAATCGCGGGGTGCAGCGCAATCGCCCGATTCTTCGCGGCGTCGAACCAATAATCCCCCGATATGGAATGAATGTTGCCGTCGAATATGAGCCCGACGATTCTGCCCTTGGAATCGATCAAGGGACTGCCCGAGTTGCCGCCGACGATGTCGCTGTTCGTGGCGATGCAGAACGGTGTGCGCATGTCGAGCCGATCTTTGGCCGCCAACCAGCTGTCGGGAATCTTGAACGGCGGCGAGCCGGTGGCGCGTTCGAAGGCGCGGTCGAGATACGTGAGGGGATCCACGAGCCTGCCGTCCTCCACCCATCCCTGCACTTTGCCGTAATTCAGCCGCAACGTGAAGGTGGCATCGGGGTAAACGTGGGTGCCGAACGCCTTGAAGCGTGCGGCGGCGATTTTTTCAGATGCCGCTGCGATGGGCGCCTCGACTTGGTCTTCGAATTGGCGGCGGACGGAGCGTGATTCACCATCGAGCGAACGCGCGAGCTCCAGCATCGGATCGTGCGAGGCATCCACCGCGGCCTTGCCTCCCTGCCACAATTGCTTGCGCACGGCGGAATCGTCGAGTTTCGTTTCCGCGACCAATCGGGCCGCGAGCACATCGGGAGAATCCCTGCCCATTAAGGCGTTCACCAGTGGATAATCCGAGCCCAGCCATTCGCGCATGCGCTGCAGCGAAAAGGACAACGTCATCGCCTCGACATCGGCGTAAATGGGCACCGGTGCGTACAGCTGTTGCTCGATGCGCGGCAGCGCGGCTTCCGTGTACTCGCGAAGCCGGGCGGTATTCGGCTTCAATCTCTCGTCGGCGCCGCGCACGATCAGACGCGCATAGCGAAATAAAATGCTGTTGAATCCCGCGGCGCCCTCTATAAAGGTGTAGGGAAAATAAAGAGTCCGCTCGCGAACCGACGCCGATTCAATTTGCCGCCAGGGATCGGCGCCGGGGAGCTTGGCGATGGCGCGCAGAGCGCTTTCCTCGTCCCTTTTTCCAGCCATCAGCGCATCGTCGTGCAGGGCATCCAGGAGCTTGCGGCGCACTTTGATCCCGTTCTCCAAGTTGTTGAGCGGCGCCTCGATCAACTGTGCGTTCGACTGATTGGTGCGGCCGTATTGAATGTAACCGCCGCGCATTTCGGAGGTTCGGAGCAGCACTGCGGGCAGGATCACATCGCGCTCGAACTCAAGCTGGGCAGGCGTTTCCTGACGCGAAGTCGAACCGGGATGCCCCGAGACGAATACCAGTTCATCGACCCGCGGCCCCGCGAAATTGATTTTCAGGTAATGGGGTGTTTTGGCGGGTTTGCCGTTCTCATAGGCGCGCAGTATCGAGAAGTCGAGGGACCAGCGCGGAAATTGAAAGTTGTCGGGGTCGCCGCCGAATGCGGCAATATCCGCCTCCGGTGCGAATACCAGCCGGATATCCTCGTAGCGCTTGTACCTGTAAATAAAGTACTGACCGCCTTCATAGAGGGTGACGGCCTGACACTTGAGCTTCCCGGATTTGGCTTTGAGGCTTGCCTGCTCGCACGCTTGTTCGAGGGCGGTCAATGTCCTTTTCCGCTGGTCATTTGCCGCCTTGTCGTCAAGCTCCGCGCCGGACTTCGCCACCGCGGCGGTGACGTCCTCCATACCCACCAAGACGTCCGCGAGCTGCGTGGCGCACCGGCGCTCGCCCCGGCGATCGGCGGCCAAAAATCCGCGATCCAGCAGGCTGTTGTCCTTGGAGGAGAGCTCGCCGAGACAGGATTCGACGCAATGGTGGTTGGTCAGAATGAGGCCGGCGGGAGAAACGATTGATGCCGTGCAGTTCGTCAAGCGAATGGTCGAAAGCCTGACGCGGTCGAGCCACGGCGGCGTGATATCGACCCCATACGCCTTTTTCACTGCGTCGGCGGGAAAGTTATCGAACGTCCACATGCCTTCGTCGGCAATCGCCGGCGCGATCGCCACGAGGGTCGATAGGACGAACAGGATGCGCATACCGCTCTCGCATACCCCCTTGCTCTTGCCGTGCGGCGATGCGTTGATTCTACTGACTTGCGCGGAGCCAGGGCTCGATTTTCCGTTGCTGCCGTGCCCCGCGGCATCCCGCCGGGGGGCACGCTCCAGCGGTCGATTCCGCTACAATCGGCTGATCACCGCGATCCAGGCGCTCAATCCAATTGAACCAAGAAAAAAATGCCGCACCAGCGCATGTAGGCAAGCACCGCGCCTTTACCTCGTTCGACAACGCCGATTTTCGGATTTATTTCCTCGCCGGCACCGCGGCGATGATGGCCGACAATATCGAGCACGTCATCAGCTATTGGGTGCTATTTCAACGGTTTCATTCGCCGGCGCTCGGCGGCTTTGCGGTCGTTTCGCATTGGGTTCCGTATCTTCTTCTGGGCGGATTCAGCGGTGGACTTGCCGATCGATTCGACATTCGCAGGCTCATTCAAATCGGAATGTTGCTTTTCATGGCGGTCTCGGTCAGCTGGGGGTTGATGTTCTTTACCGACTCCACGACGCTGTGGATGGCGATGTTGCTGCTGGTCGTGCATGGACTGGCCGGGGTCATTTGGATGCCGGCCTCGCAGGTGCTGATTCATCAAATCGTCACCGTGGAACAGCTGCCGAGCGCAGTGCGCATCAATGCCACCGGACGCTATCTGGGTTTTCTGGTCGGTCCGGCGGTCGGTGCGGGACTACTGTTGGCGTTCGGACCCGCCTGGGGCATCCTGGTCAATGCGCTGATCTACGCGCCTTTGTTCGTATGGTTGATCAATGCGCCGTACGGGTCGGGCGCTCCCGGCTTGCCGGGTCAGCGGTCCGCGGTCCGCAGCTTCGCCGATATCTGGTCGGCGGTGCGAGTGGTGGCGCACAGCAAAATGCTGTTATCCATGACCGTGCTGATCGGCGCCGCGTCGTTTTTCGTAGGAAACGCCTATCAGGCGCAGATGCCCGGATTTGCGCGCGATCTCGGCCATGGACGCGCAGATTTTTCCTATAGCCTATTGCTCGCCGCCGATGCCGCCGGCGGGCTCGTGGGCGGCGTGCTGCTGGAGACCCGCGGTTTGCTGCAGCCCCGGGCGCGCACCGCATACATCCTGGCCATGATCTGGTGCTGCGCCTTGATTGGGTTTGCGCGCGCGGAAGCCTATGGGCTGGCGCTGGTACTGTTGTTTGCGGCGGGATTTTCGGAGCTCGCATTCAATTCCATGGCGCAGGCCTTGGTGCAGATCCACGCACCGGGCGAGATGCGCGGACGCGTGATCGGAGTGTTTTCGATGTCGGCCTTGGGATTGCGCACCTTCAGTGGCCTGTCGGTCGGCTTGCTCGGCGCCAGTCTTGGGATTCATAATTCGCTGGCATGGAGCGCAACCGCCCTGTTGGCGCTGTACGCGGTATTGTTCGCGGGGCGTCAATTCCGGTGAAGCTAAATCATGGCTGCAGGTGCAATACTCACTGACGTCGACTGCATGCAGCGAGCGCTGGCGTTGGCGCGCCGCGCCCATGAGCTGAACGAGGTGCCCGTCGGAGCGCTAGTGCTGCTCGGCGGACGGGTGGTCGGGGAAGGCTGGAACAATCCGATTGCGGCCCGCGACCCTACCGCGCATGCAGAGATCGTCGCCCTGCGCACCGCGGCCGCCCGCGAGGGTAACTACCGGCTCGAAACGGCAACGTTGTACGTGACGTTGGAACCATGCGCCATGTGCATCGGCGCGGCCATCAATGCCCGAGTGGCGCGGGTCGTTTTCGGGGCCTGGGATCAAAAGGCGGGGGCGTGCGGCAGTGTGTTGGATCTGCCGCGCGTGCCTCGGCTGGGGCACCGGTTGGACGTATTCGGAGGAGTCTGCGCGGAGGAGAGCGGTGCCCTGTTGCGGCAATTTTTCGAAGCACGCCGCTGATGCGGCCCGAGGTCAATTGAGCGAGACGCCGCCGCCGTTGCCACCCGAAGCCCATTCGAGCATGTCGCGATAGTTGCGCACGTTGTCGACATAGCGCACCGGCTCCCAACCGTGGGCGTAGCCGTTCATCGTCTGGGCGTACCAATATTCATCTTCGAGGAGCGGAAGAAACTTCTTCACTTCCTGCCATGAATCCGGGTCACGCCCGGCTTTTTGGGCGAGCACGCGCGCATCTTCCAGATGTCCATAACCGATGTTGTAGGCGGCGAGGGCAAACCAGGTTCGATCCGGCTCCGGTACGTGCGCCGGGATCTTCTCGTAAACCTGCCTGAAGTAGCGGGCGCCGCCGAAAATGCTCTGCCGCGCATCGGCGGGGTTGGAGACCTTGACGGCCGTCGCGGACACCGAGGTCAGCTGCATCAATCCCACGGCACCCGTGCCCGAGGCGGCGCGCGGATCCCACTTCGACTCTTGATAGCCGATGGCGGCCAACAGCCGCCAATCCTGGCTGCTCTGTTCAGCCGCTTCTTCAAACCATTTCTTGTAAAGCGGCAGGCGACTTTGCAAATGAAGCATGAAGCCTTGGGCGCCCGCGAATTCGAGTTCCTCGGGCCGGCCGTAGTAGCGGTTGACGATCGTCGCCAATTCCCCATTGCGGTACAGGCGTGAGAAATAAGCGCCAATGTCCGTCAAAAATCGCGCATCGCGCGCACTCGCCGCCCACGCAATCGATTGGTCTCCCGGGAAATCGAATGCGATGCGCAGATCCTGATGCTCATCGTGCGCCAGGGCGAACTCGGTGGTGTCCGCAATCGTATAGTCGACCGTGCCGTCAGCCACCGCGTCCAAAAGCGTCTGCGAGTCGCTGCTGGCATTTTCCACCCACGCCAATTGCGGCAATGAACCTCGTGCTGCATTCAACGTCACCGCGTAGGAGCTATTGGCCGCAATTTCCAGATCGGCATTGCCGATCTCAGCGAGCGAGCCCGGACGCGTCGCTCCCTTGCGGTAAATCAAGTGCTCTCGGACTCGCTGGTAGGCGGGCGCAAATTCAACGCCGGCAATGGATTGTGCCGGCACCTTCAATCCGGCCGCCGCCAAATGCGCCCGTCCCGTGTTCAGGGCGGCGTAGATTTCCGCATAGCTGTCGAGCGGAATGATCTTCAGTTTCACGCCGAGCTCGTCGGCGAAGCCGCGCGCAAGCTCGTACTCGCTTCCCGCCGGTTGGCCGTCGGCCCCGATATAGTAAGTCAATGGGCTGTAGCGCGTCGCGACGCGCAGTTCGCCGAGTGTCCTGATCTGGTAAATCAGGCTCGGCAGCGGCGTGCAGGTACCCAGCATCAGGGCGGCCGCGACCGCGAGACTGATTTTCGACCATCGACGCCAAGTTGTTGAAACGATTAATTTACGCACGGTCGTGAGCTGTATGGATTCCGTGAGGCAGGCCTGGCCTGGATCTAGAGGCGGGCCCAATGCCGATGCGTTAGAATAACCTGAAATTGGCACTGACGGGCCCTTGACAAACGCATTTTTATCCGGGTGGGATAGCCCGTCACAACTCGAAAAAGCTTAAGTTAACGCCTGAAATGCTTAAGTAAGTGCCACGAATTTTAAGTTAACGGAGAGGTACCGAAGTGGTCATAACGGCGCCGACTCGAAATCGGATGGTCGGGTAATTCCGGCACGTGGGTTCGAATCC
>CAVWUK010000013.1:0-190951 GCA_963758145.1 uncultured Gammaproteobacteria bacterium
CCGCTACCAATCTCACAGTCTCCATTCCGGGCACATAGGTAACCGTTTATACCAGGTTCCCTGGGTCGCCAAGGCCACAGGTCCAACAGGATGTTTTCTGGCCGAGACGGTCCGTCGCCCTTGTTGAAGGCGGTCGGCTGCCGCTTTCATGTCGGGCCGCTACGCATATCGGCGTGAGCTGGCGCATTCATGACATGGATCGCACTTCCATCACTTGGATTGAAGAGTGCGGGATGGCTAAATGAGGGTGCTGAGCGAAGGCCTTAGCGGCAGCATCATGGCCTTCCGCCTCAACGATCGAATACAGCATGATGTCATTCTTGGTATCGGTGATCCCGCTTGCGGTGACCGCTTTGGTTTTTCCGGCCGCCTCAGTGATCGTGATCATCTTGGCGTGCTCGATCATCCAGCGATTCCAGTCGGCTTTCATCTTCTCTTCAGCGGGTTTTCGGGTTGCCGGATCGGTCTTGGCCCAATCCGCCATGACCTCGCCGGGGATAAGGTAAAGGATCAGGAATTTCTTTAATGCTGGGGTAGTCATGATTTCTCCGTTCTTATAGCGTCTTGGGTGGTAAGAAACCCCTCAACCGGTTTTCGGTGCGCAAGCCATCGATTCGCGCGAACTCATTGTCATTATCCGTCACCAGCGTGAGATCGAGCGCTATCGCCCGGGCCGCAATGAGAAGATCGTTGCCTCCGATCTGGGTGCCCGCCAACTCGAGCTTCGTACGGATCACGCCGTAGATTTCGTCGGCCGGGGAATCGAGGGGCAGGGTATCGATGAGGCTCATTCCCTTCCTTGCGCATGACGGCCTCGTCGCCGAAGAGCTCGAACTCCCAAGGAATACGGACGGCCTGGTTTCGGCCGTTCTTGAACAGCTTTACGTGATGCTGCGATGGCACCGGCATAATCTCCAAATGATTCGAGGCATATGCCTAAGCATATGCCAGCAGCGACGCCGTAGCGATTGTCACTCGAATGGTGCACCCGATGCCCATATCGACAGGACCCTAGAAAGCCCTACTCCAATCGTTGACGAGATTGCCCGCATCGATGGTGCCGATGCCACTTGGAAAGTCGTAACCTGGATGGGTTTTGAACGCCAGTTCGTAGCGTGCGTCTGATTGGGACATGACGCCATAGGTTCCCGACGGCAGGAAGCAATTCGCGGGTCCCACGCAATCCTGCGAATCATTGCCGGAGGTGACATCGTGAAACACGCAGTGCGGGTCGCCGCGGGTCCCGAGACTCGAATTGCATTGCGGATTTCCGTGAGATCCGTATTGCCGCCGAGCGAGAGCATAGTAGACAAAGTTCGGGTTGCCCTGCTTCTCACCCATTTTCTGGTTCACCAACGCCTGAATGCCCGCGACGATCGGCGTCGCGTATGAAGTGCCGCCACCACCCAGACCCCAATTCGATGGATTGCCTTGGCATGCGGCTCCGCCGTTGTTCGGATCCGTGAAACAAATCAAGTATTGATGCTTCCATTCCCACCCGTCCGAGGCAAACATGGATACATCAGGAACGTCGCGCACTCCGTCCGATGACATCCCAAATACCTGTTGGTAGCTTGGCTTGGCCCATCCGGCACACGTTCCGCTGACTACGCCTTTGCTCAACGGGTTGCCGGTGGCACAGCCGCTGGGTCCGCCTTCCCCGCCGCCGGTGCCGAGGTAATAAGGATCGGCAGTGGTACTGTTGCAGAATCCGTTGACGCCATAGCTCGTCGCATATCCGAAAACGGCAATCGTCTGTTCACTGGCGCAGGTGTCGTTCCAAGCCATCTCGGGAATGTAAGACCTGGCTGTGCCCCAGGGCGCGCCCTGGCTCGTGCCCCAATAATCCTTATTGGTGCCATCAAAAGTGTCGCTGAAGTCGGTACCCCCGACCGCCACGTTGTACGCCGTCGATGCCCAGCCATTGACGCCGATGCCATATTTTGCGGGGCTCGTGAAATTAGGCGCGCAGTCCTCGGGTCCGGAATCGCCCGTGGCAACGAACACGGAGATGCCCTCGGCGACAGCCTGCTGATACATGGCTGAGAAGAACTCATTGGCCGTGGCGCCGTTCTCAGCTTCGCAGATGCCGTAGCTGACACTGATGATCGCCGGCGGCGATGCGCTGGTGATGAGATCGTGAATTGCGTGGCGCACCCCGTCCACGGTGGCCGAGTCACCGCACGCGGCGACCAGGATGGTCGCATCGGGCGCCGCGGCACTGGACCACTCGGCGTCGAGGGTCGCTTCGACATCATCGCCGTTGCTGTTGACTCCCGGATCGGTGCAGGCCGCGCCGCCCGCGGGCGGCGCCGGATGGATTGTGGACAATTTGCCCCTTCGATACCCGTCGAGACCGAAGATGCGGCGGAAGTTAATCCAGTCGCCATCGCTATATAGATCGGTATCCTCAACCACGGCGATCGTCTGACCCTCGCCAGTGATCGGCGTTGTCGCGTGAAACAGGGAATTGAAATCGTAGATCGTGGCCAGATCGGCCGGCGCCATGAGATAACACGGGTCGCCGCTGCAACTGCCGGAATACTTGGGAGCAGGCCGGTGCTTGCGCAGTGGACGGAAGTCGTTCAATTTAACGATGCCGCTGACCACCGACGCCAGTTCCCGTGGAATTTGCGGGTCGTTCATATTGGCAAAATGGATCTCTCCCCCGACGCTGAGTTGGTGGATCGATGTATGAAATGCGGCCGCAAGCTGAGCCACCGTGCCGGAAAAATCGATCACCATGCCGCCGGGGTAGACCGGACCGACGCGGAACCCGTAACTTTCCAACCACCCGCGAACCTCGGAAATTGCATCTGAGGAGGCGCCGAACCGCTGGCCGAATTGCTCGGCGGTAAGCCACCGATGGAAGCTGGGCGAGGTTGGGTCATGCAGCGCCTCGATGAAGGATTCGGCGTTCCGCTCCTGCTCGGGCGAGCGCCGCAGCTGTAGCTCAAGATGTTCGAGCGGCATTGCCGGATCGACGGCGCCGCGGTCATTGGCCGGCGTGGCCTCGGACCTTGTGTTGCCGCTCAACGTCACGAGGTCGCCCTCATCGATGGGTTGCACGACGGTTTGCGCCCCGCAAACTGCTAAACCCGACCAAGTGCTGATTAGAATCGCGCACAATTTGAACAGTCGCATGACGTATCCCCGGCGATTTTCTTGTGGCGGAATGCGAATACTCAATTTCGCTGTTTTCGGTTATGACCCTATCTTCGAGCGAGCGACATCACGCGCATATTACTCCGGACGGGACCGCCAGGCTTGCGGCGTTTACCGGGGACGCGAACCTGGCGCGGAAGTGCAAGAATAGGATGATCGAATAGTCTTGCACCGACGGGTGTCGCGGCGCCACAGCGGGAGACATAAAGATTCGCTTGTACAGTTCGTTTTCCGTATCGACAGCAGATACTATGTCGGCCATCGCGGATGGATGAACGATGACCTTTTCCACGGTAATTTTATTTGCTGGCAGGAAGGCATGGCTAATTATGGAAAATGGCCCTGAACCGATTTTGGCGCCGCCCACCGGGAACAAGCCCAGGGCCATGGGGATCCTGTTCCAGGTTGCCGCGCTCGTGTTTGCGTTTCCAGCAGTACTCTGGGGAGTTGTCGTCGTGGGGTCGACCGCTTTCCCACCAATCTGCGGGGACTCATCGGGCGTGGTCGCGTTGGGTGTGGCGGAGTGCTGGATAGTCGATTTGCCGATCGGCCTCCTGGCCCTTGCAATTGGTTTGTTCGTTAAAAGTGGATCCGCCAGCCTGCGCAAAATCTGCATCGGAACTTCACTCATAACCCTATCCCTCCCGATTATCGCCAGCAGTATTTTCCAAATATGGCATTGCCACTGAAATCGTAGGGTTGGGATCGGCGCGATTTGAATTACTGAACAGCAAGGCTGACGGGCTGCAATCATCCATCACGGAGTCCGCGGCGGTAACCAGCGCAATCCATTTTCTTTGGAGGCAGCATGACAGCGCATTTGACAAATCGATCAAAGGCAGCGGCGGTTCTCATGACGGCAGCCGCAGTTGCATGGGCCGGCGTGGCGGTCAACACCGCCGAGGCAGGACCCGAGACGACTTTGCTCGCATACGCCTCCGCGGACGACCCGCCCCCCGCGGGCATGGCGGATATTCTAAAGGCTCTCCAGGGAATGCAGACGGGAACGGCCGGCAATGCGCCGACTGACGCGCCCGCCGGCGGCAACGCCACAGACATGGACAAGATCATGAAGGCGCTGACGAACGCAGGATCGGGAAAGCCCCCGCCCAGCAAGGGCGCGCCGCCGGCTCCTTTTAAACCGGTCGGGCCGGCAACCTCTGCCGCATTGATTCCGGCGATCGAGGGGCTCATGGTGGTCGCCGCCCGGCGCGAGGACTATGGCGACTTCGAATGGTTCACCAGCATCCGGTCAGTCGGCGGCAATGTGATCACCTACCATTACATGCAGACCGATCCTGCTCTCGAAAGCGATGCCGCCGATCAGCGGAAACCGGTTCCTTCGAATGCTGATCCTGCCGCGAAGACGATTCAGTGCGATGTGGTCGTCGATGTGGCGGATCTGGCGAAGGCGCGTAGCGTACGCAATTGGATCTGCAAGGATGCGCTGGAGCACTATCCCGGAATCACGTTCCTCCGGATGTCGACCGAGGTACTTGCGCAGTTGCGCAGCGGCCAAGCGGTCGATTTTCACTTTCCGGGCCCGGTCGAGGCGAAACAGCTGGAGGCTATCCGCCGCTCGCGGTTGGGGGCATCTTGGAAGCCGATCTTCACGGACTACGCCGGATTGCTCCAGTACACCTGCAAGCTGACTCGCGCCGGGACGGGCGACGTGGCCATACCTGTCATTGTAAACGACGAGCCCGTCGAGCTGCCTGCGTTGCGCGCCCAGTCCGTCTGCGGCGGCCCGAACGGCAATGATGGTTACAACTACAACTTTTACATCCTCGACCAGCCGTCGAACCCGATGATTCTCGTCCAGGAATGGCCCGATCTGTCCTCGCGAGGGGTACAAGTCATCAAGATCTCCTTTCCTGAGGCGAAGCGCAGCGGTGCATCAAACATGGAGAAGGCGCTGGCGGATAACCAACCGGTGCAAATCTATGATATTTATTTCGACTTCAACCGCTCGGTCATCAAGCCCGAGTCCGAGCCCGTACTGCTGGAAATCGCAACCATCATGCAGAAGCACCCCGATTGGAAGCTGAGCGTCAGCGGGCACACGGACAATATTGGCAGTCAAAAGTCCAATGTCCCGTTGTCCCAGCGGCGCGCGGCGGCGGTGAAGGACGCACTGGTGACCCGTTTCAAGATCGCCGCGGCGCGACTCGATACTGCGGGCTATGGGGCCGCGCAGCCGGTCGCGACCAACGACACCCTCGAAGGGCGCGCGCGGAACCGGCGCGTCGAACTGCGACGACAGTAATCGATCATCTTTTGCGGAAAGTCGACGCTTTGGCATACGATGAGCGCATGGGGAAGTCGTCGTTGCCGACTCAGGTGCAAACATGATCTCACCATCCATTCCATCCAGACCGGAGCACGTATCGTGAGCCTATTCGGTGTCGGAAACGACCTCAATCGACAGTTCATCGCACGACCGGATCTCGCCAAGGAATTCATTCTTTTCAAATGGCCCGACATGACCATCCGCAGGCTCACCCAGATCACGGTGGAGCCGGATGAGACGGCGATCTTCGTCAAGGAGGGCAAGGTTGCCGGCATACTACCTCAGGGACGATCGACCCTGGACGGCGCACTGATCCCCTTCCTCGGGGACCTCGTAGACCTGGCGAGTGGCGGCAATATGTACCGCGCCGAGCTGTATTTCATCGGTACACGCGAATTCGTCGGCCTGCCATTCGGTGGTCCCATCGACGACATCGAGGATCCCGAGACCGGTCTTGCCGTGGGACTTCGCGTATTCGGTGAATACGCGATCATTGTGAGCGACCCGGCGGCGCTGATCTTGAAACTGGTCGGCACGCGTCAAGGCTCCAATGATCTGATCACCGATTGGGCGCGAGAACAAATCCTGAAATCGCTGCGCACGGGCGTCGTGCGCAAGCTGACCGCCGAAAAATGGCCGGTGCTCGGTATCGCCGGGCGAACAACCGAGATCGAGACGGCGCTGCTCGACGATGTACGGGCATCCTTGGTTTCTTATGGCCTGACCGTAACCCGTCTCGGCAATATCACGATCAGTCTCAAACCCGAGGACGAACACACCCTTAAGGAGCTGCGCAAAGACAAGGCGTACACCAAACTTGCGGGCGGATTTCGTGAATACGGAGTCGGTGCGGCTTTGAAAGGCATAGGCGAAGGATCTGCAACAGGCGGCGGCAACGGCGCCGCCCTATTGGGCGTCGGCATGGGATTGGGAGGGGTGATTGGCGGAATCGGTGCGGCCGCGCCCCCGACCCAAGGTCCGGGCCCAAATCCGGGCTCTGGACCCGCTCCGGCGCCGACCTCGAGTCCCGGAGCCGCGGGCGCAGGCGTCGCATTGGTCTGCGGGAGTTGCCACTCTCCGAATAATCCCGGCGCCAAATTTTGCGCGAGTTGCGGCACTGCGCTCGCACCCCCTGCACCGGCACATTGCACGCAGTGCGGTACCGCCGCCGCGGCTAACGCTCGATATTGCGGCAACTGCGGAGCGGCGCTGACTTGAATGAGCCGCGCGCAGGCGGGGCTGCGAACGGCCGCTTCGCGACAGGCCGTGTACAGGCGGGTCTCGCCGCGATCAGCCTAGGGGCTACCGAGTCTGCACTCGGGCGCGTCGGCGGCGGCGAACATAGCGGGAGTGTTCAAAGCTCCAGCAGCGGCCACTTCGGCGGTTTCTCGAGCGGCGGCGGAAGTTCCATTGGCGGCATCATTGTGTTGATCG
The DNA here is from genome assembly GCA_963758145.1 of uncultured Gammaproteobacteria bacterium. Taxonomy (GTDB): domain Bacteria; phylum Pseudomonadota; class Gammaproteobacteria; order Steroidobacterales; family Steroidobacteraceae; genus Bog-1198. Next base: position 6,890 of record CAVWUK010000013.1, read on the forward strand.
TGATCGGCTTCATTTGTTGGTTCATTTTCCGCCGTGTCATTCGAGGATCCCCCAGCGTGCAGAGTCTGGCTGCCTCGCCAATCGCCCGCGAAGCGATTGGTGCAATCTTGGGCGCGGCGGCAGGCCGGGGCGTCGGCAGTCTCGGCGCAGGCGTGATTGAGGAGCCGGTCCGGCCGGGTTTGCCGGCCGCGGTGGACGCCATACGCGCGCAGGACCCTGGCTTTGAAATAGAGACTTTCCTGCAGCGTGCCGAGATGACCTTCTTTCTGGTGAAGCGCGGTTTGCAAAAAAACGATTCGGGCGCGATCCGTCCCTATTTGAACGACGCGGTGTTCGCTGCCGTGTCGCGTTACATCAGCCAAATGACGGCGCAGCACCAGCATGCGCTCATGGAAAGTCTCAACGTACGCGGGGTCCACTTGGTCGATGCGACGTGTGACGCACGGGGACAAAGTCTGCAGGTCCATTTCGATTTGGTTTATCGCGCCAAAACTCTGGATGAATCGAATCGGGTGCTTAACGACGAGGGTGAAGATAGCCGTCACGGCGAGCGCTGGATTTTTGTGCGGGCGGCGACCGCCCGTACGCCCCAAGATGGAGGGGTCACGGCGTCGCGCTGCCCGGCGTGCGGAGCCGAACTTCGGCTCGGCCTGGACGGCACGTGTGCCCACTGCCGCGCCAGTGTCACCAATGGCACGGTGGATTGGGTGGTGGCCGACGTGCAGCCCGCGTCTTTCGTCGGATACACCGCGGATCCTCTGCTTGGAATTGCCGCGCCAACGGTTGCCGATGGCATCGCCGGCTTGCGTGCGGCCGACGCCGGCTTCGAGGTCGATCCCTTCCTCACCCGTGTGAAAACCGCCTTCATGGCGCTGCAAGACGCGTGGTGCAAGCAAAATTTGGAGGTGGGCCGCGGCTTTTTGAGCCCCGGGGCCTATTTTGCGTGGCGCGCGCAGCTCGAGACCATGGCGACCGAAGGCCGCCGCAACGTCATGGAGGGTCTCACCGTCCGCAGCGTCGAACCTATGCGCGTGGTTCATGGTCGGGTTTTCGACGATTTGACTGTGCGCATCATGGCCTCATCGGCTGACTACGAAGTGGACAATACCGGCCGAGTCGTTTTTGGCGATCGATCGATTCGGCCATTCACGGAAGAGTGGACCTTCCAGCGCTCCGTCGGAGTCTCAAGTTCCAATAAAGCCGGCACCCTGGAGAGCACCTGCCCGAGTTGCGGTGCTCCGCTGGCGCTCAACCAGATTGGGGAATGCCGCTATTGCAAAGCCGCCGTTACCAGCGGGAAATTCGACTGGGTGGTCTCGCGTATCGAGCAAGAGGACGGGGGAGGGGGCTTCGATAGCGGTACCGCAGATATCAAAGCGCAACTCGCGATGGAAGTCGGCGGCGCCATCGTCGGAGGGCTGCTCAGCAGCTTGCTCTCGCAACGGCCGCGTTGAATTCCATCGCCGATGCTGGATGGTCATATCTTGCATTGAGTTGTTGTATATGCGCTCTGCAGCCCCTATAGTCAGTTGGCGTAAGCTCTGAGTGACTGCAGCGCGACTGGGAGAGAGAACAATGAAAATTACCTTGGCCATTGCGGCCGCGGTCCCCATGTTTTTGCTTGTTGTCAACGATGCGAAAGCGGCTGATTGCACGTGCCAATGCCTGAACCGTGACGGAACCGTGTTGGGAAAACCGCCAGGCGCGAAAACCCCTGAGTTGTGCGCGGATATATGTTCGCGAATGATCATCGACGGCAAGGGATTGGCAAGTTCCTGCCCCGTCGAGGCAAAGCCGCCGGTCAAGGGCGGAGAAAAACCGGCGCCAGCGGATCAGTCCTCTCGTTAGATAAGCTTGGGCCTCAATGAGTTGCGCAAAAGGCAGCCGTGCCCGGTGGCGCTTGCGTAAGGGGGAATGTGCTCAGTTCGGTCAACGCGCTCGGGCAGCCAATCACGCCGGGGAGATTCGGCCGATGACCACATTATGTGAAACCGTTTTGAGGCGTGCCGGCAGAGCCGGGTTCCTAGCCGTGGCCGTAATCGCGCTTTCGGCTTGCCACAAGAAGCCGCCGCCAGCCGCGGCGGTGCCGCCGATCGATACGTCCCGCCCAACCACCTTCGGCGATGCGTCGTGGCTCGCGGAAAGGGCCGCCCACGAGAAGAACGTCACCGTGAGCGGCGGCGGAAGTTTCGCGCATGTGACATACAAGCCCGAAGTCAAGCTCATAGATAAGGCGGCAATCGAATCGTCGCTGCAGGGCATCAGCAGCGATGGACACGGAGCGGTGTTCGACCATGCATCCGCTGAGATTCTGGCTCTCAAGGCCGGCGACATCATTCTGGTCAAGGACGCCTTCGCCGCGAAAGTTCTCGCGGCGGAGACGACTGGCTCCCAGACCGTGCTGATCATCGACTCCGTTAAACTCGTGGAGTTGGTCCAGGAAGGCGAGATCAACCTCGAGCCGTCAATCTCTTTTAATGGCCCGAAACTTTCTGAAATTCAGCCGTCCGCATCCCCCGCGTTCGGATTGCTCGATTGGGTCATACCGCCGGTTGATGCGCAGCCGCCGCCGACCTATTCGTCCCCGCCTCTCCCGGCAAAATCCATACCTGACCAAGTTAGTAAAAGCGTCCAGAATGCAGTGATAGAGGGTTGGAAGATAGACCGCTGGTCGGTGACACCGTCGGACAAATCCGCCTTGGTGTCGACGAGGATCACCAAGGACACCAACGGTTTCAAGGCCGCGATCGACGTTGACGGCACGATCACGGATTTTCAGTTTGTCAGTGACATCAAGATTCCGATGAAGAACGTGCAAGACACGATAGCCCCCGGGGTTCAGCACATGAGCGGGCACTTTCATTTCGTGTGGGAAATGGGCAAAGACACGCCCGGCGTTTGGGCGGCTGAAGACAAGTTCAAGTTGCCGGCTGCGATCGATATCCCCTTAGCTCCGGTATTGGGGGGCATGCCACTCACGCTGGAAATCAGCGCCGCGTTCCTGATTCATCCGGCGCTCACCGGCGGCAACGAGTACTCCAAGAGCGGCTTCGAGATTGACTGGGCGGGTGCGACGAGTCAAGCCGCACAGAGCGGCGGGGCTCCAGGCACTGTAACGTTCAAAATCACGGACCACAAAAGCATCACAGCGGCCGCTCCAACCGCCATGGTGATCTCATTCTGCGCACCGCGCATCGAGCTCAAACTCGCCTTTCTCGGCAATTGGGCTTCAAACATTGCTGTAAAACTGGCGACAGAGGTGATTGATGCGACGGTCCGGGCCGTTGCACAAAAGTTACTGCCATCATCCATTTACAACTTTCTTGCGGCGTCACCGCTCGGCAGGATGACCGCCACGAACATTCTGTCATCAAGTGCGGATATCTACGCACAAGTAATCAATACTGAGGGCATCACCAACGCCCCGAACATCACCCTCGCGCCATGTACGAAGACCCAGCTGGTAATTCTGGGCCAAGTCGGCGGGGACGTTCAATTGTTGAATCTCGCTGGCGGCAAGAAGAGCATGGATGTGTTCACCAAAACCTACACCGTGTGGGACCCGGGCAGTGACTTCTGCAAATCGATATGAGCCGCGCGATCGGCGTCAGCAGCGGTCCGAGTGCGGCCGCGGCGCCCGTCCGGCCGAGAACGTGGCCCGCCACCCATTACGACCGTTTGCTCATTTCTCCGCGGCGACGACAACAAGAATGAGCTTCGGCTCGACGCTGGCGATCAGATCAAAGTCCCTATCACGATGGAGTAGCGGCATGCCGCCAAGGATAGCGTGCGTTGCTATCAGGCAGTCATTCGCGGAACGTGGAGTGACGCCTGCCCATCGACAGCGCACGTACAGGTGCGCCGCGCCGCGCGCAGCCTCGCGGGCGTCGGGCGCGATGACCATTGGCAACTCGCCAAGTACCCGATCCCAACGGGTGAACCGGTCAGGGCTATCTGCTCCCTGCAGAACCTCCTGCAGGATCGGCGGCGCAAGCCAGACGGGCTCTCGATGTTCTAGAGCTTTGGTGAGCAGATCAACTTCGATCAGATTTTCACCTCGTAAGTATGCGATCCACACCGAAGAGTCGACGAGCATCTCACGTCACCGCGGCGGGCTTGCTGCCTTTGGATCGTAGCCCTCTGAAACGCCGCCCGTGCCGCGCAATGCAAGAACGCCAGAGTAGTCGCGACTGCGCACGTAATGCTCGAGCGCGACATGGACTGCGTCGCGAGTCGTTTTGACCTTGGCGAGTCGCTTGACCTGGTCGACGAGCTTCGAGTCGAGAACAATATTCGTACGCTCAGCGCTCGATTTGCGAATGTGCTTCATTAGAGCCTCTATACACATCGTATGTGTATGAATAGTCTACGACCGTTCGGGGGTCAGTGCAATTCGGGGCAGGCCGCTTTGGGCGGTGGTTCAAAGCTCTGCCTTCCGGCGTCTACTGGCAGCCGGTCAGTCGCGCCCGCCGGCCTGGTCGGGTCATACTGAACGACGATGCATTGGCTCACCATTCTCTTCATCGCCGCGGTCACCGCGAGTACGACCTTGGAGCTGTGGCTTGCACACCGCCAGGCCGGGGCGGTCGGCGTCCACCGCGATCGCGTGCCCGAGCCTTTTGCGAGCCGGATCTCCTTGGAAGATCACCGCAAGGCCGCCGACTATACGATCGCCAAAGTCAGGCTTGGCCGCATCGGCACCGTGCTCAACGCGGGGCTCACGCTGGCCCTGACCGTGGGGGGTGGCATTGCGAGCCTCGATGGCCTTTGGCGCGGCACGGGGTGGGGTCAACCCTGGCTCGGCGCGGCGGTGATCGCGACCGTCGCCTGCGCGGTGGGCGTCGTCAATTTGCCACTGTCCCTGTGGCGGACCTTCCGGCTCGAAAGGCATTTCGGCTTCAACCGCACCTCCCTGATGCTCTTTCTGGCCGATCTCGGCAGAGGGCTGCTGCTCGCAGTGCTGCTCGGCGGCCCGCTGCTGGTCGCGACGATCATGCTGATGGAACGCGCTGGCCGCTGGTGGTGGGCGTGGGTCTGGTGCGTCTGGCTGGGGTCGACGCTTCTCATGACGTGGGCCTGGCCGGTCTTCATCGCGCCGCTGTTCAATCGGTTCTTGCCGCTCGAGGACCCCCCGCTCAAGGCCCGGATCGAGGCGCTGCTCGAGCGCTGCGGATTCAGCTCCAACGGCGTGTTCGTCATGGACGGCTCACGCCGCTCGAGGCACGGTAACGCTTATTTCACCGGCATTGGTCGCCACAAGCGCATCGTTTTCTTCGATACGATCCTGCAGCAGCTCGGACCTTCGGAGGTCGAAGCCGTGCTCGCCCACGAGCTCGGCCACTTCCGCCTGAGGCACATCCGCCAGAGGCTTCTCATCTCGGCCGTCACCACCTTCGGGGGCCTTGCGCTGCTCGGCTGGCTCGCGGCCAGACCAACGTTCTACTCCGCGCTCGGTGTCCCGGTCCGCTCAGCGCACGCGGCCCTTCTGCTCTTCTTCCTGGCGGCGCCGGTGCTGACCTTCTTTGCGACACCGATCGGCGCGCTTTGGTCGCGCCGTCATGAGTTCCAAGCGGACCGCTTCGCCTCACGCCATGCGAGCGCGCAGGAGCTCGCCGCGGCGCTCGTGAAGCTCTATCGTGACAATGCCAGCACCCTCACACCTGATCGGCTGTACGCGGCGTTCTACTACTCGCATCCACCCGCGCTCGAGCGGATCCTACGCCTCCAGGGGGTAGCGCGCTGCCAAACCAAAGGGCATCGAGAACCGCGTTAGACCGAATTCTCAACTTATGAGGTGCAATGGTGAAGTGGATCGGCTCGCTTGTATTGCTTGCTTTCGCCGTCGTGTTGCTGTTGAGGAGATCGACGAGGAAGAGCCTGCTGCCGCTCCAGAAGGAACTCGCCGACGCTACGAATGCCCTGCTGACGGAGCGTTACCTGGCGGCGAATGATCTCGCGGCGGTGTCGCCGAACTCAAAGGCGCTCGCCGACAGCGTATGCAGCATGTGTAGAGCCAGGGGGTTTCCGAACGCAACGGAGGAATCGGTCGCACATCAGTTCAATCGCCATGATCGATTTACGCAGCTCAATGTGATTGCCATGGCCCTGCATCACGATGGCACCGAGCCGCCGCTGCCGCGCGAATACTGGCGGCCATCACGAAACCCATTTTCGGTGGACAGGGATCCGGGGAGCATCAGCGCAGTGTCAGCCAGACTACTTCGTGATCACGGCCTCAAAATTGACATCGGCGAGACGCCGTTGCGGTTTGTTGACGGGAATATCTTGAACAGCTGACTGCACAGAGAGTGCGAATCAAAAGAGCGCTGCCGCCGCAATAAGCCCGGGGCAGGGCGATTGTGATGCATCGAGTTCCGCTCATCGGCAGTCGCGCCACGAACCATTAGGAGCCCGAATATGGCGCAGCAAATCTTACGTATCGCGAATCGCATAAACGTTCCTGGCCGACGCGATCCTCCCGGTACGGGTTCCTAACTCGCCGTCATCACCGCGGGACGCACCAGGTAGCACCCGATAGCAATCAGGATCAGGTAGGCGAGCAGAATGAAAGTCCAGCCCATGTTGTGGCGGATGACATCGCCTTCTTTGCGCACGAACTTGCTGGTCGAAACGCCGACGCTTGCGGTTTGCGGCGCCACGGGTTTACCGATTTCCGCGCCGACGGAATTAAGCGTTGGTAACAACAGTGGCGGCATGCCGAGCTGCGCGCCGACGAGCGCCTGGAATTTGCCGAACATGGCGTTGGTCGAGGTGTTCGAGCCCGACAAAGCGACGCCGATGAAGCCAAGGATCGGTGCGACAACAATGAAAGCAGTGCCCAAGCTCGAAAATCCCTTCGCGAGCGATGCCGCCATGCCGGAATAATTGAAGACGTATGCCAGCCCAAAGATGAACACGCCGACCAGGCACGCACCCCACATCTGATGGAACGTACGGCGGAATATTTCGCCGATTTGGGAGCCTTTCAGCTTGCCCATCACCACCAGCAACCCGGCAATGAGGAGGCACGACGCAAGGATGGCGGTCCCGCCAATATAGGGGGCAAATTTGAAAACTGCGCTGACGTCGGGCTTAGCCGTACTGCAGGTGGCCGCGAGCGATGAGCAGGCGACCGCTTTGGCGCTGAACCAGCTCACCTTCGGCAACGGGGACCATGGGCCGGTCCAGGCCGCGACCACGATCAACAGCACGGCGAACGGCATCCAGGCCTGCAGCACTTCGGCCGGCTTGAGTCCATGTCCTTGCCACTGCTTTGCCATGGCCGCATCGAGCGGCACGCCGCCATAACCCAGTACCGTTTTGGGCTGCCATACTTTGAGCAATGCGAACAACGCGATGAAACAAACGATGGCGCCGGTGACGTCGGGCAGATAGGGCCCTAGATGGACGGCAACCGGATACTGGCCCGCGATATAGCCGAGCGATCCGACCACGGCGAGGGGCCAGCCGCCCATCATTCCCCGCTTTCCTGAGACCAGGTACAACAGCACCCACGGCGGCAGGAGCGCGAGCACCGCGACCACGGTGCCGACCGAGGCTGAGAGCGCCAGGAGCGGATAGCCGGTGACCGCGGCCAGCGCTATGATCGGCGCGCCGAGCGCGCCGTAGGAGACCGGCGCATTGTTGGCGATCGCAGCGACGCGGATCGCGTTGAGATCGGAAATGCCAAGCGAAATCAGGATGGGCGCAACCACCGCCCACGGATATCCGAAACCGACAAGGCCTTCGAGCAGCGCTCCAAATGCCCATGCGAACAGCATCGTCTGCACGCGTACGTCCATGCTGCCTTGCGCGATCAGCCAGCGGCGGAAATTCTCGAATATGCCGCTTACAGCCAGCGTGTTGAACAGCACCATGCCCCAGAACGTAATCCAGTCGACATTCCACACGCCGGTCGCGGCGCCGTAGACGTAAGCATGGGCGCCGTCGTCAAACGGCATTTTCCAAACCCACAGCGCGAGTGCAAATGTAATGACCGAGCCGAATATTGTCGCCAACCAGGCCGGCAACCGAAATACCGCGAGCATGACCAGCAGAGCGACAACGGGAACCAGCGCCACCAAGCACGTGAGCGTCAGGTTATTGAGCGGGTCTATCACTTGCGTGAACATGATTTCACCATCGATGTTCGGTGCGGCATGGGAGTGCTATGCGCCGGCTTCACTGCGGATTCATTTTTCTACTTGTGACTGCTCCGGATGATACGGTATCAGCGCCGCACGTTCTGCTCGGATGATAACATAGCATAGGCCCCGGACCGGCTCAAATTGGATGTCCGCGAGCGGCAAATGCAGGCGACCGGAGTGAAGCATGCGCGCCCGGTTAAACGGCGGCCAGACCCGGCAAACATTACGGCGACACCTCGATAAGGACCAATCCCTGGCTTGGAACCACGACGTCAGCAGCGCCATTCTGCAAATTGGTTCTCTCCGGATCTGGCAGTCTCGCTGCAATTTTTAGCTCTTCGATCTGTGCGCGGCTGGGAAAAGCGGGACGCCCCATATCATCAAAGCTCTTGATGACATTGCCATGATCGGCATCCAATCGCCACAGTGTCATCGACGCGTTTGGTGCCGTGCCCTCCAGCCTGATTATGAAGCGTTTGCCGGGTTTATGGGTTCCGGATGGCCCGACATATTTGCTTCCGGTGCCGTCGGGGGGGGCGTAATTCCACAGGGCGATCACCACAGCGCCGTCCGCGCGTTTCGTGACCAGCGCGGATTCCGAATCTATCGGAACGCGCCGCTCCCCCAGTTTATGCAGAAGTGCGAATGCGTTATAGGCGGGTTTGGGAATTCCGCGTTCCGCAATCAAGCCAAAACCCCCATAAAATGGCGTTCTGGCCACACCCCGCTCCTCGAAAACATCGGAGAAGGTCCAGTAGCTCAGTAGATCGACGACCCCCGCGCATTGGCGCACGGTATCGGCCATCCACGGGCCCATGTAGACGCTGTCGGTTACATCGGGTTCATTGCTATAGCTGGCATTGAACTCGCTGAGCATAAGCGGGACCCCATGTATTTTTGAGCGTGCGATCTCATCGCGAATCTTTTGCGCCGCACGGCACACCATGCGATTTCGAGGTATGCGTTCGTGGCTGCCCAGCACATTCTCCGCCGTGTCATTCGCATAGACGTGACTCGAAACAAAATCCACGGGTATCCCTTTGCGATAAGCATGGCGCAGAAAGTCTCCGATCCAGGCCGCCTGCGCGGTCGCCGGGCCGCCAACGCGAAGAAGCTGATTCACCGACTTTATGTCGCGCGCGGTGTGGTCGTAGAGTTCAAAGTACGTGGACTGCTTCGGTTTTCCGCCCCAGAAATCGATATTCGGCTCGTTCCATACTTCGAAGTACCATTGCGACACCTCACCGATGCCATAGCGTTCGACAAGATGAGCGACAAAGTGGCGCACGAGATCGTCCCACATTGAATAGCTTTTGGGGGGCGCGCGATTCGGGTGGTACCAGAAATCAACAACGCTCTTGCGATCCGCGGATAGTCCAGCCGGCATGAATCCGATCTCGACGAATGGACGTACGTCGTTTTGGAGCAAGCCGTCGTAAATCTGATCGATGTAGGAAAAGTTGTAGCTTGCACGGCCGCGAGCGTCGACGTTTAACAGGCCCACGTCGTCATCAAAGATGTTGTGAAAGCGGACGTACCGGAAATCAGTGACCGCCTTGACCGTGCGCAGATCCTGTCGATAGCTGTCACGCAAAGAGAGAACCGCTCTGCCAGATCCGAACATCTGCTCCCAAAAATGCGGCATTGGTACATCACCGGATGCCAATGGAACCGTAATCGATTCGACCTGCGCGGGGGTCTGCGCGGACGATTTGCCGCAGCATGCAACGAGCGCTAAGGCAATGCCAAGAGCGAATCGGCGGCAGATTGGCCGCGCATCTACCGAATGCCTTGCGATCATGTGATCATGATAAGCCAAGCTGCTGCGAGAACCACATGCTGTAGCGGTTCGTCGACCCCTCGAACCGAGGGTTCAATCGTTCGGGCATTGACCCGCCACGGAATAAGCGGCATCCACCGGGTACAGAGCGATGAGCTTTCGCATAACGCCATTGGTCCAACCAAATCCATCCTGCAACGGATACTCACCACCGCCGCTGCCGCGGCCAGTATTGATCACATCGTATTTCTCGACCAATTTGCCGCTCCGGCGGTAGAGCGCCTCGACATTCATCATCCAGCGACACGCAATCGCTTCTGCGAGCGAAGCATGGTGGTAGCGCCGCAAGCCGTCGATCGCGATCCACTGCAGGGGCGCCCAGCCGTTCGGGGCGTCCCATTGCTGGCCGGTTTCCAGGGGCGTCGTCACGATGCCTCCGGGCTGCAGCAGTTGCTGAGCGGCGACCTTCGCGACCGAGGCTGCCTGAGCCTCGGATGCCAGGGCGACAAAGAGAGGATAAAGGGTTGCGGCCGAGAGGCGCCGGATGCGCTCGTGGTGCGTCCATCGATAGTCGAGATAGGCGCCGCCCGACGCGTCCCACAGGTAACGGTCGATTGCCATGCGGCGCGTCGCCGCTCGATGTGCAAACTCGCCGGCGCAGACGTGGTCGGCCCGGCGCCGGCAGCCGCTGCTGATTGCGTTCTCGAGCCCAAAGAGCAGGCTGTTGAGATCGATCGGAAGGATTTCAGTGGTATCGATCGAGGAGAGGGTATGGCCATCGGCGAACCAGCGCGAACTGAAGTCCCAGCCGCTCTCTGCCGCGGCACGGATGTCCCGGAACACCTGCGGCGCCGGGCGCTGACTCGCATGCGCAAGGTCAGCGTCTTCGCGATACGATTCATCGCGCGGAGTGTCGCGTTCGTCCCAAAAGCGGTTGAGGATCGAGCCGTCGTCGAGAGCCACGACGTGGCGCCGGGCGGTCCCGCGACGCAGACCTTCCGCTCCTCGCATCCAGAATGCATACTCGGCTTTCAGCTCCGGCAAATACCGCGCGAATGCGGCCGGCGGATCGTTGCTTTCCAGCAGACCCACCATTTCAAAAAAGAACGGCGGCTGCGAACGGCTCAAGTAATAAGTGCGCGAGCCGTTCGGCACGTGTCCGTAGGTGTCGATGAAGTAAGCGAAGTCGCCCACCATGTCTTCCACCAGGTCGCGCCGGTTGCTTTCGACCAAACCCAGCATCGTGAAATACGAGTCCCAGTAATAGATTTCGCGAAAACGGCCGCCTGGGACGACATAGGGCCGCGGCAAAGGCAGCAGCGAGGAATAGGGCGGTGCGGAGGTGGTGCGGCGGGTGAGCAGTTCCCATAATCGGTCGATGTGCTCGATGATGGATACATGCTCCGCTGCCGAGGAGGCGGCAGTCACCTCGGACGGGAGGGTGAAGTGCTCCTCGACAAACTGCTCGAGCGCCCGCGGTGAATCGGGATGTGTTGCGTGGTACTGCGCCAGGATGTCATACGGGGCGGCATTCGGAACTGCGTCCGCAAATACCTTGCCGTCAGCGTACAGCGGGGCGGTCTGAACCGCCACGAAGAGGTCCTTGAACAACTGCTGCGGCGGATCCGGATAGCCGGAAATTTGAGTCATTCCCGGTCGAGTCGACGCGATCGGCAGCAGCGCCAGGAGCAGCGCCACGATCGGCACGGGACGGCGAATCATCTGTGGCGCGCTCGACTGTCATTGAACTCTTTGGAGTGGCGCGCGTAGAGGCCAAAGCTCAGGATGCCGGCATAGCAGATCCCCGGAACGATGAGCGCCATCCTTAGTCCGACCCAGTCCGCGGCATGACCCGTGATCAGCGGTACGACGGCACCGCCCACGATCGCCACGCAGATGATCCCCGAGCCTTCGGCTGCGCGCGAACCCAGACCCTCGCAGGCCAGAGAGAAGATCGTGGGAAACATGATGGAGTTGAACAGCCCGATCGCCAGCAACGACCAGCCGGATAACGCACCCGCGGCGTTGGCTGATGTGAACAGAAGCGCAATCACTGCGGCGGCAGCGGATGCAAGCACTTTTCCCGGCGAGAACACGCGCAGCAGGTAGGCACCGATGAACCGCCCAACCATGGCGCCGCCCCAATAGAAGGTCACGTGTTTGCCCGCCTCCTGCTGGGCCAGACCGAGGACATTGCTCTGCATCAGGTAGTTGACGATCAGTGAACCGATCGCAACTTCGGCTCCGACGTAGAGGAATATACAAAGTGCACCGAATCCGAAACGGCGCTGCCGCAGCAGATCCAGGAGATGGCGGACCGTGGCATCTTCAACCGCAGATTCCACCAACCGATTGCGACGCAACCAAACCAGGGCTGCCACCAGCACCAGCGCGCCGGCCAGCCCCAGATACGTGCGAACAACGACGTGCGTCTCCTGCGTTCGAAACGCAGCCAGAGCAACTCCCGATAGGCTCGACGGGTCCACCTTGGCCAGAGGGCCGAGAATCAGGATCGAGCCGACGTAGGGAAAAATCGTCGTGCCCAGCGAATTGAAGGCTTGCGCAAAGGTCAGTCGGCTGTGTGCCGTCGCCGGGGCACCAAGCATCGAGATCAGTGGATTCGCGACCACCTGAACGATTGTGATGCCGGTCGCGAGCACGAATAGCGCGGCTAGAAATATGACGAAGAGGCTGGACGCAGACGCTGGAACGAACAGTAGACAACCCGCCGTCATCATCAGCAAGCCAAACACGGCGGTTCTCATGTAACCCATGCGTCGGACGATCGCCGCCGCCGGCAGCGAGATCAGGAGGTACGCCGTGAAAAAAGCCGACTGCACCAGCATTACCTCGCCATAGGTCAGAGTGAACAATTCCTTCAGCTTCGGAATCAATACGTCATTCAAGCTGGTGATTCCACCGAAGATAAAGAACAGCGCGAACATAAACAGACGCAGATCCGGCGCATCTGCCGGCGCCCCGCCGGAAACATCGATGGGAACGGGTTCGGTCCGCGATGTGGGTGAGATATCCGTTGCCATGATTGGTCCCTGCGTATGCGCCACTGTTTTGGCCGTGAACCATGATATTCACGAGCTTGAGATAAGTCAGTTCTTTCGGAAGCGTGCGCGCGAAGCCGCGCGCAGTCGGTCGCGGACTACTTGAACAGCAATGGCATCGGGATGGATCGAATGTCGGTGAAGGGATGCGGCGCTGAGTGTATTGACCCGGTTACCGGGAGAGCGCGCCGGCTTTCACCTTCTCACGATAATCTGCAATGGCTTGCACGGCGCGGCCCAATTCGGGCGCGCCGGCGCCGCGTGCTTGAACGCCACCGCAGTCCGCACTGGCGTTCGCCGGGACGGCGGCGGCCGCCTCACCGCCCGGCACTGCATTCGGGTTCAAGAGTTCTTCGGCAGACCGAAGCATGGAACAAGCCTCTTGCAGCGCCGATGCGACGAATCCTCCAGCGTCTTTCTTCTGCGGAACCAAGTAGGTAACCCCACCGACCTTTTGGCCGGCGATGGCCATTTCCGTTTCCGCTCTTTCCACCGCAATGCTCGCCGACATGACGGCCTCGACCTCGGGCGGCTCGAGGGAGGTCAAGCGCCCGAGCTGGGTGCGCAGCAAATTGATCTGGTTTCGACCGGAAATAAGAGGGCGCTCGCCGCCGGAAAGGCTGGCTAAATCAGCCTCGTAAAGTTCGCGCAGCGCCGAAAGGCCGATACCGAGCGCAATGCGTAACCGCAGTGCTTCGCGGCTCGCCCGTCCGTGGTGAGCGCGGCGTGCAAACGCCTGGGCACCCCAAATGATGGCGGCCATAAATGAAAACTGGACCAAATGTTCAGATAAGGACCACATCGCCGACCTCGCGTGAAATTATCGCAAATGACGCCGAACATTATCCCGACGCCAAAGATCCTAGCACGCCGGCCGAGCCGAACAATGTTCTCTGAACGCTGCCGCTCAGCCGGCCGTCACGGGCCAGCGAGCGTTGCCGGGACGCATCAGTTCCGGAGCGAGACGGATGTCGAAGGAGGAGCGGATGGAGCGGTCGCGCTCCGGCGCGATGGTGTCGGGATAGTGCGTCGCGAGAATATGCTGTACGCGCCTGCGTGCCGCGGTCATGATCTCGGGCGAGCCTTGGAATTCCCACTCGGCTACCGAAGTCCGGTCGCCGACCGTCGGGTACAGAAATTCGCTTCGCATCAGGGATAGCGTCTGCTCGGCGCCGAGGTAGTGTCCGGCGCCGAGCGCGTTCGCTTTGATCACCTCATAGGAGAGCGTCTCCTCGGTCACTTCGATGCCGCGCAGCGAGCGCTGAACGGCGCCGATCAGGTCATTGTCGAGAACCATCGCCTCGAGCGAGCAGCCCATGAGGCTGCCCATCATGCCCGCGCACTCGCAGATCATGTTGCCGCCGGCGAGTGCGCTCAGCGCGATGGTCATGCCTTTCTCATAGCCCGCCTGGTAATCCGGCCGCTTGGCATCGGTCATGCCCGCGGCGACGAGGCCCGGCAGGTTGTAGAAGCGTGCGATCTGCGCCGCCGCCGCCTGCAGCACGGCCTCCTCGCCGCCGCCGCCGGTGAACGCACCGGTGCGCAAGTCCGATACGAAGGTCCACGGGCCGAAATCGATGGGGCCGCCCGGATTGATCAGATTCACGAGGGTGACGATCGAAAGGGCTTCAGCCGTGCACTGGACGAGGGCGCCGGCGAGGGCCGCGGGGGCCGTCGCGCCGGCCTGTGGGGCGGTGCAGGCGGACACCGGCAAACCGCGGCGCGCCGCTTCGCACAGCACCGCCGAGGTGTCCGGACCGAAACGCAGGGGCGATACGATGGGGCAGACGCCGATGGCCGCAAAGGGTTCGCGGCGGAACGCTCCGGGTGAACCCAGGATGTGATCCCACAGCGTCTCGACCTCGCCCACGGTATCGGGGTCGGCGAGGGAGATGCTGAAGGGTTTGGTCGTGCCGGCGGCTCCGGCGTAGGCAATGTTGTGCGCGTGCAGTTTCGCGTCTTCGCAAATATCGGTGGCGATGACCTGCTGGCCGCAGAAGTCGATGTGCTCGAGCTGATCGGCCATGCGGAAGAAGTCATATAGATCGAGCAGTGTCGAGGGCCGGTAGCGGCCGGAGATCGGATCGACACAGCGCACCGCCTCGCCCGAAGTCGCGAAATACACGCGGTTGCCGCCGCTGCGCACCGTGCGCGCCGCGTCGCGGCCATGATAAACGATCTCCCGCGCGGCCCGCGCGAGCGTGTCCTCGAGCAGCGCGCGCGGAAAGCACAGACGCCGCCGAGCATTCAGCACGGCGCCGCGCGCGGTCGCAATTCGGATGATTTCCTCTGTGGGCTCGCCGATGCCGATATCGGCGAGCACCGCGAGTGCGGTTTCGTGAATGCGGGCGATGTCGCGCTCGCTCAACGGTTTGTAGGTTCCGCCCGGCAGGCCCGGCCGCACGGCACCGACGCTGCCGGCCTTTTGAGTGCCGCGCGGCGCGCGGCGGGCTCTCGCTGTTCCTGCCACCGGTATTGCGGGCTCATTCATGGCTCGTTCCTTGTCCGTCTCTGGTAGGGCTGACAGTATATAATGAATGAATATTCATTCATAGTAGTGACATAACTATTGGTTTATAAGTAGTATTTTAGTTTATGGATCTCACAGATAGTTCCGTTCCAAGAGGCGGTCGCGGCGCCGGCCGATCCGCCGCGCATCGCGACCGGCGGCGCAAACAGCTCATCGATGCGGCGCTGGGTTGTATTGCCTCACTCGGTCTGCGCGACACCACCGTGCAGGACGTCGCGCGGCGGGCCGGCATGGCGGTGGGCTCGATCAGCCAGTATTTCAACAGCAAGGAGGCGCTGTATACGGCGGTGTTGAACTCGCTCTCAGAAGAATTTGCCGCTGCCTGGCAGCGCGGGCTCGAGGGGGCGGGGCCCGCGCCGGCCGCACGGCTGCGCTGCTTCGTGCAGACCTACTTTGAAAAGAGCATCTGCCAACGCCGCAAGATCGCCGTGTGGTTCGCCTTCTGGGGCGAAGTGCGCGCGCGCCCACATTACCGCAAGGTGTGTGCAGTCTATGACCGGCATCACGATGAGACGCTTGCCAGCCTATGCGCGGCCATGCGGGACGGCCAAAACGGAACCAGCCTCGAACCTCAAGGCGCGGCTTGCCTGGTGGCGGCGATGTGTCAGGGCCTCTGGCTCGAGTTCCTCACCGGCGATAGGGGTCTCGGCCGCGATGAGCTCGCGCGGCTTGCTGACCGCAATCTCGCGGCGCTTTTTCCGGCAGCGGCGAACGCCATCGTGTCGAGGTAAACTCAATCAGCGCGGGTGAGCAGCTCGGCCAGGATGCGCTTAAGACCCTCATCGAAGCGTACTACGCGGCATGGGAGTGCGCGAGGTAGTCGAGTGTGGCGGGGCGACTGAAGAACGCTTGCATGATGGATGCGGAAATTTCCCGCACCGCATTCTGGTTCAAGCGTCTCGCCACCGACTGGCCGGCGGATTGGGTATGCTGCGGACCGGAAATATAAACGGTCCGCATCGGGGAAAATTAAGCCGACGCGGGGTCGCCGCCCCTTGACAGTGCCCCGCCGCGGGGTACATAAATAAGAAAATCTGCTTTCGAGGAGCCCTGTCATGTTCTATCAGGACAAGACTTTCACCAACGAGCGCGTGGAACTTAGCGGCAGGGGATTTCATGGTTGCACCTTCAAGAACTGCGAACTCGTGTATCGCGGTGAACCATCGCCGAATTTTCAGGATAACAACCTGATCGACTCGGTTTTCGTTTTCGCGGATGCGGCGATTTGCACACTTTATTTTCTTTCCAACGTGTATCACGCCGGCCGCGGAGGCCGTGAAGTCGTGGAGAAGACGTTCGAAGACATTCGGCAGCGGAAAATTCACGGGCGAATGGCAAAAACCGTGGCTCCGGGCACGCCGGATCACAGCCTGCGGTAACTGCGCCTAATTCTGGATGGGCACTCGGTCGCGCAGCGCGGTCGAAGGGGCGGCTGAGCCAAGTTCCCGAGCCGCCTTGTGGCCGGAGTATACCGCGGCGGCGATGATCGAGGGCTGCAGACAATCACCGATGCGCAGGATGCGCCCGCCGCGGTCGGCGCCATCGCCGCCGACGAGCTCGTAGTAGAGCGCGTCGTCAGGCTCGCGCGAGGTCACCAGCACGAGGGCGTCCGCCGCGCGAACGGATGCGCTTCCCGTGTAGACGCACTCGAGGGCGGCCTCGCGGCCGTCGAACGAAGCAAGCGTCTCATTGCAACGGATCTCGATGCCCGCCTCGAGCATCTGCCGTTGAACGCGGTCCTGTTCACCGGTGTATTTGCTCCACTCCCCGGCGCGCGCCGCCGAGGTGACGTAGCAAATCCTCCCGCCCCCGCGGGCGAGCAGCAGCGCAAGCACCGGACCCATGTAATAGTGGTCGTCGTCGTACAGCAGCACCTCGCCCGTCGGGACGCGGCCGTCCATCAGATCGTCCGGGGTGAACAGCGGGGCGTCGGCGGCGAATTCGAGCGGAACCGCCGAGGAGCGGCCGAGCCCATTGCGGCGCCAGCGCGCGCCGGTGGCCAGCAACACATCGTCGGCGCCGAACTCCCGCACTTCCGCCGCGGAAAGGCGGTTGTCGAGATACAGCGAGACGTTCGCCATTTTGGCGATTTGCTGCAGGCGGTAATCGCGCACGCGACTCCACTCGCGCAGGCCGGGCAAGCGACTCTCGCGGCTGACCCGGCCGCCGGCTTCCTTGGCTGCATCGGCGAGCGTGACGGAATAGCCCCGCTTGCCGAGGATGTGTGCGGCCTCGAGGCCCGCTGGTCCGGCGCCGACGACGAGGACGGTGCCGGAGGCGCCCGCCGGGACGCGCTCGGGATGCCAGCCGCTGCGCCATTCCTCGCCCATCGTGGGGTTCTGCGTGCAGCGAATGGCGGAGCCCCGGTAGTTATACGCGTAGCAGATGTTGCAGCCGATGCACTCGCGAATGTCCTCATAGCGCCCTTCGCGGATCTTTGCCGGCAGAAACGGATCGGCGATCGAGGGGCGCGCCGCACCAATGAGGTCGAGGACCCCTGACTTGATCTGGCGCACCATGATGTCGGGGCTCGTGAAGCGCCCGACGCTCACGACGGGCTTTCCCGTCAGGGCCCGGGCGTAGGCAATGCGCCCCTCCAAGTGGCCTTCGCTGTAAAAGCGCGAAGAGCCCATCTCCTCGTAATAGTCGTCGATGACCAGGTCCCACAAATCCGGCAAATGGCCCATGAGGCCCAGCACGTCGCGCGCTTCCTCGGCCGACAGGTGCTCCTCGCCGTGGCCGTTGGCGGCAAATCGCACAGCGACCGCGCAGCGATCCCCAACCGCCGCCCGCGTCTCATCGAGCAACTCGCGGAACAGGCGCAACCGGTTAACCAGGCTGCCGCCGTATTCGTCGGTGCGCCCGTTGAGGCTGCGTGACAGAAACTCCCACACCAGGTATCCGTGGGTCGGATAGACGTAAATGATATCGAATCCCGCGGCCTTGGCGCGCTTCGCGGCGGCGAGATGCCATTGACGAAAGACGCGCAGATCCGCCTTGTCCATGCGCCGCGACTGCACAGGATCCTCCCGCGAGGGCATCGAACGCACGCCGATGCTCGGCCGGCGGCTGGCGAGGTTGGCGACATAGCTGCCGCCGTGCCAGAGCTCGATGCCGGCGAGCGCGCCGTGGGCATGCACGGCGTCGGCCATCGCCGCGAGATTGGCGAGATCGCCGTCGTCCCACAGCGAGGCGAAAGGAAAGGGCTGGTCGTCCGAGGTCGGGTGGATGGAGCAATACTCGGTGCAAACCGCGCCCCATCCCCCCTCGGCCTTCATGCCGCGCATTGCGGCAAGCGTGCGGGGCAGGGCATGCCCCATGCCGGTGCAGTGTGGCACCTGATAGAACCGGTTCGGAAGGGTGACCGGCCCGATTTTGATGGGCTCGAAGAGTACACTATGGCGCGGATCGATTCCCATTGGCATCCCCCGGTGCGCAAAGGTCCAAAGACTCCTGGATTGTCGCCCGGAGGACTTCCGCTTCACATTGTTTATACGTATAAACAAATGAAAGCGGCATGAATAATACAGGGGAGGAGCACATCATGGCACGCGACGGGGCGAGGATGAGAAGAGCGCGGCCGGCAGCGGCCGAAACCGAGACTCCTGTCAGGGATCGAGGCCTGCACTACGGCGCGAGCGCGGCCTACGACCCGCTGCCGAGAAACCAAGTTCTCCAGGTCATCGAAGCCGCCATCGGTCACCTCGAGATTGCCGGTGCCGGCTTCGAGGCGGGCACGGAGGCCATCGAATTGTTTCGCGCCGCGGGCTGCGCCGTAAGCGCGGAAGGCATCGTGCGTATACCATCGGAGTTGGTGCGCGAGTCTCTCGCTTCGGTCGCCAAGAGCGTTCGGCTTTGGGATCGCGACGGCCAGCGCTACATCGAACTCGACAACCACCACACCTGGTTCTTCCCCGGCATGACCTGCATCAAGGTCTACGACAACGGGACCGGCGAGTCGCGCGCGAGCACCCGCGCGGATCTGGAGACCATCACCCGCGTGGCCGATGCCCTGCCAAACATCGATGGCGCATGCATCGCATGCAAGAACGTGGCGAACTCGGACATCCACGGTGAGATCGATGAATTTTCCGCCATGGCCGAGAACACCACCAAGCCGCTCGAATACCTATGCGAGCACGCGGATTCGCTCGCGACGGTGATCGAGATGGCGAGCGTCATCCGCGGCGGCCGCGAGGCGCTTGCCGCGAAGCCGTATTTTCTGCAGATCGTGACGCCTCTGCCGCTTGACTATCACGCGACCCATATCGACCAAGTCATCATGGCGGCGCGGGCCGGGGTGCCGGTGAGCGTGGGGACGCTGCCGATCGGGGGCGCTTCGACCCCGATCACGATGGCCGGCAGCATGACCCACAGTCTGGCGACGGATTTCGCGGGCATGGTGCTCGGCCAGCTCGCGCGCCGCGGCTCCTGCGTCATCGGCAGCTCCGACGTGTGCTTCATGGAGCCGGCCACCGGCGGCATCGGCAATTTCGTATATACCTCGCTCGCGGACATGGCGATGTGCCAGATTCGGCGCGAGCTCGGACTGCCCTCGTTCACCGGGATCGGCGGGACCTCGAATGCGCGCCGCTTCGATCAGGACGCGGTGTGGGAGTTGTCCACGAATCTCATGCAGGCCTTCTACAGCCGGCCCGCGACCCTCGATTACCTGGGCTCGCTCGACATGGGCCTGACGTACTCGCTGCCGGCGCTGTTGTTGTGCGATGAGCTCGCGGGCATGCTGCGCACGTTCTGGCAGGGCGTGCGCATCGACGAAGACACGCTCGCGACGGACCTCATCCGCGCGGTGGGGCCGCGCGGAAACTTCCTCGCTCACCGCCACACGGTCTCGCATTGCCGGGAGCAGCTCTGGCCGGCCCGCTACCTGGCCGCGAATATGCCGCTCTCGAACGACGACAAGCCCGATCTCGATCTGCTGCAGCGAATCGACGCGCATCTGAGGCGGATTCTCGCCGAGCACCATCCGGAGCCGTTGAAGCCGGAGATTCTCGATGCGATGCGCGCCATCCAGGCGCGATTCAAGGCGCGGTACGCGGCGTGAGCAGCATGCGCAGGCGCCGGCCGCGTTCGAGCCAGGCGTAAACCGGAGCGCAGGCGCAGATGAACACGGCCGCCAGGATGCCGGAGCGCGGGTCCTCCACCACGGCGGCGATTAGAAAGGCCACCGAGCCCGCGAGCACCACGACGGTCGAGACCGGGTAGCCGTGCGCCTGGTATGGTCGGGGCAGCTCGGGCTGCCGGCGGCGCAGCACCAGCAGGGCTGAAAAGGCCGACAGGTAACAGGTTAAAAACAGCACCGTGTACAGAGCGATGACCTGCTGGAAGGTGCCGCTCAGGATGATTGCGACGGTGAACACGCTGGTCAGAATCAGCGCGATCCGCGGCGTGCCGCCGGCGCTCACGACCGCCGCCTTCCGGGTGAAAAGCCCGTCCCGACCGATCGCAAACAAGATGCGTGGCGTCATGAGCATGATATTGTTGAGAAGGCTGAACATCATAAAGATGGAGAGAATGGTCACGAGCTGCGCGCCGCCGCGGGGCAGCACCAGCCGTGCCGCATCGGCCGCCGGCAGCTCCGAAGCGGCGAGCACGGACAGCGGCAGCACGCGGACGAACGCGAGATTGATCAACAGATACAGGGCCGTGACCAGGAGCGCACCGCCGATGATGGCGCGCGGCAGAACGCGGGTCGGATTGGTATTTTCCTCGGCCATGTAGATCGGCGCATACCACCCGTCGAACGCGGTCAGTATCGCGCGCAGCGCCGGCACCACCGCAAAGAGCATCGCCATCGACAGCCACGGAGCCGAAGCCGCCGTGCCCGCGAGCGGCGCCGCGGCGCCGCCCGCCGCGGGTGCGACGAGAAAGCAGCCGATCACCAGAACCATCAGCATGAGTCCGATCGACACGCTGATGATCGCCGTCAAGGAGCTGCCGATCCGAAGCCCGATCCAGTGGATGCCGCTGAAGGCCGCAATGAAGGCAATGGCGAGCGCGCGCGGATTTAGCGCCGCGCCCGGCCACAGTGCGCCGAGAAAAGTCACCGCCGTCATCGACACGTAGGCGAGCGCGGCGACGCTCTGCAGCCAGTCGCACCAGCCGACGGCGAAGCCGATGCCTTCGCCGAAGGCGCGCCGCGCGTAGACGCGAAAACCGCCGGTCTCGGGGATCATCGCGGCCAGCTCGGCGACCGTCACGGCGCCCATCAGCGCATACAGGCCGCCCAAGGCCCAGAACACCATGATCAGGGTGCGATCTCCGAGTGCCGCGGCCACCAGGCCCGGAAGGCGCAGGATGCCGACGCCGATCGTCGAGCCGAACACCAGCGCGAGACCGAAGCCGAGGCCGAGGATTCTGCGCAGCGGGCGCGTCGCGTGATTGCCCACTTAGCGAGCCAATTCGTTCACCAGCCGGTCCGCGTGGTAGATATTCTTGAGCGCCTCGGTGATGCCCGTCACGTCCACCGCCACCGCACGGTTCACGCTGCCGTCGTAGCCGAAGTCCCCGCCCAAGGACTGGATATTGCCGTCGAAGATCAAACCGATCGCCTCGCCGTTGCGCCCGATGACTGGCGAGCCCGAGTTGCCGCCGATGATGTCGTTGGTCGAGACGAAATCGACGTTGGCGTGCGGATCCACCGCTTTTTGCGCCTTGAGCCAGCTGTCAGGCAGCTTGAACGGATCGAACCCCGTCGCATGCGCGTAAGCGCCGGCGAAATTCGTGGTCGGCGCGATCGTGCGGCCGTTCTCCCGATAGCCGGCGACGGCGCCGTACGAGAGCCGCAGCGTGAAGGTTGCGTCCGGATAGGTGTCTTTCCCCTCGAGCGCAAAACGCGCCTTGGCGATCAGTGCGGCATTCTTGGTGATCACCGCCTTCACGTTGTCCTCGTAGTCCGCCCGGACCGCGCGCGCGGGCGCGTCGAGAATTCGGACAAAATCGATCAATGGATCGTGATACGCGTTGATGGCTCCGGCACCGCCCGCCAACAGCTGGGCGCGCAGTTCGGCATCGTTCAACTTGGTGCCGTCGACTACCTCGCCGGCGATCTGCTCCGGACTTTTCTTGTCGAGCAGCGCGCGCACGTCGGGATCGGTGGTGCCGAGATCCTCGCGCACCTTGGTCAACCACCAGGCGAGCACGGTCTTCTCGACGCTCGCGTAAATGGGGGCCGGCGAGACGATTTCCTGCTTGAGCGCCGGAAAGTTCGCGTCCTGATACGCCTCCAACCGCTGCCCGTCGGGCTTGCCGATTTCGGCCGCGTAGCGATTCAGCGCGATGGCCTCCATGAGCAGCGGTGAGAACGCCTGCGGATAGCGCTCGAGCAGCGCATAGCGAACGAAGATGGTCCGTTGATGCGCCACCGCCGCCGCGATCGCATTCCAGGCCCCGCCGTCGCTCGCAGCGAGCTGCGGATCGGCAGCGACGCGGCGCCGGAATTCGCTCTCGGCACGCGCCTTATCCGCAACGAGCGATCCTTCCACCAAGGCGAGTTGCCGGCCTTTGTAGGCCTTCAGGGAATTCTCGATCGAGAACAGCAGGGTCTTCGAGGTGCGGGATTCCTCGGGGCCTTTGGTCGAGAACTCATTCAGGACACCGCGCAATTCGGAAAACGTGGTCAAGATAAACGGTTGAATCGCATCGCGCTGCAGTTCGAGTTGCGCCAGCGTATCCTCGCGCTCCGTGGCGCCCGGATTGCCGCTGGTGAAGGCGATATCACCTTCCTTGACCCCGCGGGTTGCGAATTTGAGGTACGTATCGGTGCGCAGCGGCTTGCCGTTGTCGTAGATGCGCACGAAGGCGGTGTCCAGATCGTAGCGCGGAAAGGTGAAGTTGTCCGGGTCGCCGCCGAAGAAGGCCACGCTTTCCTCCGGGGCGAACACCATCCTCAAATCCTGGTAGCGCTTGTATTTGTACAAATCGTATACGCCGCCATGGTACAACGTCACCACCTGGCAGCGCACGTCGGCCGCCGTGCCGCAGGCGCTTTCGATCTGGGCCTTGGCCGCGCGTTCCGCCTCGTGAAATGCGCGGTCCGATTTGCCTTCCGTGGCCGCATCCATCTGCTTGGTCACGTCGGTGATTTGCACCAATTGGTTGGCCTCCATTGCCGGGCACTTCTTCTCGTCGGCGGCGGTGGCGGCATAGAAGCCGTTGGCGATGTAGTCGTTCTTGGCGCTCGCCAGGTCGCTCAAGCATTCGCGGGCGCAGTGGTGATTGGTCATGACCAACCCCTCGGAGGACACGAGGCTCGCCGAGCAGCCGGCCGCCAACCGGATGCTGGAGAGCCGTGCGTGATCGAGCCACGCGGCATCCGGCGCCCACCCGTATTTCGCCCGCATCTTGGCCACGGGGAAATTATCGTAAGTCCACATGCCCTCGTCGGCGAAGGCGGGAATCGCGAGGGTGATCGCGATTGCGGATAGCAGCAGGGTCATGCGAATTGGTCTTTTCATGCTAACTCCATCCGAAATCGTTGGCGGCCGGTTGAACCTCTATGCCCATGTTAGCGCAATGCATGCCGCTGATGAGGCAATTGATGAGCGCTGAAATCACGCGAAGGCTCTCGGGATCAGTCCGTGCTCGCGCGCTTCGCGCTCGAGGCCGTCGCGAAAATCAGGATGAGCGAGCGAGATCATCGCCCTGGCCCGCTCCGGAACGGACTTTCCCTTCAAATTGACGATCCCGAATTCGGTGACCACGTACATCATGTCGGAGCGGGGCGTCGTGACCACATTGCCGGGCGTGAGGTCGAGCACGATGCGGCTCTTGCGTATCCCATGGCGTTCATAGGTCGAGGACAAACACACGAACGATTTGCCGTCCTTCGATGCGTAGGCGCCGCGGACGAACTGCAGCTGACCCCCGGTGCCGCTGATGTGACGATGGCCGCAGGATTCGGACGAGGCCTGGCCCTGCAGATCCATCTGCGTCGTGTTGTTGATCGCCATGAAACGCTCGTTGCGCATGATCAGGTGAGGAAGATTCGTGTACTCGATCGGACAGCAGAGAAAATCCGCATTGCGATCGATCGTGCGGTACATCCCTTGCGAGCCGAGCGCGAAGCTGCACACGACCTTGCCGCGGTCCACGGCCTTGGCGCCGCCGGTTATGGCCCCGCCGGCGTACAGATCGATAATGCCGTCGGTCAGCATTTCGCTGTGGATGCCGAGATTTCGGATACCGCTCTCGAGCAGCAGCGAACATACGGCATTCGGCATTGCACCGATGCCCACTTGCAGGCAGGCACCATCGCCCACTTCGGCGGCGATCAGCCGCGCCACGGCTCGATCGGCGGCGCTCGGCGGCGGGTTGGACAATTGCGGCGGCGGGCCGGAATCGCCCTCGATCACGTAGTCGACCTCGCTGACATGCACCGCGTTGTCGACCCCGTACAGATACGGCAGGCCCTCGCTCACTTCCACGACGACGATCTTGGCGCGCTCGACGATGGCGCGGTGCCAGAGGTTGGTGGCGCCAAGGTTGAAATATCCGCCGGCGTCGGCCGCTCGGGTCTTGAGCACCACGATGTCGGGAGGTTCGATGAATCGGCGGTAATAATCCGTTATCTCCCCGAGGTTGCACGGTATGTAGTGGCACAGCCCCGCATCGTGTTTATTGCGGTCATAGCCGCCGAAGTGCCAGTTGTACCACTGAAAATGCTCGCGCCCGGGGTCGGCTTCGAGCACGGCACGCGGCCGCAGGCTCAGGCAGGCCCGGAATTTGACGTCCCGCAATTCGCTCTTGCGGTCGGCCAGGGCGCGGTCGAACACATCCGGTTGCCCAAGCACCGCGCCATAGTCCACCCAGTCGCCCGACTTCACGAGGCCCGCCGCTTCGGCTGCGGTGATCCGGCGCGCCGTTTTTCCATGCATTGATTTGGTCATGCGGCCCTTGTAATGCTCGAGCTCTTGTTCGACTGGCGTCGCTTCGCGCCGGAATATTAGAGTACTTTTGAATCGGTATTGCTAGAGTGCCGGCAAATGGGGGGAACCTATGGAGGGGAGGGCGGCCATGTCTGACAATCCATGCATATTGCGATCGGAGGCGGCCGGCGCGCGGACGCTGACGCTGAACCGTCCGCAGGCGCGCAATGCGCTTTCGCTCGGTATGCTGCAGGCTCTGGCAATCGAGCTGGATCGCGCCGCCGCGGACCCCGCGGTGCGCGTGGTGGTGTTGAAGGGGGCGGGACCGGCCTTCTGTGCCGGGCATGACTTGAAGGAAATGCGCGACGCGTGCTTTGGCGGCGACTACGCCGAGGCGTTGTTCGCCGAATGCGCGAAAGTCATGCTGGCGATCCTCCATTTGCCGAAGCCGGTCGTTGCCCAGGTGCACGGGGTCGCGACCGCGGCCGGCTGCCAACTGGTCGCAACCTGCGATCTCGCCCTGGCGGCGGAGGATGCGCGTTTTGCAACGCCGGGGGTCAATATCGGGCTCTTTTGCTCGACCCCCATGGTGGCCTTGTCGCGCAATGTGGGCCGCAAGGCCGCCATGCGTATGCTGCTGACGGGTGAGCTGATCGATGCACCGGCGGCGGTTCGCATCGGGTTGATCAATGAGGCGGTGCCGGCCGCCGAATTGGCGCATCGAACCGCGGCGCTCGCTGCCGCCATTGCCGCAAAATCGCCGGTGGTCCTCGCGATCGGCAAGGAGGCCTTTTATCGTCAAGCCGAAATGCCGATCGCGGACGCCTATGCGTACACCGCCAAGGTGATGGCGGCCAATCTGTCGCAGCCGGATGCGCGCGAGGGTATCGGCGCATTCCTGGACAAGCGAAGTCCGGTGTGGTCCGGATCGTGACCGGCCCGGGGCCTCGGCATCATGGTGCGTGAGCTGTCTGCCCCGCGACCTCGGAGCGGATGATTTCGGCCAAGCGCAGCGCGCCGGGACCCGTGTAATCGCGGTCGGCGAACACGAGGTAAAGATCGCCCCAGCGCTCGCGCCCCTCGCGCAGCGGCAGCTCCTTGAGCGTGCCTTGCGCGAGATCGTTGCGCACCCACTCCTCCGCGTACCAGGCGAAGCCCAGGCCCATGCCGGCCGCATGGATCGAGGTGGCCTTGTGGCTCACCGTCCAGCTTTGCTCCGCACCGAGCCAACTGCCGCTGCGGCGTTGGCTGCCGGTATCGCGGATAATGAGGTGACGGTGCTGGCGCAGGTCCTGCATCGTCAGATCGCGTCCGAGCCGGTGCAGCGGATGATCGGGGTGCGCGGCGGCAATGAAGCGCAGCCGCATCAACGGATCGCCGGCGAAGCCCGGCGGCACCCGGGAGCAAATCGCCAAATCGACCCGGCGTTGCGAAAGCGCTTCCTCGGTGCCGCTGAGCACGGTCTCGTACAGCTCGATGCGTGTCTGCGGCCGCTCCTGCGCGAAGCGCGCAAAGCATTGCAGCAGCAGCCATGTGGGAAACACGATCTCCACCGCCAACCGCAACTCCGGTTCCCAACCGGCCGCGAGATTCGCCGCTGCCCCTTCCAGCGCGCGCGCTTCGTCGAGCAGGGCTCTGGCTCGGCGATACAGCACCTCTCCGGTCGGGGTGAGATGCGCTTTGCGTCCGCTCACCTCGAAAGCGCTTACCCCGAGCTGCCGTTCGATCTTCTGTACCGCGTAGGTGACCGACGACTGGCTCTTGTGCAGCGAGACCGCCGCCTGGGCATAGCCGCCGGCATCGACCACCGCCAGCAGCGCACGCCATTGTTCCAATGAAATCCGGATGTTAGGCATAAAATATTCAAAAATAAGATAGATAAGCCCTAAATATTCGGCTTTTCTATCTAATAAAACAATAATTAAATGACCGCATCCGGAACACAGGGTTCCGGCAAAGTTAAGGAGGCACCCATGACGCTATTACAGATCAACGCCAGCCTGAACAACGGCAGCGGCCTGTCGAGCCAGCTTGCAAACCAGTTCGTCACAGCTTTCCGCAACAGCCA
Source organism: uncultured Gammaproteobacteria bacterium (assembly GCA_963758145.1). GTDB lineage: Bacteria > Pseudomonadota > Gammaproteobacteria > Steroidobacterales > Steroidobacteraceae > Bog-1198. Next base: position 34,361 of record CAVWUK010000013.1, read on the forward strand.
TCCGGATGCCAAGGTCGTCTTGCGCGAGGTGGCTGCGGCCGATCCGGTGCCGCACCTCGATGCCGAACGGTTTGGCGCATTCACGACCAAGCCGGAGGAGCGCGACGCCCGGCAGCGGTCGGTGGTGGCATACTCCGACGCCCTGATCGACGAACTGCGGCGGGCGGAGGTGGTCGTGCTGGGTCTCCCGATGTACAACTTCGGCGTGCCCTCGCAATTGAAGGCTTATTTCGATCACATCGCCCGCGCCGGAGTGACCTTCAGTTACACCGATAAGGGCCCGATGGGTCTGCTGACGGGCAAGAAGGTGTATGTGTTCGCCGCCCGCGGCGGCCTGTATGCGGGCACCCCCATGGACACGCAGACCGCTTATGTGCGCGATTTTCTGGCCTTTCTCGGCATGCGCGATGTTGAATTCGTCTACGCTGAAGGTCTGGCCATCAGCCCGCAGAGCCGGGAAGCGGGTCTGGCCAAGGCCGTGGCCGAGATCGCTCGGTTGGCCGCCTAAAATCTTTCATTCAAGGAGGGTACACCGTGAATAATCTATTCGATTCGATGAAGCCTTATGCGGACCTCGTCGGCCGCGTCTTGATCGCCGCCGTGTTCGTGCTGGCGGGCTGGGGCAAAATCAGCGCCTATGCCGGAACCCAGGTCTACATGCAGAGCGCCGGCGTTCCGGGCGCCCTGCTGCCGCTGGTGATCCTGCTCGAGCTCGGAGGCGGCATCGCCATCGTCATCGGCTTTTACACGCGGACGGTCGCCTTGCTGCTGGCCGGCTTCAGCATCATTGCCGGAGCGTTGTTCCATGGCGGCTCGAGCGACCAGATGCAGCAGATCATGTTGCTCAAGGACCTCGGGCTCGCCGGCGGATTCCTGTTTTTGGTCGCCAACGGCGCGGGTCGGTTGAGCATCGACGCTCGAAGGGGATCCTAGCGATGAACACGCGTACCCTGGCCCATGTCATCGAGTCCGTGCCGACATCCGACGGCGCCGGCGTGAAACTGCGCCGCAGCTTGGGAAGCCAGCGCGGCCTGCATGTGGATCCGTTTCTGATGCTCGACGAGTTTTACTCCGACGACCCGGACGACTACATCGCCGGCTTCCCGCCGCATCCGCATCGCGGCTTCGAGACCGTCACGTACATGCTCGATGGGCACATGCGCCATGAGGATCACCTCGGCAATCGCGGCGATCTCGGACCCGGCGGCGTGCAATGGATGACGGCGGCGCACGGCATCATCCACTCCGAGATGCCGCAGCAGAGCGAAGGGCGCATGCGCGGCTTTCAGCTGTGGCTCAATCTGCCGTCGAAGGAAAAAATGAAGCCTGCCGGCTATCGCGACATCCCCGCCGGCGAGATCCCGCGGCTCAAGCTCTCGCAGGGAGGCGAAGTGAGGGTGATCGCGGGCACGATAGAGCTGGACGGGAAGGTCACGAGCGGCCCAGTGAACGGCGGCGGCGGCAAACTCAGCACCGATCCGCTGTACATCGACGTGCGTCTGCCGGCCGGAGCCCTGTTCCAGGCGCCGGTGGCGGCCGGTCACAACGCGTTTGTCTATGCCTACGAAGGCAGCGCCCACGTCGGCCCGGCCGGCATGGTCAAACTGCTCCCCGCTCGCGCAGCCGGAGTGTTGTCCGATGGGGAGGAGGTGCGCGTGGAGGCGGACGCCGAGGGCGTGCGCTTTCTGCTGCTTGCCGCAAGGCCGTTGCGCGAGCCGGTGGTCCAGTACGGCCCGTTCGTGATGAATACACGCGAGGAAATCGAGCAGGCCATCGCCGACTACCGCGACGGTCGCCTGGCCACCGCGGCCGCGGCAAGCTAGCAGGAGTGGTTCAGGGTATCCTGTGCCGGCCATTGGGCTTGGCAACGATTGTCGTTCCGGTCGCTGGCTGCCCGGCGTCGGGAGGATAATGCATGAACCGCTTCAGCTGGAATGCGCAACAGCCCGCGGCGCGCGACAATGCGCGACCGGCGATGAGCCGTTTGAAGCAGATATTGGAAGGCGGGCGCTTCGCGCTGACCGCGGAAATCACGCCGCCCGCCTCGAGCGATCTGGCCGAATTGCTCTCAAAGGCGGCGCCGCTTAAAGATTTGGCCGATGCGGTCAATATCACCGACGGCGCCGGCGCGCGTGCGCATATGGATTCGACGGTTGCCGCGAACGCGTTGCTGACGGAGGGGATCGAGCCGATCCTGCAGTTGACCTGCCGCGACCGCAATCGGATCGCCTTGCAAAGTCAGCTGCTCGGCGCCGCCGCGCTCGGCATCGTAAACGTCCTGGCGCTGCGGGGCGATGATCCGAAAGCCGGCGATCAGCCGGAGGCCAAGCCGGTTTTCGATCTGGATACGGCCGGCCTTGCCGCGACCGCGGTCGGCATCCGCGACCTGCACGAATTACCGCACGGACGCAAGGTCGGCGGCTCGGCGAATTTTTTCGTCGGCGTCGCCGATTCGCCGATCGATCCTCCCGACGACTGGGTGCCTGCGGGCCTGATCAAGAAGGTCAAGGCCGGCGCGCAATTCGCGCAGACTCAGTTTTGCATGGACGCCGGCATACTGCGCCGATACATGGCCCGGCTCGCGGAGCACCGGCTGGCCGGGAGCCTGCATTGGCTGATCGGCGTCGCACCGCTCACGTCGGCCAAATCGGCGCGCTGGATCAAGCAGAACTTATTCGGCTCGATCATCCCGGCCTGGATGATCGAGCGCTTGGAGCACGCCGGCGACCCGGCCGCCGAGGGGTGTGCGATGTGCGTCGATCTGTTGCGCGAATACTCGGAGATTCCGGGAGTCGCGGGCGCTCATCTCATGGCTCCCCTCAATGAAAGCGCGATCGCCCGGGTGATCGAAACCGTGCGCGCGATTTGATCCGGCCGTGATCATGGGATCATCCGCCGCTTACCCCTGACGCCGCCGGCGGGCAGTCCCCCGACCGCTTCCATTCGATCGAGAGAAAATGCTTCAATGGACCCCATTGCCGATCAGAAGCGAGAATAACCCCATGAAATCACCTGCTTGCCGAGTCCTGGCAATCCCGTGCCTCGGCCTGATTGCGGTGTGTGCCGCCGCAGACAAGCGCCCGCTCGATGCAAGCGACTTCGATCGGCTGCTCGCCGTCGATACGCCGGCGTGCTCCCGCGACGGCCGCTGGATCGCGTACACGGTCGAGGGTTCGGATCTGGATTCCGACGAGCGCAAGAGCAGCATTTGGATGGTGAACTTCGAGGGCACGGACGACGTGCGGCTGACCGGCACGGCGGATTCCGCCTCGAACCCAAAGTTCAGTCCGGACGGCCGCTACGTCTCCTTTCTGTCGACCCGCGGGCCCGAAGCCAGGGCTCAAATCTACTTACTCGATCGGCGCGGTGGCGAGGCTCAGGCGCTCACCAGCGTATCGGGGGACATTGGCGGCTACGATTGGTCGCCGGACGGATCGCGCCTGGTGATTTCCATGTCACCCGGGGACCCGGCGCCGGATGACGGCGCGGTGGCCGCTCATGGCGCCAAAGTTCCGAAACCGATCGTGATCGATCGGCTGCATTTCAAGGAGGACGTGACGGGCTATTTGACCGCGGCCGATCACGCCCGGCTATACCTGCTCGACATCGCCACCAAAAAGCTTGAACCCTTGACGACCGATGCGCAGTTGGACGATACCTCGCCCGCTTGGTCGCCGGACGGCAACACGGTGGCGTTTTTCGGCGCTCGCGACGCCGATGCGGACCAGTCCGGAACGCGCCGGCTGTACGTGGTCGATGCCCGGCCGGGATCGGCGCCACGCGAGCTCGCGGATTTTTACGCACCCAACAAGGCCGCGTTGCTTTGGAGCGCGGACGGCAGGCATCTGGTTTTCACCTCGGGACTCGAGCCGAAGTTAAATGCCTACATCCAGGATCGCCTCAGCATCGTGGCGCTGAGCGGCGGCAACCCGAAGGTGCTCACCGAGCGGCTCGACCGGGCGCTGTCCTCTCCCGCGATGGCGGCCGATGGCGCCTCGGTCGAGGCCATACTGGAGGACGACGGCGTCGAGGTCCCCGTGAGCGTTCGGCTCGACACCGGGAGCGTGCAGCGGCGCGTCGAGGGCAAGATGTCGGCGAGCGCACTATGCAGCGGCGGCGGCCATGTGGCGGCGGCGGTGAGTACCGACAGCACCGTGCCCGAAATTTACGCGATCGAGGGAGCAAAGCTGCGGAAACTCACCTCGCACAACGATGAGCTCGTGAGCCACTTGGCTCTCGGCCCGGTCGAGGATATTTCCTTCCCGAGCAAGGATGGGACCAAGATCCATGGACTCCTCGTGAAGCCGGCAGATTTCCAGGCCGGGCGGACCTACCCCACCTTGCTCTGGCTCCACGGGGGACCGAACGGGCAAGATTCGCACGGTCTTGTCGTCGATACCTACGCGCTGGCTCTGGAACGGCAGTGGTTTGCCGCACACGGGTATGTCGTCCTGGGGGTCAACTATCGAGGCAGCAGCGGACGCGGCGCGGCATTCGCCAACGCCATCGCCGCGGACTGGGGCAACAAGGAAGTGGCGGATTTGCTGGCGGCCGTCGATTACGTGGTACGCGAAAAGATCGCCGATCCGCGCCGCCTGGGGATTGGCGGTTGGAGCTACGGCGGCATTCTCACCGACTACACCATAGCCTCGGATTCGCGCTTCAAGGCGGCGATCAGCGGGGCGGGCAGCGGCAACCAGCTCTCGATGTACGGCGTCGATGAATACATTCTGCAATACAACGCCGAATTGGGACCGCCATGGCGTGCATTGGATCGCTGGCTGCGAGTCTCCTATCCATTCCTTCATGCCGACCGCATCAGGACCCCGACGCTGTTTCTCGGGGGCGACAAAGACTTCAACGTACCGGTTGCCGGGGGCGAGCAGATGTACGAGGCGCTGCGAACACTCGGCATTCCCACCCAGCTCGTCGTGTACCCCGGCCAGTTCCACCTGCTGACGCGGCCGAGCTACATCAAGGACTGCGTGCGGCGCTACATTGCCTGGTTTGACCGCTATCTGGCGCCGCAGGCCCCGTGAGGCCGACGGCCTGCGAAATGGCTCACAAAATCGCAATCTGCGGGTAAGCCGGTCTCGCCCCCCGACCGGCACCGCCGCAAGAAGTGTGATTCACAACCGCCCACGTTTCGGCTCCTTACCGGACCCTAGAGCATGTTGCGCGGGGGCTGTGGATATCCAATCCACAAGGCCCTCGTGCAACCGGTTTTCCTGGGCGTCCATTGGAGTGAGGGAGCGCGGCCTTGTCTCATGCGGCACGAAAGACGGCGGCTGCCAATTCGCACCACGAGTCGGCATCCGCGCCTGCCGTCTCACGGCGGCAAAGATCCAACGTATTCCTGGTGACCCAGGACGAATCGTTGTGGCCGCTGCTCGGCAACGGCCTGGGCCGCGATTGGGTGCTGAAGCAGGTGGACACCATCGGGGAGCTGCTGGCAACGGTCGATGCCGCACAGTCCGGCATCGTCGTCTGGGACGCGCGCGGGGCGGCGGACCATGCCGCGGACCTATCGCGTTTGCAATTGCACTCCGAGCGCTTCGTCATCATCGTGATCGACGCCGCGTCGAATTCCGAGACATGGCGGGTGGCGGTCCAGCAGCGGCAGATCGTCGCACTGCTCGGCGTTCCCTTTAAGGCCGAGCAATGGCGCGAGGCCCTTTCGAGCGCGCGCGAGGAGTGCCAGGCGCGCATCGCCGTACTCGGTGATTCCGGCGCACCGGCCGCGGCGCCGGCGCCCCGAGAGACCCAGCCCGGGCGCCGGCGTCCGCGGTACGCCGTATGGATCATCGCCGCCCTGTGCCTGGCAAGCGGCGCGGGGTATCTGCTGTACCGCGGCACAGAGGATCGGGCGGTCTCGACCCCTCCGTCGCTCACTGCGGCGCCCGCCCAAATCAAGGCCCCTTCTGCCAAAGCGGCTCCGGCAACCGATGAACAGGTCGACGCGCTTCTCGAGAATGCCCGGCAAGCCATGCTCGATCGTCACTTCATCGAACCGGCCGACGGCAACGCCCTCGCGATATACAAGAGCGTTCTGACGTTGGATCCGGGCAACGGCGAAGCCAAACAGGGCCTGCAACGGCTGGCGCAAATCCTATTCGCGAGAGCCCAGTCGGATTTGGGCGAGCGCAAGTTCGACATGGCCCTTCAAGCGCTGGAAACCGCGCGCAGCATCAGTCCCGAAGACCCGCGGTTGGCCGATCTCGATGCGCGAGTCGAGGCCCTTCGGGCCGAACTCGGGTCGACCCAGATACAAGCGGCGCTCAATGCGGGTAATTTCGTGCGTGCCACCGAGCTACTCGATGAAGCGGTGCGTGCGAAATCGATGGGCGTGGCGCAGACGGCACAGTTGCGGGAGGAGATTCGACGGCGCTCGGTCAAGGCGGATGTCGAGCATTTTGTCAGCCTGTTGACGACTCGATTGCAGCAGGACCGGCTGCTCGATCCGCATAACGACAGCGCCGTTTACTATTTGCAGCAAGCGCGGGAGGCGGGCGCCGGCGCGGCGGACCTTCAAGAACAGATGGATGAGTTGAGCGCCAAACTGTTGCGGGCGGCCCGGGTGGCATTGGACGAGAGTCGCCTCGGCGATGTCGACCGGTTGCTCAACGCCGCACGCAACACCGGCGCCGCACCGGCGGCGATAGCCGGCCTGCAGCGCGACCTGGATGGCGCTCGTGACGGCCAGGCGCGCGGTAGGGCGCTTCAATCGAAAAATCTCGAGTTGGCGCAAACGCGATTGGCGCTCGGTCAACTCGTCGAACCGGACAACGACAGCGCCCTTTACTATGTAAACCAGCTGCGCGCATCCGATCCGGCGAATTCCGCGTGGGCGCCGATCGCCGGCGCAGTGCAAAGCGCGATCATCGCCAAGGCGCGCGCAGCGCTCGATTCGGGCGATACGGCCAAGGCGGAGTCGTTGGCCAGACTCGCAGGCGGCTTGGGCGCAACTTCCGCGCTCGATGAACTGACGCAGGCTCTCGCGCAGCAGCAATCCAGACTAAGCGCTCCGGCGGCCGTGGCCCCGACTACATTGGTGGTCGTCAAGCCCCTGAGGCTCGACTATCCGAGATCCGCTCTGGCCGACGGCACCGAGGGATGGGTGGACCTGGCGTTTGATGTGACCACGGAAGGCAAGGTCGCCAATGCAACCGTCGTGAACGCATCGCCCCCTAAAGTATTCGATTCGGCGGCTAAAAGTGCGGTATCTCGCATGCGTTTTCAGCCGGTGATGAGGAACGGAGAAGCCATCTCCTTCAGATCGACATTGCACGTCGTATTTCGGCTCGAGCAGCAGTGAATGAGACCTCGATGACACCGATAATCGACAATGCAGCGAAGCTGGACCCGGCAACGGCCAAGCGCGATCCGGGCTCCGCGCGCAACGGCGTGCGCCCGAACCATCTGTGCCTGGTGGTGCACGACGATCTCGAATTGCGCCTGAAGCTTGCGGGCGTGGTGCGGCGGACGGCCGTGAAGCTCGAAGCCGATACGCTCACCGAATCGGGTCTCGCGAGCCTGTCGATCGACCAGCTGCGATCGTATGTCGCGGTGCTGCTCATTATCGAGTTCATGCAGCGTGACGGCAACGCCGACCCGCTTGCGGTCGTTACGCGGTTGCACACGCGCATGCCGCGATTGCCGATCTTCGTGTTCGCCCGGCACGGCGACGAGCGCTCGGCCGCCCGCGCGATCAAAGCGGGCGCCGCCGACTATTGGCCGATTCATTCGGTCGATCTTGCCGAGCTTACGGCCGCGCTGCAGCCGCATCTCGGCCCTTTGCGCGCGGCTGCGGTCGCGCACCCTTCGGACATGCATGATGTGCCCGAGGTGGCCGGATACCAAGTATTGAAAAAGATCGCCGAATCCGCCGCCGCCACGGTGTATCTCGCGCGCAGCGACGATTTGGCGCAATCGGTGGCGCTGAAGGTCCAGCGCATCGGCGGCAAGGTCAGCATAACCGACGAGGATCGGAAGCGATTCGCGCGCGAATGCGCGATTCTCTCGAGCTTGAATCACCGGTCGATTGCGGATGTCATCGATTACGGCATGACGGCCAAGTGCCTGTATCTTGCGATGGAATACTTTCCGTGCGGCAGCATGCGCGAGCGCCTGCGTAATCCGGTGAGTGAAGCAGACGCGGTGCACTACGCGCGGCAAATTGGCGAGGCATTGCAACTGGTCCACTCCGCCGGCATCGTGCACCGCGATCTCAAGCCGTCGAATCTCATGCTGAACTCCGACAATCGCATTGTGTTGATCGATTTCGGGTCGGCGCGGGCCCGCCTGGTGACGCACGAGCTCTCGGCGGCGGATCAGATGACAGGGTCGCCATACTACGCCTGCCCGGAACAAATCGATGGTAAGGAACCGGATCATCGCGGCGATTTGTACAGTTTGGGGGTCGTGCTGTACGAAATGTTGGCGGGCACCCTGCCGTTTCTGGGCAACAGCGTGTCCGAGATATTCCAGGGGCATCGTCTTGCGGCCGTGCCTGCGCTGCCCGAAGCGTTGAAGCGGTATCAGCCGGTGGTCAATCGCCTTCTGGACAAGAATCCCGAGAACCGCCATCCGTCGGCTGCGCATTTTGTTCAAGACCTGGAAGCGGTCGCCGGGCCTATCGCGCAGAAAAGACGCCGCACAGATCAAAACGGAGCGCTCAATACATGATGCCTTGGCTATCAAATTTGCTTTCGGTGCGGCCGAGTTCGCGGGCGCTTGTCGTGTCGGTGGCGGTGCTCGGCGTCGGATTCGTGGCGGCGGTGCTGATCCCCGGGTTTGAGCTCGCGACCGCGCTTGCCAACACCACCGCGGCGCTGAAAATCGTGGGCGAGCAACGGCGAAATCCGGACCTCATGCGGACCTCACTCGACCTGGTGCGCGACCGGCTGGATACGCGCGGCTACGTTGAACCGCCTCTCGAACAGCTGCGTGCCGCCGTGAAGGGCTTTGAGGACACACAGACGCGCATGGAGCGTGCGCAATCCGGCGGCTGGTTCGATTCATCGAGCGACATGGCGGCCTTTGCCCAAGCGGGCGTGTCGAGTCACACGGCGGCATTGCGCGAGCTGTGGAAGGCCGAGCGGCAATCGCTGGAACCGCTGATCGGATTTTCCGGTGTGCCGTACCGGGACGATGAGGCAAGCGGCACCGCCCTCAACGAAAATGGACGCGCCTTGATGCGCGACGCGAGCACCGCGGTGCGGGCCGCGCGGCGCCATTTGCCGGGCATCGACGGCGAGCTTGCCGCAATCGGCTCGCAATTGCAGTCGCAAAACGCGCATTCGGCCCTGCAACTGCGCATCGTCATGGTCGCGGGTCTGCTGACCGCAACGGCGTTGGTGCTGGTGGTCACCATTCTGCTCAACGCGCGCGGCCGTCAATCGAACAGCTTGCGCGAGGCGCGTCAGCAAACCGAAGACATCCTGCGCACGGTCAAGGACGGCCTGTTTTTGCTCGACCGCAACATGATGATCGGTTCGACCTACTCGGCGGCCCTGGAAAAGCTGTTCCAGCGCAAGGATTTCGCCGGCCTCAAATTCGAGGACCTGCTGCGGGAGATCGTTTCCGAGCGGACGTTGCTGACCGCCCAGAAATTCGTGTCGGTGCTCTGGGCCGAGCGAACCAACGAGAATTTGGTCAAATCGATCAATCCCCTGGGTGAAGTGGAAGTGCGGATCTACCACGGACAGGGAAACGTCGACACCCGTTATTTGGAGTTCGACTTCCACCGGGTTCGCGTGGACGGCAAGATCACTCAGGTGCTGGTGTCGGTGTCGGATGTCACGGCACGGGTCGAGCTGGCCCACGAGCTGACCGACTCGCAAAATCAGGCCCAGGCCCAGGTCGACACGCTGCTCGGTATTTTGCACATCGATCCGCTGCAACTGGCTTCTTTTCTCAGCGATTCCGAAGCGTCAATGAAGATGATCAACGCGGTGCTGAAGGAGCCCGCACGGGAAGAGGGCGCCTTCCGCCGGAAGTTGGACAGCCTGTTCCGGCAGGCGCACTCGGTGAAAGGCGAGGCCGCGTCGTTGGGATTGTCCTCGATCGAAAGCCGCGCGCATGCCTTCGAGGAGGATTTGAAAGCGCTGCGGGAGAAATCGGAGCTGTCGGGCAATGATTTTCTGCCGCTGGTGATAAAGCTGGACGATTTTCTGACGCATTTGCACTCGATCAACGAATTGGTGATGCGGCTGTCGAAACTGCACCTCAAGGGTGAGGAGCCGGCGCGTGCGACCCCAGCCCCGGCCGAGGGCCCTGCGCAGGCGAAAGGGTCCCCGCCGCCCGAAGGTCCGCCGCCGGCGGACGCCCCGTCCCGCCCCGAGATCGAGACTCAGCTGCAGCGGTTGGCCGCGCGCATCGCGGGCGAAAACGGCAAAGAAACCGCACTGGAGTGCGTAGGGTTCGCCGCCATTCCGGACCTGTACCGGCGCCTGGTCAAGGACGTCGCCGTACAAGCCGTGCGCAATGCGGTGGTTCACGGCATCGAACCGCGCGCAGTGCGCGAGTCATTGGGCAAGTCGGCGGCCGGCGCCGTGCGCCTTGAGTTTCAGTCGCTGCCTGACGGCTATCGGCTCACGATCGAGGATGACGGCATAGGGCTTTCGACCGATCGAATCAAAGAGGCCGCAGTGCAGAAAGGAACGATAAGCGCGGCGCACGCGGCAAGCATGGACGCCAAGCAGACGCTTTCGCTGCTCTTCCAGGCGGGATTCTCGATGGCGGAGCAGGTCACCAAGGATGCGGGAAGGGGCATCGGCATGAACTTGATCGCGGAGCGTGTGCGCGAGGCGGGGGGGCGCGTGAGCATCGGGACGCGTCCCGGTAAATTCATGCGTCTCTCGGTATCCCTGCCGCTGCCGTCCAAACGCATCAATGTAACCGAGGCTGCATGATGAGCGCTTCGAACCGATCGCAATCGCCCCTCAAACTGATGATCGTCGATGATTCGAACATCATTCGCCGGCGCATCGAGCGATCGCAGCAAATTGATCGATTGGAGGTGGTCGGGTCGGCGAGCAACGGGCGGCAGGCGGTCGAACTATTCCGCCGCACCCGGCCGGACGTCGTGACCATGGATTTGACGATGCCCGAGATGGACGGCATCGAGTGCGTTCAAGAATTGGTGGCCATCAATTCCAAGGTGCTGATCCTGGTGGTCTCCGCGCTTGCCGACAAGGCAACCGCGGTGGAGGCGATCGAAAAGGGCGCAAACGGCTTTCTGTGCAAGCCGTTCACCGACCGGCAACTCAACGACGCATTGCACGAATTGCTGTTGGACGCATGACATGCTGAAGGAGTCCGAAATCCGAACATTCATCGAAGGCGCGACGCGCTACTTCGAAGTGTCGGCGCAGCAGGAGGCAAGTGTCGGATCGCCGTACCTGGTGACTGACGGCAATCCGGGCGCGTACGATTACACCGGCGTCATCGGCATATCAGGCGCTCGCAAAGGAATCGTTTATTTTTCGGCGCCGCGCGGCATGCTCACGGTGCTTTTGATGCGCATGCAGGAGACCGACACGAGCGACGAGAACATCAAGGATCTGGTCGGTGAAGTGGCCAACACGATCTCGGGAAACGCGCGCAAGGATTTTGGCCGTAATTTCGTCATATCGGTCCCGACCGTCGTCGGCCACGACGTGGAGAAGGTCACCGCACCGTACGCGAAGTCGTATGTCATACCGATCAACTGGCGCACGCATTCGGCAAAGCTCGTGGTGTGCCTCGAATAGGATCGCTGCGCGCGTTCAGCGGCCGGCGGGCGATCCCTTCGGCTTCCATCCGGGCGAGCCCGTAAGATTGCGGCTCGGCCATTGATCGCTCACTGCGGGCAGAATTCCCTGCTTGCCCGTCACCATCTCCGGAGCGATCGCATACACGATCGTCGACCCCATTCTCGGAAACGAACCTGGCTCCCTTCCCCATGAACCGGGAGGCGCGTACTTGGCCATGAAGGATTCATAGAATCTGGTCTTTTGCGCCGCGTCATCCAGGATCGCGATGCGGCCGAATATGATCACCGAACGGTACGACACCGAGGTGTCGCACTCGACGTGGCCGTACGGAAAGATCTGGCCCGGTTCGTCGACCTCGAAGCTCACGCGGTCCGAGTGACGAACATTGGCGATGAAGTGCCCTTCATGCATCGCCGTGTGCAGATGGATCGCGCCTCCGAGCCACGTAAACAGGTTCGGAACGACGTACGGATAGCCGTCGGCGCCCACAGTGGCGGTGCGCCCGCAAAAAGCGCGGGTGAGAAAATCGTCGACCTCCTCGACCGTCATTTTTTTATCGGTTCGACGAAGCTGCCCGCGGAGGGGTGCGGCGGCCGGGTTTTTAATCATGAGGATTGCCCACGTTCGTGTCTTGATCGGGTTGCGGCTATCATGGTGGTCTCTCGCGCTCGAGGCGCCAAGGATAATACGATGTCGACGGCGAAAGGCAGTATTCCAGCGGACCCGCTATGGCGTAAGGATCATGCCCACTTCCTGCATCCTTGGACGCATTTCGACACCTTCAAGCGCGACGGCTCGCTGGTGATCCGCGAGGCCAAGGGCGCCTACGTATGGGATGCGGCGGGACGGCGCTATCTCGATGGGATTGGCGGACTGTGGTGTGTAAACATCGGTTACGGGCGCGAGGAGATGGCCCGGGTCATCGCCGATCAGGTGGTGAAGCTCAGCTATTCTAACACCTTCGTCGATTGCACCAATGAGCCGGCCGCGGAACTCGCGGCGAAGCTTGCCGAGCTCGCCCCGGGGTCCTTGAATCACGTCGCCTTTTCGCTGTCCGGGTCCTGCGCGAACGACACCGCGGTTCGGCTCGCACACTACTATCATTCGCGCCGCGGCGAGCCCGAACGGCGTGTGATTCTGTCCCGATACAACTCCTACCATGGTTCGACCTATCTCGGCATGACGCTCGGCAACCGCGAGGGCGACCGCTCGCCGCATTTCCACTACATCGAGGGGCTGGTACACCATCTCAGCGCCCCGTACGCTTACCGGCGCCCGGACGGCATGAGTGAGGCGCAGTTCACCGATCATCTGGTCGGCGAATTACAGGGGGCGATCCGCGATATCGGCGCGGCCAACATCGCCGCCTTCATCGCCGAACCCATACAGGGCGCGGGTGGCGTCGTGCCCCCGCCGGTCGGATATCTGCCGCGCATGCGGGAGGTGCTGGCGACGCACGGAATTCTCTACATCTCGGATGAAGTGGTGACGGGATTCGGCCGGATCGGGCATTGGTTCGCCTCGTACGATGAATTCGGCATCGAGCCGGACATTCTGGTGGCCGCCAAGGGTCTCACCTCCGGCTATCTACCGCTGGGTGCGACCATTTACTCCGACCGGATCCATGAGGCGATATCCGCGCCCGACCCGCAAGCGTGGTTCACGCACGGGTTCACCTACTCCGGCCATCCGGTTTGCTGTGCTGCCGCGCTCAAGAACATCGAGATCATCGCCGATGAAAACCTGCTCGGCAACGCGCGCGCGGTCGGGGATTACTTCGAGACGCGCCTCAAGGAGTTCAGCTCCCTGCCGTTGGTGGGCGACGTGCGCGGCCGGCGCTTCATGATGTGCGTCGAGTACGTGGCGGACAAATCGACACGGGAACCGGTCCCCGAGGCGGCCAATATGTCGCGGCGCATCGCCCAGCTGTGCGAATCGAAGGGCCTGCTGGTGCGACCGCTCGGTCACCTCGACATCATGTCGCCGCCGTTGACGCTCACGCGCGCCCAGTGCGACGTGCTGGTCGATACCCTGCGCGAAGCCATCCTCGAGGTGACTCACGAACTGGGCCGCGAGGGGTTCTTGTCCTGAGAGTCGCGCCGCTTTAGGCGGCTGCCGGTTTGGTCGAGTCGGTCGATTCGGCCGAGTATTCGATCGCGTTGGCCGCCGCATCGATCGTTTTGAGCAGCACCGGGCGCCGCCAGAGGCGCTTGACATACTCGAGCACCTTGCGCGAACGATCAGGATCCAAGCCGCGCCCGTCGAGCTGGCTGTCATGCTGCAGCACCAGCGTGCCGTCAGTGCGGACCTCGACGACCGAGACACGCGGTGCCCCGAAATTGTACTTTTGGAGCAGCAGGTTTTCATGCAGCTCATCGATCTCGGAGGCGAGAACCTTGACGGGTCCCTGCGGCTGCCGCTGGTAGCGGAAAAGCCCCATATCGTCGGCGATCTCGCGGGTGAGGTGGTTGCGCAGAAAGCTGAAATCGTCGTCTTCGCGCATGATGCGGCGCGCCGACTCGATGCCGGATTTCTCGACGATTTCCTCCCACAGGGTAAATCCCAAGTGGTAGGGATTGATCGTGAGCGCCACCTGCTCGCCGGTGGCGACGGGGCGCACCACATCCGAGTGGCACTTGATCGCATCGAGATACGTGGTTTGCGGAATGAAGTCCGCTTCGCGCAACAGCCGCGCGTGCCAATAGGACGCCCAGCCCTCGTTCATGATTTGAGTGGCGAACACGGGATAGAAGTAAAAGGACTCCTCGCGCACCGCAAGGAAGATGTCGCGTTCCCAGCTCTCCATCTCCGGCGCATAGGTCGCCATGAACCAGAGTAAATCGCGTTCGGGGTGCGGTGGCAGCTGTGCACGCAATTTGCGCGACGGTGAAACGCTCTGGGTTCCCGCATCCAGGATTGCAAAGCGGGCGCGAAAGGTGTCGTCGGTCGGCGCGGTGGCGGCGGCCTGGTACTCGGGGTAGAGCTCGCGCCGCAGCGGTTGATCGAGATCAACGTATTGTTCCAGCGACAGCGCGGCATCGAGAACCTGCTCCACGGCCTTGAAGCCATGGGCCTCGATATCGCGCTCGATCTGTCGCGCGTGGCTGGCGGCATGCTCGATGATGTGCGCGCTGACCTGCTCCTGGCAGCGGCGAAACAGCATGTTGTTCTTGGAAAAATCCGCATGACCGAGCACGTGGGCGGTCACCAGCACGTTGTCGGCCAGACCGTTGCTGGCGGCAAGATAGGCATGTCCCGGATTACCCGGGAATACGACCTCGAATAGCCTGGAATACCCCATGTGCCGCTGCAAGAGCTGGTAGATGTAGCGGGCTCCGAAGGACCAGTGCGGCATGCGCACCGGCAGCCCGTAGACCGCGATTTCGGTCATGAAGCTGTCGGGAACGGCTTCGAAAACGACCGGCGACCAGTCGAGCCCGAGCTTGCGCGCCAGATCCTCGAGTTGCGGTACGTGATTGCGCCAGTCGCCGCTCATGGGCCTGCATCCGCCGCGGTTCCCGGCGAGAGCGCCTGCGACTCGCTCGAGAAAAAGTGGCGCAGCGCGGTCGGAACATCGTCCGGACCGGTAATCGAGTGACGAGCGCAGGGCAGTCCTGCGTCGGCCACCGCTTGAAACAGCTGGGAGATCTCGCTCTCCGTGCTGCGTGCGCCTGCAGAAATCTCCACATATCCTGCGTAGCGTGCCTCGTGGGCGATGCCGTCGAGTTCACTTTGGGCCTGGGCCCGATCGTCCGCGGCATTGTCGCCGTCCGATGCATAGAACAGATACACATTGCACACTGCCGGATCGAAGCGCGCGTGCATGATCTCGCGGACCTTGCCGAGACCCGCCGAAGCGACGGTGCCGCCGCTGCCGGTGACCTTGAAGAAATCAGGCTCGCTGAATTCCCAGGCCTCGGTGGTATGCGCCACGAACACGATGTCGAGAGCCTTGTACTGGCGTCGCAGGCCGGCCGCCACCCAGAAGAAGAACGTCTTCGCCAATTGGCGGTCTCGATCGGACATGCTGCCGGAGACATCCAAGAGAAAGAAAACGGCGGCACGCAGCGCTGGCTGCCGGCGGCGGGTGAGCTGCCGGAATCGCAGATCGTCGTCGGTAAACGCGGGTGAATCGGCATCGAGGGCCCGGCGCTTGACGGACTCCCTGAGCGAGCGGCGCCGATCCAGGCGCGAGCGCGCGCCGCGCCGGTCCCAGCCCTCCTTCTTCCACTCCGAATCTTCGGTTGCGCCGATTTTCGGCAGCAGATTCGGCAGTTTCATGTCCTCCCACAGCCAGTCGATGACGTCGTCGACCTTGAATTCGAGCATCAATTCGGTGCCGCCGCGCTCCTTGCCGCCCGGACCGGATTTTCCGGGCCCGCCGTTTGCATTGGCGGGTCCCAGCTGGTCTCCGGGTTTCGCCTTGCCCTGGCCGACACCCTGGCCCTCGCCGGTCTCGAGCAGCCTGAAGCGGTAGTGCTCGAGCATGCGTACGGGGACCCGCACCGTGCGCGAGCCATCCTTGATGATGTCGGAGCCGGCGACGATCTGCGGCAGGTGCTCGCGCACCGCTTCTCGTATCTTTTCGCTGTGCCGCAGCCAGTCCCTCGACCCGCGCGAGAACAGCTCGTACCAGCCGCTCAACACCTGTGACGCCTTGATCGTCGGGTCGTAGCTCATCGAGTCTCCGTCCGCGCGATGGCGGTCATGCGGCCTCTACTCTTGCGACAAAAGCGTGGTCACGTAGTTCAGGGCTTCCTGCGCGCTGTGTTCGTCGTATCCGTATTCCTTGACGAGACGCTCCTGCACCACGGATATCTTCTGACGCGCCTCCTCGTCGGGACGCGCCGTGGATGTCACCAAACGCAGGACGTCGCGCCGTTCCTCGAAAAGATATTGCTCGATGGCCTCGCTCACGCGCGCATGGCTCGCGAGGCGAAACTTTTCGCCCGCCTTGAAGGCGACCATCGCCTTGCGTATGACCTCCTGCCGGAAGGATTGCTTGCCGGATTCCGATACGTGGATTTTTTCCTCCACCGATCGCATGAAGCGCTCGTCCGGTGCGCGGTTTTCACCGGTCATCGGGTCGGTGACCTTGCGCTGATCGAGCGAGGCCTCGATTTCATCCAGATATTTCTCGAGCAGCTGCTGTGCCTCGTCCTGGAAGGAGGCAAACAACGCCCGATGCACGTCTTCCTTGACCCAGCGATTGTAGAATTCCTTGCGGGCGGTCACCAGATGATCGAACCACTGCTTCTTCTGCTTGGCGTCCATGCGCGCGTCGCTTTCGATGGCGTCCTTGAGCGCGAGCAGCAGCTCCATGCTGGTGAGGCTGCGCGAATTGCCCCGGGTGATGGCCGTGGACAACGCATTGATCACGAACCGCGGGCTCACGCCGGAGAGACCTTCGTCCGGCGCCTCGGCCCTCAGGCGCACGACCTCGGTATCCGAAAAGCCCTCGACCGCTTCGCCGGCAAAAAGCCGCACCTTCTTCGGCAGATCGAGCCCTTCGCGCTCGGGCTTGGTATGGCGGGTGAGAATCGCGAACACGGCCGCCAGATCGAGCACGTGCGGGTCGAGGTGAACTTCGCGAAATGCGGCGGCTCCGTAGATCAGCTTCCGGTAGATTCGTGCCTCATCGCGATATGAGAGCGCATAGGGCACTTTGATGATCATCATGCGATCGAGCAGGGCTTCGTTCTCCTTCTCTTGAAGGAAACGGTTGAACTCCGCGAGATTGGTGTGCGCCAGGATGGTCTCGTCCAGATAGATCAATGGAAATCGCGCCACCTTGACGTTCTTTTCCTGGGTCAGGGTCAGCAATAAATAGAGAAATTCGCGCTTCACCTTCAGGATTTCGATCATTTCCAGCACGCCGCGGCTCGCCGCATACACCGCGCCGGACCAGGACCAGGCGCGCGGATCGCCCTCGTCACCCACCCGCGCGACCTTGGACAGGTCCACGGATCCGACCAGATCGGCGATGTCGGCGGTTGAGGGGTCGTGGGGCGCGTAGGTGCCGATGCCGCAACGGGCGGCTTCCGACAAAAAGATGCGCTCCACGGGTACGCGCAGGTAATCGCCGTCGCACTCGCGGTCCAGATAGTCGCGGGCCCACGGGCTCAGTTCGCCCGAAATGTCGACGCCGTAGGTCTCGCGAAATCCGGGGCGCAAGCTCGTGGGAATGAGGTTCAACGGCGATTCGCGCAGCGGCGAACCCTTGATCGCGTACAGGGCGCCCTCGTCGGTGCGGCTGTATTCCTCGAGTCCGCGCTTCAGCAGGATGGCGAGCGTCGACTTGCCTCCCGAGGGCGGGCCGAGCAGCAGCAGGAGCCGCCGGCCGACGTCGGATCCGGCGGCCGCGGCCTTGAAATACTCGACGACCCGTCCGAGCGGCTCGTCCACGCCGAACAGCTCGCGCTTGAACAGCTCGCGGGCCTTTTGGGTGTCGTCTCCTTGCGCCTGGCGACCGTGCCAGAGCAGCATGTCCCATATGTATTCGTGGCTGGTGCGAACGTAGGCCGCGGGCCGGTTCGGCAGAATGAGTGTCAAGAAATCCCCGAGCGTGCCTTCCCAGCGTTGCGCCCGGTGCTCTTTGCCGAATGTGGTCAGGGAATCCAGAAAATCCGCAGGATTGGATTCCGCTCTAAGCTGTGATGGTCCCATCGTCGAACCTCCGTTGGAGAATTTGAACTGGGCACTAGCCGGCATGTTGGCGATGCTCGGGATAAGTTAAATACAACTGCGCGGATTAGAACGTGATCGCGTTCAACTCTATGGAAGTGCCTTTTGTTAGATGGGTCACAGCTTCAAACCGTGTCCCGCGGCGGATCGCCGCGTTGCAAATGTTGCGTCGCCGTTCGCAGCGGCTAGGCCGGCTCGGTCCGGGCACCGAGAATTCTCGGCGCGGGGAGGCAGTGCGTGCCGGGATCCCTCACAAGATGCAGCACTCGGCGAAAAAGATGTCCTTGAGCCGCGGGGCGGCCGATATGAATGATTCCCGTGCCCGGGAGATCCTTGTCGAATGCCTCGCTGACGCGCCGTAGGGTGTCGTCGTCGAGAGTGTCCATCGCTTCGTCGACGATCAGCCACGGCGGCGCATGCAGCAGGGCGCGCGCGAACGCCAGGGTTTGCTGCTCGCCGTCGCTTATTTCCCGCTCCCACCGCCGGGTCTGGTCGAGCAGCGGCACGAGGCGATTGAGGCCCATCCGGTCGAGGGCACGAGCGAATGCGCCGGCATCGAAGCTCGCGACGCTGGATGGATAGGCAAGAACCTCGCGCAGCGTGCCCGGGGGCAGGTAGTTCGTGCGTGGAACAAAGAGCATGATTTCCCCGTCGGGCCGAGCGACGCGCCCCGAACCCCACGGCCACAAACCCGCGAGCGCCCGGAACAGAAGGGTTTTTCCGGCGCCGCGTTCGCCGACGATCAAAACGCGCTCACCGGCGTTCACCTCGACATGCGGTTCCTGCAGCCTGGTGCAGCCGCTGAGAGAGGCAATCTCGAGCAGGTCGATGACCAGTTTGTGGGGTTCGCCCTCGGTGAAAGCGATGCGGCTTTCGACATCGTGCAACACGTCGGTGGCGACAACTGCGCCGCGAAAACTCGCGACC
Source organism: uncultured Gammaproteobacteria bacterium (assembly GCA_963758145.1). GTDB lineage: Bacteria > Pseudomonadota > Gammaproteobacteria > Steroidobacterales > Steroidobacteraceae > Bog-1198. The sequence goes on from CAVWUK010000013.1 coordinate 53,728, forward strand.
CGAAGCAGCGTCGCGCGCCAATCGGCTATGGTGCTGAAGTTGTCGACGAACCAGCGCAGCGAGGATTGCACTTGCATGAAGGCGCCGGAGGCCATCATCAGGCCGCCGAAGGACAGGTTGCCCGCGAAATAGAGCGGTGCCGCCGCGATAATGGGCGCCACCAGCGTGAACCAGCCATAGCCGGCGGTGACCCAGGTGAGATTGGTGGTCCCCGTGACCAGGCGGCGCATCGCCTCGAGCACCGCGGCGAGATCGATCTCGATGCGGCGCGCCTCGTCGGCCTCGCCGGCGGCGAGCGCAATCGCATCGATGTGCTCGTTCACCCGCACCAGCGAAAACCGCAGCTCCGCCTCGCGCGCGTAGCGGTCCGCGTTGCGATTGATCAAAGTGCGCCCAACCCAATAGCTGAGCAGGGAGGCGGATCCGGCGTAGACCACGGCCGCCCACACCATGTAACCGGGTATCTCGATCCGCCGGCCGGCAATGTGAAATCCGAAATCGGCCGACAACGCCCACAGGATGCTGAGAAAGGTGATGAGCAGAATCGAGGCCTGCAACAGGCCCACACCGAGGTCGGTCGACAGTTCGGTGAGATGCCGCGCATCTTCATGCATGCGCTGATCGGGGTTCACGCCGATATCGCCTGCATTGGCCAATCGAAATGCGCGCCCCGGCAGCAGCCAATTCTGCACCAGGTCGTGCACGAGACCCTCGCGCAGCCTCACCTTGAGGGTTTCGCCGAGCCAGCGCTGGGCCACGTTCAGCACCAGCAGCCCGCCGGCGATCACGCCGAAAACTCCCAGCTGGTACATGAACCCGGCGAAGTTCCGGTGCGAGAGCGCATCGTAGAACGGCTGATTCCAGCTGTTGAGGCGGATTTGCACATATGCAGTGGCCGCAATGACGATAAAAATCGCGAATGACAGCGCGAGCACCTTGTTGCGCACCGGGGCGGCCCATAGGGCCCGGCTCATCATGGCCAATTGGGGCACCAGCCCCGATTCGGTGATACCGTCGTTTTCGTGCGGGTAACTGACTGCAGGGTCCGGCCGATCTATGATCATGCGTGGGCTTCTTTAGGAATCAGACGATGGCGCCATTATCGACCACGTTTTCCCCGCTGAATAGAGAACGGCGGCTCGAACCGTGAATCGCATCGAGACGCTGATCGGCGAGATGTCGCTGGCCGAGAAGCTGGGGCAACTCACCATGACGGCGGCGGGCGACGCGGTCACCGGTCCATTCGCCGCGGGCGACGCATCCGATGCGATCAGGGCCGGGACGGTCGGCAATCTGCTCAATATCTTCGGTGCGGAGCGGGTGCGCGAATTGCAGCGTTTGGCGGTGGAGGAGTCGCACCTCGGGATCCCGCTGCTCATCGGCCTCGACGTGGTGCACGGGCATCGCACGCTGTTTCCGATACCGCTCGGTGAAGCGGCATCGTTTGACCCCGAGCTGTGGGCGCAGACGGCGCGAGAGGCCGCCATGGAGGCGGCCGCCGACGGAGTGACCATGACCTTTGCGCCGATGCTCGATATCTCGCGCGATGCGCGCTGGGGGCGAGGCGCGGAGGGGCCCGGCGAGGACCCTTGGCTCGGCGCGCAGTTTGCGGAGGCCAAGGTGCGCGGCTTCCAGGGCGCCGATCTCGCGGCAGCGGTTGCCGTGGCGTCCGTGGCGAAGCATTTTTGCGCCTACGGCGCCGTGACGGCCGGTCGCGATTACGCCTCCGTGGACATCTCCGAACGCACCTTGCACGAGGTGCATATGCCGCCATTCGCGGCGGCGGTGGCGGCGGGCGTGGCCGCCGTCATGCCGGCGTTCACGGATCTGGCTGGAATACCCATGACCGCGAATGGCGCGCTGCTCACGGGTTGGCTGCGCCGGCGGCTCAAATTCGACGGTGTCATCGTGAGCGATTTCAACGCCGTCGGGGAATTGATTCGCCACGGAGTCGCCGCCGATCTGGCGCACGCGGCCGCCCTCGCGCTCAATGCGGGCGTGGACATCGACATGATGGCCGACGCCTATCGCCTCGGCCTGCCGACCGCGCTGGAGCGCGGGTGGGTGACCATCGAGGATATCGACGCCTCGGTGCGCCGGGTGTTGAGATTGAAGACGCGGCTGGGTCTGTTCGAGGATCCCTACCGCCGCGGGATGACTCCGGAAGGCGCGCCGGTCATCGCGGCGCGGCGGCGTCTGGCGCGCGCGGCCGGGGCACGCGCGATCGTGATGCTGAAGAATGACGGAGGTGTGCTGCCTCTGCCGGACAGCGTGCGCTACCTGGCCGTGATCGGTCCGCTGGCGGACGCATCCGCCGAGATGCGCGGACCGTGGTGGGCCGCCGCAGGGCCCGGGGAACCGGTCAGCGTGCTTGCGGGGTTGCGCGGCGCGCTCGGGGAGTCGCGGGTGCTGCATCAGCCGGGAGTCGAGATCGACGGCAAGAACGCGGCGGGCATCGCCGGTGCGATCGAGCTTTGCGCGCACGCGGATGCGATTCTCCTATGCGTGGGCGAATCCGCGGCCATGAGCGGCGAGGCCGCCAGCCGTGCTCATCCAGGTCTTCCCGGACGCCAACGCCACTTGGCGCAGGCCGTGCTAGAGCATGCCAAGGTCTTGCGCAAACCGGTGATCGTCATCCTGTTCTCGGGCCGCGCACTGATCGTGCCGTGGCTCATCGAACAGGCCGACGCCGTTCTTGCGGCCTGGTTCCCGGGCAGCGAGGCGGGCAATGCCGTTGGGGATATCATCACGGGTCGGATCGGCCCGAGCGGGCGCACGCCGGTGAGCTGGCCCCGGGCGATCGGACAGGTGCCGCTGTTCTACGCGCAGCGCCCAAGCGGGCGTCCGGGCGATCCGAATGATTCATTCACCAGCAAGTATCTCGACGCATCGGAGGCGCCGATGTTTCCGTTCGGCCACGGGCTCACGTACGGAGAGTTCACGCTGTCGAACTTGCGGATCACTCCGCAGGGCGTGACGGAGAATGACACGCTCGAGATTCGAGTGGATGCCGCCAACGGTGGTGCGCGGCCCGCCGAGGAGACGGTGTTTCTCTTCGTGCGCGACAAGCTGGCGAGCGTGGCGCGGCCGCTGCTCGAGCTCAAAGGCTTCGGCAGGATTCATCTGGATCCCGGCCGATCCGGCACGGTGACGATCCATTTGGCTGCCAAGGAGCTGCGGTTTCCGGGGGTCGATCTTGAGCCGGTGTTCGAACCGGGCGAGGTGGAGATTCTGGTGGGGCCGTGCGCGGACCGCACACGGCTGATGACGGGAACGATTCAGTTGGTGCCGCCGCGCGCATGAGCCAGGGCGCATGCCCAAAGGTAAATCGATTCCTGCTGCGTGCCGGGGACAATCGGATTCCAGGGAGTCGTTTTCGGGTCCGCGTCCTCGGTCTGGGCGTCGCCGCGGATGTTGTTGGCGGGGTAGTAGATGATCAACAGATTGCGAGTCTGTTCCTTTTTGCAGTCGTATTGAGATTTGTCGACGACGCTCAAGTAGCGTCCGCCGCCGCCGGCTTGAGGTTCGGCATATTCCTGCCGCAGCCAAACGGTGACCACCTGGCCCGACCGCTTGAGCTGGTGGGTGCTGCTGAAGGTGGCCCAAAGACCATCGCTGTCGACGGTGCGAAACTCCCAGCCTCCGGCGGTCATCGGATCCAGCGTGCGAACCCAGGCCATCGGATCGGCCTTGCGCACCGCGCGATCCTGAGCCAGCCGTTCGGCGGCGGCCTGCTCCGCAGCGAGGGTGCGCGCGCGGTCCGCGTCCCAATTTTTTTGCTGCTCCGGGGTCTGCGCAACGCCATTCGAGGAAAACAGCAGGGTTGTCGCGATAAGCGCCGCCGCAGCGGCCCAGTCGATGTATGTGCGCATCGGCGCGAATCTTACAGGCAAATCGCGCCGCCCGCTCGGCGCGCATCGGCGGCTCCGTGGCATGTGCGCCGTCCTCGGCATGTGTGTCGAGCGATGCATACAGCTTGCTGCGCCGCGGACTACTGGGTGGACCCCGAGTGGGCAGTGCGGCTAGTTTTCGTCCATGGCCAGAAGACGCTCTGTGCACGATCCGCTCGAGTCCGCCGCCGGCCCGCGCTGGTATGTCGTGCGCAGCATGCATGGCACGGTGCTCGAATCGCGCGCGCTGCCGGGAGGGGCCGATTTGAAGCGGGCTTTCGTTCTCGCCATGCTGCAATGGATCGACGCGGGATGGACGTTGGGTGAATTTTCATCGAGTTCGGCGACGTTTTTCTGCGATCGCAATCCCGAACGGCGCATGGTGAGCATTGACCCTACCGATCCGCACGATGTGCCGATGTACGGCGGAGCTCATCTGGGGCGTGCGGCCGGAACCTAACGCGCGGCAACGATATCGAATGCCGCGATGCGTGCCTCGGTCACGTTGCCGTAGTCGCCGTGGCGGGCGCGGCCGCGGCGGCAGCCGGATTCGGCGGGGCTGGACTGGCGCCGGCGCCCGGAGCAAGCACGCCCGGGATCGCGTTTGACTCCCCGCAAGGCAGCACCAGCACGACGCCAAGGCCGGGGTTCCGATCGGAAAGCTCGAGTACGGCGCCGTGCAGCTTGGCCACGGCCTGCACCAGGCTGAGGCCGAGGCCGACGCCCGGGGTGCCGCGGCTCGCATCGCCGCGATAGAAACGCTCGAACACTTTGGCCCTTTCGGATTCCCTGATACCGGGACCGTCATCCGTCACCGAGATTTCCGCCGTGGCGTCCGAGCGGCGCCTCGCCGCCACATCGATCGAGCCATTCTCCGGTGCAAACTTCAGAGCATTGTCGATCAGATTGCCGAGGGCTTGTGCGAGCAGAATCGGATCGCCCAGCACGGGCAACGGCCCGTCGCCGTGAAAGGCAAGTTGAATACGCTTGAGTTCCGCGGCCGGCGCGTAGAACTCGACGGCGGCCGAAGCCAGGTCGACCAGATCGAGCGGCAGGAATCCCGAACGGCGCATCCCGGCGTCGATTTCCGCCAGCCTCAGCAAGGCATCGAAAATGCGGATCACGCGGTCGACGTCCGCGACCGCGGCATCTATTTCGCCGAAGGTCTTCTCGGGCGAGGGCCGCATCAGGGCGAGCTCCTCCAGGCGCGATCGCAGCTCCGCGAGCGGAGTTCGCAAATCATGGGCAATGGAATTCGAGACGTTGCGTACGCCGTGCACCAGCAGTTCGATCTGATCGAGCATGCCGTTGATCGTGCGGGCGAGCGTGTTGAGCTCATCGTCGCTCGAATGCGTCGGCAGGCGATGCTTCAGGTCGCCGTGGATGATGGCCGAGACGGTCCGGCGGATGCTGTTCACTCGGGACATGAGCGCACGGCGCGTGATGAGGCCCACCAGCAGCCCGGCGATCGACAGAACCGCGATGGCGGCGGTCAAGCCGTACCAAAATCGCCGCTCCAGCGGCGCAAACAGCTTGTTGTCCCGACCCACCAGCAGATAAAACTCGCCGAGTTGCGCGACGTGAACGAGCGTCGACTGGACACCATGATCGGCAGTGTCCACGTCGACCCGGTAGTTGCCGGGTGCCGCCGGCAGATTGCGCGGCCAGCGGGAGATATTGCCCGTCAGCGGCTTCAGCGACGAATCGGTCAGCAGCAGTATTCGGTCGCCGGCAATCTGCATGTGCAGGCGCGTGTCGATGAAGCTCTTGAGGCCCGGGCTTCCTTCCCGACGGTAGACGTCGGTGAGCCGCTGCGCGTCGGCCTGCAGGATTTCGCTGCGGCCATCCTGAATCGTGACCTGCCAGGCGTACCACAGCGGCGCAGCGAACAGCACCAGGGCGGCAATGCCCAATGCGACGTAGCCGAGCGCCAAGGAGAGCGCCGAGGAGCGCATCATGCTATTCATCCGCGGTCACCATGTAGCCTGCGTTTCGGACCGTCCGCAGCAGCGGGCGTTCGGATTCCGCATCGATCTTCTGGCGCAACTTGCTGATGTGCACGTCGACCACATTGGTCTGCGGGTCGAAGTGGTAATCCCAGACGTTTTCGAGCAGCATCGTGCGCGTGACCACCTGATCGGCGTGGCGCATGAGGTATTCGAGCAGCTTGAATTCCCGGGGCTGCAGCGCAATCTGCCGATCGCCGCGGCTCACCTTGCGCGTCATCGGATCCATGTGCAGGTCCCCGACGGCCAGGGGTGATTCGCGGTTGACGCCCTGCGCGCGCCGATGCAGCGCGTCCAACCGCGCGAGCAATTCGCCAAACGCGAAGGGCTTGGTCAGATAGTCATCGCCGCCGCTGCGCAGGCCGCGTATGCGGTCATCGACCTCGGACAGCGCGCTCAATATCAGGATCGGCGTATGCTTGCCGGCCTTGCGCAGCACCTCGATGATCGCCAGTCCATCGATATCCCCGGGCAGCATCCGATCCATGATGATCACGTCGTACGGCTCGCTCGCGCCGAGAAACATGCCTTCGCGGCCGCTGGACGCGTGGTCGGTCGTGTGTCCGGCTTCCTGCAGCCCCTTGATCACGAATTGGCTGACCCGCTCGTTGTCTTCGACCAGCAGAATTTTCATGTCGCCTCTCCCTGCGGTTCGTCGCGGGGCCGCAGAGATCGCCGATCGGCGCGCCGTTGCTTCAGCCACAAGCTGAACCGGTCCAGGTACAGGTACACCACCGGTGTCGTGAACAGCGTCATCGCCTGGCTAACGATCAGGCCGCCGACCATGGTGTACCCCAGCGGTTGGCGCAGCTCCGAGCCGGTTCCGCGCCCGAGCGCGAGCGGCAGGGCTCCGAGGAGCGCCGCCATCGTGGTCATCATGATCGGACGGAAGCGCAGCAGGCAGGCCTGGCGAATCGCGTCGTGCGGCGAGAGGCCCTGCTCGCGCTCGGCTTGAATGGCGAAGTCGACCATCATGATGCCGTTCTTTTTGACGATGCCAATGAGCAGAATGATGCCGATCAGCGCAACGACCGAGAGTTCGATATGGAACAGGAGCAGAACCAGCAGCGCTCCGGCTCCCGCCGACGGCAGCGTGGAAAGAATCGTCAGGGGATGAATGTAGCTTTCATAGAGCATGCCGAGAATGATATACACCGCCACGAGCGCCGCCAGAATAAGATACGGCTGGGTCTTGAGCGAACTCTGAAACGCCTGGGCGGTGCCCTGAAAGCTGCGGGTTATCGTGGCCGGAAGATTCATGCCGGCCGACACGCGATTTATCGCGTTCACGGCATCTCCCAAGGCGGCACCGGGGGCGAGATTGAACGACAGGGTAACCGCCGGGAACTGCCCCTGGTGGTTGATCGACAGATAGGTCACGTGCTGAGTGTCGTACCTGGTCATGGCTGCGAGCGGAACCATCTGACCGGTGAGCGGCGATTTCAGATAAAGCTTCTGCAACGAGGCGGGATCGCCCTGCAGCTCGGGAGTAATTTCGAGGACGACGTGGTAGCTGTTCAACTGGGTGAAGAACTGCGCGGCTTGACGCTGACCGAACGCATCGTAGACGGTCTGGTCGATCGCCGCCGGCTGAATGCCGAAGCGCGCGGCCTGGTCGCGGTCGATGGCGAGCGACAGCATACCGCTGCTGGTTTGCTGATCCGAGGCGACATCGCGCAGCATGGGCAGCTTCTTCAGCTCCGCGAGCAGCTTCGGCGCCCACTCGTTGAGTTCGTCGATGTTCGAATCCTGCAGCGTGTATTGATATTGCGTGCGGCTCGTTCGGCCGCCGACGTTCAGATCCTGGGTCGCCTGCAGGAACAGCGTCGCGCCGGAAACTTTCGCCAGCTGCGGCCGCAGCCGGTTGATGATCTGATCCGCCGAGGAGCTGCGCTGGTCGCGGGGTTTGAGCCCGATCACGACAAAGCCGTTGTTGACGGGCCGGGTGCCGCCGAGGCCGGTGCCGTAGCTCTCGATGTCCGGGTCACGGGCCACGACCTCGAGGAGCGCATGCTGACGCCGCACCATCTCATCGAATGAGATGTCCTGCGGTCCATCCGACAGCCCGGTGATGATCCCGGTATCCTGCTGCGGAAAGAATCCCTTGGGTATCTCGATGTACAGCAATACCGATGCGGCGACCGTGAGCAGGAATACCGCCAGGGTGGCGCGCTGGTGCTCGAGCACGAAATCGAGACCCCGCGTGTATTCGGCCACCATGCGATCGAATGCGCGCTCGATCACCATATAGGCCTTGCCGTGCTTCGCGTGCTTCTCGTCGCGCAGGAACAGGGCGCACATGGTGGGGGACAGGGTCAAGGCCACGAATGCCGAGACCGCGATGGTCATCGTCATGGTGATGGCGAATTCGCGAAACAGGCGGCCCATGATGCCGCCCATGAGCAGAAGCGGAATGAAGACCGCCACCAGCGAGACGCTGATGGACATGATGGTGAAGCCGATCTCGCCCGCGCCCTTTAACGTCGCCTGCAGCGGCGAGAGCCCCGACTCGATATGCCGGTAAACGTTCTCCAGCATCACGATCGCATCATCCACCACGAATCCGACGGCGATGGTGAGCGCCATCAGCGACAGATTATCCAGGCTGTAATTCAGGACGTACATCATCGCGGCGGTGCCGAGCAGCGCGAGCGGCACGGTGACCCCGGGAATGATGGTCGCCCAGGCGTTTCGCAGGAACAGGAATATCACCATCACCACCAGCGCGACGGTGAGCGCGAGCGTGAACTCCACGTCGCGCACGGCGGCCTTGATGGTGGTGGTGCGATTCGCGACGATATCCACCTTGATCGACGCCGGCACGGAGGCAAGCGCGTGCGGCAGCAGCGCCTGAACGCGCTGCGTGGCCTCGATGACATTGGCGCCCGGCTGCTTGTATATCAGCAACAAGATCCCTTTGCGGCCGTTTTGCCATGCCGTCAGCAGCCTGTTCTCCGGCCCGTCGACGGCGATGCCGATGTCGCGGATGCGCACCGGTGCGCCTTTTTTGTATGCGACCACCACATCGTTCCAGGGCGCCGCCTTGAGCAGCTGGTCGTTGTCGTAGATCGTCAGGCTGCGCTTTGGGCCGTTGATCGAGCCCTTCGGCGAATCGACCGTGGCGGCGCCGATGACGCCGGCCACATCCTCCAGTTGCAAACCCAGGGCCGCCAGCTTGACGGGGTCGATCTGCACACGCACCGCCGGTTTTTGCTGGCCGCCGATCGACACCTGGGCGATGCCGGGAATCTGCGAAATTTGCTGCGCGAGAATATTCTCGGCGTAGTCATCGACCGTGGTCACGGGCAACACGTCGGAGTGCATCGCGAGAATCAATATCGCCGAGTCGGCGGGATTGACCTTGCGGTAAGTGGGCGGGGTCGGCAGATTCTTCGGCAGCTGACCGCCGGCGGCGTCGATGCCGGTCTGCACGTCCTGCGCGGCCGCGTCGATGCTGCGATCCAAATCGAACTGAAGCGTGATCAGCGTGGCCCCGAGCAGATTGGTCGAGGTCATCTGGGACAGGCCCGAAATCTGCGCGAACTGATACTCCAACGGCTGCGCCACCGATGAGGCCATGGTCTCAGGGCTGGCGCCCGGCAGCTGCGCGGTCACTTGAATGGTCGGAAAGTCGACTTGCGGCAGCGGCGCCACCGGCAGCATCGGGTAGACCACGAGCCCGACCAGAAAGATGCCGCCCATCAGCAGCGAGGTGGCGATGGGCCGCCGAACAAACGGCTCGGAAATGCTCACGTGGCTCTACCGGCGGAGGGCGTGGCGGCGGTGCCGCGCACCGGCGCACCCGCCTGGAGCCGGTATTGATTGCTGGTAACCACCTGCTCATTGAGGGCCAAGCCGCTCGTGACAATCGTCATGCCGTCGCTCGATTCGCCGGTTTTCAAGGGGCGCACTTCGACGCTCGAATCGCCCTTCACCACATAGGTGAACGGGCCGTCCGGCCCGAGCTGCACGGCCGCGTCGGGTATCGTCAGGGCGTTGCGGTCGGTGCGCACCAGTACCCGTGCGTTCACGTATTGTCCGGGCCACAGCGTGTTGCGGGCATTGTCGAAGGTTGCCTTGAGCTTGATGGTGCCGGTCGCCTGATCGATTTGATTGTCGACCAGCGTCAACGTGCCCTCATCGAGAACCTCGGCGCCGTCGCGCGTCACCGTGGTGACCTTTACCGTGCCCGCCGCGAGCGCTCTGCCGACGGCACCCAGTGACTCCTCGGGCAGCGTGAAGATGACCGAAATCGGCTGTACCTGGGTCACCACGACGATGCCCGTGACGTCCGCCGCGCGCACGATGTTTCCCGGATCGATCAGCCGGATCCCCGTGCGCCCGTCGATGGGCGAGGTGATGCGCGTATAGTCGAGCTGCGCGCGCGCGTTGTCGATCATTGCCTCATCGACCTTGAGCTGCGCCGCGAGCTGATCGACCGTTGCCCGCTGCGTGTCGACGGTTTGCTTGCTCGCCAAATCCTCCGGCTGCAACTGCACATAGCGCTCGAGATCGCGCTTAGCGTTCGCAAGCTGGGCCGCATCCTTGGTGCGGGTGGCGACCGCCTGATCGAAGGCCGCTTGGTTCGGCCGCGGATCGATCTGGGCGAGCAGATCGCCCTTGTGCACGGCCTGGCCCTCGGTGAACGCCACTTTGGTCAATTCCCCGTCGACGCGGGCCGTCACCGTGACCGTGTAAAACGCCTGAACCGTGCCGAGCCCCTGCAGGTAGATGGGTACGTCCGCGTGCGTCACCACGGCGGTGTCGACCGCGATCGGCTGCGACGCCCTCTTCGTTTCGGCGTCGGCAGGCCGGTGCAGCAGGCCGCGCCAGGCGAACAAGAGCAGCGCCAACAGGGCGATGCCGCTCAGCGTTTCGCGTTTGCCGATTCGAGGGAATTGTTTCATCGTGTGCTATCCCCGGCGCCAGCCGCCGCCTAGCGCCGTGTACAAATCCACCAGCGCCTGCAGATATGAATACTCCACCTGTACCAACGAGTCCTGGGCGCTGAACAGCGCATTTTCCGTGTTGAGCACGGTCAATATGTTGACGGTGCCCGCAGACATCTGTGCCTGCGCGAATGCGAATGCGCGTTTCGCGGTGGAGACGGCATCCCGCTGCCGCTGACGCTGATCGGCGGTTTGCCGCACGGCCACCAAGGCGCTTTCGACGTTCGCGAGGGCGGTCAGCACGGTCTTGTGGTAGCTCGTGAGCAACTCGGCATAGCGGGCGTTTCTGTAGCTGAGCTCGCCGCGCAGCGCGCCGCCGTGGAAAATCGGCTGCATCAGACCCGCCGAAACGGCATAGGCGCGATTGCCCGGGCTCACCAACGACGAGAGCGCGCTGCTCGCGTACCCTCCGCTCGCGGTCAGATCGATGCTCGGAAACAACTCGGCACGGGCGACCGTGATGTCCGCGTTTGCGCCGACGAGCTGCTGCTCCGCCGAGGCGACGTCCGGACGCCGGGTCAACAGCTCCGAGGGCAGCCCCGCAAGCACCGCCGGAGCGGCCAATTCGGTCAACGTCCCCTCGGTCACATCGATCGATTCCGGCGTCTTGCCGATCAATACCGCGAGCGCGTACACCGTCTGGCGAAATTGCTCCTCGAGCGGCGGGATGGCGGCGTACAACAAGGCCACTGTGGTCGCCTGCTGCGCCACGTCGAGTCCGGTGGCAGTGCCGACGGACTGCTCGAACTCGAAGCCGCGCAGAATCTTCTGACCGTTGCGCAGATTTTGCCGCGCCACTTGAATCCGGTCACGCAGCTCGAGCGCTTGAAAATAGGTGCTCGCGACGCTGCTGATCACGGTCAGCGCGACGGTTTCCTGATCGTAGCGGCTGCCGACCGCCGCCGCACGGCCGGACTCGCGCAAGGCGCGATTCTTGCCCCAGAAATCGAGCTCATAGCTCGCGCTGATCCCGGGATTGAAATTGTTGAATACGGAGGGGCCCACGGTGGGCACGTTGGAGCGTTCGCGTGTTGCGGCTGCGTTCAAATCGACGCTCGGCAGGAGCGGCGCGCCCGCGATGCGCGCCTGCGCATCCGCTTCCTGAACGCGGGCGATCGCGCCGGCAAGATCGTCATTGCTGCGCTCGGCCTCGGCGATCAACTCATCGAGCCGCGCCGACCCGAAGCCGTGCCACCAATCGGCCGACGGCCATACCGAGGCGGGCGCCGGCTCGTTCCACTCCTTCGGGAGGGGGATATCGGGTCGCCGATAGGGCGTGCCCACGCTGCAGCCGACGAGCGCCGCGCAAGTCGATCCGACAAGCACGCGAACGCACGATTGCCATTGCATGGTGCGCAGCGTGGGCCGGCGGCGGTTAACTGCCGGTGGTCGAATTGTTAAAACAGATTAATCTGTGGGCCGGGTCGCAAAGGGAGCTACCGGCGGCAGCAAAGTGGAGAGCCGCGGTGGTTCGGCATTGCGCACCACGGCAAAGGCGACGATGTGCTCGAGTATGTGCTGCACGTAGCCGCGGGTCTCCGTGAACGGGATATTTTCGATCCAAATGTCGGCATCGATGGCCCGGTGCGGCATCCAGCGCGCGACCGCGGCGGGTCCCGCATTGTACGCCGCGAGGGCGAGGCTCAATTGACCGTCGTATCGGTCGAGCAGCTCTCGGACATAGGCCGCTCCGAGCGGCACCGCGACCTCCGGCTCGAACAGATCGTCGCGGTGCGGGGTGGGCAGATGCCAGCGCCGGGCAACCAGGGTGGCGGTTGCGGGCAGCATCTGCATGAGTCCGCAGGCGTCGGCCCGCGACACCGCGTCCTTGCGAAATAAGCTCTCCTGCCGCATCACCGCGAGGATCCAGTCGGCGGGCACGCGGGTCAGTTTGCTGGCATTGGCGATCTCGGGCAAATAGGGGCGTGGATAGCGCAGGGGCACGTCGGCCCATTCGTCTGCCTGCGCCAGAGTCGCGATGGTTTGGGCATACCAGCCCCAGCGGAACGCGAGATGCGCGGCCTGCACCTTGAGCGCCGGCTTGGCGGCGGCGAGAACCGCGCTCCATTCCGCGCCCGCCTCGTCGAGCATTTCACATTCGACCAGCGCCTGCGCGCGGATCATCCCGGGTTCCATCGCGAGTGCGGCCTGCGCCGCTTGGTCATCGGGCGAAGGCCGAATGTTCAAGTCATAGCTTCGATGCAGGCGGTCCGCCGCGAGATAGCCGTAATAATCACGCAAACCGGCGATTTCAGAGAACAGCTCGGCCGCCGCCTCGGGCCCTCGAGTCTCGCCGATCGTACGCGCTCGCCAGTAGCGCCAGCGCGGCTGCGTCGCAAGGCTTGCCGGCATCTGCTCGATCCACTCGAGCGCCTGGCCGTAGTCCCCGGCCCACAGCGCGGCGCGCACGCGCCATTCCTCAACCGGCGTGTCGATCGAATCGCCCGATAGGCGGCTGAACGCGGCGACGGCTCCCGGTTGACGGGCGTAGGCGGCGGCGAGCGCCGCCGCTCGCCGCAGTTGATCCTGCAGCACCGGCGTCATGTCGGGGCGGGCCAGCAGCGGCGTCAAAAGATCCGAAGCGGCGGCGGAATCGGCATGCGCCAAGCGCGTAAATCCAGCCACCAAGGCGTCCGGCTCCACCGGTAAGCCGGGCGTCGCCGCCAGCCCCTCAAGGCTCTCCTTCGGGTAGTCGAGCAGCCCGATCCATTGCAGCAGCGGCGCCCGGCGCTGCGCCGGCACTCCGGCGGCAAAATCGCGCGCCAGCGGCGCATTGCCCGCCGCGAGCGCAGCCCGCACCCGCGCCTCCTCGAGCGCCGGCGTCAACAGCCCCTGTGCCCGCAGCCACGCGAATACGCCGGCGCATTCTTGCGGTGGTCGCTGCGGCAAGCTCCATCGCGCCAGCGCATCCTGCGCCAGTCCATCCGTGTCGCCGGTGGCGAGGCGACCCGCGAGACGGTCGCAGATCAGCGTCGCATCGGTCAGGTCGGCGGAACGCGGCAGAAACAAATCCCAGCGTCGGCGCTCGGCCAGGCTCGCCAACCATTGACGGCGCAGGATGTGAGTGACGGGCTGACCGGAATAGGCTCGCAGAAAGCCGTCAACGGCGCTATCGCTCTCCTCCCCGGGCGAGGCCGCCAGATCGCGGCGCAGCCGCGCCGCAATCAAATACTCGTAGATCGGATAGGCCTTGAGTTCGGACGAATCCGGCGGCTCCGGCGCATGGATTCGCACCCGCCGCATCGCCGCCATGAACTCTTCGGCCGCCGACGTCTGCTGTGGCGGGGCAATCGTCGCTGCAACGGCGCACGTGGCCCAAATCGACATCAGCGCGGCGATGAATCTCGGCACCCGCGCATCTTAAATGGCTACAGGCGGTAAATCACTTTAGGATTCCCGATTCAATGCGCATTCATATCCGGAGCGTTTTCGCGTTCGTTGCAACGGCGATGTGCTGCACCTCACCGGCCGGCGCGGCCGATCCGCAGCCCTATCGAGTCGATATCGCCTCGACCGGCACGGCATCGCAGGACGCGATATTGCGCGCCACCTCCGATCTTATGACGCTGCGAAGCAATGCGCCGGTCAGCCCCTTCGGGTTGATCGCGAGGGCTCGAGGCGACGTCGATCGGCTGAAAACCGCGCTGGAGAGCTTCGGCTATTATCAATCGAGCGTCACGATAAAGATCAACGGCTTGGCGCTCAGCGACCCGGAGCTCGCGGAAGCTCTGGCGGCGCTGCCGGCCAAGAACGAGGCGCGGGTCGAGATCGGCTTGGCGCTCGGCCCGCTCTATCATGTGCGCGGGGTCACCGTCGACGGCGAGCTTCCGGCCTCCGCGCACGACGTCCTGCCGCTCAAGTCGGGTGCGCCGGCGGTGGCGGCGGACGTGGTCGGTGCGGGTGCGCGGCTGCTCGCGGCGCTCGAGGAACAGGGTTACGCCTTCGCCAAAGTCGATCCTCCGATCGCCTACGAAGATCAGGTGGATTCGGTGCTCGATGTGACCTTTCACGTCGAAGCCGGGCCCCGGGTGCGGATCGGGGAGATCCGGCTGGAGGGCCTAAAGAGCGTGCGCGAGAAGCCGGTGCGCCGCAAGCTCACCTTGCACACCGGCGATCAGTACAATTCGAGCGCCATCGAGCATGCGCGCCATGATTTATTGGCGATGGGCGTATTCTCGGCCATCACCGTGCAGGTGGGCACCGCGGTCGATGAGTCGGGCGGAGTGCCGATCACGTTTCAGTTTCGCGAACGTCCCGGTCATGCCGTATCCGTCAACATCGCTTATTCGAGCGATCTGGGAGGCAGCGGCGGCCTCACCTGGAGCGACCGCAACCTCTTCGGCAACGCCCAACAGCTCAACGTCTCGGCCTCCGTCCTCAACGTCGGCGGCAGCGCCACCACGGGTCTGGGCTACGACATCGGCGTCAAGTTCATCCAGCCCGATTTCTTCCGTCCCGACCAGTCGCTGCAAGTCGCCGTGGGAACGGTGAAGCAATACCTGCAGGCGTATGATCAAACCGCGGTCACGAGCGGCGTGACGGTCAGCCGCAAACTCAACATGAGCTGGACCGTGAGTGCGAGTGTGACGACTGCGGATGAGCAGATCATTCAGGAAGGCGCGACGCACGACTACACCCTGGTCGCGCTGCCGCTGAGCGTCAGCTACGACTCCACGGACTTGAAGTCGCCGTTGGACGATCCGCGGCACGGGATGCGCGATTCGCTCAGCGTCGCGCCGACGCGCTCGCTCGGCCAGACCAGTGCCACTTTCCTCATCAGCCAGCTGAAGATCGCTGCCTACTACGATTTGGAGCATCTGTTCGACACCGCCGCCGGGCGCAGCGTGCTCGCGGCGCGCGGCTTGCTCGGCTTCGCGCAAGGTGCCGCCACATTCAGCCTGCCTCCGGATCAGCGCTTCTACGGCGGCGGCAGCGGCACCATACGCGGCTATCGCTACCAATCGGTGGGCCCGCAATTTGCCGATGGCACTCCGGAAGGAGGCACGGCGATAACCGCCGGCAGCCTGGAGTTTCGGCAGCGGATCGGCGCTGATTGGGGTATCGCCGTGTTCGCGGACGGCGGCCAGGTGAGCGCGAGTCTGCGGCCGTTGGCGAGCACGTTTTACACCGGCCTCGGTACCGGCGTGCGGTACTACACGCCCATAGGCCCGGTCCGGTTCGATATTGCGGTGCCGACCAAACACTACATCAGCAACGGCGATCCTTTCGAAATTTATGTCGGGCTGGGGCAGGCGTTTTGATGGGCGGCGCATTGAAAAAATCGGCGTGGGTGATCGGCCTCGCGGCGGCAGTTGCGCTGGTGCTGGCCGCCGCCCTGCTGGTGGCCGGCAACACCGGCCCGGGCAGGGCGATGATCGAGCGCGCGACCTATCGGCTCACGGCCGGCCACGTTCGAATGTCCGGGTTGGATGGATCGTTCCCCGTGCACTTGACGCTGGCACGCTTGCAACTCATCGACGACCAGGGCATCTGGTTGATCGCCGAGCAAGTCGCAGTCGATTGGTCGCCGCTGGCATTGCTCGACTGGCGGGTGCAGGTCGATGCGCTTACGGTCGCGCGGCTGGACATGGAGCGGCGGCCGCTGGCGCAAGCGACCTCGGGCGGCGTGCCGATGCCGAGCGTCGAGGTCGAACGATTTGCCATCGGCGTCTTTAATCTGGGGGCGCAGCTGGCCGGCACCCCTGCGACCTTGCGGGTGCAGGGCGGAGTGCGGCTGCGCACGCTTGATGATGCGAGCGCGGATCTCGAAGCGCATCGCACCGATGGGGATGGCGACTACACGCTGCATCTGCGTTTCGATCCCGTCCGTATGGATGCGACGCTCGAGGCGCATGAACCGGCGAGCGGGCCGCTGGAGAATATCCTGCAATTGCCGGGTTTGGGGGCGCTTTCCGCCCATCTGAAGATGAACGGTCCGCGCAATGCGGAGCGCCTGACGCTCGTGCTCGACGCCGGCGACCTGCGTGCCAGGGCGCAAGGCAGCGTCAATCTCGCGCAGCACGCGGGGGACTTGGAGTATTCGCTTGAGGCGCCCGCAATGCGGCCGAGCGCCGCCATCGAATGGCAGCGCCTCGCGCTGCACGGTCGCTGGCAGGGCGCCGTCGCGGCGCCGGATGCCGACGGACAATTGGATATCGCGGGCCTGCGGCTTGCGGGCGGCATCGGCATCGCAAGTCTGCGCGCCAGCCTCAAGGCGAGCGGCGGCACCGCCGCGGCGCATGCCCTCGTCAATGGGATCGAGATTCCAGGTCCGAAGCCGATGCTGCTAGCGAAGGATCCATTGCAACTCGATGTCTCGGTGCGTCTAAACGAGGCGACGCGGCCGATAACGTTGGCGATGACCCACCGGCTGTTCTCGCTGCAGGTGCAGGCCGCCTCGGCGGGTCAGCAGGGCGCGGCGCTCGATCTGCGTCTGCCGGACGTGGCGCCGTTCGCGGCGCTCGCCGGACAGGACCTGCATGGCAGCGCGACGATCAAGGCGCAGCTCGTCCGGCGGCGCGCCGAGGTCGGCGTCAGCGTCGATGTCGACTTGCAAGGCCCGGCCGGCGCCGCGCGCACGGGCGGCTGGCTGGCCGGGTTGGGCAATCACCTGGCGCTGCAATTATCGGCGACGGTTTCCGCGGACGCGGTCAACCTGGAACGCATGCGCGTGAGCGGTCGCGGCTCGACCCTTGCCTTGAGCGGCAGCGCGAATCGATCCCACGTGTCTGCGACCGCTGCGCGTGCCGGACCGACCGGCAGGCTTGAGGACTACATCGATCAGTTGCAGATCCGCTGGAATCTCGAGATCGAGGATCTGGGTATCTTGAATGCCGAACTCGGCGGCGCGCTGCAGGCGTCGGGCCGTTTGAGCGGAGCGCCGAGCGCGCTCGCCGGCGACGCCGAACTCTCCAGTACGCTTTCGATACGAGGCTCGCCGCCGGGCAGGGTGTCCGCGGCGTTGCACGCCAACGGACTGCCCTCGGCCCCGAGCGGCACCATGCAGGCGCACGGCATCCTCGATGGCGCGCCGATTGAGGTCGACGCGGCCGTCGATCACGATGCGCGCAACGGCGCACATGTGCTCATCCGCAAAGCCGATTGGAAAAGCGCCCACTTCGAGGGCGAGATGGCGTTCGCGGGCAGCGTTGCCGATGGCCGCGGCCAAGTGCGCTTCAGGCTGGGACAACTCGGTGACCTGGAGCGCGTGCTTGGAGTGCATTTGGCGGGCAGTCTGGAAGGCGAGGCGACCCTGGTGCCGGCGGGGGCGGGCGGCCGCGCCGGTGCCCGGTTCGAGCTGGCGGGCCGGGATCTCGTGGCGGGGCCGTTCATCGGCAATGCCCGGTTGACGGGTGAAGGTACGCTTGACGCGGTGACGATGCAGCTCGATGCGCAGGTGCCCGATCTGTATGGCTCTGCGGCGATCCTATCCTCGAATGCGGTCTGGAATATCGACGGCGGCGAATTGCAGGTGGCCAGCGGCATCCTGCATTACCGCGAACAGGAGGTCCGGCTGTTGGCGCCGGCCCGGGTGTCGTACGCAAATGGCTGGTCCGTCGACCGTCTGCGGCTCGGTGCGCAGGACGCGGTATTCGAGATCGCCGGAACGCTGACGCCGACTCTGGACGTGCGCGCCTCGCTGCGGCGGCTCGAGCCGCGGCTGGTCGATGTTTTCGCGCCCGATCTGCTGAGCGAAGGCGTAATAGACGGGGACGGGCACCTGCGCGGCACACTCGATGCGCCGGCCGGGGAGATCCGCATCAGCGCACGCGGCCTGCGCTCGGCGAGCGACGCCGCGGCCGGTCTGCCGACGCTCGATGCGCGGGCAAGCGCGATTCTTGCCGACGATGCCGCGGCGATCGACGCCCGCTTCAGTGCCGGCAGCGCATCGACGCTCACGGTCTCGGGCAGCGTGCCCTTGCACGACGGCACGATGGATCTCAAAATTCTCGGCAAACTGGATATCGCACTGATCAACCCGCTGCTCGAAGCGCGCGGCATGCGCGCCGCGGGGCAGCTCGAGGTGAACGCAACCGTCGGCGGCGGCGTGGCGGCCCCGCAGATTACGGGCGCGATCACGCTCGCAAAGGGCAGCTTGCGGGATTACGCACGCGGCATGAGTTTGTCGGACATCGGGGCGGAAGTCGCGGGCAGCGAAGGCAGGCTGCAGATCAAGAGCTTCAAGGCCACCGCGGCGTCGGGCACGGTGACCATGACCGGCTCGGTCGGCGTGCTGCAGCCGGGCATACCGGTGGATTTGCAAGTCACCGCGAACAAGGCGCAGCCGATCACAAGCGATCTCGTCACGGCGATTCTCAATGCGCAGCTCCACGTTACCGGCACCCTCCTGGGACGGATCGACATCGCCGGCACGATGCACGTAAACCGGGCCGTGATCGGCATTCCGGATTCCCTGCCGCCGGAGGTGGTGGTGCTCGATGTGCGGCGCCGGGGACAGAGCGCGCCGTCAACGCCGGTTAGACAGATAATGCTCGGGTTCGATGTGGCGATTCAGGCCCCGCGGGAGATTCTGGTCCAGGGCCGCGGTCTCGATGCGGAACTGGGCGGCGAGCTTCACGTCGGGGGCACCTCGGACGCGCCACAGTTCAGCGGCGGCTTCGACCTGCAGCGCGGCAGTTTCACGATCGCGGGAAGCAAGCTGGATTTCACCGCCGGCCGGGTGAGCTTCGACGGCGCCGGACTGAAGAAGAACAAGATTGATCCGACCCTGGACTTCACCGCGCAAACCGTTTTGAGCGACACCACGGCGACTGTGCACATCACCGGGTATGCGGATGCGCCGATCTTCTCTTTCAGCAGCACCACGGGACTCGCTCAAGATGAAATCATGGCGCGGCTCCTGTTCGGCGAGAACGCATCGCAGCTCAACGCGTTTCAAGCGGCGCAAGTCGGGGCCGCGTTGGCGACTTTGAGCGGCGTCGGCAGCGGCGCCAACCCGCTGGTCAAGCTGCAGAAGTCCCTGGGGCTCGATCGGCTGAGCGTGAGTTCGGGAACGACGACCACCGCGACCGGCACCACGGAGAGCGCGGGCACCGCCGTCGCAGCCGGGCGCTATATCGCCAAGCGGGTGTACGTCGAGGCCAAACAAAGCAGCACCGGATCGAGCCAGGTCCAGGTCAACGTCGATTTGACCAATCATTTGAAGTTGCAGACGCGGCTCGGCAACGGCACCGCGATCACTCAGGGCGTCACGCCGGAGAACGATCCGGGCAGCAGCATCGGGCTCTCGTATCAATTCGAATATTGAGCCGCGACTGCCGGCGGCTGATGTTAGTATTTTGCGCACTTCCAACCGGAGTCAAGGCGGATGCAAACACAATTCGGCGACGGCCTGATCGAGAAGCGATCGATCGACTATGTGCCCATCGCCGAGCGTCACGGCAAGGTGTGGCACCTCTGGCCGGTGTGGTTTTCCGGTGATGCGCATCTCGCGACGGTGGCCACCGGCGTCGTCGGCATCGCGCTCGGGGGCAATCTCGTCTGGATGGCCGTGGCGGTGATTCTCGGCTCGGCGTTGGGCACCTTTTTCATGGCGTTTCATTCGACCCAGGGCCCGCAGCTCGGATTGCCGCAAATGATTCAATCGCGGCCGCAGTTCGGCTACGTGGGCGCGTTGCTGGTGTGGGGTGTGGCCCTGTTTGCGTACATCGGATTCAACGCCTTCAATCAGATCCTCGCCGCACAGACCCTGCACTCCCTGTACGGCGTGCGAATCACGCCGGCGGTGCTGATATTCGCGCTGTTGGCGGTGTCCCTCGCGATAGCCGGCTACGACCTCATTCATCTCGCGCAGCGTTGGATCGCCTATGTGTTGATCGTCGCGCTCCTGGTGTTCTCCGTCACCGTACTCACGAAGGCGCCGATCCCCGCCGCACAGCTCGCGTGGAGCGATTTTCGCGCGGTGCCGTTTCTGGCGCAGTTGTTTGCGGCCGCCTCTTACCAGGTCGCCTGGTCCATATACGTGTCGGATTATTCGCGCTATCTGCCGCGCGATGTGGGGGTCGGCGCCTCGTTCTGGTGGACCTATCTGGGCGCCTTCGTCGGCGGCTCGTGGACCATGCTGGTGGGCACCGTGGCTGCCGCGCTGCATCCGAAAATGGAATTCGCCGCCGCGGTGGGCGCGGCGGCCGATGCGGGCATTCCCGGGTTCGGCAAGCCGTTGTTGCTGTGCTCGCTGCTCGGGCTCCTCACGATCACTACCCTTAATTTTTACGGCGCATCCTTGACGCTGTTGAGCGTCGCCGATTCGTTGAAGCCGAGCCCTCTCACTCTTGGCAAACGCGTGATCACCTTGATCATCTCGACCGTGGCCGCGAGCAGCATCGCGCTCGCCTCGACGGAGAACTTCGTGGAGAAATTCGGCGAATTCCTGGCGGTCCTGCTGTACTTGTTCACTCCCTGGACGGCGATCAACCTGGTGGATTTCTACTGGGTGCGCAAGGGCCACTATTCGGTGCGGGAAATCTTCAACCCGCGCGGCATGTACGGACGCTGGAACTGGCGCGGCTTGTCGGCATATTTCGTCGGATTCGTCGCGATGGTGCCGTTCTTCAGCGTCGCGGGCCTCTACATCGGCCCGGGCGCAGCCGCCCTCGGCGGCGCGGATATTGCGATGTTGGTGGGATTGCCGGTATCGACGATCGTCTATTTATGGGCCTGCCGTTCGCTTGACCTGGACGCCGACCGGCGCCGCGCCGAAGCGGCGGACGTCGGACTCGATCCCGACGCGGCGTGAGGTTTGAACCTGCGGTTTAGGTTCAAAAGCCGGGCAGCCGAGAGTATAATGAGACTTCTGTTGGAGGTGTCCCATGCCCACTTACGCCCGTCTCGCCGGTGTTTGCGCAAGCGTGGTAATCCTCGCCGCGTGCGCGGCGACGGATCAAAATGTGAAGCCGCAGGCCGCGGAAACCGCAGCGCTTGCGCAAACTTCCATATGCCCGACGCAGACCGGGACTCGAATCCCGGTTAAGGGAAATGTCTGCTCGGGATTCGGCAGCAGCTACTCCGGCGCCGACATCGGCAGCACGGGGGCGATGACGGCCGGCGGTGCGCTGCACCTCCTGGATCCGATCGTCACGGTCCATAACTAGGAGCGCAACTAGTTCTTCAGCCGGTACCCGGTCTTGAACACCCATGCAACGACCGCCAGGCAAGCGGCGAAGAACGCCAGGATCATGCCGAAGCTCACGGCGACGTTTACGTCCGCCGTCCCATAAAAGCACCAGCGAAAGCCGCTGATCAGGTACACCACGGGGTTGAACAGACTGAAGGTGCGCCACGCCGGCGGCAGCATGCGGATCGAATAAAACGCGCCCCCGAGAAAGGTGAGCGGTGTAACGATGAGCATCGGTATGAACTGCAGTTGCTCCCACCCCGTCGCCCAGATTCCGAGAACGAACCCGAATAGGCTGAACGCCGCCGCGGTCATCACCAAGAACGTGATCATGAGCACGGGATGCAGGATGGTGATCGGCACGAAGAAGGACGCCGTGGCGAGAATCACCAGACCGAGCACCATGGATTTGGATGCCGCCGCCCCGACGTAGGCGATGACTATCTCCATCGAGGATATCGGCGCGGACAGCACTTCGTAGATCGTGCCGATGAATTTGGGGAAGAAGATGCCAAAGGACGCGTTCGACAGGCTTTCGGTGAAAAGCGCGAGCATCATCAGCCCCGGCACGATGAAGGCCCCGTAGGCCACGCCGTCCACGGCGCTCATCCGCGATCCGATGGCCGATCCGAAAACCACGAAATAGAGCGATGTGGTGATTACCGGCGTCACCAGCGTTTGCACCAGCGTGCGCAGCGCCCGTGCGATCTCGAATTTGTAGATGGCCCAGACGCCGTGGCGGTTGAACTCGAAGCGGGCTTGGGGGTCATTCATGCGCGCTCGCTCACCAGGTTGACGAAGATTTCCTCAAGCGAGGTCTGATGGGTCTGCAGATCCCTGATCACGATCGCCAGTGCGCTCATTCGTTCGAGCAGCGCGGGAATGTCCGTACCTCCCGCACCGACCGTCAGGACCAGATCGTGGGCGCTTTCGAGTCTCAGGCTCCAGGGCGCGAGTTCGGCCGGAATATGCGTCATAGGATCCTTGAGATGCAGCGTGAGCTGCTTGGTGCCGAAGGTTCTCATCAGCGCCTCCTTGTCCTCCACCAGAATGAGTCCGCCCTTGTTCATCACGCCGATTCGGTCCGCCATCTCCTCGGCTTCCTCGATGTAGTGCGTGGTCAAGATGACGGTCACCCCGCGGGCGCGCAAATCCCGCACCAGGCTCCACATGTCGCGCCGCAGCTCGACGTCGACGCCGGCGGTCGGTTCATCCAAGAAGAGAATATCGGGTTCGTGCGACAGCGCCTTGGCGATCATTACGCGCCGCTTCATGCCGCCCGAGAGCGTCATGACCTTGCTGTCGCGCTTGTCCGACAGGGACAAATCGCGCAACAGGCGTTCCACGTAGGCCGGGTTCGGGGTGCGGCCGAACAAGCCGCGGCTGAAACAGACCGTGGCCCAGACCGTTTCGTAGGCGGTGGTGGTCAACTCCTGGGGCACCAAACCGATCTTGGCGCGCGCCGCGCGGTAGTCGCGGATGATATCGTGGCCGTCGGCGATCACGCGCCCGCCGCTCGGGGTGACGATTCCGCAGATGATGTTGATGAGCGTCGTCTTGCCGGCGCCGTTCGGTCCGAGCAACGCGAAAATCTCGCCCTTCTCGATGCTGAGATTGATGGGCTTCAGCGCCTGCACGCCGGATGCGTAAGACTTGGTGACGTTCTCAATCGATATGATGGGGGGCATTCTCGATCCGCTTGATCAGGGCTCGGGTGAATTGCGCCGTGCTGGCGGTGCCGCCGAGATCGCCGGTGCGCACCCGATCTGCATTGAGCGTTTCCCCGATTGCGGTGCGCAAGCGCCGCGCCAGATCGGGGAGATTGCAATGCTCGAGCATCAGGGCGGCGGCCAGCAGCAACGCGGTCGGGTTGGCGACGCCCTTGCCGGCGATATCCGGCGCGGAGCCATGGACCGCCTCGAATATCGCCGCATTCGCGCCGATGTTGGCGCCGGGCGTCATGCCCAGCCCGCCGACCAGGCCCGCCACCAGGTCGGAGAGAATATCGCCGAAAAGATTGGTCGTCACCAGCACGTCGAATTGCCAGGGATTGAGCACCAACTTCATGGCGCAGGCGTCGATGATCACCGTCTCCAGTGCGAAACGGCCCTTGTACCGGCGCTCGTACAATTCCAACCCGGTTTCCAGAAATATCCCCGTGAGCGCCTTCATGATGTTGGCTTTGTGCACGATCGCCACTTTCTTGCGTCCGGTCGCGACGGCGTGCTCGAACGCGAATTCCAACAGGCGTCGGCTGCCCTGGCGGGTGTTGACGCCGGTGGCCATGGCGACCGCATGCGGATCGTCGTCGATTTGGATGTAGTGCTCGTGGCCTATGTACAGTCCTTCGAGATTTTCCCGCACCACCACCAGATCGATGTTGTCGAAGCGACCGCCGGGAACGAGCGTGCGAGCGGGGCGCAGGTTGGCATACAGCTGGAACTCTTCGCGCAAGCGCACATTGGAGGACCGATAACCGCCGCCCGAAGGGGTCTCGAGCGGCCCCTTCAAGGCAACCCGTGTGCGACGAATGCTGTCGATGGTGGGCGGCGGCAAGGGGTCTCCCGCGGCCTTCACGCCTTCCAGGCCCGCGACCTGCCGATCCCACTGGAACGGCGCCCCGAGCGCATCGAGGGCGGCAAGCGTCGCATCCGTGATCTCGGGGCCGATCCCGTCCCCGGGGATCAGGGTCGCGGCAATCGTCGCGGGATTCTTTGCGGGCATGGGATTAGCATACTCGAACTCAAGGAATACACTCATTAATCAAAATGAACTGATCGTCGGCGCGACCCGCCGTTGGCTCGAAAGAGCGGTGATCGGCCTCAAATTGTGCCCGTTTGCGGAGAGCGTCCACTTGGGCGAGCGGATCCGCTATCGCGTCAGTGAACATCGATCAGCGGCCGGACTATTGGACGACCTTCGATCGGAGTTGCTGTACTTGAGCGGGCAGGATCCCGGCGCCTGCGAAACGACGCTGCTGATACATCCTTGGGTACTGACCGGGTTCGTCGAATTCAACGATTTTCTGGGCGTCTGCGAATGTGAGATCGTCGCTCTCGGACTTGAAGGGGTGCTGCAACTCGCGAGTTTTCATCCGCAGTATCAATTTGCCGGGACGCAGCCCGAGGACATCGAGAACTACACCAACCGATCGCCCTATCCCACGCTGCATGTGCTGCGGGAGACGAGCATCGAGCGCGCACTTGCCTCGGTGCCGCATCCGGAGGAGATTTACCGGCGAAATATCCGCACCCTCGGCCTGCTGGGCCACGAAGGCTGGCGAAAGTTGTGGAGCGATTAGCGCGACGACCTCAATCGGCCGGGGCGGCGCTCGCGGCACTCACGGCGCCGTCGCGGTCGCGCGCGGCGGATCGCAGCATCGCGAACGCCGCATAGGCGATAACCACGATTACCAACCATCGCAGCGCGATCAGCGGCAGCGTTTTGACGATGTAGGCGGCGACCAACACCCCGACGACGCCGCCGAAGGCGAGTCCCAGGGACGGACCCCAGGCAAAGGCGCCGGTCTGAAAAAAGCGCAGACTCGCGACCGGCTGCAGCAGCGCGCACGCACCCATCATGATCGGAAAGGCGGCGATCGGGTGCATGCCGAGGAGGGCGAGCGTGATCATGCAGGGCGCATAGAGCCCGATGCCGGCGCTCATCAGGGCGCCGAGCACAAAGTTGATGCCGACCGCTAAAGCGAATTTCCAACCGCCGAGGGTCATCGCGGTCCCGCCGCCCGGCAGTGCGCCCAAATTGACGGCCGCAAATACCGATCCGGCGATGAGCAGTGCGATCCCCATGGTGATCTGGATCGCACGGCGCGGCAGCCGCGCCACGATACCGGCGCCCAACCATGCGCCCGCGGCCGCGCTGACGATCACGGTGACGAGCAAGACGGGATCGACGACGATGGCGGTGACGAAAATGAGCGACTCGGTGAACGCGGAGGGAGTGTGTCCGACGTTCAGGGTGCCGGGTATCAGTTCGTCCGGGACCATGCGCCGAAGTTTGAAGATCGCCGTCGTCGGTGCGAAGGAGCCTATGCCCAAGGTGTCGAAAAAATCGGTGACGAATCCCACCAGGATTTCGGCCGGGGTCGGCCAGCGCCGGTCCCTGCGGCGTCGCGCAGCGCGAATCGCGCCGATGACGAAGGCAACCGCGGCCAGGCCGAGGGCGATGTACAGGGCGATCAGTGCGGCATTCATGGATGGAATATACCCGTTGACGGGCCGGAGTATTCACCTTGCGGGGCTTCACGTACACTCCGGGGCGGGCTCGCTGCCGCATGGGCAACCGCGCTCGGGCCAATTGGGGGAGTGGGATAATTGGAATCGCGTGCACAGGTTCGCTGCATCGCTGCGGCGCTCATTTTGCTGATCGGCCATGATTGCCTGGTCGCGGAGGAGCAAGCGGCGGATTTGGTGGTGACCGATGCGCGCACATGGATCGGTCCGCGAACCCGGGTCGAGCATCTCGCCGGCAGGCTGGTGTTGCCCGGCCTCGTCGATTCGCATATCCACGCGCTTGGCATCGCCGACCTCGATGTCTGCAATCTCGAAAGCAGGCCACAAAGGACGCTGCGCGAACTGTCCGCGTTCGTGGCTGCCTGCGCCGCGAAGTACCGCCCGCCGGCCGGCAAATGGCTGACGGTGGATGAGTGGAATTACGCGAGCGGCAATCAGCCGGACCCTGAATATCCAACCTGGCGGGTGGCGCTCGACAAGGCATCTTCCACGCACCGCATGCTGATCGGCATCGACGAGAGGGCCGAACCCAACGGCGCGAGGTTCCTCGGGATCGAGGGGGAGACCGGGTCGATCGAGGCGGGCAAATCGGCCGACTTCATAGTGCTCAATCAGGATATCCTGAACTTGGCGGACCAAGGTCACGCGGACGATATCCGCAAGACCGGGGTACTCGAGACCTGGTTCATGGGCAATCCGGTGTACGTAAGCAAAGGTGGCGATCCGAACCCGCTAAAGAGGCCTAACTAAATGACAAAGAGCATTATTTTTCGTGCGACGCCCATCCTGATCGGAGCGACCCTGGCCGCCTTGGCCGCCGGCGCCGCCGAATTTCCGACCCCGTTGCCGGCGGATACCGGACACAAGGTCGACACCCTGCCTGCGAAGTATCCGACGAGTTGGGCGTTTCTAAATTACGCGAGCGATCGGATCGAATTGCGTGATGTGGGCAACGATACCCGGGAAGTCAAGGCCCAATTGCAGGCGCACGATTCGGCCACGCTGCTGGTTTCCGACAAGCGGCCCGAGGTCTACGTGGCCGATACGGTCTGGTCGCGCGGCGTGCGCGGCACGCGCACCGACTTCATCACCGTTTACGATGCTCAGACGCTGAATGCGGCGGATGAAATCGTGTTGCCGGGCGGCAAACGAGGACTGATGACGGCGATGGAAGGTATGTTCGCCTTCACCGACGATCAACGCATGGCGCTGGTTTTCGATTTCACTCCGGCCTCCTCGGTGACCGTGGTCGATCTGGTGAAGCGCCGGGTGCTCGGCGACATCGAGATTCCCGGCTGTTCGCTCGTGTATCCGTCCGGTGCGCGCGGGTTTTCGACGCTGTGCTCGAGCGGCACGTTGCTTACGGTGCGCCTCGATGAGAAAGGCTCGGTGGCGGGCCGGAGCGAATCGAAGGCCTTCAATCCGCTCGATACGGATCCGTTGTTCACCGCAAGTGCCGTGTTGGGCGGGGTCCGCTACTTTCCGAGCTTGCATGGCCGGATTCAGCCGATCGACATGAGAACCGACGATGTCAAAGTGCTGCCCGACTGGTCGCTCGTGTCCGCCGCCGAACAGGCGGCTCACTGGCGGCCGAGCGGCTGGCAGATCATCGCCAGCGACGAGCAAAAGCTGCTGTACGTGTTGATGCAGGCCGATGCCGAGGAGGGGACGCACAAGGATCCGGCCAACGAAGTGTGGGTGTTCAACCCGGCCGGCAAGGCGCGGGTGAGGCGCCTGCGGCTGGTGCGACCTGGCTCCTCGATCGCGATTAGTCACGGTGCGACGCCGCTGATGCTGGTGCATGCCGGGGACCGGCTCGACGTCTACGATCCCCAATACGGCAATCTGATCCGGAGCCTGGAATTGTCGCGATGGAACAGTACCCGTATGGACATCGAGCCGGTGCGCTGACCATGGGATTGACCACCGGCGAGGGCACATTGCTCGACGTGGCGCATCTGCTCGCCGCTCAATTGGCGGCGTTTCTGGCCGTCCTGCTGTTGGCGTCGGCAGCGCACAAAGGGATGCGCTTCGCGCGCACCCGCAAGGTGGTGCAGGAATTCGCGGGCGTGCCGCGCCCGGCATCGGCGGCGGTCGCCCTGGCCGCCGCTCTCGGCGAACTGCTGGCGGCGGCGGCGCTGCTCGCGCCGGCCTATCGCCTGGTCGGCGCCTCGCTGGCGGCGCTGATCTGGGGTGCCTATCTCGCGCTGATTCTGCGCGCGATCGGCCAGGGCCGGCGCGAGGCCGATTGCGGCTGCAGTTTCGCGCCTGAGGCGCATCCTCTGGGTGCCTTTGAAGTGGTGCGGAACGTGGTGCTGGTGACCTTTGCCGTGCTGGTTGGCATGTCGGCGGCGAGCGGCGCGGTGAGGGTGGCCGCCTCCCAGGTATTGGCGGCGTGCGCGTTCCTGGTGCTGTACGGAGCGCTCGAGCAAGTGATGGCGGTGCGGCCGCCTCGCCGCGGAGCGGCGGCATGAGCTTCGTGATCGCCTCGCAGATCGCCCTCTGGGTGGCGCTCGCCGTGCTCGGCGTGGTGTGCGTCGCGCTCGCGAGGCAAATCGGGGTTTTGCATCAGCGCATCGCGCCGGCCGGCGCGCTGGCGCTGCGCCAGCCGCTGAAGCTCGGGGAAATGACGCCTGAGATGACGTTGACCGGGTTGGATGGGGCGTCCGTGAAAATCGGTGGAGCGCGTGGCGGACGCAGCCAGCTTGTGTTGTTTCTCTCGCCGGACTGCGAGATTTGCGAGGCGCTGCTGCCCGCCTTGCGCTCGGCACACGGCGCCGAACGCGGCTGGCTCGACATGGTCTTGGCGAGCGACGGCGAGGCCTCGAAGCATGCCGAGTTCGTCCGCGACAAGGGATTGGCGAAATTTCCATACGTACTGTCGGAGCACCTGGGACGCAGCTACGGCGTCGCGAAGCTGCCGTACGCGGTCTTAATCGACGAAGCGGGCCGGCTTGCGGCGACCGGCCTGGTGAATACGCGGGAGCATTTGGAAAGTTTGTTCGTAGCCAAGGAAAGCGGTATCAGCAACATTCAGCAGTACCTCGGTCAGCGTGACCAGAGGCGTGCCTCTTCGGGAGAATAATGTGGCGCAATTCGATCGTTTGACGGAAAGGGCGTTGCGCGGCTTTGCGAGCCGCACGTCGCGACGCAGTGTGTTCAGCATTCTCGGCGGAGTGCTTGCGGGTGCGGCAACGCTGCCTCTGTTGCCGGTGGCGCGCGGCGCGGAGGGCGTCTCGAGTGCAGACGATCCGAATTCCGGGCAGATTCCGCCGCAGTACTCGGGCAACCCGCAGGATCCCGGCGATCGGACCAAGTGCGATTATTGGCGCTACTGCGCCATCGATGGATCGCTGTGTTCCTGCTACGGCGGCAGCGTTACGTCCTGTCCGCCCGGAACCGAGATGTCGCCCATTACCTGGATCGGCACCTGCCGCAATCCGGCGGATCAGCGCAATTACATCATCTCCTACAACGATTGTTGTGGCGGGGTCGCCTGGGGGCGATGTGCCTGCCAAAACAACCAGGGCGACCGGCCGCTGGTGCGCCCGCAAACCAACAATGAGATTACCTGGTGTTTCGGCACCAAGAGCCAGTCATACACCTGCACGGTCGCCCTGATCCTGGGCGTGGCGATTGAGAAGAAGTAGGGGACTGGCGCGGAGTCTGGCGGTGCTGGTGCCGGGCGTCCTGAACGCGCAACTCGCCTGGCAGAACTGGACCTTGAACTGTCAGGGGTGCCATCAGCCGGACGGCACCGGTTCGGCCAACGCAGCTCCGCGGCTCGCGGGCACCGTCGCCAAATTCCTTTGGGTTTCCGGCGGGCGCGAGTATCTCGGCCGCGTCCCGGGGGTCGCGAACTCGCCGCTGCCCGACGCCGAGTTGGCCGAATTGATGAATTGGATGTTGTGGAATTTCGACCGGCAAGACCTGCCGTCCAAATTTCAGCCGTTCACCCCCGCCGAGATAGGCCGGTTGCGCACCCAGCCGCTGCGCATGGAGGCGTCACAGGTGCGAAATGATCTTTTGAAGAAGGCCGAAGCATCAGGGCCACCGTGAAACGGACCGACTCTCGCGAGGAAGTGCTCACCACCGTCTGCCCGCGGGATTGCTATGACAGCTGCGGCATCACGGTTATCCGGCGCGACGGGGTGGTCACCGCGGTTCGCGGCAATCCGCAGCACCCGGTGAGCAGGGGAACCCTGTGCGGCAAGTGCTCGACCGCCTACAACCGCGAGTGGCGCGATCCGGCGCGGCGCTTGACCGAGCCGCTGCGGCGCGTGGGTACCAAGGGTCACGGCGGGTTCGAAGCGGTGCCCTGGGAGACGGCGATCGGCGAGATCGCCGCACGACTCACGAGCATCGTCGAATCGCACGGTGCGGGTAAGATCTTGAACGCGCATTACACGGGAACGATCTCGCTGCTGGCCGGCATGGCGCCGATGCGTTTTTTCAATCGATTGGGCGCGACCGAAGTAACCCCCGATACCATTTGCAACATGGCGGGCCACGTGGCGCTGCGGTATGCGTACGGCACGTCGGTGGACGGATTCGATCCGCGTACGGCACAGGATGCGGCCTGCATCGTCGTGTGGGGTGCGAACCCGCACGCCTCGGCGCCGCATGCCCACGAGCATTGGCTGCCCGAGGCGCCCGGAAAGGTGATCGTCGTCGACCCGATCCGAACGCCGACCGCGGCGCAGGCGGACATGCATCTGCAGCCCTTTCCCGGGAGCGACGCCGCACTCGCGTTCGCGATGCTGCACGTGATCCATCGCGAAGGTCTCGTCGACGGGGAGTTCATCGCGGCTCATGTGCTGGGATGGGAAGAGATCGAGCCGACGATTGCCGCCTGCGATCTTGCGCATTTGAGCGCGCTCACCGGCGTCCCCGTGGCACTCATCGAGCAGGCGGCCCACCTGTACGGAGAAGGGCCGTCGCTGCTCTGGCTGGGCCAGGGCCTGCAGCGGCAGGCGACCGGGGGCAACGTCATGAGGGCCTGCGCGATGCTGCCGGCGGTGACCGGCAATCTGTGCAAGCCGGGGGCGGGAATTTTGTACTTGAACGGCAATCTGCGCCAGCGGCACATCGATGAGGAATATCTGACCGGTGCTCACTTGGCGACCGGCGAGGCCGCTTCCGTGAGCCACATGGATTTCGCCGAATACCTGGAGGATCCGGCGCGGGCGCGCGCCCTTTTCGTATGGAACATGAATCCCCTGGCCTCGTGTCCGCAGCAGGCGCGCCTGCGCCGCGCTCTCGAGCGCGAGGATCTGTTTACCGTCGCCCTCGATCTGTTTCCCACGGACACGACCGCGCTCGCCGATTACGTGCTGCCGGCGGCGAGTTTTCTGGAATTCGACGATCTGATCGCCTCTTATTTTCATTTGACCCTGTCCGCGCAGGTCAAAGTGATGCAGCCCTGCGGGAATGCGCTGCCGAATCAGGAGATTTTCCGGCGTTTGGCGCGCGCCATGAATTTATCGGAACCGGCGCTGCACGAGAGCGATGCCGAGATGCTGACCTCTTTGTTGGCGAGCAGCGGGCTTTCCTATGATTTCGCATCGCTCAAGGCGAAGGGCACGATTTGGATCCCCGAGGAGACGATGGTGCAGTTCGCCGATCGCCTATTCGACACGCCGAGCGGACGCATCGAAATCGCGAGTGCGCGCGCCGAAGCGGACGGGCTGCCGCGGCTTGCACAATGCACGTGCGAACCGCGTCCGGCGGCGGGATTGCTGAGATTGCTGACGCCGGCACATGCATGGCTGCTCAATACGAGCTTCGGCAACGTGAGCAGAATTCGCGCGCGCTTGGGGCCGGCGAGCATTGCGCTGCACCCCGCGGATGCCGCCGAGCGGCAATTGGCGGACGGGGATATCGCACTCGTGCACAACCGCAGCGGGCGGCTCGAGCTCAAGGTCACGATCGCGGACCAGATGCCCCGCGGCGTCGCGCTCGCGCACAAGGGCCGATGGCTCGCGACCGATCCCGGGCACGCCAATGTCAACGCATTGAATCCGGGAACCAAGAGCGACATGGGCGAGAGCAGCTCGGTGCACAGCATACAGATCATGGTTCAACGCGCCTGCCAGAGACCGGTTGCGCGATGACCACCGGGACCGGCGCCACGCCGGGTCTGAAGCGCTCGCTCACGTATTGGGATCTGGTGCTGTACGGACTGGCCTATATCGCGCCGTTCGCGCCGTTGAGCACGCTCGGTTTCGTCTGGAGCGAATCAAACGGTCTGATCGTGCTCGCCTATCTATTGGGCGGCGTGTGCATGTACTTCACCGCGCAAAGCTACGCCACCATGACCGAGCAATTGCCGACGGCGGGCTCGGTGTACGGATTCGCGCGGCAGAGCCTGGGGCCCTATCCGGGTTTCATCGCCGGCTGGATGATCCTGCTCGATTACCTATTGATACCCAGCTTTGTCTACGTGCTGATCGCCGTGGCGCTGGAAACGCTGCTACCGGGAATCGACCGCGCGGTATGGATCCTGCTGTTGGTGGCGGCCACCACCGGCGTGAATTGGTTCGGCATCACGGTGACCGCGCGCGCCAATTTTGCCTCGGTCGCCATACAGACTTTGGTTCTGCTTGGCTTCATGCTGCTTGGCGTCATCGCGCTGTACGCCGGCAAGGGCGATGGCGGATTGACCTTCCGGCCGGTTTTCGATCCGGCGAAATTCGATGCCGGCAAGATATTCACTGCGACCTCGATTTGCATCATGTCGTTTCTCGGTTTCGATGCGGTTTCGACGCTGGCCGAAGAGGTCGAGGGCGGCAACCGGCGCGTGGTCGGTCGCGCAATCATTGCCGTGCTGCTGCTGTCGGCGGTCTTTTTCGTCGGCCTCACCTGGGTTCTCGGCGATCTGCTGCCCGGCATCGCGATCAAGGATCCGGCGGCGGCGGTCTATGAACTCGCCGCGTGGGCCACCGGCCACTGGACGGCGGTGGTGCTGGCGTGGACCTACGCGGCGGTCGTCGGCCTCTCGAATGCGCTGCCCATGCAGGTCGGGGTGGCGCGCGTGGTATTTGCCATGGGCCGCGACCGTCAGTTGCCGAGCGGGCTGGCGCGCATCCATCCGCGCTATCACACCCCGTATGTCGGCATGCTGGTGACGGCGGCGATTTCGCTGGCGGTTGCCCTGTTCATGAAGAATCGGCTGGACGATCTAGCCTCGATCGTGAATTTCGGCGCATTGAGCGGGTTTCTGTTCCTGCACGTGTCGGTGCTGGCGCGATTTGCCTTTAAGCTGCATTCGCGCGCCTGGGGAACCCACTGGCTGGTTCCCGTCTGCGGGATCGTGGTCGTGCTCGCGGTGTTCTCCGGGATGAGCGCGCTGGCCGCCAAGGTCGGATGCCTGTGGCTCTCGGCCGGCCTGCTGTACGGCGCGCTGCTCAAGGCGAAGCATCGGGAGGAGTTGCGCGCGCCCTTGTGAGGCGTCGGATAGCGCCCGTGCTCGACCAGGCCTGTCGATCGATTCGCGGCGCTGCTCGCCGCGTCAAACGCTCGGTTGCGCCGGCAGGGACGGCGGCCTGCGCGCGTCGCGCCCGTAGTAGTTGGGGTAATCGCCGCTCAATCCCTTGAAGCGCCGATGCACCCACAGATATTGTTCCGGCGCCTTGAGAATCTGCTGCTCGAGCAACGCGTTCAATCGCTGGGTGTCCTCGAGAGGGTCGGGGCCGGGAAAATTTTCGAGCGGCGCGCTGATGACCACCCGGTAGCGGCCGTTTGCCAGCCGTTCGGGGAAGTAGGTCATCACCCGGGCTCCCGAGATGCGTGCCAGGCGTGAGGTGGCGGTGTTGGTGGCGGCGGGAATTCCGAAGAAATTCACCATCGCCGCACCCTTGTTGCGATAGCTCTGGTCCGCCGCATACCAGACCGGCTCGTTCCGCTTGAGCGCGCGGATCATCGAGCGGATGTCATCGTAGGCGATCGGCTTCCCATGCCGGCAGAAATTGCGGTACATGATGTCGGTGAGCAGGGCATTTTTGCTCGGCCGAAAAATGATGTTGAGCGGCACCACGGTGCCGAGCATGCGGGTGGTGAGTTCCAAGGTCGTGAAATGGCCGCCGAGCAAAATGGCACCATGCCCGAGCTCGAGCGCCGCCTGAAGATGTTCGAGGCCCTGCACGTCGGCGAGCTTGCTCACCCGCGCGTCCTTGCTCCACCAGGTCATCGCGGTTTCGCATATCGCGAGGCCTAAGCTTCGGCAATGCCGATCGAGCAGCCGTTCGCGCTCGGCAGCGGAGAGATTCGGCAGGCACAGCTCGATATTGCGCCGCGCGATGCGTACGTACGCGAGCGGCAGGCGCCGGATCAGGAGCCCAATTCCCGCGCCAATCCAGCGCTGCATGGAGACAGGCAGCAGCTCGATGCCGCGCATCAGCGACAACCCCACCCATGTCGGCCAGTATCGCGGTCCCAGAAACTTTACCCGCATCGCAGCTGCCCGCGCACCCTCGGCGCCGCCCGGCCGAAGCGACGGTTTGCGCTTGAACGCTTGGCTGCAACGATTTCGATCCCATTGACGTGAATGAGCGCAATTCCTACAAATGGCGCGAGCGGGCGCGCGAATGCGCGCAAAGAATAGCCGCGTTGTACGGTGGATGCCAGGCGCAACGCCAATCGATCGGCGGTTCGTCGCTCCCCGGGGCGGACGGGGCAGGTTTTCTGGCGCAATGGCGCCATGCGACACGTGAATGTTGCAAAGCAGCAATCCGGCATTGCGGCATTCGGGCACACATGGCGGGCGGGGGCGCCATAGCCCGTGAATTTTTGAAATATTCGTGCTAATCAATAATTTGCTGTAGAATCCGCGCCGGTTCGTGAATTTCTACTTGGTCCGTTTCTGGTCACCGCGCCGCTCCGGCGTCACCTTGGCCACAACCCACAAAGCAGGTTTCTTCGACCCAGGTGGCCGGCATTCCGCTCAATTTTTCGGGCATGCGTGATCGGCCGATAGTTTCTTTTGTAGCAGGTATTCTTCACATGACGAAAATGTATGTTGGCAATCTCCCGTTCTCGATGGACGAATCCGCGGTACGCGCTCTGTTCGAAAAGCATGGCCCGGTACAGTCGGTGGCGTTGATCAATGATCGCGACACCGGTCGGCCCCGCGGCTTTGGCTTCGTTGAAATGGCAAGCGCGGATGCCGCGCGCGCCATGCAGGCCTTGAATGGTCACGACGTGGACGGGCGTGCGCTGAAGGTCAATGAGGCTCAGGAGCGCACCGGTGGCGGTGGCGGTGGCGGTGGTGGATCGCGGGGTCCGAAGCGCTGGTAACACGCTTGTCGGATTGAGCGAGCACTGGGGCCGCAGCGATGCGGCCTCAGTCGTTTCTCGGGCGAAGGATGCTGCAATCAGGGTTTACGCTCCAGTCGGGTTTGCCTATAATCCCCGGCCCTAGGCTTTGGATCAGAGGTGAGCCTCGATCTTAAGCGGGCGGTTCTCGAGGGGACCGTGCGGATGTACGCTTGATGCGCAATGGGCCCCTCGTAGGGGCTTTTTCATTGGAGATGTAGGGGGCCGATGGTCCCCTTTTTTGTTTGGACTTACGCTTCTTGGCGAAGCGTTGTCGGCGAACGGTTTTAGACGCATGCGCGAAACCTTGATGGTAATGCTGGAGCCGCGGGTGGCGGCGCTTGGTTTTGAATTGGTCGACGTCGAGTTTGCGCGGGCGGGGCGGGGCGGAGTGTTGCGGATTTATATCGACCGCGGTTCGGGCGGCGGCGCGGAGCTCGGCATTACGGTGGATGACTGCGCGACCGTGAGTCATGCGGTCGGTCGATTGCTCGAGGATGAGGATCCGATCAAGGGTCATTACACCTTGGAGGTTTCTTCGCCGGGGTTCGATAGGATCCTGCGCACGCGCGCGCATTTCGAGCGCTTTGTGGGCGCGAGGATATACGCGGAGCTGAAGCTCCCCATCGACGGGCGGCGCCGCTTCGTCGGACTGTTGAAATCGATCGCCGGCGACTCGATTGTGATTGAAGTCGACGGGCGGCTGCACAGCCTGCCGCTCGATCGCGTGCAGAAGGCAAGATTGCGGCCGGAGTGACTAGGAGTCTTAGGACCATGAACAAAGAGATATTGATGGCGGTCGACGCGGTCTCCAACGAGAAGGGCGTCGACAAGGAAATCATATTCGACGCACTCGAGGCTGCGCTCGCTTCGGCGACACGCAAGAAGTACGGCGAAGAGCTGGACGTGCGGGTGGCGATCAACCGCAAGACCGGCGGTTACGACACGTTCCGCCGCTGGAAGGTGTTTGCCGACGATTCCACCGAACTTGAAGTTCCCGAGCGCGAGCTGCGCATGGACGACGCGCGCGACATCGATAAGGACGTCGAGCCGGGCGGCTACGTCGAAGAGCCGATGGAATCCGTGCCGTTCGGCCGGATTCTCGCGCAAACCGCCAAACAGGTGATCGTGCAGAAAGTGCGGGAGGCGGAGAGGGCGCAGGTGGTGGACGCGTACAAGGATCGCGCCGGCACCCTGGTGAGCGGCATCGTCAAGCGTGTCGACCGCAACGGGGTGTTCGTCGATCTCGGCGCGAACGCCGAGGGCTTCATCGCGCGCGAGGAACTGATACCGCGCGAACCCGTGCGCTCGCAGGACCGGATCAAGGCGTACCTGAAGGAAGTGCGCAGCGAACCGCGCGGCCCGCAGCTGTTTTTGTCGCGTACCGCGCCCGAGTTTTTGATCGAGCTGTTCAAGCTGGAAGTGCCGGAAGTGGGCCAAGGCCTGATCAACATTCTGGCGGCCGCGCGCGATGCAGGCGTGCGCGCAAAAATTGCCGTGCGCAGCAACGATCCGCGCGTCGATCCGGTGGGCGCGTGCGTCGGAATGCGCGGCTCGAGAGTGCAGGCGGTATCGAACGAAATCGCCGGCGAACGCGTGGATATCATTCCGTTCGACGAAAACGCCGCACAGTTCGTCATCAACGCCATGGCGCCGGCAGAAGTCACCTCGATCGTCGTCGATGAGGATTCGCACTCGATGGACATCGCCGTTTCCGAGGACAAGCTGTCGCAGGCCATTGGACGCGGCGGCCAGAACATCCGTCTGGCGAGCGAACTGACCGGCTGGGAATTGAACGTGATGAGCGAATCGCAGGCGGAGGCGAAGAGCGAGACGGAGTCCCAATCGCTTCGCGAAACCTTCATGAAGCAGCTCGACGTCGACGCGGATGTCGCGAGCATCCTGGTGCAGGAAGGATTTTCGACCATCGAGGAGATTGCCTACGTCCCCGCGAGCGAACTCAACGCCATCGAGGAGTTCGACGAGGAAATCGTCAAGGAACTGCGTACAAGAGCGCGCGACGTGCTGTTGACGCAAGCCATCGCCAGCGAGGAATCGATGGACGGCGCCGAACCGTCGGAGGATTTGGTGGAACTGGCGGGCGAGCCTTTGAGCAAGACCTTGGCCCGCAAGGGGGTCAAGACACGCGACGATCTGGCCGATCTGGCCGTCGACGAATTGGTCGAGATGGGCGGTATCGACGAGAAGAAGGCCGCGGAATTGATCATGGATGCCCGAAAACACTGGTTCGCGGAAGAAGAAAAGGCTTAGGAGCAGCACAATGGCAGATGTAACCGTCGCGCAATTCGCCGAGGTGCTGAAGGTACCTGTCGATCGGCTGCTGCAGCAGCTCGATCAGGCCGGGATCAAGGTCGAGAGTCCGGAAGACATGATCAGCGAGGACGCGAAGCATGAGCTGCTCACGCACCTGCGCCGCAGCCACGGACATGACGACGCGCAGACGGATTCGGCGCCGCGAAAGATCACTTTGCGGCGCAAATCGCAATCGGAATTGAAGCTTGCGAGTCCACAGGGGCGTGCGCGAACCGTGAACGTCGAGGTGCGCAGCAAGCGCACGTATGTAAAGCGCGAAGTTCTCGAGGATCAGGCGCGGCACCAGCAGGAGGAGATCGACCGGCAGCGCGAAACCGAGGAGCAGGCGAAAGCCGCGCTCGAGCGCGCCGAGCGCGATCGGCTGGAAAAGGAGCGGATCGATCGCGAACGGCTCGAGGAGGAGAGCCGGCGCCGCAGCGACGAGGAGAATCGAAAGCGAACCGCGGAAGAGGAAGCGCGGCGCCAGGCGGAATTGCAGGCGAGGGAGCAGGCCGAGCGCGAGCGCAAATCCGCCGCTGCGGTAAAGCCGGGCAAGGCGGCGCGCGAAGTATCCGACGACAAGACCACGCGCTACGGGAGGCAGGAACTGCACATCGTCGGCGACGTCAGTTCGCGCCACAAAAAGAAGAAGTCGCGCGACGGCAGGCGCCGCTCGGTCGGCGGCGAGACCGATACCAAGCATGGCTTTGAGATGCCGACTGCGCGCGTGGTGCGCGAAGTCGCGATCGGCGAAGCCATGACGGTGGGCGAGCTTGCGCAAAAGATGGCGGTGAAAGCCACCGAAGTCATCAAGGTCATGATGAATATGGGTGTGATGGCAACGATCAACCAGATGATCGAGCAGGACACCGCGGTGCTGGTGGTCGAGGAGATGGGTCACACCCCGGTGCTGCGGAAGGAAAATGTCATCGAGGATGACCTGCAGGGCGAGGCGGATTCGTCGCTCGAAGTGTTGCCGCGGCCGCCGGTGGTGACCGTGATGGGACACGTCGACCACGGCAAGACCTCATTGCTCGACTACATTCGACGCACCAAGGTGGCGGCGGGCGAGGCGGGCGGGATCAC
The DNA here is from genome assembly GCA_963758145.1 of uncultured Gammaproteobacteria bacterium. Classification (GTDB taxonomy): domain Bacteria; phylum Pseudomonadota; class Gammaproteobacteria; order Steroidobacterales; family Steroidobacteraceae; genus Bog-1198. The sequence goes on from CAVWUK010000013.1 coordinate 92,668, forward strand.
GCAGCATATCGGCGCGTATCACGTGGAAACGGCGAAGGGGATGGTCACCTTCCTCGACACCCCCGGCCACGCCGCGTTCACCTCCATGCGCGCGCGCGGCGCGCAGGTGACCGACATAGTCATTTTGGTGGTGGGCGCCGACGACGGGGTCATGCCGCAGACGATCGAGGCCGTCCAACACGCGCAGGCGGCCAAGGTGCCCATCGTGGTGGCGCTCAACAAGATGGACAAGCCGGAGGCGGATCCGGAGCGAGTCAAGCAGGAGCTCACCAAGTACGGGGTGATACCCGAGGAGTGGGGCGGAGAGAATATTTTCGTGCCGGTATCGGCGCGCACCGGTCAGGGCGTCGATCAACTGCTCGACAGCATTCTGCTGCAGGCCGAGGTGCTGGAATTGAAGGCGCCCCGGGCGGGTCTGGCGGCCGGCTACGTGATCGAATCGAGCCTCGAGAAGGGTCGCGGCGCCGTCGCCACGGTGCTGGTGCTGCGGGGCACCCTGAAGCTCGGCGATCCGATCCTCATCGGTCAGGAATTCGGGCGGGTGCGGGCGCTGTTCGACGAGGCCGGAATACCGGTCGAATCGGCCGCACCCTCGACGCCGGTCGTGGTGCTGGGGCTTTCGGGCGCGCCGAACGCGGGCGACGAGTTGCTGGTGGTCGAGAGCGAACGCAAGGCGCGCGAAGTGGCGATGCATCGCCAGGCCAAATCGCGCGACGTCATGCTCGCGAAAAAGAGCGCCAACATGCAGGACGTGTTCTCCAGCATGGGCGAGATCAAGCCCAATGTCGTGCAGCTGCTGGTCAAGGCGGACGTGCAGGGCAGCGTCGAGGCATTGCGCGACGCTCTGAACGGCCTGTCGACCTCCGAGGTCGGCGTCAACGTGGTGGCCTCCGGCGTCGGCGGGCTCACCGAGTCGGACGTCACCTTGGCCGCGGCATCCAAGGCGCGGATCATCGCATTCAACGTGCGCGGCGATGCCGCGGCCCGCACCGCGATCAAGGATCACGGCGTCGACGTGCGATATTACAGCATCATCTACGAAGCCATCGACGATATCCGTGCGGTGCTTACCGGCATGCTGGCGCCCGAGGTGAAGGAGCAAATCGTCGGCCTGGCCGAAGTTCGCAGCGTCTTCCGCTCCAGCAAATTCGGCACGGTCGCCGGCTGCATGGTGATCGACGGCTACGTGCGGCGAAACTTTCCGATTCGAGTGTTGCGCGACAATGTCGTGATATTCGAGGGCGCGTTGGAGTCCTTGAAGCGCTTCAAGGACGACGTGAACGAGGTGCGCGCCGGCACCGAATGCGGTATCGGTGTGAAGAACTACAATGACGTGCGGGAAGGCGACCAAATCGAGTGCTACTCGCGGGTGGAAGTGGCGCGCTCGCTGTAGGGCGGCGCAACTCGGGCAGGGATCATGGCCAAGGACAATCCGCGCGCTCGACGACTGGGTGAGCAGATCCAGCGGGAACTCACCGAACTGTTGCGGCGCGACGTAAAGGACGAGCGCATCGGAAACGTCACGATCACCGCGGTCGATGTCACAGGAGACCTGCGCACGGCGCGCGTCCATTATCTGGTGTTCGGCAAGCAGGGTCCGGATCCGAAGGTGCAGCGCGGATTGGAGAGCGCGGCGGGTTTTTTGCGCAATGCGCTGTCGCGGGCCCTGATGATCCGCTACACGCCCACATTGAGCTTTTCGCTCGACACCTCGATCGAACACGGCGTGCGATTGACGCAATTGATCGATGCGGCCAACAGGCGCGAACCGGAAGACGGGGTGCAATGAGCCCCGAGGACGTTCACGGCATCCTGCTGCTCGACAAGCCGCTCGGCGTAAGTTCGGCCGGCGCGGTTGCGCGCATCAAGCGGCTTTTCAATGCGCGCAAGGCCGGCCACACGGGCTCTCTCGACCCGCTCGCCTCCGGCATGCTGCCGATTTGCTTCGGCGAGGCGACCAAGTTCGGCGCGCTGATGCTCGACGCGGACAAGAGCTATCGCGTCACGGTGCGCCTGGGAGAACGTACCCCGAGCGCTGACCAAGAGTCCGCGGTGATCGAACGGCGCGCGCTGCCGAACTTTCCGGCGCAACGGATGCTGCAGGCGCTCGAGGAATTCCCGCGAGTTTATGCGCAGATTCCACCGATGCACTCGGCGATCAAACAAGGGGGCAAACCCTTGTATGAATATGCCAGGGCCGGGGAGTGGCGAGAGCGGCGGCCGCGCGCGATCGTGATTCGCGAGATGCGCCTGCTCGATTGGCGTCCGCCCGATTTGTCTTTCGATGTGCGGTGCACGAAAGGCGCTTACATCCGTGTCCTGGCGGAGGATCTTGCGGCGCGCCTTCAGACCATCGGACATGTCGTGAGCCTGCGCCGGTCGGCGGTCGCGCCGTTCGCAAGCGAACCGCAATGGACTTTCGAGACCCTGGAATCCATGCCGCTCGGCCAGCGTTTGTCGGCTTTGCTGCCCGTCGATGCGGCCTTGACCGACTGGCGGAGACTGGATTTGCCGGCGGACGGCGTGAGCGCGTTCCGGCAGGGTCAAACCGTGTCGATACCGGCCGAGCAGGGCGCACACGCACAGGTCGATGGGTCCGGGATTGCGACCGAAAATGTACGGATATACGCCGCCGGGCTCGGATTTCTCGGTTTGGGGGCGGTCGAAGCGGCCGGCCGGTTGGTGCCGCTGCGGCTGATTTCCACGGCGACGAATCGAGCTTGAGAGCGACTGCCGCGACGCGTACAATGCGCGGCTTCGTTAAAGGGTCTAAGTTATTGATTGAGGTTTGATTATTTCTATGCCACTTACTCGTGAAGAAAAATCGGGCGTGGTCGGTAAATTCCAGCGCAGTGCGCAAGACACCGGCTCTCCCGAAGTTCAAATTGCCTTGTTGTCCGAGCGCATCAACGGCTTGAGTCAGCATTTCACCACGCACAAAGCCGATCATGCGTCGCGTCGCGGATTGCTCAAGATGGTCAATCAGCGGCGCAAGCTGCTCGACTATTTGAAGAGCACGACGCCGGACAAGTACACGCAATTGGTCGAACGTCTAGGTTTACGCCGCTAATAGGCGCCGCCGCCGGCCTCGGCTGAAGGCGATGGCCGGTGCAATTCATTTTTTTCCGACTAAGGGGCCTATGTGAGCCATCCTAAGAAAAGTTTTCAATACGGCGATCACACCGTGACGATTGAAACGGGCGAGCTCGCGCGTCAGGCGGACGGCGCCGTACTCGTGACCATGAGCGACACCGTCGTGCTCGTGACCGCGGTGGGGCTCAAGAAGCCGACACCCGGCCGCGATTTCTTTCCCCTGACGGTCAATTACCAGGAGAAGACCTACGCTGCGGGACGCATTCCGGGCGGCTTCTTCAAGCGTGAAGGGCGACCGACCGAAAAGGAAACGCTCACTTCGCGTTTGATTGACCGGCCGATTCGGCCGTTGTTTCCGGATGGCTTCACCAACGACGTGCAAGTCGTCGCCTCGGTGCTTTCGGTCAATTCCGAGGTGGACCCCGACATTGCGTCGCTGATCGGCGCCTCTGCGGCGCTTGCGATTTCCGGCATGCCGTTCATGGGGCCGATCGGTGCCGCCCGGGTCGGATACGCGGACGGCAAGTACATTTTGAATCCGACCGCGACCCAGCTCGGCGAATCCAGGCTCGATCTGGTGGTCGCCGGCACCGAAGAAGGCGTGCTGATGGTCGAATCCGAAGCGAGCGGTCTGGACGAGGAAATCATGCTCGGCGCGGTGATGTTCGGACACGAACAGATGCAAACCGCGATCAGGGCGATCAAGGAGCTTGCGGCCGAGGCCGGCAAGCCGAAATGGAATTGGGCCATGCCTTTGGAGATCGGCGATCTGAAGCTGGCGGTGGGTTCCTTTGCCGAGAAAGACCTGGCCGCGGCGTATGCGATCACCGAGAAGCAGCAGCGGCATGCCAGGATCGGTGAAATCAAGAACGCGCTGCTCGAGGCGCTGGCCGGAGGCGACACGCCGAAATTCACCAAGGAAGAGGTTGCCACGGAATTCTTCAACCTCGAGCATCGGCTGGTGCGCGAGCGAATTCTCGCCGGACATCCGCGTATCGACGGGCGCGACACCAAAACCGTCCGTCCGATCAGTATCCGCACCGGCGTATTGGCGCGCACGCACGGATCGGCGCTGTTCACCCGCGGTGAAACACAGGCGTTGGTGGTGACCACGCTGGGCACCGGTCGCGATGCGCAGATCATCGACGGCTTGACCGGAGAGCGCAAAGAGCCGTTCATGCTTCATTACAATTTCCCGCCGTTCAGTGTCGGGGAAACCGGCATGATGGGATCGCCGAAGCGGCGCGAGATCGGCCACGGCAATCTGGCCAAGCGCGGCGTGAAGGCGGTGATGCCCGATCTGGAGAAATTCCCCTACGTGATCCGCGTGGTATCGGAAATTCTCGAGTCCAACGGCTCGAGTTCCATGGCCTCGGTCTGCGGCACGAGCCTGGCATTGATGGACGCGGGCGTGCCGATTAGGGCGCCGGTGGCCGGCGTGGCCATGGGCTTGGTGAAGGACGGCTCGCGCTTTCAGGTGCTCACCGACATTTTGGGCGACGAAGATCACCTGGGCGACATGGATTTCAAGGTCGCCGGCACCAAGGACGGCATTACCGCGCTGCAAATGGACATCAAGATCACGAGCATCACCCGCGAGATCATGAAGGCGGCGCTCGAACAGGCCCGTGCGGGACGCTTGCACATCCTGGGCGAGATGAACAAGGTGCTCGCCAAACCGCGCGAGAACATGTCCGAGTGGGCGCCCACGATCATTACCTTGAAGATCGATCCGGAAAAGATTCGCGATGTCATCGGCAAGGGCGGCGCGGTCATCCGCCAGATTACCGAGGAGACCGGCACCTCGATCGACATCGAGAACGACGGTACCGTGAAGATCGCCTCGGTGCAGGGTGCGGCCGGCCGCGAGGCCCAGCGGCGCATCGAATTGATCACGGCGGACGTCGAAGTGGGACGCATCTACGAGGGCAGAGTGGCGCGCCTGATGGACTTTGGCGCGTTCGTCACCATACTTCCGGGCCGCGACGGTCTGGTGCACATATCGCAGATCTCCGAGGAGCGCGTCGAGCGCGTGGGCGATAAATTGAAGGAAGGCGATCTGGTGCGCGTCAAGGTGCTCGAAGTGGATCGGCAGGGGCGCGTGCGCCTGTCGATGCGCAATGTCGACGCGGCCTGACCGGGGCCGAACGGCAACATCCTTTCGCGCAGCGGCGCTCCAATGGGCGGCAGTCGTCGTTAAGGCGGCCGCCGCCGCCGCATACGCTTCGGCCGCCATGACCGCTGCGCCCGCGGTGGCCGCCCCTGCCGCGCAGCGCGACGAGTTCGCCAGCGTGGACGGTCAATATCCGGGCTGGCTCGATCGCTCGGTCGCCGCGCGGGTGAACTTCTTTCGATTCGCGAACGGCGGGTGGCTTCGTTCTCACCCGATCCCCGCGGATCAATCCTATTGGGGCGTCGGCGCCGCTCTTGAGCAGGAGAACCAGGGATTCATACACGACCTGGTCGAGTCCCTCACCAAAACGCCATGGCCGCCGGGCAGCGGGGAGCGCAAAATCGCCGACTTCTACCTGAGCGGCATGGATGAGCGCGGCATCGAGGCGGCGGGGCTCGCCCCGCTGCAAACCGAATTCGCACGGATTGCCGCCATCGGCACGGCCGACGAATTGCCGCAGGCGATCGCGCGTCTGCAGGCGATCGGAGTCTCGGTGCCGCTGCAAATCGGCCAAATGCAGGACTTCCGCGACAGCGCACAAGTCATTGCGGTCGCGGACCAGGGGGGACTTGGACTGCCCAACCGCGATTATTACCTCAAGAGCGAGCCGAATTTCGTGGCGGTGCGGACGGCGTACATTCTGCACCTCAGACGGATGTTCGCCCTGCTGGGGGATGCGCGGCCGGACGCGGATCGCGAATCCAAGGCCGTCATGGCGTTGGAGACGAGGCTGGCAGCGGCCTCGATGTCTGAGATTGAACAGCGCAATCCGGGCGCCATCTATCACCCGGTTACGCTGGAAGCGGCACGGATCCTGACGCCGCACGTGAATTGGCAGGCGGTGGTCTCGAGTCTCGGCCATCCGGAAATCCGTTCGCTGAATATGGGCATGCCCCGGTTCTTCCAGAGCGTCGACCGCGAGCTCGCGCGTACGCCGCTGGCCGATTGGAAGGCGTATCTACGCTCGAGGCTCATCGACAGCTACGCGCCCTACCTTTCCAAGGATTTCGTGGATGAGGATTTTCGCATGACCGCGGCGCTCGAGGGCGTCCGGCGGTTGCAGGAGCGCTGGTTGCGGGTCCTCGCCGCCGAAGACGACGCGCTCGGCTTTGCCATCGGTCAATTGTACGTGGCGAAAAAATTTCCGCCCGCCGCCAAGGAGGCGGCCGAGGCGTTGGTGTCGCGCATCCGGGAGGCGCTGCGGACGGATCTTCAAACGCTCGCCTGGATGACGCCGGCCACGCGGCAGGCGGCACTGCAAAAACTGAAGTTGATGGAATTGCGCGTCGGCTACCCGGATCGCTGGCGGGACTATTCCGGGCTTGAGATCGACCGCGGCCCCTACGTTCTGAACGTGCTGCGCGCAAACGAATTCGAGCAAAAACGCGAGCTCGACAAAATCGGCAAACCGGTCGATCGCAGCGAGTGGACCATGACGCCGCAAACGGTCAATGCCTACTATGACCCATCGATGAACAGCCTGAGCGTTCCGGCGGGGACCCTGCAGAGGCCGTATTTCGATGCAGAGTGGTCCGATGCCGTGAATTACGGATCGACCGGCTCGACGATCGGCCACGAGATGACTCATGGTTTCGACGATATCGGGGCAAGATTCGACGGGCACGGCAACCTCAAGGATTGGTGGGCGCCCGCCGATCTGATGAAATTCCGCGAGGCGACGCGCTGTATTGCGCGGCAATACTCCCGGTTGACGGTAAGCGGCGGTCTGCACGTGCAAGGCGAATTGGTGGCGGGCGAAGCGGTCGCGGACCTGGGGGGTCTGATGCTCGCATGGCGCGCATTTCATGCGCTCGGCCCCGGCGCGGCCTCTGCGGCCCATCAGGAGTTCACGCCCGATCAGCAGTTTTTCATTGCGTTCGCGCAATCCTGGGCGGGCGCCATACGGCCGCAGGCGGCTCAGGAGCTGGTCACAACGGACCCGCACCCGCCGGACGAGTATCGCACCAACGCCACTCTCGCCAACAGCCCCGAATTTCAGGCGGCTTTCGGCATTCCCGATTCGAGCCCCATGGTCTACGCGCCGCGCTGCCTCATTTGGTGAGGTTCGATTCGTCGCGATCCATCTCCGTGTCGCGAATGCGCCCCGCGGAGAGTCCCTTATAGCCCTCATCCGGGCTGCGCGGCCGCGGCGCATCGGCGACGGCCGAGGTTTTGCCGCGTTCGCGGGGCGGCAGGTGCTGGTTCAGGAACTGTCTCAAGGTTTGCTCCAAGTGACCGCTCACCATGCCCTGCACGCCGCTGCCGTAGGAACGGATTACGCCGACCAGAAAGTCGTGGGTCAGGAGCGGTTCGGGCAAATGCTCCTGTTCGGCGATGACCTGCAGCAAGATGCTGCGTGTGATGTCCGAGTTGCTCTTCTTGTCGACGACGACGAAGTCGATTCTCTCGACCACCAACCGCTTCACGTCCGCCAAAGTGATGTACCTGCTTTCAACGGTATCGTAGAGGCGGCGATTCGGATACTTTTTAATCACTCGCGGATCGCTCATAGGCTCCTCGCTCGTGTGGCCGACGCGCTGCCGGAAGATGCCGGTTCGTGCCTGGCTACCAAAGACCATTCGTTGGCTACCAAGGTTAAAGGATAGCGCAATGCCGGGCTAAGGCAAACCGGCTTTATCCCGCCAGCGCCAAGGTCAGGCGCTTGGGCATGCGCCCGATGTCCCATCTCCGCATCGCCCATGCCCATGCCGCCCCGATCGTGGATGTCGCCCCTCCCGAGGGCGTCCCAAGGCCGAGGAGCTCGAATACGCGCAGCAGTTGCGGCAGCGCCTGTCCGCCATCCGCGCGCACGCTGCGGGCCGATTTGGCGAGCTTGCCGCCCCCGGCTTCCACCAGCACCGGAACGTGCGCGTAGGCGGGTGTCGGCAGCCCGAGCAGCCGCTGCAGATGGATTTGCCGCGGGGTGTTGTCCAGGAGGTCGGCGCCCCGCACCACGTGGGTCACCCCGGCGGCGGCATCGTCGATCACCACCGCCAATAGGTAGGCAAAGAGCTGATCGCGACGCTTGACAATCACGTCGCCGACGGCCGCCGCGACGTCTTGTCGATAGGTACCCTGAATGCGGTCCGAGAACTGGATGCAGCCCGGATCCACGCGCAGGCGCGTGGCCGTTGCCGCGCCCGGGATCAGCGGGCCGTTGCGGCAGCTGCCGGGGTAGCGGTCATCTTCGGCCAAACTGAGCCGGCTGCAAGAACACTCGAAGGTCAAGCCCCGTGTGCGCAGCCCGTCAAGTGCAGCGGCATAGTGCGCCGTTCGATCCGACTGCCGGACGATCTCGGCATCCCATTCGAAGCCGAATGCATGCAGCGTCCGTATGATGCCGTCCGCGGATCCCTGGACCTCGCGGGGCCGATCGAGATCATCGATCCGCAGCAACCAGTGCCCGCCGTTGGCGCGCGCATCGAGATAGCTCGCCGCCGCGGTGTAGAGGGATCCCAGGTGCAAATCGCCGGACGGCGAGGGCGCAAATCGGCCGACGTAGTCCGGCAAGACCCGCCCGGTACGAGCCCCTGCGCTAGCGGTATCTGTCGTCGCGGTCGCCGTACTGCTTTTCGCGGCGTTCGCGCCGCTCCTGCGCTTCGACGGAGAGCGTGGCAACCGGCCGTGCCTCGAGGCGCTTGATGCCGATTTCCTCGCCGGTCTCCAGGCAGTACCCGTACGAGCCGTCCTCGATTCGCTTCAACGCCTCGTCGATCTTGCGAATCAACTTTCGCTCCCGATCGCGCGTACGCAGCTCGAGGCTGAATTCCTCTTCCTGTGTGGCGCGGTCATTCGGATCGGGGAAATTCGCCGCCTCGTCCTTCATGTGCAGAACGGTGCGGTCGACTTCGACCATGAGATCGCGCTTCCAATTTTGCAGTATGCGAGCGAAATGCTCCAACTGCTCCTTGTTCATGTACTGCTCGCCGCGGCGCGCGATGTATGGCTTTACATTGCGCGGACCCGCCAACAAGCTGGCCGGGGCGCCCGGTTCGCCCTCGCCGTCATCGTCGACGGGTGTCACGCGCCCGAGCATCACCAGCGGCCGAGTATCGAATTTGATTGTGGCGGGCCTCACGGGGCTCAACTTGCGGGCGGCGGGCTTCGGCTCCGCCTTGGCCTGCGGCGGGGGCGATTTTGCGCGAGCCGAGCCGGCAGCGGCCGGTTTCGCCGACGCGGGCTTTGCCGCCGCCTTAGGCACCGATTTGGCTGCGGGCTTGGGCGCGGGTTTGTGGGGTTTCAGCGATGCCTTGGATGTGGCCGACGCAGCCTTGGCAATTGCCGAGGGCCGCGCCGCCTTGGCAGAGGCGACTTTGCGCGTGGCTTTCTTCGGGCTGACCTTTCCCGGCTTTTTAGCCGCCTTAATCGGTTTTTTCGAGGGCATATGCTGTTTCCGCCTCCTATCGAGAGAGCGCGCGATTATACCGACGCAAAGCCGCCTGTACAGGCCGTCGAGGCAACATCTATTAACTTTATTTTGATAATCTAACCCTATGATTGGAAAGAGTATCGGCGGCGGCGGCAGGCCGCCGCGGTGGGCGGTCGCCGGTGCTAAGGCAGAGCGACCGGGGTAATGCCCGGCCACCCGGGACGGCGGTGTTCAGCCACGATCGTGGTGTAGATGCCGCCCCGTACGTTGAAATCGGCCGCCAGGCGCATGAATCGGGGCGCGGTCGCGGCGACCAGGTCGGCCAGAATCTCATTGGTGACCGCTTCGTGATAGGCGCCGCGCTTGCGGAAAGACCAGATGTAAAGCTTCAAGGATTTCAACTCGACACAGCGTTCATCGGGGACGTATTCGAGTTTCAATGTGGCGAAATCCGGCTGTCCGGTCTTCGGACAAAGGCAGGTGAACTCCGGGATGGTCATTCGGATCGTATAGTCCCGCTCGGGCGCCGGATTGGGAAAGATTTCGAGAGACGTGTTCATTGCGTCGGGGCGGATGCTCGGCGCCTCAGGGGTTTACGAATGTGGCGTTTACTTTACACTACGCGCCACATTCATGACCACGCGCCTCAAGTCGCGCAGCTCGCAACATCAAAGGCCCCACTCACTCGAGGTCGACCCGAACCGATGCGCCTAACGAAACTCAAGATTGCAGGCTTCAAGTCCTTTGTCGATCCGACGACGGTCGGTTTTCCGAGCAGCCTGACCGGGGTCGTCGGACCGAACGGCTGCGGAAAATCGAACATCATCGACGCGGTGCGCTGGGTGATGGGTGAAATTTCGGCCAAGCACCTGCGCGGCGAGTCCATGGCGGATGTGATCTTCAACGGTTCGGTGGCACGAAAGCCTCTCGGCAACGCCTCGGTCGAGCTGGTGTTCGACAATTCCGACGGCAAGATCGGTGGCGCCTACGCGAATTACAACGAGGTCGCCTTACGGCGATCGGTGAGCCGCGACGGCACCTCGGATTATTTCATCAACGGCATCAAGGTGCGCCGCAAGGACATCACCCAGCTGTTTCTAGGCACCGGTTTGGGTTCGCGCAGCTACGCCATCATCGAACAGGGCATGATCTCCCGGGTGATCGAAGCGAGGCCGGATGACTTGAGGGCGTTCCTGGAGGAGGCGGCCGGGATATCGCGCTACAAGGAGCGGCGCCGTGAGACGGAAGGCCGAATCGTCCAGACGCGCGAGAATCTCGATCGATTGAACGATTTGCGCGACGAGGTCGAGAAGCAGATTCGCCACTTGCAGCGGCAGGCCGCCACCGCGCGCCGTTACCAGGTCCTTAAGGAGGAGGAGCGCAAATTGCAGGCCGAACTGCTGGCGCTGCGCTTGCAGAATCTGGACCTCGAGGCGGGGGTCCGCGATTCGGCGACCGCGCGTTGCGAGACCGCGATGCATGCGGAGTTGGCGGATCTGCGGGCCGCGGAATCGGCAATCGAACAGATTCGAGTCGACCAATCCGCCAAGAGCGACGCCCTCGGCGCCATCCAGGCGCGCTTTTACGGAGCCGGGGCGGAAGTCACCCGAATCGAACAAAGCATTCAGTACGCGCGTGAACTGCAGCAGCGGCAGCGCTCGGATCTGGCGCAAGCCGAGGTTCAAGTTCAGGATCTCACCGGCGTCATCCAGCGCGATCACGGACAGCTCGAGGCGCTGGCGCAGGAGCTGGCGACGATGGTTCCCGGTCTCGATTCGGCGCACGACGGGGAGCGCGAAGCGCGGCAACGGTTGGAGAGCGCTGAGCGCGCGCTTGCGGCCTGGCAGCTCGCCTCGGACGCACACGCTCAGTCGGTCGCATTGGGTCAGCGCGAGACTCAGGTCGAACGCGCTCGAATCGAGCAGTTGGAAAATCAGCAGCGGCGCCTGATGCAACAACAGGAGCGCGAGGATGCCGAGCGGTCGGCGCTCGAGCAGCTGCAGCCGGCGGTTGCGCTGGAGACACTCGCCTCGCAGTGCGACCAGGTGCAGCAGGCCGGGCAGAAGGCGGCGGCCGAATTGGCCGATGTGCTGGCCGAACTGGCGGTGGCGCGGGAGCGCGAGCGCGAACAATCGCAGTCGCTCGATGCGCTGCGGGCGCGCTGGCAGCAGGCTCTGGGCTCGCAGGTGTCCACCGAAGCGCTGCAGCAGGCGGCGCTCGGCAAGGTTTCCGGCAAGGTCACGCAATGGCTGAAGGCGCACTCGCTCGACCGGCAGCCCCGAGTCGCCCAGCAGCTGCGCGTCGAGCGCGGCTGGGAGCGGGCGGTGGAGACCGTGTTCGGCTCGTACCTCGAAGCGGTGTGCGTGGACGGTCTCGATGCGGTGACGAGTCTACTGGACGGTTTCGACGGCGGGCATCTGTCGGTCGTGAGCGTGAGCAACGAGACGCCGGGAGGCGCGGATGCCACGAGCCTGCGGGCGAAGGTGCACGGCGCGCCTTATTTGTGCTCGCTGTTGTCCTCGGTGTTGACCGCCGAGACGTTGGGTGAGGCGCTCAAGCTGAGGCGCGGATTGTCCGCCGGCCAATCCGTCGTCACACGCGACGGCATCTGGATGGCTGCGGACTGGCTGCGCCTGTCGCGCGACCGCGAGCCGCACACCGGTGTGATCGAACGGGAGGAGTCGCTGCGTGCGCTGGGTGCGGAAGTGAGCCGGCTCGAGGAGGAGGTCAAGCATCTCGAGAACGAGCTCGGCATTACCCGTGATCGAGTCCGCGATTGCGAGGATCGCCGCGACCGAATCCAGGTCGACGTCAATCGATTGCATCGCGAGCATGGGGACCGGCGGGCTGAACTCGATGCGGCTCAAGTGCGCAAGGAGGACGCTGCGCGGCGCATGAGCCAGCTCGAGGCGCATCTGGCCGAAGTGCGCGCCGATCTTGCGCGCGCGGAAGCCGATTTGAGGGTGTCGCGCGGCCGCATGGAAAAGGCCATCGACGGGCTGGTGTCGCTCGAGCCCGCACGCCTGGAACTCGAGCAGGAGCGCGAGCGGTTGCGGACCGAACTCGCGGCTGCGCGCGCCGCGGCGCAGGCGGCGCAACAGCGGGCCCGCGAGCTGGCGCTTCAGGTCGAGTCCCGCCGCTCATCGCACGCATCGCTGAATACCGCGCTCGGACGCCTGGACAAGCAGCTGCAGGAACTGGCCCAGCGCCGGGACGAGCTGGCGCGGCAGCTCGGGGATGGGGAAGCGCCGCTCCAGGCGCAGCTCGATACGCTCGAGCAGGGGTTGCAGGTTCGTGCGCAGATCGAAAAGGAGCTCAACGCCGCAAAAATCGCCAGCGATGAGCTCGAAGCACTGCTGCGCGAGCGCGAAGCGTTACGCGCATCGCTCGAGCAGCGGGTCGAGGAGGCACGATCGGCCATGGACGAAGCACGACTCGCCGCGCAGCAGGTGCGAGTACGCCGCGAGGGAGTCGCCGAACAATTGGCGAGCACTCATTTCGACTTGCCGGGCCTGCTGGCCGGGCTTGCGGCGGAGGCCACGGTGGAGGGGTGGGAATCTCAACTCGAGGAAACGAAGGGCAAGCTCGAGCGCCTGGGCCAGGTGAATCTCGCGGCGATCGGCGAATTCAAGGAGCAGTCGGAACGCAAGGAATACCTGGACCGCCAGTGCAAGGACCTCACCGACGCTCTGGAGACGTTGGAATCGGCGATGCGCAAGATCGATCGCGAAACCCGCACGCGGTTCCAGGATACCTTCGACCGGGTCAACGGCGGATTGAAGGAGAAATTCCCGCGCCTGTTCGGCGGCGGCCACGCCTATCTGGAGCTGGCCGGCGATGAACCCGAGGCGGCCGGTGTATCGGTGATGGCGCGCCCGCCCGGCAAGCGCAACAGCACGATCAGCCAGCTGTCGGGCGGAGAAAAGGCATTGACGGCGGTCGCCCTTGTGTTCGCGATTTTCGATTTGAACCCGGCGCCGTTCTGCTTGCTGGACGAGGTTGACGCGCCGCTCGACGAGAACAACGTGGGCCGCTTCTGCGACATCGTGCGCGATATGTCGCGCAGCGTTCAGTTCATATTCGTCACCCATAACAAGAGCACGATGGAAATGGCCTCGCAGCTGATCGGCGTCACCATGAGCGAACCGGGCGTGTCGCGCCTGGTGGCCGTGGACGTCGATGAAGCCGTGCGCATGGCTGCGATGTAAGGACACGATCAGTTGGCCGAGTTGCGCTTGATATTGTCGGGGCTGGGAATATTGGCGCTGGTAGCCATTTGGTGGTGGACCGCGCGCCGGTCCGCTCAAACCCCGGGGAATGCGCAGCTGCGCGAATCGACCCCGCCGCCGCCGGCGTTCGGCCCTGCCGTCGCCGAATCCGCAACCGCCGAAAAGCGATCCCACGCGAGCGGCAGCCGCGATTGGGGCGTGCCGCCGTTGGAGCCGCTCGACATCCGCGCCGCCGACTTCGAGCCGGTGCCGCTGTTGGACGATGAGCCGATGTTGACGCAGACCGATCCGTTGGATCTGACCATCGATTTCGACGCGGGGGGCCGCGAGACCGGAGTGGATGCCGTTCCGCAGCAACCGATGCCGGAACCCGCGGCGGCACAGACGGCGCCGACGCGCGGGATGCCGCCCAAGTTTGTGCCGGCGCCGAACGCCGAGAACAGCGACCGCATGGCCGCGGCCGCGTCCCCGGGGCCGAATGCCAGTGAAGCGCAAAAAATCATCACGGTGCGCGTTTGCAGTGTCGGCGAAACGCGCTGGCCGGGAGCGGCGTTGATGGCGGCGCTGGAGGTGCATGGACTGGCATACGGGCGTTATCAGGTCTATCACCGCAAACACAGCGACGGCCGCAGCATATTTTGCGTCGCGAGTCTGGTCGAACCGGGCACGTTTGACCTGCAACGCATGGCCGAAGAGGACTATCGCGGCGTGACCTTGTTTGCGGTGTTGCCGGGGCCTCTCGAACCGCTGCGCACCGTCGATGCGCTCATGGCCGCGGCGCGCGATTTGGCGCGCGAGCTTTCCGGAACCGTGCAGGACGTCAAAGGAGTGCCGTTTTCGCCGCAGCGGGTGGCGGCTCTGCGCGAAGAGGTGGCCCGCTTCGAAGCCCAGTTGCCCTGAGTGCCCAAGAGCCATGACCGCAAAGGGCAAGGCGGATACGGCGGGCAGCGCGGCGGCGGCACGGGTGGCCGAGCTGCGCGAGCGACTGGACCGCTACAACTATCAGTACTACGTGCTCGACAATCCGGAGGTGCCGGATGCCGAATACGATCGGCTCATGATCGAGCTGCGCGAGCTCGAGAGCCGCTATCCCGAGCTGCTCACGGCGGATTCGCCGACACAGCGCGTCGGGGCGACACCGGCCGCCGCGTTCGGGGCCGTGCGGCACCGCGTCCCCATGCTGTCACTGGACAACGCGTTCAGCGAGCAGGACGTGCGGGATTTCGATCGACGAATTCGCGAGCGCTTGCCGCCCGGTGAGCCCATCCGCTACTCGGCGGAGCCCAAAATGGACGGTTTGGCGGTCAGCGCGCGCTACGAGAACGGCATCTTCGTGCAAGGAGCCACGCGGGGCGACGGCGAAACGGGCGAAGACATCACGCAAAATCTCCGCACCATCGGCTCGCTGCCGCTCAAGTTGCGCGCGGCGGATGCGCCGCGGGTGCTCGAGGTGCGCGGGGAAGTGTTCATGCCTCTCGCTGGTTTTCAAAAGTTGAACAAGGAGGCGGCGGCACGGAGCGAGAAGGTCTTCGTCAATCCGCGAAACGCCGCGGCCGGCAGTTTGCGCCAGCTCGATGCGCGTGTGACCGCGGCCCGGCCGCTCGATCTGTTCATCTACGGCATCGGCGAGGTGGAGGGCGGCAACGTGCCCACCCACCACAGCGACGTGCTGAAGTCGCTGCGTCATTGGGGGTTCAAGATCTGCCCGCAGTCCCGCGTGGTCGAGTCGATCGACGGGTGTCTCGACTACTACCGCGACATGAGCGCGGTGCGCAGCAAATTGCCGTATCAGATCGACGGCGTGGTCTACAAGGTTGACGACATGGATTTGCAGCGGCAGCTCGGGTTCGTTTCACGCGCACCGCGCTGGGCCGTCGCTCATAAGTTTCCCGCCGAAGAGGCGTTGACGACGGTGCGTGGCATCGAATTTCAAGTTGGACGGACCGGCGCACTGACGCCGGTTGCGCGCCTCGAACCTGTTTTCGTGGGCGGTGTCACCGTCAGCAATGCGACTTTGCACAACATCGATGAGATGACGCGCAAGGATGTGCGACCCGGCGACACCGTGGTCATTCGCCGCGCCGGCGATGTCATCCCGGAGGTGGTGCGCGTGCTGCCCGAGCGCCGTGTGGCCGGCGCGAAATTGGTCAAGCTCCCCAAACGCTGCCCGGTGTGCGGCTCTCCGGTCGTGCGCGAAGCCGACCAGGCCGTTGCGCGCTGCACCGGAGGCAGGACGTGCGCGGCGCAACGCAAGGAGGAAATCAAGCATTTCGCTTCGCGCCGTGCACTCGACATACAAGGGCTCGGCGACCGGCTCGTCGAGCAGCTGGTGGACCAGGATTGGGTGCGGACACCGGCGGATCTGTTCCAGCTGAAAACAGAGCAGCTGGCGACGCTCGAACGCATGGGCGAGAAGTCGGCCCAGAAGTTGCAATCGGCGATTGGCGCCGCGAAACGCACCACGCTGCCGCGCTTCCTGTACGCGCTCGGCATACGCGATGTCGGAGAGGCGACGGCGCTTGCGCTTGCGCAGCACCTCGGCGACCCGGCGGCGCTAAAGGCCGCCACGGTGGAGCAGCTCCAGCGGGTGCCCGATGTGGGCCCGGTGGTGGCGGGCCACATTCATGCCTACTTTGGCAACGCCGAGAATACGGCGCTGGTCGATCGGTTGTTGGAGAGCGGCATTACCTGGCCGGCGCCAGCTCGTGCGAGCCGCGCGCCATGGGCGGGTCAGACCTTCGTGCTGACCGGTGCGCTGTCCACCATGACGCGCGAGGCGGCTACGGACGCCATCATTCAGCGCGGCGGCAAGGTGAGCGGCAGCGTTTCGAAAAAGACCGCCTATGTGGTGGCGGGTGAGGAGCCGGGCTCGAAACTCGAGAAGGCGCGCGAACTCGGCGTCGCCGTGCTCGACGAGGGGGCATTCTTGAAAAAGTTGCGTGGCTAGCGGGTCCTTGGCGACCCGCCAGCCGTGCACATCGATCCGAGCTTCTTTGCCTATAGCTTCTTTTCTATTTTGGCGTTCTTCTTCAAATCCTCAACATACGCCTGCAGCTTCTTGCGAATCACCGCGTTGACCAGCTGCGCCTTGACTTGATCGAACGGCGGCGGAGCGGCCTCGCGGGTGTCCTCGAGCTGAATCACGTGCCAGCCGTACTGCGTCTGCACGGGTTGCGGGGTGATTTCACCCTTCTTCAGGTCTTTGACCGCGTCGGCAAACGGCTTGACCATGTGCGAAGTGGTAAACCAACCCAGGTCACCGCCGTTCGCCTTGGAGCCGGTATCGAGGGATTGGGACTTCGCGAGATCTTCGAACTTTGCGCCACCCTTGAGCTTCTTGAGGATCTGGTCGGCCTGATCCTTGCTCGAAACCAATATGTGCCGCGCGTGATATTCGGTCTTGTCCATCGAGGCGATGGCGGTGTCATATTCGGCATGCAATTGCGCATCGGTGGGCTCCTGGCCCTTCAGATACTTTTGCGATTCCGCATCGGCCAGCACCCGTATGCGCAATACCTCGAGCTGCGCCGCGGTGTCGGGGTCCTTGTCCAACCCTTCTTTTTCGGCCTGTGCCGACAGCAGCTGCATGCTGATCATCTCGTCCAAAACCTGGTTCTTCTGCTCCGGCGTCAACTCCTGCTGCTTGCCCTGCAGTAAGCCCTTCACGTAAATGTCGAATTCGGCGCGCGATAGCGTCGTTCCGTTGACGATGGCGACCGCCGCCGGCGTCGTCGACTTATCCGCTGCCGCCGGCGGAGCCGACTGCTGAGTCTTGCCGCAAGCTGCCAGTACGGCAATGGCGAGCACGGCGGACGCGAGGGTCCGCGGTGAACTAAAAAATGGTCTCATTTGGATCCTTTACGCAGAAAAAGGCGGCTTTGGCCGAACTGACCGACGCGCCGGGGCCGGCAGTTTAAGGTAATTCGCGTCAATTGGCGAAAAAAACGCTGCGGCGGCGCACTCAATCCCCAGGCGCCAGCGCTTCGATCGCCAGGGCGTGGATATCGCCCTTCAACATGTCACCGAGCGCCGCGTACACCAAACGATGGCGGGCCACCGGGGATTTGCCGCGAAACGCCTCCGCCACGATGCGTACGCGAAAGTGACCTGCTCCGCCGGCCGCTCCCGCATGGCCGGCATGCCGGTGGCTTTCGTCCTCGATGTCGAGCTCGACCGGGGCAAAACTGGCTATGAGTTGCCGTCGCATTCGAGCTTGGCGTTCAGCGGCGCTCATGGCGGCGCGGTGCCCGGCTGTGCGGGCTTGATCCGGCTGTTGAGCCAAAATACCTGAGGGATCATGAACAGGAGCATCGCGGCACTGATGCCGAACACCTTGAAGTTCACCCACGCGCTTTCGGCAAAGTTGCGCGCGACGTAGATGTTCGCCACCGCCAGCAGCGCGAACCAGCCCACCCATAAGACATTGATGAAGAGCCAGGTACGCGCCGAAATGTCCAGCGGCTCCTTGAACACGCCTTCGAATAGCCGGCGGGCGAGCGGCTGTCTGCCGATGACCATGCTGCCGAGGAAGGCGGCCGCGGTGAGCGCGAGCAGCACCGTGGGCTTCCATTGTATGAAGCGCTTGTCGTGCAGCGACAGAGTCGCCGTGCCCAACACCACCACTACCGCGACCGTGATCATGTGCACGGGCTTGAAGCTGCCGGTGTGCCATCGATGCGCAAGCAGCACCAGCGTGGATGTGATCATGAGCGACGCGGTGGCCCAGTAGATGCCGAACAATTTAAAAATCACGAAAAAAACGATCAGCGGCGACCAATCGAGGAACGGTTTCATGCGCGTATCATAGCCTCAAGGATAATGAGTATTTACCTGCAACTGCATCCGGTGTCACCCCAGCGACGCTTCATTCGACAGGCGGTCGATTGTTTGCGCGACGGCGGCGTGATCGTCTATCCCACCGATTCTTGCTATGCGCTCGGGTGCCGCATCGCCGACAAGGCAGCCTTGGAACGAATCCGCGCCATTCGCGACATCGATCGCCATCACCATTTTACCCTGGTGTGCCGAGATTTGGCGGACGTCGGCCGCTATGCCCTGGTCGACAACTGGCAATATCGTCTGCTGCGCGCCCATACGCCCGGACCGTACACGTTCCTGCTCAAGGCATCCCGCGAGACGCCGCGGCGCTTGAAGCACGAGCGGCGCGGCACCATCGGCTTGCGGGTGCCCGACCATCCGGTGCCTCAGCTGTTGCTGACCGAGTTGGGCGAGCCGATGATGAGTTCGACGTTGCTGCTGCCGGGGGAAGAACTGCCGCAGACCGACGCGAAGGAAATCTACGAGCGGCTGCAGCACAGCGTCGATTTGGTGCTCGACGGCGGCAACTGCGGACTGGTGCCGACTTCAGTGATCGACTTATCGGGAGACAGCGCGGTAGTGGTGCGCGTCGGTCGGGGTGACGTGGCCCCTTTTGCGGGCGCGGCACCCGTATAATGCACGAGGGACGCGATCGAAATATCTCGCGTGAATTTTAAGTAATGAGTATAAGCATTGGAATTATCTGATTTTCTTTCGAAGATTTCCATCTGGGCAGTCCCGGTTTTGTTTGCGATCACCCTGCATGAAGTCGCTCATGGCTGGACCGCGAGATACTTCGGCGATCGGACCGCGGAACTGCTCGGCCGCTTGAGCCTGAACCCGCTGCGCCATATTGATCCGCTCGGCACGTTACTGGTTCCCGGGATTTTGCTGTGGATCGGCGCACCGCTGATCGGCTGGGCCAAGCCGGTGCCGGTGGCCACCAAGGCATTGCGCAATCCGCGTCGCGCCATCGTATGGGTATCGTTGGCGGGACCGGCGGCCAACCTGCTGATGGCGGCCATTTGGTGCGCGGTGTTGGGCGGCATCGCCCGCGTGCGCGGCAACGTGACGGTTATCGACTGGATCGCGCTGATGGCTCAGGCCGGCATATGGATCAACGTGGTGTTGGCGATCTTTAACCTGCTGCCGATTCCGCCGCTCGATGGGGGCCGCGTGCTTGCCGGCGTATTGCCGCCTCGAATGGGCGCGCGATTGGAGAAGATCGAGCCGGTGGGATTGTTCGTGGTGCTCGGCTTGTCCGCGTTGGGAATGTTCGGATGGTTGTTCGAACCGGCATATAGAGTCATCGGACGCGTCATCAACGTTTTGGTCGGAGCGGCGGCATGATCGGACCCACGCAGAATCGGCGAGTATTATCCGGCATGAGGCCGAGCGGCATGCTGCACCTCGGAAATTTTCACGGCGCCCTCAAGAATTGGATCGACCTGCAGTACCAGTACGAATGCTATTTCTTCATAGCCGACTGGCATGCGCTCACCACCGGCTACGAGGATACGTCCAAGCTCGAGGAGTATGTCTGGACCATGGCGATCGATTGGCTCGCCGCCGGGCTGAATCCGGGTGTGGCCACCCTGTTTATCCAGTCCAAGGTGCCCGAGCACGCCGAATTGCATTTGCTGTTGTCGATGGTCACTCCGCTCGGCTGGTTGGAGCGGGTGCCTTCCTATAAGGATCAGCAAACCCAGCTGGCGGATCGAGATCTGAGCACATATGGATTCCTCGGATATCCCTTGCTGCAGTCGGCGGACATATTGCTGTACCGATCCCAGTACGTGCCGGTCGGCGAAGACCAAGTGGCCCATGTGGAGATCACTCGCGAGGTTGCGCGGCGCTTCAATCACATCTATGGTCGCGAACCGGAGTTCGAGCAGAAGGCCGAGAAGGCGATCAAGAGCCTGGGTGCGCGTAATTCCTTGATGTATCGCACGCTGCGCAAGGAGTATCAGGAAAAAGGCGATGCCGAGGCGCTTGCCAAGGCGCACGCGCTCGTGGAATCCAATGCGCGGCTCACGGTGGCCGATCGCGACCGGCTGTACGGGTATCTGGAGGGCACGGGCATCGCAATTCTGCCTGAGCCCGAGGTGCTGCTCACCGCCACTCCGAAAGTGCCCGGCTTGGATGGGCGCAAGATGTCCAAGTCCTACGGCAATACGATCGGGCTGCGCGAAGAGCCGGATTCGGTCGTCAAGAAGCTCAAAGCCATGCAGACCGATCCGGCCCGCGTACGTAGGAGCGATCCGGGCGATCCCGAAAAGTGCCCGGTGTGGGATTTGCACAAAGTCTATTCCCAGGCGGACACTCTGGCATGGGTGCAGCGCGGCTGTCGCAGCGCGGGGATCGGGTGCCTGGAGTGCAAGGGGCCCCTGATCGAGAAGATCGTCGAAGAGATTTCCGGGATAACCAAGCGCGCGCAGGAGTTCGAGGAGAATCCTGAGCTGGTAAGAGGTATCATCGCCGAGGGATGCGAGCGGGCGCGCGCCGCGGCGCGCGACACGATGGATGCGGTACGCCAAGCCATGTCGATGAATTACCGATGAGACCTGAATTGACCCTGGTGCCGAACACGCCGGTGGATCCGCCGGCGGCCGCACCTGCCCATGAGCAGGCGGAAATGCCGTTTGCGGTCGTGGAAGGTCAACCCATCACCGAGATGCCGCGTGATCTCTATATCCCGCCGCAGGCGCTCGAGGTGTTCCTGGAGGCTTTCGAGGGGCCCCTCGATATGCTGCTGTACCTGATAAGGCGGCAAAATCTCGACATTCTGGACATTCCGATCGCGGAAATCACCCGCCAGTACATGCGTTACATCGAGTTGATGCAGGTATTGCAATTGGAGCTGGCGGGGGAGTACCTGCTGATGGCCGCGACGCTCGCGGAAGTCAAATCCCGCATGCTGTTGCCCCGATTGCACACCGCCGATGCCGCCGATGATGCGGATCCGCGTGCGGAACTGGTGCGCCGGCTGCAGGAATACGAGCGCTTCAAACGAGCGGCCGAGGGCATCGACCGCATGCCCCGCCTGGAGCGCGACACCTGGGTGGCCTCGGCGGAGCTGGTCGATCGAAAGGTGGTGCGCATCGCACCCCAGGTCACGCTCCAAGAAATGTTGGTGGCCTTCCAAGAAGTGCTGTCGCGCAGCGACATGTTCGCCCACCTTCACGTGCAGCGCGAACCGCTGTCGGTAAGGCAGCGCATGACCGATGTGTTGTCGGCCCTGAGCTCGAGCGCATTTGTGGATTTTGTACGGTTATTTCGTCCCGAAGAGGGACGGCGTGGCGTCACCGTGACCTTCGTGGCGATCCTGGAATTGCTGCGCGAAGGATTGATCGAAATGGTTCAATCCGAACCCTATGGTCCCCTGCACGTGCGCCTCGGTAATCCGGCTCGACACCTGAAACTGGTGGCCGATGACGATGCGGCCAACGATGACCTCGCGAGAACCCAATGAACGACCAATACGTGCGAAATGTGATCGAAGCGGCGTTGCTTGCCGCCGGGCGGCCGCTGGCGGTGGATGAGCTCATCGGCCTGTTTGACGAGCGCGATGGATCGAGCGCCGAGGAGATTAAAGGGGCGCTCGAGGCACTGCGCAATGACTACGAGGGTCGTGGGATCGAGCTGGTGGAGGTTGCGAACGGCTATCGAGTCCAGATCCGGGCGGCGGTGGCGCAGCCGGTGTCGCGCCTATGGCAGGAGCGGCCGGCCAAATATTCCCGCGCGTTGCTCGAAACCTTGGCGCTCGTGGCGTACCGCCAGCCGATCACGCGTGGTGAAATCGAACAGATTCGCGGCGTGACGGTGAACCCCAACATCATAAAGACCTTGCTCGAGCGCGGCTGGATTCGCGTGGTGGGCCAGCGCGACGTACCGGGCAGGCCCGAGCTCTTGGGTACCACGCGGGAATTCCTGGATTACTTCGGGCTTAAAAAGCTGGACGATCTGCCCACTCTCTCTCAGCTCAAGGAACTCGAGGACCTGCGCGTGCAGTTGAACCTGCCCGGCGCCGATGCCGCGGTTGCCGAGGCGGCTGAGGGAGCACAGGCCACGCAGACCCCGGCCGCCGCGCCGCAGGGCGACGCGGTCGATGGGGCGGCGGACGAAGACGAACCGGAGCCGACCGATTCGGAATTGGCGCGGCCTCAAGGGCTGGTCGCCCGCGGTGCCGCCGACGATGCGGATTGATGCGAGCGCGCCCGCCACGCAGGCGGCCGGCCCCGCGTAAGGAGCCCGTGTCCGGCAGGGAGCCGGCGCTCGAACGAGTGCAAAAGCTGCTGTCGGCGGCCGGAGTGGGGTCGCGCCGCGAGGTGGAGCGCTGGATCCGCGAAGGACGGTTGCAGGTCAACGGCGTGGTCCCGGCTCTCGGTGCGCGGCTCGCGGCTCGCGACCGGATCACTCTCGACGGCCGTCCGGTGCGCCTGCATGCACCGAAAACCCATGAATCGAGGGTACTGCTGTTTCACCGATCGCCGGGCGAGGCTCTCGATCTGAAGGCGGCGACGGCGCGGGCCGCCGAACATCTGAAGCTGCCGCGCTCGTCGGGCCGTTGGCTTGCCGTGCAACCCATGCCGCCGGTGGATGGCGGCCTCGAAATTCTGACCGATGACGGATCGTGGGCTCACCGGGTGTCGCGCGGCGTGCATGCGCTCACCGTCGATTACGTGCTGCGCATGCGCGGACCGCTCACCGATGAATTGGTCGAGGAGTTTCGTGCGGCCAAGGATTGCGAGGGACAGCCGATGAGCGTCCTGCAGGCCGACGCCCAGTACGGCGCGGGGTTCAATCATTGGCTCAATGTCACCGTGCGCGCGACCCGCTCCGCCCAAGTGAGGCATTGGTGGGCGGCGCGCGGCATCATCGTGAGCAGGCTCATGAGGGTGCGATTCGGTCCGGTGCACCTGTCGAGGGATCTGCCGCGCGGGCATTCGCGCGCCATGTTGGCGAGCGAGCGCAACGCGCTGATGAACGAAATCGATGCCGCGAAGGCGGCCCACGAGGCCCAATTGCAGCAGGAATCGGCGGCTCCTATGACTGAGGTTCGGAGGAGGCCAGCAACTCCTTGAGGTACTGCTGCCACGCTGCGGCCCAAGTGTGGGTGCCGTGTCCGTGGGTTTGATTCGATGCGGGCAGGAGCACGAAGCGGCCATTCCTCAGCCGTTTGACCTCGCGCTCGGCGATTCCGAGCTCCGGCGGATTGACGAAATCGTCCGCGGAATTGACCCACATGACGGGCGCGCCGATCTTATCGAGGCCGGCCGAGGGGTCGTAGTTGCGCGAGGCGTTGATTTGATACAGCAAGTCGTTCGCGTCCAAGTCGTCCAGTTCGCGCTGCATGTATTTCTGCAGAAACTCATCGGCGGCGTCGCGGGTCGGCAGGGCCAGCTGCATTTGAATCGGCGAGCCGCTGGCGATGAGCAGCAGGCCCCCCGCGGCGCGCAACGCACCCATCGGTTCGGTGCGGTATTCGCCCTGCATCCACTCGCGGTCCGAACGAATCGCGTCCATGATCATCTCGCGCCACAGCCGGTTGCGGCCCGCGATTTGCACCGGCAGGCAGGCGAGCGGCATCAGCGCGTCCATGAAGTCCGGATAGCGCTCCCCCCACATCCACGAGTGCATGCAACCCATGGAAGTGCCGATTACCAGCCGCAAATGATCCACCTGCAAGCCCTGTGTCAGCAGCGCGTGCTGCGCCACCACCATGTCGTCGTAGTCGTATTGCGGAAAGTGCGTGTGCAGGCCGTCGCTTGGTTTGCTCGATCCGCCGTGGCCGATGCTGTCCGGCAGGATGAGGTAGTAGCGGCTGGCATCGAGCGGCTGGCCCTTGCCGAACAGGACCCCGGCGAACCTGTCCACCAGAAAGCTCTGTGCCGAACCGCCGGTGGCATGCAGGATGAGCACCGCGTTGTTGACCCGGCCCTTGGCATCGCGGTGCGGAGCCCCGAGAGTCACGTAATGCAATCGCAGCTCCGGCAGCGTCTCGCCGGAGGCGAAGCGAAAGTTCGGGATGACGTAGTCGCCTTCCGCGGGTGCCAACGCAGCGCCTTTGGGTTCAGCGCACACCGCGTGCGGCGCGAGCCAAAGACATGCCGCCGCCGCGCAATGCACCGCGGCAAGGGCGATTATCGAGCTTCGCTTGGACATGTTCGGCGATCCTCCAATGATTCACTGCGCATCGACGTAGGTACCGTCGATTCCGCGTCCGAGCGGACTCAATAAATACAAAAACGGCCCGCTCACCGATGCCGGGGTCGGCAGCGCATCCGGATTCTCGGCCGGATACGCGGCGGCGCGCATACCGGTTCGCATGCGTCCCGGATTGACGCTGTTCACCCTGATGTTCTCCTCGCTGGCGAGTTCCTGGCTGAGCATGCTGCGGACCGATTCCAATCCGCCTTTGGACACCGCGTAGGCGCCCCAAAAGGGGCGTGGGTTTCTCACCACACCGCTGCTTACGAAGATGACCGAGGCATCGGCCGACTTGCGCAGACTGGGCAGCAACACCTGGGTGATGATAAAGGGCGCCGTGAGATTCACATGCAGCACACGGCACCAGGTGGGGACGTCGTAGTGCTCCAACGGGGTGCGGTCGCCCAGCAGAGCGGCGCAATGCACCAGGCCGTCCAGCCTGCCGAACTCGTCGGCGATGGTCTTCGCCAAATGGTCGTATTCGACCGCCGTGGCGGTCGCCAGGTCCAGCTTGGCAATGGCGGGTTGCGGTGCGCCCAGCGCGGTGATTTCATCGTAAAGGGCGTCGAGTTTGGCGCCGCTGCGCCCCGATAGAATGATGGTGGCACCGGCGCGCGCGCATTCCAGGCAAAGCGCCCGGCCCAAGCCGCCGCTGGCTCCGGTGATCAGGATGACACGACCCTCCAGCAAACCTGCGCTCGGGATGAAGTGTTCGGGTATCGGCATGCAGGCTCCGCAACGCGCTCAGGTTTGCCGCGCGGCACGCCGTGCGGCGGTCCACGCGAAGTACAGATCGCGCAGCCGAAAATCCGTCCCCGGCGAAGCATCGGCGCTACGCACATGCCGCACTCCGAGCGTGGTCAGCACCATCAAATGCCGCTGGTGCGGCCGCTCCGCGCGCGGCAATGCCTCGGCGGCGGCCGCGAAGAATTGCGCGGCGCGCCGGCGCAGTCCTTCGACATAGGATTGTACGCGAGGGGCCGGGACGGCTGCGACGAGATCCGTGTCCTCGATTCCGGCGGCGCGCAACTCATCGATCGGGAACACCGTCCGCCCGCAGCGCGCCTCGCGCCGATAATCGGCGATCGCGCCCACCAGGTATTCGGCGGCGGCGAGTACCGATACACAATCTCGTATGGCCGCCTCGGTCTCGTCCGGCCGGTCGCTCGCGAGGCGCGCGGCGACCACGAGCGGGTTCGCCCGAAGTGCACCGCTATGGGCATTTAGCTGTTCGCCGCGTTCGAGCGGCGCACCCGCGAGGTGTCTGGCTGCGGCCTCCACGGCTCCTTCGAGCCGCGCGAAGTCGGCTGCCTCGGAGCGCGGCAGGGAGGCGAGATAGCGGCTGATCGGATGTGTGGGGTTGCCTTCGGCCAGGCGCCTCATTTCCTCGCGCCACCAGCCGAGCTTGATTTGCGCCGCTGCGGCTGCGGTGCCCGGATCCATCAGAGCGCGCCACTCGGCGAGCAGCGCGTAAATGCCGAGCAAGGGTCCGCGGCTGTCCCGGGTCGAGAATAACCAGCTCCAATAGCGCGTCGTACCCGGCGGCACGGCGCGGCTGCGGTAAGGCTCTTCAAGGGGTTTCAGGGGGCTCCTCATCGGTGGTTGCGCCGGATTGCGCCGTGTCCGCGACGCGCGGTGCGCGTGCCAGCGTCTCGATGTGCTCGATCGATTCCAGTTCGCGGTTCACGCGCAGCCCCAGCTCCGGAAATCGGCGCGCCGCCGGCAGCACCTGCTGTTCGAGCGAGCCGACGGCCCTGTTGAACGACTCGACACTGTTGCCGAGCGACTTGCCAAGCTTTGAGAGGTGTTCGCCGAATACAGCGAGGCGCTTATACAGATCCTCGCCGAGGCGGCGAATTTCCGCGGCATTGTCGGCGAGGACGGTCTGCTTCCATCCGTACGCGACGGCCTTCAACAGAGCGACCAGGCTGGTGGGCGTGGCCAGCATGACGTTTTGCCGCAGCGACTCGTCGATCAAACCGGGATTTTCCTGAAGCGCCGCGGTCAGAAATTGATCGCCGGGCAGGAACAGCACCACGAAATCCGGGCTGTGCTCGAATTGCGACCAATATTGCTTGGAGGACAATTCTCGCACCCGCGCGCTGACCAGCTGCGAATGGCGCCGCAACTGCATGGCGCGCTCCTCGTCGCTTTGCGATTCCACCGCGGAAAGATACGCATCGAGCGGCGTCTTGACGTCCACCACGATGTCGCGCCGTTCCGGCATGTGCACGACCATGTCGGGCCGAACCGCCCCCGCCTCGGTCGATTGGTGTTGTTGCTCGGTGAAGTCCACGTGCGCGCTCATTCCGGACAGTTCGACCAGCCGCCTCAGGGTGATCTCGCCCCATTGACCGCGCACATCGGGCCGGCGCAACGCGCTCACCAGATTGCGGGTCTCGCGCGAGAGCAGGTTTTGCCCTATAGCCATTGCCTCCATTTGGCTCTTGATCGTGGCAAAGGCGTCGATTCGATCGCGCTCGATGCTTTGAATCTGACTTTCGGTTTTTGCGAGCGCGTCGCGGATCGGCCGCACCATGGACTCGATGGCGGTCTCGCGTTCTTTCAATGCGGCAGATGCATCCAGCTGCTCGCGCGTCAGGCGCTCACGCGCCAGCTGCAGGAAAACCTCGCTGTTGCTCTTGAGGCTGTCGTGGGCAAGTTCGCCGAACACCGCGCGCAGCTGCTCCCGTGTGCGTTCAAGCGCCTGTTCGCGTTCGCCCGCCGCGATCTCCTCGGCCTTGACCTGTGCCTGCAGCGTCGCCAGCTCCAGCCGCAGCGCGTGTTCGCGCCTGGTGCGCCACAAAAGCGCCGCCAGTGCCCCCAGCACGAATCCAACGATGCCTGCCGCCGCCAGGGCCAGCCACACGCCCTCGGAGGTCATGCGCGCCCGCTGCGGTCGAGCCAGTCGAGCAGGTCGGCGGGCTGCGCGACGGCGCCTTCGCCGCCCCACGCCTGCCAGTTCTCGTCGATGCGCAGATAGCCGTAGGTCGCCACCAGGGCCGGCATGCCGGCCGCGTGGGCGGCCTGCACGTCGCGTTCGGCATCGCCCACGTATATGCAGTGCTCGGCGGTGACGCCCGCCAGCTTCGCTGCATGCAGCATCGGCAGCGGGTGCGGCTTTCGCTCGCTCACGGTGTCGCCGCTTACCACGCACGCGAATCGATCGCGCAGGTCGAGCCGCGCGAGCAGCGGGTCGGTGAGCCACGCCGGCTTGTTGGTGACGACCCCCAGACTTAAGCCGCGGTCGGACAGCTCTTCGAGCACCGGTTCCATCCCGCTGAAGAGGCGTGTCCGAAGGCCCACGCCCGCGGCGTATATCTGAAGGAACCGGCTCTGCAAGTCCGCGAACCTCTGCGAATCCGCACCTGGAAATCCGACGTTGATCAAGCGGGTGGAGCCGTGGCTGACGGAAGGGCGGACCGCCTCGAAGGCAAGGGGCCCAAGGCCCTGCTCGACGCGCACCGCGTTCAGTGCATCGACCATCTCGGGCGCCGTGTCGAGCAGCGTGCCGTCCAGATCGAATAAAATCGCACGCAGCGGCAGCGCCATTTCAGGAGCCGCCCGTACCGGGCGCGGCACGGCGAAAATGCGCGAGATAATTGACGTTGGTATTCGGCGACAGGCGAAACGCCCGGGTCAGGGGGTTGTATGCGATGCCGCACAGGTCCACGAGTTCGAGGCCGGCGCCTCGCCCCCAGCGCGCGAGCTCGGAGGGCCGGATGAATTTCAGGTATTCGTGCGTGCCGCGCGGCAGGATGCCCGCGATGTATTCGGCGCCGAGAATCGCCACTGCGAACGCCCGCGGATGGCGATTCAATGTCGATACTATAACGTCGCCCGCGGGCCTTGCCAGAGCGGCGAGATTTTGCAGCGCGGCGGCAGGATCCGGTACGTGCTCGAGCATTTCCATGCAGGTGACCGCATCGAACGCGCCGGGCCGCTCGCGGGCGAGATCCTCCACGGCAGTGGTGCGATAATCGACCTCGACCTGCGACTGCAGAGCATGCAATTGAGCGACCTCGATCAGGGCCGGCGCAAGATCGATACCGAGCACGCGCGCACCGGCGCGCGCCATCGATTCGGACAATATCCCGCCGCCGCATCCGACGTCGAGGACCCGCTTTCCGGACAGCGAGATGGCTCGGTCCACATAGCGCAGCCGCAGTGGATTGAGCTCATGCAGGAGTTTCGAGGGACCGTTCGGATCCCACCAGCTTTGCGCAAGGGCCGAGAATTTGGCGATTTCCGCCGGATCGACGTTTTGCGCTGGCGAATTCACGGACGACTCCGGCGCCCAACCGCGGGTGGGGTGGGGCGCGTCCCGATGCAAAAATCGGCGCTAAGGGCGGGCATACGCAAAGTATATCGGCTTATCGGCATCCGCGGCTTAAACTGAAGAGGATCTGTGCTAGAATTATCCGATGTTGAGACCATGTCTCGCCTCTAATAAACCCGCTTAAATTGTAGCCCGACGGCTCATCCGGACTCTCGCTTATGGCCGAGATCGCACGCGAAATATTGTCCGTAAATCTCGAAGAAGAGATGCGGAGATCCTATCTAGATTACGCCATGAGCGTGATCGTCGGGCGCGCCTTGCCCGACGTCCGCGACGGCTTGAAGCCCGTCCACCGGCGCGTGCTGTTCGCCATGCGCGAATTGGGAAACGACTACAACAAAGCGTACAAAAAGAGCGCGCGCGTTGTGGGCGACGTCATCGGCAAATATCATCCGCACGGCGACGCTTCGGTGTACGACGCCATCGTGCGCATGGCGCAGCCGTTCTCGATGCGCTACATGCTGGTCGACGGCCAGGGAAACTTCGGTTCCGTGGACGGCGATCCGCCAGCGGCGATGCGCTACACGGAAGTGCGCATGTCAAAGCTGGCGGCGGAGCTGCTTGCCGATATCGACAAGGAAACGGTCGATTTCAATCCGAACTACGACGAATCGGAGAGCGAACCGGCAGTCCTGCCGACACGCATACCCAATCTGTTGATCAACGGCTCCTCCGGCATAGCGGTTGGCATGGCGACCAACATTCCGCCGCACAACCTGCACGAGATCATCACCGCGTGCATCGCTCTCATCGAGGACCCGGATATAACGCTCGGGCAATTGATGCAGATCGTTCCCGGTCCGGATTTCCCGACCGCCGGCCTGATTAACGGCGCCCAGGAGATCGTTGCCGCCTACAAGACCGGCCGCGGCCGGCTGCATGTGCGCGCGCGCACCCATATCGAGGACGTGGGCAAGGGCGATCGCCAGGCGATCATCATCACGGAGCTGCCGTATCAGGTGAACAAGGCGAGGCTGATCGAACGCATCGCCGATCTGGTGCGCGACAAACTCATCGAGGGCATCGCTTCAGACGGTCTGCGCGACGAATCGGACAAGGACGGCATGCGCGTGGTGATCGAGCTGAAGCGCGGCGAGGTGCCGGAGATTCTGCTGAACAACCTGTATGCGCAGACCACCATGGAAACGGTATTCGGCATCAACATGGTGGCGCTGGTCGACGGCCAGCCGCGTTTGCTGAGCTTGAAGGAAATGCTCGATGCCTTCCTGCGCCATCGACGCGAGGTGGTCACGCGGCGCACGGTGTACGAGCTGCGCAAGGCGCGCGAACGCGGCCACGTGTTGGAAGGCCTGGCGATCGCACTCGCCAACATCGATGAGATCATTGCCGCCATCAAGGCATCGCCGTCGCCGGCCGAGGCAAAGGTCGCGCTGATGGCCCGGACCTGGGGGGCGGGCGCCGTGCCGGAGATGCTGGCGCGGGCGGGCGCGATCAGCACCCGCCCGCAAGGTGAAATCGTGCCGTTGGGCTTGGTCGCGGGCGCGTACCGGCTGACGGAGGTTCAGGCGCAGGCGATCCTGGATATGCGCTTGAACCGGTTGACCGGCCTCGAGCAGGACAAGATCATCGCGGAATTTCAGGAATTATTGACGCTGATCCGCGACTTGAGCGACATTCTGGCGCGCCCCGAGCGGCTGCTCGCGGTCATTCGCGGCGAACTCGAATACATCCGCGACACCTTTGCCGACAAGCGCCGTACCGAAATAATCGTCAATCACGAGGACCTCACCATCGAGGATCTCATTTCGCCCGAGGATGTGGTGGTGACCTTGTCGCATGGTGGTTACGCCAAGGCACAACCGGTCTCCGCCTATCAGGCGCAGCGTCGCGGAGGGCGCGGCAAGGCGGCGACCAGCGTCAAGGATGAGGATTTCGTCGACAAATTGTTCGTGGCGAACACCCACGACACGCTTTTGTGCTTCTCCGACCATGGCAAGCTCTATTGGCTCAAGGTCTATCAGCTGCCTCAGGCGAGCCGCGGTTCGCGCGGCAAGCCGATCGTGAACCTGCTGCCGCTCCAGGAGGGCGAGCGCATCAGCGCCATGCTGTCGATCAAGGAGTTCGAGGAGGGTAAATTCGTGTTCATGGCGACCAGCTTTGGAACCGTGAAGAAGACATCGCTGGCGTTGTTTTCGCGGCCGCGTGCGAGCGGCATCATCGCCGCGGCGCTCGATGAGGGCGACAAGCTGGTCGGCGCCGCGATTACCGACGGGATCAAGGATATCCTGCTGTTCACCAGCGGCGGAAAGGCGATTCGCTTCAACGAGAGTGAAGTGCGGCCGATGGGCCGCGAAGCCGCGGGAGTGCGCGGCGTCAAACTCGGCGGGGATCAGCGCGTCAAGGCGCTGATAGTGGCCGATCAGGGCCACATCCTCACGGCGTCGGAAAACGGCTACGGCAAGCTCACACCGCTCGAGGACTTTCCCACCCATGGCCGCGGCGGCCAGGGTGTGATTGCGCTGCAGGTTACGCACCGTAACGGACGCATGATCGGCGCACTGCAGGTCGGATTGGACGATGAAATCATGCTCATGAGTCAGAGCGGGACTTTGGTGCGCACGCCGGTCAAGGATATATCCGTGGTCGGCCGCAATACCCAGGGCGTACGCCTGATCCGGTTGGAGGAGGGCGATCAGCTGTCGGGACTGGAGCGCATCGACGGGCTCGCGGCCGACGTCTCGGACGTCGACTCTTCGGGTGGCGAGTACTCCGCCGGTGAGACCTCCGACGGCGCGGCGGCCGGCCCCGACGCGTAAGCCGGATTCGGATGCGCCCTTATAACTTCTCTCCCGGACCGGCCATGCTGCCGCCGGAAGTGCTGCAGCAGGTCCGCGAGGAGATGCTCGACTGGAACGGCAGCGGCATGTCGGTGATGGAAGTCAGTCACCGCGGCGCCGCCTTCGTGAAGGTCGCGGCGGAGGCCGAGGAGGACCTTCGCGAATTGATGGGCGTTCCGCGCAATTACAAGGTGCTGTTCATGCAGGGAGGCGCATCGGCGCAATTTGCGGCCGTGCCCTTGAACCTCACGACCGCCGCGTCTTCGGCCGACTACATCAACACCGGGCATTGGTCCGCAAAAGCGATTGCCGAAGCGGGACGCTACTGCACGGTGCAGGTTGCCGGCGATGCGGGCGGCGGCTACCTTCGAGTGCCGCCGCAGAGCGAACTCGGGTTGAATCCGCAGGCCGCCTATGTGCATTACACGCCGAATGAGACGATCGGCGGGGTGGAGTTCGGCTACGTCCCCGAGACCGGCGGGGTTCCGCTGGTCGCCGACATGTCCTCGAGCATCCTGTCGGAGCCGGTCGATGTGTCGCGATACGGATTGATCTATGCCGGGGCGCAGAAGAACATCGGTCCGTCGGGTTTGGTGGTGGTGATCGTGCATGAGGGTCTCATCGGCCGGGCGCGGCGCGAAACACCGTCGCTGTTCGATTACAAGGCGGTCGCCGACGACCGCTCGATGCTGAATACTCCGCCGACCTTCGCTTGGTACGTGGCGGGACTCGTGTTCAAGTGGCTGAAGAGGAACGGTGGGGTCGGCGCCATGGCCGAACGCAACCGGGTGAAGGCGCAACGACTGTACGCCGCCATCGACGGCTCGCCGCTGTACCGCAATGCGGTGCAACTCGATTCGCGCTCGCGGATGAACGTTACCTTTACCTTGAGAAAACCGGAGCTGGATGCGCTTTTCATCGAACAGGCGGCTGAGGCCGGCCTTGCCAATCTCAAGGGCCACCGGGTGCTCGGCGGAATGCGCGCCAGCCTGTACAACGCGATGCCGCTCGCCGGTGTGGAGGCGCTGATCCGGTTCATGCGCGAGTTCGAAGTCACGCACGCATGAGGTCGCATCATGGCAAGCCGTAAAGCAAAGACGACCAAGGGCGGAACCAAGGCCGCGACGGCCGGGACACCGGGCCTCCGGCCTGCGGGCGCCGATCTCGGCAAAATCCGCGAACGCATCGATTCGATCGACGGGCGCATCCAGGAGTTGCTCAACGAGCGGGCCCGGTTCGCGCAATTGGTCGGGATCTCAAAGACGGCGACCGGCAAGGCGGTCGATTTCTACCGCCCCGAGCGCGAGGCGGAGGTGCTTCGCAAGGCGCTCAAACGCAACCGTGGGCCGTTGCGAGACGAGGAGATCGCGCGATTGTTTCGGGAAATCATGTCCGCCTGCCTCGCGCAGCAGGAACCTCTCAAGGTCGCATTCCTGGGCCCGGAGGGCACGTTCACTCAAGCCGCCGTGCTCAAGCACTTCGGCTCATCGGTTCGGGCGCTGCCGCTGCCCGCGATCGACGAGGTATTCCACGAGGTCGAGGGCGGCGTGGCGGATTTCGGAGTCGTCCCCATCGAAAATTCGAGCGAGGGAACGGTCAATCACACGCTCGACATGTTCTTGGGCTCCCCTTTGAAGATCTGCGGGGAGGTGGAACTGCGCATCAATCATCACCTGATGGGCCGCATGAACGCCATCGACGACGTCAAGCGTGTGTGTGCCCACGTGCAGGCTCTGGCGCAATGCCGCGGTTGGTTGGACGAACATGTGCCGGAGATCGAGCGGGTCCCGGTTTCGAGCAATGCCGAAGGCGCGCGCCGCGCACGCGATGAGCGCGGCACGGCGGCGATCGCGAGCAGCGCCGCCGCCGAGATCTATGGCCTGACGACGCTCGCAAGCGATATCGAGGATCGCGCGGACAACACCACCCGATTTCTGATCGTGGGCCGAAAGCTCTTCAATGCGAGCGGCGCCGACCGCACCACGCTGCTGGTGTCGGGCAGCGGTACCGATGATCCGGGCGCGCTGTTTCGGCTGCTCGAACCGCTGGCCGAGCACCGCATCAACATGACGCGCATCGAATCGCGCCCCTCCCGCAAGCGCAAATGGGACTATGTATTCTTCATCGATGTCGAAGGCCATGTGAGCGATCCACCGCTTGCGAAGGCGCTCGCATCCTTGGAGAAGCGGGCCTCCCTTTTCAAGATCCTCGGCTCCTATCCGCAGGCCGTTCTTTGATCCGCAATTTCGAGGCGCGGCCCACGCGCCGAGTTTTCGGCGCGCTCACCGTGCCCGGCGACAAATCCATTTCCCATCGTGCGCTCATGCTGTCGGGCCTGGCGGAGGGAACGAGCGAGGTTACCGGCTTTCTATCCAGCGAGGACTGCCTGCGGAGCCTCGCGGCAATGCGCGCGTTGGGCGTGCGCATCGAGCAACCGCGCCCGACTGAGGTGCGGATACACGGCGCCGGCCTGCGGGGTCTCGGAGCCGCGCCGCATGCGCTCGACATGGGCAACGCCGGCACCGCCATTCGGTTGTTTACCGGGCTGCTCGCGGCGCAAAAGTTTTCGTCGCGCCTGATAGGCGATGAGTCCCTGATGAAGCGGCCGATGGAGCGCGTCGCGAGGCCGCTGCGCCAGATGGGTGCCGAAGTGCGCACCTGCGACGGCAAGCCGCCCATCGACATCGAAGGCGGACGGCGACTGCACGGCATCGAGTACCGCATGCCGGTGGCGAGCGCGCAGGTGAAGTCGGCGATTCTGCTGGCGGGTCTGTATGCCGAGGGCCCCACGACCGTGATTGCGCCCGCGGTGTGCCGCGACCACAGCGAACGCATGCTGTTGAGCTGCGGCGTGCGGCTCGAGAGCGAGGGCTTGAGCACGACGATCTATCCGCCCGAGCGGCTCGCGAGCCGCAATATCGAGGTGCCCGGGGACTTTTCCTCCGCTGCATTTTTCATCGTGGCGGGCCTTCTGGGCGGTGCGGGGGAGGGTTTGCTGCTGCGCAATGTGGGACTTAATCCGACCCGCACCGGTTTGCTCGATATTCTGCGCGCCATGGGTGGAGAGATCGAAATCCTGAACAATCGAAGCAGCGGCGCTGAACCGGTGGCCGAATTGCGGGTCAGGGCCGCGCCGCTCAAGGGCATCGAGGTACCGGCGGCGCTGGTGCCGCTCGCCATCGACGAATTTCCGGTGCTGATCATCGCCGCCGCCTGCGCCCAAGGGCAGACCGTGATCACCGGTGCGGAGGAATTGCGGGTCAAGGAAAGCGATCGTATTGCGGCAATGAGTGCGGGTTTGACGGCGCTCGGGGTCGAACATTGGGTCACGCCCGACGGCATGCGAATCGAGGGCAGGCCCTCCGGTCCGGCCTTTGGGGGCGGCGAGGTCGATGCTTTCGGAGATCATCGGATCGCGATGGCGTTCAGCATTGCGAGCCTGCGTGCCGCCAAGAGCATTCGAATCCGGGACGTCGCCAACGTTGCAACCTCGTTTCCGGGTTACGTCGAGCTCGCCCGCTCCGTGGGCCTCGATGTCGCGGAATCATGAGCCTCATGGCCACGGTCATGACCCCGGTACCCGTCCTCACCATCGATGGCCCATCGGGGTCGGGCAAGGGCACTGTCAGCCGTGCGGTTGCGAAGGCGCTCGGATGGCGCCTCCTTGACAGCGGCGCGCTGTACCGCTTGGTGGCTCTGGGAGCGCGCCGCGCCGGTATCGCATTGGGCGATGCCCCGGCATTAAGTAACCTCGCCGAGCATATCGACCTGCGTTTCGGTTCCGGTCCGGCTGGCGAGGAAATCGTCTGGCTTGGCGGGACGGACGTGACCCGCGATATTCGCAGCGAGGAAGCAGGCAATGACGCCTCCAAGGTGGCCGCGATCCCCGCGGTGCGTGCGGCGCTATTGGAGCGCCAGCGGCGCTTTGCCATGCCTCCCGGGCTGGTGGCCGACGGCCGGGATATGGGGACCGTGGTGTTTCCGCTCGCCCAAGCGAAGATTTTCCTCACGGCGAGCCCGGCCGAACGAGCCCGGAGACGTCATAAGCAGTTGAAAGAAAAGGGGGTTACTGCTACCCTTGCCGCCCTTTCGCTGGAGATAGCGGAGCGAGATCAGCGCGATATTACGCGCGCCGCTTCGCCTCTTGTCGCAAGCGCGGACGCGGTCCTTCTCGATACGACGGGCATGTCCGTCGAAGCAGTGGTCGAACGCGTATTGGGTATTGCCCGGAGGCGGCTGTCGCCGGGAGCGTTGTCGGATTAGGTCGCGGCGGGTCATGGAATGATCGCCGTTGTAATTGGTAACCCCTCGTGCACATGGAACCGGTGCCGGGGAAGCGTTTTTATAGAGAGCATATGACAGAAAGTTTTGCGGAATTGTTTGAACAAAGCATCGCGAGTCAACGGATTCGCCCGGGCACCATTCTCAACGGATTGATCGTCGAAGTCGGACAGGACTACGTCATAGTCAACGTTGGCTTGAAGTCCGAAGCGGTCATTCCCTCCGACCAATTCAAGAACGAAAAGGGTGAAATCGAGGTCGCCGTCGGCGAGACGGTCGAAGTCGCGCTGGACAGCGTGGAGGACGGCTCGGGAGAAACCCGCCTGTCCCGGGAAAAAGCCAAGCGCGCGAGAACCTGGACGCGTCTCGAGGCCGCGTTCGAAAAGCAAGAAGTGGTCATCGGCGTCATCACCGGTCGGGTCAAGGGCGGCTTTACCGTCGAGATCGACAATGTGCGCGCGTTCTTGCCGGGATCCCTGGTCGATGTTCGGCCGGTGCGCGATCCGTCTTATCTTGAAAACAAACCGCTGGAATTCAAGGTCATCAAGCTCGATCAAAAGCGCAACAACGTCGTGGTGTCGCGCCGTGCGGTGGTCGAGCAGGAATACAGCGCCGAGCGTTCGGCACTGCTCGATAATTTGCAGGAAGGCGCGGTCGTCAAGGGCGTGGTGAAGAATCTCACCGACTACGGCGCATTCGTCGACTTGGGCGGCATCGATGGGCTGCTGCACATCACCGACATGGCATGGAAGCGCGTCAAACACCCGTCCGAGGTCGTCAAGGTCGGTGAAGAGATCGACGTGCGCATTCTTAAGTTCGATCGCGAACGTCAGCGCGTCTCCCTGGGATTGAAGCAGTTGGGCGCCGATCCGTGGCAGAACATCGCACGCCGGTACCCGGCCAATACCCGGTTGTTCGGCAAGGTGACCAACATCGCCGACTACGGCTGCTTTGTGGAGATAGAGGAAGGTGTCGAAGGTCTGGTGCATGTGTCCGAAATGGATTGGACAAACAAGAACGTGAACCCGGCCAAAGTGGTGCACGTCGGCCAGGAGGTTGAGGTCATGGTGCTCGACATCGACGAAGAGCGCCGCCGCATCAGCCTCGGGATCAAGCAATGCAAGACCAACCCTTGGAAGGAGTTCGCCGAGAACTACAACCGCGGCGACAAGGTGAGCGGTCAAATCAAATCGATCACCGACTTCGGCATATTCATCGGCCTTGCAGGCGGCATCGACGGTTTGGTGCATCTATCGGATATCTCCTGGGATATGCCCGGCGAGGAAGCGGTGCGAAGCTACCAAAAGGGCCAGCAAGTCGATGCGATGGTGCTGTCGATCGACCCGGAGCGCGAACGGATCAGCCTGGGCGTCAAGCAGCTCGCGAAGGACCCGTTCTCCGCCTATATTGCGGAGCACCCGAAGGGCAGCGTGGTCAACGGCGTGGTGCGCGAAGTCGACGCGAAGGGCGCGATCATCGATCTCGGCAACGGGGTCGATGGGCAGCTGCGCGCCTCGGAGCTGTCGCGCGACCGCGTGGAGGACGCGCGGCTGCTGCTCAAGGTGGGCGACGCAGTGGAAGCGAGATTCACCGGCGTGGATCGCAAAGGCCGCACCATTTCGCTGTCGATCAAGGCGAAGGATATTCACGAAGAGCAAGAGGCCATGCAAAATTACCGGACCGATTCGCCCACCGGGACCAGCCTCGGGGATCTTCTCAAAGAACAAATCTCCGGTCAGGATTGAGGGACTGAAGGGCGCGCGGCGGCCACGGCGGACGCCGCGTTGCACTCCAACGTATGTCTAGTGATGCCCACGGATCGATAATGACGAAATCGGAACTCATTGAGATCATTTCGGCCAAACAGAAGCACCTTCCGGCGAAGGACGTGGAACTCGCCGTGA
Source organism: uncultured Gammaproteobacteria bacterium (assembly GCA_963758145.1). Taxonomy (GTDB): domain Bacteria; phylum Pseudomonadota; class Gammaproteobacteria; order Steroidobacterales; family Steroidobacteraceae; genus Bog-1198. The sequence continues at coordinate 130,882 of CAVWUK010000013.1, forward strand.
AGCAACTGCTGGAAATCATGAGCGATGCGCTGGCCACCGGCGAAAGGATTGAGATCCGCGGCTTCGGCAGCTTCTCGCTGCACTTTCGCCCGCCGCGCCAGGGGCGCAACCCGAAGACCGGCGAGGCGGTGGCGCTTGCAGGCAAACACGTGCCGCACTTCAAGCCGGGGAAAGACCTGCGCGAGCGCGTCAACGACGGTGCAGATCAGCCGATCCGCGATTAAATCGGTGCGCTGACTCGGGCCCCGACCGCATGTCCGAGATTTCGTTGTGGACTTGGGTCGCCGTTTTGGCGGCGTTGATCGTGGGTATTCTCGCCGGCCACTTTGGCTGGGGCAGGCGATGGCGGGCACCGTTCGGCAAGCTCCACCCGGATTATCTCACGGGTCTCGATTACCTGGTCACCGAGCAGCCCGACCGGGCGCTCGACATGTTTCTAAAGCTGATGGAAGCGAATGCAGACACCATCGAAACTCACTTCGCCCTCGGATCCTTGTATCGGCGGCGCGGCGAAGTCGAGCGCGCCATCCGCATTCACGAGAATCTTCTGGCGCGCCAGGGACTGGCACCCGAGCACCGCGAGCAGGCGCTCCTCGCCTTGGCGCAGGATTATCTGCGATCGGGCCTGCTGGATCGGGCGGAAACGCTGTTCCAGGAAGTCAGCGAGGTGCCGCGGCTGCGCGCCATAGCGCTCGAGTCGCTGCGCGGCGTCTACGAACGGCAACACGAGTGGCAGCAGGCGCTGGATACGTACCGGAACCTGGCGCGCATCAAGGCAGCACCCCCCAAATTCGTGGCCGCCCATTATTTGTGCGAGATCGCCGGTCTCGCACTCGAGCGCGGCGAGACCCTCGTTGCACGGAACTTTCTGCGCCTGGCGCGGCGCGAGGCCGCGCCCTTTCCGCGCGCCGCCATCATTCGCGCCCAGATCGCGGAGCGCGATGCGCAGCCGGAATTGGCCACGCGCCTATTGCGCGGCGCATTGGACGAGGCTCCGAAGCTTCTGCAGGAGGAGCTGCCGCATTTGTTGAGGCTTGTGGGCCCGGAGCGCCGCGATCTGGTGCTCGGGGAGATGGTGGCGCTGGCTCAATCGCGTCATTTCGAGGAGTTGAAGCGCCTGGTGTTCGCTGCGATTGCGGCCGATTTGACCGCCGCCGCGCCGCTGCGGCCGGTCATTGAAACGGTATTCAAAAGCGATTCGACTCTGAGCGCCGTTTGGCACGCAGCCGGCGGGCAATTCGAGCGCATCGCGCAAGAGGTCGGCGCACTGCTTTCGCAGGCCGAGAAGTATCGGTGCGCCGAGTGCGGCTTCGCCGGACGGAACTTCTACTGGCATTGCCCGGCTTGCCAGTCCTGGGACAGCTTTGAGTCGTTTGCCATCGTAAAACTGCGCTGAAAATCCGTTATCATTCCCCCCATGAGCACCACAGTGGTCAAGAACTGCGTGTTTCCCGTAGCCGGCCGCGGCACGAGATTCCTTCCCGTCACCAAAGCCAGCCCGAAGGAAATGCTGCCGGTGGTCGACAAACCGCTGATTCAATACGCGGTGGATGAGGCGCTATCGGCCGGTGCGCAGACTCTGATATTCATCACCGGCAGTTCGAAGCGGGCGATCGAGGATCACTTTGACAGCAATCCGGAGCTCGAGGCGGTGCTGCAGGCCCAGGGCAAGCAGGACCTGCTCGACACGCTCAGAGGCATTCTGCCGGGTTGGGCCACCTGCGTGTATATACGCCAACCGGCCCCGTTGGGATTGGGACACGCGGTCCTGTGCGCGCGTCCGGTGGTCGGCGACGCTCCCTTCATGGTGCATCTCGCCGACGACTTGATCGATGCCAAGGTGTCCTGCCTGAAGCAGATGACGGAAGTATTTTCCACCCACGGCGGCAGCGTTCTCGGCGTACAAACGGTGCCAAAGCAGGACACGGACAAGTACGGCATCGTGACCTTGGAGCGGGAAGTCGCTCCGCGGGTGGGGAAAATCACGCACATCGTGGAGAAGCCGAAGCCGGACAAGGCGGCGTCCACCTTGGCGGTTGTCGGCCGGTACCTGCTGACCGCCGGCATATTTGAGGATCTGGCGAGGATCGGCAAGGGCGCCGGCGGCGAGATACAGCTGACCGACGGGATCGCGCGCCTGATGCAGCGTGAACCCGTTTACGCGTTTGAATTCGAGGGCAAGCGCTACGATTGCGGCAGCAAGCTCGGATATCTTCAGGCGACCGTAGAATACGGGCTCAAGCACTCTGACTTGGGCGCGGACTTCGCCGCCTATCTCAAGGTCTTGGCGCAGAAGGTCTAATCCGAGACCGGCGGCATCTGCAGCGGACCGGCCGCTCGCAGGCGCGCTTGAATTTATGATTCCCAAATGCTGGAAACTTTTTCACCTCTGACGAGCTGCTTAACTGCGCGAAAGGAATTCCTGAAAATGGGTGGCAGCAAAGTTCTTGCCATGGAACGATAAACGCGAGAAGGTCTGATGCGTACTTTGTTGTTCTGGGAGATGTGAAAAAGAGTCGAGTGCACCTTTTCCTCGGGATTCCAGGTGTTGGTGTAGTAATAAAGGGCAATCGACATTCGCTCGGTACCCCGCGGTGTCGAAAGCGGCAGCGGATGGCCGTGTAGAGAATCGCTGGTCGTCGAGAAAACGACGCAGCGATTGAATATCGGCGGAACCGCGGTTACCAGCGACATGGATTCCCGATCCCAAAGTTCCAAATTGCCGTTGTACTGGGGCTTCCAGTCCTTATTGAGATACAGAAGGAGATTAAGGCGCCGCTCGAGGTTGTATCGCTTGAGATGATTAAAATCGGTATGAACCTCAAGATAACCTCCCGACTGTATCTTGTGTAAACCGCCGCCAAAATACGACGGGTCGGTCAGCAATCCGCTGATTCCGGTAAGTTTTTCGAGGTAGCCCACAAACGCGCCGGAGTTGAGGAAATTCACTAGTCGCGCGGTCTCCAGACCAACCACATCCGGGGCGAAGGCATATTTGTTGTGATCGGTTTTTCGATCCACGAATTTCTCATAGTACTCGGAGCGTCGCACGATCGCGGCTTCGCTTCGCACCCGTTCCAATACCTCGGGATCGATGAAATCATCCAGAACGATATGGGGCCAGGGCTTATTCTGCGCGTAGGTTTCGCTGAGCTCCTGTCCCTCGGACGCGAGTGTTGCCTTGCCGGTGAGATAATCGATCATGTGAAAGCAATCCTCCGTCGGGACAGGAACTTTTCGTTGGATGCCTATTATCGATCTCTCACGGCAATAGGCGTCAAGAATGAGCGGCAATCGACTGGAAGCTGATTTTACCAAAGATTGTGCAGGCCAAGAAATGCTTGGACGGCCCGGACCTTGCAATTGCGGCGGTATCGCGGCCCTCATTGCCTGGCGGCGTCGGTATCCTGTTGCCAATGCGGGGGGAAACTGTGACCATCCCTTGCGTTATGGTCATCGCCAGCAAGGTTTGCAGATGATGGCCTTGAACATGCGATCAGGGAGCGGGAGATCAGGAGAAGGATGCGCATCTTGCACACCGCCGCTGCCGCCCTCACGGTATGCGCGGCCATTGGCGCCCGGGCCGCTGACCGTGATACCGCACTGGGCGGGCGGGTCTTCGAGAAATGCAGCGCCTGTCATTCACTCGTCGCGGGACAGCACATGATTACCTGGAACGAGATCATGCTCGGCGCGATTCCAAAGAACCCGCAAGGCTTCATTCCGGGTACCGTCATGCCATTTGGCGGGATCCAGAACGCGTCCGAGCGCGCCGCCTTGGTCTGCTGCCTCATGAACCATTGACAGGGAGGAGTGGCGATGACAGCCGGGAAATGGACGAACGGGGAGCTCGGGAGGGTGACTCGGCGGGAATTCATCGGTGCAGCGGGTATCGCCGTCGCCGCGGCCGGTCTCGCGCCCCTCGATTCGGTCGCAGAAAGTGAGTCTGCACGCGCCATGTCGGGCGACTACGACGTGATCATCATCGGCGGCGGGTTCTGCGGCGTCACGGCTGCAAGGGAGTGTCGACACGCAGGTTACCGGGTACTGCTGCTCGAGGCCCGTAACCGGCTTGGCGGACGTACCTTCACTGCGAACTTCAACGGTCGACCGGTGGATATGGGCGGAACCTGGGTGCACTGGTCCCAACCCCACGTGTGGTCGGAGATCAGGCGGAGCGGCCTGATGCTGCGGGAGACTTCAGGCGCGGTCGCGGACAAGCTGCTGGTGCATACCAGCGAGAACGATATCGTCACACTCTCCAGCGAGAAGGTCGGCGCGGAAATCGAGCGAATCACGGCCGCGTACATGGGCAATTCGCGGGAAATTCTGCCGTTGCCGCACGACCCGTTCGGATCCGATGAGTATATGAAGGTCGATGGCATCTCTTCCCGGGAGCGGCTCGCGTCATTGAAGCGCATCGGAAGCCTCTATCGCGACATGCTGGACGGCGATTTCGCGGGGAGCGGACACAACTACAGCGATAAATTCGCGTGGATCGAGATGGTGCGATGGTACGCCCTTTCAGGCCACAACGTCATCGACATGAATGATATGTCGGGACGCTTTCATTTCAAGGATGGCACGGTGGCGCTGCTGAATGCGCTGCTGGAGGAGGGCAGGCCGGAGGTCCGTCTGGGCGCACCGGTGCGCAAGGTGATCCAGGACGAGACTCGCATTACCGTGGTGACGGACTCGGGTGAGGAGGTTCGCGCCAAAGCGGTGGTGTCTACGATCCCGCTCAATGTGCTCAAGGACGTCGATTGGCAGCCTGCGCTGTCGGAGACCAAGCTGCAGGCGTCGCGGGAAACGCACTCCGGATTCGGAACGAAAATGCATGCGCTCATCGAGGGAGATCATGGCAGCCTCAGCGGCGTTGCACCCAGCCAATTTGCGCTCAATTCATTGCTTACCGAGGGCATCGAGGATGGACACACCCACGTCATCGGCTTTGGCCCGGATCCAGCGCTTCTCGACGTGAATGACACGCAGGCGGTAGAAAAGGCTGTCCGATTATTCATTCCGGATGCGAAAGTGGTCCGCACCTTCGGCTACCAGTGGACTCTCGATCCCTACTCGAAGGGAACGTGGTGCACGCTGCGGCCGGGAATGTGGTCGAAGTACCTGCGCGATCTCCAGCAGCCTCGTGGCAGGCTTATTTTCGCCAGCGCCGATTGGGCGAACGGCTTTCGGGGTTTCATCGATGGCGCCATCGAGCAGGGTCTCGAGGCGGGGCGCCGCGTCAAGGCGCTACTGGCGTAGCGGGCAGATGGCGCCGTGCAGAAGAGCGGCGGCCGCACCAATCCCATGGGCCGGTTTGATACATTGTGTGCCAACGATGGGTTTCAAGGCATGACGACGATCAATTCGAATCGGGTATCGGCGTTGCTTGGGACCATTCTGTTTCTTGGTCCCGCAGTGCATGCGGAAGAACAGTGCCCGGTCGAGATCAAGCTGCTGCTGTCCCCAGGGGTAACTCGAACGGCGATCGCATCCCTGGGATTTGAACATGAGGCGGCGGGTCGAGTTTATTTCTTCGACACCGATGCGCTGGATCTGTCGATGCAGGGGGCCATCGTGCGGGTCCGGCAGGGCGGGGACAACGACCTTACGGTGAAAGTGCGCCTGCCCAACGGCAACCGGCGGGCCGACAGTTCCCCGCTTCACAAGCGATTCCCGTGTGAGATCGATCGGACTCAAATGGGAGAAAGCACTTCCTTTGCGGTGAAGCGCAAATACAAGGCGGCCATGGTGCCGGATCTCGGCGCCGACATCCGCGGGCTCCTCAGCGTCTCGCAAAGGGACCTGCTGCACGAGGCAGGGATTACGGTTGATTGGAGTAAAGTACGGAGAATAGCCGACATCGATTCGACGAAGTGGGAAGCCACGGCTCGGTCGCCATCCGGACAAATTGCGCTGGAGCTCTGGGAATGGCCGGCAGGCAAGGTTCTCGAACTCTCGGCGAAGGTCGAATATGATGCGGCGGCGTCGAAATATGCGGAGTTGGAACGGTTGGCGAGTGTGAAAAATCTGTCCTTGAGCGCCAGTCAGGACACGAAGACCAGTATGGTTCTGAAAACGGCTGCAGCTCACCCATCCCCGCCAAGATGATCTTGCCTTAAACGATCTGGGCATTCCGACCGAGAGGCTATCGATGCAAAAAAGTGGGATTTCTACGGTGGCCTTGGGGTTGGGGCTTGTGGCGGCAGGTTCGACAGCGTGGCCGCAAGCGGTCCCGTCCGAGGCACTCTGCGGGGCCGATCCCGAGCCCGTATTCTGCAGCGCGGTACGCGGCGCTCGTGCCGAGGGCTGGCCTGCGCAGAGCCGCTCGGAAGTCATGGCGCAGCACGGCATGGTGGTCACGAGTCAACCGCTTGCGGCGCAGGCCGGACTGCAAATTTTGAGAGACGGCGGGAATGCAATCGATGCCGCGGTCGCGACGGCAGCGGTGCTGAATCTGGTGGAGCCGATGATGGAGGGACTGGGCGGCGACCTTTTCGCCGTCATCTACGTCGCCAAAGAGGGCAAGGTGTACGTGCTGAACGCGAGCGGCACGGCGCCCACGGGTGCAACTGTCGAGCGGTTCAACGAACTCGGCTATCACTGGGATCCGAAAAACTGGGGTCCCATGTCGGGGATGCCGGTGCACGGGATTTTGCCGGTAACGGTTCCCGGCGCCGCTTGGGGTTGGCAGGAAGTACTGAATCGCTTCGGCAAACTGACGTTCAAACAAGTACTCGAACCGGCCGTTCAATATGCGCAAAGCGGCTTTCCGGTGTCCGAACGCATTGCCAATGAGTGGCAGCTTCCGGAGGCGTTGCCGTTGCGAGGATGTTGCACTCAACTGGATCCCGATTCGGTCAAGACCTGGTATGTGAACGGCAAGTCTCCGAAGCCCGGGGGCATCTTCAAGAACCCTGATCTCGCACGGACGTTTCGACTGTTGCAGGCGCACGGCGCCGATGCGTTCTATAAGGGCGTGATCGCGAAGGCAATCATCGCCAAATCTGCGCAGCTCGGCGGAACGATGACGCTTCAGGACCTCGCTCAGTACCACGGAGAATGGGTCGAGGGCGCGCGCACTCGTTATCATGGCTACGACTTGGTCGAGCTGCCGCCGCCGTCGCAGGCCTGGGCGGCGAATGAAATGCTGAATGTTCTCCAGGCGTGCGTACCCCAATGGGCGCAGGGGAAGACGCTGGCCTCGCTGGGTCCGGCGAATCCCTTGTATTGGCATATGTTGGTCGAGGCAAAAAAGCTCGCGTATGCCGATCTTTATCAATACAACGCGGATCCGCATTTCGCTGCTGTTCCGCTCGACCGCTTGCTATCGGATTCCTATGCGGCAACGCTATGCGCCAAGGTTGATCCGGCGCATGCATCCACGCCGGGACCCATAGGGAATATCTCGATGGGCGGAGACACGATCGTGCTTTCCACCGCGGATGGCGAAGGCAACATGGTCTCCTGGGTCAACAGCAATTTCGATGGATTCGGATCGGGCATCACGGTACCCGGCTTCGGCTTCATATTGCATGACCGAGGCGCTCTGTTCACACTGAACCCCAAAAGTGCAAACGTGATCCAGCCGCACAAGAGACCCTTCAATACACTCTCCGCGGGTTTTTTGTTGCACGGGAACGAACCGGTAATGACCGTGACGCTGATGGGGGGCGATATGCAAGCCCAGGGGCATGCCCAGCTTCTCGTCAATATGCTTGATTTGGGCGCCAACGTTCAGGCGGCCGCCGATATGGCGCGGTTTCGGCATAGCCAGGTATCGAACGTACTCGGGCTCGAGACACCGCTGTATGATCTTGTGGGTGAAAAATTGACCGCGATGGGACACTCCGTGATGTCCATAGATGGTGAATCCGTTGGCGGGGTTCAGGCGATCATGTTTATCGCCGAACCGGATCTGAAGAAATTGGATCGCGAGAGCGCGAAGCATGCCGTCAACGGCTATTACCGGGCGGGGTCTGATTTCCGCAAGGACGGGCAAGCGGTGGGGTGGTGAACGGCTCGCGCGAACGATGCTCATCCGCCGGGAAGGGATTCGACGCGATGGGTGCGAGGTATTAGCAGCCGAAATCTGGCGTTTTGGCGGGCGGCGGACCGGGCGCATGGGAATGCCCGTCGATTGGAGTTCCCAATGGCCGGCGCTCGCCGTCGACGGCTCGGGGTCGATCAGCGGCACTCGGTGACGAAGGCGCTCCATGACCGGTCTCGGGAAGCGACCTGGGCGGCTCCCGGCCAAAAAGTCGACGTACACCGTGCATCGGAACATCCAACCCGCCCGTGGCCACTGGGCCCGGCGACGAACTGTGATTTATTGCCGAGTCAAGTCGTCGCAATGTAAAATTCGCAGGCGAAGCATGGAGCCGACCGCGTCAACCTGGGAGAGCGCTGCTATGCGTACAACGCCGCCCGATCTCGCCCGCAGCGCTCTCGATGCCGCCCCGGATGCGATGCTCATCATTGATGCCACCGGTGTCATTCGATTCACCAATCAACAAGTTTCCGCGTTGTTCGGCTATTCGCATGACGAGATCATCGGCCAGAGTATCGAAGAGCTGATGCCGGAGCGTTTCCGTGCTCGGCACGTCGCACACCGCGAGCACTACACCAACAGCCTGCGTGTACGCCCCATGGGGGTGGGACTGGTTTTGTTTGGACGACGAAAAAACGGTACGGAGTTTCCCGTCGAGATCAGTTTAAGCCCCGTTGAAGACGTTGATCGGAGGCTCGTCGCGGCGGCGATTCGCGATGTCAGCGACCGCAAGCGGGTGGAAGCCGAGCTGATTGTGGCGCGCGAGGTCGCCGACGCCGCGCGGCAGCTGGCGGACGAAGCGCGTGAGTGTGCCGATCGAGCGAACCAGGGCAAGAGCCGCTTCCTGGCGACGGCCAGCCATGATTTGCGTCAGCCGCTGCAAACCCTCGAATTGCTCAACGGCGTCTTGCGCAGGCTGGTGACCGGGCGCAATGCCCTCGAAGCCCTCTCGCAGTCGGAGCAAGCGATCGCGGCAATGTCGAGACTGCTGAACGCCTTGCTCGACATCAGCAAGCTGGAATCCGGGGCGATCCGACCCGAACCGACCGATTTCAAGGTCACCGCCATTTTCGAGGAGCTGCGCACGGAATTCGCGAGCATTGCGGCCAACAAGGGAATCAGGCTCGACATTGAATCCTGCGAGGACGCGGTACATAGCGATCCGTCGCTGGTGGAGCAGATTTTGCGAAATCTGGTCTCGAATGCAGTCAAATACACCCGTGAGGGCGGGGTGCGCTTGCGCTGCCTGCACGAGGCGGCGCTGATTCGTATCGAGGTGCTGGATACGGGGGTTGGTATTCCGCCGGATCAGCTTCCATACATCTACGATGAGTTTTATCAGGTCGGAGTTCCAACCAACAGCTCGCGCGATGGGTATGGTCTCGGACTGTCCATCGTGCAGCGGCTTGTGAAGCTTCTTACGCTTGAACTCGATGTGCGCTCGGAAGTCGGCCGGGGGTCGGCGTTTTCGCTTGTCCTACCGGCGAGCATCCGCGAAAGCACAGCGGTGCAACCCGCACTTTCGGGATCGTCCATCGAAGTCCTGCAGCAGGTCGGGGAAACGCGGGTTCTGGTGGTCGAAGACAATGTGTCCGTGAGGCAGGCGACATGTTTGTTGCTTGAGTTGGAGGGTTACCACGTCACGTCGGTCTCCTCGCTGTCAGAAGCGCTGCAACACATACAGAAGGGTCATGGCGTCGATCTGCTGATCACAGACTACCATTTGAACGCAGAGGAAACCGGTACGCAAGTCATTGCAACGCTGCGCGAAATACTGGGCATGTCGTTGAAAGCCGTGCTCGCGACCGGAGACACCTCCTCCGCGATCAAGCAGCTACCCCGTGACCCCAACCTCCGGATTACCAGCAAGCCAATACAGGCGGATGAGCTGTTGACGGTGCTGCGAGCATTGCTTGCCTCCTAAGCGCGATCCTCGCCCGCAAGTGGTGAGTTATCACTTGAATGGACGGGAGCGTCCAGCGTGAAGAGCTTTACAGTCGGGATGGATTTGACGAAGAATCCGTTTCAAGTGCGCGGGATCGACCGATGGGGTAAGGCGGTCGGGAGATCATCAAGGTCGACGACACCCGGGGATGGTTGAGCAATCTGCTCAAGCGCGGGCACTCGAATATTGCGGCGGTGGCGCGGGCCAACAAGAACGTGCCCACCGTGTGTTCGCGTACAGACGGCCGCTACTGGATATTGTTATAAATGAATCGCGAGTGAAGTGATGCTTCGACGCATGCAATCTCTCCGAGAAAGCGCGCCAACGCATCTACAAATGAGGCAGGAAGCATGAACACGACCAGTACACAATGGTTTCTAATGGCGGGGGCCGACGTGGTTGCGTTGATTACCATTGGGGGGTGGTTCCTGTATCTTCTCTATCACTCGCAGTTCGATACCACGATATAACATTCCGTGTCAGGACGTCGTGTACCTGATACCGCTCCCGTCGGCGCGAGGTCGGGAATCTCGCAATGATCAAGAGAAATGTCCTATAACCCGAGCGGAGAGCTGCTATCGAAGATGCGGTATTTGAACGGCGCAATTGATTGCTCGCATAAGCGCGGCACCGCACCGACGAATCCGTCTCGGACGGCTACCCTTGCTGGATTGTGATCAAGATGATTCAAAGGAAGTCGAATTAACCGGGTAGGACCGATCATGACAAATATAAAACGTATTGCAAAGAGCACCTTCTTATTGGGACTGATCGGCCTTGTTTTAGGCTGCGTGGTTGCGCCAACCGAAGGTTACTATGATCGCGATCATCATCGCTACTATCACGAAAACGGATGGCATGAGTGCACTAATCGGGACGAGCACTGCGGGTGATTGAATTAGGTCGTCGGCGCGTCTCTTAACTTTTTAATGTTGCGCCGGGATTACGGGCGCTCATCCTCGGCCATGAACACCGAGCAACCGCGCATTGCACTAAGCGGCTTCGCACGAGGCCGCCGCCAAACTCCACGAGAAGCATCCGCATTTTACGATTTTCCCGGGTGATTCGGTGGAGATCATGCGCAACTCACCGATGTGGGCCGAGAGCGCCCATTGCGGTAACCTCAAGTGCCCCAGGAAAAAAACCCAATCGGGCCTGGCGCCGTGCCTGACAATCGAAAGGAGGGATCATGAACAAGAAATTCATCATCGCCTGGATCGTGCTTTTCGTCGCGTGGTTACTCGGCAGCTTCGTCGTACACGGCGTACTGCTGCGTCCCGACTACATGCATCTGAGCAACCTTTTCCGGACGGAGGGCGACCAACAGAAATATTTTCCCCTGATGATCCTGGCGCACGTGATCCTGTCCGGCGCGTTCGTCTGGATCTATGCCCGCGGCGCCGAGGCGAAGCCGTGGATGGCACAGGGTGTGCGCTTTGGTGTCGCGGTCGCACTGCTCACGATCGTACCAACCGACATGATCTACTTCGTGGTGCAGCCGATGCCGGGGGACGTGGTCATGAAGCAAATTGTCTTCGACGGCGTTCTGGCGATAATACTCGGGACGATCGTCGCTTGGTTGTATCGGGATACGGGGCACCGCTCCGCGCATTGAGTGCGCCGATGCAGAGGGCCGCGGCGGGCAGCAGGAATCAGGGTGTGCGGCATGTGAACGGGAATCGTTCGTGTCGTGTAGGGGTCGACTCGACGAACCGATGCGAATATGTGAAATGATCAACTGAATATGTCATCAGTGTTCAATTACAATTTTCGTGCATTCAGGATATTGGTGAGAAGAGTTCACTATGTTGCCGAGTGTCGTACTCAGCTCGATTACTGCGCGTCCTGCACCGGACGGCATCGAAGCGGTGGCCAGTACGCGGCCGCGAGATCCATCGCTACAGGGCGCCCTGGAGGCCCTCCTCGACAGCGGTTTGGGGGCCTTTCTGGTGCTCGACGGCTCGAGAATCTCTTATGTATCGCCGGTTTTCCTCTTGGATGCAGACTCACGCTCGGTTGCAACGTTTGGCGTTCGAGGACACGCTGACCGGCCTTGCGAACCGAGCGCTCCTGCACGATCGCATCGAGCAAGCAATTGCCACCGTACGCCGCAATGCAGGCACTTTCGCGGTTCTGCTCATTGATCTCGATCGATTCAAACCAATCAACGACAATCACGGCCATGCAGCCGGCGACCTGGTGCTGCGCGAGGTAGCGCGACGGCTTCAAGCCGCCACCCGTGCAGTCGATACGGTGGGGCGCCTGGGCGGAGACGAATTCGTCGTATTGCTTGGTGGTGACGGCGGTCGCGAGGAGGCGCAGCTGGTCGTCAAACGGATAATGCAGGCCGTCACCGCGCCGCTCGCAGTGCATGGACTGCAACTCGGCGTCAGCGTCGGTATCGCGATCTACCCCGATGACGGATTCAATGCCGAGCAGTTGCTCGCCCGGGCCGATGGCGCGATGTACGACGCCAAGGCTGGGGGCGGGAACCGCCATGCCTTCGCGCAGAGCACGGGTTTCAGCGAGCGGATTTGCCTGCGCCTGGCATGGTCGCCGACGTACATGATCGGCATCGAGGCGGTCGACAAGCAGCACGAGGAGCTGGTTACAAGGATGAACGGGCTGTGGGAGGCGCTTCTCGCGCGGCAAGACCACGCGTCGCTCGTGCGCGGGCTTTCAGAAATGACCTACCGGCTGGAGGGACACTTCGCCACCGAGGATGCGCACATGGCCGCGCACCCTTGCGCCGGGTCCGCGGCGCACCGAGCCGACCACGTACGCGCGCTCGAGACTGCACGCAGTCTCGCCACCCACGTCGATGAGCAGAGTCTCGCGCTCGGTATCCGGTTCCTTTACGATTGGTTGCTGAGCCACATCCGCTCTTACGATGCGGAATTACCCCGAGGTGAAGTCGGCTAATCCGATCCCGCGCGGCCCGAGCTGTACGGTTGCAAAGTTTTCATTGGGTCGGGCAGCTTGCGCTGACCCACCTGCCCGTGTACTTCGCGGAACCATGCATTGTTTGGCCGTTGCCGGTCAAGGTAATGGTCATTGATCCTGTCCCGTTTTCAGAATCCTGCACATGAATTTGCCCGTGTACGTCCGCCGTCATCCCGGAGTTCCTACCGAATTCGCACCCGTTTGCCTTAACTTCCATGTCGGTGCTCGTTGAATTAAGGGTGGTCCAAGTGCAGTTGTCGCCGGACCCGTTCGCCCACGGATTGGTAGTCAAGTCTTTAGTGGTCACACACGAATTGTAGGTCGTCGTCTGCGGCGCCGCCTTCATCATGGCCGCCATTTGGGGTGGAAGGTCGGTCCACGTAATAGCCTTGGTCATACGCCAAAGGCCGGTCTTGACGTTGAGCGGCTGGAACTGCGCCGCGGTCGCAAAAACGGCGGAAGCCGTCAAACAAATCGCGGCAACTAAGAGTGTGTTTCGCATTTCATTCTCCATATGGTATGAACCGGCCTTGTGAGGCCCCTACTGCGTGTCAACTCTGCGGCCCGGCATCAATGACAAATAGGTCGTCTCCGTCCCCGCTGAATGTGCCTACCCTGCCTGGACAGTTCGTGATCTCTCTGTTGACCGATTGGAGGCTGATGATGCTCCTTTTGGGATCTGCTCGGCAATGAGGGGGTGTAGTCCCGCCTCGCGCCAAGGATTTGTCACGAGGGCCGAAGCCTCAGCGACGGCGCGGTCTTCATCAATCGTGTTTGTTAGTTCGCGGCCGTTATCCACGATATCGGGGCGGAGAACGAATACATTGGCGCACGTACATGGGTGGACGCGCATCGGCAGCGTCGACGGTGTAAAATTCACTTGGATCCGTCAAACGCCGTGCAATGACGCGGAGGCGAGTCTCGATTGTGAGAAGCGGTTTTGGCCTAAAGCGTTGCGTGATAGGAGCATTCTGCGCTTTGCTGCTTCTATCCGAATCGTCGTGGCCAACATCCGCCGATGACACAAAGCGCTTAACGGCAATCCTCCTCGTCGCGGAAGAGGACCTGCCGGATTCCGATTTTGCGGAGTCGGTCGTGCTCGTGATGAACAACCTCGCTCCCGCCCCGGTCGGCATCATCATCAACAGACCGACGTCGATTCCCGTCTCGCGTCTCTTTCCGGATCTAAAGCGTCTCGGGCAGGTGCGCGACAAGGTGTATTTCGGAGGACCCGTTGAATTCGGGTCTGTTTGGTTCCTGTTTCGGTCCACCACGGCGCCGCAACGTGCGGTCCAGGTTTGTGATGGCGTCTACTTGAGCGGTGACCAAAAACTGCTGCTTCAGCTGCTTGGCCGATCCAATCCCATGGAGGGCCTGCGGATTTTCGTAGGCCACGCCGGTTGGGCACCAGGTCAGCTTGAGGCTGAGATCGCAATCGGCGCCTGGACTCTCAAGCGCGCAGAGCCGGAGGCGATCTTCAACGGTAAGTCGGAGCACCCCTGGCCCACATCGCAGGCCCCAAAGCTCAGCACCTGACGAGGAGCGACGAATTCTCCGGCAGTGCGATCCGGGCATTTTGGTGTGCCGAGTACGCTGCGAGGGGTATAGGTCGTAGCGGGCTGCGTCGGTTAAAATAGGGCTGCCGCCGCGCGAACTAAGGAGCCATGAAATGTTTAGCGATGCGATCAATGGTCAACACATGTTCAAAAACTCTCGTGTTTCCGACAACAGCCGCCGCCAGTTTATTGGCCGCGCCTTGAGCCTGGCTGCTATGCCGTTGATGCTATCGCGATTCGGCTGTGCAAATGCGGATTCGAAGCCACAGAACGCAATTACTGCTGATGCGGCATTGAGTCGCCTACAGGAGGGTAACGCTCGCTATGTGGCGAACGCGCTGGACGTCAAGAACTTTTCCGTAGGCCGCGCGGCGCGCGTCAAGGCGCAGTATCCGATCGCGGCGTTTCTGAGCTGTGCGGATTCGCGCGTGGCACCGGAATTGATTTTCGATCAAGGACCCGGCGATCTGTTTGTGGTCCGGGTCGCCGGAAACTATCTGAGCGGCAATAGTCTTGCGAGCCTCGAATATGCCGTCGCCGTGCTCAATGTACCGCTGATCATGGTGCTGGGCCACACAGAATGCGGTGCCGTCAAATCCACGATCAGCGCGTTGCAGGACCACACCGCTTTACCAGGGCATATTTGGGATATTGTTGACGCTGTACGTCCGGGTGTTGAAAAAATCGTGAGCGCAGGGGGTTCGGACCTGGCCAATCGCGCGGTGGCGTCAAATGTTCAATACAACGTCGCGCGAATTTCCACTGCAGAACCGATCATCGCGGAAGCGGTAAAAGCGGGGCGGGTGAGGGTGGTCGGGGCAGTCTACGATCTGGCTACGGGCAAAGTGCAAGAGACCGCGGTGAGCTAAATCAAATTACTGGATCTCCCAACTGCGGCGAGTCATTCTCCGCCGAGGGAACCGTTCAGAAATCGATTTCGCACTAATCGCTGCGCACCGTCGATAGCCGCCGCAGTGCGCCAGCATGATCGACTTCGAGGCTGAATTCGATGGGCTGGCAGCAGATCTGACAATCCTCGACGTAGCGTGCGGAACCGGAACTGGTGTCAAGCTGCGTCTCGAAGCTCTCGCCGCAATACGGACACTGGACCCGGTGAAATTGCAGGCCACCGGTCCGCCGCCGCCGTCCGCGAACGAGCTGAGGTCGATTACCGGCTCAAGACCGTACTGCACATCAATGCCCTGCGCATCGATCAGGTTTGCCCCAGGTTTGGGTGGCGGCTTGCCAGGAACGGGCCGTTTCATGGGCCAACGATCCGCCCAACAGCGGGCCCGCGTCAATTCAAAACTACTGGACCGGCGCCGCCGATTCGTCAGACACAGTTTTCGCGAAACCCCACGGGGAGCTTCGCATCGATGCGGCGACGATCCATGCCGATGCCGCCAGCAAGAAGGTCACCACGGTCTCCGACCATCGATTTTGCGTCGGAGTCGCCCATTGAGGCACGGGTTGCGCGAAAAAGCTCGGGAACCAGACCAAAACACCAAAAAGACTCATCATGATGGCTTCCAGTGTCGCCGCCAAACGGGGAAGAACCCCGACGAGAAGGCCAAAGCCCGCAGCAGCGTGAGCGGTTCCGGTCAAATACGCGAACTCCATTCGACCGGGAAGCCACGCCGGTACCATGGCCGCCGTGTACGTTGCATAGGCGAAATGCGCGGCGCCGTACACCACGCAAGCCGCACCGAAAAGCGCCCGTGCCACGTGTTGCGCGCGGTCGCCGGTCATCACGGTCGCCGCAGCCGGGTCGTATGAGCGGCGTAGCGCAGCGTACAGAATCCACGCGCCCAGCAGGGGTCCCAGGGCTTCGCTGAAGCCGTACCAGCCGCCGATGACCAAGGGCTTGAGCAGAAGGGGGCGCGCGCGCGCCACGACCCAGACCGATTCGTACGCTCCGATGATGAGCGCGCTGACCCAAGCGGTGCGCGCAAAGAACAAGCCTGCACTTGCCGCCAGCAAGAGGGCCCCCGAGCCGTATACCCAAAATTCCGGCCGGGGAAGCCATGCGGGAAGCGGCTCCCAAATGGGCGCGAAGTTTCCGTAGGCCAAGCTGAGTATGGCGAGACCTGCGACCGAGACGCCTAACAGAGCATGGCCGAATCCAGATATCCGCATTTTGAGATTATCCACTTCCAAGGGCGGCCCGCGGACAATGGGTAAGCCCTCGCCGCTGTTCGCCCGGCATTCGCAGACAGGTATTGTCGAACGACTACCGGCGTACGTTCCCTGGATCAGCCCATGACAGGGCGCAGAGGGTAACCTCTGCGCGAACTGTCATCACTCATGGAAAGCGTCAGTGAGCGGTTGCCGGCTTCGCCACAAAGCCCGTGCAATAGCCGTGCGGCGGAATTTCCGTATCGCCAGGATAGAGCTTGCAGCCATTCACATCGTCGTTATTCCCCGGCTTATCCTTATTGGGAACGAAATTCACGCAATTGCTGCACTGCTTGCCGGCGTTGGGTTCCTCCTGAAACTTTAGGGCCTTCCGTATCGCCGCGTTTTGCGCTGCAGATGCTAAGTGAGGGAATCCGGCGAATGGAATGGCGGCCAGCGCCGTAACCCCCACCTTGAGTACTTTCCGGCGCGAATGTTTAGCATGATCGTCCATTGTAGTTACACCTCGTGTCAGATGATGTCCGAGCAACCTGGGTCTCGTCGCCTTCGGCATAATCCGCGAATTCCCGTCATTACAACATCCGGACTTTTACTGACGACATAGGGTGGATTCCTCGAGCGAACCGTCTGCGGCGATCGCCTAGTGCGGGCGCCCAGTCCTCTGCTGCCCCTGATGCCGAGGACGTGGGTTCGAGTTGCGGCGCGAATCACGCCGCTCGGGACCACGAGTTCCCCGCGAGTTCCCCGCATGATGCTCTTGCCGGCCCTGCGGCTGGACCGGACGACTCCCCGGGGCGGCGGGCGATGTCTCGGCGATTTTGAATTCGGGTGTTTGTACGGTAGGAATACTGCGGCGCAGAACCCGCTCAATATCGCGCAGCAGGCCGCCTTCGTCGGCCGACACCAACGAAATCGCCTCGCCGCCAGAGCCGGCCCGGCCGGTGCGCCCGATACGATGCACATAGTCCTCGGGCACGTTGGGTAACTCGTAATTGACGACCTGCGGCAACTCCTTGATGTCGAGGCCGCGGGCGGCCACTTCGGTGGCAACAAGCGCGGTTACCTGTCCGCGCTTGAACATATCCAGCGCCTTGACACGCGCGGCCTGACTCTTGTTGCCGTGAATCGCGGCCGCACGGACTCCCGCGCCCTCGAGCTGCTGCGTGAGCCGGTTGGCACCGTGTTTGGTGCGCGTAAATATCAGCACTTGACGCCATTGACCTTCCTGAATCAAATGCACCAGAAGGTGTCGCTTCTGTTCCTTCGGCACGCGATAGGCCCGCTGCTCGACCAACTCGATGGGTGCGTTGCGTGGCGCGACTTGAATCGACAGCGGTTCGTGCAACAGCCGTTCGGCGAGCGCACGGATGTCGTCGGAATAGGTCGCCGAGAACAGCAGATTCTGGCGTTTCGAGGGCAGCAGTTTGATGATGCGCCTTATGTCGGTGATGAAGCCCATGTCGAGCATCCGGTCCGCTTCATCGAGCACGAATACCTGTACCTTGGACAGATCCACTGCGCGCTGCTGCGCCAGATCGAGCAATCGACCCGGTGTCGCGACCAGGATGTCGCAACCGCTTCGCAGGGAGCTGATCTGCGGGTTGATGTTCACACCGCCGAACACTTGCGCCACGCGAATCGGCAAATGCTTGCCATAATCGCGTGCGCTCTCGGCGACTTGTGCGGCGAGTTCGCGAGTTGGGGTGAGCACGAGTGCACGCGGTGCACGGATTGCGCTTGGTGATGCATCGGCAACCAGCCGCTGCAAAATGGGGAGTACGAAGCCGGCGGTTTTGCCGGTGCCGGTCTGAGCGCCGGCCAGCACATCGCGGCCGGCGAGAACCGCCGGAATCGCTTGTACTTGAATGGGCGTGGGCGAGTCGTAGCCTTTATCGGCGACAGCACGCAGCAATTCGGGCAATAGCCCGAGATCGGAAAATGACATCAATAATTCCTTAAATGAGTTTGGACTCGCACGACGAAGCTTCGAGCTCCGCAGCGGCCAGCAGCGAGGGGGTTAAGTTAACGGAGTGCGTCGAGGACGGACCGCGAGCTAAGGCGGCACTGACCGAGCGCCTGCCTGAATTAGCTGTGCGCATATTACAGTGTGCAGCACCCGCCGTCCAGTGGGCCATGCAGAGCCCAAAATGTACTCCCAACGGGCGCGGCCGGTCGGCCGATTCAACCGGCGGGTCCGGAGGGGTCGGTGGACGTTGCCGTGACTCGAAGCGGTGCGGCCTGCGATGCCAGTTTTTCCCTGCGCCGGGTCGTCAGGATTTCCTCCGTGTAGCCATTGGGCTGTTCGCGCCCCTTGAAGACAAGATCGCAGGCGGCTTGGAATGCTATGTTGTTCCCGGGATCCTGACTCATCGGTCTGTAGGCGGGGTCGCCCGCATTTTGGCGGTCGACGACCACCGCCATGCGGTGCAAGGCTGCGAGCACCTGTTCTCTGGAACATATCCCGTGGTGCAGCCAGTTGGCAACATGCTGGCTGGAGATGCGCAATGTGGCGCGATCCTCCATGAGCGCGACGTTGTAGAAATCCGGGACCTTGGAGCAGCCGACGCCGAAATCGATCCAGCGAACCACATAGCCAAGAATGCTTTGCAGGTTGTTGTGAAGTTCCTCCTCGATCTCGGCGGCGGTCCAATGCGGATTGACTTCCAGTGCCGGCGTCAGAATGTCCTCAAGTGAAGCTCGCTTGCGTCCGGCCAATCCCGCTTGGACCGCGGTCACGTCGACTTGGTGATAATGCATGGCATGCAGAGTTGCGGCGGTGGGAGAGGGCACCCAGGCCGTGTTCGCTCCGGCCAAAGGATGTGCGATCTTGGCTTTCAGCATATCCGACATGAGATCGGGCATCGCCCACATCCCCTTGCCAATTTGGGCATGACCCGGCAGACCGCATGCTATTCCGACATCGACGTTGTGCCTTTCATAGGCATCGAGCCAAAGCGCCTTTTTGAATTCGGCCTTGCGCGGGACCGCCGCGGCTTCCATCGACGTGTGTATTTCATCCCCGGTTCGGTCCAAAAATCCCGTGTTGATGAATACCACCCGCCGACGGACCGCCCGAATGCATTCGGCGAGGTTGACGGTGGTACGGCGCTCCTCGTCCATGATCCCGATCTTCAGGGTGTACCGCGGCAGCGCCAACAAATCCTCGACTTCGGTGAACAGCCGATCCGCAAAGGCCGACTCTTCCGGTCCGTGCATTTTGGGCTTTACGATGTAGACCGAACCGGCGCGCGAATTTCTTGAGCCACCGGGGGCGCGCACGTCGTGCAGGGCGATCAACGAAGTCACGGCCGCGTCAACGAAGGTCTCGGGGATGGGCGCGCCGCGCAAGGTAATCGCAGCGCAGAGCATGTGGTGTCCGACGTTGCGCACCAGCATGAGACTGCGGCCGGGGAGCACGAGTTCGGAGCCCGACGTCGTGCGGTAGTGGCGGTCCGGATTCAAGCGCCGCACCAGCGACCGATTGCCTTTGTCCACCTGCGCTTGCAACGTGCCTCGCATCAGACCGAGCCAATTGCGATATACGAGTATCTTGTCCGCGGTGGTCACGGCAGCCACCGAATCCTCGCAGTCTTGAATCGTGGTGAGGGCGGATTCAATCACCACATCGCTCAACCCCGCGGGGTCGTCTCGGCCGATGATGTGCCCGCGATCGATGCACAGTTCAACGTGCAAGCCGTGATGTTTGAGTAGTATCAGCGAAGGCGATTCGGGTACGCCTTGAAAGCCTGCAAATGCGTTTGGGTCCCTCAGCAGGCCTGCGCCGCCCTGCTTGAACGCAATCTCGAGTGCGCGGCCCGATACGCGATAGCAGACCGCATCGCGATGACTGCCGTTCATCAAGGGAAAATGCTCGTCCAGAAAGCTGCGCACGAACCCAATTACCTTGGCGCCACGCCGCGGGTTGTAGCCATCTTTGCGCCCGGAACCTGCGTCGTTGGCAAGCGCATCGGTCCCATAAAGGGCGTCATAAAGGCTCCCCCAACGGGCATTGGCCGCATTCAATGCGTAGCGGGCGTTGTTGATGGGCACAACCAACTGCGGACCCGCTATTTCAGAGATTTCAGGATCAATGTTGGTTGTGTCGATGTGGAACGGCCCTTGTTCGGGTATCAAGTAACCGATCTGCTCCAGAAACGCGCGGTAGCCCGCGGGGTCGAACGCGGCGCCCGGGTGCCCGCGATGCCAAGCGTCGATCTCGGATTGCAGCAGCTTGCGTCGCTCCATGAGCGCGGCATTTACCGGCGTCAAACGGCTCACCAGGGCGGCGAATCCATGCCAAAAATCAGCTGCCGCGACCCCGCTGCCGGGGATCGCCTCCCGATCGACGAAATCGTAGAGGCGTTGGTCGATCTCGATGCTATCTACGCAAACGGTTTCCGACATGAACGAGTTCCTGAGCGTTAATGACCCCCAAGGCGCCGCCGTCAGGTCAAATTATCCACCCGGCGGATGCGATAATCACGCGACAAATCGACTGCACGTAGTGCACTGTGCATAGCCAAGGTTTGGGGCCGCTGCTTCAAGCCGAGGGACTGAAGGTTGTCGTTGCCGTGGGCACCCGTGCCCCGGCCGGACACGAGCGAGGGGACCTTGTCCTTCGGGGCCTGGATCATTGGCCGTCCGGCCGTTGGTGACCTATGTATTGCAACTGCCTGCGATGAACGTGTTGGTTTGCACACCTTCTACGCCGATCTCGTTACTCGCGGTCTTCAAGTTGAAACCGGCCTCATACCCCCGCGGCAATGTTGTTGGCGCCGGTCGAGATTGTACCCGGCTGGCACAGTCCGGAAGGCGGTGTTCCAACCGCCCGTTGTGTTCGGATCGAGCGCCAAACCACTGCCGGCAGAGTCGAATCAGCCATTCGGTATCGAATAAAACCCGTTAGAATCCACGTCGCGGGAATTAACGACTAGCCGTGTATTCTCAATGGGTGTTCCCTTGCACCTGGTGATCGCCTCTAGCGTGGCAGAGCGCGGCGAGACTACCTCTTTTCCGGCGTGGCGGTCCCACCACGTAAATCGGTAGACCGCGGCGTTGGTTGCGGCTCTAATCGTCATCGGTTCTATTCTCTTCGCGTTGCGTATCAATGGCACTCATGGAGAGATGTTCGTGCGCTCATCGATCAAGGGCAACGTTGCCCGTACAAAAGCGCTGCGTCCATCGCAATACGCATCATGCTATGTCAAATTGAAATTGATAGCCTAAGTGTGTCGCTTAAATCTGCAATGCAACGCAGGTAACCGCCATCGATCCGAACGGGAACTGCGAGCCCGGCCGCTATCGGGCAGACCAATGCGGTTTCGAAATGCGGGCATTAGATCTTCGGCGCACCGCCAAACACCATGGCGGCACCTCGGTTTTGATAAGATCCATGCGAATCAAAGATCTGTCTCGAATACCCGGCGATTCCGCGACAAATTGGAACAGAAAAACCGGAGACCACCGAGGAATGTATTATGGGTGATTCAACTTCGAAGATCGAACGAGGCCTGGATCGTGCGCTGTTTTCTAGCCGCTGGCTCTTGGCTCCCTTATACCTCGGTATGGGTTTGGCTCTCGCGCTAATTCTTTTCGTGTTTGTCCGTGAGCTTGTTATTGGGCTTTCACATTTTCCGAATGTGGACGCCGAGGGCGGAATTCTTCTCGCTCTTTCGCTAATCGATTTATCACTGACAGGCAATCTTCTGCTGATCGTGATGTTCTCCGGATATGAAAATTTCGTATCGAGAATCCACGTTGACGATCACGAGGATCGTCCGAATTGGATGGGGACTGTTGATTTTGCCGGCATCAAATTAAAGCTGATTGCATCAATTGTGGCGATCAGCGGAATAGCGTTGCTGCGCTCGTTTCTGACGCTTGGCGACGCTGGTTCCCCAATCGACAATCATCGCATGGGATGGATGGTCGCGATTCATCTGACATTTGTCGTATCCGGAGTTCTAATGGCGACAATGGATTGGATCACGTCGAAGACTGCGGAGTAGGGGGCATAGCAGCCGACACGCATTGACCGACTTGGGTAACGGCTGGGATTGCGTGACGCGCTCGATACCCATTTCCGTGCGACCGGGAAGTTCGTTGGCCCGCTCCATGGAATTCCGATGCTGCCGAAGGACAACGTGAATACGAGTGACATGCCGACCAGGGTAGGCTCGCTCAGCCTCGCGGGATACACGCCGGCGACGGACGCGTCGATTGCGCAGAAATTGCGCGCGTACTGCTCGCGAACGAGCATGCTGAAGTTATGACACCGATCGGCAATGTGCTGACCGCATTCGAGACTGCATGATGAGAACAAATGCGCATGACCGGGGAAAATTGATAATGCGGCAGAATTCAGTGCAGTCCGCGATAATTGTGCTGGCGGTCTCCCTTGTGTTGCTGTCCGCCGCGGCCCATGCCCGGTCGCCTCAGCCGACTACGCTCGACGCAGCCGCCGTGGCGACCTCCGACGTTTACGGCGCCAGGGCTGCCGAGGAGATCATAAAAGGCGGCGGCAACGTGGTTGACGCCGCTGTCGCCGTTGCCTTCGTCGAAGCGGTCAGCTATCCGGAGGCAGGCAACATCGGTGGCGGCGGCTTCGCCACCCTCTGGTTCGAGGGAAAGCCTTACTTTCTCGACTATCGCGAAACAGCGCCCGCAGCGGCCAGCGCCAGCATGTTTCTCGATGCAAGAGGCGAGGTGATCTCTGATCTCAGTTTGATCGGCAATCAGTCAGTGGGCGTGCCCGGCACGGTCCGCGGCATGGCCGAAATGCATCACCGCTTCGCCCTGCTGCCGTGGGCCAGGGATCTTGCGCCGGCGATCGGTCTTGCGATAAACGGCTTCATCGTCGACAAGAACATGATCGAGCAGTTGCACAGCAGGGATGTCGCCGAAATCCACAGGGCGACCAGCTTCCATCGAGGGACGACCAACTTCGATCGATACTTCGGCAAGTCGACCGTCGGCCAGACCTTGCGCCAGCCTGAGCTAGCCGCCACGCTACAACGGATCGCCGATAATGGCCCGGACGAGTTCTACCAGGGTCGCACTGCGGACTTATTTGTCGCACAGATGGGCCGCGGCGCGGTCAGGGGACTGGTCACGAAGGCCGATCTGGAGCACTACAAGGCAGTCTGGCGCGAGCCGCTGATCACGAGCTGGCGCGGCTTTACCGTGATCACCGCTCCGCCGCCGAGCTCCGGCGGCATAGCCCTGATGCAGATGCTGCAGATGAAGGAAGACGCGGCAAGTCTGTTTGCCGGCGTGCCGCTAAACTCGCCGCAGTACATCCACTTAGTTGCTGAGATCGAAAAGCGCGTCTTCGCCGACCGCGCTGAATACCTGGGAGATCCCGGTTTCGTCAAGGTCCCGGTCGCTCGCTTGATCGATCCGTCCTACAACGCGCGGCGCGCGAGCGAGATCAATCCAGTCAAGCCGTCGGAAACGGCGTCAGTCAAGCCCGGCCTCGAAAAACCCCAGACGACACATTTCTCCCTTGTGGACCAGTGGGGTAACGCAGTTTCCAACACCTATACGCTAAATGGGTGGTTCGGGTCCGGCGTGGTCGTCGAAGGCGCCGGCTTCCTATTGAACGACGAGATGGATGATTTCTCAGCCAAGCCAAACACTCCCAATGGATTCGGCGTAGTCGGCGGCGACTCCAACGCCATTGCGCCAGGCAAGCGACCGCTGTCGTCCATGACCCCAACTATCCTGACCCGCGACGGGACGGTGTCCATGGTGATCGGCACGCCGGGCGGCTCGCGGATATTCACCTCGGTCTTTCAGATGCTCGCGGATCTCTATGACTACCGACTGCCGCTCGAGGAAGCTCAAAAGCAGTTCCGCTTCCATCACCAGCTCCTGCCCGAGGACGTGATCTTCAGTGAACCCTGGGCGCCATTTGCCCCCGACCTGGTTAAGGCGCTGAAAGCCCGGGGCTACACGGTGCAGGGGCAGGACTGGAATGGCGATATTGAGGCTATTCAGATCGAAGGCCGCACGCCAACTCCCTCCGCGGATCCCCGTGCGCGGGGATACGCGCTGGTGATCCGTGCTGGGACTGCTGCAGAGGCCCGTAAGGCCGCTCCATAGCGGAATCCTTGAGAACGGCGTGACGCTGTTCAGCGGCGTCAAAAAGATTGGTATTTCCTCCGTTACGTTTTACTTTGCCGCAGTTTAGTCCATCGGCTGCTGATCACAGTCTGCATATGGTGCGGTCTGCCGCGACGGGTGCATTCGTCTCAACACTCGGCGTACGGTTACACGTACAATTCTTGATATGAAGCTACTGCCCGTCGTCGTCGCCGGTCTCGCTCTGCTGCAGGCGCCCCCGGGCCTCCCCGCCACGGGCAAGGCGCCCCCGAAGCACACCTCCACCTTGGGCACCGCCAAGACAACCGTGCCCGCCAAGCTCAAACCCGGTGAATACCTCTGGTTCCCCGAGGCATCACCCCGGGGGCCGATCGTGATGGTCGTGTCGCTGCCGGAGCAGCTGGCCTACGTGTACCGAAATGGTGTGATCATCGGCGCATCCACCATATCCTCCGGTAAAAAGGGTCACCAAACACCCACCGGTGTGTTCACGATCCTGCAGAAGCACGAGGATCACTATTCCAATCTCTACAACGACGCGCCGATGCCCTACATGCAGCGACTCACCTGGTCGGGCGTGGCGATCCACGCGGGCCGCCTTCCCGGTTACCCCGCGTCCCACGGTTGCGTGCGCGTGCCCTACGAGTTCGCGCGGAAGCTGTTCGCCGAGACCAAGACGGGCCTGACCGTCGTGGTGTCCGACGAGAAGCTATTTCCAGACGATGTGGCCCACCCGGGACTGGTGGCGCCGGTTAACGCGACCGGCACGCCGATCAGCGGGGCGTCTCCTGAGAACGGACTTGCCTGGCGGCCGGAGGCGGCGCCGGAGGGTCCAGTTACGATTCTGTTGACCAACGAGGACCGGCGCATCCGCGTGTTCCGCAACGGCATCGAGATCGGTCATGCGCCGTTCACTCTCACGGATCCGCACCGCAAGATCACGCTGCACGTGCTTACCAGGCTCGAACTCTCGGGCGCCGAACCGCCGGACCCGGCTACGGGACGGCCGATGCCCCGATGGCTAGAAGTCTCGGCGAAGGACGAGAACACGGTATCGACCGCGGAACTGCTCGCCGTCTTCAACATCCCGTCCGAGTTCCTCACTAAGCTGGCCACCGTGGTCGAACCTGGCACCACATTGGTAATCACGCAGCCGGCAGCAAACACCTCCACTCGCACAACCCTGACCAACGGCGTCGTCGCCATATCCGCGAACAGCCCCACGGGCAGCTAGAAGCGTCGAAGGCTTGGCGATTCCGACATCGTTGTGACGAGATTGAGCCAAGCCACATTCCAGCATCCGGTCCTGGGCCTAAACCCAGCATTCGGCTTCATGTCGCACACCAGGCAGCGGCAAGCGGCGAGATTTAGTTAGACTGATTCCTTGGGTTTGCCCGCATAGATCAGGCGACCAGGCGAAAGCCGCCTCATGATTTCGGGCAGGCTGGAATCGGCGACGGCGAAGCAGCCCTGGCTGCGGCCGAGCATACCGGAGAAGCCAATTATTTCCTTACTCACGTACCAGGCGCCATGCACCACGATCCCCCTGGATATGGCGTTGTTGTTGGTCGGGTCGAGTCCCTCGAGACGAAGCGAATGACCATGGGCACCTACATAGAAGGAATCCGTTATATAGGCTCCCGCCGAGGTCGCATTCGAGCGAGGTTCGTTGGAGAAGCGCTCAAGCCATCCTGTACGAGCGGGGTCAGATCCCCTTCCATGTGCGACCAAATGGGATTGCACGCTGCCGTCGGCGAGCTTCACCACGTGGAACCTCGGTGCCCGCGAAGGGAGAGAGAAGTCGGCGACGCCGATAAAGTCTCGATGGATGATGCGGTCGTGATGTTGCTCAAACGCATCGAGCGCAGCCTGAAGCAAACTGGGAGCTATCTGGCCTCCAGCTCCTTCCGGTTTCCCGAGAGCAGCCCGCGCACGCGTAGAGGCAACAGTCAGGCCGGCTAAAGAGAGTCCGAGGAAGAAGCGACGAGAATATGCCAAGACGTTGAGCTCCAGCGCAGATAAGCCAACGTAGACCGGTTTCGCACCGAGAAGTTCACGTGCTGGCCCTCATTTTCATCGCCCCAGAGGCCGCGGCTGGCCGGGAACGCCCGACTTGCCTTCCGGTTCCGGAGATTCAGCGGCAGCTAACAAGCAATCAAATTCTAACATTGGACTTTGGTTGATCGTTCTGCCTACCACTGAAACGCTTGCTGGCTGGTGCGGTCTGTGTCCTCTTGATTCACCCAATGAACCGGAGCTGCTGTTCGGTGTGGCTGCAACCGAGCGAAGGCGCGGCTTTGCCAGGGAAGCCGTGCGAGCCGTCTTCAGATACGCTTTTTCATTGCCCACCATTCAGTCTGTGTGGGCAGCCACTAAGGCGAACAACTTGGCGTCGGCGGCGGTCATGGAACGCGCCGGTATGTCATATGAGACTCAAAGAGAACTCGACGGAGTGCCAAGCGTGCTTTATCGCATCCGAGGCCCCTTGAGGGACGTTGAATGAGTCCTCTCGACGCAGAGCTTGATCGGCTCCCAGAATGGAGGTATTTTTTGAATGTTGTGGGGAGGTTGCTAACAAATAATAGGAGAATATTCACAACAAATAGGGAGAGTTAGCATGAACCGCATTATCAACGTCTGCGGCGCCGCCATTATTGCGTTTGCGCTCGCAACCCCAGCCGCCGCTGTAGATGTGGCGCTGGGCACCTACAACGGCACGTCGGCGGATGGAAACAGTCTGTCGATCGTGGTTGCAGCCGACCCAAAAGACGGAGATCCCGAGTTGACTTATCTGGGTCTCAACCTCACCGCGCCCTGCAAGCCCACGGATCTTGACTACACGCTCCAAACTGGCTGGGGCTTTGACGCATCGATCGACATCCCAAAGTCTGGAAGGATCAAGATATCCACCCCATTCAGTTACATTACCGTTGAGGCGAACCTCGTCTTCGCCGCCGACGGGAGCGTCTCCGGCACGATCACCTCATACGAGCCAGTTTTGTACCCGGTAGGCCCTAAACCGACGAGGGCGTTGTTCTGCACATCACCGGAGCAAACCCTGAGTCTGACGCTGGAGAGCGCAGACACCGTTCCTGCGGTTAGCGCGCTTCACAATGGGAAAATTATCGAGGCGGACCAGTGAGCCGCCAGTAGAGGTTCAATAACCGACACGGTGAGCAGCTCGCTTCGGCGGGCCGCTTTTTTTAGAAAAATGAAATTTGCGCAGATAATGGCCTTATGGATCGTCGTTGGTCATCGCTATTAAGTGCCGGCTGGGCACAGGGGGACACAATGCGGCGCGCTGTTCCAAATTGGTTCGCGGTCACGATCTCCGCGGTGTTGATGCACTGCAGCCAAACGCAAGCACAGTCGGTCACCACCTACCACGCCGCTGCCGATCGCAGCGGGCATTACGTCTTTCCCGGACTTACTTGGGAGAAAGCAGCCAAAGTTCATCTAGATCCAACTTTTGCCGGCAAAGTTGAAGGCAACCTCTATGCGCAGCCGCTCTATTGGCAAGATGCCGATAACAACCGTCGTCTTATCGTCGCCACCGAGAGCAACGAGGTCTATGCGCTCGATGCCACCACTGGCAAGGTCGTGTGGAAGAAATCCCTAGGCAAGCCGGTACCACTGTCGTCGCTGCTCTGCGGCAATATTGACCCGCTGGGAATTACCGGAACGCCGGTCATCGACGAGACACAGGCCGCTGTCTACCTCGATGCCATGCGCGATGAGTCCGCCGGCCCACAGCATGTTATCTACGGCTTATCCCTTGCTGACGGTTCGATCCTGAGTGGCTTTCCGGTAAACGTTGCCGATGCGCTCAAGGCCGCCGGGCAGACGTTCGATCCAATGTTCCAGAACCAGCGCGGTGCACTGCTGATCGTCAACGACACGCTCTTCATTCCCTACGGCGCTCATTACGGCGGCTGCGGCGCGTACCACGGATGGGTGCTGGGGATGAGCCTAAGTGATCCGGCGACGATTGCGGTCTGGAGTACGCGCGCGCAAGGGGGCGGCATTTGGGCACCGGGAGGATTATCGTCTACGGGAACCGCGTTATTTGCGGCGACTGGCAACACAATCGGCGCAACCACATGGTCTGACGGCGAGGCGATTTTCCGGCTTGCTACTAATCTCGACCATCAAACGAGCAAGCACGATTTCTTCGCAGCCGCCAACTGGAGCGCTCTAGACAACGGGGACCTCGATCTTGGTAGCACCGGGCCTGTGCCGATCAACGTAACAAACGCCACCGGGACTTCTCAATTTGTCCTCGGGCTCGGTAAGGATGGCAATGCGTATCTTCTCAGTCGCACTAATCTAGGCGGAATCGGCGGTGCGCTCGTCGTACAGGGCGTTTCAAGCGGATATATCATCACCGCGCCAGCAGTCTGGGCCGGCACAGACAGCACGCTCGTGGCCCTGCAGGCCACGGGGAGCAATTGTCCCCCGGGCCAGAGCGGAGATCTGACCGTGCTGACAGTTCAAGCCGATCCGCCCAGCCTCTCGACCACCTGGTGCGCCTCGTCCAATGGGCAGGGCGCTCCGATCGTGACGACGCTTGGCGATGGCTCAAATCCGATCGTGTGGATCACGGGAGCTGAAGGCGACAATGTGCTGCACGGATTCCGCGGGGACGACGGCGAGCCATTGTTCAACAGCGCTGCTATGACAGGATTGCGCCATTTCGGGACCATACTGGCGGCAAATGGCCGCCTCTATGTCGCCGCCGACGGCCGGATCTATGCGTTCCTGCCGTGAACTGGACGCCAACCGCGTGTGGACTACCGTCGATTGCTCCAAGCATTGCATCGCGCATTCGGCACATCATCCATTATGCGCACCAGCATAGGTCATGATACTTGCGAATTAACTAGTCGGGACCACATCGCCTGAGTTGGCCTCGATATGGCAGACAGGACGCGTTTGCTGTGCCTCCCCCGCCAGGACGTGGTACGCCATCTCACCACGGTAGCCACCTAACCCTGGATGCCTGCGTCGGATTATTGCAGGAATTGTATGTCCGTAGGCAGGAAGCAATGACGGGGCAATCACCGGTCACAGTTGCGGCAGGATAGGCTTCATCGCTAACGCCTACCACGCCCATTTAGGATCAGAAATGGGTAAGCCTGTGTCGCCAAGCAGCGTCTTCTAAGTTAGCCTATTCCAAGGCGCCAACATCTGCTTCGTGGCGCCGATGGGTTTCCGCAGAAAACATTCGAGCCTGCCGGCGCTCCGATTCTCGTAGCCACCCAAATTGACGATCTGTTCACCGTCATTGGCGATGAAGTATTTCCCGACCCTCAAAGCGCGGGTCGACACCGTCACCTTCACTTCAGCGACAGCCGCAATGTGGTTAACAGCGCAGGCGTCGTGTCTCGGAAACCGCTCGAAGTCCGCGCCTATACGTAGCCTCAGCGGGGTTTAGGCAGCACAACCTGACGCACGAATTCACGGTGATCCGCGCAGTGGCGGCGGCCAGCAAGCGAGAAGCCGATGCTCGGGTCGCAGATGCTAGCGACCAACACGTCACGATCGCGAAACCGAACGGCGACTCGCTCTCCGACATCCAGTAGCGCACCGGAAGTTTGAGCATCAAGTCTGCGCGCAGGGTCTTGGACCAGAATGCGCCAACCAGCGCGATCCACGGCCGACCGGACTGCCTCAAAGTTCGATTGTGCGTCGGATGAGGTGGTAACCCGTAAGAACTGCAAATCCCGTCGCTGTGCGCGCCAGAAAAGCAGGCCAAGTCCGCCCGACAGCAATAGTCCAAATAAGCCAGCGACGGTGACCGCGATGGCGTTCTGCATGCTGACGAGGAACGCCGATGTGACGATGAGTACGGCGCAAAGTGCTGCCAGGTATATGCAGATCGCGGTCGGTGCGAAATATCGTATGCGATCCACACCCGTGAGTTGCATGCGCTCCGCGCTCATAATGGCAATTTACTCTTCGACCCTAAAGCCCGACAGGCATTGGCGGCAGCTGCGCGACCGGACTATGTGCTGCGTCACACAATTGTCATCTCACGGACCTAGGGTGAATGAGGTACGACGCTCAGCGAACAGGTGTGGAGTTCCGCATGTTATCCAGTCTTGGCATTGATCTGCCGACCGCGATTCTGTTATGTCTAGCCATTTTGCTCGCACTGAGCTTCGAATTCGTTAATGGCTTTCATGATACGGCAAACGCCGTCGCCACGGTGATCTACACCCACACGTTGAAGCCAAGTCAGGCGGTCGTCTGGTCGGGAATGTGGAATCTGATCGGCGTACTGACTTCCAGCGGGGCCGTGGCCTTTGGGATCGTCGCACTGCTGCCCGTCGAATTGGTCATCAATGTCGGATCAGGCGCCGGTTTCGCCATGGTGTTTGCGCTTCTCCTATCATCGATCGTCTGGAACTTGGGCACTTGGTACCTGGGCCTGCCAGCTTCAAGTTCACATACCCTGATTGGCTCGATCGTAGGCGTCGGTTTGATGAACTCGCTGATGAGCCCGGGCAGCGCGTTCGGCGATGGCGTCAATTGGGGCAAGGTAGAGGACACGGTGAAGGCGTTGGTGTTTTCGCCATTGCTCGGATTCGTCGCGGCTGCGCTGTTGCTGCTGGCAGCCAAAGCATTGCTGCGCAATCCCGCGCTATTCAAAGCGCCCGAGGGCGAGAAACCGCCGCCGTTTTGGATTCGTGGATTGCTGGTGCTGACCTGTACCGGCGTTAGCTTCGCGCACGGCTCGAATGACGGGCAGAAAGGCATGGGCCTGATCGTATTGATTCTGGTCGGCATCGTACCGACCGCATTCGCACTGAACCTCGGGACCTCGAGTGCTGATCTCCATCAGCTAGCGGCGGCGTCCGCGATGTTCTCGCATTCGCTCGAGCAAATCCCTGATGCTCGAGCGCGGTCGGTGGACGCCGCGACGGCGCACAAAGAATTGACTCAATACCTGCGCTCAGGGCATCTCGAACCTGACACTCTGCCCGCGCTCGGCGTCGCGAATGCAGGGGTGGCCGCCCGGCTGGCCGGCGTCCAGGAATTGACCGCGCTGCCAGCAGCGGACCGAGTGGCCCTGCGTCTGGACGACTATTTAGTATCAGAGACGCTGAATCGGATGCTAAAAGCGCATCAGTTACCTGCCGGCCTTGACGCAAAGTCGGCGGCAAGCTACCAGAAATCACTGAAGCGGCTCACCAATTTCATTCCCTTATGGGTCAAGATCGCCGTATCGCTTGCGCTCGGGCTCGGTACGATGATCGGGTGGAAGCGCATCGTCGTGACGGTGGGTGAGAAGATCGGCAAGGCTCATCTGACCTATGCGCAGGGAGCAGCGGCAGAAATAGTCGCGTTTGGGACCATCGAAGCCGCCGATCTGCTCGGTCTACCCGTGAGCACGACGCACATTCTCTCTTCTGGCATCGCCGGTACAATGGTGGCCAACGGTTCCGGCATTCAGAAAGAGACTGTGCGCAACATAGTGCTCGCATGGGTGCTGACGTTACCAGTGTGCGTGCTGCTCGGCGCAGCACTGTTCGGTGCGGCACTATTCTTCGTGCTTCGCATACTCGGCGTGCACTGAGCAGAGCGCATTTGAAGCGAGATTCGAACGGGCAGCCTCGATTGGAATCGGCGCCGATCGGCGACGTGCTCCCCGCCGAGGGTCGACAAGTGACGCATGCCCCTCGCCATTAGGATGAGGCAGCCATTTTCGCGTCCGTGTCCCTCGCAATTAATCTCTCGCTCCAGCGCGAGCGCACGGGGCCCTTGCGCGAGACGCGTTTGTTCACGGCGGCGAACTTGGCAATCGCGCCGAGCGGGGTCGCCCTGAAGGGCTTTCATAACTTTCATTCATCATTGTTTCGACGGTGCTCGCCAATTTGGCAAAAGCCTTCAAAGGAGACGTGAATGGTTGCAAAAATACCTGCGGGTGTAGGTCCTCAGCAACCCCAAGTCGTGGTTCTTGTGGGCGCCACGGGCGATCTTGCTCGACGCAAGCTGTTGCCGGGGTTATTTCATCTTGCAAGTTCAGGGTTTATTCCTGGTTGCCGGATCATTGGCGTCTCTCTAGAGGATCTAGACTCAGACGGCTTTCGCAAGCTAGCGCGTGACGCGCTCAGTGAATTCTCCGCGCGCAAGGTTGAACAGGAAGATTGGGATGCCTTTTCACACAGTCTTCATTACGTACCATTGAGCGCGGGGGCCGGCATCCTCAAGGCGGCGGTACTGGAAGCGGAGAGCGCTTTCAATGCGGAGAGCCGTCGGCTGCATTATCTCAGCGTACCGCCAAGTGCCGCTCTGTCTGCAGTGCGTCTGCTGGGAGACGCCGATCTAGTTGAGCGCTCCCGAATCGTCATGGAAAAGCCGTTTGGCACCGATCTGGCCAGCGCGGTCTCGTTGAACGCCAAACTGCACGAGGTATTCGAGGAGGAGCAGATCTTCCGGATCGATCATTTTCTTGGTAAAGAGGCGGCGCAAAATATTCTGGCGTTCCGTTTTGCCAATGGCTTGTTCGAGCCGATCTGGAACCGCAACTTCATTGACCACGTACAAATCGATGTGCCTGAGAAACTGGCCCTTGGTAAGCGTTCCGGTTTCTACGAGCAAACCGGAGCCTATCGAGACATGGTGGTCACCCACTTGTTCCAGATTCTCGGATTTACGGCGATGGAGGCCCCGACGTCGCTGGAGCCGAAACCGATCAGCGAGGAAAAGAACAAGGTCTTTCGCAGCATGTTGCCGCTCAAGCCAGCCGATGTCGTGCGCGGACAGTACACGGGCTACCGGTCAGAAAACGGGGTCTCCGCGGATTCGGATACCGAGACGTTCGTTGCGTTGAAATGCTACATCGATAATTGGCGCTGGGCAGGTGTACCCTTCTACTTGCGCACCGGCAAACGCCTAGCTGAAGGGCAACGAATCATTTCGATAGCGTTCCGGGAGCCTCCCAAGAGCATGTTCCCATCCGGTTCCGGGATCGGCGAGCAGGGCCCTGATCACCTAACTTTCGATTTGACCGATGCCTCGAAAATGTCCCTGTCGTTCTATGGCAAGCGCCCCGGTCCCGGAATGCGTCTGGACAAGCTGAGCATGCAGTTCGCTATGCACGATACCGGGCACATTGGGGATGTACTCGAGGCGTATGAGCGATTGATACTGGATGCGATGCGCGGCGATCCCACGCTGTTCACGACCGCCGACGGAATCGAGCGGCTTTGGGAGGTGTCCACCCCCTTGCTGGAGGTTCACCCACCCGTTCGTTTCTACGAACCGGGAACCTGGGGGCCGAACGCGATGCACCAACTCATTGCGCCTCAAGCCTGGCGTCTGCCGTTCGAGAGAAGTTGGCGACATCCGGACTCGACCGGCAGCTGATCGAATCGGACTAAGAAACGGGGGATACCTTCAAATTCCAGATTTCGTCGGCATATTCTCTGATGGTGCGATCACTCGAGAACCTGCCAGAGCAGGCAACGTTGATGATGGCCTTTTTGGACCACATTTCGGGATTGGCATAGCACGCATCCAGTTCGGCGTGAGCCCGAGCATAATCCGCCAGGTCCGCGAGGTGCCGATAGTGATCGCCGCCCTCGAACAATGCGCGATGGATGGGCTCGAAAACACCAGGTTCGCTGCGGCTGAAATGTTCGGAGAGGATCAGGTCGAGTGCTTCTCTGGTCTCAGGTTCGTTCGCATAGTGCCAATGAGGATCGTACCAGCCGGCGCTATCCGCAACTTGCTGCGCCGTCAGTCCGAACAGGAAGAAGTTTTCCTCACCGGCTTCCTGGGCCATCTCGATGGTAGCGCCATCACGGGTGCCGATGGTCAGCGCACCGTTCATCATGAACTTCATGTTGCCGGTGCCGCTCGCTTCATAGCCGGCCGTCGAAATCTGTTCGGACACGTCGCTCGCGGGAATGAGCCGCTCGGCCAGGCTGACATTGTATTCGGGCAGGAACAGAACTTTGAGGCGGCTGCGGGCAATCGGATCCCCGTTGATGACGCCGGCGACATGCACGATGAGCTTGATGATGAGCTTAGCAAAGTAATAGGCGGGGGCCGCTTTCCCTGCGAAGAAGAATGTATGCGGCGCCATCTGGTAATCCGGATTGTTGCGCAGGCGATTATAAAGGATGACGATGTGCAAGACATTAAGCAGCTGGCGCTTGTACTCATGAATTCGCTTGATCTGACTGTCGAAAATCGTGTCGGGATCCACGACCTCCCCACCGGTGGCCTTGAGCCAGTCGGCAAAGGCAACCTTGGCCTCGCGCTTGGCAGCCCGGAATTGCTCGCGAAATCCCGCGTCCTCCGCCAGCGGCAACAGCTTGCGAAGCTGCGACAAGTCGGTGACCCACTCACCTCCGATTGCGCCGGTAATGAGTCTCGACAACGACGGATTGGCTTGCTGCAGCCAACGCCGCGGAGTCACGCCATTAGTCTTGTTGTTGAAACGCTCCGGAAACATCTCGGCGAAGTCGCGCAGTACCCGCGTACGCAGCAAGTCGGAGTGGATGGCCGCCACGCCATTCGTGCTGTGCGAACCGACCACCGCCAAGTGGGCCATGCACACACGGCGCGTCGGCTGCTCCTCGATGAGGCTGACGCGCTGCACCCGCGCGTCGTCCCCGGGGTAGCGGCGGCGAACGCCGTCCAAGAAACGACGGTTGATTTCATAGATGATTTCCAGTTGCCGGGGGATGAGCGCCTCGAACAAGTCAACCGGCCATTTCTCCAGCGCTTCCGGAAGCAATGTGTGATTGGTATAGGCCAGAGTACCTTGCGTGACTTTCCAGGCTTCATCCCAGGGCATATGCGCCTGATCCAGCAGGATCCGCATCATCTCGGCCACACACAGCGCAGGATGCGTGTCATTCATCTGCACAGCGACGCGATCCGGGAAGGACGACCAGCTCGCGTTTCCCGTCCTAAAGAACCTGGCGCAGATGTCTTGCAGCGAACAACTGACCAGGAAATATTGCTGTAAGAAGCGTAGCACTCGACCGGCTTCGGTCGAATCGTCGGGGTACAGCACGCGCGTCACGGACTCGGCCGCCACCTTTTCGATGACGGCGCCGGCAAAGTCCCCTTGCGAGAATTCGCCCAAGTCGAAGAAACGCGGCGCGGAGGCGGCCCATAGCCGTAGAGTATTGACGCAGTTCGCGCCGTAACCGACGACCGGGCGGTCGTAGGCCATTCCCAGCAGGCTGGAAGGCTTGTTCGGCGTGATCTGCACGGAGGAACCGCGCAACTCGAAGGTCGCGTGCAGCGGCACGACATAGAGTTTGCGCGGCCGCGGAATCTCCCAAGGATCGGTCTCGAAAAGCCAATTGTCGGGCTGCTCGACCTGGGATCCGTTGCGAATCGATTGCCGGAAAATGCCGTATTCATACCGAAGGCCGTAGCCGATGGCGGGGTACTGAAGCGTCGCCAGGGAATCGATGAAACAGGCGGCCAGCCGGCCGAGGCCACCGTTGCCGAGGCCGGCGTCCGGTTCCTCCTCGATCAATGCGTCGAGGTTCCAGCCTTGCTGCAGCATCGCCTGCCGCACGATCGGGTCCGCAGCGAGATTCATGACGTTGTTGCGCAGCGCCCGACCGGGTAGAAACTCCATCGAAAGGTAGTGGATGCGCTTCGGATCAGTTTTAGCTCGCGCGCGGCGCGTCATTACCCAGCGATGAGCAATCAAATCGCGAATGAAGCGGCTCGTCGCTTCGAACTTCTGCCGCGGACTTGCCGACAGCGGATCGACCAACTGCTCACACAGTAGGTATCGTTCTGTCCATTGACCTGGCTTATCCGCCAAACCCAGGCGCTCGAGGCGCCGATCCAGCGCAGAATCCAGTTGACCGGGATAATCGAGCGGGGATGAATTCGAAACGGCCATTTAATATACCTCCGGCACGAACATGTCCGCGGGTACCGCCTGTCGAGAGTAGTGTTCGTGATGCTCGCGCTGCGGCAGCACGATCGGCGCCTTTGGCGTCTCTAGGTAGGGGAACTGATTCAACAAATGATCGATGAAGTTAAGGCGTGCGCGCTTCTTGTCGACGGCCTGCACGACCCACCACCGCGCCTCAGGAATGTGCGATCGCTCGAGCATCACTTCTTTCGCCTTCGTGTAGTGCTCCCAGCGACGGCGTGATTCAAGATCCATCGGGCTCAGCTTCCATTGCTTCAGCGGGTCGTGGATGCGGCCGAGAAACCGCAGGTATTGTTCCTCGTCCGTGATCGAAAACCAATATTTCAGCAACTTGATGCCTGACCGAACCAACATGCGCTCGAACTCCGGCACGGATCGAAAGAACTCCTCGTACTCTTCGGGTGTGCAAAATCCCATCACCCGCTCAACGCCTGCACGGTTGTACCAACTGCGGTCGAACAGAACGATTTCGCCGGCCGCAGGAAAGTGCGACACATAGCGCTGGAAGTACCACTGTGTCCGTTCGCGATCATTTGGTACCGGTAGTGCAACGACCCGGCACACCCGCGGATTGAGCCTTTGAGTGACGCGCTTGATTGCACTGCCCTTGCCTGCAGCGTCGCGCCCTTCGAACAGAATCAGAACCTTTTGCCCCGAAGCAACCACCCAATCCTGTAGCTTCACGAGCTCGCCTTGGAGCCGAAATAGCTGTTGGAAATAAATTCGCCGGTAGTCCTTTTCCGCCTCGGCTTCCGCGGGCGTTGACACGCCCGGGAGCGGATGGCGGTCTTCGAGCTCCATTTCCAATTCTTCATCGAAGCCGTCAGCCAGATCGCGGCTGATGCGGCGCACGAGGTCGTCGTGCTCTAATGGCGGTGGCGCGCTCACGGCAGATTCTCAGTACAACGATGTGTGCAGGGGATCGTCGAGGCATTACCGGTTTTCATATCGAGCTCTCTTCGTCCAAGGTACCGAAGAATCGTCCCCCAGATATGTTTCAGTTTTGACATGTGCTGCCAGTGCGGTCGGGGGCGCGGGCCGGATTGGAGGCGGATCTTACGCGAATGCTCAAAATATCCGTGATTCAGCTACCGGTCCGGCGGAAATCAGCCTCAGCGCATTGCGCTTCATCTGGCTGTGCGCGAGTGGCAATGCTAGCGCGGTAAAAGCAAGCCAGCTATCGCCGATATGGGGAAATACGAGATTACCTTGTTGCGGTTCTCCAACTTAACCATGCCAGGCGCAAGCCTTTCAGTGAAATTGAAGCGGAAATGCCACGAGAACCTGCAAGCGACGAACGGCCGCTTGGTGGCATTCATTTAGGCACCGTCACCGGCGGGAGTTAGCCGATCACCGACCCATTCTCCGCTTCGAACCCGCCGTTCGGCTCAAAACCGCCGAATTTGACCCTGCGGATTTACCGGGTGACCGCGAGGGGGCAATGTCGACCCTCTACGGACGATCGTGACTGTCTGTCATATGGACTTGATATTTCGTGGCAGCCCTGCGACCGCAGGACGTGCGTCGCTAACATCCAACCGGAGAGGCCGTAGGAGAATTGATCTCGACAGCGTGCGCACTTAGCGCAGGCAATGCATACACCGACTGATATCTAGGTTTCGTCGCTCCTGATGCTGATATCGACGTGGATACCGTCGGTTGATGAACGGGCGATCTAGGAAGAAGCTCGACTCATAAGAACCAGTCCCCGCAAACGAACGGGTGGCCGTCAGCGGAAGCTGGCGGCCATTTTCATGGTGCGGCGCCCACTCCCAGAGAGGGTTAGAAATGGGGAAGCTTGCGTCGTCAATTTGATTCTCGGCCTGATTGTCCTACCTAAGGCTACGAACGACCGCTAAGTGGCAATCAGTTCAGCTCATTCACTGACCGGTCGTGGCCGATCAGCGCCTGGTGC
Source organism: uncultured Gammaproteobacteria bacterium (assembly GCA_963758145.1). Classification (GTDB taxonomy): domain Bacteria; phylum Pseudomonadota; class Gammaproteobacteria; order Steroidobacterales; family Steroidobacteraceae; genus Bog-1198. Next base: position 169,450 of record CAVWUK010000013.1, read on the forward strand.
CCCTCCCGAAACCGGTCAGTCAGCCCAAGACGTCAGAATCGCGGGCATGTGTCGCTGATCGACCCTCTAGCCCGTCACGACCGGCTTCGGAGAAGCCAAACAGGCACATCTCAAAATAAGAACGCAGGCTGCAGACGACGCTCACCCCCGCTCACCAAAAGCCCCATTTCGTTATCTCATCGTGTGAGAATTAACCGTATCGTCGGGTGCACGGTGGCTCCTGATGCCTTGCTGCCATCAATTCCGATTTCGGTGCTTCCATCCTTTCAATGACGGCCATGATGACGTCGGCGGACATGTCCGGGTCGCCAACCTTTAAACGTCCGACTGTTATACCGCGGCGAAATCACCTTTGATCAGGCCCGTAATCCCAAGGTGATCACGGGCGCGGAAAAAGCCGCATGACCCAGGCTTGCGACCAGCCGCCGCACTAGACGTCGTTGACGGATCCGGTCAGCACCCACCCTCCCTCGATGTTCTGCGGCAGCATCTGGCCGAGGTCCTCGCCGACTTCGCGATCGATGAGCGCATTGAGCTTCGCGTTCATCTGCTCGATTAGGTGCTGGTACTTGCCCCGATCGGGCGCGAGGTTGGTCCGTTCGAGCGGATCGGCCTCGAGGTCGAACAGTTCAAGGTCATTGTGCGCGTACAGCGCTTCGAGAGTCGTCGGGCGGTGATGCTCGCGCGGTGAGTAGTAGCGCGTGAACTTGTACCTGCCGTCGTAGACGCTGCGGATTGCGCCGCGCTTCATCATGTTGGGTCGAAGCTGGCCCGCCTTAAAGGCGTCCCTAATTTTGGCCTTGCCATCGGGTTGCTGCAGGATCTCGACCGCGCGATCGAGGAACTCGCCGTCGATGTAGGCGAACATGTTGTAACAGAAGAGCGCTCCGTCGCGAACCGAGTCGAACGTGGCCGTCTCCGGTGCCGCAAGCGCCGGGGAGAAGTCCTTTCCCGGCAGCTTGCTGATGACCGCCGCCTTTCGCTCGGCGCTCGCGCCGCTCAGGCTGACCAGGGTGGGTGCGATGTCGAGATGCGAGGTGACCGCCTTGCATCGCTTGCCGCCCGGAAGGGCCGGGTGAGCGACGATCAAGGGTACGTTGTTCTGCTCGCGATAGGCGGTAGCTCCTTTCGAGTGCAAGCGGTGAGCGCCGTCAATATCGCCGTGGTCGGCCGTTAGCACGACGATGGTGTTCGACGCAAAGCCCAGCGAGTCGACTTCATCGAGCACGGTCGCAATGTTGCGATCGACGTCGCGCAGACAGTTGAGGTAGTAGTTGTGTCTGCGCTTCCAGCGCCAGTCCTCATTCGCGATGTGCCCAACGAGCGCGTCGTGCGAGCGCAGGTAGTCGGTGTGGCATAGGGGACGGCCCGGCTCGTCGAGCCTCTCTGGGTACGTCTTGGGCAGGTCGAATGTCCACTGCTTCTCGTACAAGGGATCGGTCGGTTCCGGCCGGATGTGCCCCAGGAGATTGCGGTTCTGTACCACCTCGCCCGGGCGGTCGGTATTGATGAACATGATGTCGTGCGGATTGACCAGATTCACCGCGAGAAACCACGGTTTCTGTTGAGCCGAAAGATCCATGCCGCGGCCGCGCAGCCAATTGACCGCCATCGCGGAAATGACCCCGTCGTGAAGATAGCCGCCGCGGTCGTGCGCAATGATGTCGCCGATCCCGAAGTAGTCGGAGAAGCCGTAGGCATCCATCTCCTTGGTGAATATCTTGGTCGGTGTCCCGAGCTCGTTAACGGTCTCGAACTCCTTGGTGAGGTGCCACTTGCCCTTGTACGCGGCGTAGTAGCCGACCTCACGCAACAGGTCGCCGATCGTCGGGATGTCGGTCGACATGCTGCTGATCCACGGAAAGTTCGTGTTGTCGAACATGCGCGTCTGCTGAATGTGCTGGCCGGTGTAGATGACCGAGCGCGAGGGCGTGCACACGCAGGAGTTGATGTGATGGTTCTCAAACAAGGTGCCGCGCTTGATGAGTCGTTCGTGCGCGGGCAGGCGGAAGTCGGTGGGCAGCTCCCCCGGCCAGAATAGCCGCTCCTGATCCGTCAGAATGAACAGAATGTTGTACGGCTCTCTGGGCGGCGGCGTTGCGAGGGATTCGGTTGCCATACCGCTTGCTCTGGCGCTGGAGGCAATGCTCCCGCCGACGGTCGCTGCAACCGCACCGGCTCCGATTGCCTTCAGCGCGTCCCTACGGCCGAGATCTAAATCGGCGCGATCCTCACCCGATTTGGTATCACTCCCCATTGTCTCCCCCTCGTATGTATTGTTGTCGCCCAGGGCGTTGTCCGAATGGAACGACTCCGGATCCTACTACAGACGCGCACCAGCTTGCCTATCTTCGCCCGACCCGTTTCTGTCCGTGGCGAACGACCGCTCAAGGGCAGCGATTTTCGTAGGCTCACTGACAGGTAGTGGCCGGTTTTTGCCGGACGGCCCTCCAGATACCGGCCTTTCAGCGTGAAACCGCCGAATTTAACGGTGCCGAATTAGCAGGTGTCCGCCAACGGGGTTCCCTTTGCGACGGTCGCAAACGTCCGCTGTCGGGCCGGGCAGCAGTAATTAGGAGCACGTGGTCGGCGGGTTTGCCCACTTTTAACATGCGCCGGCTGCACAACGAACGGCTGACTACGCCCTCGTTCGACACCGTGCACTATGTCAAGCACCTGGAATCCGCTTACTTTCGGATCTACAATGCCACCGCGCGGCGCCGCCTTCCGAGGACGTATTTGTTGGATCTAAGTGAGCGATCCTGCACCGCCCCGGCGTGCCGCACGCCGGCCACTCGAACCGGCCTTTACAGTAGCGCGGCCCGCAGGCTGACGCGGATGTCCCGCTTCGAAAAGATCTCGAAGCCCCTCGCTTCCAGCGCGGCGCGCTCAACGTCGTCCTCGATCAGGCGAACGCAATCGACCGTGAGTTCCTCCGCCGAGGTGAACTTGACCGCCGCCTCGATGTCCGCCTCGGCGACGGTCAGCGGATCCTTGGTGGCGACCACCGCTTTTCGATTCGCGAGCAAGTAGGAAACGCGTACGATTTCGAAGATTTGCGCATACTCGTGCAGATTCACGTTCAGCACGAGCTTCGACCGGGCGATCAAATTGTCACGGGCCCTGCCATAAAGCCCGCTGACGAACACTGTCGCCAAACCGCGTTTGGACAGGTCGTGCACCGCCTGGAGCCGCTTGACGCCCGAGATGCCGTAGAGCAAGACGTCAATATCCTGGACCGCCGGCTTGGGGACCCTCGTGAGCACCGGAGCATAGCCCACTGGTACGACTTTGACGCGTACGGCTCCCAGTTCATCCCAAGCAGCCAGGTTGGCGGTGCTGTATTCCCAGACCTCGAAGCGCTGCGCAATGAGATGCATCTGCCGATTCGTGTCCTCCGCGGCCCGATTGCGCATCTGCTCCATGTTGAACACGATGGAATTTGACGGCAACTGCTGCAGCGTCTCGAGTTGGAGCATATGCGCTCCGAAAACGATGTTGACCGCCTGCGGATCGATCCCGTTGACCGCCTGGCTTGTGTCATGCCCCAATTGCTGGAGTCCCCAGGCGAGAGTCTCGATCACTTCGGCGTAGCCCTTCGGCCCATGGACGAGGGGGTGCGGAAGGTAGTGCATGAAATGATAATGGGCCATCGAACTTTTAACGATGCGCAACAATAGTTACAATTCCGTTAACACCCCGTCCCTTCCGTGAATGGCTGCTAAGTGGCGAGCATTTGTACGACCTCGATGACCGAAGTTGGCGATCAGCGACTGATTGAGCTCCGGTTTCCGGTCATTGGAGCCGAGAATTCAGGATGGCCGCACTCGCGCGGTGCTGCGAGCGGCTCCCCCGGTCGGGCGCCCTTTGTCGGGCATCAGGGTATTGCCGTGAGCGCTCACCACCAGCGGTCACCGCGCCCAGTCACGAATTTACGCCAGACATAGTCCCACGGCATAATGAACAGGAAGATCACGCTTATCAGGCAGGCAAAGGTCGTATCCCACGTGTCTGCGTCCATGGTGTGGTCCTGCCAGGCAGGCAGTGCCACCGCGAGAAGCCATGTGGCCTTCCACGTCACCTCCCAGAACAGAAGCGGCAGCATTTTCAGAGGATAGCGCAGCCCGAGGACCGACAGCAGCACGAGCGCGAGCAGCATGGAATTGACCACGCCATGCATCAGCTCCCAGGGCCTGTGATGAAAGAATGCGGGAACTATCTCCATTCCCATGCCGACGGCGATCAGGAGGTATCCGGCCCTTAGAAGATACAAACGCCATAGCGCGATCTCCTGCGCCGGAGTTTCATTTCCGTCCTGCGTGCCCAAGGCGAAAGCTGGCGATGAAGAGGTTTTCACTGTGCATCTCCCGACTTGTCGAGCATCGTAAACGTCACAATCAGCAAACGCGCCTCACGGGAAACGAGGAGCGCGTGAATAACGCCGATAACTATACGACCTCTTGCTCTGCCGCGCCCAAGATGAACAGGAGGACGGTACCGAACAATGCGGGACTTGCCGAAAGCAGATTGAGATTCGTGTGGCGTTCATTGCAATTCCGATTTCCCTCCCGGGAGAAAGAAGGCGAGCGGTCGAACGGCTGCTATCAGGCGATCAATCTGCGCTGCTGACCGACTGCTCGTGGCCGGGATGAGCCGGACGGTTCGCTCCGAAGCTGCCATTCCGCCCAATGAGAGCCTGGTTCGTCTTCTCTCGGGAGCGTAGGTGGCCCTCGGGCACGATCCCATCTACGGCGCAGCCAACGGCGCGCCTCCTTGTGCTGGACTTAGAGCTCGCGGATCACAGCCTCGCTGTTGTCGTCGAGGGCGGCGGCGACCTCGTCGGGGTTCTCTTCCGCGTAGTGAAGAGCCAGGCGGCGGACCGCGAGATCGACGACTTCATGACCGTGCTACGCTCGCACCCAGGGTGACGAGAAGCTCGTCCAGTTGGCCGAACGTCTCGCGCATCCCACCTTCCATCCCGGCGATGGTACCGTCGAGAGCTTCCTTCGAAGGATAGAGTTCGTGCATGACCAGCAGCGTCTTGCCACCCTTTTCCTCGAAGGTCACCGTGGTGAGGGCACCGTCGTCACTTTCGTCATTGGTCCAGACGAGGCGCGAGTGCGGTGTCACTTCGATGTACCTACCGAAGAACGCAATAGGCGTTGAGGCCTCGTGACCGAACTCGAAACGGTACCTGCCCCCGACACGAACATCCGTCTCGCAGGAAAGCAGGGAGACGCCTGTCGACTTCGGTGCCCACCACCGCTTGAGCAGCTCGGGCTTGGTCCACGCCTCGAAAACGATGCGCGCCGGGCCGTTGAAGGATCGCGTGACGACTAGCTCACGCTCGGACTTCCGTTCCATCGTCGTGCGGTTCTTCATGGGGGTAGGCTCACTCTCTCTTCTTGCGTCCATCGGCCTTCTCCTTCCGTTTCAGTTCCTCGACAACCTCGTCCAGCCCGTCGAAGCGTGCGCCCCAGAACTGGCGGTACCTCTCAATCCATGCCGCCTCTTCCTCCAGTCCGCGCAGGCCGAGCTTGCAGGTCCGCACGCGCCCGACCTTCTCCGTGGTGACCAGCCCCGCCTGCTCCAAGACGCCAACATGCTTCTTCATGCCCGTGAGGGTCATGTGGAACTTCTCGGCCAGCTGCGTGATCGAAGCGTCTGCACGCCCGAGCTGTTCCAGAACGCCGCGTCGGGTGGCGTCCGAGAGCGCGGCGAACGAGGCATCGAAGCGGGCCCGGGAATACTGAACCATTCAGTTCAGTATGTAACACACGGATTGGCGGCATGCAAGAGGAGGCCGAGCGCGCACTGCATTGCCGGCCGCCTTCACTCCCAAATCGACCTCATTTGCCTTGGCCCTGCATCCGATGAGTCTACTGCGCGTCGTGAATGACAGCTTACAGGTCCGCACTTCTGGCGGTCGAATGACTCAAAGTGGCGTGCGCCGTATGCGCCGGATTGGCCTCCCGATTCCGGACAGTCAGCTGCAAAACCTGAGAGCAACCTGTAGGGGACCGGTGGCGACCGGCAGCTAGGCGGAATGGCGTTGAATTTGGTTGCCGCACCCATCCTCGCAATAATAGAGGCGACCAAGATAGACAGCGCATAAGAGAGGTGGAAATGGCGATGAGACCTCTTGTTCTTGTGAACCTAATGATTCTGTGCCTCCCGCACACCGCGCTCGCTCAAGATGAAGTCGGACATTGGTACTTGAATCCCTACTTTGGCGGCATCACGCCCGACAAGCCATGGGGCGGTAAGGGAAGCACCGCTCTCTATGGGTTCGATATCGGGACGAATTTCTCCCCGACCTGGAGCGCCGAACTTGATCTAAACAGCGCGCGCTTGAGCGACCGGGTCGGCTCCGGACAAACCGGCCTGTACGGCGGCGCAGTGGATTTGCTGCGGGTCTTCAACCGCGGCGGAGTTTTCGCACCCTACTTATCAATCGGCGTCGGAGTGACTCACGCCGCGCCTCCGTCAGCGACAGGGCTTGAGAGCCGGACGGAGTTCATGACGCAACCGGGGTTCGGCGCCATGATCAAAGTGTGGGAGAGCGTTGATGGTTCACGCAGTTTCGCGCTACGCCCCGACATCAAAGCGCGTTGGACCCACGGTTGGGCCCATGCGCCCGGCAATCCTGTCGACGCTCTCTATGTGCTCGGGCTGACCTTTTCCTTTAGACCGGCCAAGCCAGCGGCTATTGCAGGGGTGATTCCCCTAAACGTTATTTCTCACCGCCCGACAGATTTTGTGGCTGATCGGTGAGGTTAGCGTTGGCGATGGAAGGTTCGGCCGCAGCTTTTTGTTTGGCAAGTTGAGGGGGTATTTTTCAGCGATGCCCGCGGACCGGCCGAAACTGAGTCTCAAACGCACCGCAGAGGATATTATTGGTGGCATCTTTTGCGTGCACTTTGCGCCAGCTCACAACAGACGTGCGGGCAACTCGGTAAGTGGGACAATGAAGTGGCCAAAGTCGAGGAATTTTTGGGCCAGAAGCTCGACTCATAAGAACCCAGTCCCCGCAAACGAACCGGTGGCCGCCGGCTTCCGCTGGCGGCCGTTTTCACGGTGCGCCCGCCAGGGCGCACCCACTCCCAGAAAGATAATGGGAAAGCTTGCGTCGTCAATTTGATTCTCGGCCTGATTAGCCTAAGGCTACGGACCGGCGCTAAGTGGCAATCAGTTCAGCGCATTCACTGATCGGTCGCGGCCGATCAGCGACCGATTGGCCTTTCCAAACCTGCCGTGCAGCGCAACGAACCCGGGACCGCCGGCATCTTGCAAATCTTGCAACCGGAGCCGCTGCTGGCCGATGACCGCTTCCGAGCAACGAAAATCTTGAACCTTCCCGCCGCCATTGGCGGGGGCTGGTAACTCGATAACGGGCCAATCCGGCTCATCGGGCAGAGGAGTGTTGAGGTAAACTGCCATTCCCACTTGAGCTTCACGGTGGCCATTTCGCGACCGCACTCATGGCATGACCGGCCACTCCCGACGCACGCTCTTGCGACTGTTGCTCAGTATCGCAGCACCGCTCGCGGCCGAGGCGTCGAATTCGTCGAACACGTGGGATGAGCGCGGACGTGTGGAGCGAGGAGAACGCCTCATTACCCGCGCGCAACAGCTCCTAACCGGATTGCACGCTGCCGAGCTGACGCCGTTTCTCGACGAATGGCCGACGGATTTGCGGCAACGCCGCGTCGTGCCATCCTCGGTTCCGGTATTGCGCTGGCTGCCCGAGATCCAAAAATCCGCACCCGAATTCAGTGCCTCCGTGGTTACAGCCCTGGTGGCTGCCGCGCCATTCCTCGCTTGGCGGCGTAGTTACACTGCCGCCGAGGTCGGCGCCGCATTCCTCGAGCATTACGGTTGGACCGAACTCGTCGGACTCACGGGGCCGGTCGCCAGCGAACATCTTGCCTGCGGTGTATTGGTGCTGGGAGCGGACGTGACGTACCCCCGCCACCGACACGAGGCCGAGGAGATTTATGTGCCCCTCGCCGGTACGGCCCGATGGCAGGGCGGAGACGGCCACTGGATTGAACGGTCACCCGGAAGCGTGATCCACCATGCCCGACATGAGCCTCATGCGATGCAGACCGGATCAACCTGCTTACTAGCCCTTTATCTGTGGCGCAGCGCGAACCTCGCACAAAAATCTCACCTTGACCCGGCGCTAGGATCGACCTAGGAAACGCTGCTGTCGTTACGTCGGGGCACCATTCCGCTGTAGGTCTTGCCGCCCGCCAACCCCAGCTTCTTCACCGGTGCGCCAGGCTTGAAGTCCAGGTCGTCCAGCCGCACCCAGAATGTCGAGGGGGACATTGCCGAGTCAAACAGCACGACGCGATCCGTACTGTCGCTGACGGTTCGCCAAATGGTCGAAGAAACCCAGGGTTGTTCGTCGAGGGAAAAGCCCAACGGCGTGCCGACGCTGCGCATCAGAGACAACACCGACATCGCGGCCTGGATGTGAAAGCTTTGCTGCGGCGAGCCGCTTATGTACTTTGGTGATGTCTCAGTTGGGAGCGCACCGAGGAGGAAGCTCGCCCGTACGAAACGGTCGGCGGCGCGCGATGTGCCGGGCAGTGACTTGTTGAGGCCGCCCGCTTCCCGCCAGTACTCCATGATCGCCAACTGCTTGTCGTAGGTCGGTGAGTTGGTCACCACTTTGAATTCCTTGCCGTGATGAATTACCAACTTGCCATCGACATATTCGAAGACTGCCGAGTCGCCGGTGGCGTCCGATATCGCTAGGTGCATATTGGCCGGCCGGCCATTGCCAAGCAGAACGGTTTGTACGCGGAACCGTTCCGTCCTGAGATCGGCAACCGCCTCGGCGACGGTGGCGTGGTTGTCGAGGACATACTGCGGCCAAGTGCTCAACGAAATTACCTTGGCGCCTTCCAGCGGCTTGCCGTAATTCGATTCGACCAGGGCGAGCTCATTGACGACGAGCCCCTTTTCATTCATCCCTTCCGCGGTGCCGATGTCGTAGGCTGTTACGATCAGGCTGCCGAACTTCGACACCCAGGAGACCGTATCCTTGCCGCCCCGGCCGTCGCGCTTCATGCCGCGCGGCAATACCCACATGTTGGACATCATGTCCTCGCCCCAGTCCATCGATCGCCCGACGATCACCGTGCCGTCCTTGGAAACATAAAGCGCCCGCGTGCAGGCGTCTGCGAGCAAAGGAGCGGCAGACGCGACGACCGCGGCGATGAGTCCAGTCACCAATCCGCGAAAATCGTGATTCGTTTGCATAACTGTTCCCCGTGAAAGACGCTCGAACCCGCCCGACGCCCTCGAGTCACATTGGGTATTGAGCAAGACCGGTGTCGGCTACGACTACGGTGGAATCTGCGAACTCCCGTCGACGCACATAGTCCTTTCCCACACCCTTCCACCGATTCTCTACCGTCAGCAATATTGGCGACGATAAGCGACTGATCCTACAGATTTTCCGGCCTACTCGTGGATTATTGAGCAAACTCCGACGAGAAGATCCCGCCAGTGAATTGAACGTCCGCTTTGGTTACTCGAATTGGCGGGTTCAACTGACCGGTTGAAACCGCAATATACCTCTCGCCACTTCTTGACCTGCGGTACCTCGGACGTTGGCAGCGATTCGTATTTGTTGGCTGCGACGGCTTCGACAATCGTCGAGGCACGCGAGGTCTTCCCACGAGGTTTCTGCTTTGATTGCGCCCGATGCGGCGCAGCGCAAACCCCGTTAGACTAAGACTTTCGTACGGTGCGCGTACGGGGTCATGCAATGAGTTTACTGGTTCGAATCAATGCGGCAATGAGCCTGGTGTTCATCGGCGCGGCAATCATTGCCGGGTATTGCTGCTGGTCGATTCTCGAGGCCAATGCGCGTCGCGAAGTGCTCGCCGAAGCCGGATTGATGATGGACAGCGCGTTGGCCACCCGGGCCTACACGGCAAACGAAATCCTTCCCTTGCTGGAACAGCGGGTGCTGGAATCCTTTCCCCCGCAAAGCATCCCGTTCTACGCTGCGACCCAGAATTTCATGAAACTTCGAGAAAGCCATCCCGAATACGCGTACAAGGAGGCGACGCTCAACCCGACGAATCCGCGCGATAGAGCGACCGACTGGGAGGCCGACATCATCCAACGATTCAGGAACGACGGCACGGCGCAAGAAGTCATCGGCGAGCGGGACACCCCGATGGGCAAGTCTCTGTACCTCGCGCGGCCCATACGCACCGAACCTGGGTGCGCGGTCTGCCACAGCACGCCGGCCATTGCCCCGCCCACGCTGCTTGCGCGTTACGGTCGGGACAACGGGTTCGGATGGCATGACAACGAAATTGTCGGCGCCCAGATCGTTTCAGTGCCCTTTGCCAGCGCCACCGAAAGCGCAAAGCGCGCATTTAAGGGGTTCATGATTTCACTGGTGACAGTGTTCGCTGCCTTGTTCCTGGTGCTCAATGCCCTGCTTTACGGGCTGCTGGTTCGGCCGGTACGGCAGATCGTCCATATCGCCGATCATCTGAGCGTGGGCGATATGTCGGCGGCCGATTTTCCCGCGTACGGGCCACAAGAGATCCGCTCTCTCGTCCGATCATTCAATCGGATGCGCACCAGCCTTGAAAAGGCGCTGCGGCTGCTCGAATCGTGAGAGACCCATGAGCCACGTTTTCATCAGCTACTCCCAGCCCGACACCGAATGCGCCCATGAGATCGTGGCTCGATTGGAGGCCGAGAGCGTGAGGTGCTGGATTGCGCCGCGCGACATCGCACCGGCGGCGGATTGGGCCGCTGAAATTATCGATGCCATATCGGCTGCGCGAACCATGGTGTTGGTGTTCTCCGCGAGCAGCAACCAGTCACCGCAGGTCCGGCGCGAGGTCGAAAGGGCGGTGCATAAGCAGGTGGATATTTTGCCGTTCCGCATCGAGGACGTGATGCCGTCGAAAAGCCTTGAGTTCTTCTTGAGCGCGCAGCATTGGATGGATGCCTTTCCTTCGCCTCGTGAACCGCATTACCAGAGGTTGTGCGGCTACTTGAAAACCTCAATGGGCACGCCGCGATCGCACACGACTGCCGACGCCGGGGAGCGCGCCGGATCGCCGGGAACCGGCGGCCAGGGCCTCAGCGCCACCGAGTTGAGGCATATCGAGGCTCATTTGGCCGGTTACATCGGTCCGCTAGCCAAGCACCTGGTCAAGCGAGCGGCCTTGCGTACCAACGATTGGGAAGGTCTCGTCGCCGGGTTGGCGGCTGAGTTAGATGCGGAGTCTGATCGGCGCGCCTTCATCGAGCGCTGCCGGCTGGGGCGGGTATAGAGACTCAGTGATATCCGCCGGCGGCTAAACGAACGACGACCGTGTGCACGTTGCTGCGGAACCTGACATCTCATGCTGTGCCTGCCATTCCGGCGCACTGGGGCGGCTGCGAAACCGATTGCGATGGAAGTCGGGCGGTCGATTTCGTGACCATTCAATACCATTGAAATTAAGTTAAATTAAAATAATTTATCACTTTAATAACGCTACGTAACTATTTGTAATTAAACAATAAAGACGTCGTACCATTCGGGTTAAATCGGCTGCGTTGGGCGAGTCAAGAACCCAGCTGCGCCAATTCGTCCACCGGGCTCCAGCAGGATCTGGCGCGTGTAGAGCCAGCACCCCGTCTAAGCAGATATGATGGGCGCGGGGGGTATGCCGATGCCGGGGGGCGTCGGTGGGGCTTGGCCCGCGATCCCACGTAATATCTTTAGCAATAACAAGAGCGTTGTTAGACCGCAAGGCTGGCGACGCCGGTGATAAAGAGACAACAACATGCGCCAATCAAAAGCAGAAAGTTTGCGCCTCAGCCGCCGCTATCTTGAACTGATTGGCGGGAAGGGGATGTCGCTGGTGGAGAAGCAGGCGTTCATCGCCGAGACGGTGGAGGCGTACGAGAAGCACGTGAACCGCGGGTTCATCTCGTATCGCAAATCGGTGACCGAAGCGGGTCAGTTTGCGGCCCTGGAATGGTCGGGTCACGGATCGATGCTGCAGGATCTTTTGGGGCGCGAATATATCGACTGTCTGGGTGGGTACGGGATATTCAGCGCGGGGATCAATCATCCGCGCATTGTCAAGGCGGTGCAGGACCAGATGGGGCGCATGGCGCTCAATAGTCAGGAGCTGTTGGAGCCGTGGCGAGCGGGTCTGGCGCGGCTGCTGGCGGCGGTGACGCCGGGGGAGTTGGGGTGCTGTTTTTTCATCAACAACGGCACCGACGCGATCGAAGGGGCGATCAAGCTGGCGCGACTTTACACCAAGCGCAATACGTTTATGTCCACGCTCGGGGGATTTCACGGCAAATCGATGGGTTCGCTGTCGCTGATGGGCAAGGCGAGCTTTCGCGAGCCGTTCATCGGAGGGCTGCAAGATGTGCGCTTTGCGCCCTATGGGGATGCGCATGCGTTGGAGCATGAATTTGCGAAAGCCGAGGCGGTGGGGACGCCGATTGCGGCCTTTGTGGTCGAGCCGGTACAGGGGGAAGCGGGCGCGATCGTGCCACCGGAGGATTACCTGCCGCGGGCACGGGAGCTGTGCACGCGGTACGGGGCGCTGCTGATTGCCGATGAGATTCAGACCGGCATGGGGCGCACCGGCCGGCTGTGGGGAGTCGACCACTGGAACGTGGTGCCGGACATCATGTGCTTGGGCAAATCGATCGGCGGCGGGGTGATGCCCTTGTCGGCGTTCATCTCGACGCCGCAGATCTGGGAGGTGCTCATTCCGAACCCGATCATCCACTCGACCACCTTTGGTGGAAACCCGATTGCCTGTGCCGCGGGGATTGCGGCGATCGACGTCACGCTCGAGGAGGACCTGCCCGCGCAAGCGGCCACCAAGGGCGAGCTGCTGCTGCGAGAATTCGCCGCCCTGCAAAGAAAGTACCCGAGCGTACTGCGCGCGGTGCGCGGCCGGGGGTTGCTCATTGGGCTGGAGTTCCCCTCGGATGCGATCGGCTACCAGTGCGCCGGAGCGTTGTTCCGCCGTGGGGTCCTGGTCGCCGGCACTTACTCCAAGGCGCGAACGATTCGAATCGAGCCGCCTCTCGCAATCCCGATGGATCTGCTGCTCGAATTGCTCAACCGGCTGGAGGATTCGATCCAGGAAATCGCGCCGGGCTGCAGGACCGCTTCCAGCGCCCGCGCTTCGCTGGAAGGCGCTATTGAATGAGTGGCTAAAGACCCGCGGATCTTGCCTGCTCAATGGCTGCCGAAGGAGGGCAACAGGCGGGGCGCCGGACGGCACGGCCGATGCGCGCCAGCGTCTCGTATCGCCGGACACATGCTAGGCTAATGACATGGAACGGGTCGAGGTGCGTGAGAAATTGAGGCGGCAATTCGGGTCGGCGGGCCCGGCGGCGGCACTGTTTGCTTTGCTGGTACTCGGGTACGTGCCGCACGCGCAGGCGGCGCAATATGTCGTACCGAGCAGCGGCGATGCCGTGGTCGGCGAGGACCAAACGGTCGAAACCGTGTATGAAGACACGCTCTACGACCTTGCAAGAACGTACGGCCTTGGCTCCGAGGAACTGATTCGGGTGAATCCCGGGATCGATCCTTGGCTGCCCGGCGCGGGCAAAAAGATCATTGTTCCCGGCCGCCATATCCTACCCCCGGGGCCGCGCGAAGGAATCGTCGTCAACCTGCCTGAACATCGGCTCTATTACTACCCGAAGCCCAAGCGTGGCGGCCCCCGGTTGGTCATTTCCTATCCCGTAAGCATCGGAAAAATGGATTGGCGTACGCCGCTTGGGCTCACGCGCGTAATGGCGAAGCAGAAGGATCCGACTTGGTACCCGCCGGAATCCGTGCGTATGGAGCACCTCAAGGACGGTGATCCTCTGCCCGCGAGCGTACCGCCCGGACCCAACAATCCTCTGGGGCAGTATGCGCTGCGTTTGGCCGCGGGGAAGGGAACGTACCTGATCCACGGCACGAATAACCCGATCGCCGTCGGGCTTCCGGTGACGCACGGCTGCATCCGCATGTATCCGGAAGACGTCGCCGCGCTTTTCCCGATGATTGCCGTTGGAACGCCGGTGCGCCTCATCAATGAACCGGTGAAGGTGGCTTGGATCGACGGTGAACTATTGCTCGAGGCGCATCCGCCGGTGGATGCGCAAGGGCAAAGTTTCGAGCCAAATCTCGACCAGTTTTCCGAATTATTGCGGGCGGCGGTGGGTGACAGCACGCTCGCCATTCATTGGGATTATGCTCGCGAAGTGCTACAGAAGGCTGACGGCGTCATCGCCACCGTTGGCCTCGAGGCGGACCTGTCGGCTGTTCGTGGTCCCGACCTCGACAAGTGATCCGGTGCATCGCGCCGCGCTCGCATCCAGCGTTCCTGATTCTGTTTTGATTCTCATTCGCGGCAGGAGTTTTCTCGATCCGATCATTGCGCGACCAACGGACACACCGGGATAAATAGAGAGAGAATTGGACGATGGACACTTAACTGACACATCGCATATACTAGAAAAGAGGGAGACTTTGCTGGTCAACGGAGGCAACATGGAAAGCAATAAAGAGTCCAGAACGGTGCAACCTCTTGAGCTGGATGATGAAGACCGCGAATGCATAGCCAAGCTCAGCAATATCCTTGCAGAAGCCTTCCAATCCGTGGCGAAGTTAACCAGGCTCCCTGTTCCGGAAGTGCTGCACATCCTCGAAGAAGTGGACGTGGCAAAGCTTAAGGACGCCACTCAGAACTGTATCAAAAGAATTTCGCACGCGACCGACCTCGATTCGACTCATATTGTTCAGGTCTTTACGTCGGATCCATCCGCCAGCATCGATGAGATCGTGATCCGGCTTCATGAGCGAAGCAGAGTCAACAGGTCCAAATGGTAGTGAATGGCAAAGACGGGATTTAGCATCCTCGCTTTTTGACGTTCCGGATCCCGGTTGATGCGGCTTAGATCTTCAAAGCTGTCATCCTCGAATGCAAAGGTCTCCCTGAATCGAGCGGGCCAAGAGGGTGGTCGCCACGCGGCCTTGACCGCCAATTAGGCGGCCAGCTCACGCCGAAGCGGAGGGCGGCGCGTGCTCACGATGATAGCGGTGAATCGCCCAGAGATAGATTTCCATCAACGAGCTCTCACCCAACTCCGTCAGCACGTCATCGCGTCTGGCCCGACTGATCACGCGCCGTAGCTGCGTTCTCGCGCGCTCAAACCGGGTCAGCTGGCCGCGGTACTGCCAAAGCAATTCTTGAGTTGCCATTTTGTTCTGGCGTAGCTCCCACACGCCAAGCAGGACTGCCAGGAAGCCGCTGCAAAACGTCATGACGTTTTTTACCGGTAATCCGGTAAGCGCGTCGACGTGATCCAGCGATTCGCCAAATACGAACATGGCCGATATGACGATGAGCACCACCCCAAATACCGCGCCCTTGAGCCTCTTCACCCTTTGATGGGCCTTTTCCATTTTTTCGACCTTGCGCTCAAAATATCGGTACTGATCCTCGATCCATACCTGGTCGACCAGATGCGCCCATCGCAAATAGGCCTCGCCCGTGTGACCGGCTTCGACTGCAGTCGGCTCCTCTATCGAACTGAGGACGAAGCTAATCCAACCAAATCCGCGGAATTTGTAAATCCCCGTTAGTGCAATCAGTTCCCTGGTATGCATGCGCCGATCCAAGCCGGCGAGTGCGAGGTAAAACCTTACGCGCAGCGTCTCCGCCAGAGCCCGGTAGGCAAGATGTCTGCCGAACCAGCGTTTGTCCTGAAAGAAATAATACGCGACCAGACTCGATAACAGGACGACGATATAGATGATCAATAAAATCCTGGATTCGGTTAATTTATCGTAAATCAGATAAGCGACACCCATCGCAAAGGCCATGACTCCGAACAGATTGAACAAGCGGTCGGAACGCCACTGCATATGACCGGCAAGCAAGTCCGCCTTGACGAATTGAGCGTCGATGTTCTCCAAAAAAGATGCATCGCCCGGCGCGATCTCCGCGGACAGATTGCACATCAACGACTCGCTGCGCGCACCGCCCCCTTCGGCAACGAAGCGCTCGTATTCAAGGTTGTACTCATTCAAGTCTGCGAGTCGTCGTACCAAGAACGAGGGCATGGTTTGCTGCACTTCCAGAAAGTTATCGCCGGCGGAGAGCAGAAAATGCGGATGCTGTATGCTCTCGAACGCCTCGGCACCGTTGCGCAGCACGGGCACCCAAAAGACGAGCTTCACGGACACGTCGAGATCGTCGGACACCTTGGCAATCTCGACCTTGTCGGCGGTTTCGTCTATCCCGGCCGGAACGCCGAGGAAATGAAATACCGTATCGGCGGTGTCGTGGGGCGCGCTCGATGCCTTTCCATCCCAGAGTGCGATCAATAGGCTGCTGCGGCGAGTGGCGATATCGGCAAAAATCGCATCAAAAGTCCTGACCGGCGCGGAAGGATGTGCCGATCTGATCTCGATGCGTCGAACGTTAGGATGATCAAGAATGGCGCTCACCAAAGCGGCATCGCAGTGCGTCGCTTGATCACGATTGGGCGCGGCGTCCAGCACGTCGACGAAGATGTCGAGATCGAGAGCGGCCCGCGCGATCGCGACATTCGTATCGCCTCGCACGTCAGCCATGATCCGCACATCGGTGTTGGGCAGGTGTTGCTTGAGTGCGCGCAGAAAGCTGACCACGGAATCGACCAACTGTGGAAAGTGCGCGGGTTCCAAATCCGGATGACTTGAGAGTCCAACTATAAACGGAGAATTTGCGGGCCGGGAGGTCTTCATCGATGCCTTGTTGCCTGCGGGCGGAATTCCAGAACACACTGAATTATGGAGATTGGACTGTCAACAGGCGTTCTCGAATGACGCTGTCGCGGAATCGAAAACAAACGAGGATTCTCGGGATTCGCCGCGTTTTTGCAGCCGCTGGTTGTCATTGCCGTTGAATGGAATATTTTCGGGATTCGATGGCGCCGTTGGGATTAGGCCCTACCCGCAGCGGAGACGCATCGCAATTGTTCTGGTTTACTCTGCCGCGAGCATCGGAACGGGCAACTATTGACCCGTGGGGTGCCCATAAGGCTGTTGCCGAGGCGAGGTTTGGGCGCCTGCAATCGCTCGCGGGGGGCACATCGGGCAGCGAATGTCGGATCGCCTGCTCTCGGGGCGACCCTTTGCGCTTGTGGACAAACGGCCGATGAATCACCCAGATGTTGTCGAGAAACAAAGTCTAAGTGATTGAAAAGATGGCTCCCCGGGACGGGCTCGAACCGCCGACCAACGGATTAACAGGTTGAAAAAGGGGTGGCGCAACGTCACTCCTCGTTTTGCAAATCAGCTAGTTATGCGAACCGCGTGACACCGTAGATAACACGATATGACGATAGATCACGTAGGGGCTACACCGAACCTATACCGAAGTTCGAACGTCGAGCCGTATACGATCCTCAGGCTCGCGCTGGGCCTGCGGGCATACACCCGACAAGGATTGAGACCGCCAGGTAGCCACCTCGTGCGCTTGCCCCGCCTATTTAGCATCCGCCGCCAAGGCAACGAGGTTCGACAGGTGCGTGCCCGCCGCCCCTTCAAGCTTGAGCGTGTTGCCCTTCAGTTCGCCGGCGACGTGGGCAAGCTGATGCACGGGGCCGTCGCAGTCGGCGCCGTTGCGTACGGGCGTCGCCTCTCTGCACTCACAATAAAAAACGCAGCCAAGACCATTCGCGGCCCGGTTGGTCTCCCTTGAATCTGGTCGGTCCGCCCCAACAGCAACACCGTCGCGCTTCGCGACCGCCTCTCTGGGAGCGTTATGAACACTGACCAACATCGGGACGGACTAGATCGCATTAACCGAGCTATCTCCGCCGCAATTCCCAATAAGGCCGCGTCGATAAGTTTCAGCCTACGGCCACCGGCCGTGATGCCCTCGGCTATGTTCGAGGTCACTGTCGCGGGAAACTCGGTGCAAAAGCTCTTCAGTTATGAAGAGATCGCAGACAGCCACGAGCAACTGACCGTCGAAGCGAGGATGAAGGTCCGACAACTTGCGGCTGAGATCGCGCTCCTACCGATCACGAGCGACGCTTTACCGGGTTATCCCACACAGAGAGATCGACGCTAAACCAATGGTAATAACGTACTCCCGATTGGGGGTGCGCTTTTCAAGCGAACCGACAGGGGAAATGCGCGATTTCGCGCAGCGAGCAAGAGCGCTTGCGGAGCTGATTCATTACGCCCTGCGTGGTGCGTTCGTTGTCCATCCGCCCGCCTCTGGAAGGTGTCAGGCCAACACGACATTTGAGATGAAGGCCCTAAATTTTCTTGCCCTCGCCTCAGCCTCAGAGGCCCCGGCCATGACCTCAACCTCGCCGAACCTGCGCAGCCGCAAGATATCGCCTGCGGCTATCACGTTAGAGGTTCCGTACTGCCGTTCCATCACCCAGAAGAACAGCTGGTAGCCCTTGCCGCGAAGCGTTTCAAGTATCGTGTGGGTCGCAGCCCCTTCGTCTTCAAAGTCTGGACATAGCGCCGCGATGACCATGGGCCAGTAGGCCGGGTCGATCGTTTTCATCCTCTTGATGAAGCTTTCCGGCAGATCGTCGTTCGACATGCGGCGGATGAAGAACTCGACGTCACGGATGCGAAGTCGCGTTTGGTGAGTGTTCCCCCCGTGAGCGACCGCAAGGTCTGCGACTTCCCCCAGTTCTTATGGCCAACGACAAATGCGATTTTTGATTTTGGCATCCGCGCAATAAACCACTAACTGGCTGGCCTGTCAAAACATCGTGTAGCGCCGAGGTCTACCCTCGGGGCGTAGCCCAGTCCCGCCTTTGGCGCGCGCGCTGTAACGACAAGCCCCAACGCTTGGTCCACTGGATGATGGACGCCGCGCCGCCGAGCACCAATTCACACAGTATCTGAACAGCCATATTCAACCCAATTCACTCTCGCTCTGTTTGGTCAATCTCTTAGCCACATATCATAATTTATTGCCTAAGGGTCATGCAAAAATATGATTGTTGAAAATAAAGTTAGGGATCATATACGCTTAGCATAGCAAAAGAGGTGCATCCATGGCTAAGGACGACGAAACCGAATGGCTGCGAAAGCGGCTGGACGTGATCATTCAGCTACTCCTTGAATTGACGCCCGGCGGCGCGGCGTCCACTGCGCGAAAGATTGACCGCCTGTTGGCCTTAGGATTCTCACAACCTGAGGTCGCTCAGGTGGTGGGCAAAAAAGTGAACTACGTCACTGCTGTTGTCGCTGGTATGAAGAAATCGACCAGCGCGCGAAAGAACAAGAAGAAAGGCCAACCAAAACTGCTGCCGGCGCCACCCGTAGCAGGAGAAGGAACAATGAGTAGCACCAACGACGACGTCACTCGCAGACTCGATACCCTGATTCGACTCGTTGCGACAGCTATTTGCGGCGAGCGGGCCCAGAAAGAGAAGATCAGTATCCTAACGGGTGCGGGTATGACGCCCAAGGAGATTGCCGAGATCGTCGGCACCACGCCGAACACCGTAAGCGTGGCCCTGTCGGGGATGCGCAAGACAGCTAAACCGAAGCTGAAGAAAGGCACCGCCGGTTCACCGCCCCAGGGCTCGTCGCAGAATCGGTAAAGGTTCATTTTGCAGGAGGAAGAAAGTCGGTCCACACAAAGACACAACAGGACGTGCTTGCCGAGATTTCTGAGAAGCTAGATAGCATCCTGGGATTTATGGCTATCAGGGGAATCGAGGGCGACGCCAGCAAAGTAGTAGCGCGCCTTCGTGACATGGGGCTGGGCGCAAAAAGCATATCGCGTGTTTCCGGCCTCACGGAGAACGCCGTAGCCATACGCATCTCGCGGATGAAGACGCCTAAGGCAAAGGAGACTGGAAAGAAGTCCGCAAAGAGTGCCGCACCAGCCGCTTCTCCGTAGTCCGCTTCATCGGTGACTGGCGAGCCCAATTCGTAAGGATTGACAGATGGCAACAGACTCTTCGGGCACTGCGAAAGGCACTTCTTGCGAAGTTGAAGGTCACCCGGCAGGCCTTGTCACAACATTGGGTCCAGAAAAAGAGGGCGCAGCTCCCAATGACTACGGAGGAGGCGACGTACATAATCGCCTATGAAAAAAGGGCTCAAGATTCATAACTACCTTTCTGCTGAAGTTTGTCGGGCAAGTCAGGGCGCTGCAAGCGCAGTTTGCGACATGCTAGCGTTGGCGGTGATCCGGGCCTAGCAGCGGGGCGAGCGGAAAGCATCAGTCGCCAACTCGAGAAAACGCGAGGTTAGATTCGCGAACAAGACCCGTGGTAACGAGCTCCATGCTAAGCGCGGGCGAACTTCGCAGAGGCGCAGGAGATGGCCACTCTGTATCCTATCCTCTACGTACTTGAGAACTCGATGCGAGAAGGTTGTGAAACGTGTGATGGGCGCGAAATACGGTCAAAATTGGTGGGAAACTCAATTGGTGAGCGGCAAGTCTGAAAAGCGCTTATCAGACGGCCGCGGAGCAGGATGAAGACGGAGTCTCG
Source organism: uncultured Gammaproteobacteria bacterium (assembly GCA_963758145.1). Taxonomy (GTDB): domain Bacteria; phylum Pseudomonadota; class Gammaproteobacteria; order Steroidobacterales; family Steroidobacteraceae; genus Bog-1198. Next base: position 189,985 of record CAVWUK010000013.1, read on the forward strand.
GCAGCGGTGGCACCAGCGACGCGGGGATCATCCTGTCGACTACGTCTGGGGTTGGATGAGTTAGGCGATATCATCATGGGAAAACACGATGTCTTTTTCACAGATATGCTCGCTGACCGACGGGTCGACTGGTTCAAGCACTTCATGAGAGAGCTGGAGCCGTCGCGGAACGTGCTTTTGCCATATGAATCCCTGTTCGAAAACCAACGCGCGCGATTTGACAACGAAGCTTGAGCGCTGGGAGGCGTTAGTTGTTGGCTCGGCGATTCCGGCGGCTTAGTTTCGGCCGGATCGCGCGTGCAGATCGACCGCATGATCATGGACGCTCTGCGCCGCCGCGGCCGAATAGGCTCGACGCATTGGGACGGCGGGACCATGAACATCCTCGCCGGACTCCGCCGATCACGCGATGATGATCCGCAGCGGGCCGAGCGATGCGGACCGTGAAGATCCTGGCGCACCGGTTCAATGATCCAGCCGCGTCTCGCCACGCCATCATCGCAGCGGGGATCGAGGAGGCGCTTGGCGCATGAGCACACGACGGCAGCAGTTCGAGATGGGCGCGCGGACGATCCGCAGAGGCGCGCTGGAGGCCGGGCTTGCCCAGGCGGGGGCGACGCGGCCATCAGCTACACCGTACAGGGGCCCGATCCGCTCGTGCCGGACGCCACGTTCAAGGTCGTGGCCAACGGCCAGGTCGAGAAGCTTTGCTGTTTCCCAACGAGCAGGTAACGGACTCCGCGGAACGGGCTCGATTCGTTCGCCAGCACGAGAGTCCGCATGGTCGTAAGCCTTCGGTTTAGGCGATGTCGCAGGAGCACCCCTCGAACACGCAGCTCCGATCCCGCTCAATAGGTCTTGATCCTGTGCGGTCGGGGCGATTGAGGCGTATCTGCAGCAATGACCGAGGTTTAGCCCCGCCGCTGCATCCCCCCCGAGTGCGCATTGATCGCATAATCGTCGTCGA
>CAVWUK010000014.1:0-89054 GCA_963758145.1 uncultured Gammaproteobacteria bacterium
CGCCCCGTTCTGCGAGCGCCACCGGCGAAGTGCCCACTCCTGCCCGCTCCAAGTCATCTTCCTGACCCACGTACACGCTCACACTGACAGCGGTCCCGGCACGCAGGCTCTGAGCCGTTTTGGGCTGATAGTGTTCAATGGAGGAATCCACCCGCAGCAGCAAGTCATAGATCTGCGGCCGCAGGTCCCGCATCAGCGGCTTAAAGTTAGCGCGCGAGATGATACCCATCACCAATCTTTCCATGCGACCTCGGGGGCACTGCGCCGTCCAAGACGTCGATGTGCAGCAGGGTCTGCAGCAGTTGATCGATTTGGCGGATCGCGTGTGCGAGATACTTTTCCCTCGATTCGCCGAGTTTGACTAAAATGCTGCCCAAGAGCGCGATCTTATTCCCCGGGCGGGTGACCACTCCGAGTTCTCGCACGCGAGCGCTACAACCTCCTCTAAAGGCATGTTGGGCAAAAACCGTCTTGCGAGGCTTTCGAAAGTCGCCCCCGACCCCGCGATCGACAGTACGCGAGGCTTGCCGTCCGAGTCCAAGTATTGTGCTTTGCGCGACCATTCGAGCAATATCGCCCCGACTCCCCATCCCGCGCGCAGTACCCGGCCGCTCACATTCGGGAAGTCTCAAGTGCCGGGAGCGTCAAGCGCACGCTCTTGCTGCCTGCGGGAGACCCCCATTTCACCGAGCGCGAGTCACCATCGAGTAAAACTCTACCGCCAAGTCCTCGGTGGTTTGCGCCGCCGGCCGCTTGCCGGCGCCGCCGCTATGTTTAAGCCTGCGCAAGAGGGGCACGGTTTTGGAGCGCTTGTTCACGCTTTTCGATGCCCTGAACTTGAAATTGGGAAATTGGGCATTTAGGACTCGCCGTCACTGCGGCCGTTGACCCGGTGTTTCACAGCGCCGTTGTAATGACGTAAATACCTATTCCGGCCTGGCCACGTGGCGCATTCTCGTGAGCGGAACGCTCGGCACTTGATTTCAGCAACCGATCGGCCCGTTCACACAAGTCATGCAGCTGCCCGCCGATTTCCCCTTGGAATTTCTCAAACTCTTTCGCGCTTATGACGTGGCACACGATTCGCTCTAGGCGGCCGGGCAAGTCATCGTCGGGGCGCCTGTGCACGTTGTAGAGGCACGTATCGAAGATCTGCTTCATATGCATAATGTTCTGCGCAAGCACAGCGTCTCGGCTCGTCGATAAATTCACCATCGTGTCGCCATACAGGGCGATTCGTCCGCCCGGCAGCGTCCCCACGTTCGCGGTCCGACAGGCAAGGGCGACCACTTCGCCAAGCGGCATTCCTGGTAGAAATCGCCTTGCCAGACTTTCAAACGTGGTGCCGCGGCCTTCCATCTTAAGCACCCGCGGTTTCCCAGCCGAATCGACATACGGCGCTTCCTCAAACCAGGTCGTCAGCAGATCGCCTAACGGCCGAATTTGATCCAGGAGCGTCAGACTCACGGGCTTGATCCTTCACAGGCGCTGCGATTGCCCGAAGAGCCTTCGTTGTTCGCTCACTGAGAGTCCATACTTCTTGAGCGCTGCGCGGATCACACCGTAGAGCTCCAACGCCAGTGCCTCGAGCGCGGCACGTCCCGAAAGCGGGGCGCGAGCGGCCCCCCGAGGGCCTTTTCTCGCCTTTGCCGCTGCCTTCTTCCTCGCCATGACGAATTTCCTATGCGGGCATCCTTAGCCCGCTTGGACCCCATCAAATCGCGGCCGCCATATCTAGATGCCGGATTTCTTAATGCTCGCGCCGACCATGGCGGACCCCGATAGCCGCCACCTTCGTCTATAAACACGCTCGCAAAAAATTGCCTATAGCGTGACAGATACGATATCTATAAACTCGACTGTAAATGGGACCGGTGGAGAGTACAACACCGATATTTTGACACTAAGCGTTATATTCGCGAGGGTTTCGGTTTGATTCGGCGTTCCTTAGCGTCGATCTACCGCAGTATCGTACGTCCGGCAATTGAGCTTAAGGGGACGCAGCTGTTAATCAGACATTATGCATAGGACAAGGGGGTGTCATGTCAGCTAAAGGACTGAGGCAAGACAGGGTGAGTCCTCAGGATTCGGCAGAAGTCGAATCGATGGTCTTCCCGGTGAAGTGGGTAGTTTTCGATTGAGGCCAATTCGAAAGGCGGGTCCGCGTTGCGCGATCTTTGATCTTAAGCACACGCTTGAGCGGCTAGTCGCGGTTCTTCCGAGTATCCAAACCTCTCCATGAAATCCTCCCAGGAACACACCGATGTCGCGAGGGCCTTGGGCGCAGCGCTCCAGCCACTGATTGATGTCTGTTTGACGATTGGCATCACGAGCCCGGAGTTCGAGAGCCTGCTGCGGGCCGCCTTCGTACAACGCGCCTTTGTGAAGCTGCCGCGCCATAGCCGAACAGGCCGGGGTCCAAGCGACTCCCGTGTCAGCTTGGCCGCAGGAGTACACCGCACCGAGGTCAGCAGGATTCGTGCAGCCGGGGGCACCGCGGGCGCCAGGGGCACGATGGAGAAGAAGCAACGCCTCTATTCCAAGAGCGCACGTATCTTGGTGGGGTGGACCACGGACCCGCGCTTTATGACGAGCGGCGGCCTGCCCTTAGACCTGCCGATGGAACGCAACAAGCAGCGTCGCAGCTTCGAGGACTTAGTGGATAAATACGCGCCGGGCAATCATCCGGGAAGCGTGCTCAAGGAACTTCGCCGACGCGGTACCGTTGACTTGCTAAAGGACGGCATTGTTCGATTTAAAAGCACGACAACTCGATCGAGCGGGCTCACGAAGTCCAATGTTGCTGTAGTCGCACGGCGGATAAAACGCCTCGGCGATACCTTGGTTCAAAATATCGCGGATGCCGCACAATCCCAACTGTACGCAGAAACTAAGGCTATGAGTCTCACTGCGCAGCAAGCCGCGCTCATCAGAACCGTGCTCGAACGGCGCGCGAAGACATTTCTCGCCGCCGTAGAGAGTGAGTGTCAGGCGCGCAGCGCCACCGGACCCGATGAAGAGACCAAACGAATGGGCGTCAGTGTGTTCTCTTGGGGGGAGGATTAGCTTCAATTCGACCCATGTTGTCGCCAGTCCTGCAGAGCGCTAGGAATTCGAGCATATGCGTTGCACCCACTTGATCGGCTCCACGATGGCAATCCGGCGGTGCGTACCAAGCAGCGCGACAGTGAGGGACTGAAATGCCCGCAAAATGCCTTCACCTAACTTTTTCCATGAGGACACGACCAATTCGTACTTCGCGACGATAAGGAGCGCGCTGGAGGGCCGATGATCCACTTGCAGCGAGATTACAAAATATAGACCTGGAGCCTCCGGACACCGCCCGTATTCACCGCCCACCTGGAATGAAGCAATGGATGCTCATCGCAAAGACGATACCGTTATCCGCGAACTTCGCCGCTACGAATTAGCCCGGCGGTTGATTTTCCTCCAAGTGAGAACCCAGACGATCGGCAAGCTCACTGGCCTCACGCGCAACCGGCTCGCGACATTGCGACAACGGCTGATGGTCTCGGAGGACGCTCGGCATCGCGGACCGCCGCCGTGCTCGCTCGACCTGTTGTTGCGCACCTCACGAGGGCGAACAGAAGCTGCGGCTCTCGCGGCGCTCTTCCCTCTATTCGGAAACCAGACTGTGATCAAACCCTCAACCTCCCTCGATGACGGCGGAGCAGCTGTGCGACATCTATGACGCCTACCTTGCGTATTGTCCTCAATCGAAAGTGCGGTTCGAAGAACTGATGCTCCTCAAGAAGAGCCTCGCCAAGGGAGATCTCATCGAACTTAAGCTCTGTCGCCTATGTAAGGCCCTCATCATGAACAATCGATCGGATCGCAATCGGCGCACCTGTGGGCACTGCGACAACGGCACTGAACGTTAACGAATGATGGGTGAGTGCCCCGCAAGCCTCGGCTGAGATCGAACTGCCGGAGTTTTTGCCCTCACCGGCTGGTCGATTCGCGGTGTACCGTGTTTAGTGATAGTTATTCGACAGCGCTCGAATCAACGCATGATAGGGCACCAAAACGATCGCAAAGCCTAGCGACAACGCGAACATCGTCCACACGGGGAATCCTGGTGGCCCAACGAGCTTAAAGAATAGGGTCATCAAGACGCCTAACAATGCCAGCGCGGCCAGAACGAAATTGACCACAGGCTCCAGAATCACGAGCAACATGAGCACCGGCAAGCAAGCCGCCCGCCAGATCCATCGAATAATTACCGCAAAATGGGCGCTATCGAAGCCCACCGGTTGGTCCCTTGGAACGGATACGGTCATAGATCTCCCAACGATGGACCGGCCTTGCCTTGGGTGCATCGATCCCTACACGCACCCGGGTTCCACTCACTCCAAGGATGGTAACGGCAACATCATCCCCAATCATCAGGGTCTCACGCACGCGTCGTGTCAAGATAAGCATATCTCCTCCTTGTGTCTCAACAAGCCACCCACCGAGCATTCTAGCGCTTAGTTAAAAATCGCATAAGTCAATTTTCGCATTATATGTGGATGCTCTCAAATAAGAAGCGGGAGCATCACCATTGAAAGCACTTCGAAGTCGCCGGCACCGCACGCTCTGTGCAATGTTGACTGCCGTGCGGAAAGCCGCGGGACTCTCGCAGCACGAGCTCGCAGCACGGCTCAAAACCTCGCAAACCGTCATCGCGAGGATCGAAATCGGTGAAAGGCGCATCGACGTCATAGAATTCATCGACTTAGCGCGGACGCTGCGGATCGATCCGCGCGAACTCTTAACCCAACTCATGCGTTAGCGCGAAGGGCGGTCTGAGTTTCGCTGAATTTCCCGCGAAACTCCCGCACTACTCATCTGGCGTAAGGCGCATTATGGCGCCAGGCGTGACAATTTGACCCTAAACGACCGGAACCACATATCCAAGGTCGTTTATGAACCCAGAATCAGTTCATTCGAACACCGAGTGTCTTAGGACTCCCGCCGTTCGCCAACGCGTTATCCTTCCGCGCTGGGTTAACGAGCAGCTCCCTCCATGGGACCAAATTCTTACGGCCCATGAAGTGGCGCGCCTCGCTCGACGGCCCCCATGGTTTGTCCGTGGAATGGCGGTTATGGGTCGGTTTTCCAGAAAGCGCCGTTTTCGTGGTTGTGGAATCGGTTGGCTGCGATCCGAGGTACTGAGCTGGCTCGCCCGGCATCATCGAGGCGATAATTTTCGATGCCATCGATCTCTTGATTCTGTCTCGGTTCCCTTGGGACAGGAGTGGCTTTCGCGCAAGCCTATCCACGGCTATTCAGCAAGAAAGTTAAGGTATCGGCGGAGACACTCGGTCTAGGCGCCATGAGTGAAGCTCATCGGCGTCCCCAACGCTTATTCCACAGCCTGACGGACGCTTTCTTCACTCGGGGTATGCGCCCGCGATTCACGATTATCGCTACCCGAATGCAAGAAATTTCCCTTGACCGACTTGAACTTGAGACTTGGGCGGAGGAGTATATTCAACGCAGCGGACGGCCAGCGGCCAACTTTCAAATGAGAGAGCCGTGAAAGCCGTGGGACAACATAGATCGGCCGACATCATTGAACCGCTTGTCTTTGCGACGCTCCCGCTCTGCCTGACGGCACAGGAGCTAACCGAACTGACCGGCAAGATGCGCGCCTCCGCTCAGCGGCGAGTGCTCCGGCACATGGCGATCGAACATAGACAGCGCCCGGACGGATCGGTCGTAGTACTACGCTCAGCGATACACGGCGCTTCCGCCGTAAGCCCTGCGACCGAGCGGACTGAGCCAAACTGGAGCTGAAGCAAATGGCTCGCAGACGAACATAAGGAAAATCGGGGTCTCCCGCCCGCTGGCGTCACTACCACGCAGCGTACTACTACCAGGTCCCTCCGGGACTCGAATCCCAGTGGGACGGCAAGAAACAGTTCCGGCTAGGCGCGACGCTGGGCGAGGCCGCGACCGAGTGGGCCAAGCGCATGAACGTGGCTGAGCGGCCCGTAACTTACGTCCGCGGGCTGCTTGATCGGTACGCCGGGGAAGTCGTCCCGACGAAGGCCGTTGCTACGCGAGCCGGCGATTACGCGTCTCTCGTGAGTTTGCGAAAAGTATTCGGCGACATGCGCCTGGTCGATGTCGAGCCGCAACACATCTACAAGTACGCGGATACGCGTGTAAGCCGCTCGGGGAAAAAGTCCCCCTCGACAGCACGTCACGACGTCGGCGTTCTCAGACACGCATTCGCCAAGGCTGTCGAGTGGGGATTGATCGCAAAGCATCCCTTCAAGGGCGAAGTGCGCCTGAAAGGCGCGAAACCTCGCACTCGCTACGTTGAAGACTGGGAGATTGTCGAGGCGCTGGCTCTCACGCCGAAGCGCAAGAGCGGGTCGGTGCGGATGATCCAAGCTTACATCCGGATCAAAATGCTTATCGGCCTTCGTCGCGGCGACCTCCTGCGGCTGCGCATGAGCGATATCACCGGCGCCGGCATCAAGGTAAAGCCGCGCAAGACCAAGAATACGACCGGGATCACGCGGACCTACGAGTGGACGCCGGAACTCCGCGCAGCGGTTGACATGGCGATTGCAGCAAGACCGCTTGACATCGCGCCGTGGCTATTCTGTACGAAAACCGGCGCGGAGTACTTCGACGAAGATACTGGTCGGCCCGACGGGTGGAACTCCATTTGGCAGCGCTTCATGGCGCGGCTGCTCAAGGAGACCAAGATTAAGGAGAGGTTCACCGAGCACGACCTACGCGCGAAGTGCGCGAGCGACGCGGAGACATTAGAGCGCGCCAAACAGTTGCTCGGTCATGCCGACAGTAAGATCACGGAACGCGTATACCGGCGAAGCCTGAGATCGTGCGACCTCTGCGCTGATTCAATGTGCAGCAGCACACTCTCTTGACTCGTGATAGGCAGACGAGTCTCTGCCCAAGTCCTTTGGCACCCCATACGACGCCGGTCGCTTCGCCAATCTTTGAGCGTAGGCGAGTGGGATGGCTTGGGCATACGAAATTGCTTTTCGGCCAAGGGTCCGATTGTCAAAACGCCATTTGAATAGCACAACTGCCATTCAATAGCACAAGCTGTACAAATGACCAGCGCTAAGTCATTGATTACATGCGCGCCCGGAGAGATTCGAACTCCCGACCACCTGGTTCGAAGCCAGGTGCTCTATCCAGCTGAGCTACGGGCGCGTGGCGGCAAGTTTAGCCGAAAGTCCGCGATACCTTTCTATTGGATGCCGGGGGCTGCGGCGGTGAATCGACCAAAGCTCAGGATTTCGCTTTCGGCGGCGGCAAGGGATTGACGAGCAGCACCCGCAGGCCCCAGTTCGCCACCCTCGGATCGTACTGCCAGATTTGCACATAGGCGTGGGTACTGCGGTTGCCGGTGTCGGTGAGTTCGCCCACGGAATACATCAAGGCGGAATCCGCCGATCGGCCGCGTACCATTTCCTTCCAAGCTCCCGTGACGGGGTGATCGCGCAGATACTCGCCGGCCGGCCCGGCCCCGCCGAACGGGAATTGATCATCGGTAAGAAATACAAAATCTAAATCGCGGCCGTAAGTATGCAGCGCCGCGGCAATGCCGTCTTTTTGCACGGTCTCTTCGAAATCGCTCGCCGCATGATCCGCGGCGTCTTGTGCCACGAGACTGGCCGGCGGAGGTTCGGCTGCGCCCACCGGTACGAGGTCGGACAGCAGTTTGGGTTCGGCGCTTTTGGGCACGGCATGCGAAATTCCGCCGTCGAACTCCACGCGCCACCGGCACGATGCGTCGCGCTTCCAAATGGTTAAAAAATGCCCGTGAAGCTGCTTACCGCTGTCGGTAAACGTGTAAACCCAGGGTCCGGCGGTGAAACCGAGATCCCCGCCCGGTGCAAGATCGCCGATGGTCGGATACCACTCCAGCGTGTTCTTGCTCGATTTGGCCGCCTGATAAATCGGGCGGCCGGGAACAGGCCCGGGGTTCAACACCCAGGAATCCGCCCCCAGGTATTCCAAAAAGGCACCGGCCACCGAGGTTCGCGCCTTTTGGCCGAAGGCATATTCGCTCTCGAGCATTGCCTTCCACGCCCCGCCCGTGGTCGTGCAGTCCGCCGGCGCCTTGTCGCCGGCCGCGGCTGCTCCGGGGGCGAGGTTTGCGAGCGTCAGCCATAAGAATGCGGTGCTTCCCAAATCGGCCTGACGCATTGAAAACCCCACCGTGCTGCGAGTCCGGCTCGCAGTATGGCCGCTGTGCGGCGTAATTAGCAAAATAATCAGCCACTTACGCCGCCATCGGGGAATGCTGGCGGCGTTACGCCCTTGGCCGTAAGATCGCATTGGAACTGATATACATCCGCACCGATAACTAGAGGACTCCCGATGAAGGCTTGGATACCGCTTATGCTGCTGGCTTCAGTACTTGCCTCCGCCGCTCATGCCCAGACGAGCTGCACCTATCCGCGCGCGCCCGATACGATCCCTGACGGCGCCACGGCGACGAAGGAGCAGATGATCGCCGCCAAAAACGACGTCAATCGATACAACACCGATATGAATGCCTATTTGGACTGCATCAAGACGGAGCTCGATGCCGCCACGCCGAAGGATCCGAGCAAGCTCTCGGCCGACGAAAAGAAAAAGGCTATGGATCAGGAAAAGATGCTGACCGCCAAGAACAATGCGGCAGTCGACGAACTCCAGGCGGTGGTTGGACGATTCAATGAGCAGTTGAAGGCTTATAAGGCCGCACACACACCTTGAAGCGGGTCGCGGCGGATAAAGATCGCCGCGATTTTTTTGAGACTATGCTGGCTGGTACGCTCATCACACCGCGTCTCGCCGAAGAGGCAATCAACTCTCGGCTGACGTGTCTACCCATCGAATCACTGCCGCTGACGCAGTGTATCGGGGGGACGTTGCGGGAAAACATCTACGCGGAACGGGATCAGCCGCCCTTTGATCGAGTCACGATGGATGGCATCGCGTTGGACAGCGAGGCGCTGCGCCGCGGCGTGCGCCGCTTTCACATCCAAGGGACTCAAGCGGCCGGTTCGCCGGCGATCAGGTTGTGCGGAGAAGAAGACGCCATCGAAGTGATGACCGGCGCCATTCTGCCGCTCGCCAGCGATTGCGTGGTGCCTCTCGAGCAGTATCAAGTGGAAGATGGTTTCGCGTCGCTGAAATCGCCGGTCGTTTCGACGCCCTACCACAATGTGCACCGCCGCGGCAGCGATAGCCGCCAGGGAATGCTGCTTCTCAAGACCGGCACCTTGCTGCGCGCCCCGGAAATCGCGGTCGCCGCGTCGGCCGGCATGGCGCGGGTAAGAGTGAGCAGCCAGCCCGCGATCATGATTGTCTCCACGGGCGATGAGTTGGTCGAGCCGGGCGATCCGATCGCCGAATATCAGGTGCGCCGCTCCAATGCGTATGCGGTCTCGGCGGCATTGCGCCGGCGCGGTTTCGGCCGGGTGGGCGATGATCATGTTCCGGATGACGAGGAGCGGCTGCACGACCGCTTGGCGCTGCATCTGACCACCCATGAGGTCGTGATCCTGAGCGGCGGCGTATCGATGGGCAGATTCGATCTGGTGCCCAAGGTGCTGGCGCAGCTGGGCGTTCAGCAGATATTTCACAACATCGCGCAGCGGCCGGGCAAGCCCATGTGGTTTGGCATCGGCCCGCAAGGGCAAGCCGTGTTCGGCTTGCCGGGCAACCCCGTTTCGACGCTCGTGTGCCTCATCCGGTACGTGATTCCGGCCATCGCCGAGGCCATGGGCGCGACCCGCACGGCGCCCGAGCGCTTGGCTCTGGCCGCACCGGTCACCTTCCATGCGCCGCTCACGTATTTCCTCCCCGTCGCGCTCGAGTATGACGACTGGGGACGCCCCTGGGCCACCCCTCGACCGCCGAACGGCTCGGGTGATTTCTTGAGCCTGGCCGGCACTGATGGCTTCGTCGAGCTTCCCCCCGGCCCGAATACTTACCCGAAGGGTTTCGTCACCAGCATGTATCGCTGGTGAACGGAGGACCATGAAACAAGCATTCAACGTCCGGGACATTCTGGGCGCCGGCAATCCCGTCGATCGCCTCGGGCGGCCGCTGCATGATTTGCGCATATCCGTGATGGATCGATGCAATTTCCGTTGCCCCTACTGCATGCCCAAGGAACAATTCCACGAGCACTACCGGTTCTTGAAATCGCAGGAACGCCTCTCGTTCGATGAGATCGTGCGCCTCGCGCGGCTGTTCGCAAGCCTCGGGGTGCGCAAGCTCCGTCTCACCGGCGGCGAGCCGTTGCTGCGCGCGAATTTAGCCGACCTGATCGGCGACCTGACCGGCATCCCGGAAATCGAAGACATCGCCCTCACCACCAACGGCGTGCTGCTCGCGCAGCACGCGGTCGACTTGCACGCCAACGGCTTGAGGCGGGTCACGGTGAGCCTGGACACTCTCGACAAGGAGATCTTCGCGCGCATGAGCGGCGGCTTCGGCGCGCTCGACCAGGTATTGCACGGCATCGATGCCGCGATCGCCGCCGGGCTTTCGCCGGTGAAGATCAACGCGGTCATCGAGCGCGGCATCAACGATCACGGAGCGCTCGATCTCCTCGAAAGGTTTCGCGGCATGCCCGTGATCGTGCGATTCATCGAGTTCATGGATGTGGGCAACCGCAATGAGTGGCGTCCGGACATTGTGGTCCCGTCGCGCGAATTGGTCGCGCGCATCAGGGCGCGCTGGCCGATGCACCCGATCGCCGAGAACTACCGCGGCGAGGTGGCGCAGCGCTGGCGCTTCGACGACGGCACGGGAGAAGTGGGATTCATATCCTCGGTGTCGCAGCCCTTCTGCGGTACCTGCAGCCGGGCGCGCTTGTCATCCGAGGGCAAGTTCTACACCTGCCTGTTCGCGACTCACGGGCTCAACCTGCGCGACGCCATACGCGGCGGCGCGACCGACCCCGATTTGCTGCAAATGATCCGCGGCACATGGCTCGAACGCACCGACCGCTACAGCGAACAGCGCGACGAATTGCGACGGGCCCGCAATCCCGTCGAGCAGAAGATCGAGATGTACTACATCGGCGGCTGAACACCATGACGTTCTCACATCTGGATGCGGATAGGCGCCCCACCATGGTCGACGTCGGCGGCAAAGTCGCCGGCAAGCGAACTGCGGTCGCCGAAGCGCGCGTGCTCTTTCCCCCGGCGGTCGCCGCCGCGCTGCGCGAGAGCGGTCTGCGCTCGAGCAAGGGGCCGATATTCGATACCGCGATCGTGGCAGGAGTCATGGGCGCCAAGCGCACTCACGAGTTGATTCCATTTTGCCATCCGCTCGGACTGGAGAATTGCCGCATCGCCATCGAGCTGGAGGGGGATGCCGCCGTGATTCACTGCACGGTGAGCGTGCATCACAAGACCGGCGTCGAGATGGAGGCGCTCACCGGCGCCAGCGTAGCCGCGCTCACCGTTTACGATATGTGCAAGGCCTTGTCGCACGACATCGTGATCAGCGAGGTACGTTTGCTCGCAAAGGCCGGCGGCAAGAGTGATTACGTACGCGAGGCCCCGCGGCCATGACGGCCGCGGCATTTCCGGCGCCGGCCCCCGTGTACGGCCTGATTCTCGCCGGCGGCGCGAGTTCGCGCATGAAGCGCGACAAGGCGGCGCTTCTGTATCGGGGCGAGAGCCAGCTCGATCGCGCCTGCGCGCTCGCGGGCCGGCACGTGAGCCAGGTGTTCGTGTCGGTGCGCGCCGGCCAGGACGCCGACCCGGTGCGCGCGCGCTGGCCGCTGATCCTCGATTCGGTCGCAGGCGGAGGTCCCATCGTCGGCATTCGTTCGGCGCTCGCCGCGCGCCCGCAGGCCGCGTGGCTGGTGCTGGCCTGCGATTTGCCGTTTTTGAGCGACGCCGTGCTCGAGCATCTGCTGGCCGAACGCGACCCGAGCCTCGTGGCCACCGCGTACCGCAGCGCACACGATGGATTGCCGGAACCCTTGTGCGCCGTGTGGGAGCCGAAAGCCGCGGACGAACTGTCCTCATACGATGCAGCGGGCAAGAGTTGTCCGCGCAAGTTTTTGATGCATCGCGCCGTGAAAATTCTTGAACCATTGGATCGGCGGGCACTCGATAACGTCAACACGCCCGAGGAATACGCGCAGGCCCTGCGGCTGCTCGAATCCGGCTCCGGCGCGAACCCCATGCACCTCAAGATTCGATATTACGCCTTGATGCGCGAGCAAGCCGGCCGCTCCGAGGAAACGGTGGAAACCTCCGCGGCCACTGCGGCCGATCTGTACTCCGAGCTGCAGTCGCGGCATGGCTTCACATTGTCCCGCGAACAGTTGAAGGTGGCCGTCAACAGCGAATTCTCGACGTGGTCGCGCACACTCGTATCCGGCGATGCGGTGGTATTCATACCTCCGGTGGCGGGCGGCTGATGCGCTTTCGTTTTGCGCATTCGGCCATCGACAGCACCTCGGCGCGGCTCGAACTGCTCGATCCCGGCGCCGGCGGCTACGTGAGCTTCGAGGGCTGGGTTCGCAATCATAATGAGGGCCAAGAGGTCACTCGGTTGGAATACGAGGCGTTCGAGGAATTGGCGGTGAAGGAAGGCGAACGCATTCTGGCCGAGGCCCACCGCCGCTTTCCGATCAAACGCGCCCTGTGCATCCATCGCGTCGGCGCACTGGGCTTGTCCGACATGGCCGTATGGGTGGGCGTGAGCTCGGTTCACCGGGGAGAGGCCTTCGATGCCTGTCGATTCATCATCGATGAGGTCAAACACCGGGTCCCCATTTGGAAGAAGGAACACTATCGGAACGGCGATTCGGGCTGGGTGAATTGCGAGCGCTGCGCCGCCTCGCCGCACCATTCCCATGAACACGAGCCTGCGGTGTCCCCGGTGACCGACTAGGGGCGGCCGATGCAGCCCGACTATTCACGGCAGCTGCTTCTCCGGGAAGTGGGTGCGGCCGGCCAGGCCAAATTGGCGCAAAGCCGCGTGTTGATCGTGGGAGTCGGCGGTCTGGGGAGCCCCGTGCTGCAGTACCTGGCCGGCGCCGGCGTCGGATTTTTGGGATTGGTCGACTCCGATACCCTGCATGCCAGCAATCTGCATCGGCAGCCGATATACACCTGGGATCGAGTCGGCGAAACGAAAGTTCATCTGGCGGCGAGCGCGGCCGCGAAACTGAATCCAAGCGTGCGGGTTGAATGCCATGAGATGCGCCTCACGGCCGACAACGCACTCGATCTGATCCGTGCCCACGACATCGTGGTCGACTGCAGCGACAATTTCCGCACCAAGTTTCTGATCAACGACGCGGCGGTGCTGGCGCAGCGGCCGGCGGTGTTCGCAAGCGTCTACCAATACGAGGGTCAACTGCAGGTGTACAAGCCGCAGCAGCAGCATGCGTGTCTGCGCTGTTTGTGGCCCGATGCCACAGCCGACGGCGTGGTTGGAAACTGCGCCGAAGCGGGCGTACTCGGACCGGTGCCGGGTGCCTTCGGCGCCTTGCAGGCCCTGATGACGCTCAAGATTCTGTTGGACATGCCGGGGCAGCTCGACGGTGAGCTCCTGTTGCTGGATTTCATGAATTTTTCCAGCGCCAAAATCCAGGCGCCGCGCCGCGCCGAGTGCATCGCTCCGCGCTGCGCGCTCATTCATGATCTGCCGCCCGAGGATGCCGCGATCGAGATGCGCCTCGCCTCGCTCGAGGACGCCGCGCAACACCGGCTCGAATTGATCGATATACGCTCCGCCGAGGAATTCGCGGCGGCCCCCACCCCGGCACGGCACATTCCCATGCCCGCGCTGCTCGCCAATCCCAAGCTGTTGACCCCCGGCGTCGAATACCTATTTATCTGCTCATCGGGCAAACGCAGCCTCGCCGCCGCCCGCCAGCTGCGCCAATCCGGACTCAGCGTGCATTCGCTCTCCGGCGGATTGCAGGGGATCGGAGCCCCCGCGGGCGCGCCGGCCGTGGCGCCCGGCGAGCGCTAGCGTGCGTTTCGAAAGCAAATTGCCGGACGTCGGGACCACCATTTTCACGGTGATGTCGCACCGTGCGCAGGCGGAAGGCGCGCTCAACATCGGACAGGGATTTCCCGATTATCCCATCGATCCGCGCCTCGCGCACTCGCTCGTCGAAACCGTCGCGGAGGGACGGAACCAATACGCACCGATGGAAGGTGTGATCGAGCTGCGCGAACAGATTGCCCGGAAAATCAAGGCAAGCTATGCCGTCGAGGTCGATCCGCGGGCCGAGATCACCGTCACCTGCGGCGGCACGGAGGCCCTGTACGATTCGATCCAAGCGGTGATCTCCGGCGGCGACGAGGCCGTCATTTTCGATCCGGCATACGATGCCTACGAGCCCGCGGTGCGCCTGGCGGGCGGCCGATGCGTGCGAATCCCGATGGCGCCGCCCGAGTTTCGCTTCGACTGGGAGCGCGTGCGGCAAAATCTCACCGATCGCACGCGACTGATCATCATCAACAGTCCGCAAAACCCCTGTTGCACGGTGGCGGAGCGCGCCGATCTCGATGCGCTCGCGGCACTCATCCGCGACCGCCCCATCAGTGTCCTGTCCGACGAGGTGTACGAGAACGTACTGTTTGACGGCAGATCTCACGCCTCGGTCCTGTCGCACGCGGAATTGCGCGAACGCAGCTTCGCGGTGTTTTCATTCGGCAAGACGCTGCATGCCACCGGTTGGCGCGTGGGCTACTGCATCGCGCCGCCGGCGCTCACGGCGGAACTGCGCAAGATTCATCAGTTCAATACCTTCAGCATCGCCGCGCCGCTGCAATACGCCATAGCCCGCTACCTGGCCGAGTTTCCCGACGCCTGGACCGGTCTGTCGGCGTTTTTCGAGGCCAAGCGCGATCTGCTGGCGGGGCTGCTGCGCGGTTCGGGATTCGAGCCGCTGCCCGCGGCGGGCACTTATTTCCTGCTGATCGATTACGGCGCGCTCAGCCGCGCGAACGATCTCGAATTCGCGGACCGGCTGATGCGCGAAGCGAAGATCGCGACCATTCCGCTTTCCCCGTTCTACGCGGCCGCTCCGGCCATGACGCTTCTGCGCCTGTGCATCGCGAAACGCGATGAAACGCTCAAGGCCGCCGCCGAACGCCTGTGCAAATTCGCCGCGGCGCGGCCTCGCCCCTGAAGGGAGCCGCTCAGCCCGCCGCCGATGCGCCGTGACCGTGGGTCGTCAGCGGCAGGCGCTGTCGCTGACGTATACGCGCCGCGTCCATCAACATGCGTCCGGCCCACCGGTACACGTTTCGCTCCTTGACGGTCTGGCGCATCAGATTCATCCGATTGCGCCGCTCCTCACGACCCATGCGCATCGCAATCATCATGGCGTCGGCGGTTTCGTTGACGTCGAAGGGATTGATCAGCACTGCCTCGGTCAATTCTCGGGATGCGCCGGCGAAGGTGCTGAGTATCAGCACGCCGTCCTCGTCGTCCCGCGCCGCCACAAACTCCTTGGCCACCAGGTTCATGCCATCGTGAAGACTGTTCACCAGACAAAAGTCCGCCGCGCGATACAGCTCGAACACGCGGCGCGGCTCCTGATGCTCATCGACGAGAATGATGGGGCGCCATTCGCCCTCCGCGAATTTCGCGTTGATCCGCTCCACTTCCTCGTATGTATGCCGCTGAAGAGCCTGGTATGCCGGCAGCTGACCGCGAGACGGCGCCGCAATCTGCAGCAGGCAGATGCGTCCTCGCTGGCGGGGATTCTTGTCCAGCAATGCCTCCATCGCCTGGAGCCGTTCGAGGATGCCCTTGGTGAAATCCCAGCGCTCGACGCCGAGACCCATGGTGACTCCGGCACCAATCCGATACTGCTCGCGCACCGATGCGCGGCAGGTAGCGACATCCGGAATATCCTGAAGCCAGCGCGGCGGCCACTCGATCGATATGGGGTAGGGAGCGACGCGACACACGTGACCCTTGAGCGTGACCGTCATGTGCTCATGATCGATCTGGCACTCCACGAAGCGATCCACGGAATCGAGGAAATTCTGGCAATGGTAGCGCGTGTGAAAACCGAGGATGTCGGCCGAAAGCATGTGCAGCAACATCTCGCGCTTCCACGGACACACGCCGAACGTCTCGGCGTTCGGCCACGGGATGTGCCAAAACAGCACGATGGTGGCCTTGGGAATTTTTGCGCGGATGAGCCGCGGCAACAGAGCGAAGTGAAAGTCCTGGATCAGCAGCACCGGACTGTCGGTGGTGGATTCGGCGGCCACAACCTCGGCGAACTTCGCGTTCACCTCTTCGTAGGCGCGCCAGTCGCTCGCGCGGAACGCCGGCCGGACGTAGGCCAAATGGCATAAGGGCCACAGGCCTTCGTTCGAAAAGCCGTAGTAGTACCCCTGCTCCTGCTCGGTCGTCAGCCATACGCGCCGCAGCGTATATGTGGGATTGTCGGGCGGCACCCTGATTTGATCATAGCGGTCCACGGTCTCGCGATCCGCCGTGCCGCTTGCGTGTGCCACCCACAGCCCTGAACATGCCCGCATGATCGGTTCCATCGCCGTCACCATGCCGCTCGCGGGGACCTGCACCACCGGATGATGCAGCGGATCGAAGTTATGGATATAGGGCTCGCGATTCGAGACGATGATCACCTGTGACGAATGCAAATATTCGCGCACCACCTGCCGCAGCGCCTGCGGCGTCCAGTTCTCGTGAAACTCGATCTCCAAGCGCTGCGCTTCCTCGACCTCGGCCAACACCTGGCGCACTTGCGAGAGTATCGGCAACGAGGCGCGCGGCGATTCGGCATCGTCCATAAATCGCTTGCCGCGAATATCGCCGATCAGCACCTTGACCCAGCGGCGCAACTGCAACCAGGCCACCAGCACGAACAGCAGCGCCACGAGCAGCGCCGAGATCGCGACGAACACCAGCGCGAAATCCCTGGCCGTGCGTTGCCGGCGATCGGCGAAACTCAAATCATGCAGCATCAACACGCGAAACGGTTTCGGCTGTGCCGCGTCGAAATCGAAGCGCGACACTTGAACGGAACCGGACGGCAATTGCACGACCCGGGCCGCGGCGGGCTTCGCATCGCTTTGCGACGCACAGGATATTGCCGCAGGCGTGTGCTCGGTCCTGTAGATCGTCGAGCCGTCGGGACGGCAGACCAGGATGGCGAGCAGCCGCTGGTCGGCGGTTATCTTCGCGAGGTAGGATTGCAGCCGCGCCGGGTTGCCGTTCTCCACCAAATCCGTGATCGACTCCTCCATCGAATGCATCACCAACTGGGCGCGCAATTCGACGTCCGATCGAAACCACTCGGCCAGCAGCCGCTCGATGTACGGCAATCCGACATAGGCGACCACGCATGAGGCGAGCGCCATCGGCAGTACCAGACGTAACATGATCGAGCGAAACATCGCACGTCCCATGAAAGTGTCAGCGTGCCCGGTGGCGCGGGCGAAATGCCCAAATACCACCACCCCCGCGGAGCCCGGAACCCGCCCGGCGCCTCCTCCGATAAGCATTACATGCCAGCCGACGCTTGCGAAGCAATGGCGGCGGCCACACTATAAGCCATGTGACCTTGCAGGCTAAGCTATCATATGATGCAAACACCACCGCCCGCGCCGTCTCCCGAATGGTGTTTGTTTTTGGATGTCGACGGAACTCTGATCGAATTGACCGACTCGCCTCTCGACACCTATGCGGATCAGGAACTCAAGAGTTTGCTGGTCATGGTGATGGAACGGCTTGACGGCGCTCTTGCATTGGTGAGCGGCCGCAGCATCGAGTTCCTCGACGCGATATTCGATCCTCTGCGACTGCCTGCGGCGGGACTGCACGGCGTCGAGCGGCGCGAGGCATCGGGCGGCATGCACGGCGCGAGTTTCGTCGACGCCCGGCTCGACCGGGTGCGTGCGGCGGTAAAAGCGCTGGTCTCGGCTCATGCGGGCACCTCGGTCGAGGACAAGGGCCGCACCATTGCCGTGCACTATCGGCTGGCTCCCCGCCACGAAGCGAGCATTCGCGAGTCGCTCAAGGCCATCGCCGCACCGCTGGGCGCTTATTATCACGTCCAGGAAGGCAACAAGGTCATGGAGATAAAACCGCGCTCATTCAACAAGGGAGCCGCCGTCAAGGCGTTTATGAAGGAGCCGCCGTTCTCGGGCCGTCGGCCGGTATTCGTCGGCGACGACCTCACCGATCAGAGCGGCTTTCGCGTGGCCCAAGACCACGGCGGCATCTCAATCGCGGTCGGCGATCGCGTGCGGGCACAATACCGCATCGACGACTCCGTTGCGGTGCGCCGATGGCTGCGCAGCATCGCCTCATTGCATGGCTCGCGACGCCAATGAGCGCAGCCTCCACCCTGGATCTCGCGGTCATAGGCAATTGCCAGATTGCCGCCTTGATCGACTGGCGCGGCCGGATCGTGTGGATGTGCCTGCCCAAACCGGACGCCGATCCGGTGTTTTGCGCGTTGCTGCGGCGTGAGGGCGGCGACTCGGACAGCGGCGTGTTCGCGGTCGATCTGCAGGACATGGTCAACGCGCAGCGCGCTTATGTGCGCAACACCGCCATCGTGGAAACCACCCTCACCGACGGCCACGGCAACTCGTTGAGGATCACGGATTTTTGTCCGCGATTCCGTTCGCGCGGCCGCAACTTCAGACCCAACGCCGTGGTGCGGTTGGTCGAACCGATCAAGGGTCGTCCGATCGTCACCGTGCGATTGCGGCCGCGGTGCGACCACGGCGCGGATGCTCCGCAGCGCGTCGCCGGCAGCCATCACATTCGTTTCTTGTCCGCGGCGCTCAACTACCGCGTCACCACCAACAGCTCCCTGTCTCCGGTGCTCGATGAGACCGTCTTCGTGCTCGGTGCGCCGCTTGCGTTCATCCTTGCGCCGGACGAGACCATCGAGGAGGCGCCGCTAAGCCTCGCAAGGTTCTGGCTCGAGGAAACGCGCACCTATTGGCACGAATGGATTCGCGGTTTGGCCGTGCCCTTCGATTGGCAGGAGGCGGTGATTCGCTCCGCGATAACCTTGAAATTGTGCACCTATGAGGACACGGGTGCGGTGCTCGCCGCCTTGACCACGTCGATTCCGGAAATGGCCGGCAGCGTTCGCAATTGGGACTATCGTTTCTGCTGGCTGCGCGACAGCTTCTTCGTGATTCTCGCGCTCAATCATTTGGGCGCCACCAACACCATGGAGGGTTACTTGCGCTATCTCGACAATATCGTTGCGCGCAATCCCGGCGGGGAGCTGCAGCCGCTCTACGGCATCACGGGCGAAGCGCACATAGAGGAACGAATCATTGATACGCTCGACGGTTATCGCGGCATGGGGCCGGTGCGCGTCGGCAATCTGGCCTACGGTCAGCGCCAGCACGATGTCTACGGCGCGGTGATACTCGCCGCACGGCAGCTGTTTTTCGATCAACGCCTGACCAACCCCGGCGATGCCGCAATGTTTGCCCGGGGGGAAGTGCTGGGCGAACGGGCGATGAAGATGTTCGCAGTGCCCGATGCGGGTCCCTGGGAATTCCGCGGCACCGCGCAGGCACACACCTTTTCAGCCGTCATGTGCTGGGCGGCCTGCGACCGATTGGCGCGGATCGCCTTGCACCTGAATCTCGCCGACCGGGCCACTTTTTGGCGCACCGCTGCCGACACCATGCGCGCGGAAATCCTGGCGCACGCCTGGAGTCAAAGCAAGAAAACGTTCGTCGGCGCTTTCGACGGCGATGACCTCGATGCCACCGCACTATTGCTGCCCGACCTGGGCTTTATTGAAGCGACCGATCCGCGCTTCGTGTCCACACTCGATGCAATCGAGCGGGAACTCGTGCGCGGCGATCTGGTCTTTCGGTACCTGCATTCGGATGACTTCGGAGTCCCCGCGAATACCTTTACCATGTGTTCGTTTTGGTACGTCAATGCGCTCGCCGCCGTCGGTCGCCTGGACCAGGCACGGGAGCTGTTCGAGAGGCTGCTGCGCCGGCGTAACAGCGCGGGGCTGCTGTCGGAGGACATCGATCCCGTCAGCGGCGAGCAGTGGGGCAATTTCCCGCAAACCTACAGCATGGTCGGCGTGATCACCTGCGCGATCCGTTTAAGCCGGCCGTGGGAGGCGATGCTGTAGCCCCCGGGGCCGGCCGGCGCAATCAGTCGCGGATCTGTCCGCTGCCGCGCACCTGATATTTGTAGCTGGTGAGCTGCTCCGCTCCCACCGGACCGCGGGCGTGAAACTTGTCCGTGCTGATGCCGATCTCGGCACCCATCCCGAACTCGCCGCCGTCGGCGAACTGCGTCGAGGCGTTGTGCAGCACAATCGCGCTGTCGACCTCGGCCAAGAATCGCTCCGCGACGGCGCGATCGTCGGCAACGATGCAATCGGTGTGTTGCGACCCATACTTGCGAATGTGCGCCATCGCCGCATCCACGTCATCGACCACGCGCACCGCGATGATGGCGTCCAGATACTCCGTGTACCAATCCTGCTCGGTTGCGATCTTCACGCGCCCGGTGCAGCGCGCGGCCGCCTCGTCGCCGCGAACCTCGCAGCCGGCCTCGAGCAGCATCTTGATCAGAGGACCGAGGTGCGTGTGGGCACAGCCGCGGTCCACCAGCAAAGTCTCCGCCGCGCCGCAGACACCGGTACGGCGCATCTTGGCGTTCAGCACGATGGCCTGCGCCATCTCGAGATTCGCGCTTCGGTCGACGTACACATGACACACCCCTTCGAGATGCCCGATCACCGGTACCCGTGCCTCCTTGCGCACCCGCGCGATCAGACTTTTGCCGCCGCGGGGCACGATGACATCGATATCCTCGGTCATCTCCGCGAGCATGTAGCCGACGGCGGCGCGATCGGCGGTAGGCACCAATTGTATGCAAGCACTCGGCAGACCCGCGATCTTCAAGCCCTGTTCCAAACATGCGTGAATTGCCGCATTGGAATTCATGCTTTCCGAGCCGCCGCGCAGAATCACCGCGTTGCCCGATTTCAGGCACAGTGCGCCCGCGTCGGCGGTGACGTTCGGGCGGCTCTCGTAAATGATCCCGATCACGCCGAGCGGCACGCGGCGCCTCTGAATGACCATGCCGTTGGGCCGCACCCATTCGGCGAGCACGGTGCCGATCGGATCGGGCAACCGCTCGATGCTCTCAAGTCCTTGGGCCATGCTCTCCACGCGCTTGGCATCGAGGCGCAGCCGATCGAGCATGGCGCCGGCGGCTCCGTGTGCGGCCGCTTCCCGCATATCAAGCTCATTCGCCGCCAGGATTGTGCGGCTGCCCGCCCGCAACGCCGTGGCTGCGGCCTTGAGCGCGCGATTCTTTTGATCGCTCGAGGCGAGTTCGAGCCGCAACGCCGCGGCCCGTGCCTCGCGGCCGATCGGGCGCATGACCTCCGCCACCATCACGAATCTCTCAGCAAAACCAAGTCGTCGCGGTGCACGATCTCATCGCGGCCCCGATATCCCAAGGTTTTTTCAATTTCTGCCGACTGGCGCCCGATGATGCGGGCCGCATCGGTGTCCGAATACGCGCAAATGCCGCGCGCCACTTCCACCCCGTCCGGTCCGATGATGCTGACCGTATCGCCCCGTTCGAAGCGCCCCACCGCACGCGTCACCCCGGCCGGCAATAAGCTCTTGCCCTGCTGCAGGGCGCGAACCGCACCTTCATCAACCGCGATCGCACCGGCCGGCTTCAAGGTCCCGGCGATCCACTGTTTGCGGGTCGCCACCGGCGTCGAGTTCGGCACGAACCACGTGCAGCGCGCGCCCTCCTCGATATGCTTCAACGGATGCTGCAGCGCTCCCCTGGCGATGCACATGTGGCATCCCGCCCCCACGGCGATTTTGGCGGCGGCAATTTTCGTCTGCATGCCGCCCGAACCCACATCGCTGCTGACCCCGCCCGCCATGGCTTCGATTTCCGGAGTGATCTTGAGTACGCGGGGAATGAATTCGGCGTCGCTGCGCTCCTGGGGGTTTGACGTGTACAACCCGTCGATGTCCGACAGCAGCACCAGGCAGTCGGCGCCCACCATCTGCGCCACCCGTGCCGCCAGCCGGTCGTTGTCGCCGTAACGAATCTCGGCGGTCGCGACCGTGTCGTTTTCGTTGATCACCGGTATTGCCTCGAGGGACAACAGCATGTTGAGGGTACCGCGCGCATTGAGGTAGCGGCGGCGCTGTTCGGTATCGCCCAAGGTCAGGAGAATTTGCGCCACCGTGATGTGGTGGCCGTCCAGCAGCTCCTTGTAGGCATGCGCCAGGCGAATTTGCCCCACGGCAGCAGCCGCCTGGCTTTCCTCGAGCTTCAGTTTGCCGGCGTTCAGCCCCAAATGCCGGCGGCCGAGCGCGATCGCGCCCGAGGAAACCACGATGACCTCCTGCCCGCGCCTGTGCAGGGAGGCCAGATCCGCCGCGAAACTCTCCAACCAGGCGCGATTGAGACGCCCCTTGTCGGCGTCGACCAGCAACGCCGATCCCACCTTGACGACGACGCGTTTGGCGTCCGCCAGGCACCGGGCAAGGGCTCTGCGGTCAGCAATGTTCATGTATACGCAATATTGCCATTTACTTAGCGCAGCGGCCTCCCCTAATATTCGGCTCGACAGCACAAGACAAGAAAGGATGACTTTACGTGGGCAGAGAGTACGAACCGACCGTCGGGCAGTGGTACGAGGACCTGGAAAATGACGAAACCTTTCAGGTGCTCAGAGTGGACGAAGACCGGGAAATCGTCGAGATTCAGCACCTGGACGGCGATATCGAGGAATTGGACGTCGACGGCTGGGCTGAGCTCGATCTAGAGCTCGGCGAGGAACCCGAGGGCTGGTCGGGCTCCAAGGCTGAGAGAGATGCCGAGGAGGAGGAGGAAGAGGACGATTGGGACGACGATGAAGAAGACGATGAGGATGATGAGGATTTGGACGACGACGACGACGAGGATCGAGAGGAGTACTAGAAGTCTCTCCCGGCACGCCCCGTGATCGGGTGCTCACACGCGCTCTAGCCAGCCGTGGCTGTCCGGCGCCTCCCCCTGTTGAATGGCGACCAGCGCGCCGCGAAGCGCGCGGGTGAGCGGGCCGACCTCTCCGCCCGCGACCCGGTGCTCGGCGCCGCGATAAATCAGGGTGCCCACTCCGGCCAGCACCGCCGCCGTCCCCGACAATGCGGCTTCGCCCGATCTCACCCATTCGAGCATTTCGGTCACATCGAACACCCGCTCCGACACGGCAAAGCCCCGATCGCGCGCAAGGGTCAACAGTGAATCACGCGTGATGCCGTGCAGAAACGTGCTGTCCAAGCCGCGCGTCAAGAGCGCGCCCTCGCGGACCAGCAGGAAGTTGGCGGCGCCGGTCTCCTGCACCTGCCCGCCCGGGCAAAACAGCACCTGATCGACCTGGAATTTTGCCCGCGCGCTCAAGGTGGGGCCGAGCGCCGCGGCATAGTTGCCACCGGTCTTCACCATGCCCATTTGCGCCGCCGATCGCGTGTGCTCATCGTCCACCAGGATGCGCAGCGGCTTCATGCCGCCCGCAAAGTAATCCCAAACCGGGCTCGCCAACACCATGAGCAGCGCCTCTGTGGCCGGAGTCGCCGCCGCACCGATATTCGCCGTGGTGCCGATCAATATCGGCCGCAGATAAAGAGCGCCGGGCGCCTCCGGCACGGCATCGCGGCAGCGCTCGATCACGCTGCGCACCATGTGCGCGAGTTGCAGCGCATCCGGCTCGGGCAGCACCAGCTGCCGGGCGCTCTGGCGCATGCGCTGGATGTGCCGGTCCATGCGAAAGACGTGGATGGAGCCGTCCGCATGCCGAAAGGCCTTGAACCCCTCGAAACAAGTGCTCGCATAGTGCAGCACATGGGCTGCCGGAGACAGCTCGATCGGCGATACCGGCTTGATTTCCGCCTCGCCCCAGCGACCGTCCCCGTAGGAGGCCGTCGCCATGTGTGAGGTCAACAGCGTGCCGAACGCGGGTCGCTTGGGGGGTGCAGTCATCGAGCCTTCGCCTTGGGTAGGAATATCATTGCCGGATGTTCAAGCAGCTCCTTCAGGGCCTGAATCATCGACGCTGCATCATAGCCGTCCACGAAGCGATGATCGAATGACGACGACAAATTCATGATTCGCCGCACCGCGATCGCACCCTTGTGAACGACCGGTCGGTCCACGGCCTTGTTGAGGCCCACGATGGCGACTTCAGGCGCATTGATGACCGGTGTCGAGGCGATGCCGCCGAGCTTGCCCAGGCTCGTGATGGTTATCGTGGATCCAATCAGTTCGTCGCGCGTCGCTTTATTGGCGCGCGCGCGCTCGGACACGCGGCGCGCCTCCGCAGAGATTTCCCACAAACCCAAAGCCTGGGCATTGCGCACAACCGGGACCTTGAGCCCCTCCGGAGTCTGGGTCGCTATGCCGACATGCACCGCATGATGCCGTACCAACACGCCGCGCGCCGCATCGTAGAGCACATTGCACTGGGGGAATGACTCAAGAACCCGCACCAGAGCCGAAATGACCAGGGGCAAATACGTGAGTCCGGGTTCGCCCTTGGCCAACTTGGCATTCAATTCCGCGCGCAGCGCTTCGAGCTCCGTGACGTCCACCTCTTCCACGTAGGCGAAATGCGGAATGTCCCTCTTGGCCGCGCTCATGCGTTCGGCGATCAACCGGCGTACGCCGATCACCTTGACTTCCGAGGTTGGCGCGGCCGCAGGCGCGAGGTTTGCCGCTTCGCCCGCCGCCGCACCGGCCCCTGCCGAATGGATGTCGCCGCGCAGGATGCGCCCTCCGGGACCCGAACCCGCCACGCTCGACAAGTCGATCCCGGCTTCCCGAGCCCGGCGCCGGTTGGCGGGAGAGGTCATGACCCGACCGGCGCGCCCCGCTTCGAGCGCAGCATCGGGGACCTCGGCGGCGGCCGCGGCGGTCGCGGGCGTTGGAACGGTCGCCGCCGCCGGAGCGGCTGCGGGCGCTGGGGCAGTCGCTGGAGCGGTCTCAAACACGATCAAGGGTGAACCCACGGCGACTTTGTCGCCCGGCGCTCCGGTGACCGAGAGCACCCGGCCGCTCACGGGCGCGGGAACTTCCACGGCCGCCTTGTCGGTCATGACCTCGACGATCACTTGATCCTCGGTGACGAGGGCGCCGGGTTGCGTGTGCCAGGCGACGATCTCCGCCTCGACCGTGCCCTCGCCCAAATCCGGCATCTTGAATACAAATTGGCTCATGAGGGCTCCATCACGGCCTTGATGGCCGATGCAACTCGCGCCTGACCGGGAAAATACTCCCATTCAAAGGCATGCGGATAGGGCGTATCCCACCCGGCCACGCGCTGGATCGGCGCCTCCAGGTCCCAGAAGCACTCTTCCTGTATCACGGACACGATCTCGGCCCCGAATCCCGAAAAGCGCGTGGCCTCGTGCGCCACCACGCATCGGCCGGTTTTCTTCACCGAACGACATACCGTGTCGACGTCGAGCGGTATGAGCGAGCGCAGATCGACGATCTCCGCATCCACCTTGAGCGCCGCTGCCGCCGCCAACGCGACGTACACCATGGTGCCGTACGTAATGATGGTGAGCTCTGAGCCGCTGCGCACCACCTCGGCCGAACCGAGCGGTATGGTGTAATAGCCTTCCTCGACCTGTCCCTTCGGATGAGCGCTCCAGGGCACCGCGGGCTTGCTCGGGTCGCCGTCGAATGGCCCGTTGTACAGACGCTTCGGCTCGAAAAACACCACCGGATCGTCGTCCTCGATCGCGGTGATCAGCAGACCCTTGGCATCGCGGGGATTCGAGGGCATGACCACCTTGAGCCCGCTCACATGCGTGAAAATGCCCTCCGGGCTTTGCGAATGCGTCTGACCGCCGCGGATGCCGCCGCCGCACGGGGTGCGGATGGTCACCGGAGCGAAGAATTCGCCGGCGCTGCGATAGCGCAGCCGCGCCAATTCGCTCACGATTTGATCGAACGCCGGGTAGATATAGTCGGCGAACTGGATTTCCGCGACGGGGCGCAACCCGTTCACACCCATGCCGATGGCGGCGGCGATGATGCCGCCCTCGGCGATCGGCGTATCGAGCACCCGGTGCTCGCCGTACTTGCGCTGCAGACCCTCGGTGGTGCGGAATACGCCGCCGAAATAGCCGATGTCCTCACCCATCAGCACGACCGAGGGATCGCGCCCGAGCATGATGTCCATGGCGGAATTCAGCCCCTGAATCATGTTCATGCTGGCCATGGGCTAGCTTCTCTCCAAGCGCATCAACGCGCGCTGGCGCTGCAGGTGCTGCGGCATTTCTTTGAATACGTCCTCGAACATCAGATCCGCATCGAGCTTCGGCCCCTCGGTGAGCGTGCCGTGGGTCACCGCCTCCTGCCAGCTCGCGCCGACCAGCGCCTCCAGTTCGCTCGTGAGCGCGCGATGCCTCTCTTCGGACCATTCGCCGAGTTTGATCAGATGCCGCTTCAGCCGCTCGATCGGATCGCCGAGCGGCCAGTGCTCCTGATCGTCCTTGGCGCGATAGCGTGCCGGGTCATCGCTGGTGGAATGGGCGGCGGCCCGATAGGTCACCAGTTCGATCAAGGTCGGGCCACCACCGGTGCGCGCCCGCAGCGCCGCCCACTGCGTCACGGCGTACACCGCGAGGAAATCGTTGCCGTCGACACGAATGCCGGCAATCCCGTAGCCTGGCCCGCGCGCGGCGAAGGACCGCTGTTCCCCGCCGGCATAGCCTTGGAAGGTCGATATCGCCCACTGGTTGTTCACCACGTTGAGGATGACCGGCGCCTGGTACACGGAGGCAAACAGCAGCGCATGATGAAAATCCGCCTCGGCGCTGCTGCCTTCGCCGATCCAGCTTGCGGCCAGATGGTCCTCGCCCTTGATCGCCGCCGCCATGGCCCAGCCGACCGCCTGCGGAAACTGCGTCGCCAAATTTCCGGAGATCGAGAATAAATTCCCGGCTTTGGAGTGATACAGCACCGGCAGCTGACGGCCCTTGCACATGTCGTGCGTGTTGGACAACAACTGGCACATCAGATCCACGAGCGGGATTCCGCGCGCAATCTGCAGACCCTGATTGCGGTACGAAGGGAACAGCATGTCGCCCGGGCGCAATGCCATGCACTGCGCGACCGACACGGCCTCCTCGCCCAATGAACGCATGTAAAAAGATATCTTGCCGGCGCGTTGCGTGCGCTGCATGCGCTCATCGTAGATGCGCGTCAGCATCATGTGCCGCAGTCCGATCTGCAGTTCGGCCGGGTCGAGATGCGGATGCCAGGGGCCGATCGCATCGTGGGCGTCGTCGAGCACTCTCACCAGTTCGACGGCCAAGGCTTCGATATCGCGCGCGCGCGCATTCACGTCCGGTCGCGGCACGGCGCCCGCGGGCGACAAGTGCACGTAGCTGAAATCGGGCTTCTCGCCGGGTCGGGCGGGCGGGCGGGGCAGATGCAAACGCGAGTGTTTGTTCATAGTTGTAACTTACGTCTGTTGCCGCCTTCGTGTTGCATTCATTAGGTGACGGCAGGATAATCCGGAATGTTCATTCCTTAATTTCAAGAATTATGGAAAATAATAACCATCAAACGATCGACAGGCTGGATCTGCGGCTGCTCGACATTTTACAGCGCAACGGCGCCCTGTCGGTGGCCGAGGTGGCCTCGCAAACCCGCATCTCGACCACGACCTGCTGGCGACGCATTCAACAGCTCGAGCAAAGCGGCATCATCAAAGGACGCGTCGCCCTTCTGGACCGCAACGCGCTCGGCCTCGATGTCACCATCTTCGCCCACGTCAAACTCGAAACCACCGGCCGCGATGCGATCGCCGAATTCGAGGCGGCGATCCGCGAGCGCGCCGAAGTGCTCGAATGCTATACGCTCACCGGCGAGTGGGATTTTCTGTTGAAAATCGTCACCCGGAACATCAAGGCGTACGAGGCATTCTATTTGGATTACTTGTCGCGAATTCCATGCGTTCGGTCGGTCAATTCATCGGTTGCGGTCACCGTCATCAAGGAATCGACCGCATTGCCGTTGGCCGGCGCGGACGCCCACGCCGCATCGAAATTAAGCTGAGTCCGCGCGCGCCGCCACCCGCTCACCGGCTGCGCTCCGCAAAACGGCGGATGCGCGCGCACGCCTCGCGCAACGTCGCCTCCTCGGTGGCGTAGCACAGGCGCACGAAACCGGCCGTCCCCTCGCCGAACGCGCCGCCATCGAGCAGCGAAACGCCTTCCGATCGATACAGTTGGCACATGAACTCGTATCCGGACAAGCCGGTGCCGCTGACTTCGATCAGGATGAACATGCCGGCATCCGGCGCATGGCAGCGCAGTCCGCGAATCCCAGCGAGTCCCGACATGACCATATCGCGCCGCTTGGCGCAGAACTCGCGCATGCGCGATTCCGCGGCGGCGGCAACCCCCAAGGCGGTCAAGGACGCCTCTTGAACGAACCCGGGTAGACCGTACAGCATGCACAGCGCCAATGCTTCGGCGTGAGCCACCAGCCGTTGGGGTCCGACCAGCCACCCCGCGCGCCAGCCCGGCATGGCGTGGGTCTTGGACAGGCTGCTGATGGTGATCACCTGCTCGGGCAGGGCCGCCGCCAGGCTCGGAACCCGGCCGCCCGGAGCAAGCCCCGCATACACTTCATCGGCCACCACCCACAGCGCATGACGCCGCGCCAATTCGCCGATGGCGGCGAGATCGGCGGCGCCGATGATGGCGCCGCTCGGATTATTCGGCGTGGCGAAGAAGATCGCGCGGGTTCGCGGCGTGATCGCCGCCTCGAGCGCCGCGATATCCACTCGAAACCCGTTGGCCGCCGGCGCCGGCACACGCACCATGCGCGCGCCCGACACCTCGATCGTGGCCGGATACGTCGGATACAGGGGCTCGAACGCGATCACCTCGTCGCCGGGTCCCGCCAAACACAGCGATGCGATGAACAGGGCGTTCTGCGCCCCGGCGAGAAAGATCACATTGGCCGCTTCGACCGCCTGACCCGTGCGCTCGCAATGCGTGCGTGCGATGGCCTCGCGCAACTGATCGCGGCCCGGTACCGGCGTGTAGTGCGTATCGCCGGCCCTCAAGGCCTCTATGGCGCGCTCGAGCACCGGCTGCGGCGTCTCGATATCGGGGTCGCCGACGCTCAATATGATGACATCCTCGCCGCGATCCTGCGCCGCGCGCGCCTCGTAGTGTATTTGCCACGCGTCGGCCCCCTCGCCGGCGATACGATCCACCAAACTTGAATATTTCATCCGCAGTCAACCTTTGTTCTCGTGTCCACCGATTGCGGCGGCTTACTTTTGGGCTCGCCCCGTGCCATCCTAGCGCGGTTTCCCCGGCGGCGTTCAAGAAGGCGCATATGTCACGCAGTATCGGTCGCTATCTCGTCGAACTGTTGGTCGCCAATGGCATCGATACCGTGTTTGGAATTCCCGGCGTCCACAATCTGGAACTCTACCGCGGGCTCGCCGCCGCGAATCTGCGGCACGTGTTGGTGCGCCACGAGCAGGGTGCCGGCTTCGCAGCCGATGGCTATGCGCGCATGAGCGGCCGCACCGCCGCCGCCTTCACCATTTCCGGCCCGGGTCTGACCAATATTTTGACCTCGGTTGCACAGGCCTACTCCGATTCCATCCCTCTCTTGGTAGTCGCGACCACGCCGGTGCGCGCCTCGCTCGGCAAGCAATGGGGCGTGCTGCACGAATTGCATAGTCAATCGGCGCTTGCCGCCGGAGTCTTCGGGGTGGCGCGAGCGGCCGCGAGCGCCGAGGACGTACGCGATCATTTGCGCATCTGTCTGGCCTCGCTGCGCGCCGGGCGCCCCCGTCCTGCGTACCTGGAAATCCCGCTCGACGTGCTGGCCGAACCCACCACGCTGCCGGCTGATCGTTTCGCCGATGCGGCGCCGCTGCCCCAGACCTCGGTCGAACGAATCAGCGCAGCGGTTCGCCTGTTGGATCTCGCCGCCCGGCCCGTCATCGTCGCCGGCGGCGGCGCGTGCCGCGCCGGACGCGAATTGCAGCGCCTGGTCGAGACCCTCGACTGCCCGCTGGTGACGACCGCGGCCGGCAAAGGTCTGCTGGCGCATGATCATCCCGCCAACCTCGGTACTGCGCTTCCCTACCGCGCGGTTCAAACCCTGATCGCCGAGGCCGATGTGGTGCTGGCGGTGGGCACCGAAATGAGCGAGACCGATATTTACTCGGCGCTGAGATTGCCGATCGGCGGCCGGCTGATTCGCATCGACATCGATCCGAATAAGCTCGCGGATCACTACGCGGCGGACCTGCCGGTGTGGGGCGATGCACGCCTGTGCCTGCACGCGATCAACCAAGGATTGTCCGCTCGTTCGGGTTGGCGGACCAGAACCGGCGGCGCGGCGGGACTGCGCCGCGAGATCGAAGGGACGTTCGATTCGAAGGCGCGCGCGCAGTTGGCCGCTCTCGACGCCATCCGCGCGGCATTGCCGGCGGACGGTGTTGTGTTCAGCGACATGACGCAGATCGCGTATTTCGGCAATTATGCTTTTCGATCCGATGAGCCCGGCCATTGGTTCCATCCGTCCGGCTACGGCACCCTGGGTTTTGCGCTGCCCGCGGCGTTCGGCGCCAAGGTCTCGAATCCCGCGCGCGCGGTGCTGGCGCTTGCCGGTGATTTTGGGCTGCAATTCACCTTGGGGGAATTGATGAGCGCGGTGGAAGCCGCGTTGCCTTTGCCGGTGGTCGTCTGGAACAATTCCGCGCTTGGTCAGATCCGCGACGACATGGTGGCGGCGGGCATTCCGCCGATTGGCGTGATTGCGCGCAATCCCGACTTCGTGGCGCTCGCGCTCGCCTGCGGCGCCGCGGCGGTACGCGCACGAAACCCGGCGGGGCTGACCGAAGCCATACGCGCCGCTCTCGACCGCCCGGGACCCACCTTGATCGAAGCGGTCGCCTCCGACTTCGAGGAGCCTGCCTGAGTACTCCGGCAGGCGCCTAGCGCAACAACTCGGCGACCGCCGGCGACGGGTTGCCGCCGCAGATCAGCACCACGATCTTCTTGCCGGCGTAGCGCGCCGCTTCCTTGAAATACGCGGCCAAGGCGACGCCGCCGGCGCCTTCCATGGCCCACCCCTGCGCATGACCCCAGCGCATCGCGCGCAGAATCTCCTCCTCGCTCACCAAAACGCCGCGGTGCATGACCTGCCGGCACAGATCGAACGTGATGGAGCCGGATTCGACCCCGCCGGCGGTGCTCTCGCTCAAGGTCGGCTTCTCCGGCGCGACGACAATGCGGCCGGCCTTGATGCACTCGTACAGCACCGCGGAATTTTCAGGCCAACAGCCGATGACCTCGCAATTCGGCGCCTGATGGCGCAGGTAGGAACCGACGCCGCTGATCAGGCCGCCGCCGCCGGTGGCGATGAAAATCGCCTCCAGATCCGGCAATTGACGCATGAGCTCGACGGCGATGGTGCCCTGCCCCGCCACCACGAAAGGGTCGTTGTAGGGAGAGATGTAGGTGCGTCCCGACTCGCCCGCCGCGACGCGCGCCGCCAATTCCGCGGCCAGCGGATCGTCGCCCACGATGCGAATCCGGGCGCCGTGCTCGCGTATCTTCTCGCGTTTCGCCGGACTCACTTGGGCGCTCAAAAACACCTCCGCATCGATGCCAAGGAACCGCGCTGCCGTCGCGACGCCGAGTCCATGGTTGCCGGTGGACGAGGCGATGACTCCCGCCGCGGCCGCAGACGGCTCGAGGCTCATGAGCTTATTGGTCGCACCGCGCAGCTTGAAGGAGCCGCTGAGCTGCAGTTGCTCGAGCTTGGCAAAGGCCGAGTGTGCGTTTATCTGGAGCTCGTCCGTGCCGAGGGGCACCAACGGCGTTTCGCGCACCAGGGAGTACACTCGCTTTGCCGCTTCATTGATCAGCGGCAGCACTTCGTTGGTCAACATCGCGGCATTTCCCTCGGGCAAGCGTCTTGAGGCAAAAGTTGGGCGGCTTGGTATTATTGCAGAGATCTCGAGCAGGGAGCCGACGAGGCGCCAATAACGCAAACCAAGGGGATTCGCATGAACAAGTTGTTTATTCGCGTGGCGGCGCTCGCTGCCGCACTGGTGTGGCTGCCGGCGTGGGCCGGCGAGCATTTCGTCGTTGTGGAGCGGCCCGTGGGCGAAACCACGATCGATCTCGGAGCCAAGGGCGACTCCCCGGGGGATTTGCTGGTGTTCGCCAACAAAATCTACGACGCCGCCAACAAGACGCAGGTCGGCAGCGACTCGGGCTACTGCATACGCACCGCGGTCGGCAAGAGCTGGGAATGCTTCTGGACGCTTGTTCTGAAGGAGGGACAGATCACCATCGAGGGGCCGTATCTGGACACGGGCGACTCGATGATGGCCGTCACCGGTGGTACCGGCAAGTACGCGGGCGCGAAAGGCAGCATGAAGCTTCATCCGCGGGATCCGACGCCCACCGCTTATGATTTCACCTACGACTTGCTCTAGTGGCCTACACCGCCGCGCACGCGCAGCGCAGCAGAGCGGATTTTCCGGCTCTGCTGCGCCGACGCGAGAGCGTTGAACTCGCGTTTCTGGACGGCCCGGGCGGAAGCCAGGTCCCGACCGCGGTCATCGAGGCGATTGGGGATTTCTACGCCTCGTGCAATGTGAACACTCACGGCAACTTCCCTCCCTCGAGGGAAGTCGACCGGCGCATGCAGATCGCGCGCGAGACCCTCGCCACGTTCCTCGGGGCCGCATCCGCCGAATGCATTTCATTCGGCCAGAACATGACCACGCTTTGCTTCGCCTTGAGCGCGGCGATCGGCCGCACCTTGAAACCCGGCGACGAAGTGCTCATCACCGAGCTCGATCATGAGGCGAATCGCGGCCCGTGGCTGCGCCTCGAAGAGCGCGGCGCGATTCTGCGCGAGGTTCGCCTGAAGGAATCGGGTGTGCTGGACGCCGATGACATGGCGGCCAAGATTTCCGCCCGCACCAAGGTGTTCGCGCTCGGGGCCTCCTCGAATGCGCTCGGGACCGTCAACGACATTGCGCTCGCGCGGCGCCTGACCCGCGAGGTCGGCGCCCTGCTGGTGATCGATGCGGTGCACTACGCGCCGCACTTCCCGCTCGATGTGCAGGCCATGGACGCCGATTTTCTGCTGTGCTCGGGCTACAAATTCTACGGCCCGCACGTGGGCGTTCTCTATTCGAAGCCCGGCGCCCTCGAGCGGCTACCCACTTACCGATTGAGCGTGCAAGACCCGGCGGCGCCCTATCGCATCGAAACCGGCACGCTCAATCACGCCGCCATCGACGGTTTGCGCGCCGCGGTCGAATACCTGGCTGGTTGGGGATCGGGCTCCGGCTTGCGCGAGCGGCTCCTCGACGCCATGTCGGGCATCTCCGCCTACGAGCACCAGTTGGCTCGTCACTATTGTGAGGGAGTGCGGCGCATGCCCGGGGTGCGGGTCTGGGGGCCCGGATTCGACACGCGCGCACGCGCCCCCACCGTTTCCGTCACGCTCGAAAAACACACGGCCGCCGCGGCGGCGAGCGCCTTGGGTGAGCAGGGGATTTGTGTCTGGGACGGAAACTTTTATGCGGCACGCGCCGTCGAAGTGCTGGGACTTCAGGAGCGGGGCGGCTTGCTGCGTACCGGCGTCTCGATGTATACCACGCAAACCGACATTGACCGCCTGCTGTCCGCAATCGGCGCGCTCGGCTGAGGCGGGCAATGGTCAAGGATTCCTCGCGCACCGACAACCCGATGGGCACCGACGGCTTTGAATTCGTCGAATATGCCGCTCCGGATCCCGGCTCGTTGCGGCGGCTGTTTGAGGCGATGGGCCTGCCTGCGGTGGCGCGGCATCGCTCGAAGGATGTGACGCTGCACCGGCAGGGCGACGTCAACTTCATCGTCAATGCCGAGCACGACAGCTTTGCGCAGCGGTTCGCGCGCGCGCATGGCCCCTGCGCTTGCGCGATGGCGTTTCGCGTCGCCGATGCCGGGTCGGCCTACGCGCATGCCCTGGAACTCGGCGCAAAACCGGGCCCGGCCACTGCCGGCCCCATGGAACTCAACATCCCCTCGATCGAAGGAATCGGCGGCAGTCTGATCTATCTGGTGGATCGCTATGGCGAGCGCACCATCTACGACGTCGATTTCCTGCCCATCGGCGCCGCGGTCGCCGACAGCGGCGTCGGCCTCACGCGCATCGATCATCTGACGCACAACGTGCGGCGCGGCAATATGAATCTGTGGGCGGGATTTTATGAAAGGCTGTTCAATTTTCGCGAGATTCGCTACTTCAGCATCGAAGGCCGGGAAACCGGCCTGTTCTCGCGCGCCTTGACCTCGCCTTGCGGCCTCATTCGCATACCGATCAACGAAAGCCAGGACGACAAGAGCCAAATTGAGGAATATCTCAACGAGTACAAAGGCGAAGGCATCCAGCACATCGCCTTGGCCACCGACGATATCGCACGCACGGTGGATGCCTTGCGCGCTCGGGGCATCGAGTTTCAGGATACGCCCGACACTTATTATGAAGGCGTCGATGCGCGCGTGCCGAACCACCAGGAATCGCTGCCGGAGCTTGCCCGGCGGGGCATCCTGATCGACGGCAGCGCGGAAAGCGGCATTTTGCTGCAGATCTTCACCAAGAACGCCATCGGCCCGATTTTCTTCGAGGTGATTCAACGCAAGGGTAACGAGGGTTTCGGCGAGGGAAACTTTCAAGCGCTGTTCGAGTCCATCGAACTCGACCAAAAGCGTCGCGGCGTTCTGTGACTCCCGGCCAAATCGCAAACGCTCCGGCGGGGGGCGGTCCGGCCGGCGCGGTCCGGCTGGCCGGGCGTTAAGCCCGGGTTGAACTTCGGGCATTCGCCCATATCTAACGCGGCTACGGTCGGGTCGATCGATAGGGGGTTGGTCATGCGAAAAGTGATTGCTGGATCAGCGGCTGTTGCGGCCTTGGCCTTTGCGATTTCGGGCGCGCCGGCGCCGGCGGCCGGCAGCGAGCCGACGGTGCACCAGATCTATGAGGCGGCCACGTCCGGTCGTCTCGATCAGGCGCAGGAAATGATGAATCAAGTGCTGCGTGATCACCCCGAGAGCGCGAAAGCTCATTTCGTCCAAGCCGAGCTGTATGTGCGCGAGGGTAACGCCGGGCTCGCCCGCAGCGAACTTCTGCGCGCCGAGCAGCTCAAGCCCGGTCTTCCCGATGAAAGTCCTCAGGCGGTACAGGCCCTGAAAGCCGAACTCGGCCTCCGCGCCGCGCCCACTGCGCCGCATTTCCCGTGGGGCACCCTGCTGATCCTCGCCCTGGCGGTCGGTGTCGTTTGGATGCTCTTCCGCAGACGAAGCAGCTACGTTCAATATCCGGCCGGCGTGGTTCCCGCCGGCGGCGTGCCGGGCGCTTATGGACCCGGAGGCTTTGTCGGCCCGGGCGGGACGGGTAGCGGCATCGGCGGAAGTATTGCCGGAGGGCTCGCGTCCGGTCTGGCGGTCGGCGCAGGCGTGGTAGCCGGGGAAGAGCTCGCTCATCACTTCCTCGATGGCCGTCATGAACCCGGCGTACTCCCGCCTCCGGCCGGCGATGACTCAAATCGCGGCAACGGCGACATGGGGGGCACCGACTTCGGGGTCAACGATCCCGGCTCATGGGACGATGGCGGCGGCGGTGACGGCGGTGGCGGTGGCGGGGATTGGAGCTAGCCGCCAGGAAATTTGGCGCCGGAGCCTTAGGCTCCGGCAGCCGGCAATTCGATCGGCCTCACATTCACGCGCACCACGGACGATCTTCGCAACAGCTGAACTTCACAATCGCGTCCGATGCGGCTCGAATCGAGCAGGCGCTGCAGGCCGTCGATGCCGTCGACCGGCATGCCATCCAAGGCAATGAGGCGGTCGCCGACCGCGATCCCGCCTTCGGCGGCCGGACTGCCGGCGACGATTTCCAGGACATGCACGGCGCTCGCGCTCGGCAAATTGAAATGCCGCACCACCCGCGTGGCGACGGGGACGGTGGCTCCGGACACACCGATATAGGCGCGGCGCACCCGGCCGTGCGCAAATAATTGACCGATGACCCACTGCGCCGTGTTGATTCCGGTCGCGAAACAAATCGACTGAGCCTGCGGGATCATGGCGGTGTTGACGCCGATTACGCGGCCCCGCGAATCGACCAGAGGTCCTCCCGAGTTTCCGGGATTTAGCGCAGCGTCCGTTTGGATTACATCGTGCATGAGCCGGCCGGATGTCGCGCGCAAGGTCCGGCCCAAAGCCGAGATCACGCCGGTGGTGACGGTCTTCGAGTACCCCAGCGGGTTGCCGATGGCGATGGCCACCTGCCCCACCCGCAGCTGGGCCGAATCGCCGAATTGGGCGTAGGGAAGCGCGGTGGGGGAACCTATACGAAGCACCGCAAGGTCCGAATCGGGATCGCTGCCGACCAAATCCGCATCACAGCGCGCCTCGTCGTTCAAACGCACCGTCACCCGGTCCGACCCATGCACCACGTGGCTGTTGGTCAACAGGTAGCCGTCGGGGGTGAACAGGAATCCAGACCCGCTGCCCAACCGCGCACGCCGGCTCCGCGATCGGGCGGCATGGTGCTCGACCTCGATATAGGTCACGGCGGGCGCCGCGCGCTCCAACGCGCCGATCACCGCCCCGGAGTAGGCGTCGAGCAGCGCAGAGTCCTCGCTGCGCGGGTCTTCGCCCCCCGCGCCGCCGAACGATACAAGCCGCGGTGTGAGCACGCGGGCCTCTTCAGCTCAGAATGATCTTCGGCGCGGCCGCGAGTCCTTCGACAATGAGGCGGTTGACGCGCCGAACGAAAGCCGCCGGGTCCTCGAGTTCGCCGCCTTCGGACAGCATGGCCTGATCGTAGAGCAGGTGCGCAAGATCCGAAAAGGCGGCCTCATCCGCCGCACCCTTGAGCCGCTCGACCAGCGGATGGGTCGGGTTCAACTCGAGAATGGGCAGCGTGGCGAACGGGTTTTGCTGTCCCGCCTGCTTGAGGATGCGCCCCATGCGCAAGCTCACCCCGAACTCACCGGCGACCAGCACGGCCGGGGATTCGGTGAGGCGGCCGCTCACGCGGGCGCTGGCGATCTTGCCCGTCAATATCTTGCCGAGGCGCTCCAAGGTCTCCTGATAGGCCGACTCGGCGGCGGCCTTGTCGGGTGTTTGCACGGCCGAGGCCAGGTCGGCACCGGCGGTTGCGACGTTCGCGAGCGATTTTCCCTCGAACTCGTGCAGGTGCCCGGCCACCCATTCGTCGATCCGATCGGTGAGCAGCAGCACTTCGATGCCATGGGCGCGAAAGCCCTCCAGATGCGGGCTGTTGCGCGCGGCGGCGAGCGTGTCGGCGGTCAGATAGTAGATGGCCTTTTGGTCGGCTTTCATGCGCGAGACATAGTCGGCGAGCGTGACCTCGGCGCCCTCGCCCGCAGCGGCGGTTGAATGAAAGCGCAAAAGTTTGGCGACCCGATCCCTTTGCCCCGCATCCTCGATGATCCCCTCCTTGAGCACCAACCCGAAGGTCTTCCAAAATTCAGCGTACTCGGCCGGTTTGTCGGTCGCGAGCTGTTCCAATAAATCCAGCGTGCGCTTCACCAGCGCGGACTTGATCTTCTCCACGGTCCGGTTGTTCTGCAGCAATTCGCGCGAGACGTTGAGCGGCAGGTCGTCGGTATCGACGAGACCGCGCATGAAGCGCAGCCACGGCGGCAGCAGCTCCGCGGCCTTGTCCATGATGAAGACGCGCTTGACGTACAGATGCACACCGCCGCGTTGATCGCGGTCGAACAAGTCGAACGGTGCGCGTTTCGGCAAATACAGGAGCGAGGTGTACTCGAGGTTTCCCTCCACTTTGTTGTGCGCCCAGGCGCGCGCCTCCTCCGAATCGTGCGACAGATGCTGGTAGAACGCCTGATAGTCCTCGTCCTTGAGCTCCGCTTTGGGCCGGGTCCAGAACGCCTTGGCTTGATTGAGCGTCTCCTCCTGGTCGCCGGTCTTCAGAACGATCGGTATGCTCAAATGATCCGAATACTTGCGCACCAGCTGACGCAGCTTCGACGCTTCGAGGAACTCCTTGTCCTCATCGCGCAGATGCATGATCACCACCGTGCCGCGATCCGCCTTGTCGTGATCCTGAATCTCGTAGGTGCCCTCGCCGTCCGAATCCCAGCGCACCGCGGCGGAGTCGGCGCGTTTGGAGATCACCGTGACGCGGTCCGCCACGATGAATGCCGAATAGAAGCCGACGCCGAACTGTCCTATCAGCTGGGCATCCTTGGCCGAGTCCCCGCTCAGGCCCTCGAGGAATTTCCTCGTGCCGGAGCGCGCGATGGTGCCCAGATTCTCGATGACTTCATCCCGGCTCATGCCGATACCGTTGTCCTTGACGGTCAGCGTGCCCGCCGCGGCATCCGGAATCAGCGCGACCGACAGCGTATCGGCGCCCAGCAAAGCCGGATTGGCGAGGGCCTCGAAGCGCAGCTTCTCGCACGCGTCCGAGGCGTTCGAAATCAGCTCGCGCAGGAAAATTTCCTTGTGCGAATACAGCGAATGGATGACCAGTCGCAGCACTTGTTTGGTTTCGGATTGAAACTCTTTTATTTGAGGCTTGGTTTCGTCGATCATGACCCTACACCGCCGATGATTGGTTGACTGGTTGAATTGGGGCCGCCGGCCGGTACTTCAAGCTACGGCCATCCGGCGCGCGGATCGAATTTGAGTTCGCGCTTCATGCGCTCGTAGGCCTCCCTGGCCTGGCTGGTCTGCGCCGCCGGGGTCACGATCTTGATGGTCACCAATTGGTCGCCGCTCGGGCTTCCCGGCAGTCCGCGCCCGCGGAGCCTGAGCTTCTGGCCGCTCTGGGCCCCCGCCGGAATGGTCAACTCCACCGTCCCGCCGAGCGTCGGCACGGTCACCTTCGCGCCAAGCGCGGCTTCCCAGGGCGCAAGCGGCAATTCGATTTGCACATCCTTGCCCTGCGGAACGTACAGGGCGTGCGGACGAAATCGAACGCGGAAAATGAGTGCCGAGCGTTGACCGGAGCCGGCAATCCGCAGGGCTTGGCCGTCGGCGATACCGGCCGGAATTTGCACGTCGATCGGCCGCGCATGGCCGCGCTCGTTGATGGTCACGCGGCGCTTGGTCCCCGCATACGCCTCC
This sequence comes from uncultured Gammaproteobacteria bacterium, assembly GCA_963758145.1. GTDB lineage: Bacteria > Pseudomonadota > Gammaproteobacteria > Steroidobacterales > Steroidobacteraceae > Bog-1198. Next base: position 39,222 of record CAVWUK010000014.1, read on the forward strand.
TCGACGGTGACATCGAGCACGCCGGCGTCGCCCTCGGGTTGTTCTTGGTCGTCCACAGCACCGAAGCCCGCCGCTCCGCCGAACATGCTGGAGAAGAAATCGCTGAAGCCGTTGAGGTCCGAAAAGCGCTGGCTCCCCGAGCGGCTGAACCGCTGCTCCCAATCGGGCGGCGGCCGAAACTGCTGCCCCGAGCGATAGTTATGTCCGAGCTGGTCGTAGGTGGCGCGCTTCTCGGGATCCTTCAATACCTCGTACGCCTCCTGAACGTCCTTGAACTTCGCCTCCGCGTTCTTTTCCTTGCTCACATCGGGGTGATATTTGCGGGCCAGTTTGCGATAGGCGCGCTTGACCTCCTCCGCTCCGGCGCTGCGCTCCACACCGAGCGTGTGGTAATAGTCCTTGAATTGCATGCCTCATCCTGCACTGTAATTATCTCAAAATCGCCACGAAATCGTCGCACCCCTTTGGAGGGCGTCCGCCAAGCGGTCAGGGTCTTGCGCATCGGCAGCAATTCCGAGGGCACGCACCTTGAAATTCGGCCCAAGCATCCCGACGATCGATCCCTGCCGCTATCATATTGTGGTTTATTTCCCTAAAGAAAAGGTCTATGAAGCGCATTTTCCTGTTCATCGTGACCAACCTTGCCGTGCTGGCGCTCTTGAGCGCCGTGATCTTCGTGATCGAGCAGGTGTTCGGTGTGCGCCTGCCGCAAGGCAGCCTGGGCGGTTTGCTGGTGTTCGCGGCGGTATTCGGCTTCGGCGGCGCGCTCATTTCGCTGGCGCTGTCGAAGTGGACGGCCAAGCACATGATGGGCGTGCGGGTGATCAACCAACCGCAGTCGGAGCCGGAAACCTGGCTCATCGCCACCGTTGAGCGCCTGGCCGCTCGAGCGGGCATCGGCAGGCCGGAGATCGGCATATTCGACGCCGAGGAGATGAATGCCTTCGCAACCGGCGCGCGGCGCAACGCCTCGCTGGTGGCGGTGAGCACCGGCCTGCTGCGCAGCATGTCGCGCGCCCAGGCCGAAGCGGTGTTGGGTCATGAAATCACGCACGTGGCGAACGGCGACATGGTTACCTTGGCTTTGTTGCAGGGTGTGCTCAACACGTTCGTCATCTTCTTAGCGCGCATCATCGGCGGCATTGTCGATCGCGCGCTGCTGAAGAACGATCGGGAGGGGTCGGGAATCGGCTTCTTTTTGACGACCATGGCGGCCCAGCTGGTGCTCGGCATTCTCGCCAGCATCATCGTCAACTGGTATTCGCGACGGCGCGAATTCCGTGCCGATCGCGGGGGCGCCGATCTCGCCGGCACCGGCAACATGATCGGCGCGCTCGAGGTCTTGAAGGGCAGCCACGGCGAGCCCATGCCGCCGCAAATGCGTGCATTCGGAATCAACGGCGGCCGATCGGGTGGATTCGCGCAGTTATTCATGAGCCATCCCCCCTTGGATGAGCGCATCGCGGCATTGCGTGCTGTCAACGGCTGATCCGCGACCGAGCCGGGAAGCACCTCAGGAACGCGCGCATATGAAATTGCGCCTGATCCTCGGGGTAGCGGTAGGGGGTTCCCACCGGGCAGCTTCGGCGGGCCCGGCAGCCGCGTTCGCGGCAGTCTGATCCGGCGGCGCTGGACACAAAATCGACACAGGCCGCGACGTCGAATGATCCCGGGCGAAACGCCTGAACCGGGCAGGAGGTCAGACACGGTTTGAGCGCGCAGCTCGAGCAGGGATGAACCGACGGCGCCAAGGTCGGCAGCTCGATCCGGTCGGGCAGCGCAAGCGCGCCGCGGTAGGCGTGCCACAGCCCCCACTCGGGATGGATGAGCAGGCCGATCGGACTCTGGTGCACCGGCTCGCTGCGCAATGCGAGGCGCTGGAATGGCAGCTGAGGCGGCGCGCCGTCCGCATAGAGGCCCAGCCCGCCGAACTCCTCCGCGAGCGCGCCGATCACTCGACGGGACCAGCGGTCGAGCGGATGCGGCAATCCATCGCCCGCCTCGGCGGAGCTTTGATAGCAACCCCATTGCTCACCGCCGGTGAAGCCCAACAGAATCATCGTTGCGATGCGCGCCTCCGGCAACAGCCGATCGAATTCCCCGGGTTGCGGGTGGAATCCGCCGCGCACCGCAAGGCCCAGCGAAGCCGCGCGCCGGCGCAGCCCATCGAAGGTCATCTTAAGCGTCCGTTACAGTGATTCGATCCACCAGGCATCATAGCGCCAGTCTCGCGCGGCGGAGGTACCGGCAGCATGCAGCAGCTTTTCATCGACGGCGCCTGGATCGAGCCCCTCGCCGGTCCGACCCGTGCGGTCACGAATCCGGCAACGCTGGAGCCGATCGGCATGGCAGCCGACTGCGGACCCCTGGACGTCGCCCGGGCGGTCGGCGCTGCGCAGAGCGCGCAGTCGGGATGGCAGCACGTGCCTGGGGCCGATCGGGCGGCGATCCTGCGTGAAATCGGCGGCCGCATTCGCGACAACGGGCGCGATCTCGCGACCCTCCTCACCCGGGAATCCGGCAAGCCCCTGTGCGAGTCCCTTGATTGCATCGATGCGGTGGTGGCCTTGTTCAACGCCTGCGCCGCGCGCGCATCGGCAGCCTCGCCGCACCCCCAGTGCGGCGCCGTGGTCGCGGCAATCGCGCCGTTTAACTTTCCGGTTCTGTTCATGGCGTGCGCGATCGCACCGGCGATCGCGGCCGGCGATACGGTCGTGTGCAAGCCGCCGCCCCAGAACCCGCTCTCGAGCTTGATGCTCGCCGGGGCCTGCGGTGCACTGCCGCCGGGTGTTCTCAACGTGATCACCGGCGGCGCCGAGACCGGACAGGCGCTCATCGAGCACGCCGGCGTCGGGCGGGTGGCGTTCACCGGGTCCGCGGCGGTCGGGGCCAGAATTGCGGCAGCGGCGCAGGCCAAGCGGATCGACCTCGAACTCGGTTCCGTCGATGCCTTCATCGTCTGCCAGGACGCCGATCTCGAGCTCACCGTGCCGGCGATCGCCTGGGCGCGCTTCTTCAATGCGGGCCAGGTCTGCACGTCGGGCAAGCACATCTATGTCGAGCGTTCGATCGCCGCCGAATTCGTGGAGCGCATGCATCAGTGCGTGGGATTTTTCGATGTCGACGACCCGATGAAGCCGGCGACCGACTTGGGGCCTCTCGTGTCGCTCGAGGCCGCGCGCCGCGTCGAGGACCAGGTCGGGCGCTCGCTGCGCGAAGGCGCCAAGCTCATCCTCGGCGGCCGGCGGTTTCGGCCCTCCGGTCTGCCGGGCCATTTCTTCCAGCCGACCATCTTGTCGGACGTGCGCCCGGGCAGCGTCCCGGCACGCGAGGAAATACTCGGCCCCGTCATCACGATCACGCCGGTGGCCGGCGCGGCAGAGGCGTTGCGTTTGGCAAGGGGGTCCGCTCCCGGATGCGGCGCCTCGATTTACACGGGTGATCCACAAGCAGCGACGATGGCGGTGCAATCGCTCGAGTCCGGCAGGTTCAGGATCAACGATCCGGCTTCCGCCGGCACCCTCGGACCGTTCGGCGGCATGCGCCACCGCGGCATCCTTCGCGAACTCGGCGGCGCAGATCTCGAGCCCCGTGAGCGCACCATGGTCCTGGAGGTCGCCGCAGCACCGGAGCGCAAACCATGGTGGTTTCCCTACGCCGCCCGGGGCCGCCTGCCGCCCGGCGGCGCGTGATGCCGAAAAGTCCCTGCTGGACCGGCTGTGCCTGACCGTGCAGAATCTCTAAAATCGTGAAGCACAGCATCATTCGTGCCGAGGCCGCCGGTGCGGCCAGCAAACCGCGCCCGCGCCGCGCCTCGCTTGCAGTCGTCAATGCCGCGCCCGCCTGAACCGGCAGCGCTCGCGCAACTGAAGGCGGTGGTCGGCGACGGCGCCTGGCTCGATTCACCGGCCGATGTCGCGCCCTTCACCATCGATTTTCGCGGTCTGTATCGAGGCGCGACGCCGCTGGTGCTGCTGCCGCGCGAAGTCGATCAAGTCGCCCGGATACTCTCGATTTGCAATCGCGAGGAACTCGCGGTGGTGCCCCACGGCGGCAATACCAGCTATTGCGGAGGCGCAACACCGGACGAATCCGGTCGCCAGATCGTGCTCTCGATGCGCCGTCTCAACCGCATACGGCAAGTCGACCCGGCCAATTATTCCATGATCGTCGAGGCCGGATGCACCCTGGCCGAGGCTCAGGCCGCCGCGGCTTCGCAGGCCCGGCTGTTCCCCTTGAGCCTGGGGTCGGAGGGTACTGCGCAAATCGGCGGAAATCTATCGACCAACGCCGGCGGTACGGCGGTGCTGCGTTACGGAATGATGCGCGATTTGGTGCTCGGCTTGGAAGTGGTCATGGCGGACGGCCGGGTGCTGTCGGCCCTCAAGAGCCTGCGCAAGGACAATACCGGCTACGACCTCAAATCGCTGTTCGTCGGGGCCGAAGGAACGCTGGGCGTCATCACGGCGGCGTCCCTGAAGCTGTTTCCGCAACCGGCCGACACGGCGACCGCGCTTGCCGGGATCGACTCCCCGCAACAGGCGCTCGATCTGCTCGCGCAGCTGCGAACCGCCACCGGCGACCAGCTCACCACATTCGAGCTTGTACCGCGCCTCGCGGTCGAGCTCACGGTGAAACACATCGCCGGCGTCGCCAATCCACTGGATCAAGGGAGCGCATGGTACCTGCTCATCGAGCTGAGTTCGCCCAACGCGCAAGCGAACCTGGCCGGCTTGCTTGCCGATGAATTGCAGGAAGCGCTCGTGCGATCCACCATCAAGGACGCCGCGCTCGCCACCTCGCTGGCGCAAGCCCAGGCCATGTGGAAATTGCGCGAATCGGTGCCCGAAGCTCAGCGGCACCACGGCGCAAGCCTCAAGCATGACGTCTCGGTCCCGGTCTCCCGCATCCCGACGTTGATCGAGCGGGGCTCGGAACTGGTGCGCACGCTCGCGCCCGAAGGACTGGTGGTGAGCTATGGCCACATGGGCGACGGCAATTTGCATTTCAATGTGAGCCAAAGACCGGGCGCGGATAAGGCGGCTTTTCTCGCGCGCGCCGCGCAGCTCGAGTCGGCTCTGTTCGATTTGGTTGAAGGTCTCGGCGGCAGCATCAGTGCCGAACATGGCATCGGCCGACTCAAAGCCGCGCAGTTTGCCGAGCGCGCCGACCCGGTCGAACTGGCGGTCATGCATGCGGTCAAGCGCGCCTTGGATCCCAACGGAATCCTCAATCCGGGCAAGGTGTTGGCATGAGGCGAACGCCTTAGCTAGGCGCATGCGCACGCTCAAATTACCGGTCCGCACCGGCCGACTCACCCTGCGCGAGTTCGTCAAGGCGGATTTCGACTCGATGCGCGCCTATTCAGCCGATCCGCGCGTGACCCGCTACATGTTCTTCGGACCGCGCGATGCCCAAGGCACCGCCGACTACCTCGACGGGGTGCTGGCATCGCAGCGCGAGATGCCGCGCACTCGGTTCGAACTGGCGGTAGTGGAAATGGCTTCCGGCCGTTTGATCGGAGCCTGTGAATTATCCGTGGTCGAGAGCAACGTGGTGGATTTGGGATACATGCTCGGGACGCGGGATTGGGGCAAGGGTTACGCGACCGAAATCTCGCTCGCGCTCGTCGATGCGGCATTTTTCGATCTGCGAGCCGAGCGCGTCATCTCGACAGTCGAGGTCAACAACAAGGCGTCGATTCACGTGCTGGAGAAGATCGGCATGCGCTGGGAGGCGGTGTTCCGCAAACATCGGCGCGCCAAAAACCGCTGGTGGGACTGCCACCTGTACGTGCTGCCGCGCGCGGTTTGGGAATCCTCGCGCACGCCCGATCCGGCGCCTTAGTCCTCGGTTTCGGCCGCGGCGCGCTTGCGCTCCCGTTCCTTGGCGCGGGCCAGCACCTCGGGGCCCGGCATGCCGGTTCTGCGGCTGATGCGCAGGGTGAGCAGAAGGCCGGCGAGCCCGCCGATCACCAGCACCGCGATCAGGAACGCCTTCATCGCTCGAGCACGCGCAGCAAACCTTCCTGCGCCGTGCTCGCCACCAAGCGTCCGTCACGAGCGAACACGCTGCCGCGCGCGAAACCGCGCGCCCCCGAGGCGCTGGGGCTGTCCGTGGCGTACAGCAGCCAATCATCGACCCGCGCATTGCGGTGAAACCACATGGCGTGATCGATGCTCGCAATCACCGTCTGCGGCGTCAAAGGCGAGACCGCGTGCGGCATCATGGCGGTGTCGAGCAGGTTGAAATCCGAGACATAGGCCAGCAGGCAGCGGTGCAGCGTCTCATCCTGCGGAAGCGCATCGACGGCCCGAAACCAGATGCTCTTGAGCGGCGGGGATTTTTGCGGCTTGAGAAAACTCGGCGGCTGCACCGGCCGAAATTCGAACGGCCGTTGCAGTTCGAGAATCCGCCGGATGCCCGCCGGCAGGTGATCCGGCAAATCGCGGTAATACGACTCCAGGTCGGCGAGCGCCTCCGGGGGCGGCACATCGGGCATCGCAAACTGGTGATCGAGACCGGTTTCAGGGAATTGAAACGAGGCCGACATGTTGAATATCTGCGCGCCGTGCTGAATCGCCACAACCCGGCGCGTGGAGAAATGGTTGCCGTCGCGCGCCCGGTCCACTTCGTAGACGATCGGCGCATTGAAGTCGCCGCGGCGCAGAAAATACGCATGCAGCGAGTGAACGACGCGCTCCTCGACCGTCGCGGCCGCCGCCATCAGAGCCTGCCCGAGCACCTGGCCGCCGAACACCTGGGGGCTGCCGATGTCGCGGCTTTCGCCGCGAAACAAATCCAGCTCGAGCCGCTCGAGCGTCATGACCTTGATCAGATCCTCGAGCAATCGATTCATGGACGCCTCAGTGCGAGCCGGCGGCCGCGGGGGAGTCTCCGGCGACCCCCAATCGCTTTTGCATGATCGGACTCGTGGTCGTGTACTGGAGAAACTGGCGCTTCTCCGGAAACAAGTGGTGCTGTATGCCGAACGCCGCGAGGGCCGCCTCGTGAAAGCCGCTCAAGATCAATTTCTTCTTGCCGGGATAGGTATTGATGTCTCCGATGGCGAAGATCCCCGGCACGCTGGTTTGAAATTTCTCCGTGTCGACCTTGAGCGCCTTGCGTTCCAGTTCGAGACCCCACTCGGCGACCGGTCCGAGCTTCGGATGCAGGCCGTAGAAAGCCAGCACATGCTCCGCTGCCAGTTCGAGCGTACGCCCGTCATTGGCCTGTACCACCGCGCCGCTCAGTGCGCCGTTGTCGGTTTTGAGCGCCGTTGCGTGCCCCTCCACCAATTGCATCTTGCCGGCGGCCACCAATTCGCGCATGCGAGCGACGGTCGCCGGCGCCGCCCGGAATTCGGCCCGCCGATGCACCAGCGTCAGGGCACGGGCCTTGCCGCACAGCGCGACGGTCCAGTCGAGGGCGGAGTCGCCGCCGCCGCAGATCACAAGATCGCGGCCGTGAAAATCGCCGGCGGATTTGACCCGATAGTGCACGCTTTTGCCTTCGAACTGCTCGATCCCGGGCAGCGCCAAGCGTCGCGGCTGAAACGAGCCGACGCCGGCTGCTATCACCACGGCCCCGGCCGTCAGGCGCGTCCCTGCGGAGGTCGCCACGTGAAACTTGCCGTTCGCCAAGGGCTGCAACTCGGTGACCTCCTGGCCGAGATGGAACGTGGCATGAAACGGCTTCGCCTGTTCCAGCAAGCGATCCACCAATTCCTGAGCCCCGCAGATCGGCAGCGCCGGGATGTCGTAGATCGGTTTGTCCGGATACAACTCGGTGCATTGCCCGCCCACCTGCGCCAGGGAATCGACGATGTGCGCCTTGATGCCGAGAAGACCCAGCTCGAAGATCTGGAATAGCCCGGCCGGGCCGGCACCGATGATGACCGTTTCCACCGGCGTACCGGAGCCGGGCGACCCTGCAATTGATTCCGACATGATGGGGATGGTTCCTGAAGGTTGCGCTCAAATGTGGGGGCGGATTGTAGCCGAACAGGCCCCAGTCTGCGGCACCGGGGCCGCGCAGGGCTCTTGCCCGCTCCCGGCGCGCGAGGGTGCCCGGGTGCGGGCGGTGCCGCGGCGACGCGAATTATTTGGTCAATACCTTGCTGACGCCGCCCGAAATGAGCGAGGTCACATCGAGCAAGGCGGCCGCCATGCCGAAGCCGCCGGGCGCCGCGAGATAGCGAGGGCGCCAGACCGGGACGAATTTTTCCTTGTACTTTCGCAGGCCTTCAAAGGGATAAAACGTTTCCCCGTAGCGCTGCACCATGCGTCCAAGCTTGTGCCAGGCCGGTGCGAGCGCATGCTCCTCCAGACCCGAAAGCGGCGCCATGCCCAGGCTGAACCATTGGTAATGCTGCGTCCGGCCCCACAGCATGCACTCGGCAAGCATAAAATCGATCACGCATTTCGGCGCCGCATCGTTGTAGCGCATGAGATCGGCCGATAACAAGGTATCCGCACCGGCGCGCCAGATATTGGCGAAAGCCACGATCGCACCGGCGCGGCGGACCAGCGCGCAGTCGAAATGAGCGAGATAACGCTCGTCGAAGTAGCCCAGGGAAAAGCGCTTCTCCGCGGTGGTCTTGGCGGCCAGCCAGGCATCCGAAACGGCGCGCAATTCCGCCATGATGCCGCCGAGGTTCTCGCGCCTCACCACTTCGAACACTGCGCCGTCTTTCAACGCCCGGCGATGCGAATGGCGCAGGTCCGCGCGCGCGGCGCCTTCCAGGGAAAATCCGTCCAGAGGCACTCGGGCTTCCTCGCCGAGCTTGCTCAAGGTCAGGCCGAGGTCGATGTACAACGGCAGGTTGTCGGGCGTGATCTGATAGAAGACGGGCGACACGGCCATGCCGTCGCAATTCTCGATGAACCTCCACACCAACGACTCGTGCAGCGCGGTCGGGCCGACGGGGTCCCCCATGCAAACCCAGCTGCTGCCCGATGCCTGATACATGATGAACGCCGTGCGATCGGCGTTGAACAGCAGATTCTTGTCGCCCAGCAATGCCAGATTCGCCACACCGTCGTGGGCATTCTCGATCAGCTCCGCCGCGCGTTCGAGATCGGCCTCATTGGGAGGCAAAATCAGCGGCTTCGACGGGCGCAGCAAGCGCCATAGGGCATAGGCGGCGGCGGTCATGATGGCGAGCAGCAACGCGCGCAGACTCCGGGGCGCCGGCGCCTCGAACGCGAATTCCCACCACAATTCCTTGCTGTAGGGCACGTGCCGGTACGCGAACATGACCAGCCAAAACGCCGCGCCGAGTACCAGCAGCACCGCCACGACCCACGAGTAGGAAAAGCGCTGCTCAATCAGCGAGGCACGGCGGCGAAAACGCCGCCGTGCCGACACCAGCACCACTGCGACCGCACCGAGTATGATCGCCTCCTCGTAGTCGAACCCCTTGAGCAGCGACAGCAAAACGCCGGCGCACAGCAGCCACATGGTCAAATACCAGGCCGCATCGAGCCGGCGGTAGAGTCCGTTGGCGAGCACCAGCAGGCCGACGCCGACCGCGCTGCCGAGCAGATGCGATAGCTCCAGGACCGGCAACGGCACGGCGTGATGCAAAAACATCAGGCGATTGGCGGCGCCGGGAGTGGAGCCGGAAAAAAGCAGCACCGCGCCGGCGCCGAATACCGCCAACGCACTCGCCTGGGGCGTGAGCGCGGTCAGCCACGTGCGTCCAAGCCGCGCGATGCGTACCAACGGCCCCCGATGCGCCCACAGCTCATGCGCACCGAGCAGAATCAGCGCCACGGCGAACGGAGCAAGGTAATAAATGATGCGAAATGCCAGCAGCGCACCGAGCAGTTGATCCGCGGGCACCGTGCGGAACAGGAGCAGCAATACCGATTCAAACACGCCCACGCCGCCCGGCACGGTGCTGATGATGCCGGCGGCGATCGCGATGAGAAACAAGCCGGCGAATGGCGCGAAGCCGATGGCCGCCTGCGGCGGCAGCAACACGTACAAAACCCCGGCGGCGCACAACAGATCGCCGCAGGCGACCGCAAGTTGCGCGAATGCGATTCTCGGGCGCGGCACCGGAATCACGATCATGCGCCACCGCAGCGGCTCGTGCCGCTTGCACGCGAGCATGAGATAGGCGAACACCACGCCGATCAGCGCGAATCCGGCGAACGCGATCAGCCAGCGGTGCAAATGCAGCACCGAGCCGGCCAATCCGATCTCCCACAGCAGCGACACCCCGAGCAGCGCCGCCGCCCCCAGGCAAAAGGTCAAGGTACCGAGCGCGACCACCTTCGCGATTTGTTTGGCGCTCAGGCCCAACGCCGAATAGGCGCGGTAGCGAATGGCGCCGCCGCTCAAGGTATTCAGGCCGACATTGTGGCCAATCGCATAACCCATGAAGGAAATCAAGGCGAGCCTCGGATAGGCCACCTGGGCACCGGCGAATCGCAGACCGAGCGCGTCGTACAGCGTCAAGCAGCCGTATCCGGCCCCGGTCAACAGCACTGCGCCCAGCAACCGCGATCCGCGAATCGCCCGCATATGGGCCAGGATGTCCTGCCACCGGTATTGTCCGAGGACGTGATGCAGCCAGACGAGCGCCAGCGCGAAAAGAGCGACGCCCAGCAGCGTCGTCCACGCCGGCACCTTGCGAATTGTGTGTGGAATTGCCAAGCGGCATATCGTATCAGGGCGCCCACGATGCGGGTGCTGTGCCCTGTACGTAGGGGCCCCGCTTTGTGCGGCCGGTCCACTTCGCGCGAAGAAGCTGTTAGGGTTATGTCTGGACACATCTCCCACACGTTCATCAAGGTGCCACGCACATGAGTTCCGCCAACGATGGCCGCCAGGCAAACATGGAATCGACCGAAATCTATCTCGAGGAGACATTCACCGATCGCAAGGTCGGGACCATCCGCCGATTGACCCCCGTCGGAGCCGACGGGTCGCCCGATGCGGCGCGGCCGGTCATTTTCGTCGGACAGGCCCAGGTCATGACGCCGATGGGCGCCTTGCCGATCAGTTTTGAGCTGGATGCGACCACGTTGAATGCGGCGATCGCCAAATTCGGCGAAGCTGCGGAACAGGCGGTGCAACAAACGGTGCGGGAACTGCAGGAGTTGCGGCGCGAACAGGCATCGTCCCTGGTCATCCCCGACGCCGCCGGCGGCGCAATGCCGAACCCCGGCGATTTGCTGGGCCGCGGACGGCCGCGGCGCTAGAGCCGGCCGGAGGACTCCAGGGCATCCCAGCGGGCGTATGCCGACTCGAGTTCCGCGGCGAGCGCTTGCAATCGCTCCAGGGCGGCACCGGCCTCTGCCGGACTTTCCCGGAAGTAGTTCGGATCGGCGAGCGCCCCTTGCAACTGCTCCTGCAGGGTCTCGAGCGCTTGAATTCTCTGCGGCATCGAATCGAGTTCACGCTGCTCGTGGTAAGAGCGTTTGCGGGGCTTGCGCCCGCCCGCCGCAGCCGCGTTCGACTTCCGCTGTTTCGGCTCCTCGGCACCGGCGGCGGGTACCGGCACCGCGGTTGGGCGCTGGCGCATCCAGTCACTGTAGCCGCCCACATACTCGCGGACGCGGCCTTGTCCCTCGAACACCAGTGTGCTGGTCACGACATTGTCGAGAAACTCGCGGTCGTGGCTCACCAACAGCAGCGTCCCCGTGTACTCGCTCACCATTTCCTCCAAAAGCTCGAGTGTTTCCGCGTCGAGATCATTGGTCGGCTCATCCATCACCAACAAATTGCTGGGTCGTGCGAATAATTTGGCCAGCAGAAGACGATTGCGTTCGCCCCCCGAGAGCATGCTCACCGGCGCATTCAACCGTTCCGCCGGAAACAGGAAATCTCGCAGGTAGCCCGACACGTGCCGCGCACGACCCGCAACCATGACCGTCTCGCCGCTGCCGCCGGTTACGTTGTCCATGATGGAGGCCGCGCTGTCCAGCTGCTCGCGCTGCTGATCGAAGTAGGCCGGCAGAAGCGAGGTACCACGATAGATCGAGCCCGCAGCCGGTTCCAAATCCCCCACCAGCAGCTTGATCAGCGTCGTTTTGCCGCAGCCGTTGGGCCCGATGATGCCGATGCGATCGCCGCGCATGATGCGCGCGGAGAAGTCGGCGACGAGCGGATTTGCGCCGAAATTGAACCACACGTGCCGGGCTTCGAACACCAGTTTGCCGGACGGCGCCGCATCCTGGGCCTTCAGTTCGACCTGGCCGATGCGCTCCCGCCGCTCACGGCGCTGCAGGCGCAGCTGTTTGAGCGCGCGCACCCGGCCCTCGTTCCGGGTGCGCCGCGCCTCCACGCCCTGGCGAATCCAGGCCTCTTCCTGCGCGAGCTTCTTGTCGAACAGCGCCGCGTGCCGGGCTTCGACCTCGAGCGCCGCGCATTTTTGCAGCACATAATCATCGTAGGTCCCGGGCCAGCCGCGCAGCTGCCCGCGATCCAATTCGACGATGCGCGTCGCCAGCCGCCGAACGAATGCGCGGTCATGGCTGATGAACAACAGGGCTCCCTCGAAGCCGCTCATCATGTCCTCGAGCCAGGAGATGGCGTCAATATCGAGGTGGTTGGTGGGTTCATCCAACAACAGCAGATCAGGCGCCGAGGCGAGCGCACGTCCCAGCATCACACGCCGGCGCCAGCCGCCGGACAACGAACCAAACGGCGCATCGCGATCGAGCTGCAATCGCGACATGAGCTGTTCGATGCGAAGTTCTCCTTGCCAGTCGCCGTCCCCACCGTTGCACGCAACGCCCTGCTTGAGCACCGCGAACACCGTGTCCTCGATCGCGCCTGCAACTTCCTGGGCGAGCCTCGCGACCCGGGCGCCGGGACGAACCCACACTTCGCCGCTGTCGGGCACGATCTCGCGCGCGATCACCCGCAGAAGCGTGGATTTCCCCTCGCCATTTCGCCCGAGCAGGCAGAGGCGTTCTCCCTTGCGGATTTGCAACGAGATATTGTCCAGCAAGGGCTTGAGGCCGAAGCTCAAGGAGACTTTGTCGAGGCGGGCGAGGGGCATGAGGCCGCGTATACTAAGCCGCTTTGCACGTCATTTCACGTTTGCGATTGAACGGTTCGAACGGAGCGCATGTGCGGGCAAAATCGTTGACCTTGTGCGCGGCGGGCATCGCCGCCGCGGCCGGCGTGCTCGCAACACAGGCGCTGGAGACAAACCGCAACGCGCTTCGGCAGATCGTACAGGATCAGTGCCTGACGCATTGGGTGCAACGACACGACCCTGCACCGTGCGAGCGGGTGTACCTCGTCGGCTCGCCCGGGGAACGCCAGGGCTACGCCCTGCTTGCCGATCGCAAGGGAGGGGCGCACTTTTTGCTGATCCCCATCCGGTCAATCGCCGGCATCGAGAGCCCGGAGCTTGAGGCACCCGGTGCGCCGAATTATTTTGCGGCGGCCTGGCAGGCGCGCGACCGGCTGGCGACGGTGGTGAAGCACGGCGTCCCGCGGGACGCCGTTGGTCTGGCGGTGAACCCGGTGCACGCACGCAGTCAGGATCAATTGCACATTCACATCGAATGCCTGCGCCCGGATGTTTTTAGACAATTGCGGGCGGCGGCCGGGCACCTGACGAGCGCATGGTCGCCGGTGGAAATCGGCGGCTCGGGTTACAATGCCCTGCGAATCGAAGGTGAGGACCTGGATGGCACCAATCCGTTTGAGCTGTTGGCCAGGCGGCTGCCGCGCGCCAACCACGTCATGGGGGATTACACGCTCGTGGTCGCCGGCATGCAGTTCCAAAATGGGCCCGGATTCATATTGCTGGCGGGCAACGGTCACGCCGGCGAGTTGTTGCTGGATTCGGGTTGCGCCATTGCGGGAGCCTGAATGACCGCGCCGACGCAGGATCCGCAAGCGGCCGACCCCCCTTGGTTGATGATCGGACGAGAACTGCGGGCCATTGCCCAAATCGGCCTCTCCTTCAGCCAAGATCCCTTCGATCGCCAGCGGTATGAGCGCATTCGTGAATTGGCGGCGGCGCTGATCGCCCAACGGTCCGGACTGGACGGTGGCGTCACACTCGATTATTTCCGCCGTGAAACCGGATACGCGACACCGAAGGTGGATGTGCGCGCGGCCGTATTCCTCGAGCGGAAGGTGCTTCTGGTCAGAGAGATCAGCGATGGCGCATGGACCCTGCCGGGCGGTTGGGCGGACGTCAATCAATCGGCCGCCGAATGCGTGACGCGGGAAGTCGCCGAAGAATCCGGCTACCTGGTGCGGGCGGTGAAACTCGCCGCGGTTTACGATTATCGCAAGCGCAACCGGCCTCAGCATCTCGATTCGATCTACAAGATTTTTTTCATCTGCGAACTGGTGGGCGGCAGCGCCTGCGCCAGCATCGAAACCAGCGGGGCGGAGTTTTTCCCGCGCGATGCGCTGCCGCCGCTGTCGATCGGGCGAAGCACCCCACAGCAGATCGAGCGCATGTTCGAGCATGCCGAGCGCCCCGAGTTGGCGACCGATTTCGATTGAACCGATCTGCGCCCAATCCTTCGGGACGGCGCGCAGTGTTAGCATCTCATCGGTCAGATACGGGGTGCGGCTGAAAGTGCCTGATATTTTACTCGCGATCGATCAAGGGACGAGTTCCAGCCGCGCGATCGGCTTCTCTGCGGCGGGCGAGATGCTGGCAATCGAACAGCAGCCGTTCGATCAGATCTATCCGGCTTCCGGATGGGTGGAGCACGATCCCGAGGCGATATGGACCACCACGGTGTCCACCACCCGCCAGGTCTTGCGGCATCTGGGTGAGACCGGCGGCGCCGTGGCCGCGGTCGGCATCACCAATCAACGGGAAACGACCGTGGTGTGGGACCGGCGCAGCGGCGCACCGCTGTACAACGCGATCGTCTGGCAGGATAGGCGCACTGCGCAGCGCTGCCGGGAACTGACCCGGGCCAATGTCGAGCCGGAACTGAACTACAAAACCGGCCTGCTGCTCGATCCGTATTTTTCAGCCACCAAGATCGCTTGGATTCTGGATCGGGTCCCCGGCGCACGCGAGGCGGCGAAGGCGGGTCATCTGGCATTTGGCACGGTCGACAGCTTTTTGCTGTGGCGGTTGAGCGGCGGCAGGTTGCACGCGACCGATGCCACCAACGCAAGCCGTACCGCGCTCTACGACATCCGCAAAGGCCGTTGGGACGAGGCGCTGTGCGAGATGTTCGAGGTGCCGCGATCGTGTCTTCCGGAAGTGCGGGACAGCGCGGGCGACTTCGGACACATCGACAAGGATCTGTTCGGCCGGA
The DNA here is from genome assembly GCA_963758145.1 of uncultured Gammaproteobacteria bacterium. Classification (GTDB taxonomy): domain Bacteria; phylum Pseudomonadota; class Gammaproteobacteria; order Steroidobacterales; family Steroidobacteraceae; genus Bog-1198. Next base: position 54,488 of record CAVWUK010000014.1, read on the forward strand.
CTCTGCCGATACGGGGCATCGCCGGCGATCAACAAGCCGCATTGGTTGGACAGGCGTGTTTCGCGGCGGGCGACGTCAAGAGCACGTTCGGCACCGGCGCGTTCCTGGTGCAGAATACCGAACGGCGGCTGGTATCCAGCAAAAATCGCCTGCTCGGGACGATTGCCTACCAATTGCGGGGCGAAGTGACCTATGCGCTCGAGGGCTCGATACTCTCGGCGGGCACCGCAATTCAATGGCTGCGCGACGGATTGGGTCTGATCGCCCGCGCGTCGGAGGTCGAGGCGCTGGCCGCCTCGGTGCACGACACCGGCGGGGTGTACGTGGTACCCGCCTTCACCGGTCTTGGGGCGCCGTACTGGGATCCCGAGGCGCGCGGCGCCATCGTCGGATTGACGCGAGCTTCGGGTCGCGGGGAAATCGCCCGCGCAGCCATCGACAGCGTCGCCTACCAAACGCACGACTTGATCGAGGCCATGGCGTCCGATGGCTTGCGGCCGCAGGTGCTGAAGGTCGACGGGGGCATGGCGCACAACGGACTGTTCCTGCAGCGGTTGGCGGATATCTTGCTGGTCCCGATTCACAAGCCGCAGATCACCGAGTCGACCGCGTTCGGCGCCGCCTGTTTGGCCGGACTTGGCTGCGGAATCTTCGGCTCTTTGCGCGATATCGCCGCCCTCGTCAAGCCCGCGGCACGCTACGAGCCCAAGCCGGCTGCCGATCGCGATGCGGCGATCGCAGGCTGGCGGGATGCCCTGCGGCGAGTCAGATCGACCTAAAGTCGGCGGGCGCCGTGTGACGGCTTTTGCAAAATCCCGCTATGCTGGCTTCCGGCGCCCGCGCAATTTGTGAAAAATAGGCCGGCGGCAGGCTGATTGCCGCATTCATCGGGATCGAACATGAAATTCAGGCTTAAGGCGTTTGGGCTGCATTTGCTTGCGAGTGTTTTCGTGCTTTCGCTCATGCTCGGCACGCTCTACCTCGGTTGGTATCACTGGCCGGGCTGGTACCTGGCCGATGCGTCGCATGTGGTGGTGGTGTTGGCCGGGGTCGATGTCGTCATCGGTCCCGCACTCACGCTCATCATCGCCAACGCAAACAAGCCCCGAGGCGAGCTGCGTCGCGACCTGTCGATTATCGTGGCCTTGCAGCTCATCGCTCTCGGATATGGCACCACGCAACTGTGGAACGGGCGCCCCCTGTACTACGCGTTCTCGGAAAGCGTCCTTCAGATGATACAGGCCTACGACATTGATCCGGGTGAACTGAAAATTGCCCGCGCGCAAAACGCCCCGCTGGTGCCGCACTGGCACAGCCTGCCGCGGTGGATCTGGGCGCCGCTGCCGGAGGATCCCACGGAGCGTACAAAGATCCTGTCCTCGGCGGTACAGGGCGGCGTCGATGTGATCTCGATGCCGCGTTATTACAAACCCTGGGACCAGGGGCTTGCGGCGCTGCGCACGCAGCTGAAGAACGTCGATGACATCGGCTATTTCGGGGCCACCCAAAAGCAATTGCTCAAGCAGCGTATGCGCGAACGCGGCCTCGCCACGGATCAGCGCGATGCGATCCCCCTGATCGGGCGCGGGCCGCCGCTCCTGGCAGTCGTCGATCCGCTTAGTTTGAGGATAAAGGCGATCATCAAGTCCAGGTAGGCCGTGGGTCAGGGATGCCGCCGCAAAATGGCGTGGAGCCCGGGTCGGACGCAGCCGCTTCGGTGCGCCGCCGACCCAGCATGCTCCGGCTGGCGCTTCAGCCCGGTATTGCGCGAGCTGCGCTGAAAGTGTCGCTGGTGGTCGGCACCTTGCTCAATGTCATCAACAACGGCAAGCAGTTGTGGGCGGGCCACGGCGTGAATATTTGGCGCGTCGCCCGGGACCAGATGCCATAGGCTCTGCTCGGCGCCGGCAGCCGGGTACTCGGCTGGCAGCGACTAGCCGTTGGGCGCCGGCGTCGGCGCGATGCCCGATGGCAGAAACGGATCGGCGAAAATCTCCGAACTGCCGGCTCCCGCCAAAAAAGTCTGCATGCGCGCCGCCTCGACCATCTGCGGATTTCCGCATAGATAGACCCGCCATCCGCTCAAGTCCGGACTTTCATCGAGCGCGGCTTGCAAGGGCGTTCCAGCCCAGTATCCGTCGGGCGATGGCCCCTCGGAGATGCATGGGCGATAGTGAAAGTTCCGGTGGACGGCGGCGAGCCGATTCAACTCCTCCACCAGGTACAGACCGCAGGCGTCGCGGCTGCCGTGGTACAGGTGGATCCGCCCCCGGTGACCGCGGTTCAGTGCATCGCGCACGATCCCATACAGCGGAGCCAGACCGCACCCGGTGCCGAGCAGAAGCAGATTCTGCTCGGGCCGCCCCGGCACGTAGAAGCAATCGCCGAATGCCTCGGAAATCGTCACCGTGTCGCCAGGTTTCAGCCGATCGAAGATCCAGGCGCTCACCTGTCCGCCGGGGACGCGGCGCACGTGCATCATCAGGTCATCGTCGAGCGTAGGGACGCTGGCCAGCGAGTAGTTGCGCGAGGTCCGTGCGTCCATGAACAGGCGCACGAACTGGCCGGCGCGATACTCGAATGGAGTCAGCGGCCGGATGTGAACGGCGCGGATTTCATCGCTCAGAACTTCGGTCGCGGCAACGCACGCCTCGATACGCTCGATCACATCGTCCGCCAACGCGACCTCGAGGTCCTGCGCCGGGAAACACTGGCATGCGAGAAACAAATTCCGCGCCACCATCGTCGCCGTCAGTCCGCGCTGCGCCTGTTCGGGTACCCCGCCCCGAACAGCGCGCATGAGACAAGATTGGCAGACCCCGGCGCGACAAGCGCTGGGCACTGCTTGTCCCTGAGCCGTCAAGCAGTCGAGAACCGACTGCCCCCCTGCCTCGTACGTCGATCCTTGATAGCAGATGCGAGGCATTCGGGCACGCGTTACCTGCCCAGGACGTCGTTGCGGGTCGTTTCGGCGATGGCGGCCACCTTGGCGATCAGGTGATCGGGCACCTTCAGCTCTTTGAGCGTTGCCCCAAGATCCTCGACAACGGCATCGAAATGCGAGTCATTGAGTCCCTGTTTGACCAAATGCGCATGGCCGTTTCGCATGTCCAATCCGGTGTAGTTATTCGGGCCGCCGAAGGCCATGGTCAAAAAACTTTTCTGCTTGGCCGCCTGCTTGGCCATGTCCACGCCGGAGAAAAACCGGCTGATGCGGTTGTCCTTCAGCACCTTGCGATAAAAGATGTCCACGGCGGCGTCGACGGCGGCCGCGCCGCCCAGATCCTCATACAGTCCCATAGTAATGTCCCCCAGTAATTCGCCAGTAATTCGAGCGGGCGATCATCTCGAGTCCGGCTCGTGATGAGCACAAGGTGCATGTCGAAGCCCGATCCAAACGCCCAGGAACTCTTAACATGCATCCATGGTGCATCTTATTGAAGCGCGGGGCGGGATGTCTCTAAGTAGTTTCCGCATGACCGCAGCGCAAGTCAGGCTCTCATGCTCAGCAAGGGCTCGATGAACTTCTCGTAGTTGCGCCAGCGCGCCACGGATGCCCGGTATATCCTCTGCCGTACTTGCCAAAAACTGGATGTCGCCACCGGTCGTTTCGTCTTGTGAAATTCCAGGCACCGCTCATCCCATTCGAGTCCCAGAAATTCCAGGATCTTGCGCGTCCATGACTCTTGATCGGCGATCAATGCCTCGTAAGGGACGTCAAGAATCGATCCGGACGGCAGTATCGCGCGCCAATGCGCCATCAGGCGCTGGTGCTCGCGAAAGTAATGCGCCAGGTCCGACAAATCCATGGTGAAGTTCAGCGCCGTCACGAACTGCTGGAAATAACAGGATAGAGAGCTGTCGATCGGGTCGCGTTGCATGTAGATGATGCGCGCGTTCGGAAAAACCGAGTGAATCAGACCCAGGTAATCGCAGTTGTTCGCTGCCTTGTCGACGATCCGCGATGCATCCCCGGACCGGGCTCCCAGCTCGCGCAGGTAGCGCTCAGCAATATTTCCGCGAACAGACTCGGAAGGCGGCTTCCGCCCCATGGACGTTTCATATTCGCACGCTGCGTCGCACCAGAACGTCGTCTCGCCCGCGGTGCGTGACGGGAATCACAATTATCTTTATGGCGCATAGCGCAATGCATCAAACGGGATGAAGGAAGCTTATGCGGCATCCATGCGCGCATCGGCCGGGGGCGCGCCGGGCCGCACCGGCCCGTACGGCAGCGCACTTGGACTTGCTGCGCGTCTTCAACCACGGCGAACACGCGCGAGACACTGCGCAGCACGAGGCTCGTCGCCCCTGGATCAGGCTACTTGCGCCAGTTTTTCTGATCCAAAATAATCACCAGGACCGTAAAACCCCAAATGCCCGCAATTTCATACCAGACGAGCGCACTCATAGGGATACCCCCTTGCATGTCGATTCTCGATCGACACAAATAATAAACCCGATTATCAAATACCCCTAACCACCGGGTACCCCTAGCCACCGGGCAGCAACCATCGCAAATCTGGTGGCCAACTTTGCCGACTCACCGCCGCATGCCCCCGTTTCCTTTAGGCGGGTTAAACGACGGACCCCAAAGTTTCGATCGATGGGATGAAACGATTCGTTATGTCATCCGGCCATCGACTGGTGCGTTATCCACTGCAGCATTCAACCGGGTGGGTGACATGAAATTATCGCAATACGCCGACATGGCCTGTAACGAGGGCAACGGCTACAACGGTTCGGCGAGTTTGGCTTTGGGGGCCGCCCAAAGCGATTTTTGCCTGCTTGTGCGCGATGCGACGGCACCGGTCGACCTCCCCCACCCGGTAGCGCCGGTGCACGCAGAGTCTTCGACAGTGCCTGCGGGTGCCTTCGCCGCGCTAAGGCCGCAGCGCATGAACACGTTTACCCACGCCGATGGCACGACACTTGCTTTCACCGGAACCGATTGGATGAACGTCGCCACCGTCGAGTTTCCTCTTTTTAGTGGACGGCTATCGATCTTGATTTGCTGAACGCGTCTTGGTCGGCCGGGCGCCGCAGGCACCCGCAGATCACCTGATGACGAAATGTCGGTTCGGATGTAGGCCAGATGCCGTTCGCGCCGTATAGTCCAGAAATGAGCACCGGCCGGCTGATTTTTTACATCGCGATCGGGGTTGCGACCCTGGCCTTTGTCGCGGGCGCTGTGCGCGCCGCGCGCCGGTTTCAGGACAAGCGCCGGCCAACCCCGACCGAACTCGGAATCGGTTTCGGCGTCGGTTTTTTCGATACGCTCGGGATCGGCTCCTTTGCCCCTACCACGGCGCTCTGCAAGTTCCTGAGACTGGTTCCCGACGAGCACATACCGGGCACACTCAATATCGGTCTCACAACCCCCGGACTCCTTCAGGCGGCCATCTTCGTGACCGCGGTATTGGTCGATCCCCTGTTGCTGCTCGCGATGGTCGGCAGCGCCGCGGCCGGCGCTTGGCTCGGCGCCGGCGTCGTGTCTCGAATGGCGCGACGGCCCATTCAAATCGGCATGGGCATTGCGCTGATCATCGCCGGGGCAATATTCGTCGCGGTGAACCTGGGTCTGCTCCCCGGGGGTGGCACGGCCATGAGTTTGAGCGGTTGGCGCTTCGGTCTCGCGGTCGGGATTAATTTTATCTTGGGCGCATTGATGAGCGTCGGTATCGGTTGCTACGCCCCCTGCATGATCACTCTCGCCTTGCTCGGAATGCACCCGATCGCCGCGTTTCCGATCATGATGGGCTCGTGCGCGTTGCTCATGCCGGTGGCGAGTTTGCGCTTCTTCGAATCGCGCCGCTTCGGGTGGAGCACGTCCTGGGGGCTTACGCTCGGCGGATTCATCGGCGTCTTGGTGGCAGTCTACCTGGTTAAGTCCCTGCCTCTGGAGACTTTGCGATGGCTGGTCACCGTGGTGATCTCGTATGCGGCCTTCGCGATGCTGCGGTCGGCCATGCGTCCACCCACCGCTCTGGCCGTGGGAGCCTGATTCACCAGGATCGTACAGCCGCTGCCGATTGACTGATGGCGACTCAATTGGCGGATTGGGGGTCGAGATCTCCCTGTTATCGAGCCGGCCGCCTTTTTCCAGAGTCGCTGATCGATCCAAACCGTGCGCAGATTCACCGACCACTGACGGGGTAAGCGCTATATTTTTGCGAGCCAACGAAAGCCGCCCCCCGTGGGCAGCATCAGTGAATCCAAATTGCCATGAATTCAGCCGCGACCGGCCCTCAGCGCAGTGATTCCTTTCGGCCCGATGTCGAGGGATTGCGGGGCGTGGCGGTTCTACTCGTCGTCGCATGCCATTGCGGCGTTGCCTGGTGCAGCGGCGGTTTCATCGGTGTCGACGTGTTTTTCGTTCTCTCCGGATACCTGATTACGGGGCTGTTGGCGGCAGAAACCCGGACTACATCGCAGATCGACTTGCTCAGATTTTACGCGCGTCGGGCGCGGAGGCTTCTGCCGGCGTGCGCTCTCGTACTGCTGGCAACAACGCTTGTCGCAGCCGTGGTCCTCGGCCCGCAGGAACTCGAGTTCACGGGACGCGCCGCGCGCGCGGCGGGGCTGTATGTGAGCAACGTGTTCTTCGACCGAAGCGCAGCCGACTATTTCGCGCCGAACGTGGAGCGTAACCCCCTGCTTCACACGTGGTCGCTCGGAATCGAGGAGCAGTTTTATCTGGTATGGCCGTTGCTGATCTGGGTTTCCGTTCGACGATCCGATGTGGCCTCGCGGTCCCTCTGGATTCTTGCTGCCGTCGCCGCCCTTTCGTTCACTTACTGCGTGTATGCGACTGGAGCGACGCCAACCATTGCTTTTTACGAACTGCCCGCTCGGGCGTGGGAATTCGCGGCGGGAGGCCTGTTGGCGCTGTGCACGGTGTCCAGGCCATCGATAGGCACCGGTTGGCCGGTAGTCTGTGGAATCGTCGGAATTGTCTTTATTCTCGGTCCGAGCGCACTGCTCAAGGGCGGCGCGGGCTTCCCCGGATGGATGGCACTATCACCCGTCGCCGGGACGCTCGCGATTCTCTTCGCCGGAGCAGTGGCCCCGCAACGCGGCATCGGCGCGATACTGAATACCCCGCCACTGCAATACATCGGCTCGCGATCGTACTCATGGTATTTGTGGCATTGGCCTGTCTTGGTGTTCGCCGGCGCTCTTTTCCCTGGCATCACGGTTGGCGGCAAGGTCGCGGCAGCCCTCGCGTCCCTGCTTGCCGCATCATTGACCTTCAGCTTCGTGGAACGTCCCATTCGAGAGGCACCCTATCTCGGTGCCCGGTCGGCATTGACGTTGAGCGCCGCCGCCGGTACCACTTTGCTGACCGTCGCCGCTTCATGGGCATTGATATTATTCGGTCGGCAGATGGCGACGGACCAGAGGTTCCAGTCGATCTTCGCGGCCACCACTGACGTCGCCAACATATCGGCGAAGACTTGCTTGAGCCAGGGTCGCTCGGCGGAAGTCAAAATATGCGAATTCGGCCCCTCGGACGCGGCGCGAACTGTTGTGCTGTTCGGCGACTCGCACGCCATACAGTGGTTCAATCCAGTGCGCACGGCGGTTAACGCGGAGACTTGGCGCCTGATCACCGTCCTCAGGCCCGGTTGCGCGGCAAGCGACATCAGTCCACACCATTCGAGCGCAGCCTACGGCGAATGCAACGAATGGCGTACCCGCGCCATCGAAAAGATCCTTTCGATCCATCCCTCGGCAGTCGTGGTCGCCAGTTACAACGGCGCGGCACTTCGGGGATTTCGTACAGAGACTCTGATGTCGGATGAAGAAATCCGACTCGGCACCCGATGGACTTTGGAAAAGCTTTCTGTCGCCGGCATCCCGATCGTGGTACTGAGGGATACCCCGCTCCCGCCGTTCGACATTCCCGCCTGCCTCGCGCGACGCGAGATGGGAGGAATCCACGCAGGCGAATCCTGCGATTTCGACGCAACGGCGGCGCTCAACAAGGCCGCCTTCTCGGCCGAGAAATCGGCTGCCGCCGGCCTTGCCAATATTTACTTTCTCGATATGAACGACCAGATTTGCCCGGGGCGTTTGTGTCCCGCCACGCAGCATGGGCTGCTGGTCTACCGTGACGACAACCATCTGACGGGAACGTTCGCCGAATCGATGGCGCCGACGGTGCAAGCGCGCCTCTTCCAACTCTTGGGGAACGCTCGGTAAACGCTACGTTTTTGCTCTGGCCACCTTCCGCAGACCGGTCTTATGGGCTCACGAGGCTGCCCCGTTACAAACCCTGTCGCCGATACGTACAATTTCCAATTGTGCATTCGACTTTCGGGCAGATAGACTTTTACCGGTATGAGACTCGCGATCGATCCCGCAGTGCTTCTTAATTTGACCTCAATCGCCGGCCCGGCTTTTCGAGTCACTGACAACAAGCAAGGACACGCTTCGTGCCAGCAACCGAAGCTAGGCACCTTCGGCAGCCAGATCTTTTGGCCTCATGCCGCCTCATTCTGCAAAACGAGTCGCTTCACCTTTGGCGGCCGCTTGCGCGCCTGCCACAGATCGTAATTCGTCTGCATACCCAGCCAGAACTCGGCGCTAGTCCCCAGGGCGGATTCCAATCGCAACGCCATTGACGCGCTGACGCCGGCACGTCCGTTAATGAGCGCCGACAAGGCCTGACGGGTCACGCCGAGACGCTTTGCGGCGTCGCTGACTCCAAGACCCTCCGGCAGGTATTCGCGGAGAACTTCCCCAGGGTGTACCGGATTGTGCATCGAACTCATAAATCGTATTCCTAGTGATAATCGAGGTAATCCACTAATTCCACATCAGCGCCGTCAAACCGAAAAATCACCCGCCAGTTCCCGTTGACCGTGATCGAGTAGCAACCTCTGAGGCTCCCCGTCAACGGATGCAGTCGCCATCCTGGCGCCGAGAGATCATCCAGCTTCGCCGCGGCATTGAGTGCCGTCAATTGCAAGCGCAATTTCGCCGCATGATGCAGTTGAATTCCCGATTTCGTGCCGCGACGAAAAAACGCCTCCAAGCCCTTTTGACCGTTAGACCGGCATTCTCAAGTGATTTGCCAATAACTTGCCGAATGTCGGAGGGGAGCGTCCGGCTCCTCCCGGGAGGAGAATCAGGCGCTTCCCGGCCACGACCGGTCATCCAGCTGCTGCATTTGCCTGCTCCAAAGGCGACGTTCGGCGCCGAGGGCAGAGATACCCGGCTAACTTTGATAAACACGGGCCTTATCTGCCAACATGCCATAATTGTCGGAGGGGATCGACGTGGCTGAACGCGACGGCGAAGAACAATCAGCGGGAAGCGCGCCGGGATCGCCATCGACGCGCCAGAGCAGCATTGGTACCCAAGACGTATTCATCAGTTACGCTTCCGCCGACAAGGCAACCGCCGATTCAGTCTGCGCTGCGCTTGAGCGCGCCAAAATTCCCTGTTGGATCGCCCCTCGAGATGTGAAGCCCGGCGCTCGGTACGCGGATGCCATCGTGCGGGCGATCAGTGAGGCAAATACCTTGGTGTTGGTTCTGTCCGCAAGTGCTACAGGGTCAGACCATGTGGCCCGGGAAATCGAGCGCGCCGCCTCGAAACACAAGCCGATCATCGCATTTCGCATCGATGCCACGCCGTTGAGTCGGGAGCTAGAGTATTTCCTGTCGAACTCGCAGTGGATCGATATGCCCGATCTGGGTATGCCGGCGGCGCTGACGAAGCTGGCGGAGGCGGTGGGACAGGGACCGACAGCTCCGGCGCAGGAAATTCGGGCGATCAAGCATTCTGGTGGAACGAAGAAGCGATTTGTCATCGTTGCCGCGATTCTGGCGTGTGTGGGCATGGCTGCTTTCCTAGGCAAGCATTTTTGGTCAATGAACCATCGTGCTGCACAGCCGGCCGCGCAAACGGCAATAACCGACAAGTCAATCGCGGTCCTGCCATTCGCTGACCTGAGCGAGAAGAAGGACCAGGAATACTTCGCTGATGGTATGGCCGAGGAGGTGCTCGATAGCCTGGCCAAGGTTCCAGGTCTGCGGGTCGTGGGCCGAACGTCGTCCTTCCAGTTCAAGGGTAAGAGCACTGACCCTGCCAGTATCGGAGCTGCGCTTGGCGTTGCGTACCTGCTGGAGGGCAGCGTCCGCAAGGAGGCTGGCCGCGTGCGGGTTACAGCGCAGCTGGTGGAGGCACGAACGGGTTCGCAACGTTGGTCCAATCGCTTCGATTCCGATTTGATCGACGCACTCCAGGTGCAGGACAGCATAGCGGCGGAGCTGGCTCGCGCCTTGCAGATCGCCGTGGAGGTTGACACGGTACCTCGTGCTTCGGTCAAGTCGCCGCAGGTCCTCGACGCTTACCTGCGCGGTCTGCAGTCCTTCGACCGCGATACGCAAGAGGGCGATGAAGCTGCCATAGCCAGTTTCCAGCAGGCGTTGTCCCTCGACCCCGCATTTGCGCCGGCAGCTATCGGTCTCGCGAAGACTTATGCCTATATTGGCAGTTATGGCTGGATGCCGATGCGGGATGCTTTCCAGCGGGCTCGCGAGGCGGCACAGGTCGCGCAGCGGCTGGATCCGAAGAGCCCAATACCTCACGTCGTAATGGCAGAGATTCATGTCTTCTATGATTTTGATTGGGACGGCACGGATCGGGAACTGCGGCAGGCGTTCGCGCTGGGTCCCCCTGACGCCCTTGGGTTAGAAATCGCATCCATCCTTGCGGGGGCACTTGGCCACTGGGATGAGGCACGACGACTCGGCGTCGAATCCACCACGCTCGATCCGCTGAGCGCGGAAGCGCACCAGTCCCTGGGATGGTGCATTTATATGCGTTCCGGTCGCCTCGATGAAGCGGAGCAATCGATGCGGCGGGCCTTGCAGATAGCGCCAAATTTCGGCGTTGGGCATTATTTTCTGGGCGAGATCCTGATGCTTCGGGGACATTACGATGCGGCGCTGGCCGAGTTCAGGAAAGAGACTGCGGATGACGGCCAGTTTGTGGGCTCCGCGATGATTCAATTCGCCGCCGGGCACAAAGCCGAATCGGATGCGCAGCTTGCTAACGCGATCCGCCAGAACACAAGCGACTGGCCTGAGGGGATTGCCAGCGTATATGCCTATCGCGGCGAAAAGGATCACGCCTTTGAATGGCTGGACCGGGCCTACGAAGCGCGGGATCATCTGTACCTGTTCAAGGGTAACCCGCTGATGAGGAATCTTGAAAGCGACCCCCGCTATAAGGCGTTCCTGCGCAAATTGAACCTGCCGGAGTAGGAGAGCCTGACGGTTCGTTAGTCCGCTGGCCTACCCGAAAGCTGACGTTGACCATGGGCCGCTTGGGGTCGGATGCCGACCAAGCTCGAGGTGATGTTAATTTGACCCGTTGTCAGCTCCGTGATTAAGCCAGCTTCCCGAATCCAGAATAGTCCGACGGGTGTTCAAATTCCGATCCCTGTTGAATGCCCGATCAGTATGATCGCCTTCCTGTGCGGGTTCGCCATTGACCCGTCGCCGTGTGGGTTCCTGGGGACCGCGTGGCACGAAGATCTTATAGACTCACGCAATTGACGGTCCAGGAGTTAGGAGCAAAAGCGTCATGGCAGATCGCCCAGAGTCCGGCATAACTGCATTTGATGACCCCCCCGATAACCCCGCTTTGTCGGATGTCGTCGAGCGCAATATCAGGACCATCCTGAAGGTACGAGCGCGTTCAGCGCTCAACCGTTCTCTACAGGAGCGGCTCGCCGACGGCATTACCAAACTGTCTGGGCGAATGGCGTTTGTGTACTTCCATTGCGCCTGGTTTGGCATGTGGCTGTTGGTCAATACGGGACGGGTTGGCATCCGCCCATTTGATCCATATCCTTATGGATTACTGACGATGATCGTTTCTCTGGAAGCCATCTTCCTGTCCACCATTGTGCTGATCAGTCAGAACCGATTGAGCGAGGAGTCAGACCGGCGTGCCGATTTGGATCTTCATATTGGCCTCTTAGCGGAAGCAGAGCTCACGCGCGTCCTAAAAATGTTGCACTCGATCCATGACAAGCTCGGCATCAAGGCTAAGGACGTGGTCGAGCTGACCGATCTGGAGCTCAAGACGAATCCGGTGGACGTGCTTGCCGAGATCGAGCGACTGAGCAGGCGCAAGGCCGGAAAGTAATTCATTGAGAATGCATCGGCGACTATTGCATCGCGATCTCACAGCATCCCATATCATCATGATATTGACGCCCGTTTGCGGTCGTTCGCATCTGCCCACCGGCGGTCGACAGGATGCGACCACCGTCGGTCCTCGGTCTTTTGCGCTGACCTGCAGGTGTCGGGAGGAGAATCAGTCGCTGATCGGGCTGTCCGGCAGTCAGATATCCGGCGCAGCCCACTGGTAAAAGAGTTCAATGATCCAAATCACCGTGTGCGCTTGTCGTCTGGCGGCTTGCATTCCGCGCTGTACACGAGCGGTGCGCCGCTGATCCATGGGTGGTACTCGTTTGCGAGCCGTATTCGTTCCCCGATTGACGGATGAGTCGAACGGAACGTTTGTTCAAACCAACCAGGGTCGGCAACGTCATACCCGGGGGCAAGCCAATTCGCAAACATGCGCGCCGCAGGCTCGTTTTCACGGGTCAGTTCCAACCCGAAGCGATCCGCCTCCCGTTCAATGTGCTGACTGAAGGTGTTGAAAACCGGCGTTACGACCAACCACAGAAACGTCAGGCAAAGCACACCAAGCGGTAGCGATGCCGGGTCCTTAAGCTCCGTAAAACCGAGACGCGCGTGCCACCGTGCGATCGCGAAACGGCCGACGCAATCCGTGAGCCAAAATCCGGCAAGTAGTAGTACGCTGATGATCAGCAATGCCTTCCAATTGTCACCCATTACGTAATGCTTGAGTTCATGACCAATGGTGAACCGAATCTGCGCGTCCGTTTCAATCTTCGCCAGATCCTCCTGTAGCACGATGCGATTGGTCGGCCCAAGCCCGACAACGGTTGTGTCATCACCGCCAACCACAATGGGTAGGTCGCGAACGCCGCAGCGTGCGGCCAATGATCTGATTTCCGCCGCAAGTTGCTTGTTTTCCAACGGCTTGTAGCTGTTCGTGAGCGGGTTTACCCAGACCGGCATGATAATGAGAACAAAGAGCACCACAGGAATCATGGCTGCAGCGGCCCATAACCACCATCGTCTCGTGCTCTTTGCCAACATCCAGTACGGAATCCAGATGAATAGCGCGGCCGCAGCAACCTGGACTGTCATCCCAACAGCCTGCTCGCCTAGCCATCCAATTAGAGGTTGGTGCGAACGCCCGATAACATGGGGCACGACGAAGTGCCGTTCGTAGTTGAGCGGGAGACTGATCAAGAATGTCAGGACCACATAGATTGATGCGAATAGTGCGACCGTCCAGAACCATCGCCCCCGCGCAATGCGTTTGCAGATTGCGCACAGCCGACTCCCCCAGCCTGAGAACAAAAACAAGAAGGGTATCGCGAGGGCGAGAGCCTTCTCGGCGATCCAATACAAATCCAACTTGTGGCCAAGCGCGAGTGCCTCGGCCGTCGGCGCGGGAACGGCAACTTGCGCAAAGACATCGCATGCCAGCGCACATATACACAGACACGCCAATAGCGTCGGGAAAGTGATCGGGGTTCGTGCTCGCCGCATTTGCCGTGGTCCTTACCTTTAATTTCATGCTCCGCCGCAGATTGCTAGGCCCGCTAATTGCACTAGCGGCCCGCCTTCCGTTTAGACCAGGCGGAAAATCTTCACCGGACACCATGACGGTCGACGACTGCTCGCAGAACCGACCCAAGCGAGGTGATTTTCACGGCATCCAACGGTGGGAATGCGCCGCTAACACCCATTGCCGCTCCTGCCAATGTGTTGATAGCCATTGCACGGCACACCGGCAACACTGCACCCGGCCGCCAGCAATAGCAACGGCCCTAACATTTGGCTAGGACCGTCCTATTCCGACATACGGGTGACGTGATACGCGGCGTACCAATCCTTAGAAGTCGCGCATTGCATGAACGGCGGTCTTGACCGCGCAGGGATGAAACACGCCAACTCATTTGGATTCCCGAAAGCGGCCGGTGGCCAAAGGCAGCTCGGGGTCGAGAGCGCCAATTGGGGCTGATCCCCTAAATTGGCACGGTTAAATTCCGCGGAACGGCAGGTCCGGAGCAGCGAATTCGTCAGCAGGCGGCCACTGCCCGACATACGGCGGGCAAGAATCGATGACGCAAACCGGACGTTCAAAACAAGGCACGAACAACTTAAAACCCGCCGTAGTTCGAATTCGCGAATGGTCGCCATAGAGCCAGCGGACGCAAACAGCGCGTGGCCATAGCGAGGGGCCGTATTGTAATTCGCTTATGTGCGGCAGCGAACCGACGATCCGGTGTGATTTTCGGTACGTTTTAAACTTCCTGCGAATTTGTAGGTAGTGAACGATGAACAGGGACGCCCGATTGCAAACGCCAACTTACCCAACGCTTAGCGGAGAAGTTTGGGATAACGCAGCTGGGTTTGACGAGTCAACGACGAGTGCCATCAATGGCGGTCCGCGCGCGGCAAAAGGTGTTCCAGTGGCTTCGAACGCTCAGCCGCTGGTGCGCACTTCTGGCGAAAGTGACTGAACGATTGTAGTTCGCACGATATGTGTCGAACTCGACATCCCGAGAGGAATTTTGCTCCGTGCCCCAACCTCGACACGCCAATTGCGTAATCGCTCGATCTCCGCCTGTGCAATTAGTAATTGCACGGAGCGATAGTAGTTGGGATCAATCTGTTGCAAGAGTTCCTTCATAAGTCGCGAGGCTGCCCAATGTTGCGGCGCGTTATCTGTTCGTTGGCGTACTTTACTTTGATGTCGCGTTCCCTTAGTCGCACAGGCCGCAAGATGCTTGCGTCTCGGAAACCGAGTAGCGGGATACCTGAGAAGTTCTGATGCAACTGATGGAGCGGCTTGATAACTGCCCGTGGCGACCGGCAACAGATTGGGCAATAGCATCATTAGCTAGCGTCGATGATGCGACCCGCGCAGACCGTAAGCAAAAGCGGTCAACGCACCGTTGGTCATCGACATGGACATGGATTCCCGCACGCGCGGCGCCATTGCGTGCCAGCGTACAGACTACGCCGCATCGAAAGCCTAGGATCTTGCTCTTAGTCGCAAATGCAACATGCGTCATCCATATCATCCTTAAGCCCATCTCGCAATGCTCGACATTCTCAACTTGAATCGATTTGCAGCGATATTGCTGCTCAGCGTTGTCGTCGTCGGTGCTACTGGATGCAAGCCCTACGCTGACCCAGAGGCAAGCGCCATGCGCACGGTCGAGGAGCCGTCGCAACGCACCACAGCATCAGCGAAGCCACTGCCTGACTTGTCGGGCCGCACGCGCTTCGGAATTGCATCGTTCTACGGGAAAATGTTTGCAGGCAGAGAAATGGCGGACGGCACCAATATGGACCCGCACTGCGACAACGCGGCGAGTAGGACGCTTCCACTCGGTACGACGGCGATGGTAACCAACACAGAGACCGGCCAAAGCGCGCAAGTGACTATCCATGACCGCGGGCCATATGTAGCGGGCCGCATCGTGGATCTCTCAGTATCCACGGCACGAAAGATCGGAATCACACAACACAAGGGCATCGCAACAGTAACCGTCGCTCCGATCTCGGTTCCGATGCCGGACGGCGGCACCAAACGCGGGGCCGCGACGCTTGATGCGAAACCCTGAGAAATCGATAAGCAAAGCAGGTGGGACTGCGAGGAAGCGGCGGCTGATTTTCAGCGAGCATTGGAAATCGATCCTGAATTCGCCGAGGCGTCGGCGGGCCTTGCGACGGCATACTGGCTCATGGGAGATCAATTTTGGTTGCCGGCCCGGGAAACATTTGGGCGCGCGCGCCAGGCGGCGGAGAACGCCATTCGGTTGAACCCTAAGTTGGGCGTCGCCCACGCGGCACTTGCGCAAGTGCATCTGCTATATGACTGGGACTGGGCCGGGACTGACAGCGAGGCCAATCTGGCTCTGAGCCTCGGCACGGGCGTTGAGGGCGCGAAGGTCGCGGCGCGGGTCGCCGCGACGTTCGGGCGACGGGATCGAGCCCGTCAGCTGATAAAATCAGGGCTCGCGATCGATCCGTTCGATCCAATGCTGCACATGAATCTCGCGTACGTGGTGGACCTTCGTTCGGGACGATTCGCAGAAGCAGCCGCTGAAGCAAGGCGGACGCTCGACCTCAGCCCACAATTTGGTTCGGCGCTCTACTTTCGCGGTGTCGCGTTGCTCCTGCTAGGGCGCCTTGACGAGGCGCTGGCTACCATGCAGCAGGTGAAAGTCGATGATTCTGGACCTGAAGGGCTGGCGATCATCTATTTCGCGCTGGGGAGGAAGGCGGAATCTGATGCCGCACTTCAGCGTGCGATTGCTCATGACGGGGAGACGTGGCCGTACGGCATCGCGACGACTCTGGCATTCCGGCAAGAGACTGATAAGGCGATCTCCTGGCTGGAGCGCGCGTACGCTCAAAGGGATTCAGATATGTACGCAATAAAGGGTGACCCGCTTTTGCGGTCGATAGAGAATGACAGTCGGTACAAGGCGATCCTCCGCAAATTGAACCTGCCGGAGTAGCCGCAGCGCGCGGTTCCACCACAAAAAATGGATTGCCCGAGACCGGACGGTCGCGACCGTCAACAACGGGTCGGCTTTGCACATTGGGGGGCACCGGCTAATCCGGCACAGTTAAATTCTGCAGTTTGAGTGGAACGACCGCTCTTCGGAGAACAATCAGGCAAAAATCGGCCGAGAGTGTGTGATAAGTCGCCTGAACTGAGCGTGGCGAAGCGTCACTGAGGTTCTTTGGCGCGGGGATTGCACGGACTCTAGAGTAAGAGGCTGCGGGTAAAAGAGACCGGGCGAACCTTTAGGTCCGCATCGCTTCGATCAGCGGCCCGGTTCCCATGATTTTCATCATTCGCTTCAGATTGTAGGCCAGCACGTGAAGGCTCATCTCGGTACTGACCCGTCCGAGCGTGCGTGTGAGGAAGTGGGTGGCCCCCATCCAGGCCTTAAGCGTTCCGAATGGATGCTCGGCCGTTTGCCGGCGGATCTGCATCTTCTTAGGGTCCCGATCTAAGCGCCGTTGCATCTGCAGGAGCACCTCCTCGTGCTCCCAGCGCGTCACGCGCCGCTCGGTTCCCGGCGTGCAGCGCGCTTTGAGGGCACAAGAGCCGCAGTTCGAGCTCCAGTAGCGATATAGCGTGAGGCCCCGTGTGCTCATCGTCGTGCGCCGGGTCAAGCGCTGGTTCGCCGGACACCGGTACTCATCCAGCCGTGGCACGTAACGGAAAGCTTCCTTACCGAAGCGTCCATGAGCCTCTGCGGTCGAGGTTAGCGATTTCGGTACGATCGGCACGATGCAGGCCTCATGGCAGGCCAAGATCTCTTCGCTCTTGAAGTAGCCGCGATCCGCCACCGCGGTGAGCTCCTCGGTGCCCATCGCTTCACGCGCCTTCTCGGCCATCTTATAGAGCTGATCCCGGTCAGTGCCGATGTTGGTGACCTCATGCGTCACAATCAAATGATGCTCGGCATCGACCGCCGCCTGCACGTTGTAGCCGACGATGCCGGTGCCTTTGCCTTGGCTCGCCATCGATCGCGCATCCGGGTCGGTCAAGGAGATCTGGCCATCGGCTGAGGCCTTCATTTGCTTCTGCAGACCCTCGAGCCGGCGCATCTCCTGCTTCAGGGTGGCGATGCGATCCTTAAGCCGCACCGCCTTGCGCACCGAGCGCGGAGCTTCCTTGCGGTCCATCCGATCGAGCTGCTCCAGGTACTCATTGATGCTCTGCTCGATCAGCTCCAGCCGCAGCTTCATCTTCCCGCTCGTGAAGTTGCGGTCCCGATAGTTCACGGCTTTGAACTTGCTGCCGTCGATCGCCACCACCGCCTGCGTGAACATCCCGAGTCGGCGGCACAGCACGATAAACTCCCGGCACACGGCGCGGATCGCTTTGCCGTTCTCCGCGCGAAAGTCCGCCAGCGTCTTAAAATCCGGCGCCAAGCGGCCCGTCAGCCACATCAGCTCCAGATTGCGATTCGCTTCCTGCTCGAGCCGCCGGCTCGACTGGATGCGGTTCAGATATCCGTACAGGTAAATCTTCAGCAGCGTCGACGGATGGTAGGCGGGTCGTCCCGTCGCATTCGGTTCAACGCGGGCAAAACCCAGTTTCCCTAGATCCAGCTCCTCGACGAACGCCTCAATGACCCATACCGGGCTCTCTTCCGAGACGTACTCATCAATACGTTCCGGCAGCAAATACCCCTGGTTACGGTCGGCCCCCTGAATGAATCCGCTCATTGCAGCCCCTCATTTCCGCGACCTTCGAATTTTAACTGTAAAATGCTTCAATGAGTTTTCACACACTCTCGGCCACTAGCAGACGGTCGCCGTAGCGGCAAATTTGTCAGGAAGCTGACATTCGTTCGGAGCAGGGGTCGGTAGAATTAGTTATGGCTTACGCGAGCGACAAATCTAACGGCAGCTTGCGAAGGCGTTTGCCGGTCAATGCCGCGACAGCATTAGCGATTGCGGGCGCCATGGGTGGAACTCCGGGCTCACCGAGACCCGTGGGCGGGTCGTCGCTCGGTATGAAATAGACGGTGACAGGCGGCGCATCCGTAATTCGCGGCGGCGGATAGTCGGTGAACTGACTCTGCTGCACCAATCCGTCTTTCAACGTGATCTCAAAGCCGGGCAGAGTCATCGCCAATCCAAACACTGCACCGCCTTGTATTTGCGCCTCTGCGGCCACGGGATTGACAACCCGGTTGGCATGAACTCCTGCGATCGCTCGATGCACTTTCGGCAGCCCTTTGTCGATGGATACGTCCACCACATAAGCCACGACCGAGTTAAAGGACTCATGAACTGCGACGCCCCAAGCATGGCCGGCCGGCAGCGGCTTACCGTAGCCTGATTTTTCGACTGCGAGCTTAAGCGCCGCAATGTGTCGCGCCTGCTTTTTTACGTCCCATCGCGACAGCCGCCAAGCCACCGGGTCGATTCCGGAGGCGCGTGCAACTTCGTCCACCATAGTTTCCATGACGTAAGCAGTATGGGTGTTGCCGACCGAGCGCCACCACAACACCGGCACCGCCACATCCAAGTGGGCAACGCGCAGACGCATCGGCATGGAGTAAACGTTCTCGATCACGCCTTCCGTCATCGTGGTGTCGATACCGTCTTTGATCATCATGGCTTCGAAAGGAGTGCCCTTCAAGATCGATTGTCCTACTATCACATGGTCCCAAGCGACGACATTACCCATCGGATCGAGCGCGACATCGACCCGATGCACGTGAGCAGGACGGTAATATCCACCCTTAATGTCATCTTCGCGGCTCCACATTACCTTTACAGGGCCCGCGCTCGGGCCCTGGCGCGCCTGCCATTCCTTGGCGATGGCGGCGCCTTCGCGCAGGTAGTCGCTGCTCGGTACCGCTCGCCGCCCAAAGCCGCCTCCAGCGGGTAGGGTGTTAAGCATTACCTGTGCGGGCTTGAGTCCGAGCGTCTGTGCGATTGCGCCCTGGTCGATAGTCTGGAACTGTGTGCCGGCCCACACCGTGACGCCGTCAGGCGTGAATTGAAAAGTCGCGTTCAATGTCTCCATCGGTGCGTGCGCGAGATACGGAAACAGGTACTCACCGCCCAAGTGTTTGGCCGCCCTTGCGGATGCGCTTACATCGCCGGCCAAGGCAATCAATTTCGGATTCTCAGCAGCTTCGCGATACAACTTGAACAGGGCGTCGGTGCTCACCGTACCGCCGACGCCCGCTTTCCACGTCACCTGCAGCAGATCGCGCGCCTGCTTCGCGGGCCAGTAACCGTCGGCGACGACCGCAACGCCACTGCCACCGCGATCGGTAGCAATTTGAAAGACGGCGCGCGCTCCCTTGACAGCCATGGAGCGGCTCGCATCGAATGATTGCACCTGGCCGCCGAACGTCGGTGCGCGCAATAGCAAGGCCACCTTCATGTTCGGAAGGCGCATGTCGATACCGTACTTCTTTTTACCGCTCGCGCCGTCGGCGGCGTCGATGCGCCCCTTGCCTTTGCCGATGATTTTAAAGTCGGCGGAAGATTTCAATGTCACGTGATCGGGAACGGGCTGCTTGGCGGCCGCGCCGGCAAGCGAGGCGTACGTGGCGCTCCTGGCGCCAGAGTGCACCCTGCCGGCGCTCGTTGTGCATGCCGATATCGGAACTTGCCACAGGTCGGCGGCCGCCGCGACCAGCATCGTGCGCGTCGCAGCGCCGATTTCTCGGTACTGCATCCACGAGTTGGGCACGGCGCTCGACCCGCCGGTCATCTGAATACCGAAGACCGGGTCCTTGTAGGCGTCGCCCGCCGGGGCAAGTCGCGCCTTGACTTGTCCCCAGTCGAGATCCAATTCTTCGGCGAGCAGCATGGGGAGCGCGGTCAGTGCGCCTTGGCCGAAATCGAGCCTGTTGACCACAATCTCAACCGTGTTGTCTGGATTGATCTTTACAAAGGCGCTCGGATCGGCGGGTTTCTTGACTGTCGCAGGGGCCGTCTCATCAGATGCCGCCACTGCCGGCGATGCCCAGGCGACGAGCAACCCACCCCCGGCCAGCGCGCTGAGCTTGAGGAAGTCCCGTCGGTGTAGAGGGCCCGGCATGGCCCGCGTTTGCCCATGTCCGGCGAGGCGCTGAGCAATCAGTGCTGCATTCATCTGAGAACTCCTTAACCTAGAGCCTTAGCCGCATCGTGAATCGCAGCGCGAATTCGTTGATACGTGCCACAGCGACAGATGTTGCCAGCCATTGCTGAATCGATGTCGGCATCGCTCGGCTTTTTGTTACCTTGCAACAAGCCGACCGCGCTCATAATCTGACCGCTTTGGCAGTAACCACATTGTGCAACATCGTGCGAGATCCAGGCCTTTTGTACAGCGTTGCCGACGCGGCTAGCGGCGACTCCCTCAATCGTCGTAATCTTCTGACCCGTCACTGCCGCGATTGGCGTCACGCAGGAACGACTAGCCTTACCCTCGATCAGTACCGTGCAGGCGCCGCAGGCGGCAACCCCGCAGCCGAACTTGGTTCCGGTCATGCCAAGCGTATCGCGCAACGCCCACAGAACGGGGGTCGACGGATCGGCATCAACTTCCATGGCCTCACCATTTACATTAAGTGTGATCATATTTCGCACCGTTGACTAACAAAGGGATAGCGGCGATTAGAGAAACGGGAAATTCACACATCTTCCACAGAACAGAGCAAAAAAGCGAATCCAAAGGCGGACCCGCGTTTTTGTACTGCATTTTGAACTTCAAGCGCACGCGTTTTCAAGTATTGTTGCCGCGATCAACGGACCGATGTCACAAGCATCGACGCGATGCCCGGACTTTATGCAAGACTCCGACCCGTCCGAGACCCAGCTCGGTTGGCGACCGGCGCCAAACAAACAGCCCGATACCCGCCGTTCGCGAGCGACGGCAAGGGGTCGAACCCGGTCATCAGAGCATCATCGCCAGTAATTCGGCTGGGAACCGCTGCTTCCGACCACAACTCGACATTCCAGTGCCCAATCTGCCTTCTCGAAAGCCGACGCTCAGCCCTGACGTCCATGGATGAACAATAGACTGTGTGGGCGCCGGCGGACGCATGCTGGCGTCGATCCTGACGCCTCTGGCGGCGATGCGCAGTCGGACGAGTGGCCTTTGCTGCCTTACTTCTCATAGGATGAGGTCGTGTCTGTTCGTCACATGTTAGGCGGAATAAGGTCGGAGAAAGTTGAGGGAGAGCACAATGAATCTAGCCAATGCGACAATTTGTCAGCTTCTCATTCCGGTTGATGATTTTGAGCGCGGAGTGAAGTTCTACCGCGACACTTTGGGAATACCGTTGTTGTTCGCGGCTCCACCGCAAATGGCCTTCTTCAACTGCGGCGGCATTCGACTGCTTGTTGGCGTCACGCCTCCTGGCCAGATTGCACAGCGAGGGTCCGCAATCTATTTTCAGGTTACCGACATTCAGGCGGTCTACTCAACGCTCAGAGACAGCAAAGTCCGATTTGCAGCGGATCCACACGTCGTAAATAGCACCGCCAAGTCAGAATTGTGGCTGGCGGAGTTCATGGATCCAGATGGAAACCAACTCGCTCTCATGAGCGAGGTTGCAGCACGCACCGCGTAAGTTCGTATTAACCGCGCACTTGGAGCCCGACCTCGCGTCGGCCTCCTGCGTGTAACTAGGCAAATTGCGCAACCGTTATATAGGTTTCGTTTCCCGATACCTGACGGTGACGACCGACCGAAAAGGGGTCGACTTTGACCGTTGGCGGGCATCGCACCTGCGCGGGTACTTCGGGCTCATCCCGTTGAAGCAGCTTGGCTGCGGTCCGTCGTGGGTGCAGGCGTGATGTTCTGTCCGAGAGCCGGATGCGGGCGATCTGCGAATCCGGTTCGATGAGCGGGGTGTGGAAAGGGAATTACGGTGCGGGTACTTGGGTACCGCCACACGCAAAGAGGCGGTAACAGACAACCCGCCACCACGCGCCATCTCGACTGTACCAACATCGGCGATATCTGTCCCCGGCAATAACCCCGGCAACGTTACTCGTTATGGCAAGGTCGAGGCGTCCGGAAGCTGAAGGATCCGCACGTCGTTCGATACATCACCGCTATCGTGGTTTGGAACAGGCGCAACATTTGGCGGATACGGCGGATTCGGAGCCGGCTGACGCGTTACCTTTCCAGCAACTACGACCAGTCTGTTGTTGACCGTGTCCACATAGCAGGTCGGTGCGTGACGGGGCTCCACACCGGATGACAGGTCATCCGGCAGTTCGGATCCCGTGTCAGCCTTGAATTGTTTCCAGGTGGTGCCGTCCTTCGTGTACCACACATCGGCCAGGTTGGTTTCGTACCGGATCTCCCCAGAACTCTGACTGGCAAAATCGGCAACGTAGCCGCCCACGAGCCACACTGTGCCACTCGCATCGGGAGCAACACAGGGCCATTGCCGCGGTGCCCACGCCGGAGGCGTCAAGCTTTGAGTCCAGGTAACTCCATCAGGGGTCGACCACACATCGTTTGTATAGTCAGGCGACGAATCGCAGGCGAGGGAAGTAATTTTGTCGCTGCCTGCTGGAGTCCAGATCTTGCGTCCGTCTCGCCCTCCTTCAATCCAGATTTCCCCCCCCAAGACGAATACAGCTGCACCGCAACGGGGCGCCATTACGACGGGAGAATTACTGCTGGTCTGAACCTGATTCAGGTCTGTCCACGGAGTCCCATTCGCATTACTGGTCTTCTCAACATCAGTTGGATCTGAATCCAGCGACATCCAATAGAGGTAAGGTCCCAATACTGCTGCGTGCTCGTTCTCATCCGGAGGGGATAGCGTTGGCGTCGCATTTCCTCCAGGTATGGCGCGCTCCGTCCAATGGGTTCCATCCGTCGAACTCCAGACAGAGGATCCGATCGCCCACAAAGTCGAATTCCAGACTTCCAGATCAGAAAACGCATCCCAGCAGCCTGGCGCACTCAGGCTCGGGGACGGCATATCGTCCAAGCATTCCACTATTGGTGGTGGGCCGCTCCAGGCGGTTCCTGACTCGTCATTTTCTGTGGACCAAAGATCAAAAAGGACGTCGGCCTCCGGGTAAAAGCCACCGCTAAGAAATAGTCTGCTATGGAATACAGCGCCCTTGCCGCTATCTCTGACCGGGAACGGCGCATTGCTAGCATGAACCCAGCTTGCCACCGCTACCGTCGATCCACCTCCGCCGAGGTTCTGGCCGTTGGGACTCAGGTACACAGCGTTGTTCTGGAATTGAGTCAGCAACCCGCCTCCAACCTTCACGATCCGCGCAATGTCAATTGAGCCGCTGTAGGCGGAAACAGTGCTCCCTCCGCCGCCTATGTTGCGGTTGTTGGCGCTGTAATATGCGGCCCCATTGCCAAACAAGGTAACCACGGCGGACGAATCCACTGGAACTATCTGAGTTATCGACACACCCCCACTGTAGATCGCGACAGAATTGCCGCCCCCACCAAGATTGAGACCGTCCGGACTGAAGTAGCCTTTTTCGACTCCTTGACTGGTCGTGAGTACGGCATCAACCCCGCCGCCTGCTGGGACAATCGCGACAACGGGCACCGTGGTGCCGCTGTAAGCCACTTTCGTACAGACCGAGCCCGAGCAACCCCCACCCAGGTTTTGCCCGTTAGGGCTAAAGTAAACAGACCCGTTCGCGAAGAGTGTATCGACACCGCCATTGACCGGGACGACCGACTTGATCATGAGCGATCCGGTGTAGGCGGCCACCGTTGATCCACCATTCCCTTCCAGGTTGAATCCATCAGGACTGAAGTAGGCAGCGTTGACAGCGGACGTACCCAGCGCTGGATTTGCGGGTATGTCGAAGAACGCCACAGTGCCATTAGCGAGAGCGATCTTCGTGGTTATCGGCCCGCATCGCGCCGGGTCAAGATTATCCGTTGCGCATACCTTGCCTGCAGAATGCGCGAAGGAGGAAAATCCCGCCAGGAGCAGCAGCCAAGCCTTCACTTTCCCAAAGGACCAAACGCCCATGTTTGCTAAGCCAGATTTGACCGGTTCGGACTGGTTCGCACACTTCCCTCGAATTCTAGCTGCTGCGTCTCAAGCTTAGCATAGGCTAGGGATGCGGACTCATAAGAGGTAACGCCGGGCCGTAAGCGGACGTGCGGCGCATCGATGGCGTATACGCTACGACGAACTCGCGCCGATGCTGCCAAATGAAATGCAGAACCAGGAGCGAGTGAATGCGGCACAGACGGCAAAGATTGATTACTTAGAACGAAAAGTCGCCAAGGTGGACGATCTGGAGCGGCAACTGACCGAAATGCGCACGGTGCTCGCGGCAATCCAGTCCGAGGATCAGTTCGTCGCGCAACGTTAATGTCGGTCTGCGAGACCCCGGACATCGCTTCATTTGGTCGGCTCAGTGCTCAATCACAAGGATCAAAAGACCACCGCCGGCTACGCGTATTTTCAGACCAAAGAGCGGCACAAAGCGCTCGATAAACATGGTAGAAACGTCGTCGATTTCGCATCCCGGTCGACAGCAGCCTCTACAGATACTCAATCACAGTTATCCGCGCCTGTGGTCAATCTCCCACTCAATCGCGGGCCACTTCACACCTTTACGCGAGATGCGCTGTATAAGCTCGTCTGGTCGGAGCCAACTCGAACCTTCTCAAAACGACTTGGTATATCGGATGTCGGTCTCGCCAAGGCCTGCAAGCGGGCGAATATCCCCACGCCCGATCGAGGATATTGGGCAAAAGTGGCCGCCGGGCAAGAGTGCGAAAAGACACCCTTGCCGCCGCAAGAGACCGCAGCAGCTAAGATCGTTAGATTTCGGGGGCGAGACCGATCACAGAGCGACTGCGCCACCGACCAGCGGTGACCGGCCAACTTTTGCCGGTCACCACGCTGAAATGACTGCCCAGTACCTGAGGTTGGTCGTCAAGCTGAGGCGCGTGGAGGACCATGATTTACGGTGGTTTGTGAACTTCAACCGTGATATGCGACAGCCCTTTGAATCGTTGCAGCGCGGCGTGATAGAAGGCCGGGCCACGCTGCGGCATGTTGCTTATCACCGAAACGATCGCTCCAAAGTGGCCGGGCCCAAGACGCCAAATATGCAGGTCAATCAATTGATCGCCCGCCGTTTCGACAGCCGCGCGCACCTTGTTCTCTATCGAGGCGCTCGGACTCATGTCAAGCAGAATCGCCCCGGTGTCGCGCACCAGACCGTAAGACCAGTTGGCGATGACGAGGGCGCCTAAAATACCGGCGAGCGGATCCATCCACGGCCAACCGAAGCCGCGAGCAAGGCTCAAACCGATGATGGCGAGAACGGAAACCGCGGCGTCAGCCATGACGTGAATGTATGCGGCGCGAATATTGTGATCGCGGGCATCCACGCCGTCGTCGTGGTCATGCTCCTCGAATTCGACGCTGTGTTCGCCGCTCGGCAGTGTCACCAACGCCCTAAACGCGTGAGGTTCGGGGATCGGGTCCGTGGACTCGAGGTATCCGGGCTTCTGTGAAAATTGAAATGTTTGTCGCGTGCCGTCCGGCCGAATTGTCGTCACGGTCACGAGCTCGGCCGGCAACACCTCCTCGTGATGCTCGGATTGAAGGCGAAAGACCGGCGGGACGCCGTCCTCAACAATGGATAACATCAACACGCCGTCGAGCGTATCGATGGGGTTCGACTCCTCGTGACCGTCGCCGACGTGCTCCCCGTGTCCGTGACGGTGCGCATGCTGATGGTCCCCACCGCTCAGGAGCCACGCACTGGCAATATTGACTAGGAGCCCCACCACCGCGATCGGGATCGCCTCACGAAAATGAATCGGTATCGGTGACAGAATGCGCGCGATCGCCTCATACCCGATCAGCAAGGCAATCATCGCAAGAATGACGGCGCTGGTGAATCCCGCCAAGTCCCCTAACTTGCCGGTACCAAACACAAAGCGCTGGTCCCTGGCGTGCCTTCGCGCATAGGAATACGCGAGGGCCGCAATCAGCATGGCGCTTGCATGGGTCGACATATGCAAGCCATCTGCAACAAGGGCCAGCGAACCAAAGAGGGTGCCGCCGGCGATTTCGACCACCATCATCACGCCGCAGAGTACAATCACCGCCCACGTCTTTCGCTCGTTCTTCTCGTGGCCCGCACCGAGAAATACATGCTCATGACCGCGCAGTAGATCATTCGATGCGCTCATGTTTCCTCACCCGGTCAACCCTTCGTGACCCGGTAGAAATATCAAAACCGCCACGACAATCCGCCGAAGATTCCGCGTCGCTGCCCGTACTGCGGCGCAAAGACACCGATGCCCGTTCCGCTGCGAATTTGATAGACCTTGTCGGCCACGTTGATTACCGCGAGGCGCACCGTCAGCGGACCGGAGCCGGCGATTTCAAAGCCATGAGTCGCGCCAAGATTGATCTGCGTATAGCTCGGCGTGTGATCGCCATTCGGGATCACGCTGCCGTCCGGAAGCGTGAGGTCGTCGCGCAGTCCGGTACCGAATATCGCATCGGCGCTTAAGCGGGTTCCCAACCACAAATAGGAGACACCGCTCGACGCGGACACCCGTCCCTCATGGTCGAGGTGAATGTAGTTACTGGCAATGTAGTTGAGATCGTCCTGGGAAAAGTTGAACTGAGCCGACTCGACCCCCTTGCCATGGGCCGCCTGCCACGCGCTATTGAGATAGGCCGCAAAATTGTTGATCGTGTAGTTCGCGGTGAACTCGACGCCTCCGATCAGGCCGTAGCGGTAATTGAACGGCGTGAGAATGATCGGCGCGCCGAACTGCCCCTCGTCGATCAAATGTTGCGCCTGTTCATAAAAGCTGTCGACGCCGAGCGTAAGGGCATTGTCGAGAAGCTTCTGTTGCACCCCTAGGTCATAATAATTAGCGCGCTCGGCTATGGGTGGTGTGTCTTGCGTGTTGGAGCCTGGCGGCACCGCGGTCGTGCCCGCGAACTTTGTGAAGGTCTCGGAGCCGACAAGCTCGAACGGAGGCGGGGTGAAATATCGCGAGTAGCCGCCATGCAACGTCGTGGCGGTTGGGAACTCCCATACAAAGTTGACACGCGGACTGAGCTGGCCGCCACTGGAATACGCGCTGTAATGATCGTATCGCAGACCGTAATTGACGGTGAGCGGTGAAAGCGGTTTCCACTCGTCCTGCAGATAGACACTCTGAATCTGCTGCACCTGTGTGCCGTTGTCGATGACGGACAAGGGCACATTGCTGGTCTGCATGCCGGCTGCATTGATCGGCAGCACCTGCGAACTCGTATCGCTCTCGGAGCTATCGTGCTGATAATAGAGACCAGCGCGTACAGTGTGCACATCGCCGAGCTTGTAGGAGGCATCCGTTTGCCACCCAATGGCCGTGTCATCCTTGAATGCATCCTGAGCGATGCCGTTGTAAAGCAAATCCCCAACCCAATCCGGCGCGAAATGCAAGCTCGTGTAGCGGGCGGACAGCGAGGTTTGCCAGTTGAGCGCGCCTTCGGAGTGCTGCCAGCTCACGATCGCGTACTCCGCGAGCTCGTGCTGAGACTCGTTCAAATCATTGCTCAGAAAGGCGGTTTGACCGTTGACATCCAATCCCAACGTGGGCTGAAGACCAACCTGATTCGGTATCTGGAACTCATTGTCCGAGATACCCATGATCAGCGAAAGGCGATCGTTGGTATCTATAATGTCTTCGAAATAGCCAAAGCCCTGAATCTGGGTCGTGTGATCATGAAGTGGATTGGCGCTGGTGTCGGGCGATTCGATGCCAAGATTATTTTGCTTGTAGTCGCTGGTTACATAGTAGGTGTATTTGCCGTCGCTACCGCCGTATTCAGCGGCCGGTTCAAAGGTCGAATGGCTGCCGCCGTAGACCGACACCTCGCCGCCGGGGGTGAGAAGGCCGCTGTTGGTGGTCAAGTCGATGACCCCTGCGGTTCGCAGACCGTACTCCGCCGGCAGCGCGCCCGTGATCAATTTCAACGAAGAAATCAGCCATGGACTCAACGTCTGACTGAAAACGCTGATGCCCTCGGGCAAGATAATGCCGTTCAATCGGTATTGCAGGTCGTTGTGATCGGCTCGAACATGGATCTGTCCGAAAGAATCCTGAACCACGTCCGGCGCCTGCAGCAGGATCTGATTGAGTTGGTTGTTATCTCCGCCCGGCATCGCTTTGATCGCCTCGTTATCAATCGTATAAGTTGATGCTCCGGTCTGCGTCTCGATGCTGGTGCGAGCTTCGTTCAGGCGCTGTGCGGTAACCTCAATCTCCTTGAGTTGCGGTGGAGTCGAGGCGTTTGATGAAGCCGACGCATCGGCCGTTACTGCTGTCGAAGCGGCCACATCGGCGAATACCGCAGAATTTGTAGCGATGAAAACGAGCGCCGCGGCACCGCATGACGCTGCACGTGCAATTGAAAAGCTGGTCATTAGAATGACTCCCCAAAAGCTGAATGAATGCGAACCGCTGCCGATTGCTCGGGCAGTTCACTTCGCGAGGCAAAGCTTCAGCTTAGGGAGGGAGGTCCGCGGCTACGCGGTCGAGGAACCGCCGCGTCGATCGCCAAATATCGGGGCTCTGAAATGACTTCCAGCGCGAAGCGAACGAGGAGAGGGATATGAAACGAATGACTAAAAGCTGGGGTGACAACTTGCGCAAAGGCGGGACACAGTGCGCAGGTCGTATCTGCGGCCCCGTTCGACTGTACTCGCAGCTCGCCGTCGCTGGCACCGGAGACATGACTGAGTTCGTGAACCACGGCACCTTGCTGTGCCACCATCAGCAACAGCAAAAGGCCTAAGCTCTTAATCAGTTGTCGCATTCTGATTGGTATCGACCATTACCCCCAATCGGACAGCGTAACGCTACCAGAATACTTTGGAATTTGCAGTATCGGTGGTGGACGTTCGACAGTGCGACCCTATTTCACAGGGATCGACGAATCGCATGGCAGGGCCACGTATACCGCCTGCGCCTGATATTGACTGCCCCAGAGCTGCCACTGGTGACAGGCCAGCGAGGGTCCGAGAGGCGACTACCGGGCCAAAAGGGGTAGTTCAGGGCGCTAAAATCTTCGCCTGTTACCGGACGCGCGGATTCCGGTGCCCTAACTGGCCAGCTGATCACTCGAATGTGCGCAGTGCGCCGAAGAATGGCAAAATGCCGCCAACGCCTTGAACGGTTTGCGCTAATCGTTCTGAGATCAGCACAACAATGAAAGGGATGCGGCACATTAGGAATCCAGGATGGGCAACGCTGCTCGTCCTCGGGCTGCTGTTCCTTCGGGCACTCGTTCCAGCGGGCTTCATGCTGGCGCCAATGGGTGGAAGTCTCGCATTCGTCGTGTGCGATGCAGAGATGCCGGCGGGTGAACACCAGCACCACCACCATCATCCCGGTCAAGATCACGCCGCGCATCACGAGGGCGCGCATGGCGATCCGGCATGCCCCTACGCGCAAAGCGCAGGACCAGCCCCGTTGCCCACATTGCCGGTACTTGCGGGTGCTGCAACCATCGATCAGTTGGTAACCCCAACCGCGGTTACGCAGACGCTATTAGGATTCGGACCCACTCGCCAACAAACACCCCGCGGACCGCCCTCCCTCGCCTGACCCTTGAATCTCAACGCTGTGCCTGATGCAAGCCGCTGGATGGGGCTTGCGCCGCGCATTGCTCCTAGATATTCGGGATTCTTTGGAGGGCATTATGAATTTATCCACCGTGGCGGATGGCTCGACCATGCCGCTCATTCATTTGTCGGTCGGCCGCAGGACGCGGCTGCTTTTATTCACGGTGCTGAGTGCACTTGCGCCGGGCTATGCGCTGGCCTGCGCCTGCGGTTGCGGCGTCTTCGATGTCGGCACCGCCGCCATGATTCAGACACACACTGGCGGAATGTTCTATGTCGAAGACGACTATCAGCAGCAGGATCAGAATTGGGTCGGCTCGCACGCCGCACCGGATGCCAACAACACGGACAAGGAAATCGAAACCAATTTCGGGGGAGTAGGCCTCGACTACAACTTCAATCGCAATTGGGGCATGTCGGTGAAGATCCCCTATTGGTTGCGGACTTTCCGCACGAACATCGGTTCTGCGGGAACCCCGGACATTGAGTCCTACCGTCACAATGCGATCGGCGACATACGCATTCTCGGCACCTACACGGGTTTCTCGCCCGATATGTCAACGGGCCTCTCGGTCGGCCTGAAGCTGGCGACAGGGGATTGGACGTACCCCTATTTCGATCGCGACACCTCGATCGGTACGGGAACCACGGACCTTTTGTTGGGTGGCTACCATCTTGGCACCATCAGCGCGGATCATCATCTGACATGGTTCGTCGAAGCCCTGTTCGACCGGGCGTTCAACACGCGTGAAGGATATCGACCAGGCAATGAGACGGACGCTGCGGCCGGCGTCATGTACGATGGATTTAAGTTGCCAAACAGCGGCAAGGTGACTGCCCTGCTGCAATTGATCGGCTCCGATCGTCTGCACGACAGTGGCAACAATGCAGACCCTCCCAACAGTGGATACCATCGATTGCTGGTGTCGCCCGGGCTTGAAGCGGATGTTGGCAAATGGAAGATCTACGCAGACGCCGAGTTTCGCGTCTACCACTATGCGAATGCCGCCCCGTCGGTGGCCGCCGAAGGCACTCAGGGCCAGCTCGTGGCACCCGTGCTGCTCAAGTTCATCGTGAGCTACAGCTTTTGATGGGCGGCCTTAACACTTGATCTGCGCCGTAAAGGAGCACATTCGGTGATCACTCAAAAATATCGCGCACTGTGGTTGGGGTTCAGCATCCTCGCGCCTTTGTTGCTTGCGGAGCGGTCGGTCGCTGCATCCGACGATGTTGGCCAACCGGCGCCGGCCCTCATCGTCAAGCAACTGGATGGGAAAGAGCTCGACCTTGCCGCACTGCGTGGCAAGGTCGTCGTGTTGAATTTTTGGGCGACCTGGTGCCCGCCGTGCCGTGCCGAGATGCCGATGCTCGAGGCCTTCTACCAAAAGCACGAGTCAGAAGGGGTGACGGTCATTGGTTTGAGCGCCGACGATCCCCACGAACGCAAGGCGGTAAGCCGGGCAATGCAAGGGCTCACCTATCCGGCAGCTCTGCTGGTTGATGCCAAGACCAACGGTTTCGGTACTCCGAGCGCGTTGCCCATTACCTACATCATTGGTCCCGATGGCGTCATCCGCGCAAGGCTCCTGCCCACCAAAAATGGTCTGACCGAGCAAGATCTCGCCAATGCCGTGTCACCGCTTCTTCCCCAAGAAGCCGGCTCAATACGACTACACGAGTGAGCGATGAGAGGGATGCGGCACATTAGGAATCCAGGACGGGCGACGCTGCTTCTCCTCAGCATGCGCTGGCAAATTGAGGATGAACAGAGTCACAATAATTCATTTCGCAATTCGTGACATTGAGTCCCCATAGCCGCTCGCGGCTGTCGGGTTGGGGGTCGCCAATTCACCGACCGACTGATGGCATCGGTCGCCATAGAAAAGCAATGAGACGATTAATCAACGTTTGGCCGCGAGTGGTCACTTTGATTCGAACTTCGGGCCTCCGCGATCTGTAACCTCTTGATTTGGTGCGCCCGGAGAGATTGCTTCGGGGCCTATGGCCCCTCGTCCTCCGCTTCGCTCCGGACCGCCGCCGCGCCTTGCGCGGCAGCGTCCAACCCGGCGCAGACGCCGGGTTGTCGAACTCGGTTTTTTGTCTGCCGGGAGTTCGAATTACAACGCGGATCCGTCGGTGCCGATGAAGGGTTCTCGGGCAAGGAAAGCGGTGGTGCGCCATAGGTGATGAATCTGGGCACTGGGAGCAGACCATTTACCTCGGTTAGCGGCAGATAACATAGTCCTGCCGCTTGATCGGCGGGTAGCGCCGCGTGCTAGCGATAGCGGGCCGGCCTGGCTGGAATTCGTCAGCCAGGCTCCGGCCCGATGAGCACGCGGCGCAGGGCCTCGCCGTCAAGCGGCGCCACAGGTCTTGAGTCTGGGCACTGGTAGCAGACCATTGCTCTTGCTGTGCGTGCGTCCGCTTTGGGGGACACCAGAGGATCGGTGTCGCCCCCTACCCGCCCTTCGTCACCGTCTGGTATCGGGCACTCAAAATCAGCTTGCACACTTCGCGGCCGCCCGACCCTCACCCGAGCTACCGGATCGATACGGAATCCCTATACCCTTCAGCCGCTTGCGTTGTCAGACAGCGCTGCGCCGTTAGGATTAGAAAAAGAGCAAAGAGATCCGCATCATCAACCGCTACGGCACTTTCATTTCCCGAAGAGAAATTTGTTCAACGAACCGCAGCCGCCCCTGACGTCACGGACCCAACCACACGCATAGGCCACCCGTCTCAGGTTGGGCCATATGGACGTCCCACATACCTTGAAGTTCGTAGAAGTGCCCGTTCCACATTTCATTTGCAAGTCCGCCGTCCCAGGAATTCGTACCATAGTCGTCGCTCGCAATACCATCGTAACAGTCATCGGCGATCTCATTGCCGGACTGATCGTACCAGGCGGTACCTTCCGGATCGGTGATCGACTCCGTCAACTCGTGAACCGCATTAGTTGTACTGGTATCAGCGTCTGGATTGTTGTTAGGGGATGGTGTATCGGGGTCTTGGCAATAGGATGTATACCCATACGGTAAATTGGCATAGATTATCGGTGCTGCCGCGGTTCCCCAATTACTATGGTAAGCGCAATAATCTGTAAATGCGCATTCCGTCGAAGTCGAGTCGAAACAGGACCCTTCGCCCGTCGAAGTAAACACCAAATATACGGCGGTGAGACTTCCACTAGGCCACCCCTGCGACGCAATCACCTTCTCGGTCTCATCTTGAAGTTGCGCGTCCGTAATGCAGTTGCCAGGCGTGACAGTATCTGTGCATCCTGAAGCGGGATAAGGGCTCGTATCGGTGAACGTTCCGGCGAACCTACCGCTGTTGTGGATGTACTGATTCACACCATTGACTACTTGATAGTATTGGGTATTGTTATTGTCGATTCCATGCCCGGGATAATCGGCAACAAACCTGTTTTGCAGGTTTATATATGCCTTCGACATCTTGGTCGCTTTACCATTCTGCAGAGTGCTCGGAACCCAGAAAATTGTATAGATGGCAGCGGTTGTCACTACTGGCCCACCGTTATATGAAAATGATGGACCGTAAATAGTAAGCGGTGCGTTGACGGCTCCGACCGCGCGGGACACATTCGAATTCGGTGGCCGAATATGAATAATGTTCCCGCGAGGTCCCTTGAAGGATAGACCACGGTGCCCTCTGGCTTCCGCATCTAAAATGTTGCTGCCAACCTCGGCGGCAGGTACCTCTTGAGGCGGCGCGGCCTCCTGAGTTGATTCGAGAGTGGCGCTGGGATCCTCCTCCTGCGAAAATACCGGCGGTGCAACCCCGAATCCAATCAGAAGTGTCGCTGCGCCGAACAGCGAAAGATGTGTCGTCATGATTCTCGTATTCATGGTCCCAATTCTCCCAAGGATTGAATGTAATCAGGACAGATGTGGGCCAGATCGTTGCGATCCCGCGCCGCTGGTTGACGTCGAGTTATGAGCGGTGCCCCGACGCTACGCCCGGAAATGCCAAAGGGTCAAGAGATTTATAGAGCCTGGAGCCAATCGACCAGCGATGGGTATCCGAGGTCTATATTGACGGCCAATAATTGCGCGGGGACGCGTGCGGCACTTGCACCACGCGTGCCAAATCACAGAGAAAATTGAACTCGACTTCGGAATCATTGACCGCTCGTTGGCGTGGCCAGCAACCGGTGTTCAGAGCAACGTGGAACGGCGGCTTCGCGGCAGGCAATTCGGCACAGCGACTGACCACTGTTGGCCGATAGCGCCAGTTCGGCGCTCGGTCACCGGCTATCGGAGCCA
>CAVWUK010000015.1:0-119603 GCA_963758145.1 uncultured Gammaproteobacteria bacterium
TGTGCTTGCCGTAGCGGGCCAGGGAGTCTTCGATGGCGGGCGGGGCATCGCCGAGCACCGCACCGATTTGAGCGCCCGCTTGGAACAGCCGGGCGGTTTTCCGGCGGATCACGTCGATGTAGCTTTCTTCGCTCGTGTTCGGGTCGTGCGCGTTCATGAGCTGCAGCACCTCGCCCTCGGCGATGGCGTTGGTCGCATCGGCCATGATCTGCATGACGGGCATGCGGCCGAGGGCCACCATCATTTGAAAGGCGCGTGAGTACAGGAAATCGCCCACGAGGACGCTGGTGGCGTTGCCGAACACTTCGTTTGCCGTATCGCGTCCGCGGCGCATCGAGGAGCCGTCCACCACGTCGTCATGCAGGAGCGTGGCCGTGTGGATGAATTCGACGACGGCGGCGGCTTCTATATGCTTTTCGCCCCCGTGGCCGCAGGCGCGCGCCGCCAGCAGCACCAAAAGCGGGCGCAATCGCTTGCCGCCGGCATGAATGATGTAGGTGGCCACCTGGTCGACCAGGGTCACCTGGCTGTGCAAACGGTGCTTGACGACCCGGTCGACGGCCTGGAAATCAGCGGTTACCAACTCGCGAATCTGTTCTAGTGTCATGAAGTGTCCAGCCGGATAGGCCATGGTACCTAAGAATGCGCTGGCCGGGGCAGCGCCCGCCCCGCGGTTACGCGCCTGTAACCGGCGATAGGGGGCCGGTTTGACCTCTTTGCGCCGGCGCCGTACAATTCGCGGCTCTTTTGCAGACCCTCAAGGGTCCGCCTAGCTGGAGTTGTCAAGCATGTATGCCGTGATTGCGACGGGCGGTAAACAGTACCGCGTCCAAGAAGGTGCCGTGGTGCGTATCGAGAAGCTCGACGCAGACCAAGGCGCCAGTGTCGAATTCAATCAGGTGCTTCTGGTGGGCGCCGGCTCTTCGGTGACCATCGGCGCGCCCTTTGTGGGCAAGGCCAAGGTGGTGGCGACCGTCGAAAGTCACGGCAAGGGCGACAAGGTCCGCATCGTCAAATTTCGCCGTCGCAAGCACTACAAGCGCGAGAAGACGCATCGGCAACCCTATACCGATGTGAAGATCACGCAGATCGTTGCATAAGGTTCGCAGGAGATACTGAAATGGCACACAAAAAAGCGGGCGGCAGCACACGCAACGGCCGTGATTCGCACTCGAAGCGTTTGGGTGTGAAGAAGTTCGGCGGTGAGGGTGTGCTCGCCGGGAATATCCTGATTCGTCAGCGCGGCACAGTGTATCGTCCCGGCGTCAACGTCGGCATCGGCACCGACCACACCTTGTTCGCAACCGCCCACGGAGTGGTCGAGTTTCGCGTCAAGGGCGCGCAGAAGCACACCTACGTCAACGTCATAGCCAAATAGACGGCCGATGCGGGCGCTCACGCTCGCGGTCGCTTGAAGCGAGGGGGGGCAGGCAATACCTGGCCCCCTTTTTAATTTACGGGTTCTGCTTCCAATGAAATTCATCGATGAAGCCAGGCTGAAAGTGCAGGGGGGTAACGGCGGGCGAGGCTGCGTGAGCTTCCGGCGCGAAAAGTTCGTGCCCTTCGGCGGGCCGGACGGGGGCGATGGGGGGCTCGGAGGGAGCGTTTATTTGAAGGCGGTCGAGGGCATGAACACGCTCGCTGATTACCGGATCTCGCGCACCTACAAGGGCCAGAACGGTGAGGGCGGCAGCGGCAACGATTGCACCGGCCATGGCGGCGACGATGTCTATGTGCCGGTGCCCGTCGGTACGGTGGTTTCGGATCTGGACACCGGCGAACAATTGGGCGATTTGACGGCGGAAGGCCAGGTTCTGCTGGTCGCGAAGGGCGGCAAGGGCGGTTGGGGCAACACGCGCTTCAAATCGAGCACCAACCGGACCCCGCGCAAGGCCGGTCTCGGGCTGCCCGGAGAGAAGCGCGAGCTTGCGCTCGAATTGAAGTTGATCGCGGACGTGGGGTTGCTCGGTCTACCGAATGCCGGCAAGTCCACCTTAATCCGCGCCGTATCGGCGGCGCGGCCCAAAGTGGCCGACTACCCTTTCACGACCCTGCATCCGAATTTGGGCGTCGTCACCGCGGGTCCTGGCCGCAGCTTCGTCATGGCCGACATTCCGGGGCTTATCGAGGGCGCCGCAGAGGGCGCGGGTCTTGGCATCCGGTTTTTGAAGCATTTGCAGCGTACGCGGGTGCTGATGCATCTCATCGACGTCGCTCCTCAGGACCCAGATGCCGACCCGGTGAAGGACGCGCGCACCATCGTCGCGGAATTGAAGAAATTCGCAGCGGACCTTGCCGCCAAGGAGCGCTGGCTGCTCGTCAATAAAATCGATCTTTTGGAGCCGGAGGAAGCGCAGCGGCGAACCAAGGACATCGTGCGGCGGCTGCGATGGAAAGGGCCGGTATTCATGATTTCCGGCGCCACGGGCGCCGGCACCAACGAACTCAAGCAGGCGGTGATGCGTTACCTGGAACAGCACCCGCGGAGCGCCCCCGAAGGCACCGGGGCGGGCGGCGCATGAATTACTTCGCGAGCGCCCGCACCTGTTTGGTCAGGCGGCTCTTGTGCCGTGCGGCTTTGTTGCGATGAATGATGCCCTTGTTGACCATGCTGTCGATGATCGGCGTCGCGGCTGCGAGAGCGGCGGCAGCGTCGTCCTGCTTGCCCGCCTTGAGCGCCAAGGTGGCTTTGCGGATGGCGCTGCGCAGGTGCGAGGTCAGCGCATCGTTGCGGGCGCGATGCACGCTCGACTGTCGGGCAGCTTTTTCCGCGGATTTCGTATTCGCCAAGCGAGGACTCCTAAAAAGAGCCGCATAGTGTGGGGATTGGGTGCGCGCTTGTCAATGAGCCGGCCGGGACCAGTCAGTTGAGTATAATCGTATGCTTTCGCCATGGAACTAGTGCGAGGTCTGCAAAACCTATCGAAGGCCGCCCGCGGGTGCGTGCTGACCGTGGGCAATTACGACGGCGTGCACTTGGGCCACCAACAAATGATCAGCGCGCTGAAGCGTCGGGCACTCGAGCTGAAGGCGCCGGCAACGGTGCTGGTATTCGAGCCGAGTTCCAAGGAATTCATCGATCCGGACGCCGCGCCGCCGCGCCTCACCCGGTGGCGCGAGAAATTCAATGTTCTGGCGGGGCTCGGGGTCGATCGTCTGGTGACCCTGCGATTCGACGAGCACATGCGTGCGATGACCCCGGAATCCTTCGTCGATGAGCTCATCGTCGGCGGCTTGGGGGCCCGGCACGTGGTGGTGGGGGATGATTTTCGCTACGGCAGCAATGCCGGCGGCACATTCGAGACGCTACTGGCGGCGGGGCGGGCGCGCGGCTTCGGCGTCGAACAAATACCGCCGTTCGAGATCGAAGGCATCCGGGTGAGCAGCACCGCGGTGCGTGAGCGGTTGGAGCGTGCCGATTACTTCGGTGCGGCACGCCTTCTCGGGCGCCGCTACCGGATGACCGGCCGTGTCGCCCAAGGCGCGCGGCTCGGGCGAACCCTGGGGTTCCCGACCGCAAATTTGCGGCTGATGCGCCGCAAGTCCCCGATGTGGGGAATATTCGCGGTGCGCGTGCACGGCATCGGGCCCCAGTCGCTAGGCGGCGTTGCCAGCCTCGGCACGCGCCCGACGGTGAACGGCATCGAGCCGCTGCTCGAGGCGCATGTATTCGATTTTTCCGGCGATCTGTATGGACGCCTGATCGAGGTTGAGTTCATCGCCAAATTGCGCGAGGAGGTCAAGTTCGATTCCTTGGATGCGATGGTCGTGCAAATGAAGGTCGACGCCAAAGCGGCGCGCGAGCTGTTGTCGAAGGTGGATAGTGGCTGATTACAAAAACACGATCAATTTGCCGAACACCGGTTTTCCCATGAAGGCGGATTTGGCCAACCGCGAGCCGAAGATGCTCGCGCAGTGGGAGCAGATCGGCGTCTACCAGAAGATTCGCGCCGTTTCCAAAGGCCGGCCGCCGTTCATATTGACCGACGGGCCGCCGTACGCCAATGGCGCGATCCACCTGGGACACGCGGTCAACAAGGTCCTCAAGGACATCATCGTCAAGTCGCGCACGCTGGATGGCTACGATGCGCCCTACGTGCCCGGATGGGATTGCCACGGATTGCCCATTGAGATGCAGGTGGAGAAAACCCACGGCCGGGTGGGGCAGAAGATCCAACCCAAGGCGTTTCGCGCCGCCTGCCGCGATTATGCCCACAAGCAGGTGGATGCGCAGCGCACCGATTTCAAGCGCTTGGGAGTTCTCGGGGACTGGGATCATCCGTACCTCACGATGATGCCGCGCTACGAAGCCGAACAGCTGCGCGCCTTCTCCGTCATCATCAAGAACGGGCACGTGTACAAAGGCTACAAGCCGGTACATTGGTGCCTGAATTGCCGCTCGGCGCTCGCCGAGGCGGAGGTCGAGTACGAGGAGAAGACCTCTCCGAGCGTCTACGTACGCTTCGAGGTGGTTGACCGCGCCGATTTGGCGCTGCGCTTCGCCGATGCGCTCACCGACCGGAGCGATCTGCTCTTGGATGTCCCGACATCGGTCGCTATCTGGACCACGACCCCCTGGACGCTGCCGGCGAACCGCGCGGTCGCGGTGCATCCCCAGCTGGACTACGTGCTCGTGGAGTTCGAATTGGACCACATGCGCGAACGGCTCCTGGTGGCGAACGAACGCGTGAGATCGCTCATGCACACGCTCGGCATCGCCGATTGGACCGTGTCCGCCGAGATCAAGGGTGCGGCTCTCGAGCATCTGCGCCTCAAGCACCCGCTTTACGATCGCGAGGTGCCGGTGATTTTGGGCGATCACGTCACGCTTGATGCCGGTACGGGCGCCGTGCACACCGCGCCCGGCCACGGACTCGACGACTACAACGTGGGCCGCCGCTACAACCTGGAAGTCGACAACCCGGTGGGCGGCGACGGCTGCTTTCTCCCCGGAACGCCGCTGTTTGCCGGAGAGCAGGTGTTCGAGGCGAATGCGCACGTGATCGAGGTGCTGGGGGAGCACGGCCGGCTTCTGAAAGGCGAGCCGTACCATCACTCCTATCCGCATTGCTGGCGCCACAAGACGCCGGTGATATTTCGCGCCACCCCGCAGTGGTTCATCAGCATGGATCAGGCGGGTCTGCGCAAGGGTGCGCTCGAGGCGATTTCACACGTCGATTGGATGCCCGCCTGGGGCGAGCAGCGCATCAGCAGCATGATCGCGAGCCGGCCGGATTGGTGCGTGTCGCGCCAACGCACCTGGGGCGTGCCGATCCCGCTGTTCGTCGACAAGGTCTCCGGCGAGCTTCATCCAAGAACGGCCGAGTTGATCGAGGAGGTCGCCCAGCTGGTCGAGCGCGGGGGGATCGACGCCTGGTTCGATCTCGATGCGACGAGCCTATTGGGTGCCGATGCGGCGCAATACGACAAGTCGAGCGATGTCATGGACGTCTGGTTCGATTCCGGAGTGGCGCACCATTGCGTGGGACAGTTGCGCCCCGAGATCGCGGCGCCGTCGGATCTGTATTTGGAGGGATCCGATCAACACCGCGGCTGGTTCCACAGCTCGCTCCTGACCTCGGTGGCGATGCACGGTCGTGCGCCCTATCGCGCCGTGCTGACGCACGGATTCACGGTGGACGAGAAGGGCCGCAAGATGTCCAAGTCCCTCGGCAACATCCTGGTGCCACAAAAGTTGACCAGTACCTTGGGGGCCGATGTGGTGCGCCTGTGGGTCGCCGCAACCGACTACGCCAACGAGATCAGCGTATCGGACGAAATCTTGAAGCGAATGGCGGACTCGTACCGGCGCATGCGCAACACGCTGAGATTCCTGCTGGGGAACCTCCATGGCTTTGATCCCGTGCGGCACGCGGTCGACTGGCATTCCCTGGTCGCTATCGATCAATGGGCGATCAGCAAGGCGTTCGCCCTGCAAAACGACGTGGTCACGGCGTTTCGGAATTACGAGTTTCACGACATCTACCAGAAGGTGCACAATTTCTGCGTGGTCGAGCTCGGCGGCTTTTATCTCGACATCATCAAGGATCGTTTGTACACCACCGGCGCCGAAAGCGTGCCGCGCCGCTCCGCACAAACCGCGATGTACCACGTCGCCGAAGCCATGGTGCGCTGGCTTGCGCCGATATTGAGTTTCACGGCCGAGGAGGCCTGGAGCTTCCTGCCCGGCGTCCGCAATGAATCGGTATTTTTGAACGAATGGCACCGGTTTCCGGCCGGCGCGGAGCGCATTGCCGACATCGATTGGCCTGCGCTCATCGCATTGAAGGCGGATGTGGCCCGCGAATTGGAACGATTGCGCTCGGCGGGCGAGATCGGCGCGCCGCTCGAGGCCGAGGTCTCGGTATTCGCTCCGGACGGGCAGGCGCAACGCTACACGGCGTTGCACGACGAGCTGCGATTCTTGCTGATCACGAGCCAGGCACGAGTCGTCGAAACGGATGCGCCCCCCGCCGATGCGGTGCAAACTCAAGCGGAAGGCGTCTGGATCGAGGTCAAGCCCGCCGCGCAGCCGAAGTGCGTGCGCTGCTGGCATTTGCGCAGCGACGTCGGGGCCGATCCGCGCCATCCGGAACTTTGCGCGCGCTGCATCGTCAACGTCGAGGGGCCCGGTGAGGAGCGTAGATTCGCATGACAGAGAGCGACAATCCCGGCCGCAGCGCCCGCTGGCTGCT
This sequence comes from uncultured Gammaproteobacteria bacterium, assembly GCA_963758145.1. Classification (GTDB taxonomy): domain Bacteria; phylum Pseudomonadota; class Gammaproteobacteria; order Steroidobacterales; family Steroidobacteraceae; genus Bog-1198. Next base: position 6,696 of record CAVWUK010000015.1, read on the forward strand.
GCTGTCCGCTGTCATCGTCGTGGCGGATCAGCTCACCAAAAGCTATATTTCGGCACATTTCGGCGAGTTCGAGTTCATCACCGTATTGCCGGTACTGGACATCACCCGCATGCACAACGTCGGCGCCGCCTTCAGCTTTCTCGCCACGGCCTCGGGATGGCAGCGATGGCTGTTCATCGGGCTCGCGGCGAGTGTGAGCGTCGCGATTACGGTGTGGCTGTGCCGGCTGCCCCGCAAGGGCCATGGCCTGCTTGCGGCCGGACTCGCGCTGGTTCTCGGCGGCGCCATCGGCAACGTGATCGACCGCATCCGGCTGGGGTCCGTGGTCGATTTCATTCACTTTCACTGGGATCGCGCCTATTTCCCGGCATTCAACGTCGCGGATTCGGCGATTACGGTCGGGGCGGCGTGTCTATTATTGGATGCGCTGCTCGAATCCAAACGCAGTAAGGCGAAGGCATAGAACCGATGCACATCTTGTTAGCCAATCCACGCGGATTTTGCGCCGGCGTCGATCGCGCCATCGACATCGTGGAGCGCGCGATTGATCTATTCGGCGCGCCGATCTTCGTGCGCCACGAGGTGGTGCACAACAAGTACGTGGTGGACCGGCTGCGCACGATCGGCGCCGTATTCGTCGAGGAGCTGCGCGAAGTGCCCGACGGAGCCACCGTGATTTTCAGCGCCCACGGGGTTTCGCGTGCGATTCAGGACGAAGCGGCGCAGCGCGCGCTCAAAGTTTTTGATGCGACCTGTCCCCTGGTCACGAAGGTGCACATGGAGGTCACGCGCTTTGCGCGCGAGGCGCGCGAGGTGTTTTTGATCGGCCACGCGGGACATCCGGAAGTCGAGGGGACGATCGGTCAGTTCGATACGGCATTCGGCGGCAGCATCTACCTGGTTGAGACGCCCGAGGATGTGGCGAACGCCAAGGTGCGTAATCCCGGGCACCTGGCGTTCGTGACGCAAACGACGCTGTCGGTGGACGACACCGCATCGATCGTGGCGGCACTGCGCAGCCGGTTCCCGCTGCTCAAGGCGCCGGTAAAGGAGGACATTTGCTACGCCACCCAGAATCGCCAGGACGCGGTCAAGGATCTCATTGGGCGTTGCGACCGTTTGGTGGTGGTCGGGTCACAGTCCAGTTCGAATTCAAATCGGTTGCGGGAGATGGCCGACAAAGTCGGCATTCCGGGGTATCTGGTCGACGGCCCGGACCAATTGCATCGCGAGTGGTTTGATGGGGTAAAAACCGTTGGGGTGACGGCCGGCGCCTCCGCTCCCGAGATCTTGGTCAAGGGAGTGGTCGCCCAGCTGTGCCAATGGGGCGGCGAGGTGGTCGAAGAGCTCAAGGGGCGCGAGGAACACGTCATATTCGCGCTGCCGAGGACGCTCCGCGATGTCACGAAGCGGGTTGGCAGCCTTTCGTCCGATAGCCATACGGGTTAGAGTGCCGGCGCTTCTTCGATGGCCGGACAAGCGTTCGAATCCGCTTTGCATGCCAGTACTTACACGCGTTTCTTAAAGTCACTCTGGTTTGACGCTGTGAAGGTCAATTTGACGCTGTAAAGGTCAAAATGGGTAGAGGGTCCGATGACTATTTCCCGCCGCGATGTGCTCAGGGGTACCGCTGCCACAGCCTCGCTTGCCGCAATCGGTGGTCCCCTCTCGCTGCTCGGCGGCCGATTGAAGGCTGCACCCTCCTGGAGCTTACCGGCCAAGCGGCCTTTCAAAGTTATCGACAATGAATGGATTCCGATGCCGGACGGCGTGCGTCTCGCCGCCAGAATCTGGATACCGGAGGGAGTTGACGCCCATCCCGTGCCGGTGGTCTGGGAATACCTTCCTTACCGTTTATGGGACGATCTGAGGTGGCGCGACGATAAGACGGGCGAGAACCTCGCGCCCTATGGGGTCGCATTCGTGCGAGTTGATATCCGCGGCACCGGAGACTCCGAAGGGGTCATGGTCGATGAATACGACGTTCCCGAACTGACCGACGGCGTCCGGGTCATCGCCTGGCTCGCGAGGCAACCCTGGTCGAGTGGATCGGTGGGCATGCGGGGTATTTCCTGGGGTGGAATCAACGCGCTGCAGATCGCCGCCATGCGGCCTCCGGAGCTCAAGGCAATCATGCCCATGGGATGCGTCGTCGATCGCTATACCGGAGATGCCCATTATATGGGCGGCGCCTACGGCGAACAGAATATGGGTTGGGGCACGGCCTTCAAGGGCGATATGGCGGCTCCGCCGGATCCGCAAGTCGCGGGCACGCACTGGGAGGCGATGTGGCGTCAGCGCCTGGAAGCGACGCCGCCGATCCTACGCACTTGGTCGATGCATCAGCGCTACGACTCCTACTGGAAGCGCGGCTCCATCGCGACCGACTATGCCGCCATCAAGTGCCCGGTCTATGTGGTCGACGGGTGGGGCGACCCGTACGAGAGCATCATCGGCGAGCTTCTCGCTAACCTCAAGGTTCCGCGCAAGGGCCTGATCGGCCCATGGGGCCATATCTTCCCCAACCTCGCAACGCCCCTCGGGCTTGACTGGCCGTATGAGGAAGTGCGTTGGTGGCAGCAATGGCTCGACGGGACCGCCACTGGAATCATGGATGAGCCCATGCTGAGGGTTTACATGATGTACAAGGCGGATTCGCAGGCTTTTCCCGACGAGGTACCCGGCCGTTGGGTGGCGGAGGACGCCTGGCCTTCTGCGCGCACCGCATCCTCGAACCTTTACTTCGACGCCGGCGCTCGGCTGTCGCCAAGCCCGAATTCTCGCGACCTCATCAAGTACGTCGGCAACAAGATCGTCGGATTGACCAAACCGCAATGGGTCTATGGACGCCCGACCGAGTTCGAACAAAGCCCGGACGACCGCAACTCGCTGCTGTTCGATTCCGCGCCGCTCGACCGCGATCTGGAAATCCTCGGCTGTCCGATTGCGAGGGTTCGGGTCAGCGCCGATGTGCCGGTCGCCCAGATTGCGATTCGCCTGACGGAGGTGACGCCGGAAGGAAAATCCTGGTTGGTGAGCTACAACGTGCTCAATCTGACTCGCCGCGATTCGATGGAACGGCCAACCGCCTTGAAGATCGGGGAGTTCTACGACATCGAGCTGCCGTTGTACATGATCGCGCATCGGTTCAAGAGGGGAAACCGCATCCGAGCTGCGGTCTCGGAGAGCTTATGGCCGCTGGTTTGGCCCTCGCCGCAGATCGCAACCCTTCGCGTCGCGCTCGGCGCCTCGCACCTCGTGCTCCCGGTGCGCCCCATGCCTGAAAGGGAAGCACCGTTCACCATTCCGGTCATCCACTCCGACCGCGGATACACCCCGCTCACGACTCCCAACCGTGCGCAGATGCCGATACGCGATGCAACAGGACGCATAAAATATGACCGAGAGGGACAGCCGGACACCACGTTCATCTCGGCCGTCGGCACCACCACCACGACCGCCTCGAGCCGGATCATCGAGGTCACCGAAGGCGATCCGACCAGCTGCCGCATGGAAATGCAGCACATGAATCGCTGGAAGCGTGGCGACTGGGACTGCACGATTCAGTTTGGTGCCGACTTGACCGCGACCGCAGAGGAGTTTCACCTGAATGAGTGGGTGGTGGCCAAGAAAGGCGAATCAGAGATATTCCGCCGGGATACCCCCAGCATTATCAAGCGGGATCTTTTGTAGGGGAGGCAAGTCATCCAGCCGGGCGGCCCGGATGAAGGTGCGCCTGGTCCGCGAGGGGAAGGATTTTGCGCCGGATAGTGATGGATGAGTCGAACGGTTGGGGAGTTTCGCGGTACGCAGCGCTGCTGGTCGTTGTCGCGCTGCATCTCGCCTTGATTGCGGCCCTGATGATGACGGTCCGACCGGGTGATCCACCCGCCTCCACGGATTATTCCGTTCAACTGCTGTACTTGCCGCCCATGACATTTCCCCGGGTGCGCTCGGAGATCGCGCGCCCTCGACGATTGCGCGGCGATTTGGCCGTACCGATTCCGAGACCGATACGCATTGACATGCCCTCACCATCTTTATCGCCACGGCCGGCGGCGGCGGCGGATGGCAATGGGCTGGGTGTCGATTGGGCGGCGGAAGCCCGGCGCGCCCAACGGGCATTTGAGATCCGTAACTATCAGCCTCCGAGCAACAAATCGGTCTCGCTCATGCCCTGGGAGGATAACGGGTGGCCGCCGGCACAGCACCAAACCGGCGACCGGTTTAAAAATGCCAATGGCGATTGGATGGTATGGATTAACGCAAGCTGCTACCAACTCGCGATATCGGGGCCGAAGACCTATGCGGTGCTGCCCCAGACCATTTGTCTTCCCGACCTGCGCCCCAAGGAATAGCATCGCCGTCCATTTTTCACCGAAACGTTAATGTCAGCTTACGTAACGGTCGGGGTCTTCGGGTTTCATCTTGCGACGATCCCAAATTCGGGCGCTGGGGAAGTAGGCACGATCGCGAGCGCGTACCATATGGGGTGCCATCGTTAAGTGTAGAGGTGTCGCATGGAAGAAAAGGAAAAGAGCGAGAAATTCGATACTGGATTGAGCAAGATCAAAAATGAAATAAAGTATCGACTGGCGGTGCATGGCTTTTTCGGAAGTGTTACGCACACCGACGTGGTGGCGGTGGATCAGGTGCCTAACGGTTCGATAATCAAGATCGCCGTAAAGGGAAGAACAGCCGGTAGACCGTTCGGTCGCGAGGATATCGAGGGCTGCCATCTCAGGGTGGGGGGCAAGGTTCTGGAAGGTATCGTCGCCATGGTTGATGAACTCTCGACGCGCGAGGAAACACAACATGCGCAATAGTCCGTGCGTTGGGTTGCTGCCTGATGAAACATCTGATGATCGCCCGCGCGCAAGTGGCGGCCAATGGCGGCTAAGGTGGTGGCGCCGGCGCCAGTAATGCCGCGGCGCGTGCCGTCAGCACATCATGCGGCTTCGCATTGGCGGCAGCCTTGTTGCCCCACTGGGTGCGCACATAGTTGGCGACGGCGGCGATTTCGGCATTCGACAGTGCGGCGAAGGAGGGCATGGCCGGACCATGATTCCATGGCCCCAGCCCGCTGAGTACGGCGCCAATCACGTTGGTCGGGGCGGCGGCAGTCAAGGCATCATTGCCGGCCAACCCGGGGATGATCGGCGGCCTGCCCGCGCCGTCGGCTTGGTGGCAGCCGGCGCAGTTTGAGGTGAAGATTTTCTTGCCCAGTGTATCCGCCGTGGAGCGCGCCGCCTCCGTGCCGTCGCGGGAAGGGGTGGAGCGCGGCGCCGTGCCGGTTTGCAGATACAGCGCAATCTCCTCCACGTCTGTCTGCGGCAGCCGGTTCAGGCTGCGGTGCACCACCGTGCCCATCGGGCCGAAGGCGGAACCCTTGTCCTGGTTCCCACCAGCGAAGAGGTAGGAGACCAGATCGGCCCGGCTCCAATCGCCGATGCCGAAGCTCTTGTCGGAGGAGATGTTCGGCGCGTAGTAGGCATCGATATGCGCCCCGGCCAGCGACTCGGCCGCGATCATCGCACTCATGAAGTTGCGCGGAGTGTGGCATTCGCCGCAATGGCCCAGCGCAACGGTCAAATACGCACCGCGTCTGACGTCGACGCTCCAAGATGGCTCCATTCGCATCGGTCCGGGCCGAAAGAAAAGGATCCGCCAGCCGAGCAGAATCGGGCGCATGCTGAACGGAAATTTCAAGCTGTTCGGCGCGGGAGCCGCGGTGACGGGTTCGAGCGAAAACAAATACGCCTTGATGGCCGCGACATCGACGCGCGAAAGTTCCGTGTAAGAAGTAAACGGCATTGCGGGATATAGGAAATGCGGGAACACCAGGTAGGTGCGCCCCGGACTGATACCCAAATGGATGGCGCGCCAGAATTGCGCGTCGGTCCAGTTGCCGATGCCGGTCGTCTTGTCAGGCGTGATGTTGGTCGACGCCAGGCCACCAAACGGCGTAGGGATCATCAGTCCGCCCGAAAACGGCGCATGGCCGGGACCGGTGTGGCAGGCCATGCAATCGGCCGCATCGGCGAGGTATTTTCCGCGGGCGATCAACGCCGTCTGGGCGCCCGGGTCGGCAGCGGTATTTCGCGCCGGCGCGGCACCATCCCCGCCGTTGAACGCAATTCCCGCCGTGATCGCGCAACCGATCAGAACAGCGAGCAGCAGCGCGCCCCACGACCTCATCGATATTTTGCCGATACTGAACAATTTGACCTGCCGTTTGCCGGATTCGATCGCAGGCTTATTTTCGCGGGATCGCGATACCGTCGTCTGTACGGATCCGCACACATATCGGCGCCTGTGCATGCCGCGGTCGCGGCTCGCGCCAATTCGGGTCGATCTTGTGAGAGCGCTGCGTGCCGTGCGCGCCGACGTTATTTGAGCCTCATCGCCGATGCGGCGGCCTTGCAGTCGCCTCTGTTGATGATCGATGTCGGCAACGTACACCGCATACGATTGATCCTCGGAGAGTCGGTCCGGTCGACTACTCGACCGAGGCGCCATCCCGCTTGGGTGCGGTAGCGTCCAGACGGCAGTCGTCGCTCATGCTTCAATGGCCCCTCAAAAGAGCCAAAGGAGCTTTTTATGTATATCGGCGGCGGCATTCTAGGAACGATACTCGTGGTCGCACTCATCGTATGGGTGATTCGCAGGGTGTAATGCGGCGATGGTTTATCAATTCGATGGTTTATCAACTCACGGAGAAGGACATCATGGACAAAAATCGCATTGAGGGTTCGGTCAAACAAGTCAAAGGCAGCGTCGAGGAAGCGGCCGGCAAGGTCCTTGGCGACGCAAAATTGACGGCCAAAGGCAAGAGCGACAAGGTGGCGGGAAAAATTCAAAACGCGGTCGGCGGCCTGAATGATACGCTAACCAAAGAACGTAAATAGACATACGGTTAACAACGGCACTGAAGGTGGTGAGCGGACCCCCTGATGTCGGCCGTTGTTGCGGATCAGCGCCCAGCAGCGTGCGGAGGCCGCCCACGGCATAGGGCGGTTGCGCCGAATCCCCGAAGCTAAGTGCGCCAGCGTACCGACTCTCGCGTGGCGCGCGCGTAACGTCCTATTCAAGCTAACCGTCGGCGCTGCGCAATACGAGCTTTGCGGGACCCGGGGTGCGATGAACTGGTATTGGATCTCAATTTATCCGCCGTTACCGCTCGAGCGGCATAAGGACTTTTCAATGAAACGCACTTTCTCGTCGGCAATTTTTGTTCTAGCGATGGGTCTGGCAATGACCGTCGCACGTGCGGATGCCACGCACGCGGATCGTTCTAACGACACCATCGCACTCTTTAAGAATGCGGGCCAGAGCGCGGCATTCTTCAAGAATAGCTACGCCTACGCTGTTTTCCCGTCCGTCGGCAAGGCCGGATATGTGGTCGGAGGCGCGTACGGGCGCGGGCGTGTATATTCACAGGGACAATTTATCGGAACGGCAGCGATAACGCAGCTGAGCGTCGGGTTTCAGGCCGGCGCCGAGGATTACAGCGAGATCGTCTTTTTCGAGAACAAACGCGCGCTCGATGAATTCACCGCCGGCAGTTTCGAATTCGATGCCGGCGCCAGCGTCGTAGTCATCACGGCTGCCGCATCGGCCAGCGGCGGGACGGCCGGGGTAAGCGAGGGCGCGAGCGCCGGCAAGAAAGACGCGGCGACTGCCGGTACCTATCGTAAGGGTACCGCCGTGTTCACGATCGTCAAAGGTGGCCTGATGTATGACGCATCCATTGCCGGTCAGAAATTCTCTTATACGGCGCGGCGGAGCAGCTAACGCGCCAGGCGCGGATACCCAGCCGCCCGGCACGGATACCCAGCTGGAGTAGACAATGTCATTTGCAGTATGGATCGTGCTTGGGTTGATCGCGGGTTTCATCGCGAGCAGGCTCGTCAGCAAGCCCGGTGAAGGGTTGTTCTTGGACATCCTGTTGGGCATCGTCGGCGCGGTAATTGGCGGCGGGATGTTCAATGCGTTCGGCATGCAGGGCGTCACCGGACTCAATATGTATAGCGTGGTGTATAGCGTGGCGGTTGCGGTCATCGGAGCGGCCGTGTTCCTGGTCGCCTACCACACGCTGACGATTAGACGGGTGTAAGAGTCGATACTCCTTGCCCCAGGTTACGGTGGCAGTGATCGGCAAGCCAGCACTGCGAGACGATAAACGCATCTTCATGAGGGGCGCGCGGGATTGCGCGTTGAGTTGGCCGTGAATCATTCGATCCTCCGCCGCGGGCTGATAGCCGCGGCCGCCCTGGTTGCCACCTTGGTGGTCATGGCTGCGGGGCTTGTCGGCGCCTTGCACGCGGGATACTTTCGTGAGCCTCTGATCCGCATTCTTGCGGCGCGCGCGGGACGTCAAATCCAGGTCGGGGGGGCTTTCGATGCGCAGCTTTTTTCGCTTCATCCGCAATTAATCGCCTCAGGGGTGACGATTTACAATCCGCCGTGGATGCCTCGAGGGGTGACGGCAGAGATTGGAAGAATGTCGTTGGTGTTTCGGATACCCCGGATTGGTCAGGCGTTGGGCATCGAGAGGCTGCAAATGGAAGCGGCCACGTTTCATTTGGCGCGCGATTCTGCGGGTCGTGCCAATTGGCAGCTGACCGAACCGGGCAGGAGCGACAACACGGACTTGCCCATCATTCGGGTGCTGTCGATCCCGAACGCCCATTTCCTGCTCGACGATGACCTTCGTCACCTCAAATTCGACGGCACGGTGTCCGCCGAGGACGACAGTGCAACGGGCGGCTTGCCGTCACTCCGGCTCGCAGGGAGGGGGCAACTGAATGGCCGCGAAGCCTCTTTCGAGATCACCGGGGATCCGCTGGCCACCGCCAGTCACAAGCAGCCCTACCACTTTGCGTTCGATGAGCGATCGAGCGGTTCGCGCCTGACCGGGCACGGCTATCTCGAGCGACCGTTCGATTTCGATTTGTTCGACACAACCTTCGATGTAGCCGGCACAGACCTCAAGGATCTGTATTTTTTGACCGGTGTGACCCTGCTAAATACCGGCATCTACCGGCTCTCCGGCAAGCTCGCGCGTCGCGGAACCAAATCAAAATTCAGCGATCTTGCCTTGTCTTCCGGACAGAGCGATGTGAAAGGCGCCGTGTCGATCGACTCCTCGAGCGGTCGGCCGAAATTCGTCATTGATCTGAACTCGCAAACGTTGCGCATGTCGGATCTCGGCGAACGCGCGGCAGCGCGCATCTCCAAGTCCGCGACGAGTGCGCCGCTGCTGCTGTCGGATTCAATGTTCGATCCCGGCACACTGCGCCGCGGCGACGCGGTGGTGACCTTCCGCGCCCACCGCGTTGACGTGGGCCTGGTGTCGCTGCAGGAGATCTCGGCCAAGGCCACACTCGATCACGGAATCCTCGCGGTGGCGCCGCTGTCGGGCGACGTGCTCGAAGGCAAGCTCGTTGCGTATGTCAGGCTGGATGCGAGGCCGGAGGTTCCGGCAGCGGATGTCAACCTCAAGATCGCCGACCTGCAACTCGCACAGGTCAATCGTAAGAATTCGAGCCAGCCGCCGGTCGAAGGCCCGCTGCAGGTGCAAGTCATGATCACCGGACGGGGACGATCGATTCACCAGGTCGCGGCAAGCGCGAACGGCACCGCGACGGCGGCGCTGCCGCGCGGCGCCATTCGCGCCGCTCTGGCGGAACTCACCGGCGTCGATCTGCGCGGGCTGGGTCTTTTGATATCCAAAAGCACCCAAGAGGTCGCCATCCGATGCGCAGTCGCGAGGTTCGAAGCTCACGAAGGCACTCTGACTGCACAGACTTTGGTGGTGGACACCGACCCTGTTCTAATCACGGGCGAGGGCGTGATTCATCTCGATTCCGAGGGACTTGATTTGGCGCTGCGCGGCCATCCCAAAAGTTTGCGGCTCTTCCGGTTGCGGTCGACCGTGTCGGTGCAAGGGACGTTGGCTCACCCTTCCGTCAATATCCTGGGAGGTAAATCTGTCTTGGTGCCGATCGATCCCGGGCGGGCTAAGGATGCAGACTGTACCGCGTTGCTCGCGGCCGCTACAGAGTGAGCGCCGATAGCGAACCTTTGTGAGTTTTCTTCACCGAGATCCGAGTGGCCGGACCCGCAGCCTGGGCGCTGACCCGATGGGCACCCGCTTGGGCGGCTGCGCGCAAATGCAGAGTGCGCCGCGGGCTACCCAAGATCGCCGGACCGCAGGCATCCATCGCGGAGGTTTCCGGGGGCGTTTCAAATCTCGGTGAAGTGTTCATGGAGGATCCGATTTCCGCGTTCCGGAAGCTCGCGGCATGCCTGATGGGACTCGATCTGGCTATGCTAGTCGCGCGACATGCATTTGTCGGTGCGGTGGCGCGCTTATGTAACATAAGGACTGCGGCGAGAGGCGCATTGCGGTGCAGCCCCTTGGGTGCGCTAGCGTCCCGACAACCGGGCTCCAATGTGGTCCAATCTTGGTTTGAAACGGTGGAAATGAGTCCCGCAACCGAGTGACGAATGAACAGTTCGAACAAGGCAGGAAGAACCCGAACGATCCGACTGATCCTCGTTGGGGCGGGCGGCTTATGCGGCCTTGGATTGCTGAACTCCGCCCTCGCTTTCCCACCCCTCAACCGCGGAAGTTCATCGTCCTCCACGACTGAATCCGCGCGATCGCCCCCGGCGGTCGGCAGATCACCTCTCCGCCAAGCAATTGCGGCACCGGCGCCGCTGGATTTGCGGCCGCCGCAAGAGAAGTCGTCGGCGACCAATTACCAAGGTGCCGGTGCACTCGCGGCGGCGTCGTTTCCCTCCGCGATTCATCACTCGGAACCCGGCAAGACGGAAATTGGCGGCGAGGATCGCGGCACGGGGGATCAGATGCGGTCATCCGTTTTCGGCGCCCACGCGCTGAGTTTTCAAGGGATGAGTCAAGGGCAGATTCTTGCGCAGCGCATACAGCGCATTCATCGGGAGGGGCTTCCGATAGCGCGTCTATGGGAATCCAAATCGGCTGCGCTCAGTATCGGGCTCAATCAAAGAGGAAAGCCGGGACTGTGGTTCGCGCAAAGCATGCATTAGCGTTTTCGCAATGCACGTTATCGCGCAACGGCCAGGACGGCCGGCAGCGCCATCAAGAATTATCGCCACTGCGGAGCTTCTGAATTCGATCATCGAGCTCGCCGATGGTCGCCGCAATCGAATTCGCATTGTCGCGAATCTCGGTCCGTAAGGTATCGTGGATCTGAACCAATCGATCCGCCAGATGTTCCAATTCATCGTGCATCGCGTTACGCAACTCGGTATAGCGCGAACCCTCGGCCTGATCGGCAAGGGTTCGTTGAGCAGTCAGTTCCTTTGCCTGGCGGCGATACTCGAGGAGTATGGCGCTCCAGGAAACGGCGCTATAGATTCCAAAGACGAGTGCGATCAGCGCAAGGATACCGAACATCACCAGTCCTATCGGCGCTTCAACGCTCGCAAATACGAAATTGATCTTCGCGGGCGCGGTAAACAGCGACCAGTTAAGGACAAGGAAAACGGCAATCAACAACAAGACGAGAACGATGAGTAGTGTTCGTGTCCGCATCGGCAGCCTCCCATACGTTGGCGTTGCGGTGGATATTGTCCCAAGCCTACTCGCTTCGTGAGCTGTGGGCGCGGGTTCTGCCGGCTGCGTGTGGGCGCTTGCGGCAGCCCGGGTCGGCCATCCGGAGCCGGTGGAGGAGACGTGGCCGGTTACAGGCGCTCAAGCGTTTGCCGGTCGTAATGGGTACGAAAGTATTTTTGCAATGCATCCTCGAAGATCTTATTGTCGGTGGTGGCGTGTGCAAACAGAGTCATCGACGACTGAAATTTCAGGTAATCGGGATATCCAAAGATCCCCTCGATCGATGGACCGTTCAGGTTCGTCACCAGTTGGGTGCATGCACGCAGCCTTTGTCCGAGCACGGGGTGATCGAGATAGGCCTTGGATTCCGCTAAAGACGACAGGGCGTACTTCTGCGCCATGGCGCTATGGCCGAGACCTTTGATCTGCGGGAAGATGAACCACATCCAGTGGCTTTCCTTGCGCCCCGAGCGAAGCTCCCGCTCGACTTGATCGTAAACGCCGCATTGCGCATCCAGGAACCGTTGTAGGTGGTAAGGATCCGCGGTGTGGCCGGAATTGGCATCAGCGTTCAAAATGCTCCTTCCGACATTTGCCTGGGAGCTAGAATGGTCCGCCGGCCGGAGCGCAAGGGCGTGTACCGGTTCGGCGGGCGTTTTCACGTATTCACTGTTGCGAACGGAGAAGCCTGATGAATCCGCAAAAACCCACCAGCGCAAAGGTTCAAATCGTCAAAGATGGTCCCTACATGGTTTCCGGCAATCTGCCGCTGACCAAGCAAATCATCGGCACAAATCCGGCGGGTGAGTCCGTCAAATGGACCGAGGGCCAATCGTACCCCAGGCAGGCCCAGTACGCCCTGTGCCGGTGCGGCCACAGCGCGAATAAGCCGTACTGCGATGGCTCGCACGCGAAAATAAAATTTGCCGGCGCCGAAACCGCCAGCCGCGCAAGCTATCAGAAACAGGCAACGGTGCAGCGGGGTCCCGCCATGTCGCTGACGGATGCCGAGCATTTGTGCGCCTTCGCCCGTTTTTGCGATCCTCACGGACAGGTTTGGAATCTGGTGAATGAGACGGGCGATCCCGCCGCAAAGAAGAATTTCGTCAGGCAGGTTGGCGACTGTCCGTCGGGACGATTGGTCGCATGGGACAATGCCACCGGACAGCCGGTTGAACCTGAATTCGAGCCGTCGATCGGGCTCATCGAGGATCCGGCGAATCAATGTGCGGGACCCATCTGGCTGCGGGGTGGCGTTCAGGTGATCGGTTCGGACGGTTTCCACTACGAGGTGCGCAACCGCGTGACTTTGTGCCGGTGTGGCGCATCGAAGAACAAGCCGTTCTGTGACGGCACACACGCGGCGATCAAATTCACCGATCAGTGAGCAATCGTGGACCGGGGGCCGGGTGATCTTGCATGAAACGTCTGATGAGGGCCGCTATCGCCTGGGGCGCGCTGGCTTCGCCGCTGTATGCACAGCTGAAGCCCGGCGCTGACGCGCCCGATTTCACGGCGCAGGCGACACTCGCGGGAAAGCAGTTCACCTTTTCATTGGCGTCTGCGCTCAAAATGGGTCCGGTCGTGTTGTATTTCTATCCTGCGGCGTTTACCCGTGGGTGCACGATCGAGGCTCATGAATTCGCGGAGGCCACTGAAAAATTCAAATCGCTTGGCGCCATGGTGATTGGTGTGTCACACGATTCCATCGATACGCTCAATCGATTTTCAGTGAGCGAGTGCCGAAATAAATTTGCCGTGGCCGCGGATCCGGACCTGGGGATATCGAAGGCCTACGATGCGAAATTCTTTCTGATACCGTACTCGAGCCGCACCTCGTATGTGATTGCCCCGACGGGAAAGATCCTCTACGCCTACACGGCACTGGATCCGGCCAGGCACGTCGAAAACACCATGGCCGCAGTCGCCAAGTGGCAAGCGGCGCCCAAGGCAGGAACGTGATTCGGACCCGGCGATCCGGGGCAAGGGGCTACGGACTTATGCGTATTTCATCGTCCGGCTGCCAAGCGCACGATTTAATCGGTATTTCGGCGAAGGAGCAGGACATGAACAATGTAGGACCTGCGCGCATCGATCAGTGGTATCTGCGCCAGGACAAAGGCGAGGCATTTCTGGTTACGGCATACGAGGACAATTCGCGGACCATCGAAATCCAGACCTTCGATGGCGACATCGACGAAATCGACGAGGAAGTCTGGAGCGCCCTGCCGCTCGAGTTCGCGGAGCCGCCCGAAGACTGGACCGGTCCCATCGATGAAGTGGAGCCCGATGATCTCGGGTATTCCGAAACCAGCATGACCGAAGCTGACTGGTTGGCGCCCTTGCAGCCGCTGGCGACCTCGGGGGAAGCCTGGGAAGACACGACGGACGAGACCGAACGAGATGCAGAGGGCGAAGGAGTGCCCGAGGAAGAATTTGCGCTCGATAATCCGGTTGCCAAAGCCAGCCTCGCCTGAGACGGTCGGCGCGGCAGGTGCAGTGCGTCGCGATCGACGGCCAATTGCCCGAACACGCGGCGGAATTTCGGCATGACGGGCATATCGGCTTGAGGTATGCTCCCGCCCCCGCGTTTATGCGTCTGAATTCATCGTCCGAGGGGGAGTCTTGACCAATTATCGTACTCTTACAACCATCACCGCGCTCATTGCCATGTCCGGGGTCTCGAACCTATGGGCCGATGACGCTCCGCCGCCGCCGCCGCCGAATGGCGTGTGGATCGGCAAGGGACAATTCGGTTTCCTGGATTCGCAGGGAAACAGCGTCGCTCAGTCGGTCAACGGCAACATGGATCTGTCGCGGTACGACGGCGCCTGGAAGAACGAAATAACCGTGAGCGGCTTGTATGGCAAGAGCACCGGGATCGTTTCTGCCGAGCGCTGGGAGGTCCGCGAACAGACCAACTACTCCTTTACGGACGATTGGTTCGCGTTCGGCGGGCTGCGCTACGAACACGATCTATTCGACGGATTTCAGTACCAGGCGAGCGTGGCGACCGGCGTCGGTTATAAGATCATCAATACCGACAAGGCCACACTCACGGCACAGATTGGTCCGGGCTACCGGTGGCTGCGCCCCGAGACCATTACGCAGAATGCGGCCGGTGAAGTCATCTCGAGAGTTCCGCTGGAGGCGGCCAGCGAAGTCATCGCAACCGCGGGCGTGGATTTTTCGTACAAGTTCAATTCCATCACGACCCTGACGAATAAATTCCTGGTGGAAGCGGGCTCCGACAACACGCTGTTGCAGGACCAACTGGGGCTCGCGGTCAAGATGTCGACCAAACTCGCGCTCACAATCGGCTATGGCCTCACCAATAACTCGAAACCGCCGCCGCCCTTGAAGAAATTGGATACCGTGGAGACCATCAACTTGCAATACTCGTTCTGACAGGAGGCACTCGACATGGGACTACTCGACGGATTATTGGGCGGCGTCGTCGGCGCTGAGATGGCAACCGTGGTCAACGGGTTGATCGAGAAGCACGGCGGCGTGCAGGGCATCGTTACCCAGTTGGAACAACAGGGACTCGGAGGCACGGTGCGCTCCTGGGTGGGCACGGGCGCCAATCAGCCGCTGACCGCGGATCAGATTCACCAGGCCTTTGGTTCCGACACGGTCACTCAACTGGCGGCCAAGGTGGGGATATCGCCGCAGGATTTGGCCGCCAAGCTGGCGACGATCCTGCCGCAGGCGATCGACAAACTGACTCCGGGCGGGGTGATCCCGAAAACTTGATTGCGGCACCGGCGATCGGAGACCATAGGACGCATCGTTTAGTTATCGTTTTCGACATAAAGGGAGTGAATTTTATGAAAGTGACTTCTCTTGTCGCCGTCGTTGCGGCACCGTTGTTGACCTTCGCGCTGATGATGCCCAGCCGGGCTGCCGATTCGGCAAATCCGACCACCTGTAAGGACGGCACGACCTCCGCCGCCACCGGCAAGGGCGCCTGCAGCGGCCACGGCGGCGTTCAAAAGTCGACTCAGGCCAAGTCTGCCGCCGCAGGGACTGGCGCGGCTACGCCCCCAGCGGCCGCGCCGGCCGCGACGACTCCGCCACCCGCAGCCTCATCAGCGAAATCGGCTCCCGCCACCACGAAGTCGGCGCCCACCACCGCGGCCGGCAACACCGATCCGACCGGTGCGACGGCCAAGTGCAAAGATGGAACGTATTCGAAGTCACAGCACCACAGCGGGACCTGTTCGAGTCATGGCGGTGTGGCCGAGTGGTTGACGCCGTCGCATTAGCCGCGCGGCGCTCCTGCGTCGAATGAGCATTGATGTCGCAAGATCGAGTTTACCAGGTGATCCCATTGCGCCCCGAGCATCGGGCGCAATGGGAGCGTCTCTACGCGGGCTATGCGGCCTTCTACAAGGTCGAGCAAACGCCGCAGATGCGCGAGATCGTGTGGCGCTGGATCTTCGACGCGCAGAATGAGCTCGAGGCCCTGGTGGCCGTCGATGAGTCGGGCAGGGCGGCCGGCTTGGCGCACTATCGGCATCTGCTTCGCCCGCTGCGCGCCGTGGTCGCCGGATTTCTCGACGATCTGTTCGTCGATCCAGAGCATCGCGGCAGCGGCGTTGCGCAGGCGCTGATGCGCGGCTTGGCCGAGGTCGGCCGCGCCCGCGGCTGGGCCACGATTCGTTGGCTCACCGCCGAGGATAACTACCGGGCACGCGCCTTCTACGATCAAATATCCAGCCGCACGGTGTTTCTGACCTACGAGATGAAGATCTGAAGCCGCCGCGCTCGATGTCGTAAACTTCCCATCCATGGTGAAATTGTTCTCGCGCGTGCCGATGCGGGCGCTGTACGCATTTGCCGGGTTCCTCTACTTTCTCGCGTATTACGTGGTACGCCATCGCCAGCATGTCATCCGCGAGCAGCTGACCAAGGTCTTTCCCGACCTTTCGGAGGCCGAACGGGAGGCGATCCACCGGCAATTTCTCAAGAATTACTGCGATGTCCTGGTCGAAGTGCTGAAGTCGGTGTCGATGAGCCCGGCCCAGATGAGCGCGCACGTTCGGATGCTCAATCTTGAGGCGGCGCGCGCTCATCTGGATGCCGGCCAATCGGTCATGTTCGTGACATCGCATTTGGGCAACTGGGAGTGGCTCCTGCAGGGGGTCACGCTGCAGCTCGGGTATCCGGTGGATGCCGCCTACAAGCCGCTGCACGATGCATGGGCGGAGCGCTTGATGCTCAAGGTACGCTCGCGCTTCGGTGCGCGGCTGATTCCGGCCAAGGGACTGCTCGCCGATTTTCTGCAACGTCGCGGCATCGTGCGCGCGGTCGCGATCAACGCGGACCAGGCGCCGGTGTCCACCGACAAGCGCTACTGGACTCAGTTCCTGGGCCAGGAAACCGCCTTTTACGTGGGCGCGGAACAGATCGCCCGCGCCACGCGGCTGCCGATGCTGTATCTGGTGATGCGGAGGGTGAGGCGCGGCTATTACGAGGTGGAGATGCGCCCTTTGTGGGACGGACGCGAGACGCTGCCGGCGAATGCAGTCACCGAGCGCTACGCGCGGGCCTGCGAGCGCGACGTGTTCGATCGTCCCGCCGATTGGCTGTGGTCCTACCGCCGCTGGCGCCTGAAGAAGCCGCTGTACGGCGTCGCTTGATCCACGTCATGCGACCCATCCCGGACGCCGTTCGGCTCAGTGCTTGATCTTTCCCTGAAGATGCTTGGCGAGCTCCGCGACGGTGGGGTGATCGAAGAGTTCCGTGAGATCGATGAGACCCGGGAAATCGCGATCGATGTTCTCGTGTATTTCGATGAGCTTCAAGGAGCTCGCTCCGATCTCGAACAGATTGTCATTCACCTCGATGCGCTTGCCCGGCAGTGCGGTCTCGCAAATTCCCTGCAGCCTCGCTTCGAGCTCCGAACCGAGCACGTGGGGTCCGGTGTGCGCCTCGCGCAGCGCACGCAGCTGGGTCAAGTCCGCATCGAATTCACCCGCGATGTGAGCCTGCTCCAGGAGGTGCCGCTGCACCTTGCCGCTGGTGGTCTTGGGTATGCGTTTGACGGGTATGACTTGCGCCACCTCGAGGCCGGTGTGCTCGTTGATCAGCCGGCCGACGGCCACGGCCACCGGAAGAAATTCCTCGAGGCTGCCCCGATGCAAAACGAACACCACGAGCTCCTCGCCCTGGGTGCCGGGTTTGGCGACCCCCGCTGCGACGACTTTATTGAGATCGAGTCCCGGAGCCCGCTGCGCAATGTTTTCGAGATCGTAGGGATAGTAATTCTGGCCGTTGATGAAAATGATCTCTTTGCTGCGTCCGGTGATGTAGAGGGCCCCTTCGTGCAGCACGCCGAGATCGCCGGTGTCGACCCAGCCTTCGGCATCGATGGCGAGCGCGGTCGCCTCGGGGTCACCGAAATAGCCGCTGGTGACGTTCGGGCCGCGAATCAAGATGTGTCCGACCTGTTGGTCCGGAATCGCCGTGCGATTATCGTCGGCGATGCGCAGCTCCATGTTTGGGATCACCCGTCCCACGCACACCAGTTCGAGCGCATCGCGCGGATCGACGGGGTTGACCTCGATTTGCGAACCCAGCCCAAGCTTATGCCTATTGGCGCGGATCCACCGGTAGTCGGTGTCGGGGTCCGGGAAGCTCACGGCGAGACAGGCTTCGGCCAGGCCGTATACCGGGTACATGGCTTTGTGCTTGAGTCCTGTATAGGCAAGCTTTTGCATGAATTCGTTGCACAACGGCACCGAGATCGGTTCGGCGCCGTTGTAGATCGAGCGAACGCTCGACAGATCCACGTTCTCCAGCCGCCGGTCGCCCAACACCTTGAGGAAATGGCGGTAGCCGAAATTCGGGCTGCAGGTGAGGGTGGCGCGCCTCTTGGAGGCCTCCTGCAGCCAGAGGAGCGGCCGGCGCACGAACAGGTCCGTGGGCATCAGATGCACGTGCGCGCGATTGGCGAATTGCACCAGATAAAATCCGATCAGGCCCATGTCATGGGTGAGCGGCATCCAGCTCAATGTCACGTCCCGCTCGTTGTATTTTCCGACGGCGGTGGCCCCCTCGATATTGGCGATGAGATTCCCGTGCGTGAGCATCACGCCTTTCGGTTCGCTGGTCGAGCCGGAGGAGAACTGAATGAACGCGAGGTCCTGCGGGTCGGGGCGCTGGAGTTTGCCGGGCCGCGAGATGTCCGTGATCGATTCGATCAGAAAGCAGCGAGCCTTGAGCCGTTCGAACTGCGCGGTCTCGCCCACCTCGGCCGCGAGGCCCGCCAGGCGCTCGAGGTTTTTCGCGTCAGTGTACAGAAGCGGATCGCCGAGCTTGCGCGCCACGCGCAGCAGCTTGTGGCGATGCTCGTCGCTGATGCCCACCGCGAGCGGCACCGGCACGATGCCGCCGCACAGCGCGGCCCAAAAACCGTCGAGAAACTGCTCGTTGTTGCTCAGGAAAATAATCATCTTGTCGCCGCGCTGCGCGCCCATCGCCTGCAGGTGGTGCAATATGCCGAGCGCGCGCGAGTACACCTCGCCAAATCGCACGCGCCTCTCGGAGCTTTCCCCCTCGATGTATATGACCGAGCGATCCACCTCGCGGTTCTGCTCGAGCATGTCCAGCAATGTCGTACGCGTCATCGACGCACCTCTACCTGCATAATAAGATTGGAGCGCGGCCGCAAGTTGATTTGCGCCTCGAGTTCGATCGGATCCGCGCCCACCCGCGTCAGCCGAAAGCGGCGCATCATGCGATTCACGTGCACCAGCATCTCGAACATGGCCGTGTTCTCGCCGATGCAATGCCGCGGTCCGACCGAAAACGGAATGAAGGCGAACCGGTGCCGCTCCTTGGCGTCGACGCCGGCGAAACGCTCGGGGCGAAATTCCTCCGGATCGCTCCAAAACGCAGGGTGCCGATGCAGGGTAAAGGGGCTGATGAACACATCGGTGCGCGCACCGATCGGATACCCGCCGAGCTCATCGGGCTCGATCGTGCGCCGCGTGAACAGCCAGCCCGGTGGATAAAGCCGCAGCGCCTCCTGGATCACCTGGTGGGCGAAGGTCAGTGATTCCGCAGCGTCGAGGCGCAGCATGTCGCCTCCGGCGCGGTCCGCTTCGGCCTCGAGTTCGGCGGTGGTCTCGGGGTGCCGGCTGATCAAATACCAGGTCCAGGTGAGCGCGGCGGCGGTGGTCTCGTGGCCGGCGACGATCAAGGTCATCACCTCGTCGATCATTTCCTTTTCGCTCATCGCGGTCTTAAGGTCGCGATCGCGCGCCGCCATCAGCATCCCCAGGAAATCCTCGTGATTCGACGCCTCGCGCCGCCGCCGATCAATGAGCTCGGCAACCAGTTTGGTGAGCGAGCGGAATCGGAACGCGAATTTCAAGTCGCGGTTCTGCTCCTTGGCGACGACCTCGAAGGGATTGGCGCCCATTTGCCCCTCCAGGCGCTCGAGATCGGGGCCGAAGATCGAGTTGAGCACGATCTCGAGGGTGAGATTGCTGACATCGTCGGTCAAATTGACCGGCTCGCCGCGCACCGCCTTGTCGGCCCAGCGCGCCGCGAATTTCTCGTTGACCTCGTGGATCAGTTGACTGAAGCGATCGATGACGCGCCGATGAAAGCAGGGCTGCATCATGCGCCGCTGGCGCCGCCAGAACTCGCCCTCGCTCGTCATGATGCCGTTGCCGAGCAGGATCTTGACCTGATCCATGCCCTCGCCCTTGGTGTAATTGCGGTGATTCGACAGCAGCACGTGCTTGACGTCGTCCGGATGATTGATGACGTAGTTGTAGACGCCGCGGGCGGGAGCGAATACCCGGTAGAGGTCGCCGTAGCGCGCGAAATACTCGCGCAGCCTCGCCAACGACTCGTCGTTCCCGCCCAAGTCGAAACTTTCGGCGGGTCCCGGAGGAATGGCCGTGGTTTGCATCGACACATTGTATAGTAGGCCGGTGAAAAAACCCGCCGGCGGCCTTCGCAACAGCCTCTATGAACAACAAACGCGCTCGGCCCGGCGCCTGACGCGCAGCCGCCTGCTGTTGTACAAGATGCTGGTGCCGTTGGGCCTCGCCGTCGCGCAATTGGTCTGGCGTTGGTGCCGCGTGGTGCGCGTGGTCGGCGCCGAACACATCAGCGCCGCGCTCGAACGCGCTCCATCCTTCATCCCGGTCTACTGGCATCAACACCAATTATTCTGCGTCAGGCAACTTCTGGAGCTGCGCACTGCGGGCGTGAAATTGGGATTCCTGATTTCCCCGTCGGTCGACGGCGAACTCGGCGCGATGATCGTGCGCAGTTTGGGCGGGGAGGTGATTCGCGGCTCCTCCTCGTACACTGGTGCGCGGGCGCTGCGCGACTACTACCAGGCACTCTCGCAGCAGGGAATTTCACCCGCCATTACGCCGGATGGTCCGCGGGGACCTCCCTGGAAGTTCAAGCCGGGGGCGCTGCTGCTCTCACAATTGTCGCAGCGGCCGATCATCCCGATGGCCTACGCGGCCTCGCGCGCCTGGAAGATCAAATGGGACCGGTTCGTCATCCCGAAGCCGCTGGCCCGGGTCGCGATCGTGGTGGGCGAACCGGTTTATGTGCCCAAGGGCCTGGATGCGCCGGCGCTCGAGCGCCTGCAGCTCGAAATGGAAGAAAAACTGCGAACACTGTACCGGCAGGCGAGCGCCTTGGTTAAGTTAAAACCTGATGCAAGCCCTAAGAATACAAGTGCTTAGCTTGTAATCCTGACAACTTATGCGAGAATCCCGGTCTATGTAGCGCCTGCTAGCCAAATTTGGGAATTGTGTGGCAGATTCGCATTTCACCCCAGATCGAGTGGCAAACTATTGATCTGCAACCGCAATTGTAATCCGGGGACTCTCGAAGGCGCATGGCGATAGCACCCAACGATCCCCGACATCCGGACCTCACCGCCTCGGATGTCCTGGCGCCGCAGACCTGGACCAGACGTGGTCTGCGTCCCGCCGTCGGCCTCGATGTCATCTGCACCAAGGTGGCGGTGGATTTTCAGTCCATGTCGGCGGCGAACGCCGTCGAGCGCATCTCCGCGAACCTCGAGCTGTTGCGCGAGGCGACGCGCACCGATACGGCCTTTCACGTGAGCTTCGATCCCGAAGCGCCGATGATTGGCGATGTCCACGTGGCACGAGGGTTGTTGGCGACCGGAAATCCGGAGCAGCTGCGCGGCCAGAGCCTGGATGCGCTCCCATGGCTGCGATCGCGGCTCGCGCCGCTGCGTGTGTCCGAGATGCGCGATACCTCCCGTGTCCGCAACGATCAGGCCGAAGATGCGGCCCTGTGGTCCAACTTGGGCATCGGTTCGGTGCTGCTCATCGGCTATTACATCGGGGGACGCGCGGCGGGCCTATTGGGCATCGCCGGGGCACAACCGCGCGACGACTGGGAAGTTCAGCTGCATCTGCTGATGAAATTGGTCGGATGCAGCCTCTCGACCGGACTCGAGCGCATCGAAATCCAGGCGCAATTGGACGACCTGGAGGAGCGCAATCAGCTCGCGCTGCCGAGCGCCAACGACGGTCTGTGGGATTTCGATACGCTGAACAACCGGGTGTATCTGTCGCCGCGCTGGAAGCAGATGATGGGCTACGATGAGGTGGGCGCGGGTCCGGCGCCGGACTGGCGCACGCTGGTTCACCCCGACGACATGTCGCGCGTTCAGTCCGCCATCCGCGATCATGTCGCGGGAAAGACGCCGATTTTCGAGAGCCTGCACCGCATGCGCCATGCCACCGGCGAATGGCGCTGGGTCATCAGCCGCGCCAAGGCGAAGGTCGATGACAAAGGCCGCCTGCTGCGCCTGGTCGGCGTCGAGCTCGATATCACCGAGCGCAAGCTGTACGAGGAAGCCCTGTTTCGCGAGAAGGAAAGCGCGCAAATCACGCTTCAGAGCATCGGCGATGCCGTGATCACCACCGATGCCAAGGGTGTGATCGATTACTTGAATCCGGTGGCCGAGGCGCTCACCGGCTGGCGGCTCGAGGATGGCCAGGGGCGGGCGATCGAGGAGATCTTTCGGGCATTTCACGAGGAAACCTGCGAACCGCTGGAGAACCCGCTGGCGGTCGCGATTCGCCGCACCCGCTCGATCAAATCGGTGCGGCCGATGCTTCTCATCCGCCGCGACGGCAACGAGATCTACGTGGAAAGCACCGCATCGCCGATTCGCGACGGCAGCGGCGCGGTATCGGGCGGCGTGCTCGTGTTCCACGACGTGAGCGAGGCGCGCGAACTGAACCGGCGGCTCTCCTACCACGCGAGCCACGACGTGCTCACCGGCCTCGTCAATCGGCGGGAATTCGAAAATCGCATGGAACGGGCGCTGAAGAGCGCCAAGGCGCACGAGACCTCATACGCGTTGTGCTGCCTCGATCTCGATCAGTTCAAGATCGTCAACGACACCTGCGGCCACAGCGCCGGCGATGCGCTGCTCGGCCAAGTGGGTGCGATGCTCAAATCGAAAGTCCGCTGGCGCGACACGCTGGCGCGCCTGGGCGGCGATGAATTCGGAATTCTGCTCGAGAGCTGCACGCTCGATGAGGCGATGCGCACGGCCGAATCGCTGCGCGAGGCGGTGCGCAATTTCAAGTTCACCTGGGAAGAGCGCACATTCCGCCTGGGCGCGAGCATCGGGGTGGTGCCGCTGTCGGCCGAGAACGCCGACGTGGCCTCGGTCTTGAGCGCCGCCGACAGCGCCTGCCAGGCTGCGAAGGAGGCGGGCCGCAACCGGGTGCACAGTTTCGAAGAGAACGACATCGATCTCATGCGCCGGCGCCGCGAGATGCAATGGGCCGCACGCATCAACAACGCGCTCGAGGAAGGCCGCTTCGAGATATTCCGGCAGACGATTCTCCCCCTGCAGCAGGCCGAGGTCGGCGCGCACTACGAGCTCCTGCTGCGCATGCGCGACGAAGCCGGCAAGATCGTCACGCCGGACAACTTCATCACCGCGGCCGAACGCTACGGCATCACCCCGCAGATCGATCGCTGGGTCATCGACAACGCCTTTCGCTGGCTGGTCTCGGAAGCCGATGAGCGCGAAAAGCTCGGGATGTGTTCGATCAACCTGTCCGGACAGAGTCTCGGCGACGACAAGTTCCTGCCGTATGTGATCGACCAGTTTCACCGCAGCGGCTTGGATGCGAGCAAGATCTGCTTCGAGATCACCGAGACCGCGGCGATCGCGAGCTTCTCCCAGGCGAACCGCTTCATTCAGGCGCTGAAGGAGCTCGGGTGCAAATTCGCGCTGGACGATTTCGGCACCGGCCTCTCCTCGTTCGGCTACCTCAAGCACTTCCCGGTTGATTTCCTGAAGATCGACGGCAGTTTCGTGAAGGAAATACTGCACGATCCGATCGATCGGGAAATGGTGCGCTCGATCAACGAGATCGGGCATCTCACCGGCAAGCAAACGATCGCCGAGTTCGCCGAGAACGTCGAAATCATCGACATGCTGCGCAATCTCGGCGTCGACTATGCGCAGGGCTACGGCGTGTCGCAGCCGCAGCGGGTCTTGAAGGCCGCCAACATCGCCTGAGAGCGCCCGGTGCGCGGCCGGGCCGCCGGATTTAAGCTTCCCACTGAAAGCGCATCGACAGATCGATCGCGCGCACGTGCTTGGTGATGCTGCCGACGGAAACATAGTCGACGCCGGTTTGTGCGATTGCGCGAATGGTCTCCAGGGTCACCCCACCCGAGGCCTCGATCTTCAACGGCCGGGGCGCCGCGCGGTTGATGGCGACCGCCTCCGCCATCTTTTCGAGCGGGAATTCATCCAGCATGGCGATATCCGCGCCGGCCGCGATCGCCTGACGCAGCTCCTCGATGCTCTCCACCTCGACTTCCACGGGAACCTCGGCGCCGCCCGCTCGGGCCGCGGCAACCGCCCGGGCAATGGACCCGGCCGCCATGATGTGGTTTTCCTTCACCAGAATGCCGTCATAGAGCCCGATGCGGTGGTTTTGACCGCCGCCGACCCGCACCGCGTATTTTTGCGCGGTGCGAAGCCCCGGGATGGTCTTGCGGGTATCCAGCAGGCGGCACGCCGTACCCTTCAAGAGCTCCACATGGGCATGGGTGGCGGACGCGGTGCCCGAGAGCAGCTGCAGAAAATTGAGCGCGGTGCGCTCGCCGGTCAGAAGCGCACGGGCCGGCCCGGTGATCTCAAACAGGCACTGGTTGGCGGTGGCGGCGCCGCCTTCGGCGATCCGCCACTCGATCCGCACCTTCGGGTCGAGGCGCGCGAAGGTGCCGTCTACGTACGGAATGCCGCAAATTATGGCCTTTTCGCGCGTGATCACGCCGGCCCGACCGCTCGAGCCCGAGGGGATCAGCGCGGCGGTCAGATCGCCGCCACCGATATCCTCCTCGAGCGCCCGTTCGATCTGCAGCGGCAGGTCCGCGGGGATAGGTACCGGCGAATTCATTCATTTCCCTTGTGCGGGGGCGCGGCCCATTGCGTGGACTTGAAAGAATAGGGATCCGGCCCCAATACTGCAACGATGCCCGACACGGCGCCCGCGTCGCCCTGGGTCAATGCCTGCGTTCCCGACGCGCATGGGTATTGCGTCGGCTGTTATCGTACAATCAACGAAATAGCCGCCTGGGGGCGCATGAGAGCCTCGGGTCAGCGCGCGGCGGAGCGGGCGCTCCAATCCCAATGAGTCATCTGCCGGAGATTGTCGACCATGAATGCTATCGAACGGATCAAGAATCAATTATCGACCGCGCCGGTCGTGCTCTACATGAAGGGCACGCCTGATTTTCCGCAATGCGGCTTTTCGGCGCAGACGGTGGGTGCCCTGCGTGCCTGCAACGCGAAGTTCGTCCATGTGAACATTTTCGAGGACCCGGAAGTGCGCGAGGCCCTGAAGAGTTATTCGAACTGGCCGACCTTCCCGCAGCTTTATGTCAATGGCGAACTGATCGGCGGCTGCGACATCGCGATCGAAATGTACAAGAGCGGCGAACTGAAGCAGTTGCTGGCCGAGGCCGGCGCGGTGAGCGCCGGCTGAGGGCCTCACGGATCCGAGGGAGTCTCGGGCTCGATCTCGAGAGGACCCATGGCCGCCAAGCGGCGGCGGCTCGCCTCGAATACCCCCTGAAATTGATTGCACACCGTGCAAAAGAGGTCCGCCGTGCGCTCGGCGTCGTAGGCGGCCGAATGCGCGGATGCGGAATCCCATTCGAGGCCGGCGGCGAGGGTCGCGCGCATCAGCACGGTTTGACCGAACGCGACGCCGCCCAGGGTGGCGGTGTCGAAGCTCGAAAAGGGATGAAACGGATTGCGCTTGATCTGGGTGCGCGCAACCGCGGCGTTCAAAAAGTTCAAATCGAAGAACGCGTTGTGCCCGACCAGCACCGCGCGCGTGCAGTCGGCGGCGCGCACGGCGTTGCGCACTTCGCGAAAGATCCGCTGCAGCGCGTCGTCCTCCGCAATCGCCGGCCGCAGCGGATGATGAGGATCGATGCCGTTCACGGCGAGCGAGGCGGGCTCCATATTGGACCCGGGGAACGGCGTGACGTGATAGCGATGGGTCTCGCCGCGCCACAAGGTCCCGTCGCTGCGCATCTCGATCAGCACCGCCGCGATTTCCAGCAAAGCGTCGGTCTGCGAGTTGAATCCGCCGGTTTCGACGTCGATCACCACCGGTAGAAAGCCGCGAAAGCGCGTCGCGAAGGTAATGGGCGCGAGCTGCGTCACGCCGGTTCCGCCGTGGAAAGGCGCCAACCGACCGATTCGCCAGCGCGATAGGGGATCACGGTGCCGCCGCCGAAGCGGTAGGATTGCGGGACCAACCAAGGCTCTTTGCTCAAGGTGATGGTGCCGCCGGCCGGAGGCAGTCCGTAGAATTGCGCGCCGAATTGGCTGGCGAAGGGTTCGAGCCGGTCCAGGCAGCCGGCCCGCTCGAATACTTCCGCGTACAACTCGATCGCGGCGTGGGCGCTGAACATGCCGGCGCAGCCGCAGGCATTCTCCTTGGCCGACCGCTCGTGCGGCGCGCTGTCGGTGCCGAGAAAAAAGCGCGGGCTGCCGCCGGTGGCGGCCGCGACCAGGGCCTCGCGGTCCCGCTCCCGCTTGAGAATCGGCAGACAGTAAAAATGCGGTCTGATGCCGCCCGAAAAAATAGCGTTTCGATTTTCAAGGAGATGCTGGGGCGTGATCGTCGCCGCGACTCCCGCGCGCGCGCCCGCAACGAATTGAACGGCGCGGGCACTCGTGATGTGCTCGAAGACCACCTTGAGCTTCGCGAAGCGGTCGAGCAGCGGTGCGAGCACCGTGTCGATAAAAACCGTTTCGCGGTCGAAAACATCCACATCCGGGCTCGCCGCTTCGCCGTGCACCAAGAGGGGCATGCCGAGTTCTTCCATGCGCCCGAGAGCCGCGTAGGTCTTGGCGATGTCGGTGACGCCCGAATCCGAATGCGTGGTCGCGCCGGCCGGGTACAGCTTGACGCCGTGCACGAATCCGGAGCGCACCGCCCGTTCGATCTCCGAGGATGCGGTCGAGTCGGTCAAATACAGGGTCATCAGCGGGGTGAAACGGCTGCCCGCCGGCAACGCGCCGATGATTCGCTCGCGATAAGACGCGGCCAGCGCGGTGCTGGCGACCGGCGGCTTGAGATTGGGCATCACGATGGCGCGGCCGAAGCGCACGGCGGTGAATTTCAACACGGAGGCAAGCGCCGGCCCGTCGCGCAAATGCACGTGCCAGTCGTCGGGCCGGCGAATCGTCAGTGTGTTCATCGGTCCGCGGTCGCCGGGGGCCATCCGCGGCGCACAAGATCGAGCGTATAGCGCACGCCGAAGCCCGTGATGTCGGTTTGAATGTGCGCGAGACCTCCGTGCCGCGAGCCGGCGGCCAGATCCAGGTGCAACCAGGGTATCGTCTCGGGGACGAAGCGGCTCAAGAAGCGCGCCGCCAAAATGTGGTCGCCTTTGGAGTCGGCGCTACATTGCATCACGTCGGCCACCGCGCTTTCCAAATCCGTGTCGAAATCCTTGTCCATGGGAAAGCACCACACGCGCTCGCCGCTGCTCGCGCCCGCGGCTTCGATGAGCTCGCGCGCAAAGGGGCGGTTGGTGAACGCACCGCTGTAGCGCTCGGTGAGCGCGTACACGCAGGCGCCCGTAAGGGTGGCGTAATCGATGATGGCATGCGGCCTGTTGCGCGCCGCGAGCGAGAGCGCGTCCGCCATTATCATGCGTCCTTCGGCATCGGTGTGGATCACTTGGATGGTGGTGCCGTTGTGCGCGCGAACCACGTCTTGCGGCTTGAAGGCGAGCGGACCGGTGCGGTTCTCGGTGATGGCCAACCAGCAGTCCGCCGCGGCCGGCGAGCGCAACGCGTGAAGGGCATACAGGCTTCCAACCGCCACCGCACTGCCCTCCATATCGATGTGCATGTCGAGCATGCCTTTGTGCGGCTTTAAGTTGGTGCCGCCGGTGTCGAAGCACACACCCTTGCCGACCAGGGCGAGGGCCGGCGCGCGAGCGCCGCGCGGCCGGTACGCGAGACGAACGATGCCCGCATCGCGCGTCGCATTGCCCCTCGACACGGCGAGGAAGGCGCCCGCCCCGAGGCGCCGCAACTCCCTCTCTCCGTAGAACTTGTACGACAGGCCCAGCCGGCGCGCGAAGTCCCGAAGCAGGCGGCGATACGCCCCGGCATCGAGGATGTTCGGCGGCAGAGCGGTGAGCCATCGGGCGAGGTTGTTGCCCGCCGCCGATGCGAGGGTCAGATCGAGGCCCGGCAACGCGTTGGCGGCGGCGAGGTCAATGCGCGCCAGCGCCGGGCGCCGCTTCGCCTTGCTCTTGAAGGTCGCGAATCGGAACGCCTGGGCCTCGAGTGCGGCGACGGTCGCGTTGAGCGCGGCATCCGCCGCCTCCTGGGCGCAACCCCGCTGCCACAAGAGGAGCGAGCTCGGCTCCGACTCCATGACGCTTCGCGCGAGTTTTCCGGCCGTTTGCAGCCGCTCGAAAGTGCTCGCCCGCGCCGGGGTGCAGGCCACGATGAGCAGGGTCTCGGCGTGGTCGCCGACGCGGGTCTGAAAGCTGTCGCCCTCCTTGCGAACCTTGCGCCCATAAAGATCCCGCAGCAGCGCGCCGTGGGGAAGCGCCGCCCAATCGGCGCGGGCGGGCCGCAATGGCAGGAGGAGTATGGCGGCCGGATATCGAGCGAGCCTGGAGGGCACGAGGCGCGCGGCGGTTCTGCGCACGGGGACCAGCAGGGAGTTGAAGGGCAAGCGAGTCGGCATATCTTTGAACAATGCGCGCCGGCGGCATTGCGAGCTGATCCCTTTGCTTGACCGAGAAAAACCAAACCCCGAAGATAGTGCTACCGAATTCCCAGTGGCAGTTTGCGCAGGGGCGCTGTAACGTGCCCTGCATCTTAACAGGACACGTGGGCGAGTGCATGTGCACGTGCCTCTTTGCAGGGTTTAACCTATGACGCAACAATCGCCGTACGAAGACATCGATCCCACGGAAACAAGGGAATGGCTCGAGTCGATCGAATCGGTGATGCGCGCTCAAGGGCCGCAGCGCGCGCATTTTCTGCTCGAGAAACTGGTCGACTTCACCCGCCGGTCCGGCGCCTATCTGCCCTTCAAGCCGAATACCGCCTACCTGAACACCATCTCCAAGGCGCAGGAGCCGGAGTATCCGGGCGATCGCTCGCTCGAGCGGCGCAACGAGGCGTATATGCGCTGGAACGCGCTCGCCATGGTGGTGCAGGCGAATCGGGCGAGTTCCGAGTACGGCGGACATATCGCCACCTACGCCTCGGCGGCGACACTCTACGAAGTCGGTTTCAACCATTTCTGGCGGGCGCGCAGCGCCGCGCATCCGGGCGACATGATTTTCATTCAGGGACATTCCAGTCCGGGCATATACGCCCGCGCCTATATGGAAGGCCGTCTGGGCGAGGGCCAGTTGCAGCGCTTTCGCCAGGAGGTCGATGGAGGCGGTTTGTCATCGTATCCGCACCCGTGGCTGATGCCGGACTTCTGGCAGTATCCGACGGTGTCGATGGGATTGGGCCCGATGACCGCCATCTTTCAAGCCAGATTCGTGCGCTATCTCGAGCATCGCGGCATCGTTGCGCCCTCGGACCGCAAGGTTTGGGCGTTTCTGGGCGACGGCGAGATGGACGAGCCGGAGTCGATGGGCGCGCTCACCATGCCGGTGCGCGAGCAGCTCGACAATTTGATTTTCGTCATCAATTGCAACCTGCAGCGGCTCGACGGGCCGGTGCGGGGCAACGGCAAGATCATTCAGGAACTCGAGGCCGCCTTTCTCGGCGCGGGCTGGAACGTCATCAAGGTTCTGTGGGGTTCGCGCTGGGACCCGTTGCTCGAGCGCGATCACCAGGGACTCCTCAAGCGCTTGATGGAAGAGTGCGTGGACGGTGAATACCAGAATTTCAAGTCCAAGGGGGGCGCCTACACGCGCGAGCACTTCTTCGGCAAGTATCCGCAGTTGAAGGAAATGGTCGCCAACATGTCCGATGAGGAGATTTGGCGCCTGAACCGCGGCGGCCATGACCCGCAAAAGGTCTATGCCGCGTATGCCTCCGCGGTTGCGACCAAGGGCGCGCCCACCGTGATTCTGGCGAAGACCGTCAAGGGCTTCGGCCTCGGCAAGGCGGGGGAAGGTCTCAACGTCGCGCATCAACAGAAGAAAGTCGGCGAGGAGGATCTCAAGGCGGTTCGCGACCGCTTCAACATCCAGATCACCGATGAGGAAATCGCGGGCTTGTCGTTCAGGAAGCCGGGGCCCGACAGCGAAGAGATGAAATACCTGCAGGAGCGGCGGGCCGCTCTCGGCGGCTATCTGCCGGCGCGGCACTCATCGGCGCCGCCGCTCGTGGTGCCGCCGCTCGAAGCGTTCAACGCGCTGCTCGAAGGCACGCAGGACCGCGAGATCTCCACCACGATGGCGCTGGTGCGCATGCTGACCGTGCTGGTCAAGGACAAGGGCATCGGCAAGCACATCGTGCCGATAGTACCGGACGAGGCGCGCACTTTCGGCATGGAAGGCATGTTTCGCCAGATCGGCATTTACTCATCCGTGGGCCAGCTCTACACGCCGCAGGATGCCGATCAGCTCATGTTTTACCGCGAAGATAAGCAAGGCCAGATCCTCGAGGAGGGCATCAACGAAGCGGGGAGCCTGTGCTCGTGGCTGGCCGCGGCGACCTCCTACGCGAACCATGGCGTCAGCATGGTGCCGTTTTACATCTTTTATTCCATGTTCGGCTTCCAACGGGTCGGCGACTTCATCTGGGCGGCGGGCGACAGCCAGGCGCGCGGCTTTCTGATCGGCGGTACCGCGGGCCGCACCACGCTCGCCGGCGAGGGGCTGCAGCATCAGGACGGCCACAGTCAGCTGGTCGCCACCACGGTGCCGAACTGCGTCGCCTATGATCCGACCTATGCCTACGAGCTCGCGGTGATTGTGCAGGACGGCATGCGCCGCATGTACCAGGACCAGGAGAATGTCTTTTATTACATCACCTGCATGAACGAGAATTATGTGCATCCGGCGATGCCGACCGGCGTCGCGCAGGGCATATTGAACGGGATGTACCTGCTGCAGATCGGCGGCCGCGGCAAGGTCAGGGTGACCCTGTTCGGATCGGGAACCATATTGCGAGAGGTGCTCGCGGCGGCGGATTTGCTCGAGCAGAGCTTCGGGGTGCCGGCCGATGTTTATTCCGTGACCAGTTTCAGCGAACTGCGCAGGAACGCGCTGCAGATCGAGCGCTGGAACCTGCTGCATCCGACCGACCCCCCAAAACAGACCTACATTCGGCAGGCTCTGGGCGATCTCGAAGGTCCATTCGTCGCCGCCACCGATTACATGAAGACCGTACCGGATCAGATCCGGCAGTGGATTCCGGGCCGCTATGCGGTGCTCGGGACGGACGGATTCGGACGCAGCGACTCGCGGGCGGAACTGCGCCGATTCTTCGAGGTGGATCGCCACTACATCACGATCGCTGCGCTCAAAGCGCTGGCCGATGACGGAAAGATCGACGCGCAAACGGTGACCAAGGCGATGAAGACATTCGGCATCGATCCCGAGAAACCGAACCCGCTCACGGTCTAGGCGAACATCGTGGCTACTCCAGTGCAAGTTTTGGTTCCGGACATCGGCGGATTCAAGGATGTGGACGTCATCGATGTGCTGGTCAAGGACGGCCAGCAAATCGACAAAGAAACGCCGCTGATCACACTCGAAACGGAAAAAGCGACGATGGATGTGCCGGCGCCGGCGGCCGGGCGCATCCGTGAGCTCAAGGTCAAGGCGGGCGACAAGGTTTCCGAAGGCTCCCTGATATTGCTGCTCGAGGCCGCCGTGCAATCAGAGGCCGGCGAGCCGGCCGCGGCCGCCGCAGCCGGCCCGCTGCCCGCACCGGTTCCCACGCCCGCGCCGAAGACCCCGGCAACCGCTCCTCCGCCGGCCGCTTCGCCGGCCGCGGCTCCGAGCGGCCGCGCGGCGATCGACGAATCGGCGTTTTCCAAGGCGTATGCAAGCCCGTCGGTGCGCAAGTTCGCGCGCGAGCTGGGCGCCGATCTCGGCCGGATCAAGGGAACGGGAGCCAAGGGGCGCATCACGCAGGATGATGTGAAGGCTTACGTGAAGAAGCTGCTCACGGCGGCCGCGGCGCCGGTGTCGGCGATCCCGAAGGTGCCGGAGGTGGATTTCGCGAAATTCGGAGCGGTGGAATTCAAGCCGCTGTCGCGCATTCAGCGCATCTCCGGTGCGCGCCTGCAGGCGAGTTGGCTCAATCTGCCGCACGTCACGCAACACGAGGACGCCGACATCACGGATCTCGAGATCGCGCGGGTGGCGCTCAAGGCCAAGGCGTCGCAGGAAGGCGTGCGGCTCACGCCGCTCGCCTTCATCATCAAGGCCTGCGTTCTGGCGCTGAAGAAATTTCCGCGGTTCAACGCATCGCTGGACGCCTCGGGCGAGAATCTGGTTCTCAAGAAATATTTCCACCTGGGGTTTGCCGCCGACACGCCCGATGGGTTGGTGGTGCCGGTCATTCGCGATGCGGATCGAAGGAATCTATTTGAGATCGCGCGCGCCCTCGCGGAGCTGTCGGAAAAAGCGCGGGCGGGAAAATTGTCGGCGGCCGAGATGCAAGGAGGGACCTTTACCGTCTCGAGTTTGGGCGGCATCGGCGGCACGGCGTTCACACCCATCATCAATGCGCCCGAGGTCGCGATTCTCGGCGTATCCAGGTCCAGCCAAAAGCCGGTGTTCGTCCAGGGCGCGTTCGTGCCACGCCTCATGCTGCCGCTGTCGCTGTCCTACGACCACCGGGTCATCGACGGCGCGGAGGCTGCGCGCTTCATCGTGTTCCTGAGCAGCACCTTAAGCGACGTGAAGGCGCTGCTGTGAGCGTGGTCGAGATCCGGGTTCCGGACATCGGCGATTCGAAGAATGTGACCGTGATCGATGTGCTCGCGCGCGTGGGCGCCCCGATCCGCGCGGACGAACCCTTGATCACCCTGGAGAGCGAGAAGGCGTCGATGGATGTGCCCTCGCCGGTGAGCGGCGTGATCGCATCGATCGACCTCAAGAAGGGCCAGGAGGTGGCCGAGGGCACGTTGATCGCGACCGTCACCGTCGCCGAGGGGGCCGCGGCGGCGCCCGCGCAGCCGCCGTCCGTGCCTGCGCAGGCGCCGTCCGCGCCCGCGCAGCCACCGTCCGCGCCCGCGCAGCCACCGATGGCGCAACCGGCGGCTTCGGCACCGCCGGGCGCTCTCGAACTGGTCGTGCTCGGTGCGGGCCCGGGGGGCTACACGGCGGCCTTTCGCGCGGCGGATCTCGGGCTCAAAGTCACCCTCATCGAACGCTCGCCGACGCTCGGCGGAGTGTGCCTGAACGTGGGCTGCATCCCGTCCAAGGCGCTGCTGCATGCCGCCAAGGTGATCGAGGAGGCGGCCGACATGGCCGCCTGCGGCATCGTGTTTGGACCCCCGCAAATCGACCGCGATCGGCTGCGCGCCTGGAAGAACCGGGTCGTCGCCAAATTGACCAACGGCCTCACACTGCTCGCGAAGCAGCGCAAGGTCGAGGTGGTTCGCGGCGAGGCCAGGTTCGTAGGCCCCTATTCGCTGGAAGTGCAAACCGGCGAGGGCTCCAAGCGGCTCGACTTCAAACAATGCATCATCGCTGCCGGATCCGAATCGATGCGACTGGCGGGATTTCCGGAGGATCCACGCGTCATCGATTCGAGCGGCGCACTGGAGCTGCCGCTCGATTGCAAGCGTCTACTGGTGGTGGGCGGGGGCATCATCGGCCTCGAGATGGCGTGCGTCTACGATGCGCTCGGCACGGAGGTGACGGTGGTCGAATTAAGCGACGGTTTGATGCCGGGCGCCGACCGCGACCTGGTGCGGCCGCTGCAGAAGCGCATCGAAAAGCGCTATGCGAAAGTTCTTCTCCGGACCCGGGTCGCGAAGCTAGAGCCGCATGCGGGCGGCTTGCGCGCGAGCTTCGAGGGTCCCGACGCGCCGGCGCCCGCGGAGTTCGATCGGGTGCTGGTGGCGGTGGGGCGCAGCGCCAACGGCAATGCCATCGACGCGGCCGCGGCCGGCATTGCGGTCGATACGCGCGGCATCATCGCCGTGGATAAGCAGATGCGCACCAGCGTGCCGCATATCTTCGCCATCGGCGACATCGCCGGAGCGCCGATGCTCGCGCACAAGGCCACGCACGAGGCCAAGGTGGCGGCGGAAGTGGCAGCCGGGCACAAGGCTGCGTTCGACGCGCGCTGCATTCCCTCGGTCGCGTACACCGACCCTGAGATCGCCTGGGTGGGTATCAACGAGACCGATGCCAAGGCGCGCGGCATCGAATTCGGCAAGGGCACGTTTCCGTGGGCCGCGAGCGGCCGCTCGCTCGCCCTGAACCGCGACGAGGGCTTCACCAAGATCCTGTTCGACAAGCAGACCCGGCGCGTCATCGGCGCCGGCATCGTCGGCACCAACGCCGGCGAATTGATCGCGGAATTGGGGCTGGCGATCGAAATGGGAGCCGATGCGGCGGATGTCGGCTTGACGGTGCATGCACATCCGACCCTATCGGAGACCGTGGCGTTCGCCGCGGAGGCGTTCGAGGGGACGCTGACCGATCTTTACGTGCCCAAGCGATAGGATCCGCCCGCAGCGCCTAGCGCGCGCCGCGGATCAAGGTGCGTCGACGCAATCCTTGATGAACGTCGTTTTTTCGTCGCCTACCAGCTTTTGCGCCCGCGCCTTCTTGCGGCACGCGGTCCGCTTGGCGTGCTTGGCCGCGGCTTCGTTGTCGGCAGCCGTTGCCGCGGGCGTGCCCGCGGTCGGGGTGGCGGCAGGAGCGGGGGCGGCAGCAGCGGCGCTTTGCGCATCAGCGGGTACGGTCCACAAGGGCGAGAGGAGCAGCAGGACGGTGGCGGTTGGCAGCAAGGCGCGCATGTGCCGAGAATAGCGTCCACCGGCGACCGCACCAATGAAGCGCGCATGAAACTTGCTTAACCTCGACCGTCACCGCCGGGCAATTGCGGCGCGGCGGCTGGCGAGCTGCAGATAGTGCCTTTCATCCGGGGCGCGGCCGTCGCGCTGCGCCTGCCACAGGGTTTCGGCCAGCGCCTCCATCAGCGCGTGCTCGGCGCCGTGCTCATCGCCCAGCCGCGCCTGCAGCGCGCGCAGCAATTCGCGGATACCGGAAGGCCGGTCGATGGATATCTGCTCGCGGACCGCGAGATGCAGCGCCATATGTAAAAAAGGATTCTCCGTGGCCCCGGTTGCGTCGGCTTCGAAGGCCGTCGCAGTGTCGAGGTTCTCCACGATGGCGCGGTATTCGGGATGAAGCTCGATCACATCCGCGATCATCGACTCCAGCGGCGTGAGAGGCGAGCGGGCGAGGCGTTTTCGCCAGGCATCGGCGTAGCTTTGCCGCAGCTGGTCGCGCGTGTGCCCGCCGGCCGGTGTCGGTGGTTCAGTCATGGCGAGCGGGGCTTGCCTTGGTCTTGCGGCGATATTCGCACAGATCCGCGATATGGCAGCGGGCGCAGGCGGGGTTGCGCGCCGTGCACACGTAGCGGCCGTGCAGAATCAACCAATGGTGCGCATCCTTGAGAAATTCCTGCGGCACCCGCTTCATCAGCTTGTCCTCCACCGCGCGCACCGTCGTGCCGGGCGCGAGACCGGTGCGGTTGGCGACGCGAAAAATATGGGTGTCGACGGCGACGGTGCTTGCGCCAAACGCCGTGTTGAGCACGACATTGGCGGTCTTTCGCCCGACGCCCGGCAGGCTTTCTAAAGATTCGCGCGACGTGGGCACCTGGCCCGCATGCTGTGTGATCAGTGCGTGGCAGGTGGCGATGATATGTTTGGCCTTGCTGTTGTAAAGGCCGATCGACTTGATGTACGGCGTGATGCCACGGACTCCCAATGCGAGAATTGCGGCGGGGGTGTTCGCCGCCCCGAACAGATCCGCGGTCGCCTTGTTCACGCTCTTGTCGGTGGCTTGAGCGGACAAAATCACGGCGATCAACAGCTCGAACGGGGTTTGGTAGTGCAGCTCGGTGCGCGGCGCGGGATTGGCTTCTCGCAACCGCGAAAAAATGGCGCGCCGCTTGGCCGCGTTCACGATCGAGCGTTCATGTGGTCGTTGCGGTATGCGCCGCCACGGCCGCGGCCTTCAATGCCTCGATTTCCCGCTCGCGCTCGCGGGTCTGCTGTCGCAAGCGGCGCGTATGCGCATGGTAGCGCTGACGGTTCAGCTCGGGATGATTCGCCGAAGCGACGGGAGCCGGCCGCATTTCGATGCAATCGACCGGACAGGGCGCCAAACACAGCTCGCACCCCGTGCAGCGATCGGCGATGACGGTGTGCAGGTATTTGGCGGCGCCGACGATGGCATCGACCGGGCAGGGCGGCAGGCATCGCGCGCAACCGATGCAGCGTGCCTCATCGATCCACGCAACGCGCGGGGCCGCCTCGGCACCGTTCACCGGATTCAGGGGCAGAAATTCACGGGCCAGCAACCCGGCGAGCGCGCGAATGGTTGCCGCGCCGCCCGGCGGGCATTGGTTGATCTGCGCCCCGCCGCGCACGATGGCTTCGGCGTAGGGCAGACATCCGGCATAGCCGCAGCGGGTGCATTGAGTTTGAGGCAGCAAGGCATCGACGCGCTCCACCTCGGCCGCCTCGCAACCACTTCCCGTCATTTGACACGCATACCGGGCGCCGCACCCGAATCGGGGGAAAGCACAAAAATTTCCCTGCCCCCCGGACCCGCCGCCAACATCATGCCTTCGGAGGTGCCGAAGCGCATTTTGCGAGGCGCCAGGTTCGCCACGACGACGATCAGGCGGCCAACCAGGGAATTCGGATCGTAGGCGCTGCGGATGCCGGCAAAGACGTGGCGTTCGCCGAGCTCGCCCACGTCGAGGCGCAGCCGGAGTAGCTTGTCGGCCCCCGCCACCAAGTCGGCCTCGACCACCCTGGCAACCCGCAGATCGATTCGAAGGAAATCCTCGATCGAGATCAGATCCGCCGGAGCGGCAGCCGCCGGCGGGGGCGGCGCAGCAGCCGGGGGCGCCGCAGGCGCAGGCACCTCCGCGGCGTCGAGTTCGACCAGTCGCGCCACGGCCTTCGGATCCAGGCGAGTGGCGAGCGCCTGGTATGGAAGGATCATCGTGCCGAGCAACGGTGTCGCGGCGCTGTCCCAGTTCCACTCGGATTCCCCAAAGAAACGCTGGGCCTGCGCCGCCATGTCGGGCAGCACCGGCTGCAAATAGATCATCAGCGCGCGAAAGCAATTCAGCCCTTGCGTGCAGATGTTTCGCACCTCGGCGGCACTGCCGGGCTGTTTAGCGAGGGCCCACGGTTTGCGCATATCGATGTATTGGTTCGCGCGGTCCGCGAGCGCCATGATCTCGCGAATCGCGGCCGCGGTGTCGCGAGCCTCGTAGGCGGCGGCAATCGATTCGCCCGCGGCTGCGAATGCCGCATAGAGATCCGGGTCGGGCAGTGAATCGCCGAGCCGCCCGCCGGCGCTCTTGGTGACGAAACCTGAGCAGCGGCTTGCAATGTTCACGAGCTTCCCGACGATGTCGGAATTAAGCCGCGCGGCGAATTCCTCCAAATTCATGTCGATATCGTCGATGCCGGACCCGAGTTTGGCCGCAAAATAATAGCGCAGGTACTCCGGCTTGAGATTGTCCAAATAGCGCCGTGCCGTGATGAACGTGCCGCGGGACTTGGACATTTTCTGGCCGTTGATGGTGAGGAATCCATGGGCGTGCACCGAGGTCGGGCGGCGCATGCCGGCGCCCTCGAGCACCGCAGGCCAAAACAGCGTGTGGAAATACAATATGTCCTTGCCGATGAAGTGGTGCATTTCGGCTTTCGAGTCCGCCTCGAGGAAATCGTCGAAAATCAATCCGCTGCTCGCGCAGAACTGCATGAAGCTGCCGAGGTATCCGATCGGCGCGTCGAACCAGACGTAAAAATATTTGCCGGGAGCGTCGGGAATCTCAAAGCCGAAGTAAGGCGCATCGCGCGATATGTCCCAGTCCTTCAATCCCTGCGCGAACCACTCCTCCAGCTTGTGCGCGACGCTGTCCTGAACCGCGCCGCTCTTCACCCAGTCGGCCAGGCGCGGCTCGAACGCGCTCAAGCGGAAGAAGTAATGTTCCGATTCGCGCCACACCGGCGGCGTCCCGGTGACCACCGAAACAGGATTCTTGAGATCGGCGGGGGTGTAAGTGGCGCCGCAATTCTCGCAGGAATCGCCGTATTGATCCGCGGTGCCGCAGACGGGGCAGTTTCCCTTGACGTATCGATCCGGCAGGAACATGCGGGCCGCCGCGTCGTAGGCCTGGCTGATGATGCGCCGGTCGATATGGCCGGCCTCGCGCAGGGCGAGGTAGGTGCGCTCGCAAACGGTGCGGTTCTCCGCGGAGTGGGTCGAGCCGAAATTGTCCAAACCGATCAGCATCTCGGCCAGATCGCGCGTGTGTTCGGCGTGGAACCGGCGGATCAACTCCTCGGGCGTGACCCCCTCGGACTGCGCCTTCAGCATGATCGGTGTGCCGTGAGTGTCATCCGCGCACACGTAGATGCATTCATGGCCGCGAAGCTTCTGAAATCTCACCCAGACGTCGGTTTGTATGGCCTCGAGGACGTGGCCCAGATGGAGCGGCCCGTTCGCATAATACAGCGCGCTCGTGACAAGGATTCTGCGTCGTGCGGTCATTCCAAATTATGCCATGCCCCGCACGATTTGGTGGGCGGGCGTGTCAACTCGCCTGGCGGTACTGCTCGAATCTGCTCTTGTTGATCGCCTTCTTGAACGCCTCATTTCCGGTGATCAGCCGTTGATCGAGAAGGGTTTGAATCGCGGCATCCATCAGGCGCATGCCGGATGCCGATCCGGTCTGCATTCCGTTTTCCAATTGATCCATCTTGCCCTGGCGAATCAAATTCGAAATGGCCGGTGTGTTGATCAGTATCTCGAGGGCGGCGACCCGGCCTTTTTTATCGGCCTTGGGGATGAGCTGCTGGGAGACCACCCCGCGCAGGCTGGTCGAGAGCATCGTGCGCACGTGCGGCTGCTTGTCGGCGGGGAATGCGTTGACCAGGCGGTCGACGGTAGCCGCGGCGCCGTTGGTATGCAGCGTACCCATCACGAGGATTCCCATTTCAGCCGCGGTTACCGCGATGCTCATGGTCTCCAGATCGCGCAACTCGCCGACCAGGATCACGTCGGGATCCTCGCGCAACGCCGACAGCAGGGCGGAGGAGAAGGTGGCCGCGTGCACGCCGATCTCGCGCTGGCTGATCAGGCAGTTCTTGCGCACGTGCACGAATTCGATCGGATCCTCGATGGTGAGGATATGACCCTTTTCGCGCGTGTTGATGTCGTCGATCATGGCGGCGAGCGTGGTGGACTTGCCGGATCCGGTCTTGCCGGTGACCAAGATCAGGCCGTTGTTGATTTTGCACAGATTGCGCACGGCATCCGGCAACTTCAGTTCCTCGGCGCTGCGCGCTTTGGAGGGAATCGCGCGAAATACCGCGCCCATGCCGTTCAGCTGGCGCATGACGTTGACGCGGAATCGAGCGACCCCGGGTATGCTGTGGGCGAAGTCCGTGCCGTCTTTCGCTTCGAAGCGTTCGACGGACAGTTTCGGCATGATCTCGTACAGAGTCGTCTTGACCATCTCGGGATCGAGCGGCTCGGGGCTCAATGCCTTCAGTTCGCCGTACTGGCGCACTCGCGGGGGATCCCCGGCGAGAAAGTGCAGATCCGAGCCGTCGCGCTCCAAAACCTGCATCAAATAGGGGTCTATGGCGGCCATGGCGCGATCACGAAGCGGCGGGCTCGAGCGGCGGGGCGCCGCTCATGTCGGTGACGAAACGCTGGAATGGGCGCTTGTCCACCGCGAAGGAATAGGCCTGTTCGGGGTCGATTTCCTTGGCATTGATCGCCGTGAGCAGCGCCTGATCCATCAATTGCATGCCGTACTCCTTGCCCATTTGCAGCTGGCTCGGAATCTGGTGCGACTGATCGGTCATGATCAGTTTGCCGATGGCCTTGGTGAGCACCATGATCTCGCAAACGGCGCGCCGCGCGCGCTGATCGGGCGTCTTGAGCAGAATCTGGGTGATCACCGCGATCAAGCTCGAGGCCAGAAAGCTCTTGGTCTGTTCACGCTCTTCCGTCGGCAAGGCATCGATGATTCGATCGATGGTTTTGGTGGCGCTGGTGGTGTGCAGGGTGCCCAGCACCAAGTGCCCGGTTTCCGCGGCCGTCATCGCCATCGCGATCGTTTCCGCATCGCGCAACTCGCCGACCAGAATCACGTCCGGATCCTCGCGCATGGCGGCGCGCACGCCCTCCGCAAACGTCGGCAGGTGAGTGCCCAACTCGCGTTGGATGACCTGGCTTGACTTGCTGCGGTGAACGAATTCGATCGGATCCTCCAAACTGATGATGTTGAGCGTGCGCGTCGTATTCAGGTAATCGATCATCGCGGCCAGCGTGGTGGTCTTGCCGGTGCCGGTCGAGCCGGTGACCAGGATCATTCCCTGATGATAATCGCAGAGCTTGCGCACGATCGGCGGCAGCCCGAGCTGTTCCATGCTCGGCATTTGCGTCGGAATGGATCGAAAGGCGGCGCCTATGCCGGTTTCCTTACGGTACACATTGACGCGAAACCGGCCGCCCTCACCCGATACATAAGAAAAATCGAGGTCGTTCCCCTGGCGCAGATGGTTCTGCTGGGACGGGGTCAGCACCTCCGTGATGTAGCTTTCGAGTTCCGCTTCCCCCAGGTCGCGAAACTTGATCGGCATCAGATCCCCGTGCAAACGCAGCATCGGCGGAACACCGACCGCCAGATGCAAGTCCGAGCAGCCCTGCGCAACGCCTAACTTGAGGAACGCGTCGATTCTTGCCATAACGCGCAAGGCTACCTGTAAGCACTTGGATTTTCGAGCGTTTGTGCCCGATATGGATCAAAACGTGAGCTGCGTCTAAGGCCGGTTGTCCGGCAGGCGGTCAAAAGACCCCTAAAGGAACTTCTCCAGCGATAAACGCAGTTCATCCATGGACTGTGACCGCTTGGTCTTGTCCAAAGACATGCACTTCATCACCAAGGCGTTCAATTCCACCGGGATGGCGGTGTTGATCTCGATCGGGGGGCGCGCCTTGCCCTGCACGTGCTGGTACATGACCGACATGTGATCGCCGCGCGAATAGGGCGGCACGCCGCAAATCATTTCATACAGGATGACGCCGAGGCTGTAGATGTCGGCACGCTCGTCGACTTTCTTGCCGAGGATCTGTTCGGGCGCCATGTATTTCGGCGAACCGATGACGTAGCCGGTCTTGGTCAACTGCGTGTCGCCCTGGCTTTGTGCCGCCGCAACGCCGAAGTCCACGATCTTGAGCAGGCTGTCGTTGTCGATCAGGATGTTGGCGGGCTTCAGGTCGCGGTGCACGATTCCCACCTGGTGGGCGACCGCCATGCCGGTCGCGATGTCGATGCCGAATTTGACCGCGCGTTTGAGCTCGACCGGCTTTTCATTGACGATTTCGCCGCCCAGCGTATGCGACGGGAAATACTCCATGGAGATCGCGTAGTTGCCTTGTATGTACAGGAAATCGTAGATGCGAATGACGTTCTTGTGCGTGATCTTGCGGCTGTAGCGCAGCTCGTGCACGAATCGCTTCATCATCTCCTCGTCGGAGGCGACGTTGGGGTTCAAGAACTTCAAGATCAACCTCTCTTCGACCACGGTGTCCTCGATGAGCAGCACCGTGCCGAACGCGCCCTTGCCGATTTTTTCGATGAATTTGTAGCGGCCCTCGATGATATCGCCCGGCTGCAGGGTGTTGATGTCGAGTTTGGCCGCCTGCGCCTCGTTTTGCTTGATGACGTTGGCAAGGTCCTGATTGTCGATGAGCAGCGTCTTGGAGGGCTCCTGCATCTTCTGTGCATGTTGATTGGCGGCGATTTGCTGGGCCGAAAAGCGGTTGTCGAGCTCCTGCACGGCGCGCACCACTGCCTGGCTGAGCGTTCCATCGCCGGCGACCGATACCGCTTGCAGCCTGTGCCGTATCGTATCGGCGCGGTGTTCGTCGGCCAATTTCGTCAGCGCCGCGACCGCTTCGACCTTGATGGCGTTCTCGGGCCGCTGCAGCAGCGGCAGCAGATGTTCGATGCTCTTTTGATCGCCGATTTTGCCGATCGCGCGCACCACGGTCGGCAGCGACTTCGGCTCGCCCGCCTTCAGCATTTCGATGAACCGAGGCAGCGCGACGGTGCTGCCGATCTCGGCGAGGGCGTCCACCGCACGTTCGCTCACCCACCAGTCGCGATCCCGGGTGGCCTCAATCAATTGCGCCACCGCCCGTTCGTCCTTGGTTTGATTCAGGATCTCGATGGCCGCGCGACGGATGTCCTGATTCTCGTCCTTGATCAGCGTGAGCACGGCATCGACCACGCGGGGTCCGCCGATCTTGCCGAGTGCGTCGGCCGCCCGGGTGCGCACCCACCAATCGCTGTCGGCGATCACTTCGAGCAAGTGCTTGACCGACTTGGAGGTGCCGACCACGTTCAATACCTCGACCGCGGCGCGCCGCGCGTATTCGTTCTCGTCCTTGAGCACCTCGACCAGGAACTTGACCGTGTCGGGGTGATTGGCGCGCACCACCACGTCGACCGCCTTGTTCTGCACCTCGAGTTCCGGATCGCGCAGCATTCCGCAGATCAACTGCATGTCGAACGGACCATCCATGCGCGCAAGACCCGACAGCGCCGCGGAGCGGATCATTTTGTTGTTGTCCTTGAGCTGCTTCTGCAGGGCCTCCTTCACCTTCGGCAGGTTGAAGCGGGCCAGTACATGGATGATGTGCAGGCGTGCAACCGGATCCTTGCCCTCGATGCGCGCGATCAAATCATCCACCGCGGATTCATCGGCGAGTTCACCGACGATCTTGAAGAGTCCGGTGCGCTCGACGCCCTCTTGGTTGTAGGCGGCGTTCAATAATTCGCGCACCGTGAAGCGGGTCTTCTGCGCCGCAATCACCTCGAGAATCGGCCCCTTCGGCATGTCCAATTTGTTCAGCGCGTCGAGCAGCGCGCCCGCCGGGTAATTGCGGCTGGATGACAGGGCCCAGGCGATGCCGGATATCGCCCGCCCGTTGGCGTCCCCCATGGTTTTGAGCACCTGCGGGAGCGATTTCGCGTCGATCAGGCGCGACAACGCCTCGACATATACCAGCGTCTCCTTCTTTTCGGCGGTGTTGAGCGCCGCCACGAGCGAATCAATGGCGCTCGGCCCGAGAGCGACCAGTTTCTCCAGTGCCTTCTGCGCCGCGGGACCGCTTGGGTTGCCGCTGGACTTGATCTCGGCGATGAGCCGATCGGCACGGTAGTTGGCGAATAAACTCATTCAGTGCCTTAAGTTTCGCAGATCTCTAGACCGTGCATTCTCGCCTGAGTCGCAACGCTCACCCCGGGCCTGATTCTCAATTTCGAAGTATGCCAT
Source organism: uncultured Gammaproteobacteria bacterium (assembly GCA_963758145.1). Classification (GTDB taxonomy): domain Bacteria; phylum Pseudomonadota; class Gammaproteobacteria; order Steroidobacterales; family Steroidobacteraceae; genus Bog-1198. The sequence continues at coordinate 50,391 of CAVWUK010000015.1, forward strand.
ACCGCACGGGTGCGGCCGTATGCGTTAGAATCTCAAAATATGACGCTATTGGGCGAATCGGCTGGCGCCGTCCATGCCAGACTAAGTACGTATGCGGATCCCTACCTCGGGCAAACGCTGGCCGAGGCAAAGGCGATCGAAGCCGTATCCGTGCGGGACAATACGGCGATGGTCGAGCTCAAGTTCGGGTTTCCGTGCGCGGATTATGCGCCGGAGCTGCAGCCGGCCCTGCAGAGCTACCTGGAACCGGTCTTGGGGGGCGGAAGCCTCAATCTGAAGATCAGGGCCGAGATCACGGCGCATGCGGTGCAGCGCACGCTCAAGCCGCTCGCCAACATCAAGAATATCGTCGCGGTGGCCTCGGGAAAGGGCGGGGTCGGCAAATCGACCACCGCGGCCAATCTGGCGCTCGCCTGGGCGGCACAGGGCGCACGGGTCGGATTGCTGGATGCCGACATTTACGGCCCCAGCCAGCCCCAGATGATGGGTTTGAGCGGCCAGCAGCCGGAAAGCGCCGATGGCAAGCACATCACGCCGCTGCGCGCTCACGGGGTCGAGGTGATGTCGATCGGCTTCATGGTCGACTCCGAACAGCCGATGGTCTGGCGCGGACCGATGGTCACCCAGGCCTTGACCCAGATGCTGAGCGACACCCAGTGGGGGGCGCTCGACTATTTGGTGGTCGATATGCCGCCCGGCACCGGGGATATCCAATTGACGCTGGCGCAGCGGGTGCCGGTGAGCGGCGCGATCATCGTGACCACGCCGCAAGACATCGCCCTGCTGGATGCGCGCAGGGGCCTCAAGATGTTCGAGAAGGTCGAAGTGCGCGTGCTCGGCGTGGTGGAGAACATGAGCGTACACGTGTGCAGCAACTGCGGCCACATGGAGCATATCTTCGGCAGCGGCGGGGGCGCCCGCATGGCGCAGCAATACGGGGTGGAATTGCTCGGCGAATTGCCCTTGGACATACGGATCCGCGAAGAGGCGGACGGCGGGACGCCCACCGTCGTGGCCGAGCCCGCAAGCGCGCGCGCGCGCGCCTATCTGCAGATGGCGCGTCACGCCGCGGCGCGGCTCGCAACGCTGAACAAGGATTACAGCGCGATGTTTCCCAAGATCACCGTGGAAGCGACTTGAGCATCAAGAGCGACCGGTGGATCAGACGCATGGCGCGCGAGCAGGGGATGATCGAGCCGTTCTCGCCCGAACAGGTGCGGGTATCCGACGGCCACAAGATCGTCTCCTACGGCACGTCCAGCTACGGTTATGACGTGCGCTGCGCGGACGAATTCAAGATCTTCACCAACATCAACTCGACCATCGTCGACCCGAAGTGCTTCGACGAAAAATCGTTCGTCGATTTCAAGGGGCCGGTGTGCATCATTCCGCCCAATTCTTTTGCGCTGGCGAGCACGGTGGAATTCTTTCGCATCCCGCGCACGGTATTGACGGTTTGCCTCGGCAAGTCCACCTATGCGCGCTGCGGCATCATCGTCAACGTCACGCCGCTCGAGCCGGAATGGGAGGGGCATGTGACTTTGGAATTTTCCAATACAACGCCGCTGCCGGCAAAGATCTACGCCAATGAGGGCGTCGCGCAAATGCTGTTCTTCGAATCCGACGAGGTATGCGAGACTTCGTATCGCGATCGCGGCGGGAAATATCAGGGCCAGCGGGGCGTTACCCTGCCGAAGACCTGACTCCCCGCGCCCGTCAGGGCCCTAGGCTCCTGATCCGCATCGCAAATTCGAGTTTGCCGCCGCGCGATCGCTCGGCCTGCACCGGCAGGTAGCCCAACGAGGGCGCGAACCACATGCGCAACACGCGGTCATTGCCGGCGCGCCGGCTCGAGACGATGACGGCGTCGAACTTTCCAACGGCGGTTTTCAACACCGCCGGGCCTTCTTGTGCATAGATGAAGTCCTTGATCTGGTCCTTGTCGATGATGTAAAAAATTTTGGGCAGGTTGCCGTCCTTGAGACCCAGCATCACCTGGATCTGAATGGACATCAGGTCCTGGGTTCCGGGCTTGAGCACAAGGTCCACCGGCCTTTCCTCCGAAAACCCCCGCGCGTGGCCCGCAGCCCAGTCGAAATCAAAAATGACCCGGGAGGAGCCTTGTTCAGCCAGGTATTTTAAGGGCCGGACGTGATCGTCGATCACCTCGAACCAGCTCTGCTGCGTCACGTCGTTCGAATAGACCAGCCGAAAGATCCCGCGCGCGGAAATGGTCCATTTGTAGATGTAGTGCCCGGGCTCGGCGTCGCGCCTGAGCTCAAGGTCGCTCGTGCCGACGGTGATATTCTTCCATTCGGCCACGTATTTTGCCGAGAACGGCGCGATGCCCGCATCGGCGCGCGCGAGCGAGGTCTCCGGCGGCGCGGCCGCCGGGGCCTGTTCCGGAGGCTGCGCCGTCGCCAGTCCCGGCCAGGATATCGCGAGACATACCGCGCACAAGGTTCTGGCCGGCATTCAGTGATGTCCCGAGGCTTCGAGGTCGGCGTACTGTATCGGGGCTGAAAGCACGGTGCCGTCGAGCCATGCCAGGCCGTCCCGATAGTACAGGCGGCCCGCGCAGTACCAGCGGACCGCCAGCGGATAAATCCGGTGCTCCAGGGTCTGCACCCGTGCGGCCAAGCTCTCCGCATCGTCGTCCGGCCGCACTTTGACGCACGCCTGGATGATGGCCGGGCCCCCGTCGAGCTGTGCGGTCACGAAATGCACGGTTGCGCCGGTTTGCGTCTCGTGCGCCTCGATGGCGCGCCGATGCGTGTGCAGGCCGGGGAATTTCGGCAGCAGCGAGGGATGTATGTTCAAGATTCGTCCCGCGTAGCGTGCGACGAAATCCGCGGACAGCACGCGCATGAATCCGGCCAGCACGATCAGTGCCGGCGCGCATTCGTCGATGGCGCCGGCCAGCTCGCGCTCGAGCGCGGCGCGTTCGGTGGATTTGTACGGGGTCAGCGCGCGCGCGGCAACGCCGAGATCGCGCGCCAGCTCAAGTCCGGGGGCCGCCGGCGCATCGGAAAGCACCTGCACCACCTCGTAGCCCATTTCCGCATCGCCGCTGCGCTCCACGAGCGCGCGCATGTTGCTGCCACGCCCCGAGATCAGTACGACGACCGGTACGCGTTGTCGGTTGCTGCTCAAGTAATGACGACACCGCGCACGCCGCTGCGCACTTCGCCGACGACGAACGCCGGCTGCCCCGCATCGCGCAGCAGCGCGATCGCCCGGTCGGCGTCGCGGGCCGCGATCTGAACGGTCATGCCGATGCCGCAGTTGAACACCCGGTACATCTCCTCATCGGCCACCCGGCCTTGCGACTGCAACCATTCGAACACCGGGACTCGGGGCCAGGAGCGGCGCTCGATAATCACTTCCAGGCCCTCGGGAATGACCCGCGGAATATTATCGAGGAGCCCGCCCCCCGTGATATGCGACAAGCCGTGCACGGGCAGATCGCGCAGCAGCGCGAGCAGCGGCTTGACGTAAATGCGGGTCGGCGCCATGAGAAGGTCGATGAGCGCAACACCGTCGACCAGGGTCAGGGCGTCGCCGCCGCTGATTTGCAGTATTTTTCGGATCATGGAAAAGCCGTTGGAATGCGGTCCCGAGGAGGGCAGCCCGAGCACCACATCGCCGGCCACGGTCGCGGATCCGTCGATGATGCGATCCTTGTCGACGACGCCCACGCAGAAGCCCGCGAGATCGTAATCCTCCCCGTGGTACATGCCCGGCATTTCCGCCGTTTCCCCGCCCACCAGCGCGCACCCGGCTTGCACGCAGCCCTCGACGATGCCGGCAATGACGCGTTCTCCGACATCGACATCGAGTTTTCCGGTTGCGAAATAGTCGAGAAAGAACAGCGGTTCCGCCCCCTGCACGACGACATCATTCGCGCACATGGCCACCAGATCGATTCCCACCGTTTCATGGCGGCGGAAATCGATGGCCAGGCGCAGCTTGGTTCCGACCCCGTCGGTGCCCGATACCAGCACCGGTCTTCGATAGCGATCGAGCGGGATCTCCACCAGGGCGCCGAAGCCGCCGATGCCGCCCAGCACTTCCCGGCGCATCGAACGTTTGACGCGGGGTTTGATCCGTTCGACCAGTTCATCGCCGGCGTCGATGTCGACCCCCGCCTCGCGATAGGTCACGGGTGCTCGCTCAGTCATTCGGTTCCTTCACCATGCGGACGGCCGACGCGGCGGGCCGGCCGGCTGTGGTATTTTACATCAGAGAACTTAAGGGCTTGCGTGATTACACCATGGCACAGGGCTACATCGACAACCGGCTCCGATATTTGCGTCTTGGAGCATTTATATGCTTGACCTGCGCCACGCTGTGTCTGGCGGAGGCCGGCCGTGCGCTGACCCGCGCCGAGCTTTACCAGGCGACCGCTCCGGTCGCCAATCAAACCGAGGCGTCGCGGCCGGCAGCCTTCGCGGCGGCGCTGCGCATCGTCCTCGTGAGAGTCACCGGGCGCCGCACGGCCGATGAGGACCCGGCGCTCGCGCCGCTCATCAGCAATGCCAGCCGCTACGTCCAGCAATATCGGGCGGCGCCCGACAATCAATTGTGGGTGGCGTTCGACGGCGCCGCCATTGAACGCTGGCTGACGCAAAACGGGCAGCCCGTGTGGGGCCGTGAGAGGCCCCCCACCTTCATCTGGCTCGCCGTGCAAAGCGGCGCGCAACCCGGCACGGTGATCACAGCCGACGATGCCTCCGAATTGAAAATGGCGCTGGATTCGGCCGCCGCGCTGCGCGGTGTGCCGCTGCGCTGGCCCACCGCCGCCGAATTGCAGCAAGATCACATGGACTATGCCGCGCTTGCCGGCGCGAGTCCGAGCACGCTTGCGGAACTCGGCCACCGGCTGGGAGGCGAGGGCACGCTGATCGGCCATGCCGCCACTGCCACACTTGCGGCGGGGGTGCACTGGACCTTCCTGTTCCAGGATCGCAGCAGCGAATTTTCCGGGGCCCTGGAGGGCGTCAACCGGGCCGCCGATACTTACGCCGGGATTTTCGCCGTCAGCGGCACGCTGGGTACGCTCGATATGGAGGTCACGGGAGTGAGCGATATCGCGGACTATGCACTCGTCCAGGGCTATCTCGAGTCCTTGACGTTCATCGCTCATGTCGGTGTGGAGGCCTTGAACGGCGATACGGTGCGCTTCCGGCTGATTTCACGGGGCGGTCTGGAGACGTTACAGCATGCTCTTGCCTTGAATGGCCGTTTGCAGCCGATCGCCGCGGGCGACAACGGGGTTCAACGCTTCCAATTGCGCCGGTAGCCCGCCGTGTACCCATGGCTGCGCCAGATTCCGAACCTCATCAGTTCATTGAGGATCCTGCTGGTGATCCCGATCTCATTGGCGCTCGTGCACCGCCAATTCAGTACGGCTATCGCGCTGTTTGCGGTGGCGGCGGCATCCGATGCGACCGACGGCTTTCTCGCCAAGCGCTTCGGCTGGCAATCCACGATCGGGGCGATCCTCGATCCTGCTGCCGACAAGCTGTTGCTTGCCACGTTATTCGTGCTGCTCGCCACGCTGCGGCTCGTGCCGGTGTGGTTGACCGCCGTGGCGGTGGGGCGCGACATCGTCATCGTGCTCGGCGCGATCGCCTACCGGGTCTGCATCGGACTGGTCGATTGGCGTCCCTCGGGGGTGAGCAAACTGAATACATTGTGCCAGGTGGCGTTCATCATGGGCGTCATCGCCAAGGAGGCGGTTGGCCTGCCGCCGGACTGGGTCGTGGTGATGCTTGGCTCCCTCACCTTCGTGACGGCGGTGATCAGCGGCATCGATTACGTGTTGCGCTATGGCTCGAGCGCTTGGCAAAAGGCGCCTTCGCGCCGCGCGGCACCTGCCGGCGGATCGAGGCTTCCATGAAACAGTTGACGCTCGGCGTGAGGCTGCGGACCAACGCGGTATTCGCGAGCTTCTCCCCCGGGACGAACGCCGAACTGCTGTCCGCCTTGCGCGGCTCGAATCGGGAACCGATCTGGCTGTGGGGGAATCGCGGCTGCGGGAAAACGCATCTGCTTCAGGCGGTGTGCGCCGCGGGCGGCGCAACCGCGGCCTATTTTCCCCTGGATCGCTCGCTCGCGTTGCCGCCGCAGGCGCTTGCGGGATTCGAAAGCTGCCGCGTGCTGTGCGTGGACGATGCCGACGCGGTGGCGGGCGACTTGGAATGGGAGCAGGGGCTGTTTCGTCTGTTCAACGAGGCATCCGAACTGCACACGCGCATGATCTTCGCCGCACGCGCCGCGCCGCGCCACATCGACTGGCGGCTTAAGGATTGGCGCTCGCGGGCCGCAGCGTGCATTGTTTATCAGGTGCACGAACTCGACGAAGCGGGCCGAGCGGAGGCGCTGCGGCTGCGGGCCGCCCAGCGCGGACTGCAATTGCCGACGGAGACCTTGGATTACCTGTTGAAACGCATGCCGCGCGACCTGCGCTCGTTGTTCGACATGCTCGATGAATTGGACGAGGCGTCGCTGGCGGCACAGCGCCGCCTCACCATTCCCTTCATTCGCGACGCGCTCGAGATGCACGCAAGAAAAAAACCATAGTACAGAACCAACCGAAGACCAGCATCAGGCTGATCGATGCCACCCATCGCGCGGCGGGATTCACCAGGAGTTCGGTCAGGGCAAATACGAGGTAAGGGATCGCGAACAGCGTGGCCCAGGCGTACGTGCGGCGCCGACCGCGAGACAGTCCGTGCAGCGGGGCGAGCAATGGGCCGACCGCCAGCACGCAAATCAGCCACGGGTAGCCCACGGCGATCCACGACAACAAGCTCAGGGCGAGCGCCGCCCATAGGCACAGGGTCAATGTCTTTGCGTGGACCTCCAAACTCAAGGGTGTCCCACGAGCCGGGAGGCTAGAACGGCCACGCGGGCTCCCAATACCTGCGCCAGATCCCGCTCGATATCGGACAATTCGCCGTGACCGCTCGCCGCCGCGACGTGACTGGCGCCATAGGGCGTGCCTCCCCCGCGGGTTTCGGCAAGACCCCGTTCGGTAAACGGAAGACCGACCAGATACATGCCATGATGCAGCAGCGGCAGCATCATCGACAGCAAGGTCGATTCCTGGCCGCCGTGCAGGGTCTGAGTGGAGGTAAACACGGCCGCGGGTTTGTTCGCCAATGCGCCGGTCAGCCACAGTGCGCTGGTGCCGTCCAAAAAGTGCTTCAAGGGGGCCGCCATGTTGCCGAACCGGGTCGGGCTGCCCAGAATCAAGCCGCGGCAGGCGATGAGGTCGTCGTGGGTCGCGTAGGGCGGGCCCTCGTCGGGTACGGACGGTTCCATCGGCGCGATGGTGGTGGTGAGGGCGGGCACGGTGCGCAATCTCGCCTGCATGCCGTCCACCGTCTCGATCCCGCGGCACACTTGCCGCGCCAGTGCGGCGGTACTTCCTTGGCGTGAATAATACAGGACCAAAATTTCATTCATCGTTAAGTCTCGTGGGAAATCGTGATGGTTTTTCGCGGGTGCTGCGCCGGCGCAACGAATTATTTGCGGTGATGTGCAGGATTGTCCAGTGGCTCTCGTTTGACGGCCCTGCCGGCTGTTGTTAGTGTCACCGACCGTTATGTTGCGCCTCATTGCTGTCGTTGTCGGCGTCGTTTGCCTCATGGGATGCGCGAGCGGACCGCCCGTTCAGGAAATGAGCGATGCCCGGCAGGCGATCGAGGCCGCGCGCACGGCGGGCGCGACGGACGCGAATTCACCGGATTTGTACGCGGCGCAGGCGGCGATCGCCAGGGCCGAAAAGCACCTGGAGGCGCAAGAATACGTGCGTGCCCGTCTGGCCGCTCAGCAGGCCAAGCGTCATGCGACCGAAGCGCTCGAGAATGCGCAGCAGGCCGCCGCCGGGCACCCGGGCGCACCGGCCCCGCAGTAGCGGGGTTCGTGGACGCGACGGTTCGGTGCGAGCGCATCGTCTTGGCACAGGTGACCCGCCGCTTCCGCATTACCGGCAGGGTCCAGGGCGTGTACTTCCGTCACAGCGCCCGGATGGAAGCCGAGCGGCTCGCCCTCGCGGGCTATGCCCGAAACCTGCCGGATGGGTCGGTGGAGGTGGTGGCTCAGGGACCCGTTGCGGCCGTGGAGCAATTGCGTCAGTGGCTGCACCAGGGCCCGAAGATGGCGCGCGTTGAGGGTGTGCTCGAGCTTGCGCTCGAGCCCGATGCCGCGCCGCCGCCGTATTTTGAGATCCTGTAAGAGCGGTGGCCGTAAATCAGCTGCGGCTCAGAAGCGCCAGGTGTGCTGCCAGCGCTGCATCACCAAGGCCGGATACGAATTGCGGCCGGCGCTGCCGTTGTAGCGGGCGAGCGCGCGCGACCAGTTGAGGTGTTCGGCGCGCAGGTAATAGCGCAAGATCTCGCAGCCCAGCCGGATGTTGGGTGCGACGCGCACTAGCTGATTTTGCACCCCGAGTTGGGCCGGCCAAAACGGCATGACCTGCATCAGGCCGACGGCGCCCGCGGGAGAAACGGCCCACGGGTCGAAGCGGCTTTCCACATCGATCATGGCGAGCACCAGGTCGGGGGGAAGCTGCAGCGTCGGATCGCGTTTGGCCTCGCAATACACGTGATCCAGAATGTTGAGCCGCTCCTCGTGCGAGGCCACGAAGTGCTGCAGCCTCGGCTCCATCGACTTGTACCACACCTCGGATTCGTATTTGTCGATGAAACAATCGCCGCTGCCGATGATTTTTTGCAGCAGATCCTTCAGTTCGGGGTCGCGTTGCTGATCCGCATTCGCAGCGCTCGAGAGCGCCAAACCCACGGCCAGCACGCCCAAGGCGAAGGCAACGTGTTCCTGCAGCCGCCAACGCACGTTTCAGCTCCTTACATGAGTCGATCTGGCCCGTATGTAGGCTACGGCATCGGCCATGGGTAAATCCGTCGACTGGGTCTCGCGCCGGTGCCGATATTCGAGATTTCCGGCGCTTAGCCCCCGCTCGCCGATCACGATGCGGTGGGGAATTCCGATGAGCTCGGAATCGGCGAACTTCACCCCGGGCCGGGCGTCGCGGTCGTCGAGCATCACATCGATGCCCGCCGCATTGAACGCCTCGTACAGCTGGTCGGCCGCCTGCCGCACACGCTCGGATTTTTGATAGTTGAGCGGCACCAGAGCCGCCAGAAACGGCGCCAGCGGCTCCGGCCAGATGATGCCGTTGGCATCGTGATTTTGCTCGATCGCCGCGGCCACCACCCGGGTGACCCCGATGCCGTAGCACCCCATGAACATGGTGAGCGCCTTGCCTTGCTCGTCGAGCACGGTGGCCTGCATCGCCTCGCTGTAGAGCTGTCCGAGTTGAAAAATATGGCCGACCTCGATGCCGCGCGCAATCTCGAGGCGGCCGCGACCGCTCGGGCTGGGATCGCCGGCTTGAACGTTGCGGATGTCCCGCGAACCCCGCTCGGGCAGATCGCGGCCCCAGTTCACGCCGGTGAAGTGCGCATCCTTCTCATTGGCCCCGCAGACGAAATCCGCCAAGTGCGCGGCGGCATGATCGACGTAGGTCATGCCGGTGAAACCGATCGGACCGATCGAGCCGGGCTCGCTACCGGTGAATTGGCGCACCCGCTCTGCACTTGCCATGCGCAACGGGTTCGCGACGCCGGGCATCTTCTGCGCCTTGACCGCGTTCAGCTCGTGATCGCCGCGCAGGACGAACGCGATCAGGCCGCCTTCGCTTCCCTCCACCAGCAGGGTTTTCACGCATTGTGCGGGAGCGATCTCGAGGAACGCGCACAGTTCGGCAATGCTGCGAACGTTCGGGGTTGCCACTTTGGTCAACGACTGCGCGGCCGGTGCGCGCGGCGCGGACGGCGCCATGCTTGCGGCGGTTTCGAGGTTGGCCGCATAGTCGTCCGCATTCGAAAAGGCGATGGCATCCTCCCCGGAATCGGCCAGCACGTGAAATTCCTGGGACACGCTGCCGCCGATGCTGCCCGCATCGGCCTGCACCGCACGAAATTTCAGGCCCATGCGGGTGAAAATACGCGTGTAGGCCTCGTACATGGCGCGATACCCCTCGGCCAGGCTCGCTTCGTCGATGTGGAAGGAATAGGCGTCCTTCATCAGGAATTCGCGCGCGCGCATCACGCCGAAGCGCGGGCGGATCTCGTCGCGGAATTTGGTCTGAATTTGATAAAAATTCGCCGGCAATTGCTTGTAGCTGCGCAGCTCGCGCCGCGCGATGTCCGTGATGACCTCCTCGTGCGTGGGGCCGTAGGCGAATTCCCGATCGTGGCGATCCTTGAATCGCAGCAATTCCGGTCCGTACTTGCTCCAGCGGCCGGACTCTTTCCACAATTCGGCCGGCTGAACCGTGGGCATGCACATCTCGAAGGCGCCCGCACGGTCCATTTCCTCCCGCACGATGCGTTCGACCTTCTTCAGAGTCCGCAATCCGATCGGCAACCAGGTGTAGAGGCCCGCCGCCAAGCGGCGAATCATGCCGGACCGCACCATGAGCTGATGGCTGATGATTTCCGCGTCGGACGGCACCTCCTTGAGGGTCGAGATGGGGTATTGGGACAAGCGCATGGCCGGGTATCTTACATCAGGCCCCCTGGTATTATGGGAGCACATGACCGACAGAGAAGAGCCACAAGAGCGGCGGCGAGGGGTTTATTGGCTGCCGAATCTGCTGACCACCGGAGCACTGTTCGCCGGCTTTTATGCGGTTGTGGCGGCGATCGACCTGAAATTCGAACATGCCGGCATAGCGGTGTTCGTGGCCATGATATTCGACGGTCTGGACGGGCGGGTCGCACGCTGGACCCACACCGAAAGCGCTTTCGGCAAGGAGTACGACAGCCTTTCGGACATGGTGTCATTCGGGGTGGCCCCCGCCATCGTCACCTACCAATGGGGCGTCGCGCGGATCGCGGAGTACGGCCCGCTGTGGCGCAGGCTCGGGTGGCTGGTCTGCTTTTTCTACGCAGCGGCGGCGGCGCTGCGCCTGGCGCGCTTCAATTCGCGGTCCGCGACTCAGGACAAACATTATTTCGAGGGATTGCCGAGCCCGTCGGCCGCGGCCATCGTCGCCGCGCTGGTGTGGTTGGCGAGCGATCGGGTCAACATCGGCCTGCCGGGGCTCATTTTGGCGTTCGTCGTCACCGCCTGCGCCGGGGGGCTGATGATCAGCCGCTTCGCGTTCCACAGCTTCAAACAGGTCGATGCCGGAGCCCGCGTGCGGTTCACGCAAATCGTGTTCGTGCCGCTCGCGTTCGCATTCATTTTCCTGTACCCGGCGATCACACTGCTGCTGATCTTCGGCAGCTATGCCGCATCGGCTCCGGTCGTGTGGGCATATCGCAAGCTGCGCAGGCGCACGCGCGCGGCGGTGCCGCACGCATGAGCGGCGTTCAGCGCAAGGAGTATCTCGCGGCCCTCGGGCTCGAGTCTTGGACGCTGCGTCGCGTCGCGTCGCCGCCCGTGCCCGCCACCGCGCCGGCCGGGCAGGTGCCCGATTCGCTGTGCGATTGGGAGCAGCTGCGCGTCCGCGTCGCCGCCTGCACGCGTTGCGCACTGAGCCGCACGCGCACCCAGACCGTGTTCGGCACGGGCAGCCGGCAGGCGCAATGGCTCATCGTCGGCGAAGCGCCCGGCGCCGAGGAGGATCGCCAGGGCGAGCCGTTCGTCGGCCGGGCGGGTCAACTGCTCAATGCCATGTTGCGTGCCGTCGGTCTCGCGCGCGAGCAGGTGTACATCGCCAACGTCCTCAAATGCCGGCCGCCCGGCAACCGCGATCCGGCAGCGAGCGAAACTGCCGCGTGCTCGCCCTATCTGGAGCGGCAGATCGCCTTGCTCGGGCCGCGGATCATGCTGGCGGTGGGCCGGATCGCCGCGCAAAACCTGCTGCACACCGATGCGCCGCTCGCCAAGCTGCGCCAGCAGGAGCACCGCTTCGGCGATTCGCGCGTGCCGCTGGTGGTGACGTATCACCCGGCCTATTTGCTGCGCACGCCGGCCGACAAGCGCAAGGCCTGGGAGGATTTGAAGTTTGCACGCGAGGTATGCGCACGTGTCGAGCGTTAAGCGCGACCTCGAATTTGCGGCGACCGAAATTCGGCCGATGCATGAACTCGACATTCCCGCGGTCGCGGCGACCGAGCGCGCCGCCTATCAGTTTCCTTGGAGCGAAGGGATTTTTCGCGACTGTTTGCGCGTCGGCTACGTGTGCCGGGTGGTTGAAGTGGGAGCCGACATGGCGGGCTACGGCATCATGTCCGTGGGCGCCGGGGAGGCGCACGTGCTCAATGTCTGCATCCGCGACGAGTACCGCTGCCGCGGTCTGGCGCGCAAGATGCTGCTGTATCTGCTGGATCGTGCGCGCAGCGCCGGCATGTGCGAGGCCTTTCTCGAGGTTCGGCCGTCCAATACCGCCGCGGCGCGGCTGTATCAGTCGCTCGGCTTCGAGCAGGTGGGCATACGGCGCGGGTATTACCAGGCGACCGTGGGTCGCGAGGACGCCGCGGTGCTGCGCCGAATTCTGACGCCCGACGGCAAGCCGACCGTCCTGAAATGAGCGCGGCCATCCCCGATCTCGGGCGCGAGATTGCGCGCCGGCGCACCTTTGCGATCATTTCCCACCCCGATGCCGGCAAGACCACGCTCACCGAAAAACTTCTGCTGTTCGGCGGCGCCATCCAAATGGCCGGAACGGTCAAGGGCCGCAAGGCGACGCGGCATGCGACCTCGGACTGGATGCGTTTGGAGCAACAGCGCGGCATCTCGGTAACCTCCTCGGTGATGCAGTTTCCGTTCGACGATTGCATCGTCAATTTGCTCGACACGCCCGGCCACGAGGACTTCTCCGAGGACACCTATCGTACGCTGACCGCGGTCGACTCGGCCTTGATGGTGATCGACTGTGCGAAGGGGGTCGAGGAGCGAACCATCAAGCTGATGGAGGTTTGCCGACTGCGCGACACGCCGATCATGACGTTCGTGAACAAACTGGATCGCGACGGGCGCGCGCCGATCGAGCTGCTCGATGAGATCGAGAGCGTACTGAAAATTCAGTGCTCACCGGTCACTTGGCCGATCGGCATGGGTCGCGACCTGCTCGGGGTTTATCACCTGCTCGAGGACCGGATTTACGTCTACGTGCCGGTGGAGAAGGGCAGGGTCGGCAGCCACGAGACCATTGCGGGTCTCGAGAGCGATGAGGCGCGCGATTATCTCGGCGCCCGTCATGGCGAGTTTGTGGAGGAGGTCGAACTCGTGCGCGGCGCGAGCGCCGCATTCGATCTGGAGCGCTACCGCGCCGCCCGCCAGACGCCGGTGTTTTTCGGCTCCGCCGTCAATAATTTCGGCGTCCGCGAATTGCTGAGCGCATTCGTCAAGCACTCGCCGCCGCCTCTGCCGCGACCGACGCTCGAGCGCATCGTGTACGCGAACGAGCCGAAGCTCACCGGCTTTGTGTTCAAGATCCAGGCGAACATGGATCCGGGACATCGCGATCGCATCGCCTTCATGCGGCTGTGTTCCGGCCGCTACGCACGCGGCATGCGTCTGCACCACGCGCGGCTCGACAAGGATGTCCGCGTTGCCGACGCGCTCACCTTCATGGCCGCCGATCGCAGCCAGGCCGAGCAAGCCTACGCCGGCGACATCATCGGTCTGCACAACCACGGCACGATCAATATCGGCGATACCTTCACCGAGGGCGAGAATCTCACCTTCACCGGCGTGCCGAATTTCGCACCGGAGATTTTCCGTCGTGCGGTGCTCAAGGATCCGCTGCGCATGAAGGCCCTGCAAAAGGGGCTCTCGCAGCTGTGCGAGGAGGGCGCCACGCAGCTGTTCAAGCCGCTGCGCAACAACGATTTGATTTTGGGGGCCATTGGGCAGCTGCAGTTCGAAGTGGTTGCGTTTCGTCTGCAGGACGAATACGGCGTGCAATGCGTGTTTGAACCCATCAATGTGGCCTCCGCGCGCTGGGTGCGGCTCGAAGACGAGAAGCGGTTGGCGGAGTTTCGCGACAAGGCCCACGACAACCTGGCGATGGATCACGCGGGAAAGCTCGTATACCTCGCGCCCACGCGGGTCAATCTCGGGCTGACCGAGGAGCGCTGGCCGGAAATCGAATTCATGAAGACCCGCGAAAACCTCGCCGCCTGAGATCCGCGCCGCCCTGCGATGGCGCTAGCGGGCGTGCGGGCGAAACGCGCGCACGCCGGAGAGGAACGCAAGTTCGCTCATGCTCGGACCGCGCCCGAGTGTCCGCCCAGCGCCGTAGCGCAGCTCGGTGTAACCGCGGCACAGGACGGTGAGCGCGTCCGCCAGGTCGGGACGCAGTTTGGCAACCCGGTCAGCGTAGGCTTCCGCTCCCTCATGGGGGCGGCGCGCAATGCCGATGTGCGCCATTTTTCGGCACAGGCGTGCGTAACAGCGGACCAGGGGATCCTTCACCGGCGGGCGCATGTCCCTGCGCACCTGCCAGGTGAGCCCGGAGAGCGCCAGCGCCAATCCAATGGCCAGCACCATCACGAGCTTGTGCGCATTCGGTTCCGAGATATGCAGTGTAAGCAACAGATTATCCTGGGATTTCTGGTCGAATTGCAGGATGCCTCTGCGCCACTCCTGTCCCAGGGCATCCATGCGCAGCCGCAGGTCGGCGATCCACGGGCTGTGACGCTGCCAGCGGCCGACCAGCGGCTCGTCCGCCACCAGCGCATCGTTCAAGCCGCGCTCAACGCGCTCGGGTGCAATGGCCGAGGTCGGATCGATGCGCACCCAACCGCGTCCCTCGATCCAAATCTCGTCCCAGGCATGGGCATCGCTTTGCTTCAGGATCCAGTAATCGGCGTAGCGATTGAAGGTGCCGCCTTGATAGCCGGTGACGACGCGCGCCGGGATGCCGGCCGCCCGCATCAAGGTGGCGAAGGCGGAGGCGTAATGACCGCAAAAGCCGCGTCGGCTTTCGAAGAGGAATTCATCGACGGAATCCTGCGCCAATGGCGGCGGCTTCAGTGTGTAGAAAAACGGCTGCTCGTGAAACAGCTCGAGTACCGCGCGGGCAAAGTCCAAGTCGGCCGGGTGCGTGCTGCGCATCTGCTGCGATAAGAGGATGCTGCGCGGATTGCGGCCGGGCGGCAGGCGCGTGTCACGGCGGCGCATCGCCGGATTCAATGCATCCGGTGTACGCATCTGGCTGTACGAGACGGCGAGGATGTCGGCGGGGCGCGATACGGGAGCGGACTGCACCAAGGTGTAGTCGTTCGTTAGAACTGCGCCCGGCGCATCCCAGCGCACCGGCCAATCGAGCGCGAACAGCCAATTGTGCGGGTGCGGTTCCAGGCTCAAGGTATAGCGATACGCCATTCCCGAGGGCACCAGCGGCGCCTGCGGCGTTGGGTCCGAATGCGTCCGGCGCCAGGTGTGCCCATCGAAATCGTGCAGCACCGGGCCGCGGTAGTAGCGGTCCCGCGCCGGCGGCGTCGCATCGAGGTAGCGCACGCGAAACGCGATGTCGTCCGATTGCGCGAGATCGGAAATGTCGCCGGGGCTCATGCTGTCGCTCAAGCCGGATTCGGCCCCCTGGCTTTCCTCGGGCATGTGCCACAGCGGGCCGTCGAAGCGCGGAAAGAACAGCCAAAGGATCAGCGTGAGCGGCAGCGCCTGCGCCAGCACGCGGCCGGCACGCCGCACGCTTGGCTGCCATGCGGGCGGAGGAGTCGAAATGGTCAGCCGCAGCAGCGCCGCGCCGGTGAGCCACGAGACCGCGATCAAGTAGCCGAGCAGCCAGAAGGATTCGCTGTGCAACAGGGCGGCGAGATTCAAAAAATAAATGATCAGGACGACGATGTGAAAATCGCGATGGGTTTTCAGTTCGAGCAGCTTCAAGCCCGCCATCAACGCGAGCAGCGCGGATCCGGCGGCCAGGCCGTTGAAGGTGCGGTACTGCGCAAACAGCAGTGCGATCGACACGGCGGCGACGCACAGTCGAATGCCGCGCGCCGGGGCGCTTCGCCCGCGTGCCGCCAGCCCCAGGCGAATCGCGGCGGCGGCGCACACGGTAACGATCAGCCAAAAGGGTAATGCCGCGATATGCGCGAGCAGGGCGAGCGCTAGACATGCGCAGAGCCACGTGAGCTGGTCGTACGAGACCTTGGTGGCCGAGGCGCCCGCGAGCTTCATTCTCGCCTCTCCACCGGCATCGACGGCTCAGCAGGATACAGCGCGAGCGCGCGCAGGCAGCGGATGCGATGCGCGGCGCCCCATCCGGGACTGATCTCGGCGCCGGGTATCCTGAGCCCGTAGGCGCGCCGATTTCCGGTTTCATTCGCCAGCACCCAGCGGCACAGCTGCGACAAGCGAGCCTCGGTGTCGAGGCCCTCGAGCGCGGACCACTCGAGCCATTCGGGCTGAGCCGCCAGGCCGGTATAACCGCGCACGGCCGCATCGCCGCCGCGCGCCAACACTTTCCAGGCCATGTGCTTGAGCGGCACGCCGGGGGCGTAGGGCCGCAGCCCCGCGAATTCCTCCTCGCCTTGGGTCTCGGCGCGCGCCACGCCGCCCTCCGCCGCGACGGCCGCGGGCCGGCGGTCGCCGCGCGGATGCGGCGCGACATACGCCGCCAGTGATCCTTGCACGTAGGTCCAAGCGCGAAACCAGCCAAAGGGGTAGCGCGTGCGCAGCTCGAACTGGCTGAAGCGCATCACACCGCGCCGGGTTGCCCCAACCTCGACCGAGACGCGTTCGTCGCCGTTCGCACCGACACCTTTGAGCGCTCCGGCATCGGGGGCCAGGTGTATCTCAATATCGTGGCGATCGACCGCCGATGAGTTGCGCAGCGTGAATTCGAAGGCCGCATCCTCGTCGACGAAGGCATCGGCTTCGACGTTCGCATCGACGCTCAATCCGAGGAGATTGCGGTGACAATGATGCATGGCGACCAGCGCGACGCTTGCCATCAGAAATGCGAAGGCGAGACCCAAATTGCTGTTGTAGTTGAGCCCGGCGATGAGCATTGCGACGATGAGAGCCGCCAGCATGAGACCGAACCGGGTCGGCAGGATATAGATCCGGCGCCGATCGATGGTTACCGGCAAGGCGTCCTCGCCGTGGCGGCGCGCCGCCCAGGCGCGCAATCGCGCGATCGCCGCCTGTCGCCAGCTGTTCACCGGCCATGCTCGCTCAAGGGACGGGGACGGCCTCAAGCAGGCGGTTTGCCGCGGCGGGGCCGGTATCGCGCGCGCCCAGCCGATGCCCGACCACGGCGGGAAATACCGCCTGCACGTGCTCGGGAATGACGGCATGGCGCCCGGAGATCAGCGCCCAGGCGCGCGCCGCGCGCAACAAGCCGATGGCCGCGCGCGGCGACAAACCGATGCTCAAACCGGCGGCGCTGCGTGTGTGGGCAACCAGCGCCTGGACGTAGTCGAGCAGCGCCGGCGCGACGTGAACCTCCTGAACGTTCTGCTGCAGCTTTCCCAATGCTTCCGCGCCGCAAATGGTGCCGAGCGATTTGACCAGCTCGCGCCGGTCCAGACCGCCCAACAACTCCCGTTCGGCCGCCGCCGCCGGATACCCCAAGTGCACACGCATCAAAAAGCGATCAAGCTGCGATTCGGGCAGCGGGAAGGTGCCGACCTGCTCCTGCGGATTTTGCGTCGCGACGACGAAAAATGGCTCCGGCAGCGGCATGGTCTGCCCGTCAAGCGTCACCTGACGCTCCTCCATGGCCTCCAGCAGCGCGCTTTGCGCCTTGGGAGAGGCCCGGTTGATCTCATCGGCGAGCACGAGCTCGGCAAAGATCGGGCCGCGCTGGAAACGGAACTTTCCCGTCTCGCGGTCGAATATGGAAACGCCCAGCACGTCGGCCGGCAGCAGATCGCTGGTGAATTGCACCCGTTGGAACGACAGCCCAAACGTCTTGGCGATGGCGTGGGCGAGCGTGGTCTTGCCCACGCCCGGGATATCCTCGATCAGCAGATGGCCGCGCGCCAACAGGCAGGCGAGGCACAGGCGGATCTGCGCGTCCTTACCGAGGATGACGCGGTTGATCTGAGCGAGGACTGCGCTCAACGTGACGCGGGGAGCCTCAGGCGATTCCGCGCTCAAGAGCGGCGTATTCATGCGCCGCGCATCATCGCATTGACCCGCGCGATTTGCGCGGCCAATTGATCGGTCTCGGTGCGCAGTTCGGCAAGGCGCAGCTGATCCTTGGCGATGACCTCGGCGGGCGCATTCCTGGCGAAGTCGCCGTTCGCAAGCTTGGACTGCAGCTTGTTCAATTCGGCGTCGGTGCGGCGTTGGCGCTTGGTCAAGCGTTCTATTTCGGCCTGCGGATCGATCAGTCCCGCCATGGGCACCAATATTTCCAGCTTGCCCAAGAGCGCGACCGCCGCAATGGGCGCCCCCTGGCCGGGCTCGAGGCTGCGCGGAGCCGATATGCCGGCGAGGCGCGCCAAGTACGATCGATTGCGCGCCACGTACTCCAGGTCGGCGGGGCCGGCATTTTGCAAAAGCACGTCCAGCCGCCGGCTCGGCGCGATGTCCATCTCGCCGCGGATCTGCCGCACGCCGAGAATGAAATTCATCACCCAGCGCATTTCGAGCTCGGCCGAGGAGTCGGCATCGATGCCGCCCGCGGTTGGGTACGGGGCGAGCATGATCGAATCGCCGGTCACGCCGGCATGGCTTCGCACACGCTGCCATATTTCCTCGCTGATGAACGGCGCGAGCGGATGCAGCGCGCGCAGCAGCACTTCGAGAGTGCCGATCAGGGTGCTGCGCGCGCCGCGCCTTTGCGCCTCGCTCGCCGAATCGGACTGCAGCACCGCCTTGGAGAGCTCCAGATACCAATCGCAGAATTCGCTCCAGGTGAATTCGTAGAGCGCGTTGGCGGCCACATCGAGCCGGTAGTCGGCGAATCCGGCTTCCACCCGCCGCAGCATCGAAGCGAGCCGCGAGCGGATCCAGCGGTCGGCAAGGCTGAATTCGAAGGCCCCCGCGGCCAGCTCGTGCCGGGGTTCGAGGTCGTGACCCCCGACATTCATCAAAACGTAGCGCGCGGCATTCCAAAGCTTATTGCAGAAATTCCGATTGCCCTCGACCTTCGCCATATCGAACCTCAGATCGCGGCTCTGTGTCGCGAGCGCCGCGAAAGTCAAGCGCAGCGCATCCGTGCCGAAGGCGGGGATGCCTTGCGGGAACTGCCTGCGGGTCGCCTTCTCGATTGCGGGCTTCATCTGGGGTTGCATCAGGCCGCTGGTTCGCTTGGCGATCAGATCTTCGAGCGCGATCCCATCGACGATGTCGAGCGGATCGATGACGTTGCCCTTCGACTTGGACATTTTCTGTCCGTCGTGGTCGCGGATCAGGCCGTGCACGTAGACGGCGTGAAACGGCACTTGACCGGTCAGCTTGAGGCCCATCATGATCATGCGGGCGACCCAGAAAAATATGATGTCGAATCCCGTGACCAGGACCGAGGTCGGGTAATAGGTGCGCAGCTCGCGGGTCTGCTCCGGCCAACCCTGGGTGGAAAAGGGCCACAGGGCGGAGGAAAACCAGGTATCGAGCACGTCCTCGTCTTGACGCAATGCGACCGACGGATCGAGGCCATGTGCGGCGCGCGCTTCGGCCTCGGTGTTTGCGACGTACCAGCGGCCCTCGCTGTCATACCACGCCGGAATACGATGCCCCCACCACAGCTGCCGGCTGATGCACCAATCCTTGATGTTTCGCATCCAATCGTAGTAAACGCCGGCCCAATTCTCCGGAACGAAGCGGATGCGCGCGTCTTCGACCGCGCGAATCGCCGGCGCCGCCAGAGGCTTGATGTCGACGAACCATTGGTCGGTCAACAGCGGCTCCAGCACCGCATTGGTGCGATCGCCGCGCGGCACCATGAGTTTGTGGGGCTCGATGCGCTCGATGAGGCCCAGGGCATCGAGATCGGCGACAATCCGGGCGCGCGCGACGCCGCGGTCAAGGCCTCGATAGGCGGCCGGAACGTTGTCGTTGAGCGCGGCTTCCGGCGTCATGATGTTGATCATCGCCAGACCGTGCCGTTGACCCACTTCGTAGTCATTGAAATCGTGCGCGGGCGTGATTTTGACGCAACCGCTGCCGAATTTCGGATCGACATAAGCGTCGCCGATGATGGGTATGTCGCGCTGCGCGAGCGGCAAACGCACGCGCCGGCCCACCAAATGACGGTAGCGTTCGTCGTCAGGATGCACCGCGACGGCGGTATCCCCCAACATGGTCTCCGGTCGGGTGGTTGCGACCACGAGGTAGCCTTCGCCGTCGAGCAACGGATAGCGCAGATGCCACAAGCTGCCCGATTCCTCCTCGGCGATCACTTCCAAATCCGACAGAGCGGTCTTGAGCACCGGATCCCAGTTCACCAGCCGCTTGCCGCGATAGATCAGGCCTTCGCCGTAAAGCCGTACGAACGCCTCGGTCACCGCCCGAGAGAGCTGCGGATCCATGGTGAACTTGTCTCGCTGCCAATCGACCGAAGCGCCCAGCCGGCGCAATTGGCGTGCGATCAATCCGCCCGAGGTGTTCTTCCATTGCCAGACTCTTTCGACGAACGCGTCGCGCCCAAGATCGGCGCGGCTCTGTCCGGCGGCGTTCAACTGCCGTTCGACCACCATCTGCGTGGCAATGCCGGCATGATCCATGCCGGGCTGCCACAGCGTGTCGAAACCCATCATGCGCCGATGACGAATGAGCGCATCCATGATGGTGTCCTGGAATGCATGTCCCATGTGCAGAGTGCCGGTGACGTTCGGCGGCGGTATGACGATCGAATAGGCGGGTCCGGCGCCGCGAGGCGCGAAATGTCCGGATGCTTCCCAGTGCGCATAAATGCGCGATTCGATGTCGGCGGGAGAGAAGGCTTTGTCCATGGCGGTGGATTATAGCGGTCGGCGCCTAAGGCGCCGCGGGACGCGCCGCTTGCGCGCTCAATCGCGCTCCTCTTCGGGCTCACCGGCAGCGGCGCTGTGCTCTCGCATCACGCGGCCCACGAGCGCCGGAAGTTCGGTGCGCAGGCGCTCGAAAAGGCTCTCGAACCCAGCGGTGTCGACATCGCGCGCAGCCTGGCGCAAGAGCGAATCGGCCATTTCAAGCGCTTCGGCCAAAACGGCGGCATGAGCGGCATCCAAATCGGGTCGTGCCGCGCCTTCGGCGCCCGCTTCGATGGTTTCCGTGAGGATGGGAATTTCGCGAGGGTCGTGCGATTTGGGTGACATGCTGGTTTTATATTTCCCCGGCGCCGTCCATCCGGTGAGTATTGGGCGTGAGCTTGAGCTCGCGGTACGACTTGAAGCGCTCGCGTCCCAAACGCCGTCGCTCCGGGTCGGCATCGATGATTTCGGCTATGCGAGCGAAGCGCTCCAGCCCGGCCGGCAGCCGGTCGCTCAAGTTGACCAGCAAATCGGCCGCAGCGGCGGCATTCAAAGCGGTGGACACATGCACCGGCGTGTCCTCGGTGATGCTCTCCTGGTCGCGGCACAATCGGTGCGGCACGAAAGCCCGGTCGTTGAAGGTCCATAGCAGGTCATCGAGCGCCGTCGCCTCGGAGGCGCTCGCGCTCAAGACAACCACGCGCAGACCCTGCAAATACGCCTTCTCGACCAGCCGGCACGCGAAAGTGTGGCGCTCCCTCGGCGTCGGACTGTTCAATACGTAGAAATCAACCCTGTCGGTCATGTCGAGCGGCGGTCACCTCGATCGGACGCGATGGAGAAGGAAATCGACCAACAAGGGTATCGGTCTGCCGGTGCTGCCCTTTTGCGACCCGCCGAGCCAAGCGGTACCGGCGACATCGAGATGCGCCCAGGCGAGATTGGAGGCGAATTTCGACAGGAACGAGGCCGCGGTGCACGCACCGCCCTCGCGTCCGCCGACGTTGGCCAAATCCGCGAAATTGCTCTTCAGCTGATCCGCGTACTCCTCCCCGATCGGCATGCGCCAAGCGCGATCGTCGGCGCGGATGCCCGCCGCCGCGAGTTCGGCGGCCAGCGCCTCGTCGTTGCTCATCAGACCGCTCAAGTGGTGGCCGAGCGCGACCACGCAGGCGCCGGTCAGGGTGGCCACGTCAACCACCGCAGCCGGCTTGTAACGCCGGCTATAGGTGATCGCATCGCAAAGAACCAGCCGGCCCTCGGCGTCGGTGTTGAGAATCTCCACCGTCTGCCCGGACATGGTCGTGACGATGTCCGAGGGCTTGGTCGCACCGCCGCCCGGCATATTCTCGCAGGCGGCGACGATGACCACCAGGTTGATGGGCAGCGCGAGTTCGGCGGCCGCGCGCATCGCGCCGAGCACCGTGGCCGCACCGCTCATATCGAACTTCATCTCGTCCATGCCGGGGGGCTCTTTGAGGGAAATTCCGCCCGAGTCGAAGGTGATTCCCTTGCCGATCAGGCAGATCGGCGCGCTCGCCTTCTTGGCGCCGCGATATTCGCACACGATCAGCCGCGGCGGCTGCGCCGAGCCTTGCGCGACCGCGAGGAATGCACCCATTTTCAAGGCCTTGATGCCTTTCTCGTCGATTACCTTGGTCTTGATGCGCGGCCATTCCTTGGCGAGGCTTTCGGCGCGCTGCCCGATATAGGTGGGGGTACAGATGTTGGGCGGCAGGTTCGCCAAATCGCGCGACACGGCCGTCCCGCTGCCGATCGCGGCGCCGATCTTGAGACCCGCGGCGGCCGCCTTCACCGCCCGCGCATTCTCCGCGGCCACGCTGATGCTGGAGAGCTTGGACGGTCTTGGCTTCGCACCGGATTTCAGGTCGGGAATCTTGTAGCCGTGTGCGCTGAAGATTTCGGCCACCATGCGGGCCCGGTATTGCACGTCGACGCCCGCGACCGCTTCCAACGCCAGGTACACCACGGCGTTGGCGGCACCGGTCTTGGCGAGCGCCTGAGCGCTCGACAGCAACGCCTTGCGGTACTGCTTGCGATCGAAGGCGGTTCGCGAACCCAAACCAACCAGCAGCACCCTTGCGGACGCCGCGCCGTTCGGCCGGGGCAACAACAGGGTGTCGCCCGTCTTGGCGGAGAAATCTCCCCCGGCATGCAGCTGCTTGATCAGCCCGCCGGTTTGCGCGTCGATCATGCGCGCTGCGACGCCCGGCTCGCCGTTCTCATACACCCCGACGACGGCACAGTCCGAGGGTGCGCGCGCTTTTGCATCGATGATCGCCTTGAATTCCATGTCCCGCACCCCGTTCTTTTTCTACGAGTCACCGACTCGGGTAAATTAAATAGTTTACTAGATTAACGCCAAGGCTCTAAGCTCGATGGCATGAAATGGACCATACAGCGGTATGTCCTGCGCGAGGTGATCCAGACTTGGTTGGCCGTTACCGGGGTTTTGGTGGCCATTTTGGTCTCCAACCAGCTCTCCCGGGTTCTCGGTCGAGCGGCGTCCGATGATTATGGGCGGCACGTGGTGCTCGATCTGATTGCACTCGGCGCCATCATGAACCTGTCGGTGATCATTCCCGTCGGTCTGCTGCTCGCCATCGTGCTCGCGCTCGGCCGCCTGTACCACGACAGCGAGATGGCGGCGCTGCTCGCGTGCGGTTTTTCGCCCACGCGCCTGCTCGCGCCGCTGATTTGCTTCGCCGTGCTGGTTGCGCTCGGATTGGGATGGCTCGCGTTCGTGCAGGTGCCGCGAGCGGACCTGCAGGCGCAGCTCCTGCGGCAATCGGCTCAAAAAGAGGCGCAGTTCGGACAACTTGACGCAGGCCGCTTCCGCTCGTTCGTCAGCGGCGGCGGCAACGGAGTGTTTTATGCAGAGCGCGTCGATCAGGCGGGACTGCTGCACAATGTGTTCGTGCGGCGCGAGTCGGCGGATCGCATCGAGGTGGTGGTCGCCGACACGGCCGCTTATACGAAAGACGCCACGAACGGCGGCCATTTCGTCACGCTGTTCAACGGCCGCCGCTACGAAGGGACGCCGGGACAACGCGACTTTCGCATTATCGAATTCGCCGAGCATGGCATTCCGATCGCCGCGCCCGACGACAAGGCCGGCAGCACGCAGGATCCGGACACCAAGCCCACCCGCGCGCTACTCGGCTCGAGCGACCCGTCCGACATCGCCCAGCTGCAATCCAGGGCATCGAGTCCGATCATGGCGCTCATATTGACCCTGGTCGCGGTTCCCTTGAGCCGCTTGCGTCCGCGGCAAGGCCGGTATGCGCGAGTGGGTCTCGCCATAGTCCTGTACTTCGTGTACGCGAATCTGCTGTCCGCAGCCAAGGTGTGGGTCGAGAAGGGCGACCTGGCGCCTGCAATCGGGCCCTGGTGGGTGCATATCGGCGTATTGGCGTACGGCCTTTATCTGGTATTTCGGGAGGCGCGCGTCGCGTGAACTTGCTCGATCGGTACCTGTACCGCACCGTGATCGTGTACACCATGATGGCGATGGGGGTGCTGCTCACGCTCGGCGGCCTCTTTTTGTTCATCAGCCAGCAGAGCGACATCGGTATCGGCGAGTACGGCGCGGTGGATGCGTTGCTATTCACCTTCATGAACCTTCCGCAACAGGCCTTCGAGTTGCTGCCGATCGGGGCCATGATCGGCGCGCTGATGGGGCTCGGCAATCTCGC
Source organism: uncultured Gammaproteobacteria bacterium (assembly GCA_963758145.1). Classification (GTDB taxonomy): domain Bacteria; phylum Pseudomonadota; class Gammaproteobacteria; order Steroidobacterales; family Steroidobacteraceae; genus Bog-1198. Next base: position 75,022 of record CAVWUK010000015.1, read on the forward strand.
CGCGGGAAGCGAATTGGTGGTGACGCGGGCCTCGGGTGTGTCCGTCTGGCGCATTGCCTGGCCGGTGGGGCTTGCGGGTCTTACTCTCGCGGTGCTCATGTACGGGATCGGCGAATACGTCGCACCGCCGCTCGCTCAATTCGCCAAGCGCGAAAAGACCACGACCAAGCTGGCGGACGTGAGCTTTGCCGGCACGAGCGGCGCGTGGGTGAAGGACGGCAACCTCATCCTGAGGGTCCAGACGGATGAGGTCGACCGGGCGTTCGGCGGCGTGTCGCTTTTCGAATTGGACGGCTCCAATCGATTGCGCTCGATCCAGCGGGCGGAGCGCATTTCCGTGGCCGAGCCCGGGCATTGGCTCATGCAGAATGTCGCGATCTCGCGCTTTGGCGCGGATCACATCGACAGCGAAGTGCTCCCGCAAGTCGATATGCGCTCGAGGGTCAATCCGGACTTCCTGGCATTGGCTGCGGCCGATCCGGAATTGCTGACATTGCGCGGCCTCAAGGGCTATATCGATCATCTGCGCCGCAACAATCTGGGATCGGAGTCCTATGAAATCGGCTATTGGTCGCGCATCGCGCGCTTGTTTGCGGTCATCGTCGTCACCCTGTTGTCGCTGCCATTCGTGTTCGGGCCGCTGCGCACCACCGGCGCGGGTACGCGGACGGTGATCGGCGTGATGCTGGGCGTCATGTTTTTCCTCGTGACGCGCACCATCGAAAACGGCGGGCAGCTCTTTGGCTTGAACCCCGTGCTGGTCGGTTGGCTGCCGACCGCAATAGTCGGCGTGGGTACGGCGTTCGCGATCTCAAGAACCCGTTAGGTGCAGCATGCGAGTCTTCGACAGCCGGTCATGCAGGGCCAGATGATCGGAGTCGACGTACAGCCACAGCACCCCGAGCGCCGCCGGCGCCCACGCGAGCAGTCCACAGGCAAATCGCAGCAATGCGGATGGGAAGTCGAGGGCCAGCCCCGAGTCGGTGACTACGCGCAGACGCCACGCGCGCATCCCCAGGGTCTGGCCGCTGCGCATCCAATTGAACACGCAATAAGCGCCGATCAGCACGAGTTCGCCCACCCGGTACGCATACCACCACGCGCCGGCGCTCTGTTCGGTGAGCGCGCCGTGCCTCGCGAGCACCAGGGCCGCGGTGTAAATGGTGAGCAGCGCCGCGAGCAACAGGCTGTCGTAGATCAATGCCGCAAGGCGGCGGCCGAATCCGGCGCTGGTGCCGCTGATCACGGCCCCGGGGCAGGCGAGGGCTTACGATCGGACGGCGATTTGGGACCGTGACCCTTTGGCTCCTTCGGAACCAGGAGCTGCTCCAACGGGCGGAAGATGGCGTCGTATCGGTAACTCGCCACTTCAAAGGCCCGATCCTTCGTCTTCGCGGCCAGCGCGGCGTCCTTGGTGGCCCACACCTTGATCCAATGCTTGTCGGCGACCGACGTACCGAGGAGAGTGATCGCATCGCCGCCGGTCAAGGTGATGATCGCCCGGGCGGCATTGCTGAAATCGATGCCGCTCGCCGCCGCCACATCCTCGGCGTTGAGGCTGCTGAGCAGGGTCGCCGAGGGCGCCAGCTCATTCGCATCGATGGCTTTGCGGCCCGCCGGCGTACCATCGAGATCAAATCCCTCCTCGCCGGGTTTGAGGCGGTGAATGACGTATCCGGCGCCCGTCGGAGGTTTGATCTCCACGCTTTGGATCGACTTGGTCGGCACGTCGATCAGCCGCGATTCGATCCAATACCGGGGTTCTGTTTCCAACGATACCGGTGGCTCGACCAGGTAGCTCTGATTCTGGCCTGCCCGGCGCGCGAAGTACCCGGGGCCGGCTGGTTTGCCGACGATCACCGAGTGCTCACCGTCGCGAGCGGTCACCGTGACTTGTGCGCTGGTTGCGCCGGACTGGGCGGGATCCTCGACTCCGATGATCGAAAAGTTCGCCGGACTCGAGGTCTTTTCTTCCACGATCTTGGCCTCGCCGAGCGCGAGCAGGAGTTTGCGCAGTTTCGCGACATCCGCCGGATAGTCATCGCGCTCGGCCACCGTCCATTGACCCGCCACTTTGTGCACGGTCACGACCGGCGCGGCGCCGCCCCTGCGCACGGTGAGCGCGGTCACGGTGTCGAGCTCGCCGGCGAGCGCCGGCAGCAATGCCAGCCCTTGCACCTCGGGAGCATGCGGATTGCGATTGGAGTTCAAGTACAGCGCGCCCAATATGACCACCAGGGCTCCGATCAGCAGCGAGCTGAAGTGCCGACGGGTCATGTCGAGCCCGCTGCGCTCGATTTACGCCGGCGCCGCAGCGACAGAATGACCACGCCGGCGATGGCGACCGCAAGCGGTGCGACCGCGATGTTGATCACCTTCAACCAGGTGCCCAATCGGTCGATGTCGACATCGAGGCCGCGCTGCGTCTCGCGCAATTCCTTGCGCACACGCGCCTTCTCGGTGGTGAAGCGCTTCAGTTCCTCCTCCTGTTCCGGAGTCAGCATGAGCGAGGCTTGATCGTTTCTCTTGCTTTGCAATTCCGTGAGTTTCGCCTCGGTTTGCTGCAGCTCGGTCTGCAGCTCGAGCGCCTTGGCGCGCAACCGGTCGTCGGCCCGGCGTTTGAGCGCCTCCACGCGCTCGAACGGGCGCGCGAAGGTGGCCCTGCCGCGTATGCTGATCAAGGCGCTGCTCCCGCTCAGGTTGTCGAGCACGTTGGCGACGAAATCGCCGTTATTGGCGAACGCCTGCGCGACTCTCTGTCCCATCAATTCGCGCGTCTGCACCCACATGTAATCCATCAATATGTCGGTGTCGGCGATCACGACGATGTTGGCGGGCACCGCCGACTGGGACAAATGAGGCGAGGGCGGACCGGCGGCCGGTTTTTGATCGGGCGGAGCCCCTTGCGGAAACGCCGTTTGCAGAGGTCCGGTCAGGCGAACGGCGATGGCATAACGGGTACCGGTTGACTTGAATCCGTCGCGCAGGCTCGAGGGGTCGCTCAGCGCATTGAAGCGTTGCGCGGGAATCGGCGCGGCGCTCGTGGAAGTTCTCAATAGTGGCTCGATCGTAACCTTGGTGCCGGGGCGCGCCGACAAGAATCCGGCGGTGGCGACGTTGATCACGTCGAGCGAGGAGGTAACGACGTCTTTAGGATCCATGTCGTCGCTGCGCAGGCCGAGAATGCCGATGTGTCGGGACGGCGGCGCCTGCATGCTCGAGCGCACTTCGAGTCCAAGGACCAGATCGCCGATCACCTTGGTCGGATCGTACTCGATGCCCCACGCGGACAGCAGCGGCTGCAGGTTCGAGGAATGGTTGGCCGTCGCGCCTGCGAACGGATTCGACGGGTCCTGTCCGCTGGTGTCGGCGCCGCTATCCGGATCGACGAACAGCAGCATTCGCCCGCCGCGCATGACGAATTGGTCGATGGCGTAGAGCGTCTTCGGGGAGAGCTGCTTCGGATGCACCACCATCAGCACGTCGACGTCCTTGTCGATGTGATCGACATCGGTGCTCAGGGTGCGTACCGTGAACAGCTGCTCGATCTGCGTGAGGATCGGCCACTGTTCACCCATCTGCCCGGTCATCGGGTTGAATTGACCCTGCATGGGTAGCGAGCTCAACAGGCCGATCACCGGCTTTTTCGGCATCGCCAACTCGTGAATCAGCTTCGCCACGTCGTATTCCAGGAATTCCTCCCGGTCGGGCTGAAAACTCGGTATGGCCGAACGGCCGTCGGTCGAATTGGTGCCGGCCAATCCGAAATAGATCGCTTCGGAGCCCGCGCCGACCGCAATCGACTGCAATCCGGCCTCGGCCGCATGGTCTTCGTCCTCCGTGAACGGCTGGGGATCGATGACTCGCAGATGAATCTTGCCGCCGGAGCGTGCCGCGATCTCCTCGAGAAACTCGCGCACGCGGGACGCATACGGCATGATCAGCGGCGCCTGCTTCGCCGCCGTATCGCGCGAGAAATAGAAATAGAGATTGACCGGTTCCTTGATCTCGCCAAGAACCTGCTTCGTCCCCGGGCTCAAGGTGTACAAACGATTTTGCGTCAAATCGAGGCGCATGCCGCGCAGGCCGAGATTCGACAACATGACGATTCCCAAAAAGAGCACGGCGAGCGCCGCCAAGCCGCCCAAGCCAAAACCGGTTCGTTCCCAACGATTAGCGTTCACCTATTCCGCCTTCTTCATGTCGAGCACCAGGGCCGTTGCCGTCAGCCAAAATCCGATCAAGGCCGCGAAATACACCAAGTCGCGCAGATCGATGACACCTTTGGAGATCGCCTCGAAGTGGGTGAAAAAGCTGAGCGAGGCGATCCCCTCGACCAGCGCCTGCGGCAGCACACCGCGCACGAAATCCAGCACCACCGGAAATCCGGCGAGCAGGAATACGAATCCGACCAGTGCGGCGGTGATGAACGCAATGACCTGATTGCGCGTGGCGGCGGACAGGCACATGCCAATCGAGAGAAACCCGCCCGCCATCAGAAAGCTGCCCAAATAGGCGGCGATGATCGCGCCGTTGTCGGGCTTGCCCAGATAATTGATCGTTATCCAGATCGGAAACGTCAACGCCAAGGCGATGCCGGCGAAGCTCCACGCCGCCAGGAATTTGCCGAGCACCGCCTGCCACAGGGTGAGCGGCAGAGTCATGAGCAGCTCGATGCTGCCGCTATTGCGCTCCTCGGCCCACAGCCGCATCGAAATGGCGGGAATAAGCACCAGGTACAGCCAGGGGTGCCAGCGGAAGAACGGCTGCAGGTCGGCTTGCCCGCGCTCCAGCAGCCCGCCCAGCTGAAACGTGAACACGGCGGCCAGAACCAGGAAAATCACGATGAAGACGTACGCCAACGGCGTCGCGAAGTAGCTCCTGAGCTCGCGGCGGAACACGACCATGGTCTTGCTCAAGTCTGTGCCCCCCCGATGTTTGCGGCGGCGCGCACCGGCGGCTGCGTCAAGGTGCGGAACACCTCGTCCAGGCGCCCCGATTCGAGATGCAGTTCGAACACCTGCCAATCATGTTTGACGATGATCGCGCTCACACCGGGGAGTGCGTTCTTCCCGGCGCGCGGAACCGCGGTGAGTCGCAGTTCGCGCTCATCTGATTCGACTTCCGCCACTTCCGGCAGCGCTTCGATTTCGAGCCGCGCCGCGGCGAGCTGTTCGGGTCTTTCGAAACGCAGGCTGACGGCATGATGGTATCGCGAGCGCGCTTCGAGCGCGCCCGGCGTCTCATCGGCCACGATGCGGCCGTTCGCGATGATGATGGCGCGGGTGCACACCTCGTGGACCTCCTCCAATATGTGGGTGGAGACGATGACCAGCTTGTCCTTGCTGAGCTCGTTGATGAGCCGGCGCACCTCGTGCTTTTGATTCGGGTCGAGCCCATCGGTGGGTTCATCGAGGATCAAGACCTGCGGGTCGTGGATGAGCGCCTGAGCGAGGCCGACCCGGCGCCTGAAGCCCTTGGAGAGCGTTTCGATCACCTGCTCGATCACCGGCGCGAGCCCCAGACGCTCGATCACGACGGCGTGTCTTTCGCGGCGCCGCGCCCCGGTGAGGCCGCGGATATCGGCGACGAAATCCAGAAATTCGTCGACCGTCATTTCGCCGTAGCTCGGGGCGCCCTCGGGCAAGTAGCCCATGCAGGACTTGGCCGCAACCGGTTCGCGTTCGATGTCGTGCCCGCACACCGTGACGGCTCCGGCGGACGGTGCAACGAAACCGGCGATCATTCGCATGGTGGTGGTTTTTCCCGCGCCGTTGGCGCCCAAAAAGCCCAGCACTTCGCCGGGTGACACCGCGAAGGTGAGATCATCCACGGCCAGTTTGTCACCATAGCGTTTCGACAGATTCTTCGTCGTAATCATGGTCGCCTTTGAGCGAAATTGAGCGAAAGAGGTTCCATAAATTTTTACCGCGAATGCCCGGCGAACTCAAACGAGCCGCCGGCCGTCCCGCCGGACGGCGTTCTCCTCATCGGTCAGCCGTGCCCGGCCTTCTCTTCAATGGCGGTCTTATTATCCTTCAGTATACGTCGCACTTCGGGCAACGGCGGCCGATCGGCCATGCGTGCGATGAGCTCGGCGAGCTCGAACCATTTGCGTCCCCACTGCACCAATCGTACCGCATCGGCGATGACCTGCTCGCGCGCGGCGCCTGCCGATGCGTCTGCGGCCGGTTTTGCCGCGGCGTGCCTTGCGGGCGGATGGAGTCTAGCAGGCTGTTTGGGCGCGGTCTTCGGCACCGGCCTTGCCGCGCCCGGTTTGCGCTCCGTGCGGGCGACGTGCGTGGTCGCCACGGGTGCCGGGGCTTGAGGTTTGGTTGCGATGAATTTCGGCATTTCGCGTGTGGCCGTCGTGGTGGCGGTGGACGACGTATCCGCCGCGGACGGCGCGGGCGTAAGCGGGCGTTCGTTCTCCGGATCCGCCAACGGGATGAAGCGCTCGATGTGTTCCGAGCCGATCAGGTTCGCGAGAAAGGTCATGAGTTCCAGCGAGTCCGAAAACTTCACATCGCCCATCTTGACCCGCTCCTGCACCTGGGCGCGCAATGCCAGGGCCTTCTGCGTGGCCAGTTCGATGATCCAGCGGCTCGGGCGCTGATGCTCAGGCCAGGCCTGAATCCTCGAGTAGCTATCGGCGTCGAGGGACGAATACCTCAAGTGCAGCTCAAGGCTCTTGAGCCACTTTTCCAATAGCTCCAGCAGGCGTTGGTCGGCGGGTGTTGCCATGGGTCGAGTTCCAGGCTGCACCCTAAACGAACCGCCGGCCGATGGCTAGCGGTACCTCGCCCCTCAAGGTCGCGCTAGACTGCCGGCCATGTGTGGAATCGCCGGGATCATTGGTTCGCGGGCCAGCGTTGACACCGTCAATCTCATGACGCAGCGCCTGCGGCATAGGGGACCGGACGGGTACGGCGTATGGAGCGAACCGGGCGCCGTCCTGGGGCACCGCCGATTGGCCATACTGGATCTCTCGCCGGCCGGGCAACAGCCGATGGTACTCGGCCCGCAGGTGCTGACGTACAACGGCGAGATATACAATCACGAACGACTGCGCGGCGAATTGCCCGGGCCATGGCGCTCCAGCGGCGATACCGAAGTGCTGCTGCACCTTCTCGCCCGACGCGGCATCCCCTGTCTCGAACAGCTGATCGGCATGTTTGCGTTCGCGAGTTGGGATTCGAATTCGCGATGCCTGTTGCTGGCGCGGGACCGGCTCGGAATCAAACCCTTGTATTACCAGATCTTGCCCGACGGCATCGCATTCGCCTCCGAATTGAAGGCGCTGCTGGTGCTCGGCAAGCCGCAGATCGATCCGAGCGCCGTGCGCGATTTCCTGTTTCACGGCTATGTCCCCGCGCCGAAGACGATCTATCGGGGGATTGCCAAGCTGCCGGCCGGACACACCCTGACTTGGGCCGAGGGGCGCGTGCAGATCGAACGGTATTGGCGGCCCTCTACCGACATCGAGGCGAGGACGGCGGACGACACGCTGCGTCGGCTCGACGATATACTGCGCGAAGTCGTGCCCGCGCATACGTTGTCGGATGTGCCGGTGGGGGTCTTCCTGAGCGGCGGCATGGATTCGGCGCTAACCGCGTATTATCTGAATGCGCCGCGCACCTATAGTCTCGGGTTCGAGGCGCGCGATCGATCCGAGCTCGATGCCGCGCGCCACGCGGCGGCCCACTTGAGCACCGTGCACACCGAAATGACGGCCCAGGCCGCAAATTTTTCGCAGGCGCTCGATGCGATACCGGGGCTGTTCGATGAGCCGTTCGCCGACAGCGGCGCATGGTCGAATTACCTGATCGCGCAATGTGCGCGCCGCGAGGTTACGGTGGCGCTCAGCGGCGAGGGCGGCGACGAAATTTTTTGCGGTTATCCGCGCTATTGGTCGAGCATCGGCGCGCGCTCGAACGCATTGAACCGGTCGCTTGCGCGTCTTTTGCCGCCGCTGTCCCGCTTCGCATCCTCGATGCAGCGTTACGCCTACGTCGGTCTGCCCGCGTTTGCCGCCGCGCTCGGCGGCATGTCGTCCATTCAGGTCGACGCCTTGCTCGCGGGCCGGTGGCGCGAGCCCGACTACGATTATCTGTGGTTCTACCGGCAGTTTTGGCGCGACGATTTGAGCCCGCTGGTGCAGCTGCGCTGGTTGGATCTCAATACGGATCTGGCCGAGGGGTTGTTGACCAAGGTGGACCGCACCAGCATGGCGCACTCGCTGGAGGTGCGCCCGCCGCTGCTCGATCATCGCCTGGTCGAGTTCATGTTGAGCGTGGATCCCGCGCTGCTGGTCGATGAGCGCCGGCGCCGCGGCAAGCTGCTGGTGCGCGAACTCATGGGGCCTCGGTTGCCGGCGGGGCACCTGGATCGGCCCAAGTCGGGGTTTGGCCTGCCGGTTCATCGCTGGCTCACCCGCCATCCGAAGCTGTTGCAGGACGCGGTGGGGCGGCTCATGGCGCGCGGCGTGCTCAAGCGTCCCGTGGGCCGCGAGTTTCGCAGGGCCTGGTCGCTGCTGGTGCTCGACCGCTGGTTCACCGCCTTTGACTGAGCTCAATCCGCGCATTCTATTCGTGCCGGTGTCGGGGCCGTACGGCATGGGAGAATATGCGCGCTCGTTGGCGATTGCGCGCGCCGTGTGCGAGCACTGGACGAACGCGGAGGTACGCTTCGTGCTGAGTCGCGCGGCGCCGTATGCGGCCCACTCTCCGTTCTCCGCGACTCTGGTGCCGTCCTCGCCCACCTTTCATTCCGCGGTCGTCATCGATCTCATCCGCACCTTTCGGCCGCACGTGGTGATGTTCGACAATGCCGGCCGCGCCGTTCAGCTCAAGGCGGCGCAACGGTCCGGCGCGCACGTCATCTACATCAGCGCGCGGCAACGCCAGCGGCGCAAGGCCTTCAGCTGGCGCTGGATGCCGTTGATCGACGAACACTGGATCGCCTATCCGGAATTCCTTGCCGGCAGGCTGAGCTTGCTGGAGCGATTCAAGCTCCGGCTGTTGCGCGGCCCCCGCGTGCGCTATCTCGACGTGATCTTTTCGCGCGCTGCGCCCGGGGCCGCGGCTGAGGTGTTGGCGCGGGCGGGTCTGCAGGCGCAGCGCTTCGTGTTGATGGTGCCGGGAGGCGGCACCGGACACCCGGGCTCGTACGGCGCCGCGGCGCAATTCCTCGAGGCCGGCCGCGCGATGGCGGCGGGCGGCGTCGTGACGGCATTCGTCGGACCCGCGGTCCCGGGCGCGGCACAAGCGCCGGCCGAACCGGATTTTCGGCACCTGGGCGCACTACCGCAGCAGGATTTGATGGAGCTCATGCGCCATGCGCGCCTCATTGTCGCGAACGGCGGTTCGACGCTGCTGCAGGCGCTGGCATGTGGCGCGGCCTGCGTTGCGGTTCCCATCGCGGACGATCAGAATTCGCGCATCCGGCGCTGCGTGCATCTGGGCGTCGCGGTCGAAGCCAGGCTCGACGCCAGGCACATCGCGGCAAGGGCGACGGCGCTGCTCGGCGATGAGCAGGTCCGCGCGGAATTGGCGCGGCGCGCGGCCGGGCTCGAACTCGCCGACGGCACCGACATCGCGGTGCGTGCTCTCGGCAAGCTCCTCGAATCCACATAGCGCGAGCTCAAGAGAGCATCATGCCGAATGTAATGTTGCTGGGGTACGATCCAAATCAACCGTCGTTTCGGCACCGCATGCAGTCCCTGGTCGGCGCCTTGGAGGCGGCCGGCTGGCAGGTGCGACCGGAGCGCTTTCCAAGGGGACGATACGGTCTTCGCACCTGGCAGCGTCGCCAGTTGTTTCGCTGGGCGCACGTCGTCGTGCTTCACCAAATCAAGTTGAGCGGCATCGAGGCGCGCCTTGTCGCCGCCTTGAGCAGGCGCCGCGTATTCGACCTGGACGATGCCATCTATGTGCGCAAGCCGCGGCGCCTCGGCGAAGCCCCGGACGAGTCGGCTTGGCGCCGCCGCAAATTCGCTGCCACATGCCGGACGGTGGACGTGGTCGCAGCGGGGAACGAGGTGCTGGCGGGCGTCGCGCGCCCGGCCGCACGCGAAGTGGTCATCCTGCCGACCTCGATCGAGGTCTCCTGCTATGAGGCGGCCGGCCCGGGCGAGGATGCCGCGGCCACCATCGTGTGGATCGGAAGCCCCGAGAATCTGACTTATCTGGAAATGATCCGTCCCGCGCTGGCTCGGCTCGCGGCGCGCTATCCGGCGCTCAAAGTCAGAGTGATCTGCTCGGCGTTCCCGGATTGGCCGGAAATCCGGTTGGAGCGGGTACCGTGGAGTCAAGCCACCGAAGCCGCGTCCCTGGCGGCGGCCCACATCGGCGTGATGCCGCTGTCGGACGATGCGTGGGCGAGGGGCAAGTGCGCATTCAAATTATTGCAATACATGGCCGCGTCGCTGCCCTGCGTGGCCTCGCCGGTCGGCGCAAACACCGAGGCGGTCATCGACGGCTTCAACGGTTTTCATGCCGCGAGCCTCGAGGAGTGGGAGCGCAATCTGGAGCGGCTCATCAGGTCCGCACAATTGCGTGCGCAATTCGGCGCCAACGGCCGGCGTTACGTGGCCGAGCGCTATGCTCTGCACGTCTACCGCGACCGGTATCTTGCGCTGCTGACCCGCCTCGCTGCCGATTGAAGAAGCCGGTATGCTTCCAGGCATGCATCCGCTGCATATCTACCAAATTCTGAATCATTATACGTCGCGACAGGATCTGGATCGCGGATTCGAGGTCCTGGACAATTCGGCAAACGAGCGCCCCGACTGGTTCGAGTACTGGCCGATCAGAAGATTCCTGCTCAACGAATCCCTGAACGAGGATGCGTTTTACGGGTTTTTGTCGCCCAAATTTCATCACAAAACCAACTTGAGCGCGCCGTTTGTGCGTGATTTCATCGGCCGGGAGGCGGGCGAGACCGACGTGTTTCTCTTCAGTCCAAGCATCCACAACAGCGCCTACTTTCTCAACGTGTTCGAACACGGAGATGCAGAGCATCCGGGGCTTGCTCGCATCGCCGCGCGGCTGTTCGAGCGCATTGAGCCGGGCGTGAAGCTCGATCGGCTCGTGTCGGATTCGCGAAACACGGTGCACTCGAATTATTTCATCGCGAAGCCGCGATTCTGGCGGGCCTGGCTCGCGGTCAACGAGCGGCTGTTCGCGATCGCCGAATCCGCCGACGACCCTCTCGGTAAGGAATTGCGGACGCCGACTTCCTATCGCGGGCGGGAAAACGTGCAGATGAAGATATTCATCATGGAGCGCGTCGCGACCTGGATTCTCACCCGCGATCGAAGCTTCGTCGCGCGAGCGCGCGACCCCTTCGCGGCAAGGGCGCGAATCTACAAGCTGCCGGTGGCCATCGTCTGCGATGCGCTGAAGATCGCTTATGCCACCGAAGGGCGCGGTCAATACAAGGACGTGTTCCTGCTGGTGAGAAATTTGCGCAAATTCTTGAACCTGCAAATCAGGCTCGGCGGCCGGTTGGGGCTGCGCGGCGTGGGGCCGTCGCTGCGGGCGCTCAAATCGTACTGGCAATCCGGCGGGTCCTGAGCCCGTGGAAGCCTCGTCGGAATTCTGGAGCGGTCGCCGCGTTCTGGTCACCGGACATACCGGGTTCAAGGGCGCATGGATCTGCCTGTGGCTGCGGGCGCTGGGAGCCGAGCTCAGCGGATATGCTCTGGCGCCGTCGAGCTTACCGAACCTGTGGGACATCGTCGGGGGAGACATCCTCTCGGTGATCGCCGACATTCGCGATGCCGCGCGAGTGCGCGATGCGGTGATGGCCGCCGATCCGCAGGTCGTCATCCACATGGCGGCGCAGGCGCTGGTGCGGGAGTCTTATCGCGATCCGCTCGGCACCTATGCGACCAACGTCCTCGGCACCGGCGTGCTGCTTCAGGCATGCCGGGAGCTCGAGAACCTGCAGTGCGTGCTGATCGTCACCAGCGACAAAGTCTACGAGCATCACGGGGCGGGCCGGCCGTTCGAGGAGGGCGATCGGCTGGGCGGCGATGACCCGTACAGCAACAGCAAGGCGTGCGCCGAGCTGCTGACGGCTGCGTTTCGCCGGAGCTTCTTTGCCGATGGGCCCCCGATCGCATCGGTGCGCGCCGGCAACGTCATCGGCGGCGGCGATTGGTCGGTCGACCGCCTGATTCCCGATTGTGTCCGTGCGCTCGAGAAGGGCACGCCGGTAAACCTGCGCTATCCGGAGGCCGTGCGACCATGGCAGCATGTGCTCGAACCACTCTCGGGATACCTCGCGCTGGCGCAAGCATTGGTACTGGCGCCGCAGAGCGCACCGCGTGCTGTCAATTTCGGGCCGGATCCGGCATCCTTTTGCACGGTGCGCGAGGTGGTCGACGCGTTCAGCGCCGCCTTTGCGGGCAAGCCGGGCTGGGAGCGGGATCCGGCCATACAACCGCCGGAGGCGCACGCCTTGACCTTGTCATCGGGGCTGGCCAAACGCGCTCTTGGGTGGAGACCCTGTCTGGGTATCGCGGAGTCGTTGGCGTGGACCGCGGATTGGTATCGGGCGCACGCGGCGGGGGAGGACATGTTGCGGTATTCGGGGACACAAATTGCGCGGTACCAATCCTTGAGGAGCCGCGGCGGATGAAGTGCGTCATTCTCGCGGGCGGCAAGGGAACGCGGATCGCCGAGGAATCGACCACCCGGCCGAAACCCATGCTGGAAATCGGCGGGCGGCCGATCCTCTGGCACATCATGAAATTGTACGCCGCGTTCGGGGTGCGGGAATTCATCGTCTGCCTCGGATACAAGGGCTATATGGTCAAGGAGTACTTCGCGAATTACTTCCTGCACCAGGCCGATGTGACCTTCGACATGTCGGCCAATCGCGTCGAGTACCATGACTGCCGCAGTGAACCCTGGAAAGTCACTCTGGTGGATACCGGCGAGGACACCATGACGGGCGGGAGGCTGTTGCAGGTCGGGCGGTACCTGAATTCGGGGGAACCCTTCTGCATGACCTACGGCGACGGATTGGCAAATATCGACATCGGCGCGGAGATCGCCTTCCACGCGCAGCGCGGCGGCAAGGCAACGGTGGCCTGCGTGCGGCCACCGGCGCGGTTCGGCCGGGTCGCGATCGAAGGTGCTCAGGCGATATCATTCGAGGAGAAACCGCAAGCCGAGGGAGGGTTGATCAACGGCGGATTTTTCGTGCTGGAGCCGAGCGTGCTCGAGTTGATCGACGGCGCGCAGACCGTATGGGAGAAAGAACCCCTGGAAAACCTGGCCGCGAACCGGCAGCTCTCCGCGTGGATTCACCGCGGATTCTGGCAGCCGATGGATACGCTGCGCGACAAACAGCACCTCAATGCGCTGTGGGACAGCGGCGCAGCACCGTGGAAACTTTGGCAGGGATAAGCGCGCGATGGTAGGGCTCGTTTCTGGCTGCCGTGCCTGCGGCGGGCGTCTGACGGTGACGATGGCGGATCTGGGGTTGCAGCCTCCGTCGAACGCGTTTCTCGCGTCGATGGACGACGTCAAACGCGAGAAGCGCTACCCGCTGCGCGCCAAGGTGTGCGAGCTGTGCAAATTGGTGCAGGTCGATTACGATGTGGCGCCCGAGGAATTGTTCGGCAACTACGTCTACTTCTCCTCATATGCCGACGAGTGGCTCGCGCATGCGAAAGCCTACTGCGAGATGGCGGTGCGGCGGTTCGCGCTCGACTCGCGCAGTCTGGTGGTGGAGCTTGCGAGCAACGATGGATACTTGCTCAAGAATTTCGTCAAATCGGACATACCCGTGCTCGGCATCGATCCGTCGGACACGGTGGCGGCGGCCGCGCAAAAGATCGGCGTGCCGACGCTGGTGGAATTTTTCGGCGAGCGTCTGGCGAAGGAGCTCAAAAGCGGCGGCCGCCAGGCCGATCTGATCATCGCCAACAACGTGCTGGCGCATGTGCCGCAGTTGAACGACTTCGTGGCCGGAATCGCGGTCCTGCTGAAGCCAAAAGGTACGGCTACGATCGAATTTCCCCATCTGCTGAAGTTGATCGAGCAGGCCGAGTTCGACACGATCTATCACGAGCACTATTCGTATATTTCTTTGTACGCCATCGAACGGGTGTTCGGCCGGCACGGATTGCGGATTCACGACGCCGAGCAATTGCCGACCCATGGCGGCTCGCTTCGCATCTTTGCCTCGCATGCGGGCCGCGCGGACCTTCGGGACAGCGCGTCGCTTGAGTCGCTGCGGGCGCAGGAAGCCTCGGCCGGGTTGGCGGATTCCGCCACCTACCTGCGCTTCGCCGATCGGGTCGAGGTGTGTCGACGCTCCATTCTCGATTTTTTTTCGCAGGCGAAACGCGAGGGCAGGCTGGTGGCAGCCTATGGCGCCGCGGCCAAAGGCAATACCCTGCTGAATTTTTGCGGCCTTACGCGCGCCGACATTTCAATGGTCGCCGACCGCAATCCGCACAAGCAATCGAAATTTCTGCCTGGATCGCACATTCCGGTCGTATCGCCCGAGGAGTTGATGCGGGCGACTCCCCACTACGTGCTGGTGCTGCCGTGGAATTTGTGCGACGAGATCATGCGCCAGCTCGCGGGCATCAGGGCCTGGGGCGGCCGGTTCGTGACCGCGGTGCCGTCGGTGAGGATTCATCCGTGATATTCACCGAATCGAGCCTGCGGGGCGCATTCACGATCGACATGGTTCGAGCGCAGGACGAACGGGGTTTCTTCGCGCGCAGCTTCGACGCCGAGGAATTCACGGCGCGCGGCTTGCCGGGCGAGATGCCGCAGAGCAGCGTGTCATATAACCTTTACAAGGGCACCCTGCGCGGCCTGCATTATCAGGCGCCTCCGCACGGCGAGGACAAGCTCGTGCGGTGCACCGCGGGGGCCGTTTTTGACGTGATCGTGGATTTGCGCAGCGGTTCGCCGACGCAGCGCCGGTGGTTCGGAGCGGAGCTGACGGCCGACAATCGACGCGCCATTTTCATTCCGAGGGGGTTTGCGCACGGCTTCATCACCTTGTGCGACCGCACGGAAGTCTTGTACATGATCTCGGTTCCCTATGTTCCGGGCTCCGAGCGCGGCGTGCGCTGGGACGATCCGACTCTCGCCGTCCGGTGGCCGATCGAACCCGTGGTCATATCCGCGCGAGACGCAGCTCTTCCGCCGCTTGGCGCATCGACGGCCGCTTGAGCACGAAGAAGCGCGTTTTGGTCACCGGGGCGGGCGGATTCATCGGCCGCTGCAGCATCGAGCCGCTGCGCGCCGCGGGCTACGATGTGCATGCCGTTTTTCCCAACAGGGGGGCTCGCGCGAATGAGCCTGCCGGCGTGAAGGCGCACCGCGTCGATTTGCTCGATCCGGCGCAGATCGATTCGCTTATCGAGTCGGTCCGCCCGGCCCACTTGTTGCATTTCGCGTGGATTGCGACGCCCGGTCTTTATTGGACCAGCGCTGAGAATTACCGCTGGCTGGAGGCGAGTCAACATCTGTTGCGGTCGTTTAAGCAGCACGGCGGCAAACGCGCAGTCATGGCCGGAAGCTGTGCCGAATATGATTGGTCGCGGGTGGGGATCTGCCATGAGCGCACCAGCCCGCTGGCGGATGCCTCCGGCACGGCGGTCAACGCCTACGCCAGATGCAAGATAGCCATGCAGCGGGCGCTCGAGGAGTTTGGGCGCGAGCATCACCTTTCCACCGCCTGGGGCCGGATTTTTTTTCAGTTCGGGCCCGGTGAGCATCCGCAGCGGCTGGTTTCATCCGTGATCATCGATCTGTTGTCGGGCCGCGAGGCCCTATGTTCCCACGGACGTCAGATCCGCAGCTTCTTGCACGTGGCCGATGTCGGCCGCGCGTTTGCAGCCGTCTTGGACAGCGGCATCGAAGGTCCGGTGAATATCGGTTCCGGGGAGCGGATTTCGATCGCCGAGCTGCTGGAACGCATCGCGCGCACCATCGGGCGACCCGAATTGCTCAACCTCGGCGCTCGGCGCGCGCCGCCATCCGAGCCCGACATTCTCCTGCCCGACATCGGACGGCTGCGCGGCGAGGCGCGGTGGGCGCCGAGATTGACGCTCGATCAGGGAATCGCCGATACGATCGATTGGTGGCGCGAGCGGCTCATCGAGGGCGGCGGCCGCGTTGGGGGGGGATAACGGCTCATGAACCAAGTTGTCAACAGCGCGCAATTGCGGCGCTTCGTCGATTCCGCTTGGGACATTTCCATCGTCCCGGAACTTTGCAATTACGTGCGCATTCCGAATCTGTCGCCGCTCTTTGATCCGCAGTGGCAGCAGCACGGCCACATGGAAATGGCGGTGCAGTTGCTGTCGGACTGGTGCCGCCGCCAACCCATCGCGGGATTGAAGCTCGAAATTGCGCGCCTGCCGGGGCGCACGCCGCTGATATTCATCGATATCCCCGGATCTGCCGATACCGTGCTGTTGTACGGCCACCTCGACAAGCAGCCTGAATTTACCGGGTGGCTCCCGGGATTGGGCCCCTGGGAACCGGTGATCCGCGATGGCCGGCTCTACGGGCGCGGCGCGGCCGACGACGGTTATGCAGTGTTCTCCGCGCTGACCGCGATCGCAGCGCTCGAGGCGCAGCACATCCCCCATGCGCGCTGCGTGGTGCTGATCGAGGCGTGCGAGGAGAGCGGCAGTCCGGATCTGCCAGCGCACGTCGAGGCGCTCGCCGCGCGTATCGGCACGCCCGGTCTCGTCGTCTGTCTCGATGCCGAAGCCGGCGACTACGAGCATTTTTGGCTCACCACCTCGCTGCGCGGCAACGTGGTCGGCACGCTGGATATAGAGGTGCTCACGGAAGGCGTGCATTCGGGGCTGGGCAGCGGGATTGCGGCGTCCTGTTTCGACGTGCTGAGGCAGCTGCTCTCGCGCCTCAGCGACGAGACTACGGGCGAACTCAAGCTTGCCGAGCTCCATGCGGAGATTCCGCAGGAAAGAGGGCGGGAAATTGCCGCCACGGCCCGCATACTCGGCGCTGCGGTGGCTGCGCGCATGCCTTTCGCGGCCGGCGTCCAGCCGATTTGCAAGGATCCGGTCGAACTGCTGCGAAACTCCACTTGGAAGCCGACGCTCACGGTGACGGGAATCGACGGGCTGCCCAACGTGCGCGATGCCGGCAATGTGCTGGCGCCGCGGCTCAGCGTCAAATTATCATTCCGTCTGCCGCCGACCGCGCCGGCCGCAAATGCCGCCGCCGCCATTCGACGCACTCTCGAGGCGGATCCGCCGTTCAAGGCCCGGGTGCGCTTCGTCTCGGGTGCCGACAGCGCCGGCTGGAACGCTCCGGCGCTCGATCCCTGGCTGGAGCAGGCCATGCAGGAGGCGTCAATCGATGTTTTCGGCCGCGAAAGCATGTCGATGGGAGTCGGCGGCACGATTCCGTTCATGGCCATGCTGGGCGAACGCTTCCCACGCACGCAATTCCTGGTAACCGGAGTGCTCGGCCCGCACTCCAATGCGCACGGGCCGAACGAATTTCTGCACATCGATTATGCGAAGCGCCTCACTGCCGCGGTGGCGCATGTGATCGCTCGCCACGCGGTGCGCTGAAAAGGACAACATCGCGCTCCACGGGTATACTCGCGGCCGTGTTCGACCGGCAGCAGATCAGGGGCGCTCCCGGCGCCAGGGCTCATATGGATTTGGGAATTCGCGGTCGCAAAGCGATTGTTTGCGCATCGAGCCAGGGCCTCGGAAAAGGCTGCGCGCGCGCACTGGCGGAGGCCGGCGTATCGCTGGTGATCAACGGGCGCAATCGCCAGCTGCTCGAACAAACGGCCGAGGAGATCCGCCAGGCGACCTCGGTGGAGGTTACGCCGGTGGCCGCGGATGTCTCCACGCGGGAGGGACAGGATGCGCTTCTGGCGGCGTGCCCGGCGCCGGACATCCTCATCAACAACAACGGCGGGCCGCCGTTCCGTGATTTTCGCGAATTGGATCGCCAGGCGCTGCTGACCGGCGTCACGATGAACATGGTGACGCCGATCGAGCTCATACAGCGGGTCATCGATGGAATGGCGGGGCGCGGATTCGGCAGAATCGTGAATATCACCTCGATAAGCGTCAAGATGCCGCTGCAGGGACTCGATTTGTCGAGCGCCGCCCGGGCCGGGCTCACGGCATTCTCGGCCGGCGTCGCTCGCGGGGTCGCTGACAAGAACGTCACGATCAACAATCTGCTGCCGGGCAGCTTCGACACGGCACGCTTGCGTGGCGGCATGCTCGCAACGGCGAAGCGCGGCGGTATTCCAGAAGCCGAACTTGTTCGGCGGGCACAAGAGGCGATTCCCGCGAAGCGCTTCGGCACGCCGTCGGAATTTGGACAGACCTGCGCGTTCTTGTGCAGCGTGCATGCCGGATACATCACCGGCCAGAACATTCTGCTCGACGGGGGTGCTTATCCAGCGGCCTTCTGAAGGCGAAAGCGTAAGCGGCGAACACGATGCATGAATCCGACGAGGCGAGGGCGGTGCTCGAGATTCAGCGGGCCGCATTGCGGGCCGAAGGCGTTGCGACCGCGCCGGCGCGCCGGGATCGCCTCGATCGCGCGCTCGACCTCCTGGTCAGCCATCAAGCCGAGATCTGCGAGGCGATCGCTGCCGACTTCACCCGTAGGCCGGCGACGCTGACGCGATTCGCGGATGTATTGCCCTCGGTCTTGGCGCTCAAGCATGCACGCCGCCACCTGCGCCGCTGGATGCGCCCGCAACGCCAGCGCCTCGGCTTGCCGGCGGGGGCACCCGGCGTACGCGCCGAGATCGTGCATCAACCTCTCGGCGTGGTCGGGGTCATAAGCCCCTGGAATTTTCCGATCACGCTCACCTTCGGCCCGTTGGCGGGAATCCTCGCCGCCGGCAACCGCTGCATGATCAAACCGTCGGAGTTGACGCCGGCGGTGAGCTCACTGCTGCGGCGGCTGGTGCGCAAATACTTCGACGCGCGTGAGGTGGCCGTGGTGACGGGTGATGCCGACGTTGCGCAGGCCTTTTCGCGCCTGCCGTTCGATCATTTGCTGTTCACCGGCTCGACGTCGGTGGGTCGTCGTGTGATGGCCGCCGCGGCCGAGAACCTGGTCCCGGTGACATTGGAGCTTGGCGGAAAGTGCCCGGTCCTGATCGGCCGCTCGGCGGACCTCAAGCGCGCCGTCGATCGCATCATGCTCGGCAAGCTCGGCAACGCGGGGCAAATGTGCATTGCGCCGGATTATGTGTGCGTGCCGGACGAATTGCTCGACGGCATCATCCAAGAGGCCCGCTCCTGGGTCGAGCGCGCATATCCCGCGACGTCCACCAATCCCGACTACACCAGCATGGTGAGCGATCGGCACGCCGAGCGCATGCGCGCGCTTTTGGCCGATGCCCTGGCGAAGGGCGCTCGGCTGATTTTCTTGGACCCGCACGGCGACGGGGGCCCGGCATCGGGCCGGGTCGTTTCTCCGGCGCTCGTTCTCGATGCCACCGACGAGATGCGGGTGATGCAGGAGGAAATATTCGGCCCTCTGCTGCCGCTTCGAACCTATCGGCGAATCGAGGAATCGATCGCCGAAATCAATGCGCGGCCGCGCCCGCTCGCGCTTTACTACTTCGGCACCGACCGGACCGAAATGCAGCAGGTTCTTGCACACACGATATCCGGAGGTGTGACGGTGAACGACATCGCCATGCATTTCCTGGCGGAAGAATTGCCCTTCGGAGGCATCGGTGCGAGCGGCATGGGCGCCTATCACGGCGCACACGGCTTTTTACGCTTCAGCCACGCGCGAGCCGTGTTTTATCAGGGCCGATTCAACGTGACAGGACTTGCCGGCTTGCGACCGCCTTATGGCAAACGCGCCGAACGCGTCCTGAACTGGCTCATCCGCCGCTGACGCCGCGGCGTCGAGCCCCCAGCTCCTCACTGCGGCAGTTTCTGCCGTGCCGCAGCGACCAGTTCGCGCGCCTTGACCATCGCGTATGCCGGTACTTACGGTGATTTCCCCTCTTTCACCGGATAGCCCGCTTCCCGCCAAGCTTTCATGCCGCCGTCGAGCGCCACCGCGCCGTGAAAGCCCAGCTGACGCAGCGTCGCGGTCGCCAGCGTCGAGATATGGCCGAATTCGCAGCAGACCAGAATTCTTTTGGTTGGATCGGGCAGTTCCTGATTGACGCGCAGCTCCAATTGACCGCGCGGCAGCAGCCGCGCGCCCTTGATATGACCCTCCTCGAAGCTGTCGCGCTCGCGGACGTCGAGCACGATCAAGTCATCGCTGCCGGACTCCAGGCGGGCATGAAGTTCGCCGAGCGACATGAAGGGTACGGCGGCTGCGGCTTCCGAGAGCATCTGAGCAACCGTCTTGCCGCCGGTCATATTGGTGCGCAACGCCTCGGTGACGTGAGTAGGCATCGCGAGATTTAGATTTTGCATCATTTCGATAAAGGCGCCGCGGTCGCGTTTCTGCAGCCGTGCGTTCTCGGCGAGCTCCTGGCCAATGGTCGAGTGGGAGCGCCCCTTGTATTCATGAGCCGGAAAGACCTTGAGCGCTGGATCAAGCTTGAGCACGCCCTCGAACAGACTCTCGAAGAGCGACCCCGCATCGCCGCTTGGCAGGTCGGTGCGCCCGGTTGCCCCGATGAGCAGCGTATCGCCGGTAAATATCCGATCCTCGACGCATAGGCACATGGAATCGCGCGTATGGCCCGGCGTGTGCAACGCTTGCAGCCTCAGCCGGCCGATGGCCAGTTGCTCACCGCCCTGCAAGCGCAGATTGACGAAGGGTGCCGGACTCGCGGTATGCATCACCACCGGCGCGCGAAGCTGGTGCGAGAGCTGCTGGGTTGCCGAGAAATGATCCGCATGCGTGTGGGTATCGACGAGGTAGTGGATCCGCAGCCCGTCGCGCGCCGCCAGCGTGATGTAGCGATCGATCTGGGTCAGCTCCGGGTCGATCAATGCTGCAGCGCAGGTCTCCTCGCAACCGATCAAATAGGAGCGGCATCCGCCGGTGGATACGGTCTCGAAGATCATGGAGTGCTCCGTAAACGTCGCTTGCGCCTTTGCGGCCGCGGGCCGGCGGCAATTGATTGTCGATTGATCATACGCTTTGTGCAACGTGCTGCCGGTGGCCCGTTGCGTTTCGACACGTGACATATCGCATCGCAGACTGGGGGACGTGGCACATTTGCATGCATTAAGCGTTGCCACGATTCGATGACCGCACGAATATCGACCAACCCGGCGATGCAGAAATAAGGGGAGTGGCAGTGAGAGTGGGAAGACCTTGCTCGTCTTTGCTCTGCGCGCCGGGACCGCCCAGTATCGGGGACGAGCGCGGCGCTCACAAAACAAAAGTGTGATCAGGCTGCCGCCAAGCGGACGATAGGTCGTTCCGTACCGGCCTTAATTAATGATGCGCTGCGTCTTGATGCCGTGCCCGTCACCGGTGTATATGGCGGGAAAATCAACAGATCGGCCGACCCGACAGGGGGCTGACGGTGATTGGCAGGGGAAACAAGCGGCTTGCAGAACACCTTCGCTTTTCGCGGAGGCGGAGCCGCGGACTGCGACACGACATTCCATGGATTGGCGATCAGGGGGGTCCCACATGCGACGCATCATGTGCCTTGTTTATGGCGTGACTTGCTACGCCATCTTCTTTATGACGTTCCTTTATCTCATCGCGTTCCTGGCCAACTTCATGGTCCCCAAGGGAATTGACGACGGGGTTCCCATGGCGACCGTGGCCGCCGTGCTAATTGACTTGGGATTGATCGCAGTGTTCGGGATCCAGCACTCGGTGATGGCCAGGTCGGGTTTCAAGAAGCGCCTAGCCGCGTTCCTGCCGGAAAGCGTGGAGCGGAGCACCTTTGTTCTGGCAGCGAGCCTGGTCCTGATCATTCTCTTTTGGCAGTGGCGTCCGCTGCCGCAGGTGGTCTGGGCCGTTCAGTCGCCTGTCGGGCAGACGAGCCTGTGGGGCCTTCTGCTGGCAGGCTTCGGAATCGTACTGCTGTCAACCTTCATCATTGATCACTTCGATCTGTTCGGCCTCCGTCAGGTCTGGCTTGGATTGTTCAACAAGACCTACCGGCACCCGTCGTTCCGGGTGGCCTACTTCTACAAGTTCATCCGTCATCCGCTCTATCTTGGCCTGCTGTTGGGCATCTGGTGCACACCGATGATGACGCTCGGGCATCTGCTGTTCGCGACAGGAATGTCTGTCTATATTTTGATCGGTATTCACTTTGAAGAGCGCGACCTGGAAATGTTCCTCGGCGAGGACTACCGACGCTACAAGCAGCGGGTGCCGATGCTGATTCCCAATCTCGGGAAGCCTCATGAGACGATCACGGGCAAACCTCAGGTGGCGGAGACTTCCGCACACTGAAGCGCCATGAGCGTCGATTCGGCAGTCCGGTGCACCCGCATGCCGCTCGTTACCTGGTCGGTCGGCCGGTCACACGGTCGTACTTCGCTGTGCAGATCCAATGGACTAGAATCGGGCCCTTGATCCGCGAAGGGGGTTCATGCCATGCGTTCCTCAAAGCATTTTGCCTCGCTATTGATCGCCGTCTCCATCATCGGCGCTGCTGTGGTTGCGGAGGCGCGCGCAGCACCCGCGGGAGATGCCTGCGCACTGCTCACTCCCGCCCAGGTAGGTGCCGCACTCGGCGCACCGGTGGGCGCAGGTTCGTACATAACCCCGACCTCAAAGAAAACATGCACATGGAATTCAACCGCGAGCGGCGGCGGCTACGTCACACTCTCGCTGCAGGACGTGGCCGGGTTTGAGGGCGGCAAACAATTGGGGCAGACCGCATCGAAAGACCTATCCGTCACGTCGATCAGCGGCGTCGGAGACGACGCCTATTACCTGGCGTTAGGCGGGCAAGTTGGCCTCATCGTCAAGAAGGGCAATGTCGCCCTTAAAGTCGCCGTTTACGCCCACATGACCGTTGAAAGCAAAGAAGCCATAGAGAAGACTCTCGCCCAGCAGGTGCTGGCCGGGCTCTAACGATTGAACGCCGAAGAGAGCCCGCTCGCAAACCGGCAACTTCGCAATTTTGCTACGGCACGACGTAGTTGACCGAGGTCCCCCAATTCGCATAGCCGTCGCGAGTTCCGCCGCAAGTGGCAAGGGCCGGCGTGAACTCGGGCGGCTTGCAGTTCGGGTACTGGATGTAGTCGGTGGCAAAGTAGATTCTGATATGGGAGCTTGTCCGCTGGAAGTCAAAATGATTGGACTTCGAGAGCGTTTGGGGGTTGGGACGGCCGCCCTTCACCTGTCCAGGATGTTCGCAATTTTGAGCTTATCGATTGCATCGGTTTCCGCCTTCGCGGACGGATGCAAGCTCGGAAAGATTGCCGAGTTCCCCATCACGATGGTGGGCATGCGCCCATTGATGACCGCAAGCATCGACGATGTCGATGTGCAATTCGTCGTAGACAGCGGCGCGTTTTACAGCATGATCAGCGCCGCCAGCGCGGCGCAGTTCAAGCTCCGGACATCGCCCGCTCCCTTTGGTTTCGAGGTGACCGGCGTCGTTGGAACGGCCGAGGTCTCGATCGCGACGGTGAAGACGTTCGCTCTGGCGGGCGTTTCCCTACACAACGTCGAATTTTTGGTGGGTGGCAGCGAAACTGGGCAGGGTAGTATCGGATTGCTAGGTCAAAATTTTCTTCACGTCGGGGACGTAGAGTACGACCTTAGCCAAGGAACCGTGCGGTTGATGAAGGCTCAGGACTGCGCCAAGGCGATGCTGGGCTATTGGGTGGGCGCGACGACACCTTACTCCGTGATCGATATTGTATCGGAGCCTCCACTGGGCGGCCGGAGCTCGGGCTCTCACATCTCGCCGAAGACGCTGCAGCTCTCGCGCACAATCGGCCGTGCCTACCTTAACGGCGCCGAAATACGCGTGTTGTTCGATACGGGCGCCGCGACTTCAATTCTGTCGCTAAAAGCCGCTGCACGCGCAGGCATTAAGCCCGACTCTCCGGGCGTCGTCAGCTCGGGCACGTCCTACGGAATCGGCAGAAGCACCTTCGCCAACTACATTGCGCCTTTTTCCAGCTTCAAGATTGGGGAAGAAGAGATCAAAAACACCCGATTGCGTATCGGCGACATCGAGCTGCAAAACGCTGACATGCTCATTGGGGCGGATTTCTTTCTGTCGCATCGGATTTATGTGGCCAACAGTCAACACAAGCTGTACTTCACATACAACGGCGGTCCGGTATTCAATCTCACTGCCGGCAACCGCCCTGTCACCGAGCCTGCAACGGATGCATCAGCCGAGCAGCCGAACACGGCGGGCGGAGCGATCGAGGATGCGGCTGATTACTCTCGCCGTGGCGCTGCCTTCGCATCGCGCCGCGAATTCGATCAGGCCCTCACCGCTCTGAGTCGCGCCTGTGAGTTGTCGCCCGAAAATCCCGAATATCTCTACCAGCGCGGCATGGTCTATTGGCAAATGAAGCAGCCTGTTCCCGCGATGGCAGACTTCGATCAGGCTCTAAAGCTCAAGCCGGGCAACCCGCCGGCGCTCATTGCCCGCTCCCAACTATTGCTCCAGCGGGGCGACAAGGACCTTGCCGCAGCCGACCTCGATGCGGCAGACGCGATTGCGCCCAAAGAGGCCGACGAGCGCTATCAATTGGCTCACGCTTATGAGCGCGCCGACCGTTTGGCACCCGCTATCGCGCAACTCACTCTGTGGATCGACTCGCACCCAGACGATGCGCGACTGCCGGATGCATTGAATTCGCGATGTTGGTTTAGGGCGCTTGAGGGTACGGATCTGGCGCTCGCACTCAAGGATTGCAATGCCGCGCTCAAGCGCGCGGACAAGGCGAGCCTCTTCTATGCGAAGGCCGCGGACAGCCGCGGGCTCGTTTTATTGCGAATGGGTGACTACGACAAATCGATCGCCAACTACGACGCCTCGCTCAAAATCAACGCCAAGAACGCCTGGTCGCTGTACGGACGGGGAGTCGACAAACTGCGCAGGCAAAAGACTTCAGATGGGGATGCGGACATTGTCCAGGCGACGGCCATCTGGCCCCACGTCGTGGAGGAATTCAAGCGACGCGGAATCGTCCCTTGACCATCGCTTCTGGCCGTCATCGGCATCCCCCGGTTGCGCGCCAATTGGCCGACATTCGCGTGGCGCGTTTGACTGACTCGACGGCGTGGCTCCAATCGCCGGATTTGACGAAATCTGGCCGGCGGAGATTGTGGACGACGTCAATCCGACCCGCGCACATCGGAGCTATATTGTCTCCATGTACAGATACGAGACAATTCTTCAACGGACGCTGTCTGCAACAGCTCTTCCGCGCCGATTTTTCGTGGGAGTCTTCTGGCTGACAGCCGCCGCAGGCATGGCGCAGGCGAGCGAGATTTACAAAGCCATCGACGCGAGCGGCAATGTAGTGTACT
Organism: uncultured Gammaproteobacteria bacterium; assembly: GCA_963758145.1. Classification (GTDB taxonomy): domain Bacteria; phylum Pseudomonadota; class Gammaproteobacteria; order Steroidobacterales; family Steroidobacteraceae; genus Bog-1198. The sequence continues at coordinate 100,476 of CAVWUK010000015.1, forward strand.
CGGATCATCTCGATTCCTCGCTGTCGCAATCTACGATCGTAAAACTCGAGGATCCACGCTACCCTCCCCACGAACTGCACTTCTGCTGGACCAACTGCTTCACCCTTATTCTCGACAATGGCGTATATCATCGCAGCGACGGCACCGACGAAAGCTGGACGGTGGAAACCTTCACCGACAAAGCCATCGTGTTGCACCGGCATGACGCTCCCGCCGATTGGAACGGACACAGCCAGGATGTGGTCTATGCCGGCCACGTGTCCAACGGTCGGCTGATCGGCGTCACGTTAAATGGGGAGCCCGTGACCGGCATCGACGCCTCCTGGGGCACCGCGCTCAATACCTTGCCGGGCAGCAACGCTGAGCGTGATGCAAAAAGCACCGCGAACCCGAACTCATCGTCCAGCGATACCATGAGCAGCGCCATCACACCGCCGCCGTTGCCTGAGGAGGAACAACCGAGCCTGCCTCAAGACGGCTACCTCTGGACGCCGGGGTATTGGTACTGGCGAGATCAAGGATATTTCTGGATTCCCGGTGCCTGGGTACGCCCGCCCCGGGCGGGCGTCCTGTGGACCCCCGCATATTGGAGCTTCGCCGGCACCGTCTTCGTCTTTCACCCGGGATACTGGGGTTCGACCGTCGGCTTCTACGGTGCGGTGAATTACGGATATGGTTATTTTGGAAATGGTTATTCGGGGGGTCATTGGATCGGCAATTCGTTCACCTACAACAGCGCGGTAAACCATTTGAATCCCGCTGTCGCCCATCACACGTACGCCCAGTCCGTACCCAATCAGGGTTCGCGAGGTACCTTCAGTTACACCGGTGGGCCGCGCGGGGGCGCCGCTGCCCCCACGGCGTCACAACATAAGACATTGACACCAGCTGTCAACAGACCGCCGACGATTATCGTCCAGCGAACCAGCGAACCCGCGCCAAAGCCCATGGAAGTTGACAGGCCGGCGGCAATCGTCAAGACGCCGGCTCCCGGCGCCGCCTCGAAACTCGATCATTTCACGGCGAACCCTGCAGCGCCGGTCAAACAATGATCGGGCTCTGGTGCAAATGCGGACAGCGCGGTTACCGGCGGAGACAAGCGATCGCGAAGATTGGAGAACTGAGCGCGCGCCAGGACTACCGTAAGTAGAAACTCGGTATCCGGCAGCTCAGGGTCGGTTTTACCCAGTGGCGGACAGAGGCTAAACGCTCCCTGTCAAACCCGGTCACCCACCTGCACGGAATGCAAGCATCAAAGCTCCCAGCCGCATCTGTGGATGAGCCATCAACCGGGAATCAGTGTGCGCATGAAATACGACTTAGCAAAATCAACCAAATCACGCGTCGAAAAGAGCAGTGCGTCTGATGACATCAGGCTGGAATCCCGGCGTCAGTATTCGGATAGGGTCGAGTACCGTCTAATGCGTGCTATCGCGGGGCTTGGCTATCGTCTCACGGAGTTCGCGTATCTCGCGGCGGCCAACAAGGCAGCTCGGGCGGGCAATTTGGCCTTCCCCTGCAAGCCCGATCGCTACCTTCTAGACTCATACCGCATTGCCACCACCCCCGAGCCCAACTCCAACCGGCTCACGAGCTTCAAGTCGACAGGCTTCGATAGCCCCGCGAACAACGTCGGCCCGTGGCCCGCCAGCCTGGGATGTATTAAGAATTCGTACTCATCGATCAATCCCAGCTCCGCCAACGCCAGCGGGAGTTTCACGCCCCCCATGAGCAGCCCCTTACCCGACCCCCGCTTGAGTTGCTGAACGGCCTGTCCTAGGTCCCCGCGCACGAGCTCCGCGTTCCAATCGACCCGGTCCATGGTGCCCGACACGACGTACTTCTTGGCCGCGTCGATCGTTCGAGCGAAGGGCTCCATCCAATCAGGTCTCGCTCCCGCCTGCGCCGATGGCCGAAACGCTGCCTCCATCATTTCATAAGTCACCCGGCCAAAGAGGAGGGCATCTGCTTGGTCGAGGTTCGCAACCGCGTGGCGATGCAATGCTTCGTCCGGGGAGATTGCACGATGATCGCAGCATCCGTCCAATGTGATGTTGATGGAATACCGAAGGGGTCGCATTATTCGAGCGTATCGCCGACGGGGTAGACCGGCAAGTTGACCAAGATCGACATTGCATTGCCCGGAAGCAGTCCGCATGACCGGCAACTTCGACATGCGCCTCTCACCGGAGACCGCGGTTTTATCGAACTCACTGGCGGGTTACGGGAGGGGTATCGGCCGCAGGTCGGCCTACTCTGTTGAAGCCTCCCTATGTGTGTTTGGCGAGGATTTCTTCGCAACCCAAGAATCACCTCGTCACGGAAAGGGGGTTTTTCAACAGGATAGGCCACTACCGGTCAGTGAGGTTACTGAACTGCTTACCGCCAAGCGACCGTTCGTTGATGAATTAGGTGCCGCGACCAGCATAGGGAAGTTTCGAACACGGATTATTCTAGTCGTGTCGTTTCTCGCAGCGATTCGCTGCCTTGAATTCGGCATTATTCTGAACGGACGGCGAAATCGATTTCACAAAATACGATGAGGCCGAACGGAGGGCAACGTTCGGTCGAATCGATCCTCGATCGGCTCCGATCAATTGCGCGCCTGAAGCAACTTGAATGCAAAGTTGCCTTCGTTCAGACCAGCCGACTCTTCAGTTGGTGCGGCGGTTCGGCACGTGCTTCGTTACCCGATGAGATTCGAGCGTGGGCGCGCTTCTCAGACGGCAATATCCAAGGCGCGATCACATTGCTGCGGGCGGTGGCGGATCGACAAGCCAAAATCGGCGAAGGATGAGGTTGAGCTACCGGCTCGTGAAATGCTGCCGAAATGTTCTTGCTCAGCGGCAAGTACACAGACGTGCTAACCGAGTATCAGGCATCTTATCGCGCGCTGAATCGACTCACGACCCCCTACGGGGCCCATCCGGATGACCCAAGTTGCGATTGTTGTGAGCAACGATAGTCAGTCAAGCAAAAAGCTCCCAAAGGCATTGACGGGCCGTTCATCTGCTTTGACGCATAGATACCGTTCATCATCAGTGTCGCATCCATATTATTTTCTTCCGAGTAATGCACGCGTTGCCACATACCGAAATTGGGTTCTGAAAGTTGCGACACGTAATCTGTGGCGCACGCCGATAGCGCTGGACAGATGATCAGGAATGAAATTAGCTTCATGCTATTCCAAGATGTGGGTTACACGTTTCGGTGTCCGTGCCCTTGATAGCACGATCATGCAATAGAAGCAACGGCTCCGCGGCATGCGATTGCATGAACGACAGCGGCTGGCGTCTTTGCCATTTTAAGCCGCAAATGAACGAGTTAAGGGGCCGGCATAATTGTGTCGCAAGGAATTGATTCTTCTATGGCGCACCGGCGCCAATACTCGTTCTTTGGCGAGGCCGACTGGCCGGTAACGGGAGGGCATCCTGCGCTTCCCGGCCAGGAGCGGGCAGTGGCGGTAGCGAAATAGGTTCCGCAAAGCGGCCACTGGCGGCCTTGGCCATGCTGTTGCGCTGACCCTTGCGATGCCCGAGCTATTGCCCCAAAGGGCAACAGACAGATTTTCCACAATGACCCATACTTAAAAACTCGGCGCTTTTTCTGCGGCGTTTTTGTCCACTAAAACTTGGGGATGAGCGAATGAATTTCAAAGCACTTCGATTGGCGGTAGGTCTTTCAATCCTTGCGACGGTGGTAGTCGGCTGCAGTCAGAAGGTCGACACAAGTCCAGCCGAGAAACCAATGGCCGCCGCGGCAGATCTCGTGAAGGAACACGGGGCGAAGGACACAGGCATCGATGCATATATCTACGCCTATCCGCTGGTGACGATGGAAATGACGCGGCGTGTGATGACCAACACCGCGACGCCGGAGAGCAGCAAAGCACCCATGGGTCAATTTGCCAAGCTGCGCGGCTATCCGGCGGTCGACGACCACTCCGTAACGGCGCCGAACGCGGACACGCTCTACACCTTGGTGTGGTTGGATGTGACCAAAGAGCCGTGGATCATCAGTGCGCCCGACATGAAAGGACGTTATTTTCTTCTGCCGATATTGGATGGCTGGACCACGGTCTTTGCGGACCCCGGCAAACGGACGACGGGTACCGGCGCGCAGAAGTTTGCGATCACCGGCCCGGGCTGGAGCGGGACGCTCCCCGCAGGCGTCACGGAATATAAGTCGGCGACGGGCATAGTATGGTTGCTCGGCCGCATCTACTGTACTGGCACCCCCGAGGACTACAAGGCGGTGCATGCGCTGCAAGATCAAATGACCGCGGTGCCACTGTCCGCCTACGGCAAACCGGCGGCGACGCCGGTGCCGGGAGTTGTCGATCCGGGCGTAGACATGAAGACCGCGGTCCGCGAACAGGTCAACGCCATGGATGCGGGGTCCTATTTCAAGCTTTTCGCGCAACTTTTGAAGACCAACCCTCCGACAGCGGAGGATGCCCCCATGGTGGCGACGCTCGCCAAGATTGGCATTGTGCCGGGGCAGGACTTTGACGTGTCTACGCTCGACCCCGCCGTCGCCAAGGGTCTTGCCGAGGTTCCGAAGCCTGCCAACGAAAAGATCATGGACATGATGAAGGAAGGGATTCTCGCCGGTGACGCGAAGCTCACCGACGGGTGGTTCTTCTCAACCAAGACCGGCATCTACGGCACCAACTACAAGATGCGCGCACTCATTACGGCCATCGGTCTGGGTGCGAACCGCCCGCAGGACGCGGTATATCCGACCTCCGAGGGCCCCGGACTTATTGAGAAATACAGCGGTTCGAAGAAGTACGTTCTGCACTTCGACAAAGGCCAACTACCGCCGGTCGACGGATTCTGGTCGCTGACCATGTACGACGGCAGCTACTTCTTCGTGCCGAACTCGATCAACCGCTACACGGTGAGCCAGCGCAACAAGTTTGCGCTAAATGCCGATGGCTCGGTGGATCTCTATATCCAGAACGAATCTCCCGGGAAGGGCAAGGAACAAAATTGGCTACCTGCGCCGAAGGACAAATTCATTCTAATGATGCGGTTGTACTGGCCGAAGGAAAAGCCACCGTCAATCCTGGACGGCTCGTGGAAGATTCCGGCGGTTGAAGAGATACGCTAAAAAAATAAACGGGCGACTTAATCGTCGGCTGATGTAATTCAGCACATGCCGCGACGCAGTGGCGACCGTGCGGCTGTTGGACGATAATGCAACCAAGGCGCTGATGCGCTGTTCGCACCTGTCCCACAACTGCCGGGAGCGCGCGGATTCGGATCGGGCAACGAAACACGGAGATCCTATGAGCTTACGTACGATGTCGAATGCCGCACGAGCCGCGGCGGTTCTGGCTACTCTCGCCGCAGCGGCCGGGTGCGCCTCGACCTCCGTGAGCGACCAGCAGCGGATGGCTGCCGGACCGCTATCGCGCCCGGGGCAGATCTGGGTCTACCCCTTCGCCGCGACGCCCGCTGATGTGCGTCCCGAGTCGCAGCTGATGAGCGACCCCGAGGTTGTTGCAGGTCAGCAATCGCCTGAGCAGATCGCCGAGGGGCGTCAGCTGGGCGCGCAGATTGCCACCCAGGTCGTGCAGGAGATCATCGGCATGGGCATGCCCGCGGCGGTCGGCTCGGCAGCCTCCCGGCCGCAAATCAACGATCTGGTCATCGAAGGCTCGCTCCTTTCCGTGCAGCAAGGGAGTGCCGCGGAGCGCGTGAGCATCGGCTTCTCGGCCGGACAGTCCGAGCTGAAAGTCGCGGTCGAAGGCTATCAGATGACGGCCATGGGTCTGCGAAAGCTCGGCTCCAGCGATGTCACCTCGACCGGCAACAAGACGCCAGGGATGGCGGTGGGCATCGCATCCTGGGCGATCACTCACAACCCGGCGGGCTTCATCCTAACGACAGGCGTGAAGTCGTACGGCGAGCTGAGCGGCAGCAACACAATCGAGGGCCGCGTCCAGCATATTTCCCAGGAGATCGGCGCGCAGCTGAAGACGCGCTTCCAGGAGCAGGGCTGGATCAGCGGTGCGCCATAATTGGGGCGAAGCTACGCGTCGCTCCGCCTAAGCGCGCACCTGTCTTGTACTGAGAAGCTCGGCCACTTGCGCCGGGTTTTTCATTTGTGTGTGAGCGCAGTGAAATTTGCGCTGCCCGATACCGGTCATTCACGAAGGACCGCAGGGTCGACCAAAAATCGGCCAATACTTGCCGGGCGCCGCTCCGAATTGGCCGCCAAGAAGCCGCCGTCGAGCTATTCCAACTGTCACCTTGGTTGCCAAGGCGGGGCATGTAGACGACCATATACTCGAAAAAACCGCTTCCAAGTTAAACAAGCAAGGGATACCTCGAGGAGGCCGTCGTGAGTTCTAAGATCTGGAAGAGCATGAATTTTTCGCGCGCCGTGGGCATCTCGTACGGTGCGATGGCGGTCAGTGCGGTGATGGCGGGCACGGCGTGGGCGGGCTCGGTGCAAAAGGATGCCTTGGAGGACGGCGTCCCATTCCATCCCGCCTCCAACACGCGATTCGCCGCCGACGTTGGCGTCAGGGTCCATACCTTTCTCGAGGTCATCAAGCCCAAGTTAGGGCGCGGCAACCTTCCGGGCATCACGGGCGGGCCTCCGATCACCGGAACGGGCGTGGAGACGCCGGCTTCCCTCGAGTGCGTCTACAAGTTCACCGCAATCGTGGACGGTTGCAACCCCAACCTGGTCACGACCGAGGCCACTGGGGGCACGAACGTGATAGCTATTGTCGACGCCTATGATTACGTGGACGCGACGAGCGATTTAAAGACGTACTCCGCGCAATTCGGTCTGCCCGCGCCCAGCGCATCAAACTTCGAGAAGATCTACGCGACCGGCACGAAGCCGGCCAGCAGCTCAGGTACCGGCTGGGATCTTGAGGCGGCGCTCGACATCGAAATGGCGCATGGCTTGGCGCCGAACGCCAAGGTTGTCCTGGTCGAGGCGGCGTCCAGCGCGACGAGCGATATGTTGTTTGCGGTCGGCGTGGCTGCGGGCATCGTCCAGGCGGCCGGCAGCGGAGAGGTGTCGATGAGCTTTGGTGGCACGGAGTACTCCGGGGAGAGTGCCAACGATTCGACCTTCACGGGCTATACCAATGTCGTGTTCTACGGATCGTCGGGCGACGTGTGGGGCACAGAGTACCCCTGCGTCTCGCCGAATGTCGTTTGCGTCGGGGGCACGGCCAACAGCCGCAACGCCTCCACTCTGGCCCTCGAGAAACAGGACACCTGGACCCTTGGCGGTGCGGGCGCCAGTCTCTACGAACCGGCGCCCTCTTATCAAAGCGCGCTCGATAATCCGGCCAGACTCATTCCCGACGTTTCGGCGGTCGCCGATCCTAACAACGGGGTCTGGGTCTACAACTGCACCTACGAGGGATCCTGTTATTGGTTCCAAGTTGGTGGCACGAGCGCGGCGGCGCCGATCACCGCCGCCCTGGACAATCATGCCGGACGGTTCTCCGCCAATAGCGTGACGTACCTCACGGCGCTCTATACCTCGCTCGGCGGCGGTTTTGGAGATATCACGGAGGGCTACTGCGGCACGTATTACAGCCTGTTCGCCATCAAGGGTTGGGACAACTGTAGCGGATGGGGTTCGCCAAAGAAATGAGAAAGTTTCGGAACGTGCAAGGTCGGCGCGGCTTCGCGGTTGTCGCAAAACGAACTGTGCAAAGCGTGAGGGCGCCCGCTTGGCCGACGTTCACCGGCTCAATTACCATGCTGATATGCGAGGCTGGAGGGTCAAAGGAATGCACAGAGTTATATCCCAGTACTGGCGTCTAGTTGATTGTTAGGATGCTGTTCTGCCTATGCCCTTGCGATACGCCGTTGCCTGCATCGCCGCAGCTGCCCTGGGATTGACATATCTGGCGGTCATGCACTTGCTATTCAAGCGTCTCGCGTCGCACCATCCGTCGACGTGGGAGGACATCGGGTCGCCGGAGTTCTTCTCGAGCCTGCACTTCGCGACAATGCTTAGAGTCCTCCATTTCCTCGCAAGGCGGGACTACCTCGAATTGAACGATCCGGTTGCTGCTCGCTTAGCGTTGAGCGCCTCGCTTCTCCTTATCGTCATTGCTGTAGTCTGCGTATATTTGCAAGTGGTCTTTTACGTAAATGGTATCCGGTGGCCGTTGACCGCAGCCGTCTGACGATCGAATGACCAAGTAGAGTTCCGAGCATCGGCCGCTCGCCACCTAGGGCATCGGGGCGAAATTGGCCGGCGGCCACGGTCCCGTCGGCCTGAATGTCAGCTCTTTGGGCAAGCATGGGGCAGAGTCCGGCCAACTCCGGACCTTCGACTACACAAACTCACGCCCTCAAGCAGTCGTTCAATCCAGAATTACCTGACCAGATACTTGTGATGACCGGGCGGTCTCGGAGAGCGGCAGCGTCACCAACAACGCCGCCTACGCTGTGAAGTGTCACCGGCAGAACTTCGACAAGGAATTTGCCACCTGCGCCATCCCGCTGGTATCGACCTCGGAGTTATCCGCCGTCTCACCGCTCTTGGCGAGGCGAATGCCCGTCAAACCTCCGGGCATCAAAGCCACTATATTGCCACCCCAACCGATCATTCGAGGATAAAACAATCGGCAATCTTGCGATGCAACATACGATGTGACCCAGAACGCATTGATATAGGTTGTCTCCCCCACGGGTAGCTTCTCGCCGGTTGGAAATCCCCGTGGATTTGGGCCGGCTAGCAACTCTCGTATGCGCGGCGCGTACAAGATCTGTTCCTTTCCGTGCTTGCCATCATTTTGGTAAAGCCGCGCTATTAACACCATGTCGCCGATGGTTGGGTAGTAGCCGTAGGCCATGAGCGGATGTCCGACGCTGCCATCCGCTTCAATGGTGCGGTTAGTCGGTGCTTGATGAATGCCGATTGGCGCAAATACTTCCCGCTGCAACATCGACCAGATGTCGGCCGTAGGTCCCTCCTTCGATTTGAGAAAGCGGTCCATCGCGACTCCGAGAATGAACATATCCTGATCGCGGTAGCGCGTGACCTGGCCGGGACCCCACGGATACACGCCGCCGTCTTTGAGCAGGGCGGCCACCTTCTCCTGGGTGGAACGGGCCTCGTACCATTTCGAATAACTGGCGTCGAGATAACCATCACTTGTGTCATTCGGCTCGCGTTTCGTGCTGCCATTGCCGATTCCAGTCGTCATGTTGATTGCATCTTCGAATCTCACGTTGTGCCACGCGCGATAGCGGGCCGCCTCCGGCGAATAGTCTGCAATCCTCATTTCGAACACGGACGGGCCGTACTTCTCGGCGAGCCTCAACAGCGCCGTTTCATTCGCCAATGCCTTGGTGGCCGACCAGACTCCGAAGCGCGCGCGATCGCACCACGGCAACTGACCACCGGCGCTCTGGCACTCCTTCAGATAGAAGGTGCCTTGATAGTCGAGTCCGGAAAGTACAATGTCGCTCGCTCGCATCGTGCCATCGAAATTGGCGAGTTTGGCACTGCCCACCTTTGCCGCGAGATCGTCCCAACTGGCAATCCGAACTGCGTCGGTGCGATCGGCCTCGTAACCCCGCTTCAGGGAACTTAGTTGGTCGGTCGCTACGGGCGAAAAGGTCGCCGGAACGAGACCGGCGGCGACGAAGTCATCTTTAATGTAGAACGGTGCCGTTTGTTGCACGATCTGAAAGCGCAAATTCGATATTCGACCGTCCTTGTAAAGGAATGTCGCCAAGCCATTGTGCGTCTCGCCTTCGATGGAGTTCACGAGCGCAAAAGGGAACGCGCCACGCGACCATCCGCTATCGTCAGGCTCAGACCAAACCCGGCCGGGCTGCACGATGATGTCCCAGTAGCTGCGCCCGAGGTTGTTGGAACCGAACCGGATCACGTCTTGCGTAAAGGGAACGAGATCGCCCTTGTCGGTGAAGAAAGAGATGGCGACACCTGGAAACAACTTCGGATCCCGACCGAGGACTGACCGCGGCGCGAATACCGCAGGCTCGGTGGTCATCTCCGTCTCGGTCAATCGCAGCGTTCCCAAAAACGGCGCGTGCTCCGTGACAGCAGCTGATCCCGGTGTGAACGCGGTGTTAGCGGTCACTCCGCCAGACCACGTGGGCGAAAGCAGTTCGGCTGTGCTAATGCGTTGAGCGGCCGCGTTTGCACAGGGCGCACCGGTCAACGTGAGTACGCATAAAATCAGCACCGGAGGCTGCCGTGAACATCCCCTACGCCGGCCGAACTCATTCGCCATATGTCATTTCCTTGGAGACTCGAGTGGAGTCGCTGACCCTAGCTTACCCAATAGCAGCCCGCCCGAGACTGGCAGTTCCGGCTGCCTCGCACCGGATGGCGGCTTTGGACGGGCTAACCGGGAGGTTCCCGGCCAAATCCCGTCCTCCGGCTAACCGATATTGCCGCCCGTAATCAGACCGTCCAGGCGGCGAAACCTGTCTGGTTGCCAACCCCCAAAGCATCGGCGACGATGCCCCATAAATGGCGGAGGCACCGGAATTGGCCGAGAGCGGCGGCGATGCGAACGCTGGCGTCCGCGCGCCCGCCGTATTCATAAGCTACGCCTCACAGGATGCGGAGGCGGCCGAAAGAATTTGCGAGGCACTGCGCGCGGCCGGCGTCGATGTCTGGTTCGACAAGGGCGTTCTGAGAGGCGGAGATGCCTGGGACCAGAAAATCCGTCACCAGATCCGCGATTGCGGGCTTTTCGTTGCGGTGATCTCCAGGAACACCGAGGCGCGCGCCGAAGGGTATTTCCGCCTCGAGTGGCATCTCGCCGACCAACGCACCCAGATGATGGCGAAAAGCCGCCCCTTCCTCGTGCCGGTGTGCATTGACGAGACCCCCGAGAAGCTTGCCGAGGTGCCTGAGTCCTTCTCACTGGTGCACTGGAGTCGGCTGCCGGGCGGAGAGACCTCTGCAACCTTTGTCGAGCGCGTCCGGCGGCTGCTCCGGGCGGAGCAGCACCCCGCGGTACCTACCGCGACTCCGGCGGCCTCCCACTCAAGTTCGCGTGATCATCGCCGGCAGCGCCGGTGGGCGGCTGTCGCCGGCGGCATGGCTTTGCTTCTGGCGGGAGTGCTCTGGTTCGCGGGTAACCTTGGTTACTTCTGGCGCAATCCGCTCGCCAACGCACAATTTTCACGACTTACGGACTGGTCGGGTAGCGAAGAGGCAGCGGCAATCTCGCGTGACGGCCGAACGGTGGCATTCATCGCCGATCATGACGGACAGAACGACGTCTGGATCACCGAGACCGGCAGCGGTCGTTTTCGCAATCTGACGCGGGGCACCATCAGCGACCCGATCAATCCTGATGTCCGAACGCTGGGCTTTTCGATGGATGGATCTTTGGTGACGGTGTGGTCACGCAGTTCCGACGGCTCTCGGTCTCGCGATATCAACATCATGGCGGTGCCAACCACGGGTGGGGCGCTGCGCGCATATCTGCCGGGCGCTGCGGAAGTGGCCTGGTCGAACGACGGCCGGAATATTGTGTATCACACCACCGCTCCGGGCGATCCCCTGTACGTGGCGGAGTCTGCGGCCGGCACTGGAAGGAGGATCTACGCTGCGCCCGCGGGCGTGCACTGCCATTTTCCAATCTGGTCTCCCGACGACGCCTTCATCTACTTCGCGCGCGGCGTACCGCCGGAGCACTGGGATCTGTGGCGCATCCGTCCGACTGGTGTAGGTCTCGAACGCCTGACATTTCACAACTCGATTGTGAGGTTTCCGGTGCTCCTCGACGAGCGCACGCTGCTTTATCTTGCGACGGACCCGCAGGGAGCGGGACCGTGGCTGTATAGCCTCGACCTCAGGCGGCGCGTTCCGCACCGAATCAGCTTCGGTCTCGAGCGCTATACATCGCTCGCCGCCAGTGCCGACGGTGCGCGCCTCGCCGTGACGGTGGCGAATCCCGTCTCCGGACTTTGGCGTGTGCCGCTGTCGAGCGGCACGGCGGTGGTGGCCTCGGCCGAGCGCCTGTCGTCGGATTTCGCAACCGGTCTTTCCCCGCGTAGTGGCCCGGGCTATGTGCTGTACGTTTCCCGAAGGGACGGGCGGCCTGGCATATGGAAGCTCGCCAATGGCGCGAGCCGCGAGCTATGGCTCGGTTCACCGTCCGATATCGTCACGGCGCCCGCCATCGCGCCCGACGGGCGCATCGCATTCACAGTCGCAGATGGCGAACAGTCGCGGCTTTACGTCATGCAGAATGATGGCGCGCAGCCCTCGGTAGTTGCAAACTCACTCCACCTGCACGGCAACGTGGCTTGGGCACCCGATGGCAAGTCGATCAGCGTCGGGGTGCTTCACGATGGCGAGCCGCGCCTGACGAGCTTCTTCCCGAGTGGCGGCTCGCCAGTGCCGCTCGTGTTCGAGTATTCGTTCGACCCCGTCTGGTCGCCAGATGGGCAGTTTCTGCTGTACTCGGGGGCGAGCGTAGGGGTGACGTTTCCGTTGCGAGCGGCGGATCGCGATGGCAGGCCGTACCCTCTGCCGGCCACGATGCTGCCGCGCGGCGCGCAGCGCGTGGTGTTCGGTCCCGAGGCCGGCACCATCCTCGTACTGCGCGGCGGGTTCGTGCGCAAGGACTTCTGGCTCATCGATCTCAAGACGGGTGCGGAGCGGCAGCTGACGCGGCTGACGTCTGATTTCGATATTCGCGACTTCGATCTGTCCGCGGACAAGAGCGAGATCCTGTTCGACCGCGTCGACGAAAGCTCGACTGTGGCACTGGTTGAGAGAACGCGCTGAGCGATCGCGCGCGTTTTTTCGCGCCGTGAGTTCTCATCCTGGTTTGTAAGCGTACCGGCCGAAACGGGTCGACACCGAACAAATCGAGGGCCTACGCTTGACGCATCTCTATGGCTCAACCGCTTTCTCGATTAACTGGACAACGCCCGCGATGTTGTCGACCAAGTCTTGCGGCAATTGGTGTCTTGCCGCGAGATAATCGGGTGAGTTGTATGAAAGCCAAACGTTGCCGCTTTCATCCATCCACGCCAGCGCCTTCAACGGCAGGTCGAGGCCAATGTGGGGCGCTGTCGTCAGTAGCGGCGTTCCGGCCTTTGGGTTGCCAAACATCAGCATTTGCATCGGGCGCATTGTAAGTCCAGCGCGCCGAGCGTCGCCGCCGAAATCTATACGCGCAAAGATCATCAAGCCGCGCGCGGTTGCCAGGGATTCCAGTCGATCGATGGTCTGCGGTACTGACCGGTGACTGCGTACATCAATGATTCCGGGATTCGGTTGGGCCATGTGCCCTCCTGATGCCACATCGGGTTCGATGATTCGTGAATTGTGCCTGAAGCTTGTGTCGCCGGATGATGGGCCCGACGCCCCGTCGAATTCGCCTCAACGCGGATCTTCCATCATACCGAGCTGCCGAAAGCTGTCTGCGTTTCAACCTCATTGCGATGCTGCCGTGCTGATCATTACACTCAACATTGTGTTCGTACAAGGGAGAAGAACAATGCAACTGAGAACCCGTATCTGGAACACGCTTGCCGTGGCGATGCTTCTGGTCGCCGCGCCTGCCGCCGAGGCCCAAACCGCCAAAGCTGGCAAGAATCCGGTCGAACGCGGCAAGTATTTGTCGATCGTCGGCGGCTGCAATGACTGCCATTCACCCAAATTAATGACGCCGCACGGCCCGACGACTGATCCGGCGAGGATTCTGTCAAGCCATCCCGCGACCGAGCGGCTCCCATCTGTCCCTCCCGGCGTACTCGGACCAGGCAAATGGATGGCGATGACCAACGACGGCCTAACCGCCTGGGTGGGACCTTGGGGCATCAGTTTCGCGGCCAATCTGACACCCGACGCTGAGACCGGGATCGACCTATGGACCGTTCAGCAGTTCATCCAGACGCTGCGTACCGGCAAGCACCTCGGCGTCGGCAGACCTCTCTTGCCACCGATGCCCGCCGAGAACCTGGCAGCCATGACCGATTCCGACTTGAAGGCGTTGTTTTCATACTTGCAGTCGCTCCAGCCGGTCAAGAATCTAGTACCGGCGCCGATTCCGCCGGGTCCCTAGCGGCGCTTGTAAATCATCGGCTTGTGAACGACTCATCTTGCAAATGACTTGGATCATTCCTATGCATTTCGCGGCGACTAGTGCAAGCCAACTCCGGCGCACGATTTGAACCTCTTGGTAGGCAGAGTCGTGCGCCGCCGGTTGGGGGCCACCCCTCACAGTCAAACGTGGCAGTGTCGAACGGAATGTCCGTATTGGGCAGGGAATCCGGCGCTTCCCGGCCAACGTCGGGCACTGGAGGCGCCGAATTGACTGCCCGGAACTGGTCGCTTTCCTGTCATCCATTTCTTTGGACTATGGTGCGTTTTCCCATTCATCCCGGATTTGCGACGAATTTCGTTCATTGCGGTTCCGAATCTTGAGTTGACCGGAATTTCGCCAGAGCCATCACTAAGTTGTTCTACTCGGTTTTACGGGCAACAATAGGCGGAACGTGGCACCGCGATCCGAATTGTGTTCGGCCCACAATTTTCCACCATGGGCGTTTACAATCGTGCGGCAGACGGACAGCCCTAAGCCCACGCCATTTGCCTTGCTGGTAAAAAACGGCTCAAAGACCTGTTCGAGTTTCCCTTCGGCGATGCCAGGGCCGGCATCGCAAACGGAAATCAACACGAACCCATTGCCGTCCAGTCCGGTGCGAATCGTCAACGCGCGAGCCTCGCGCGGCATGTCGGCCATCGCGTCGCAGGCGTTCGTGATCAGGTTGATCAGCACTTGCTGCAGTTCCACTCGATCGGCCTGGAGAACCGGCAAACTCGGAGCGAGTTCCGAATGTGCGGTGACGCCTCGATCGATAAGTTCGCCCCGTAGCAGCTTCAGCACCTCCTCGACGAGTTCGTTCGCACTGAGCGGCTGGAACTGCACTTCACCTCGCTTAAGAAGCAGGCGAAGGCGACGGACGATCTCTCCCCCTCGTTCATCGTCTGCCACTATGTCCCTGAGGATTTCGCGCAGTTCATTTAGATCTGGTTCGGATCGCCCGAGAAGCAGTTGCGCCGCGTGCGCGTTGCTAAGGATGGCGGTGAGCGGCTGGCTTATCTCATGGGCGAGCGACCCTGACAATTCGCCGAGCATACTTACCCGAGAAAGATGGGTCAGTTGGCTGCGCTGTTGTGCAATCTCCAGCTCTGCCCGGGCGTTCTTCTCCTGTTCTTTGACGATCAACCATGCTCTAGTCCCGAGCGTTGAAAATACCACGCCAACAATGAAGAGAATGCAAATAGCCACAGCCAGCTTATTGCGAAAAGACGCCAGATCGGTAAAGACGTCCTCTTCGCTCGAGGATACGCAGATTGACCAGAAAGTGTTCCCCAAGCGAACAGGAACATACACCGCGTATTTCCTGGTCGAGCTCACCTGCCCGGCGCCGATTCTTTGGGAGGTGTATTCCGCGGTACCCTCGCGACCCTGCAGCATAGCGCTAACCAGGGCACTTGACGAAGGGTTGTCCTTGCTGGTTTCCAATATGGATTTGCCGATAATGCCGGGTACCGGCGTGTAAAGAATGGTTCCTTCCCGACTGACCACCCAGGCGTATCCGGTTTCGCCGACTTTAATTACTTCAAGATAGCGCTTCGCCAGGCTCTTGAAGTCGACCAGGATTTCCACCGACCCTTTGAATTCAGTCCCCTGTAAGACAGGTACGTGAAGGGCGATCGAGTCAATTCCTTCAATGGTTCTGAACACCTCGCTGATCACTGGCTTGTGATCCCGCATTAGCGCGGCGATGTGCTTTTGACGTGAGATGTCCAATCCCACCGCATTGCTATCGGGGATGTCATCGCTGATCACGCCTTTTTCATCCACGCGGGCGATCTCCATGATCCGCGATTGGTTGGTCTCGTAGAATAGATTCAGAACGGCTTTGCCTTCGCGGTCATCCGCGACGACCGCATTCATCTTTGACAGGGCGTTTAGGTTCGCCGTCCAAGCCGCAAAGAACTCTTCGATGCCCCGGGCGGCCTGCCGCGCATAGATCATCTGTTGCTGATTCAGCTTCGTGATCGCGGCGCTCTTGGCTTCCTGGTAGATGCCTTCGAAAATAACGACGCACGCGCCAGCAATGGCAATTGCAAGGAATATAAGGACCGCTTTACGATTTGCGTTCAATTGATTCCATCGGTCGTCTCGCGTCATCTGGACCACGGATACTGATCCAGAAACAGAAACTATTTTGGGTCGTTCAAACCGGCCGGCTGAGACCACCGCGCCCGAATGATCGCAGCAGCCCGGCTTGAGAGCCGGTTGGTCATCCGAGGTTCGCGGTCCTGCCTCCCACCTAATGTGCACGAGGTCCACCGCGGCGCCAGGGGACTCGCGGCCACGCCCACTTTATCTCAACATCTACTGGAATGTTGGGTGCGACGACAGACGTTGCATCGGCCGCGTTAGTCCAAAGCGGCTGCTACCCCGGTAATGCCTCGCTTGGAACGGCTTGTCGGCATCGGTCCGGTTCCGCACCTAATCCTCCGTAGGTGCCAAGCGCGCGAGGGGCAGGGCGAATCATTACTGCTTGGTGATGACGATCTGCTGTCCGGGCGCAAACGCCGAGGACGTCGTGGCTGCCGCGGTCAAATCCCCGGTCACACGGTCAATTGTGTAAGCATACGCGTTTCCATTGACGTCCACGACATACAGAAATCTGCCACTTGGATCCGCGATTGTCGATGCGGTCTGGGCGGGCGGCGTGACACTCTGAAAACCTGCATCGGCCTCACAGGCCAAGCTGATGCAAATGGACTGCACCGAGAAATTCACGGAACGACTTTGTCTGCCCGTGATGTACGCGAAGCTCCCCTGTGGTTCCAGCACGACCGAATTCGTCAGATTGAACAGGGGCAACAGCCAGTTGACAAGGGTCGTCAGCGCGCCATTGCTCGTATTGATGGTTCCGGTGGAAGTGGAAACATACGATTCTGCTTCGGCCGTATTGGCGAAATAGGTGGTTTGCCCGTCGGGGGTAATGGCGAGCGCGGTGGGTCCGCGGAGGATCGCCGGGGGATATCCGCCGTAACTCATGAAGGGGCTGCCGGAAACCAATGTCAGCGCGCCGGTGTTGGCATCAATGGCGTAGGCCCAGATCGTCGATTCATTTGAGACAGAGAGGTAAAGGAACTTCCCGGTTGGGTGAATCGTCAACTTCCGGGGACCATCGATTCCTGGTACAAACGCGCTGCCAGTGATGGCAGTGAGTGCGCCGGTGCCCGAGATGGCGTACGCGGACACCGTGTTGTCGTGAAGGTCCGCCGTATAAACAAAGCGCCCAGTCGGCTCGACCGCAATGTCGGTCGGCGCCACCACCGAGGCGAAGGGACTTCCCGTCACCGCTGTCAGTGCGCCGGTGGCCGAATCGATCGTGTAAGCCGAAATGGTGTTGCTGCCCGGTCCGAACGTTGCCCCAATGTTGGTGGCGTACAGAAAACGATTACCCGGGTCGACAGTGATCCCGTAAGTGCTGTCGCCGGCGGGGAAGGGACTGCCGGCAATCATAGTAAGCGCTCCGCCGGTCACATCGATGGCGTAGGCGAGCACATCGTTGCCATGTCCACCTGCACCATACGCGAAACGCGGAATTGAGCATATGACATTGAGGGTGGTTACGCTCGCATTCGCGATCGTACCGACTCCATTGGGGACGATGCAGGTCTGCAGTGGATTGGAGGGCTGTTTTGCGACGCTTAGGATGTATGGAGATCCGCTAGCCAACAACCCTGGCGGAAACGTGAACGCGGCGCTGGCGCTCACGGGAAGATTTCCCCCACCGTTTATTGCAAGCACCAGGCCAGAGCCTGTCAGCCCTGTTACATTGCCTCCAATCGTGTAAAGGTTCGGCTCGCAGCTAACTGTCACGTTGGTAATATTGCTCCGCACGTCGCCGTCCTGATTGCTGAGAAAGCAGGTCTCATTGGGATTCACCGGCTGCGACACCACGCTGACGTTGTAGGAGTCGTCGTACGGTATCGGCGTTGCGAACGTAAACGGGCCATTGGCCGAGATCGTAAGGCTCTGTGCGCCATTGTTGCTCATGTCGCTCAACGTCAGGCTGCTGTCCCCGAGGCCGGAGACGGTCCCGCCCACGGTAAATGATTTTAAGGCGCACGTGATTGTAACGGCAGTGGCACTTGCCGGTCCCGCCTGTCCGCCGGCGTTTTGAACTGTGCATGTTTCCGGAGGTGCGACCGGTCCGATGTGAATTGTGACGTCGTAGGCCGCGCCGGCAGGCAGGACCTGACTGAAAGCAAACGCTCCATTCTTGTTGAGAAAAAGCGGATCTCCCCCATTGTTCTCGAGAACGAGCTGCGAACCCGAACCGGCCGCTGGAATGACACCCGAGACCGTGCCCCCGACCTGATAGTTCGTCGGTATGCTATTGCCGCCGTTACCGCCGCTGCCACCACCGCCGCTACATGCGGTCAGCAGCAGCAAGAGGGTTACAAAAAAGATTGCGCTAATCTGCACGGGGCACAATTGTCCTAAGCATCCAGAATCGGAATTATAGGCAAACGAGCTTCCCACCGTTTCATTTTCCGGCGCCGAGGCGGTGGATCCACTTGCCCCAAAAGGGGCTGCCGGATTCTAGCGATAGTCCTTGGCGCTCTTTTGAGCATTCAACGGGAAGCCGCTGCCCAGGATCTGGCCCGTTGGATCTCATCGCTTGCTTGGGGGTAGCGACTTTCTCTGACGAGATGCGGCGCGATGGAAAAGCCGGCTCGCGGTCAGCCGGGCATTTGGCGATGCGTGGCTCGAAGCCAAGACCACGCCGGCAATGCTCGTGCGCACGATTATCACGCCGGGCGAATGGAATGTTCTCATCAACCCTCTGCACCCTCAATTCTCACTGACATGGATCGTGACCGGCCCTGATGCCTACGCATTCGGTGCGCGATTGGTCCCGGTCAAAAAAGGAGACTCGATCCCGGAGAACGTCTCGGCCTTGATTAAACGGGGCGCTACAATGCCCTCAAAAATAGTGGACACAAAGTGGACTCAGAGGCGGTGCTTGATTCTAAGTGATTGATTTAATGGCGCTCCCTACGGGATTCGAACCCGTGTTACAGCCTTGAGAG